>JAXMFH010000004.1:0-402561 GCA_046347845.1 Burkholderiales bacterium | reverse complement strand
GGTCGCCGTGGCGTCCAGCACGCGGTGCATAACGCGAATCTCGGACGGCGACCGCGCGCGGTCCTTGGCCACGAAGGTGGCGATCGACGAGGGGCCGACTTCGTCCGCCGGGTTCGGCGCCTTCTCGCCGTGCAGGGCTGCGAAGCCGAAGACCTGCTTGACGATGTCGCGCACGTGCACGGCGGTGGCCGGCGCGCCGCGCGCCTTGACCTTGGCGCACAGGTTGCGCAGGTCTTCCGGCCCGATCTCGGCCATCAGCCGATTGCGGAACACAGGCAGGATGTCCCGGTCGATGATGCTCTTGCGCATCGACTTCGTGCTCTCGGCCATCCTGGCTTCTTCCAGCCAGCGCTTCGTGAACTCTTCGAAGGTCTTGGCCTCGGCCGCCCTGCGCTTCTCGCGCTGCTTCTCTTGGGACGGAGACCGGCCTTCGGCGATCGCCTTGCGCGCTTCCACGCAGCGCTCGCGCGCCATCAGCAGCGAGATCCCGTCCTTCGACCCGTAGCGACCGATCGTGAGCGTTTCACGCCGGCCGTTGAGCCGGTAGTCGAGACGAAAGGTGATCGTGCCCCTGGGGGAGACGGTCACGTACATGCCGTCCCGGTCGGCGATCTT
Organism: Burkholderiales bacterium; assembly: GCA_046347845.1. GTDB lineage: Bacteria > Pseudomonadota > Gammaproteobacteria > Burkholderiales > Casimicrobiaceae > VBCG01. Next base: position 401,946 of record JAXMFH010000004.1, on the reverse strand, counting down.
GTAGGTGGTGGCCTGGGGCTTGATGCCCCTGAGCGTGCCATCGGACAGCATCGGCAGTCCCTCCTCTCGGAGGAATTTTACCGTCACGCCAAAACGGCCGCTACAACTTCACTAAGTGCTTGATTTATATAAATTTCATGCCACTTTTTTTACCGTCAGTGCTCGCTTTGAGCTGACGGTAAAAACTTTGGAGACATCCGGTCGAAGATTTCTACCGTCAGATTTACCGTCAGATCGAAAGGCATCCCACCGATAGATGCCGATAGATCTCGACAGACATTTCTTATGTAGGACAACGACTTAGATGAACTTTCCGACAGGCCTCGATAGACCCTGAAAGACGCCGAATCATTCCCACTCGATCGTCGCAGGCGGCTTCGACGAGACGTCGAAGACGACGCGGTTGATGCCGCGCACCTCGTTGGTGATGCGGTTCGAGACCCGCGCGAGCAGCTCGTGCGGCAGGTGCGCCCAGTGCGCGGTCATGAAGTCGGTGGTCTGCACCGCGCGCAGCGCGACCGCGTGCTCGTAGGTGCGGCCGTCGCCCATCACGCCGACCGAGCGGATCGGCAGGAACACCGCGAACGCCTGCGCGGTCAGGTCGTACCACGACGTGCCGTTCGCGTCGCGCGCGGCGCGCAGCTCGTCGATGAAGATCGCGTCGGCCCGGCGCAGCATGTCGGCGTACTCGCGCCTGACCTCGCCCAGGATCCGCACGCCGAGCCCGGGGCCGGGGAACGGGTGCCGGAACACCATCTCGCGCGGAAGCCCCAGCTCGAGGCCCAGCTCTCGCACTTCGTCCTTGAAGAGCTCGCGCAGCGGCTCGAGCAGCGCGAGGTGCAGCGTCTCGGGCAGCCCGCCGACGTTGTGGTGCGACTTGATCGTGCGCGCCTTCTTCGTCTTCGCGCCGGCGCTCTCGATCACGTCCGGGTAGATCGTCCCCTGCGCGAGCCACTTCGCGCGCGGAAGCTTCGCGGCCTCGCGCTGGAACACGTCGACGAACAGCTTGCCGATGATCCGGCGCTTCGCCTCGGGGTCGTCGACGCCCGCGAGCGCCGCGAGGAACTCGTCGGAGGCGTCCACGTGGATCACGCGCACGCCGAGGTTCCGCGCGAACGTGTCCATCACCTGCGCCGCCTCGTTCTGGCGCAGGAGGCCGTGGTCGACGAACACGCAGGTGAGCGCATCGCCGATCGCGCGGTGGATCAGCGCCGCCGCGACCGACGAGTCGACGCCGCCGGAGAGCCCGAGGATCACCTCGTCGGCGCCGACCTTGGCGCGCACGGACGCGACCGCTTCGCCGACGTAGTCGTGCATGTTCCAGTCGGTGCCGCAGCCGCAGATCTCGTGCGCGAAGCGGGCGAGGATCGCCTTCCCCTGCTTCGTGTGCGTCACCTCCGGGTGGAACTGCACGCCGTAGAACCGCCGCGCGTCGTCGGCCATCGCCGCGATCGCGCAGGCGTCCGACGAGCCGATGAGCCGGAAGCCGGGCGGCATCGCCGTCACCTTGTCGCCGTGGCTCATCCAGGTGTCGAGGATGCCGTGCCCCTCGGCGTTCGCCCGGTCCTGGATGTCGCGGAACAGCGCCGAATGGCCGCGCGCGCGCATCTCGGCGTAGCCGAACTCGCGCACGTGCCCGGGCTCGACCCTGCCGCCCAGCTCGTGCGCCATCGTCTGCATCCCGTAGCAGATGCCGAGCACCGGAACGCCCAGCTTCCAGACCGCCGCCGGCACGCGTCCCGCGTCCTCGTCGTAGACGCTCGCGTGGCTGCCCGACAGGATCACGCCCTTCGCGCCGAAGGCGCGCACGAACGCCTCGTCGACGTCGTTCGGGTGGATCTCGCAGTAGACGTGCGACTCGCGCAGGCGCCGCGCGATGAGCTGCGTGACCTGCGAGCCGAAGTCGAGGATCAGGATGCGATCGTGCGTCCGCGCCGCTGGCGCGGAAGACGATCGGGGATCGGGAATCGGAGATCGGGACACCGGGGCTCCGCTGCCCTCGCCCGTCGTCGCCGTTTCGGTCGAGGCGCCCATCCGATCTCCCATCGCCGATCTCCGCCCTTCGTGTTCGCGGTCAGCCGACCCGGTAGTTCGGCGCTTCCTTGACGATCTGCACGTCGTGCACGTGCGACTCGTGCATGCCGGCGGACGTGATCTGCACGAACTCGCCTCTCGACCTCAGCTCGTCGATCGTCGCGCAGCCGCAGTAGCCCATCGCCGCGCGCAGGCCGCCCATCAGCTGGTGGACGACGTTGACGAGCGCGCCCTTGTAGGGAACCCGCCCCTCGATCCCCTCGGGAACGAGCTTCTCGGCCGCCGCGATCGGGTCCTCGCCCTCGAGCTCCTGGAAGTAGCGGTCGGAGCTGCCCTGCTGCATCGCGCCGAGCGACCCCATCCCGCGGTAGCTCTTGTACGAGCGGCCCTGGAAGAGCTCGATCTCGCCGGGCGACTCGTCGGTGCCGGCGAACAGGCTCCCGAGCATCACGCACGAGGCGCCCGCGGCGATCGCCTTCGCGACGTCGCCCGAGTAGCGGATCCCGCCGTCCGCGATCAGCGGCACGTCGGCCGCCGCCGCGCCCTCGAGCGCGTTCTGGATCGCCGAGATCTGCGGCACGCCGACGCCCGCGACGATGCGCGTCGTGCAGATCGACCCGGGGCCGATGCCGACCTTGACGCCGTCCGCGCCGTGGTCGACGAGCGCCTTCGCGCCCGCCGCCGTCGCGATGTTGCCGCCGATCACCTGCACCTCGGGGAAGCGCTTCTTGACCCACGCGACGCGGTCGAGCACACCCTGCGAGTGCCCGTGCGCGGTGTCGACGACGATGACGTCGACGCCCGCCTCGACGAGACGCTCGGCGCGCTCCTCGTTGTCGGACGCGACGCCGATCGCGGCGCCGACGCGCAGCCGTCCGTGGGCGTCCTTGCACGCGTACGGGTGCTCGGTCGACTTCTGGATGTCCTTGACGGTGATGAGGCCCTTGAGCTCGCGGTCGGGCGAGACGACGAGCACCCGCTCGAGGCGGTGACGGTGCATCAGCGCCTTCGCGGTCTCGAGGTCGGTGCCCTCGGGCACCGTGACGAGCCTGTCGCCGGGCGTCATGATCGCCGAGACCGGCTGGTCGAGCCGCGTCTCGAAGCGCAGGTCGCGGTTGGTGACGATGCCGACGACGCGCTTGCCGTCGACGACCGGCAGCCCCGAGATCCGGTGGCGCACGATGAGGTCCAGGAGGTCCCGGACCTTCATCGAAGGCGGGATCGTGATCGGGTCCTTGACCACGCCGCTCTCGAAGCGCTTGACCTTGGCGACCTCGGCGGCCTGCCGGGCGATCGGGAGGTTCTTGTGGACGATGCCGACGCCGCCTTCCTGGGCGATCGCGATCGCGAGGCGCGCCTCGGTGACGGTATCCATCGCCGCCGACACGACGGGGACGTTGAGGCCGATGCCTCGGGTGAGGCGCGTGCGGAGCGAGACTTCGCGGGGGACGACCGTGGAGTGCGCGGGGATGAGCAGGACGTCGTCGAACGTGAGGGCGGTGCGGACGACACGCGTGGACATGCGGGCTCCTCGTGCGCAAAAACGGATTATACCCGCGCGGCTCGCCCCGCTCCCGCGGCCGGCCCCGGCGCGCGGGGCGCCCGCGCACGTCCTCCGCCGCGTTGACGCGGGGCTCCCGGCTCGGGTACCTTGGACCGATGGACAGGACGATCAGGGACGCTTGGCGCCGCGCCGCGCCGACGGCCGCCGCGGTGGCGATCGCGTGCGCGGTCGCCGCGGGCAGCGCGGGCGCGACCCTCTACAAGTGGACCGACGCGAACGGGCGCGTCGTCTATTCCGACCAGCCGCCGACCGGCAACGTCAAGGTCGAGATCGTCAGCGGCGCGCCGCCGCCCGACAACCCGAACGCGGCGCGCGAGATGGCGAACCGCGAGGCCGAGGCGAAGAAGGCGCAGCGCGAGCGCGCCGAGCAGGCGACGAAGGTCGACCAGGGGCGCGCCGACGCGATCAGGCGCGCCGAGATCTGCGACCAGGCGCGCGCGGCGGTTCGCATGTACCAGGGCTCCGTCCCGATCTACCGGCTCAGCGAGAAAGGCGAGCGCGTCCTCGTGTCCGACGACGAGCGCCGCCGCAAGCTCGACGAGCAGCAGCGGCTCGCGAACGAGTACTGCGCGGGCCGGGCCCCGTAGGGCGCGAGCGTCCCGTAGCGTGAACAGGCCCTAGAACGGCCGGCCGCGGCCGCTCGGCGCCTGCCGCGCCGGTGCGGGGGCGGCTCCGCCCTCGCGATCCGGGGCCTTGCCCTCGAGCTGCGCCTGGTCGATCGTCACGTCCGCGCGCGCGCGGAGCGAGGCGAGGTAGGCGTTGAGGAACTCGCGGCCGAGCTGCTCGGCCATGCGCTCGCCCGCCAGCTTGAGCCGCGCCTCGTCGAGCGCCGGGGGATCGATCACGCGCGTCAGCCGGTAGATCGAGTAGCCGCCGCGCGGGTTGACGCCGGAGAAGTACGCCGGCAGCTTCGACGGGTCGGCCTGGAACGCCTTCGCGAGGATGTCGGGCGGAAACGCCGCGCTCGCCTGCGAGCGCTGCAGTTCGACCGGTGCGCCGAACGCGAGGCCGGCTTCCTTGTCGGACTTGCCCTGCTCGAGCAGCGCGAGCTTCTCGCGGCCCACACGCTCGGCCTGCGCGGTGGCGGCCTTGCGCTCGAGCTGGCGGCGGATCTCCGCCTTCACGTCGTCGTACGGCCTGGGCGCCGCCGGCGTGTACTCGAGGATGCGGCCGGAGATCAGCGTGTTCGGGCCCGCCTCGATCGCTTCGGTGTTGCGCTTGGCCTGCACCGACGCGGGCGAGAAGAGCGCCTCCGCGAACTTGGCGCTGTTGCCGCCGATCTGCTGCGCCTGCGCACGGGTGACCGGCGCGGGCGTGGTCTGGACCGCGAGGTCGAGCGCCTTCGCGACGCCGGCGAGCGAGTCGGCCTGCTCGTACACGAGGTTCTGGAACTGGTCCGCCGCGGCCAGGAACTTCTCCTGGGCGCGGGCGCGCTTGAGCTCCGCCTCGATCTGGCCCTTCACCTCCTCGAGCGGCCGCTGCGTCGCGGGCTTCACGCCGGTGACGCGGATCACGTGCCAGCCGAAGTCCGTCTGGACCGGGCCCACGATGTCGCCGGCCTTCGCCGCGAACACCGCGTCCTCGAACGGCTTGACCATCGAGCCGCGCCCGAACGAGCCGAGCGCGCCGCCCTCCCGCGCGGATCCGGGATCCTGCGACTGCGCCTTCGCGACCTCGGCGAAGCTCGCCGGGTTCGCCCGCACCTGCGCGGCGATCGCCTCGGCCTTCTGCTTCGCGGCCGCCTTGTCGGCCTCGCTCGCGTCGGGCCGCACCGCGATCAGGATGTGCGAGGCGGAACGCTCCTCGGGCGTCGTGTAGCTCGCCTGGTTCGCCTCGTACTGCTTGCGGACGTCCGCGGGATCCACGGCGATCTTCGCGGCGATCGCGTCGCTCGACAGCACGACGTACTCGAAGCGCGCCTGCTCGGGCGTCATGAACGCGCCGGGATTCTGGTCGTAGAACGCCTTCACCTCGGCGTCGTCGACCTTGACGGCCTTCGCGAACGGCTCCGCGTCGATCGTCGCGGAGGCGAGCTCGCGGCGCTGCTCGATGAGCGCGAGGTACCGCGCGGCCGACGCGCCCGAGACGATGCTGCCGGTCGTGATCGGCTCCTGCAGCGGCGCGAGCGCGAGGTCGCGGCGCAGCCGCTCCTCGAACATGCCCGGCGTCATGTTCTGCCCCTGCAGCAGGATCCGGTAGCGCTCGGGCGAGAACTTCCCGTCCTCCTGGAACGCCGGGAGGTTCGCGATGACCTCGGCCAGCTGCGCGTCCGGCACGCGGAAGCGCTCGCGCGAGGCCTCGGCCGCGAGCAGCCGCTGGTTCACGAGGTTCTCGACGACCGCGTAGCGGACCTCCGGGTTGTCGAGCATCGCCGGGTCGAAGCTGCGGCCCATCGTCTGCCGCAGCCGCTCGCCCTGGTCGCGCAGCGCCTGCTCGAACTCCTGGCGGGTGATCTTCTCGCCGGCGACGGTGGCGACCGGCTGGTCCGCCGCGCCGCCCCGGAAATACCAGTCGACGCCGAAGAAGGCGAACGGCAGCATGACCATCGCGAGCACCACCTGCACCGCGCGCTTGTGCTTGTCGAGGAAATCGTACATGGGTCGGTGGACTGGTCTCGGTGCGGCTGCTACGGCGCGGCGTCCCGGCCGGCGGATCGCGCGCGATCCCGCGCGTCATCCGGGCGAGGCGCCGCACCGGTACGAAAAAGGGCGAACTCGCGTTCGCCCTTCGGGATATGGCGGAGTGGACGGGACTCGAACCCGCGACCCCCGGCGTGACAGGCCGGTATTCTAACCAACTGAACTACCACTCCTCTTCCCGGCGACGCGCCCGCCAGCCGCGGCTGGTGGGTGCTGACGGGATCGAACCGCCGACATTCGCCTTGTAAGGGCGACGCTCTACCGGCTGAGCTAAGCACCCGCTCGAACGGTCCCGACACGCGCCGCCGACCGCCCTCGCCGGCCTCGCGGACGACACGGGCGGACTGCGACAGCCGGCTATTTTAGCTCATCCTTGAGCGCTTTGCCAGCCCGGAACTTCGGCACCTTCGCGGCCTGGATGCGGATCGTGTCGCCGGTCCTCGGATTGCGCCCGGCGCGCGCGGTCCTCCGCCCGACGTAGAACGAGCCGAAGCCGACCAGCGTCACGATGTCGCCCTTCTTGAGCGACCCCTTGATCGAGTTGACCGTCGCGTCGAGCGCGCGACCGGCGGCGGCCTTCGAGATGTCGGCGTGACGCGAGATCGCGTCGATCAGATCGTTCTTGTTCACGAATGCGTCCCCTGGCGGAAGCGTGATGGAGGCGCGCCGCGCTCGCTCGTCGAGCGCCGGTCGCGCCTCGGGAGGATCCGGCGCGTGGCGTCGCGCCGTGCTCGTCTTCGAGCCTTCGTTATAGCGCCCGCGTTTTTCGAGTGTCAAGCGCGCGAACGCGCCCGAGCATCGCGGTCGTCACCTGTCGCTTGCGTTGCGTGCGCTAAGTCGTTGACACGGCGCATGGCGCGCCGCAATGCGCGTGGGCGCGTGCGTGCGGCGAAAATGCAACGCGCGCGGGCACGGCGCGTGCCCGCGCGCGCCGGCTCAGTGCTTGAGGAGCGCGCCCTGGTCCTCGCTCGCGGGCGCCGCGGGCACCGGCGGCTCCGCCTCCTTCTTCTCCTCGGGCAGCGGCGTCGGCTGGCGCTCGAGCGCCGCCTCGAGCACCTGCTCGATCCAGCGCACCGGGCGGATCTCGATCCGGTTCTTGATCTCGTCCGGGATCTCCACCAGGTCCTTCACGTTCTCCTCGGGGATCAGCACGGTCTTGATGCCGCCGCGCCCGGCCGCCAGGAGCTTCTCCTTCAGGCCGCCGATCGGCAGCACCTCGCCGCGCAGCGTGATCTCGCCGGTCATCGCGACGTCGCAGCGGACCGGGATGCCGGTCAGCACCGAGACCATCGCGGTGACGATCGCCGCACCCGCGGACGGCCCGTCCTTCGGCGTCGCGCCCTCGGGCAGGTGGATGTGCAGGTCGGTCTTCTGGTAGAAGTCCGGCGCGATGCCGAGCTGGCCGCTGCGGTGGCGCACCACCGACAGCGCGGCGGCGATCGACTCGTTCATCACCTCGCCGAGCTTGCCGGTCGACGTCGTCTTGCCCTTGCCCGGGAGCGTGACCGCCTCGATCGTCAGCAGGTCGCCGCCGACCTCGGTCCACGCGAGCCCGGTCACCTGGCCGACCTGGTTCTTCTTCTCGGCGATGCCGAACGTGTAGCGCCGCACGCCCAGGTACTTGTCGAGGTTCTTCGACGTGACCTCGACCGGGCCCTTGGCCTTGCGCGCCTTGCCCTCGCTCTCCTTCAGGAGCAGCGACTTCACCACCTTCCGGCAGATCTTGCTGATGTCGCGCTCGAGGCTGCGCACGCCCGCCTCGCGCGTGTAGTAGCGCACGATGTCGCGCAGCGCGCTCTCGGCGACGTGCAGCTCCTCGGCCCTGATCCCGTTGTTCTTCATCTGCTTGGGCAGCAGGTACTGCTTCGCGATCGCGATCTTCTCGTCCTCGGTGTAGCCCGACAGCCGGATCACCTCCATCCGGTCGAGGAGCGGGGCCGGGATGTTCATCGTGTTCGCGGTCGCCACGAACATCACGTCCGACAGGTCGTACTCGACCTCGACGTAGTGGTCGACGAAGGTCGAGTTCTGCTCGGGGTCGAGCACCTCCAGCAGCGCCGAGCTCGGGTCGCCGCGGAAGTCCATCCCCATCTTGTCGACCTCGTCCAGCAGGAACAGCGGGTTGCGCACGCCGATCTTCGACATGTTCTGCAGGATCTTGCCCGGCATCGACCCGATGTAGGTGCGGCGGTGGCCGCGGATCTCCGCCTCGTCGCGGACGCCGCCCAGCGACATGCGGACGAACTTGCGGTTGGTCGCCTTCGCGATCGACTGGCCGAGCGAGGTCTTGCCCACGCCGGGCGGGCCGACGAGGCACAGGATCGGCGCCTTCAGGCGGTCGACGCGCTGCTGGACCGCGAGGTACTCGATGATCCGCTCCTTGACCTTCTCGAGCCCGTAGTGGTCGGCGTCGAGCACCTTCACCGCGTGCGCGAGGTCCTTGTTGATCTTGCTCTTCTTGCGCCAGGGCAGCGCGACGAGCGTGTCGACGAAGTTGCGCACGACGGTCGCCTCGGCCGACATCGGCGACATCATCCGGAGCTTCTTCAGCTCGGCCATCGCCTTGGCCTCGGCCTCCTTGCTCATGCGCGCGGCCTTGACCTTCTTCTCCATCTCCTCGAGGTCGGCGTTCTCGTCGCCCTCGCCCAGCTCCTTCTGGATCGCCTTGACCTGCTCGTTCAGGTAGTACTCGCGCTGGCTCTTCTCCATCTGCCGCTTCACGCGGCCGCGGATGCGCTTCTCGACCTGCAGGATGTCGACCTCGCCCTCGAGCAGCCCGAGCAGGTGCTCGAGGCGCTTCACCGGGTCGCTCATCTCGAGGATCTGCTGCTTCTGCTCGAGCTTGAGCGGGAGGTGGGCGGCGATCGCGTCGGCCAGCCGGCCGCCGTCGTCGATCCCGGACATCGAGGTCAGGATCTCGGGCGGGATCTTCTTGTTGAGCTTCACGTACTGGTCGAACTGCGCGAGCAGCGCGCGCCGCATCGCCTCGACCTCGTGCGCCGGCCCCGCGTCGACGGCGATCGGACGCGCCTGCGCCGCGAGCGAGTCGGCCAGTTCCTGGACCGACTCGATGCGGGCGCGCTGCGTGCCCTCGACCAGCACCTTCACCGTGCCGTCGGGGAGCTTGAGCATCTGCAGGACGGTCGCGATGCTGCCGATCTCGTAGAGGTCCTCGGCGCCCGGATCGTCCTTCGCGGCCTGCTTCTGGGCGACGAGCAGGATGTGCTTGCCCGACTCCATCGCGGCGTCGAGCGCCTTGATCGACTTGGGCCGCCCGACGAACAGCGGGATGACCATGTGCGGGAACACGACGACGTCCCGCAGCGGCAGCAGCGGCAGCGTCACCGGCTCGTTCGACGAAAGGGGGGTGTCCTGGGCCATGCGGGCAACCTATCGGAGGGGGATCGAGGCCAACATGGGGTGCCCGGCCGGCGTTGTCAAGCCGCCGGACGCACCATGTTGGTGCAATGCGGGAGGCGCCGGGCCTACGAGTGCGCCGACGCCACCCTGGGCGCGTCGGCGAACATCAGGAGCGGCTTGCCGTCGTGCGTGATCGTCGACTCGTCGACGATCACCCGCGACAGGTTGGAGAGCGACGGAAGGTCGTACATCACGTCGAGGAGCGTCTGCTCGAGGATCGAGCGCAGCCCCCGGGCGCCGGTCTTCCGGGCGAGCGCCTTCCGCGCGATCGCGCGGAGCGCCCCTTCCCGGATCTCGAGCTCGACGCCCTCCATCCTGAACATCTTCTGGTACTGCTTGATCAGCGCGTTCTTGGGCTCGACCAGGATCTGGATCAGCGCCGCCTCGTCGAGCTCGTCGAGCGTCGCCACCACCGGCAGCCGGCCCACGAACTCGGGGATGAGGCCGAACTTGATCAGGTCCTCGGGCTCGGCCTGGCGGAGCAGCGTCGTGATGTTCTTGCGGTCCTCCGGCGAGGCGACCTCGGCGCCGAAGCCGATGCCCGTCTTCGCGCTGCGCTGCCGGACGATCTTCTCGAGGCCGTCGAACGCGCCGCCGCAGACGAACAGGATGTTGGTCGTGTCGACCTGCACGAACTCCTGGTTCGGGTGCTTGCGCCCGCCCTGCGGCGGCACGCTGGCGATCGTGCCCTCGATCAGCTTGAGCAGCGCCTGCTGGACGCCCTCGCCCGACACGTCGCGGGTGATCGACGGGTTGTCGCTCTTGCGCGAGATCTTGTCGATCTCGTCGATGTAGACGATCCCGCGCTGCGCCTTGTCGATGTCGTAGTCGCACTTCTGCAGGAGCTTCTGGATGATGTTCTCGACGTCCTCGCCGACGTAGCCCGCCTCGGTGAGCGTCGTCGCGTCGGCGATCACGAACGGCACGTCGAGCAGGCGCGCGAGCGTCTGCGCGAGCAGCGTCTTGCCCGAGCCGGTCGGGCCGATCAGCAGGATGTTCGACTTCGCGAGCTCGACGTCGTCGTCCTTCGCGCCCGACTCGAGCCGCTTGTAGTGGTTGTAGACGGCGACCGACAGGATCTTCTTCGCCGGCTCCTGCCCGATCACGTACTGGTCGAGGATCGTGCGGATCTCGTGCGGGGTCGGGAGCTTGTTGCGCTCGCCGCGCGCCTCGCCCGCGCTCGCACCCTCCTCGCGGATGATGTCGTTGCAGAGCTCGATGCACTCGTCGCAGATGAACACCGACGGGCCCGCGATGAGCTTCCTCACCTCGTGCTGGCTCTTGCCGCAGAACGAGCAGTACAGCAGCTTGTCGCCGGAGGATTTGTCGGCCATTCAAGGACCTGCGTCGGATACCTTCGGGGGGACTTTACGCGCCCTGCACCCGCTTCTGCAAGACCTGGTCGACGATGCCGTACTCCCGGGCGGCGTCGGCCCACAGGAAGTTGTCGCGGTCGTGGTCGCGCTCGACCTGCTCGGGCGACCGGCCGGTGAACTCGGCCATCTGGGTGATGAACCGCTTCTTCAGGTCGATCACGTACTGGGCGTGCCGCTCGATGTCGGAGACCTGGCCCTGGAATCCCCCCGAGGGCTGGTGGATCATCACCGTCGAGTTCGGCAGCGCGAACCGCTTGCCCTTCGCGCCCGCCGCGAGCAGGAACGCCCCCATCGACGCCGCCATGCCGATGCACATCGTCGACACGTCGGGCTTGATGAACTGCATCGTGTCGAAGATCGCCATCCCGGCGGACACCGACCCGCCCGGCGAGTTGATGTAGAAGTGGATGTCCTTGTCCGGATTCTCGGACTCGAGGAACAGCATCTGCGCGACGATGACATTGGCCGTCGCGTCGTTCACCGGGCCGACCAGGAAGACGATGCGCTCCTTGAGCAGGCGCGAATAGATGTCGTACGCGCGCTCGCCGCGCCCGCTCTGCTCGATGACCATCGGGATGAGACCGAGGCCGGTCGGTTCGGACATGTCAGGCTTCCTGCTTTGTAGTTGACAACATCGGCGCCTTCGCGGCGCACCTCGTCTCGACAAGATGGGACCCGGGGCGCCCGTCGTCAAGCGCCCCGCGCCCTGGAACCGCGCGTCAGGCCCGCGCCGGCCCCATCAGCGCCTCGAACGTCGTCGGCCGGTCGACGACCCGCGTCCGCGACAGCACCCAGTCCACGACGTTCTTCTCGAGCGCGGCGGTCTCGAACTCGACGAGCCGCTCGGGCTTCTCGTAGTGCCAGCGCACGACCGCCTCCGGCTGCTCGTAGGTCTTCGCCGCGGCCTCGACGCGCGCGCGCACCTGGTCGCGCGTCGCGGCGAGCCCGTGGTTGCGGACGAGATCCCCCAGCACGAGCCCGATCACGACGCGCTCCTCGGCCTGGGGCACGAACATGTCCGGCGTCACGTTGACGTCCTCGGCCTTCATCCCCTGCTGCCGCAGGCTCTCCGCCATCCGGCCGGCCATCGCGGAGGCCTCCTCCGCGACCAGCGAGCGCGGCGGCGCGAACGTCGCCTTGCTGCGCAGCGCCGCGAGCGCCTGGTCCTTGATCACCGACTCGACCTTCCGGTCGAGCTCGAGCTCGAGGTTCTGCCGGATCTCCTCGCGCAGGTCGGCGAGCGAGCCCGACGCGACGCCGAAGCTCCGCGCGAACGCCTCGTCCAGCGGGGGGAGCGTCGGCGCGAGCACGCGCTTGACCGTCAGCGCGAACCGGGCGGTCTTCCCGGCCACTTCCTTGCCGTGGTAGTCGTCGGGGAAGGTCAGCGGGAACGCCTTCTGCTCCCCGGCGCGCGCGCCGGAGAGCGCCGTCTCGAACTCGGGCAGCATCCGGCCCTCGCCCAGCGTGATCGTGAAGTCACGCGCCTGGCCGCCCGCGAACTCGACGCCGTCGATCGTTCCGGTGAAGTCGACGACCACCCGGTCGCCGTCCTCGGCGCCCCGGTCGGCATCGTTCCACTGCGCGTGCTGCCGGCGCAGAACCTCGACCGTGCGGTCGACGTCCGCCTCGCCGATGTCGACCTGCGGCCGCTCGATCGTCACCGACGAGAGGTCGCCGAGCGTGACCTCGGGGAAGACCTCGAACACCGCCGAGAACTCGAGCGCCTCGCCCGCCCTCGTGGGGCTCGGGTGCGGCTCGATGCGGGGATCGCCGGCGACGCGCAGGTTCTGCGACCGGATCGCCTCGTTGAACCGGGTCCGCACCGCCTCGGTGATGACGTCCGAGCGCACCTGCGGCCCGTACTGCTGCTCGACCATCTTGAGCGGCACGTGGCCGGGGCGGAAGCCGGGGACCTTCGCGCTCTTCGCGAGGTTGGCGAGGCGCTTCTGCACTTCGCCTTCGATGTCGCGCAGCGGCACGGCGACGTCGAGGCGGCGCTCGAGGCCGGGGGAGGGAGCAGTCTCGGTCATGGAAGGGTTCGTCGAATCGTGGAAGACACGCGCGGTGCGCGATCGGGGTCGAAGGCAGCCGTGGCGCCCGTGCTACATTCCGCAGCGGTTCGTGCGCCGGGGTCCGAGGCGGCGCCGGCCTTGGTGCGAAAGGGGGGACTCGAACCCCCACGGGTGACCCCGCCGGAACCTAAATCCGGTGCGTCTGCCGATTCCGCCACTTTCGCGGCGCACGGGCCTCGGAGATACCCCAGCCGCACCCGGCTGCCAAACGTCGAATTCTAGCCGATCGCGGAGGCGCCGGCCACCGGCCCGCCGCGCCCCGCCCAGAGCAGGCCCCGAAGCGTGTCCGTCGGCCACTACGAGAACTTCCCGGTCGCCTCGTTCCTCGTGCCCGCCCGCGAGCGACGAGCGGTCGTGGCGATCTACCGGTTCGCGCGGGAGGCCGACGACCTCGCCGACGAGGGCGACGCCCCGCCGGAGGCCCGCCTCGCGTCGCTCGCGCGCTTCCGGCGCGCGGTCGACGCGATCGCGGCGGGCGCCGACGACCCGCTCCTCGCCGAGGCGCCGTTCGCCGAGCTCGCCCGCGCGGTCCGCGAGCACGCGCTGCCGACGGCGCCGCTGGCGGACCTCCTGTCCGCGTTCGCGCAGGACGTGACCGTCCGTCGCTACCCGGACTTCGGCTCGCTCACCGACTACTGCCGGCGTTCCGCGGACCCCGTCGGACGCCTGCTGCTCGCGCTCTACCGGCGCGCCTCTGCGGAGAACCTCGCCGCGAGCGACGCGATCTGCACGGGCCTCCAGCTCGCCAACTTCTGGCAGGACGTCGCGATCGACTGGGCGAAGGGCCGCGTCTACCTGCCCGCCGACGATCTCGCGCGCCACGGCGTGTCGGAGCGCCAGATCGCGGAGGGCCGGTGCGACGAGGCGTGGCGGACCCTGATGCGCTTCGAGACCGCGCGCGCCCGCGCCCTGCTCGTCCGCGGGCGTCCGCTCGCGACGCGGCTGCCCTGGCGCATCGGCCTCGAGCTCCGCGCGGTGGTCGCCGGCGGCCTCGCGATCCTCGACCGGATCGACCAGGCCGGCGGCGACGTGTTCCGCGCCCGCCCGGTGCTCTCGACGCGCGACTGGCTCGCGGTCGGCTGGCGCGCCCTCGTCCCGGCAGGGGACGCCGCGTGACACCCGACCAGTACTGCGAGTCGAAGGCGGCGCAGAGCGGCTCGTCGTTCTACTACAGCTTCCGGCTGCTGCCGCCGGAACGCCGGCGCGCGATCACGGCGCTCTACGCGTACTGCCGCGAGGTCGACGACGTCGTCGACGAGGTGCACGATCCGGGCGTCGCGCGGGCGAAGCTCGCGTGGTGGCGCGCCGAGATCGCGGCGGTCTACGAGGGCACGCCGCAGCACCCGGTCGCGCAGGCGCTCGTGCCGGTCGTGCGCACCTACCGGCTGCCCCGCGAGCACTTCGACGCGGTGGTCGACGGCATGGCGATGGACCTCGCGCAGCAGCGCTACGCGGACTTCGCGGAGCTCGAGCGCTACTGCCACCGCGTCGCGGGCGTCGTCGGGCTCCTGTCGGCCGAGATCTTCGGCTACGAGGAGCCGTCGACCGCCCGGTTCGCGCGCGACCTGGGCGTCGCGTTCCAGCTCACGAACATCGTGCGCGACGTGGGCGAGGACGCGCGCCGCGGGCGCATCTACCTGCCGCAGGAGGATCTCGACCGCCACGGCGTGACCGCGTCGGCGATCCTGCGCGGGCGCGAGGAGCCGGGATTCCGCGCGCTGATGGCGTTCGAGGTCGCGCGCGCGCGCGAGTGGTACGACCGGGCGATGCGCGAGCTCGCGCCCCGCGACCGCCGGGCGCAGCGCGCGAGCCTCGCGATGGCCGCGATCTACCGCGCGCTGCTCGACGAGATCGAGCGCGACGGCTTCCGCGTGCTCGACCGCCGGATCGCCCTCACGCCGCTGCGCAAGCTCTGGATCGCGTGGCGCACGGCGCGGTCGGCCCGATCGTGATCGCGGACATCCCGTCGCGGCGCGCGCGAGCGGGCCTGCCGGTCGCGGTGATCGGCGGAGGCTGGGCCGGCTGCGCGGCGGCGTGGACGCTCGCGAGCCGCGGCATCCCGGTCGTGCTGCACGAGGCGGCCGGCGTGCTGGGCGGCCGGGCACGCCGCGTCGAGCGCTCGGGCCTCCCGATCGACAACGGCCAGCACCTGCTCGTCGGCGCCTACGAGGCGACGCGCGCCCTCCTGTGGGCAGTGCACGGTCGTCGCGTCGACCTCGGCCTCCATCGCCAGCCCCTCGCGATCGCCCCGCTCGCCCGGGACGCACGATCGGTCACGCTCTCCGCGCCGCGCCTGCCGCCGCCCTGGAACCTCGCCGCCGGCCTCGCGCTCGCGCGGGGCCTCTCGCTGGGCGACCGCGTCGCGGCGCTGCGCTGGCTCGCGACATTGCGCGCCGAGGGCTTCTTGCGACCCGAGCCCGAGTCGGTCGACGCGATGCTCGCCGCGCTCCCGCGACCGGTGGCCCGGCATCTGCTCGCCCCGCTCGCGCTGGCCGCGCTCAACACGCCGACCGACCGGGCCTCCGCGCGCGTGTTCGCGCACCTGCTCGGCCGCGTCGCTCGCGGCCGCGGCGCGTCGGACTTCCTGCTGCCGGCGCTCGACCTGTCCGAGCTCATGCCCGAGCCGGCGGCCCGGCGCGTCGAGGCGCGCGGCGGCGAGGTCCGGCTGCGGTCGGCGGCCGTCGTCGCCGGCGCGACGCCGCAGGGCGTCGACATCCACGCGGGCGGCGGGACCTGGCGCGCGTCCGCGGCGATCGTCGCGGTAGGCCCGCACCAGCTCGCGCACGTGTTCGCGCCGCCGCTCGCCGCGCTGCCCGACGTCGCCGACGCGCTCGAGGCGACCGCCGCGATGCGCTACGAGCCGACCGCGACCGTCTACCTCGGCCTACGCGAGCGCGTGCGCCTGCCGTCGCGCATCGCGCGGCTCGACGACGCGCCGGGCCAGTGGATCTTCGACCGCCACGACGTCCTCGAGCGCGCGCCGGAAGCCGCATCCGCGCGAGCGCTCAAGGGGCTGGTCGCCGTCGTGATCTCCGCGGCGGGCGAGCACGGAGACGACCTCGACGCGAAGGCGCTCGCCGGTCGGGTGCAGGCGCAGCTCAAGCGTCTGAAGCCGGCGTTCCCGGTCGCCGTGTGGTCGCAGGTGATCGTCGAGCGCCGCGCGACGTTCGCCTGCGTGCCGCGAGTGCGCCGCCCGCGGACCGCCGCGGTCGGGCCGGGGCTCCACCTCGCCGGCGACTACCTCGATCCCGACCTGCCGGCGACAATCGAGGCCGCGGTCGCGAGCGGCGAGGCGGCGGCGCGCGAAGTCGCGCGCGAGATCGGGGCTTAGGCGCCGGGGGTCGGGGGTCAGAGCGCCTTCGCGCGCTCGCGCAGCGCGAACTTCTGGATCTTGCCCGTCGACGTCTTCGGCAGCGGGCCGAGCACGACGGTCTTCGGCGCCTTGAAGTGCGCGATCCGCTCGCGGCACCAGGCGATGATCTCGTCGGCGGCGACCGCGGGCGCCCCCGGCTTCAGCGTGACGAACGCGCACGGGGTCTCGCCCCAGCGCTCGTCGGGGCGCGCGACGACCGCCGCCTCCATCACGTGGGGATGTCGGTAGAGGCACTCCTCGACCTCGAGCGAGCTCACGTTCTCGCCGCCGGTGATGATGATGTCCTTGCTGCGGTCGCGGATCTCGGCGTAGCCGTCGGGGTGCCAGACCGCGAGGTCGCCGGTCGCGAACCACCCGTGCGCGAACGCCTTCGCGGTCGCCTGCGGGTTCTTGAGGTACCCCTTCATCACCGTGTTGCCGCGGAGCATCAGCTCGCCCATCGTCGCGCCGTCGCGCGGCACCGGGGCGCCGGTCGCGGGGTCGGCGACCTGCACGCCGGCGAGCGTGGGCATCGCGACGCCCTGCCGCGCCATCCTCCGCGCGCGGTCGGCGAGCGCCAGGCCGCTCCAGTCGTCCTGCGGCACGCACAGCATCGCCGGGCCGTAGGATTCGGTGAGCCCGTAGAGGTGCGTGACCCGGAAGCCCATCGCCTCCATCGCCTCGATCACCGCCGAGGGCGGCGCCGCGCCGCCGGTCGCGACGTCGACCACGTGGTCGAAGGCGACCTTCGCCTCCGCCGGGGCGTGGATCAGCATCGAGAGCACGATCGGCGCGCCGCACAGGTGCGTCACGCGGTGGTCGCGGATCGCGCGGAACACCGCGGCGGGCTCGACGCGCCGAAGGCAGACGTGCGTCGCGCCCGCGGCCGTGACCGCCCAGGTGTAGGTCCAGCCGTTGCAGTGGAACATCGGCAGCGTCCACAGGTAGACGCTGTCGGCGGCGAGGCGGAACGCGAGCGCGTTGCCCAGCGCGTTCAGGTAGGCGCCGCGGTGGTGGTAGACGACGCCCTTCGGGTCGCCGGTCGTGCCCGACGTGTAGAGCAGCGCGAGCGAATCCCACTCGTCGACCGGCCCCGGCCACGCGCAATCCGGGTCGCCTTCGGCGAGGAGCGCCTCGTAGCCGACGCTGCCCAGCCGCTCGCCGCCCGGCCCCTCGGGATCGTCGATGTCGACGACGAGGACCTCGCGCTCCAGCGAGGCGAGCGCGCCGCGCATCGCCGGCGCGAACTCGGGATCGGTGACGACGACCTTCGCCTCGCCGTGCGCGAGGCAGAAGGCGAGCGCGGCGGCGTCGAGCCGGACGTTGAGCGCGTTGAGCACCGCACCCAGAGCGGGCACCGCGTAGTGGAGCTCCAGCATCGCCGGGATGTTCGGCGCCATCACGGCCACCGTGTCGCCGCGCCGCACGCCGCGCCGCGCGAGCGCGCTCGCGAGCCGTCGGGCGCGCCGCGCGAACTCCGCGTAGGTGATCGCGAGCCGCCCGTGACGGATCGCGACGCGATCGGGCCACACGGCCGCGCTGCGCTCGAGGAACGCGACCGGCGTGAGCGGCACGTGGTTGGCCGGTCCGGCGGCGAGGTCGCGCACGAACGGATGGTCGGCGGGAAGATCAGGCTCGCGCATCGAATCGGCCTCCGGCATCCGCGGCAGCGTCAGCCCGCCCGCGTCGAGCCCGGGCGCTGGCGCAGGAGCCGCTGCTGCTCGCGCCCCCACTCGCGCTCGCGGATCGTCGCGCGCTTGTCGTGCTGCTTCTTGCCCTTCGCGAGGCCGACCTCGAGCTTGATCCGGCCGCGCTTGTAATGCAGGTCGAGCGGGACGAGCGTGTAGCCCGCGCGCTCCACGCGCCCGATGAACCGGTTGATCTCGTCGCGGTGCATCAGCAGCCGGCGCGTGCGCGTCGGATCGGCGTGCACGTGCGTCGAAGCCTGCGCGAGCGGGGAGATGTGGGCGCCGACGAGCGCGATCGCGCCGTCCTTGATCACGACGTACGCTTCCTTCAGGTTCGCGCGCCCGGCCCGGATCGCCTTGACCTCCCAGCCCTCGAGCGCGAGGCCGGCCTCGACCCGTTCCTCGATAAAATAGTCGTGGAAGGCCTTCCGGTTCTCGACGATGCTCATCCCCGGATTGTAGCCAAGCCCCGCCGCCGCGATGAAGCGCATCGCCCATTCGGTCCTCGTCCCCTACGCCGCGCGCGAGATGTACGACCTCGTCGACCGCGTCGAGGGCTACCCGCAGTTCCTGCCCTGGTGCGGCGGGGCGAGCGTGCTCGACGACCGCGAGCCCGGGCGGATCGCGCGGCTCGACATCGACTACCACGGCATCCGGGCGCACTTCACGACGTCGAACACCAACGTTCCCGGCGAGTCGATCGTGATCACGCTCGTCGACGGCCCGTTCCGACACCTGCACGGCGAGTGGCGCTTCCGCGCCCTCGCCGAGGCGGCGAGCAAGGTCGAGCTCGACCTCGTCTACGAGTTCGCAAGCAGCCTCCTCGAGCGCGCCGTCGGGCCCGTGTTCGACCACATCGCCTCGACGTTCGTCGAGGCGTTCGTCTCGCGCGCCGAGACGGTGTACGGACCGCGATGAGCGCCGCACGGCCGTCGACGCGCCCGCCGCACGGGATTCGGGTCGCCGTCGCGTGGGCGTCGCCCCGTGCGCAGGGCGTGGTCGAGGTCGACCTGCCGCCGGGCGCGACGGTCGCCGACGCGGTGGCCGCAGTGAGGGCGCTGGAACGCGCCGGGGTCGCGCCGACGGAAGCGGGCTACGCGATCTACGGGCAGACCGCCCGTCCCGGCACGCCGCTCGTCGACGGCGACCGCGTCGAGATCACCCGCCCGCTCGTCGCCGACCCCAAGGCGGTGCGCCGTGCGCGGGCCGCCGCGAACCCGCTTCCGCCGGCGCGCCCCGGCCGGCGCGGGCGGTCCGCCGGTTGACGGACCGTCGCCGACTGGCGGGATTGTCGGGTTTCGGCGACAATCCGCCGATGAACTTGCGACCCTCGCTCCGGGCGGCCCTGCTCGTGCCCCTCGCCGCGGCCGCGCTGGCGTCGTCGCCCGCCCACGGCCAGGCGGCGCGCCCGGCCTCCTCGATCGCCGAGTCCGCGCGCTCGACCGCCGAGACCGTCTGGCACGGCGCGCAGGACCTCGCGATGTTCGCGCTGGGCCTGATCGGCGTCGACTACCGCTGGGGCGGCGACACGCCCGAGGCCGGCTTCGACTGCAGCGGGCTCGTCCGGCACGTGTTCCAGCAGGTCACCGGCGTGACGCTGCCGCGGACCTCGAAGGAGCTCTCGCGGATCGGCGCGCCGATCGCGCAGAACGACCTGCAGGCCGGCGACCTCGTGTTCTTCGACACGCGCCGCTACGCGTTCTCGCACGTCGGCATCTACCTGGGCGACGGCCGCTTCATCCACGCGCCCTCGCGGGGCAGCGAGGTCGAGATCGCCGAGCTCTCCAACGGCTACTGGCGCAAGCACTTCAACGGCGCGCGCCGCCTGGTCGGCGTGCTGCCGGGGCTCGTGCCGGAGGCGCAGGCCGCCCCGGCGCCCGCCGCGGTCACGGCGTCGGCGCAGGCCCGCTAGCGCCGGTCGGCGCGGGCGCCCCGGTCGCGCCACCAGGCGCAGCTCCTAGTCGCGCGCGCCCGCGCGCTTCAGCCGCTCGACCATCGCCTGGTCGTTCGCGCGCTTCGCCCAGTCGAGCGCGGAGGCGCCGTTCTCGTTGCGGTGATTGACGTTCGCGCCGCGCGCGATCAGCAGGATCGCCGTCGAATAGCGGTTCTCGCGCACCGCCATCATCAGCGCGGTCGTGCCGTTGGGCGAGGCCGCGTTGACGTCGGCCCCCTCCCCCAGCAGCCAGCGCACGATGTCGTCGTGCCCGCCCGTCGCCGCGTAGATGAGCGGCGTCCAGCCGCTGCCGTCCACCCCCGCCCCCTTGGCGCGCAGCGCCTTCGCGATGCCGAAGTGGCCGTTGAGCGCCGCGAGCATCATCGCCGTGTCGCCGAAGCGGTTGCGGCGCTCCGGGTCCGCCCTGGCCGCGAGCAGCACGTCGACCGTCGCGGCGTTGCCGGCGCGCGCGGCGACGATGAGCCCGGTGTCCCCGTTCTCGTCGCTGACGTTCGGATCGACGCCGCGCTTCAGGTAGTCGCGCACGTCGCCCGCCCGGTCGTTCGCGACAGCGACGAAGTAGTCGGACAGGAGCTGCTGCGCCCGCAAGGGCATCGCGGCGGCGAGAAGGAACAGGGCGAGGAAGAGGCGCCAGTCAGTGCGGGTGCGCATCGGGGGGGATCCTGAACAGTCGGAAGAAATTGGCCGAGGTCGCGCGGCCGATCTCCGCGGCGTCAACGCCGCGCAGCCGGGCGATCGCCTCGGCGACGTGCACGACCCACGCCGGCTCGTTCGTGCGGCCGCGGTGCGGCGCCGGCGCGAGGTACGGGCTGTCGGTCTCGATCAGCATGCGCTCCAGCGGCACGCGGCGGGCGACGTCGTGCAGCGCCGTCGCGTTCCTGAACGATACGATGCCCGAGAACGAGATGTGGAAGCCCAGGTCCATCGCGGCCGACGCGACGTCCCAGGACTCGGTGAAGCAGTGCATGACGCCGCCGACCTCGTGCGCGCGCTCCTCGGCGAGGATCGCGAGCGTGTCGTCGGCGGCGCTCCGCGTATGGACGACGAGCGGCTTGCCCGCCTCGCGCGCCGCGCGGACGTGGGTGCGGAAGCGCTCCCGCTGCCAGCCGAGGTCGCCCTTCAGCCGGTAGTAGTCGAGGCCGGTCTCGCCGATTGCGACGACCTTCTCGCGCGCGGCGAGGCCCACCAGCGTCGCGACGTCCGGCTCGACGGTGTCCGGGTAGTCCGGGTGCGTGCCGACCGTCGCGTAGAGGTTCGCGTGGCCCGTGGCGAGCGCGTGCACGCGCGGCCAGTCCGGCAGGTCGACCGAGATGCAGAGCGCGTGCGTCACCGACGCGGCGCGCATCGCCTCGAGCTTCGCGGGCAGGTCGGCCGCGAGCTCGGGGAAGTCGAGGTGGCAGTGGGAGTCGACGAAAGACATCAGGAGTCAGTTGGCAGTTGGCAGTTGACAGCAACAGCCCGTCGACTCGTCGAGACGCCGGTTCGACCGGACGCGACCCCACTGCCAACCGTCAACTGCCAACTGGCTCCTGAACTACAGCGTATGCGTCGGCCGCGACGACGCCAGCGTCTCGCCGAGCACCTTCTCGATCGCCGCGCGGGCCGCGGCGCCGGTCTCGTCCAGCGTGAACTGGACGCCGATGCCCTGCGTGCGGCTGCCCTGCACGCCGTCGGGCGTGATCCAGACGACCTTGCCCTGCACGGCGATCCGGTTCGGATCCTCCATCAGCGACAGCAGCATGAACACCTCCTCGCCGAGCGCGTAGCTCCTCGAGGTCGGGATGAAGATGCCGCCGCCCTTCAGGAACGGCATGTAGGCCGCGTAGAGCGCCGCCTTCTCGCGGATGTTGAGCGACAGCACGCCCGGGCGTGCGACGCCTGCCGGCGGGACCGCGGACTTCGGATCGGCCATCGTCAGTCGAAGAGCGCCACGTAGGCCGCCGCCAGCCCCTCGGCGACGAGCCGCGGCTGCAGCGGATGCGCGACGTGCGCGCGCTGGAACAGGACCGAACGATGATAGCGGCAAAGGCCGATCCTCGCCACCCGCGGGGCGAGCGCCCCGAGCGCGCCGGCCCGGCCCGGCAACCGTTGCGGCCGCCCGCCGGCCGCCACCCGCGCGAGATCCGCGGTCCACGCGACGAGCGCGTCGAGCGCCTGCGCGAGCCTTGCCTTACGCTGGTCCTTGCCGGCCGCCTCGATGCGCGCGCCCAGCGCCATCGGCGCAAGGCGCTCGGGCCGCGCGAGCGCGTCGAACCAGGCGTCGCGCTCGGCACGCGCCTCGGGGTCCGCGAGCGCGCGCGCCGCGAGCGGCGCGCCCCCCGCGAGCGCGAGCGCCTCGGCGGGGTCGCCGGCGCCCTGCGCGCGGAGCCACGCGATCGCCTCGTCGCCGGTCGGGCGCGGTGCGTCGACGCGCAGGCAGCGGCTCGTCACCGTGGGCATGAGCCGGCCCGGCTGGTCCGACACGAGCACGAGCGTCGTCCCGGCGGGCGGCTCCTCGAGCGTCTTCAGGAGCGCGTTCGACGCCGCGGCGTTCATCCGCTCGGCCGGCGCGATGATGCCCACGCGGGCGCCACGCCGGTGCGTCGACACCTGCATGAGCTCGGTCAGCTCGCGCACCTGGTCGATCGCGATCTCCTGCGTCGGCACGCGCTCGCCGTCGTCGTCGATCCTGGAGAGCTCCAGCACGCGGAGGTCCGGATGCGACCGCGCCGCGACGTACGCGCAGCCGGCGCACTGCCCGCAGGCCAGGCCGTCGGGGCGCGGCGATTCGCACAGCAGCGCCTGCGCGAGGTTGAGCGCGAGCGTCTTCTTGCCGAGCCCCGCGGGCCCGGTGACGAGCAGCGCGTGGTGCGCGCGATCGCGGCCGCGCAGCGTCCGCGCGAGCCACGCGGCCTGCCACGGCAGCGGCGGCGCCCAGGGCTCGGGCGCGTTCGCGGCGGCGTCGGCGTCGCCGGTCATGCGGACGCGACGATGGACGCCAGCTCGGCGCGCACCGCGTCCTGCGGGCGCGTCGAATCCACGATGCGGAACCGCCCGGGCTCCGCGGCCGCGCGCTCGAGGTAGGCCGCGCGCACGCGCTCGGCGAACGACGCGCCCTCCCGCTCGAACTTGTCCAGCGTGCGCCCCCCGCTCTGCGCGCGCTCGAGGCGCTCGCGCGAAATCGCGGTCGGCACGTCGAACAGGATCGTGAGGTCGGGGTCGCAGTCGCCGTGCACCCATCGCGCGAGCTCGGCGATGCGCGCGCGGTCGACGCCGTGGCCGCCGCCCTGGTAGGCCCAGGTCGCGTCGGTGTACCGGTCGCACAGCACCCACTCGCCGCGCGCGAGCGCGGGACCGATCACGCGCTCGACGTGCTCGCGGCGCGCCGCGAACATGAGCAGCGTCTCGGTCACGTGGCCCATCGGCTCGTTCAGGAGCAGCCCGCGCAGCGTCTCGCCCAGCGGCGTGCCGCCCGGCTCGCGCGTCGCGACGACCGCGTGCCCGGCCGCGCGGATCCGCTCGGCGAGGAACGCGACGTGCGTGCTCTTGCCGGCGCCGTCGATGCCTTCGAGCGTGATGAAGCGGCCGCGCGGGGTTCGGGTCACGGTGCGGGCGTCGGTGGGATTCGGGACGGGGCGCGGAAGCGGCGGGGGGGCGCGCCCGCGCGCGACGCGTGTCGCGGGAGGCTCATCGCTTCTGGTATTTTGCCACCGCGCGGTTGTGATCCGCGAGGTTCGTCGAGAATTCGCTCGAGCCGTCGCCGCGCGCGACGAAGTAGAGGTAGGGCGAGGCCGGCGGCTCGACGACCGCGTCGAGCGACGCCTGCGAGGGCAGCGCGATCGGCGTGGGCGGCAGCCCGTCCCGCGTGTAGGTGTTGTACGGCGTGTCGGTCTCGAGGTCCCGCTTGCGCAGGTTGCCGTCGAAGCGCTCGCCGATCCCGTAGATCACCGTCGGGTCGGTCTGCAGGCGCATCCCCCGCTTCAGCCGGTTGACGAACACCGAGGCGATCAGCGGGCGGTCCGCCGGCCGCCCGGTCTCCTTCTCGACGATCGACGCGAGGATCAGCGCCTCGTAGGGCGACGCGAGCGGCAGGTCGGGCGCGCGCCGCGCCCACGCCGTTTCCAGACGGTCCACGAGCTGCCGGTGCGCGCGCGCGAGCAGCGCGCGGTCGCCGCTCCCGGCTGCGTAGAAGTAGGTGTCGGGAAAGAACTGGCCCTCGAGCGTCGGGGCGTCGATGCCCAGCGCCGCACGGATCTCGGTTTCGGGGCGCCCGGCGAGCGTGCTCGCGATCGTCGGCTCGGACGCGACGCGCCGCAGCAGCTCCGCGGCGGTCGAGCCCTCGACGAACGTGATCGACGACTGCGTCACGTCCCCCTGGGTCAGGCGCGCGAGCAGCGCGGGGAGGTCGAGCGGCGGCGCGAATTCGTACTGCCCCGCCTTGATCGCGCGGTCGACGCCTCTCGCCCGCGCGAGCAGCGTCAGGAGCGCCGGATGCGAGATCACGCCGTCGGCGGCGAGCTTGCGCGCGACGGAGCCGAGCGTGGCCCCGGGCCTGACCTCCAGCGTGTAGGGCGAGGCCGGGAACGGGAGCGGCCGCGCGAGCCACCAGGCGGCGACCGCGCCGCCGAGCGCGACGAGGGTCGCGAGCAGGACGGCCGTGCGGAAGGCGCGGCGCAACGCGGAGGATCCAGGCATCGGGAGGGAGGACCGCCGGCCGCGGGCGCGGCGGGCCCGGCGATTATAATCGGCGCATGGTTCGGGCCCGGCCCCCGCGACGCGACGCGCGCGGCTTCACGCTGATCGAGATCATGGTCGTGATCGTGATCCTCGGCGTGCTGGCCGCGCTGATCGTGCCGCGCGTGCTCGACCGCCCCGACGAGGCGCGCCGCGTCGCCGCGAGGGCCGACATCGCGGCGCTCGTGGGCGCGCTCAAGCTCTACCGGCTCGACAATCAGCGCTACCCGACCGGCGAGCAGGGCTTGGCGGCGCTCGTCGCGAAGCCGGACCTGCCGCCGGTCCCCGGCAACTGGAAGCCCGGCGGCTACCTCGAGAAGCTGCCCAACGATCCCTGGGGCCACCCGTACCGCTACCTGAACCCGGGGCTCAAGGGCGAGATCGACGTCTACAGCACGGGCGCCGACGGCGAGCCGGGCGGCACGGGCAACGACGCCGACATCGGGTCGTGGGAGCCTTGACGCGCCGCGGCGCGCGCACGTGGTCGCTCCCCGCGAGCGGGTTCACGCTGGTCGAGATCCTCGTCGCGCTCGCGATCGTCGCGATCGCGTCGGGCGCGGCGTGGCTCGCGTGGCGCGGCGGCGGCGACGCGCCGCTGCGCCGCGACGCCGCCGCCTTCGCCGGCGCCGTCGAGTACGCCGCGATGCGCGCCCAGTGGCGGCACGAGGAGCTTGGCGTGAGCGCGACCGGCGGCGGCTGGCGGTTCTGGCGGCGCGAGCGCTCGCGCGACGCCTGGGTGCCGCTCGACGACGACGATGCGCTCGCTCCGCACGACCTCCGGTCCGGCACGACCCTCGCGGCCGTGGCCTATGCGGGCCGGGCGATCGCTCCCGACGCGGTGATTCCGCTCCGCGCGAGCGGCCGCAACGACCCGGCGACATTCGCGATCGCTGCAGGCGATGCACGCCTGCACGTCGAGACCGATCCCCTGAACCGCGTCGCCGTCGCGCCCGAGACGCAATGAGCGGCCATTGCCCCCGTGGGTTCACGCTGATCGAGATCCTCGTCGCGCTCGCGATCGTCGCGGTCGCCCTGGCGGCCGGGATGCGCGCGCTCGCGCAATCCGCCGACGGCGCCGGCACGCTCAAGGCGCGCACGCTCGCGATGTGGGTCGCGCAGAACCGGCTCGCCGAGGCCGAGTTCGCGCGCGAGACGCCTCCTTCAGGCGCCCGCTCCGGCGAGGCCACGCAGGGCGGCATCGCGTACGTCTGGCGCGAGCGTGCGAGCGCGACGCCGAATCCCGCGTTCCGGCGCCTCGACATCGAGGTGGCGGAGGCGGCCGCGCCCGATTACGTGCTCGCACGCCTCACCGGCTACGTCGCGGGCACGCCGCGCCGATGAGCCGCGAGTCCGCCCGTGGATTCACGCTGATCGAGGTGCTGGTCGCGCTCGCGGTGCTCGCCGCGCTGGCGACGTTCGCGTGGCGCGCCACCGCGTCGCTGGTCGAGGGCGAGGCGCGGCTCGCGGCCGAGGCGCGGCGCTGGCAGACGCTCGACGCGGTGTTCTCCCGGCTCGAAGCCGACGTGCGCGCGGCGGTCCCGCGACCGGTGCGCGTGCCCGGCGGCCGCGAGCCGGCCTGGACGGGCGGCGTCGACGCGAACGGGCAGGCGTCGTTCGCGTTCACGCGCGCCGGGGGCGAGCCGCAGGAGCCGGGCGCGGAGGGCGTGCGCCTCGCCTACCGGATGCGCGGCGACAGCGTGGAGCTCGTCTACTGGCCGGTGCTCGACCGCGCCGCCGGCGCCCAACCCGTCGCCTACCCGCTCGTCGACGGCGTCGCGCGCCTCGACGTCCGTTACGCGGACGACGACGGCGCGTGGAGCGACCGCTGGCCGCCGCAGGGGCGCGAGGATGTTCCGCGCGCGATCGTCGTCGGCGTCACGCTCGCCGGCGGCGCGCGACTCGAGCGCTTCGTCGTGCTGCGATGAACGGGGACGCCCAGCGCGGCGCGGCGCTCGTCGTGGCGATGCTCGTCGCCGCGATCGCGGCCGCCGTTGCGACGACGCTCGCCGTCGACGGGTCGCGCTGGCTGTCGATCGTCGAGGGGCGCCGCGACCACGCGCGCGCGGCGTCCCTCGCGACCGCCGGCATCCGGTGGGCGCGGCAGGCGCTCGAGGAGGACGCGACGCACGGCGCCGTCGATCACCTGGGCGAGCCCTGGGCGATCCCGCTGCCGCCCGCCCCCGTCGACGGCGGCACCGTGGAGGGGCGCATCGAGGATGCGCAGGCGCGGCTCAACCTGAACGCGATCGCCGGCGCCGACGCGGCGTCGGCCGTCGCGCGCGAGCGGCTCGTTCTGCTGTTCGAACGGCGCGGCCTCGATCCCGGGCTCGTCGACGCGGTCGCCGACGCGATCGACGCCGACGCCGTGCCTCGCGAGCGGGGGGCCGAGGATGCTGCCTACGAGGCACGGCACGCCGTCGCGCCGAACGCGCCTCTGGCGCGCGCGGGCGAGCTCGCCGCCGTGCGCGGCTTCACGCCCGCGCTCTACGCGCGCGTCGCGGCGGACGTCGTCGCGCTGCCTGCCGACGCCGGCGTCAACGTCAACACCGCGCCCGCGGAGGTCCTTGCCGTCGCGCTGCCCTCGCTCGACAGCGAGGCGATCGCGGCGATCGTCGCCGCGCGTCGCGAGCGTCCGTACACGACGCTCGAGGACTTTCGCGCCCGGACCGCCCGCGGCACGGCGACGGCCGACACGACCGGACTTTCCGTCGGCAGCCGCCACTTCCTCGTGACGGTCGTCGCGCGGCAGGGCCACGCGGTCGCGAGGGCGCAGGCGCTCGTCGCGCGGAGCGACGGGCAGCGCTCGACGGTGATCTGGCAGGTCGTCGACTAGAATCGGCGCCATGACGACGCTGCGCGTCCGCCTCCCGGCGCCCTTCGAGCCTTCCGCGCCCGCCGCGTGGTGGCGCGTCGACGCGCGCGGTACGCTCGTCGACCGCGGCACGTCGGCCGCGGCGGCATGGCCGCCGGCCGATCGCATCGAGGCCGTGCTCGCCGCGCCCGACGTCCGGATCGTCGCGCTCGCGCTGCCCCCGATGAGCGACGCCCGGCGCGCGGCCGCCGCAGCCTACGCGCTGGACGACCAGGTCGCCGCGCCGATGGAGTCGCTCCACATCGCGGCGACCGCGCCGTCGGCGCCGGGGGCGCCCACGATCGCCCGCGTGGTCGAGCGCGCGACCGTCGCGTGGCTCGCGGCCCGCCGTCCGGCGATCGACCGCGTCGTGGCGGAGCCCGATCTCGCTCCGGCCGACGTCGTGTGGCGCTGGTGCGTCGGCGCCGACGGACGCGGGTTCGTGCGCCGCCCCGACGGAAGCGCGTTTCCCGCCGACGCAACGGAGGGCGGCGACCTCCCCGCCGAGCTCGCGGCCGCCCTGGCGGCGGCCCGGCGCGACGCCGACGCCGGGCGCGCCCCCCCGCCCAGCGTCGTCGTCGACGCGGCGATCGACGCCGGACGACTGGCAAGTTGGTCGAGCGCGACCGGAGCGAAGTTCGAGCGCGGCAAGCCGTGGTCGCTCGAGCGCGTGGCCGCCGCGGCCTGGGACGCCGCCCCGGACCTGCGCGCGGGCCTCGCCGCCGCACCGACCGTTGCGCGCGCGTCGCTCGCACGGCGCTTCGTCCCGGCGCTGGCGCTGCTGGTCGCCGCGCTCGCCTTGCACGTCGCGCTCACCGCCGCCGGATGGATCCACGACCGCTACGCCGCCTGGCGCGCCGACCGCGCGGTGATCGAGCTCGCGCGCGCCGCCGGCGTCGATCCGGGTCCCGATGCGCGCGCCGCCGAAGCGGCGCTCGCGAAGCGCGCGGCCGACGCGCTGCACGCATCGTCCCGGATGGCCCCCGACGACGCGCTTCCGCTCCTCGCCCGGGCCGCAGGCCCGCTGGCCGCGCTGCCGGCAGGCTCGGTGCGCAGGCTCGGCTACGGCGACCGTCGCCTCGTCGCCGACCTGGGCGCGCTCGACGACGCGCGAGTCGAGCGGCTCGTTCGCGAGCTCAGGGCGGCCGGGCTCGCCCCGCTCTCCGCGCGGTCGGGCGGCGGCCTGCGCATCGTCGCGACGTTGGAGCCGTGAGCGCCATGGACGCGCTGCGCGATCGCTACGACCGGCTCGCGCCGAGCGAACGGCGGTGGCTCGCGGCCGGCGCGCTCGTCGTGGCCGGCGCCCTCGTCTACGCGTTCGCCTGGCAGCCGCTCGTCGCCGATCGCGCGCGCGCCGAGCGCGACGCCGAGCGCGCCGAGTCGCGGCTCGCCCGCGCACGCGAGGCGGCCGCGGTCGCCGGAACGCGTGCGCCGGCCCCGGCGCGCCAACCGATCGATGCCGCGATCCGCGACGCGCTGGCCCGGCAGGGCATCGCGGAGGCCGACGCGTCGCTCGAGATCACCGGGGGCCGCGCCGCGCTGACGCTGCCGTCCGTGCGCTTCGCCACCGTCGTCGGGCTCGTCGACGCCCTCGCGCGCGAGCACGCGGTCCACGTCGTCGACGCGACGTTGGTCGCGCGAGTCGAGCCCGGACGCGTGCGCGCGGAACTCTCGCTCGCCCGCTGATGTCCGTGCCATCGGCGACCGCGCCCCGACGAACCCGGACCCGACCTCCGCACCAGGACTCCCGATGGGCCGTCTCGCCGCACTCGTGCTGTTCTGCCTCGTCATCGCGGTCGTCGTGGTGGCGCTGCAGGCGCCGGCCTCGTGGGTCGCGCACCGGCTCTCGGCCGCGATCGGCGAGTCGGTCCAGGTCGTCGACACGCAGGGCACGGTCTGGGACGGCCGCGGCGTCCTCGCGAGCCCGGACGGCCGCTGGAAGATCCCGGTCGCCTGGCACCTCAAGGCCGCGCCGCTCGTCCGCGGCGAAGTCGAGGTCGAGCTCGCGCCCCAGGAAGGACGCGACACCCCGCGCGGCACGTTGCGGCTCGCGCGCACCGGCTTCGCCGCGCACGGCGTCGTGCTCGACCTGCCGGCGACGGTGCTCGACAGCGCGTTCGCGGGCCGGGCGCCCGCGACGTTCGGCGGCGAGATCCGGGTCGTGGCGCGCGAGCTCGCGGTCGAGGGTGCGCAGGGCCGCGGCGGGATGACGCTGACCTGGGAACGCGCGCGACTGGCGGCGTCCGACGGCACGAGCATCGCACTGGGGACCGTCACCGCGACCGTCGTCCCGCGCGAGGGCGCGTTCGTCGGCCGCATCACGAACCAGGGCGGAGAAGTGTCGGTCGACGGCGCGACGACGCTCTCGCGCGGCGGTGTCTCGCTGGATGCGACGCTCGCCCCGCGCGAGGGGGCGAGCGCGTCGGCGGCCCGCGTGCTCGGCCAGCTCGGCCCTCCCGACGCGAACGGCGCGGTCCGCCTGCAGTGGGTGTCGACGCGCCGCTGAAGCGGAAGGCGCGCCGCCGGGAGGCGCCGGCGCCGCCGCGCTTCGCCTCGGTCGACGCGCTGCGTGGCGTCGCGATCGTCGCGATGGTCGCGTACCACTTCGCGTTCGACCTGCGGCTGTTCGGGCTCGCGCGCCTCGACTTCGAGCGCGACGCGTTCTGGCTCGCGGCCCGCGCGACGATCGTCTCGACGTTCCTCGGCCTGGTGGGCGTGTCGCTCGTGCTCGCGCACCGCGCGGGCGTCTCGCCGGCCAGGCGATGGCGCCGGGTCGCCGCGATCGCCGCCTGCGCGATCGCGGTGAGCGTCGCGAGCCGGCTCGCGTTCCCGAAGAGCTACATCTGGTTCGGGATCCTGCACTGCATCGCCGTCGCGAGCGTCGTGGCCTGGCCGTTCGTGCGGCGGCCGCGGCTCGCGCTCGCGTGCGGCGCGGCCGCGATCGCGGCCGGCCTCTCGTACGCGCACCCGGCGTTCGACTCGCGCTCGCTCGCGTGGATCGGGTTCACGACCGCCAAGCCGATCACCGAGGACTACGTTCCGCTGTTCCCGTGGATGGGCGTCGCGCTCGTCGGCGTCGCGCTCGGCGACGCGCTCGCCCGCCGGTCGTTCGCACCGCTCGCGTTCCTCGCGAACGCCCCCCGGGGGCTCGCGTGGCTCGGGCGCCACAGCCTCGCCGTCTACATGGTCCACCAGCCGATCCTGATCGGCGCGATGGCGCTCGCGCTGCGCCGGCTGCCGTGAGCCGCGGCGCAACCGTGCGGCCGGGCGGCCTCCCGCCGCTGCCTCGAACCTTGCCATGCCGTGCGGCCGGCAGGCGCGTAGCTCCTCGACGCCGGACGAATCGTCCGATTGCGCGGCCCGCCCCGGCATGGCGGGCGTGGAATGCGTTCAGGTCGGGCGCATCGACCGCATCGTTGAAGAAGTCCGCCTGGTGCCCTTCCGGCAGCCCGTCCAGGAGCGCCGCCGGCAACGACGGCGCTGCCGGGGCTCGTAGGGGGAGCCGGTTCGTCGCCACGGCGACTCAACGCACCATGCCCCTACCGCGACCGCCACAATGCGCCCTCCTGCCGCGCAGGCCCCTGGCGTTGCCGTCGCCGGCTCGCCGCGAAAGGAATGGCCGGTCGCCGTCAAGGCGCCGGGAGGCGACACCGGGAGCCCCCGTGGGCGTGCGCGGGGAAGTCGCCCGGAAACGGCGGCCACCTGCCGGAAACCGACTCCATCCCTCGTGTTCTCCTTGCGTTGCAACGGGCATGGCTTCCGGCGCCTCGCAAGAAACGGCCGCCGCCGCACGACCGGTGAGGAGCGGTTGAGGACGACGCCCCGCCGCAGCGACGCATCCACGCACGCGTGACGGCAACGCAATGCCGCCGGCCCCGGGTGGAAGTCGCCCCTAGGCAGAGAGCTCGATCCGTCCTGGTCGCATCGATCCCGCCGGGCGCCGGCAAGCCGGCAACGGTCGCCTCGGCCACCGCATTGCATGCGGTCGACCGGCGCGGAGCCCGACTCCCCGGGGAGCCCCGGCGGCCGGTCAAGCGTCCGCCGACCTCCGTCTTGCGGAGCGGGACCGCTCGAGATTGGCCGCTTCCCGCCCCGGCGAATCCAGGCCACGCGCACGAGCGCCGCGTTCGCGCCCCGGCGGTCGACTCGATCCGGGTCGACGCCGGTGCCGGCCCGTTCCAGGACGGAGACGAGTCCCTCGCCGCGCTGGCCGGCAGCAAGATCGGCGAGGGAGTCCTGGTAGCCTCCGGCAGCGCCGGCACCCTCCCGCGGCCACGCACGCGCACCCTCGCCGACGAAGATCGCGCCGCAGGGCTCGTGCATCTTGTCGGACGTCTCGACGCGAGCGCTGTGGTCCCGGTGGTCCCCGAAATCGCCTTCGTACTCGAAGCTCGAGCCTGCCTCGAGGATGCGAGCCTACCGGATCGTGTACTCGTCGACAGGGGCAAGTCGGGGCCATCATCCCCGTGCGGAATGCTGTAGCGCGCACCACCGATGGCGAAGGCGTGCAACGGGGCATCGGTCCCGCCCATCGCGGCGTGGATGACGGGTTCCAGCGGCACGAGGGGCATCTGCTCCTCGATCCCCGCCTGCCGTTGGATCGGCGGCTTGATGCCGGCGAGTTCGACGCGCCGGAGAGCAGGAAGACCTTGCGCGACAGCACCGGTCGCCGCGAGGGGTCGTCGCCTGCGACGGGAGTCCGTCCCGGGACCCGCGGACCTCAGCGCCCGCCCGAGGAGACCGTCGTGACGATGGGCAGCGGTGGTGCCGATCCGTCCCTGCCGACGCCCGCGTAGAGCGTGACGTGCGGGAACGGGATCTCGATCCCCCGCGCGTCGAAGACGTTCTTGAGGCGGCGCAGGAACTCGCGTCGGACGTTCCACTGCTCGAGCGGCAAGACCCGGAAGCGGCAGCGCAGGACGACCGCGGAATCCGCGAGGCGGTCAACGCCGGCGATCTCGAGCGTGTCGAGGATCTTGGGGCCGAAGACCGCGTCGCCGCGCATCTCGCCGCCCACCTCGCGCATGACGTCGAGCACCTGGTCGACGTCCTCCCGATAGGCCACCCCCACGTCGATCACCGATTGCGCGTAGCCGCGACTCATGTTGGTCACCGTCGTGATGAGACTGTTCGGGACATAGTGAACGTTGCCGTCGTAGTCGCGCAGGCGGACGTAGCGCAAAGTGACATCCTCGACGAGGCCCGACTTGCCGCCCACTTCGACGACGTCGCCAGTCGTCAGCTGGTTCTCGAGCAGGATGAAAAACCCGGTGAAGTAGTCCTTGACCAGGCTCTGCGCCCCGAATCCGATCGCGAGCCCCACCACGCCGGCCGCTCCCAGGATCGGCGCGATCGACACGCCGAGCTCGCTCAGAACGAGGACGCCGGCGATCAGCGAGACAACCACCGAGACGATGTAACGCAGCACGCGCCCGATCGTTTCCGCGCGCTTGACCTGCTCCTTCCCGTCGAGCCTGTGCGCGATTCGCTCGCGGACGACGCGGATCGCGCGATGGATCGCGCGCGCCGCGAACCAGGCGACGACGGCGATCAGCGTGATGCGCAGCGCCGGGATGGCCGTATTGCTCCAGGGCCCGGTTGCGATGGCGCCAAGCGCGCGTGCGAAAGCGTCCATGGTGACCTCCCGAAAGGATTCTCGCGGCAGGGCGGCACGGCCGGTCGCGTCCCGGACGGGGACACGTTCGCCGCAGGTGGCTCGCGCGCCGCCGGACGCCGCAACGGCGCCGCGCCGCCCGTCTTTGTGATCGCCCGGTCGGCGCGTTGGTTCCCGGTGCTCGCCGGCCGCCTGGCCGTCGCCGGCCGAGCCCTTCGATAGCGCGGCCCTCGACAGGACGGGCTCGCGCCGGACGCCGTTCTCGCGATTCACCGCCTGGTGGAGCCGTGATCGGACGCCGATCCCATCGGCCGACAACGTCACCGCCCGTTCGATGTTCGCGACCCGCCGTTCGATCGCCGGCGGAAGCGGCAACGCCTCGCGCGCCAGGTACCCGGTCTCGCCGGCGCGGCGAAGCAACGTCGAGCACGTTGCGCACCGACGGCACCGCGAGATCGCGACCCGGCAGGTAGCCGCGCGCGCGCCCGTATCGCCCGGCAATCCGGCGGCACCCAAGTCACGGACGACGGCGTGCACCGGGTGCGTTGGGACGCCAGGGCGCTGGGTCGGTCGGGAAAGCGCCAGCGGCGCGCGTCCGGGCGCGAATTCGGACGCGACGAGGCACCTCACCTTCGAAGCTTTCCGCTCGCGCACCGGTTGCCGAGGCGCGGCTCCCCCGGCAGTGCGAACAGGTACTCCTGGTTATGCAGATAGGGCGCTACGTCCGCGCCCGGTAGCACGGCGAGGTTGCGTTCATCGCGATTGGAACAGGTGCCGAGGCTCGGGCACGGAGTGGACGCGCGGCGGGCAGGAGTGGGGCACCAGCCGCTCGGTACCCCGCTCGGGACCATCGTGTTCGAGCCGGACGAACGGCGGCGCCCGTCACCGGGTGCGCGGCGGCGACCTGAACGGTTATCGCTTCATGGTCGCGCTTCCGGCGAGTTGCCGTATTCGTGTTGTCATCACAGGTGCGGTCGGCTAAAATCGCGGTCTCTTCGGAGGCGCGTAGCTCAGCTGGTTAGAGCACCACCTTGACATGGTGGGGGTCGTTGGTTCGAGTCCAATCGCGCCTACCAGATTCCCGCCCGCGTCCCCGCCCGTTAGGGGCGCCGTTCGGTCCCCCGTCGAATGCCCTCGAGCGGAGTCGTCGCCGGGCGCCTCCCCGCCCCCTCGACGCGCGCGCACGGCTCCGACGGCCCGTGCCGGACGGCCGCGTTTGCGCGCCGGGGCGCCCGATCCGGGGTAGAATGCCGCTTCGGTCCCCGCGGGGGACCACTTCCGCGAGTGCGCGAGACGGCCCGGGCGGCCGGCAGGAAAGGGATCCGGTTATGACACCGCGAACGCGTTCGTTTTCGAGGTAGACGGCCGACGAGACCGCATTCCGGCAGGCACGGCGCCTGCGAAGCACGGCAGAAACGCGGCTCGTCCGCGTTTTTTTTCGCCCGCGACCAGGAAACCCGCCATGCCCGACATCCGACTGCCAGACGGCGCCGTCCGCCACTACGACGCGCCGGTCACCGTCGCCGAGATCGCCGCGTCGATCGGCCCCGGCCTCGCCAAGGCCGCGCTGGCCGGCAAGGTCGACGGCAAGCTCGTCGACACCTCGCACCGCATCGACCGCGACGCTTCGGTCGCCATCGTCACCGATCGCGATCCGGAGGGGCTCGAGGTGATTCGCCACTCGACCGCCCACCTGCTCGCCTACGCGGTGAAAGAGCTCTTCCCCGAGGCCCAGGTCACGATCGGCCCGGTGATCGAGGACGGCTTCTACTACGACTTCAGCTACAAGCGCCCGTTCACGCCCGAGGACCTCGCCGCGATCGAGAAGCGGATGGTCGAGCTCGCGCGGAAGGACGAGCCGGTCGTGCGCTCGCTGATGCCGCGCGACGAGGCCGTGAAGCTCTTCGAGGGCATGGGCGAGCACTACAAGGCCGAGATCATCGCGTCGATCCCGTCGAACGAGGACATCTCGCTCTACCGCGAGGGCGCCTTCGTCGACCTGTGCCGCGGCCCGCACGTCCCGTCGACCGGCCGCCTCAAGGTGTTCAAGCTGACCAAGCTCGCCGGCGCCTACTGGCGCGGCGACTCGCGCAACGAGATGCTCCAGCGCATCTACGGGACCGCGTGGGCGAGGAAGGAGGACCTCGACGCGTACCTCACCCGCATCGAGGAGGCCGAGAAGCGCGACCACCGCAAGCTCGGACGCCAGCTCGACCTCTTCCACCAGCAGGACGAGGCGCCGGGCATGGTGTTCTGGCACCCGAAGGGCTGGTCGATCTGGCAGCAGGTCGAGCAGACCATGCGCCGCGTCTACCAGGACAACGGCTACCAGGAGGTGCGCGGGCCGCAGATCCTCGACCGCTCGCTCTGGGAGAAGTCGGGACACTGGCAGAACTACAAGGACAACATGTTCACGACGGAGTCGGAGAAGCGCGACTTCGCGATCAAGCCGATGAACTGTCCGGGTCACATCCTGATCTTCAACTCGGACCTGAGGAGCTACCGCGACCTGCCGCTGCGCTATGGCGAGTTCGGCGCCTGCCACCGCAACGAGCCCTCGGGCGCGCTGCACGGGATCATGCGCGTGCGCGCGTTCACGCAGGACGACGGCCACATCTTCTGCACCCCCCTGCAGATCGAGGACGAGTGCGTGGCCTTCCACCGCCTCGCGCTGAAGGTCTACTCGGACTTCGGCTTCGCCGACATCGCCGTCAAGCTGGCCCTGCGTCCCACCCCGCGCATCGGCAGCGACGAGCAGTGGGACGCGGCCGAGGATGCGCTGCGCGGGGCGCTCCGCGCCTGCGGCGCGCGGTGGGAGGAGCTTCCCGGCGAAGGCGCCTTCTACGGACCCAAGATCGAGTATCACCTGAAGGACTCGATCGGCCGGAGCTGGCAGGTCGGTACGATGCAGGTCGATTTCCAGATGCCGGGACGCCTGGGCGCCGAGTACGTCGCCGAGGACAATACCCGGCAGGTGCCCGTCATGCTGCACCGGGCCATCGTCGGATCGATGGAGCGCTTCATCGGCATCCTGATCGAGCACCATGCCGGTGCATTCCCGACCTGGCTGGCGCCCGTCCAGGCGGTGGTCCTGACGATCACCGACCGGCAGGCTCCCTACGCCCGGGAGGTGGCCACGCGGCTCAGGGCGGCCGGCTTCCGCGTCCAGGCGGATTTGCGAAACGAGAAAATTACCTATAAAATCCGCGAACATAGCCTCCAGAAGCTCCCGGTCCAGCTGATCGTCGGCGACAAGGAGATGGAGGCGAAGACGGTGGCCGTGCGCACCCGCAGCGGCGAGGACTTGGGCGCGATGTCGCTCGAGGCCTTGATCGCGCGCCTCCAGGACGAGGTGGCGGCACGGCGGTAGCGCTCGACGCGCGCCGCCTGCAGCTGCGGGGCACGGTCCTTTTTTTCCTACGCGGAGATCTTCCACTGGACAACAAGCATCAGCGCATCAATCGCGAAATCACGGCCCCGCAAGTGCGGCTCGTGGGTCTCGAGGGCGAGCAGCTCGGCATCGTCAGCATCGTCGAGGCGCTCGCGAAGGCCGAGGCGGCCGAGGTCGACCTGGTCGAGATCGCGCCGCTCGCCGAGCCCCCCGTGGTCCGCATCATGGACTACGGCAAGTTCAAGTACCGCGAGAGCAAGCGCGCGCACGAGGCGAAGCTCAAGCTGAAGCAGATCCAGGTCAAGGAAGTGAAGTTCCGGCCGGGGACCGACGAAGGCGACTACAGGATCAAGCTGCGCAACCTGACCCGCTTCCTTTCCGAAGGCGACAAGGCCAAGGTGACGATGCGGTTCCGGGGGCGCGAGATGGCGCACCAGGAGTTCGGGGTGCGCCTGCTCGAACGAATTCGGACCGACCTCGAGGCGGTTTCGCAGGTCGAGCAGTTTCCGAAGCTCGAGGGCCGGCAGATGGTGATGCTGCTGGCCCCGAAGAAGACGCAGGTGCAGAAGCAGGCGCACCCGCAGGGACATCACCCGAACAAGCCCGAGGCCGGTCAGGCGAATCCCGCCGTCCAAGCCTCCCCGGCCGCGAAGCCGGAGAGCACCGCCGTGGGCAGCAAATAGCGAGGGAACGGCACCATGCCGAAGATGAAGACGAAGTCGGGCGCGAAGAAGCGCCTGCGTGTGCGCGGCAGCGGCAGCGTCAAGCGCGGCCAGGCCTTCAAGCGCCACATCCTCACGAAGAAGTCCACCAAGAGCAAGCGTCAGCTTCGCGGCTCGGCCGGCATCCATGCGACGAACATGGACTCGGTCAAGGCGATGCTGCCCTACGCCTAAGGGAGCACGACGATGCCTCGCGTCAAGCGTGGAGTCACCGCGCGCGCCCGCCACAAGAAGGTGATCGCGCAGGCCAAGGGTTACCGCGGCCGCCGCAACAACGTCTTCAAGATCGCGAAGGAAGCGGTCATGAAGGCGGGCCAGTACCAGTACCGCGACCGCCGCGCGAAGAAGCGCGAGTTCCGGGCGCTGTGGATCGCGCGGATCAACGCGGCCGCGCGCGAGCTCGGCATGAGCTACAGCGCGTTCATGAACGGTCTCAGGAAGGCCGAGATCGAGGTCGACCGCAAGGTGCTCGCGGACCTCGCGGTCCACGACAAGGCCGCGTTCACGAAGATCGCCGAACAGGCCAAAGCCTCGTTGGCCTGACCGGACGATCGGGAAAGAAGGGAGGCGAAGGACGCCTCCCTTTTTTTTCGTCCCGAAGCAGGAAGGGAAGCCGGAGACGGGAACATCGAAAAGGGACGATCGAACATGGAGCGCCGGCGCGGCGTACGCGCCTCCGATGCTCCGTTCTCCGTTCTCCGTTCTCCATTTTCCATTCTTCATTCTCCCTTCTCCATCGGCGCTTCTCCCCTCCCCCGCCCCTCGACTCCCCGCGCTTCCCATGGATGCCCTCGCTTCCCTCGTCTCCTCCGCGCTCGCCGACTTCGACGCCGCGGCCGATCCCGCCGCGCTCGAGAACGCGAAGGCGCGCTACCTCGGGAAGGCCGGGCTCCTGACCGCGCAGCTGAAGGCGCTCGGCACGCTCGCGCCCGACGCGCGACGCGAGACCGGCGCGAGGATCAACGAGGCGAAGGCGCGCCTCGAGCGGGCGCTCGACGCGAGGCGCGAAGCGCTCGCCGACGCGAAGCTCTCGGCGCAGCTCGCCGCCGAGGCCATCGACGTGTCGCTGCCCGGCCGCGGCGCCGGCGCCGGCGGCCTGCACCCGCTGTCGCTGACCCTCGAGCGGATCGAGTCGCTGTTCGCCTCGCTCGGGTTCACGGTCGCCGACGGTCCCGAGATCGAGGACGACTTCCACAACTTCACCGCGCTCAACACGCCCGAGAACCACCCGGCGCGCTCGATGCACGACACGTTCTACGTCGACGGGGGGCTGCTCCTGCGCACGCACACCTCGCCGATCCAGGTGCGCTGGATGGAGAGCCACCCGCCGCCGATCAAGATCATCGCGCCTGGCCGCGTCTACCGCGTCGACAGCGACGCCACGCACTCGCCGATGTTCCACCAGGCCGAGGGGCTGTGGATCGACCGCGACGTGTCGTTCGCCGACCTGAAGGGCGTCGTCGCCGAGTTCCTGCGCCGCTTCTTCGAGCGCGACGACCTCGCGGTGCGCTTCCGGCCGTCGTTCTTCCCGTTCACCGAGCCCTCCGTCGAGATCGACATGAGCTTCGGCGAGGGCTGGCTCGAGATCGCCGGCGCGGGGCAGGTGCACCCGAACGTGCTGCGGGCCGTCGGCGTCGACCCCGAGCGCTGGCAGGGGTTCGCGTTCGGCATGGGCCCCGACCGCCTGACGATGCTGCGCTACGGCATCGACGACCTGCGCCTCTTCTACGAGAACGACCTCGCGTTCCTGCGCCAATTCGCCTGAAGCCGCCGTCATGCGCATCTCCGAACAGTGGTTGAGGACCTTCGTCGATCCGCCGATCGACACCGCCGCGCTCGCCGAGCGGCTCACGATGTCGGGCCTCGAGGTCGAGTCGCTCGAGCCCGCTGCGCCGGCGTTCTCCGGCGTCGTCGTCGCGCGCATCCTGTCGGTCGGCGCGCACCCGAACGCGGACCGGCTGCGCGTGTGCACGGTCGACGCCGGCGCCGCGCCCCTTTCCATCGTCTGCGGCGCGCCGAACGCGGCGGCCGGCATGACCGTGCCCTGCGCGCTCGAAGGTGCGAGCCTCCCGCGCGGCCTCTCGATCCGCCGCACGTCCGTGCGCGGCGTCGAGTCGCAGGGCATGCTCTGCTCGGCGAAGGAGCTCGGGCTCGCCGACGACGCGTCGGGCCTGCTCGCGCTCGACGGCGAGCTCGCGCCCGGCGCCGACCTGCGGCTCGCGCTCGGGCTCGACGACGCGATCCTGACGCTCAAGCTCACGCCCAACCGCGCCGACTGCCTGTCGATGCTGGGCGTCGCGCGCGACGTCGCCGCGCTGACCGGCGAGGCGCTGAACGTGCCCGAAGCGGCGCCGGTCGCGGTCACGAGCGAGGCGCGCCGCGAGGTGCGCGTCGAGGAGCCCGAAGGCTGCCCGCGCTTCGGCGGCCGCGTGATCGAGGGCATCGACGCGAGGCGGCCGACGCCCGCATGGATGCGGACGCGGCTCGAGCGCGCCGGCATCCGCTCGATCAGCGCGGTCGTCGACGTGACCAACTACGTGATGCTCGAGCTCGGCCAGCCGATGCACGCGTACGACGCGCGCCACCTGGACGGCGCGCTGGTCGTGCGGTTCGCGCGTCCCGGCGAGACGCTGACGCTCCTCAACGGCGAGGTCCTCGAGCTCGAGGCCGACCTCCTGCTCGTCTGCGACGAGAGGAAGCCGCTCGGGCTCGCCGGCATCATGGGCGGCGAGCATTCCGGCGTCGCCGACGACACGACGACCGTCTACCTCGAGGCCGCCTACTGGGATCCCGCCGTCGTGCAGGGACGCATGCGCCGGCTCGGCTTCACGAGCGACGCCGGCTACCGCTTCGAGCGCGGCGTCGATCCCGAGCTCGGCCCCGCGGCGATCGAGCGCGCGACCGCGCTGATCCTCGCGATCTGCGGCGGGCGGGCCGGCCCGCGCACCGACGCGAA
The DNA here is from genome assembly GCA_046347845.1 of Burkholderiales bacterium. Classification (GTDB taxonomy): domain Bacteria; phylum Pseudomonadota; class Gammaproteobacteria; order Burkholderiales; family Casimicrobiaceae; genus VBCG01. The sequence continues at coordinate 361,600 of JAXMFH010000004.1, read as the reverse complement.
GGCGGCGCTCCCCCGCCGCGATCCGGTGCGCGTGCGCACGTCGCGCGTGGCGCGGCTCCTGGGCGTCCCGGTCACCGCGGACGACGTGGCCGACGTGTTCGCGCGGCTCGAGCTTCCCGCGCGCCGCGACGGCGACGAGTTCGAGGTGACCCCGCCCAGCTGGCGCTTCGACCTCGCGATCGAGGAGGACTTCGTCGAGGAGGTCGCGCGCGTGCGCGGCTACGAGACGATCCCGGCCGCGCCGACGGCGCACGTGCAGCGCATGCTCGCGCGCCCGGAGGCCGAGCGCTCGCCGTTCGCGCTCCGGCGCCTGTTCGCCGCGCGCGACTGGCAGGAAGTGATCACGTTCAGCTTCGTCGCCTCCGACGTCGAGCGAGCGATCGATCCCGACGCCGCACCGATCCGCGTGCTGAACCCGATCGCCGCGCAGCACGACGTGATGCGCACGTCGCTCCTGCCCGGCCTCCTTTCGACGCTCGCGTCGAACGCGAGCCGCCGCGAGCCGCGCGTGCGCGTGTTCGAGGTCGGCCGTGTGTTCCGGCGCGGGGCCGACGGGATCGACCAGACGATACGCGTGGGGGGCCTGGCCTACGGATCCGCCGTCCCCGAGCAGTGGGGGACGAGGCCGCGGCCGATCGACCCGTTCGACGTCAAGGGCGACCTCGAGGCGATCGCGCACCCGCGTCCGCTCACGACGTCCGCCTCGGCGCATCCGGCGCTCCACCCGGGCCGGTCGGCGGCCGTGTCGATCGCAGGCGTCCGGGTCGGCTGGCTCGGCGAACTGCACCCCCGCCTCGTCCGGCGCTACGAGCTCGCGAGCGCCCCGATCGCGTTCGAGGTCGACCTGGCCGCGCTCGCGGCCCGGCAGGTGCCGGCGGGCCGGCCCGTCTCCCGGCTGCCGGTCGTGCGGCGCGACCTGGCGCTGGTGATGGACGAATCGGTCCCGGTGCAGGCGCTCCTGGACGCGCTGGCCGCCGCGAAGCCGCCGTTCGTCGTCGCGTTGCGCCCGTTCGACGTCTTCCGCGGGGGCTCGCTGACGAGCGGCATGAAAAGCGTTGCGATTCTGGTGCTTATGCAGGATACTGCACGTACTTTGACCGACGCCGAGATCGAGCAGGCGGTCGACGCGCTGGCCGGCGTCGCCCGCCGCGAGTTCGGCGCCACGCTTCGAAGCCAGGACTCCCGATGACGCTCACCAAAGCCGAGCTGGCCGACCTGTTGTTCGAGCAACTGGGCCTGAACAAGCGCGAGGCGAAGGACATGGTCGAGCGCTTCTTCGAGGAAGTGCGCATCGCGCTCGAGGCCGGCGAGAGCGTCAAGCTCTCCGGGTTCGGCAACTTCCAGCTGCGCGAGAAGCCGCAGCGTCCGGGACGCAATCCCAAGACCGGCGAGGAGATCCCGATCACGGCGCGGCGCGTCGTGACCTTCCACGCCAGCCAGAAGCTCAAGGCAATGGTGGACGCCGCCAGCCATGCCGGATCCCAACCGGGCTAGGCCCGAACTCCCGCCGATCCCCGCGAAGCGGTACTTCACGATCGGGGAGGTGTCGGACCTGTGTGCGGTCAAGCCGCACGTGCTCCGCTATTGGGAGCAGGAGTTCTCGCAGCTCAAGCCCGTCAAGCGGCGCGGCAACCGGCGCTACTACCAGCATCACGAGGTGCTGCTGATCCGACGCATCCGGGACCTCCTCTACGAACAGGGCTTCACGATCAACGGCGCGCGCCACCGCCTGGAGCACGACGTCGACGAGGCCCGGGCCGCAGCCGCCCGTCCGACCCCCTCGACGATGTCCGTGCCCGCCCGCCCGCCGGGAGGCGGCACGGTGTCGGCCTCCCCTTCGCTCCCGGCCGCGCTGCGGCAAGAGCTGGCCGAAATCCGGCAGCTCCTCGACCCCGACCAGCACTGACCGGGCGTCGGTCATGGGCTTGCGGACCGGTATAATGCGGAGTTTCGGTCGGGGCGTAGCGCAGCCTGGTAGCGCACCTGCATGGGGTGCAGGGGGTCGGAAGTTCGAATCTTCTCGCCCCGACCACTCGAATTCCGCAAGTCGGCCGGCCGCGCGGCCCGCCGGCCGCCTCCCCGCCCGGGACGGCTTGCCGCGGCACCGCCCCGGGCGCGGCTCTTGCTTGCCCCGTCGGTTCCGGATCCCGTCCCCAGGGGGGACACGATGACGCCACCCGCCCCGCTGCGCACGGCCCCGTCGCCGGGCACCGTCTCGGAGCTCGCGTTCGCGCGCGCCCAGCGCAACACGGTGCTGATCGTCGACGACCTGTTCTCGAGCCGGCTGCTGCTCGCCGAGATCGTCCGGCAGATCGACGGCAAGCTCAACCTCGAGCTGTTCGACACGCCCTCCCGCGCGCTCGAGTATGCGCGCAACAATCGCGTCGACATCGTCCTCACCGACTACAAGCTGCCCGAGTTCGACGGCATCGAGCTCGTGAAGCAGCTCCGGTCGCTCCCGCACTGCGTCGACGTCCCGATCGTCGTCATCACCGTCGTCGACGACCGCAAGATCCGCTACGACGCGCTCGAGGCGGGCGCGACCGACTTCCTGATCAAGCCGCTCGACGAGCACGAGACGCGCGCCCGCTGCGCGAACCTGCTCGAGCTGCGGCGCCACAAGATCGTGCTGTCCGACCAGGCGCGCGTGCTCCAGTACCAGGTCGACAAGTCGGTCTCGGAGATCCACGAGCGCGAGCTCGAGACGCTGGCCAAGCTCGCGAAGGCGGGCGAGTTCCGCGACAAGACGACCGGCAACCACCTGATGCGGATGGCGCGCTACTCGGCGCTCATCGGCACCAACCTGGGCCTCGGCGCCGAGACGGCGCACGTGCTCGAGGTCGCCGCGCCGATGCACGACATCGGCAAGATCGGGATCCCCGACGCGATCCTGCTCAAGGACGGCCCGCTCACGCGCGACGAGGACGAGACGATGCGCACGCACCCGCGCATCGGCTACGACATCCTGAAGGGCAGCCCGTCGAAGTACCTGTCGATGGGTGCGATCATCGCGCTCGGCCACCACGAGAAGTTCGACGGCTCGGGCTACCCGAACGGCCTGCACGGCGACGACATCCCGCTCGTCGCGCGCATCGTCGCCGTGGCCGACGTGTTCGACGCGCTCGTGTCCGAGCGCCCGTACAAGCACGCGTGGCCCGTCAGCGAGGGCATCGACTACCTGAAGGCGCAGCGCGGCCGCCACTTCGATCCGCGCTGCGTCGACGCCTTCCTCGCCGATCCCTCCAAGGTCGAAGGCATCATCCGGGAACTCGGGGATTAGCGGGGTCGCGTGCGCGACGAGGGGCCCCGGCGCTTGCGCCGGGGATCGGCGCGCACGGTTGCGATCCCCGCCGGCGGCCGACACTCGACGCGTCGCACGACGGCGGCCCTCCGGGGAGGTCACCGTCAGCAGGGCGGCGCCAGCCGCACGATCCGGTCGGCTGCCAGCGTCGGCGGCACCACGTGGCTCACGACGACGACGGTCGTCGTCCGCTTGAGCGCGGCGATCGTCGCGCCGACCTCGGCCGCCGCCGCGGCGTCGAGCTGGCTCATCGGCTCGTCGAGCAGCAGGAGGCGCGGCTCGCGCAGGAGCGCGCGCGCGATCGCCAGCCGTTGTTTCTGCCCGCCCGAGAGCCCGACGCCCCGCTCGCCCAGGCGCGTCCGGTAGCCTTCCGGTCGGGCCACGATCGCGTCGTGCACGCCCGCGCGCCGGCACGCGCGCTCGACCTGTTCCTCGGACGCGTGCGGCTGCGCGTGCAGCAGGTTCTCGAGCACGGTGCCCGCGAACAGGACCGTCTCCTGCGGGACGATGCCGAGGGCCGACCTCAGCTCGTCGGCGGCGAGCGTGCGCGTGTCGCGGCCGTCGAGCCGGACCGCGCCTTCGGTCGGGAACGCGAATCCGGCCGCGAGCCGGCACAGCGTGCTTTTGCCGCAGCCCGAAGGGCCGGTGACGACCACGCACTCGCCCGGCGCGACGTCGAGGTCGAACCCGCGAACGAGCCAGGGGCCTTCGCCGTGCCGGAAGCCCAGGCCGGCGAACGCGAGGCGTGCGGGATCACGCCGCGCGGATGCCGTCAAGGACCGCGGCTCCGGAGGGACGTCCATCACGTCGGCCAGGCGCCGGACGGCGATCGCCGCCTGCTGGAATTGCTGCCACAGCCCCGCGAGGCGGAGCACCGGCTGCGAAACGCGCGCGGCGAACATCTGGAACGCGACCAGCATGCCGATCGTGAATTCGTCGCCGCGCATGACCAGCCAGGCGCCGAAGCACAGGATCGCGGCCGACAGCGCCTGCTCCAGCGCGCCAGCGGCAGCCTGGTAGCCGTTCGCGAGCTGCCGTGAGGCGAACCCCGCCCGCAGCCACGTCGCGAGCGCCTCGTCGTAGCGGCGCGAGAAGAGCGGCTCGAGCTCGAGCGACTTCACCGTCTCGATGCCGCCGACCGCCTCGGTCGCGAGCGCCTGAGCCCGCGCGCCCGCCACGAACTGCTCGTTCAGCTTGCGTTGCAGCGGCGGGGCGACCGCCAGCGACAGCGCGGCCAGCGCCGCCACCGCGGCGAGCACGACGAGCGTGAGCGGCACGCTGTAGAACGCCATCACGACCACGAACACGAGCGCGAACGGCACGTCCAGCGCCACCGTCACGGCCGCCCCCGAGAGGAATTCGCGGACCGTCTCGACGCCCGCGAGTCGTGCGACGAGGACGCCCACCGGCCGCCGCTCGAAGTAGCCCAGCGGTACGCGCAGCAGGTGCGAGTAGACGCGCGAGCCGAGCACGGCGTCGACGCGCGTGCCGGTGTGGACGATCAGGTACTGGCGAAGCCAGGACAGCGCCGCCGAGAACGCGATCAGCAGTGCGAGCGCCGCGCCGACGACCGCCAGCGTCCCGGTCGCGCGGTGGACGATCACCTTGTCGATCACCGCCTGGCTCGCGAGCGGCAGCGCCAGGGCGGCGAGCTGCAGCGCGAGCGAGGCGAGCAGCACGTCGCGGGCGACGCTCCGGTGCCGGGCGAGCTCGGCGAGCACGGTGCGGAATCCGAACGCGGTCGCCGGCCTGCCGGCGGGATCGTCGTCGTTGCCCACGTCGCGGGCCCGGACGAGGATCGCGGTCCCCGTCGCGTGCGCGGCGAACGCCGGCGCGGGCGCCTCCTTCGGCGTGCGCGCGCCGGCCGGGAACCAGACGACGCGGTCCGCGGACGCCGCGACGACGAGCGCCGGACGCAATCCGCCGCCTGCAGGACGCGGCGCCGCGCCCGCGTCCTCCGCCGGCTCGTCGTCCCTCAGCATCGCGATGCAGGGCAGCGCCAGCCTGGCGAGCGTTGCGACGCCGGTCCTCGCGACGCGAACCTCGAAGCCCGCCTCGCGCAAGCCCTCGGCCAGCGTGGCGAGCGTATGCGGCGGCGGCGTGCGCCGCGCGTAGGCGGTCGCGTCGAACCCCCGGCGATGCAGGTTGCAGAGGCTCCCGATCGCCCAGACGACGTCGGCGGCGGCGAGCATTGTGTCGTCGAGGACCGCGATGTCGTCGCGCATCGGCGCGTCCCTACCGTTCGCGCGCGGCCTCGTGCCAGGCCTTGCCCAGCGGCGAGAGCAGGTACTCGACGACCCGCCGCTCGCCGAGCCGGATCTCGGCGGTGACGAGCATGCCCGACGCGAGCGGGAGCGTCGCCTCGGCATCGCGCAGCGCCTGGGCGGCGAGCGCGATGCGCGCGCGGTAGCCGGAGGGCGCGGCGGGGCCGCGATCGCCGGGGGATTCGGTCGCATCGGCCGCCACGTGCAGCACCCGGCCGTCGATCGTTCCGTACTTCTGGAACGGATAGGCGGCGAGCTTCACGCGGGCGTGCTGGCCCGGACGCACGAAGCCGGCGTCCTCGTGCCGCACGAGCACGTCGGCGACGAGCTCCTCGCCCGAGGGCACCAGCGTGACGAGCACCGTACCGGCGCCGACGACCGCGCCCGGCGTGTGCGTCGCGACGTCCTTGACGATGCCGGCCTGCGGCGCGCGGAGCTCGATCCGGTCCTCGCGATGCATCTGGCGCGCGAGCGCCTCGCCGAGGCGCGCGAGCTCCGCTTCCGCCTGCGTCCGCTCGGCGACGAGCTGCGCCCGATAGCCGGACGTCACCTGCGCGAGCCGCCGCCGCGCCTGTCCTTCCGCCGCCTCGAGGCCGGCGACGACGTGGCGCTGCGCGTCGAGATCCTGCGCCTTCTCGATGTGCTCGCGCTCGCGCTCGAGCGCCGCGAGCTCGCTCGCGAACCCCTCGGCGTGCAGCTGCGCGTAGCGCCGCGCGACCGACCGCACGATCGGCACGACGCGCTCGAGCTTGCGCTCGGCGACGCGCGCGGCGGCGAGGTCCTGCACGAGCCGCTCGACCGCCGCGCTCTCCTGGGCGACCGCGTCGAGGTGCAGGCGGCGGTTCGCGTCGTGGAGCGCGAGCATCGCCGCGTAGGCCTCGTCCGCGTCGCCGGCGTGCCGGACGGGCGCGGTTCCCGAGAGCTCGGCGTCGATGCGACGCAGCTGGAGCTCGCGCCGGGCGAGGTCGGCGCGCAGCGAGCGCGTCTCCGATTCGGTCATCGTCGCGTCGAGCCGGACGAGCGGCTCGCCCGCCAGCACCGACGCGCCCTCCGCGACGAGCACCTCGCGCACGACGCCGGCCTCGGCCGGCTGCACGATCTTGAGCTGCGCGCGCGGCGCGAGGCGCCCGTCCGCGACGACGACGACGTCCAGCTCGCCGAGGACCGTCCACGCGAGCGCCGACGCACCGAGCGCGAGCAGCGCGTGCAGCACGCGGCGGCGTCCCGGCGAGACGGGCGCGTGCTCGATCCGCTGCCACTCCGGCGCGAACACGCGCGCATCGTCGTCGGCCTCGCGCGACGTGATGAACGCCAGCACGGCGTGGATCGGGCGACCGCGGGTTCGCGTGGCGGCGGGCGAGAGGACGCCTCGTCGAAGCCGCGGACCGGATCAGCGATGCGGCCGCCCGGGCGCTTCGGGCGGCGCGATTGCCGTCGACCAGTCGTCGGCCGTCGTCCAGAGCGACGGTCCGTGGCGCAGGCCGGCCGACTCGGCGTCGTCGTGCCCATCCCCCGTGCCGGCGAGCGCGCTCGCGAGATCCGAGGTGGTGACGCCCGCCGGATCGACGCCGGGCGGCGCATGGGCGGCGTCGTCCCACGCCGGTTGCGGCGCCCTCGTGGCCTCGAGCCAGTCGGCAATGCCGAGCACGCCGTAGCGGTCGCCCCCGCGCGACGCGGCGACGGCGATGTCCGATGCGTCGTCGCCCGCGATCCCCGAAACGGAGCCCGATTCGTTGCCCGGCTCGCGGCCGACGACCGGGAACGCCGCTTCGGCGTCCGCGCCGGATTCGCCCGAGGACACGAGGGGCTTGGTCCCCGGCGGGACGTCGATCGGAGCCGGTGTCTCCGCGCCGTCGGTCGCCCCCGGGCGATCCTCGAGCCTGATCCCGAACAGGCCCTCGCGCCAATCGCGAATGCGGATCTCGCCGCCTGCGTCGCCGGTCCGGATCACGAGCGTCGTGCTCCCCGCCTCTTCGTGCGTCGCGTAGCTCACGCCGTCGGAGGCGTCGCCGGCAAGCCGCTCGCCGTCGAGCAGGATCACGCCGTCGCCGTCGGCGTCGTCGACGACGTCGACGCCGTCGCCTCGCGCGAACTCGTAGGTGTCGCGGCCGCGTCCGCCGTGCAGCGCGTCGTCGCCGCGGCCCCCGTCGAGCACGTCGTCGCCTTCGCCGCCGTCGAGCGCATCGCCGCCCGATCCGCCCGAGATCTCGTCCGCGCCCGCTCCGCCGTCGAGGCGGTCGCGGCCGGCCCCGCCCGAGAGAACGTCGTCGCCGCCGGCGCCTTCGATCAGGTCGTCCCCCGCCGCCCCGCGCAGGACGTCGTCGCCGCCCGCGCCGTGGATGCGGTCGACCGACGCGCCGCCGACGTAGCGATCGCCGCCCTCGCGCGCGAACACGACCCGGTTCGCGGAGGCCGGATCGTCGCCGACGACGACGGTCGCGGCGTCGCCAAGCGTGCGGTCGACGAACGTCCACGTCGCGGCCGTGTCGCGCCCCGCCGCCGGATCGGCCGCGATCGCCTCGCGCCAGGCGAGGAACTTCGCGCGGTCGTCGATCCACGCGTCGCTGAACGGCGCTGCGCGGTCTCCCGCCTCGGACGGCAACGCCACGGATGCGCCGCCCTCGACGTCCGCGAACGCGTACGCGTCGAGCGACGCCAACGCGCGGAGCGCGGCGGGATCGCTCCGCGCACGCGCCGCGAGCGCGGCGCTGCCGTCCCCGGCCAGCGAGATCAGCGTGCCTCGCGTGCCGCGTTCCGCGATCGCCGCGGCCAGGGCCTCGACGCCGCCGGGCTCCCCGGCCGCGGCTGCGGGTCCGCCCGTGACGGTTCGCCACAGGAACTCGCCGACGCGCACGGCGCGCGCGGCATCGTTGCCGCCGGCGGCCTGCCAGAGCCTGTCGAGCGCTTCGTCGCCCGCCGACGGGTCGATGGATCGCACGAGGTCGAAATACGCCGTGCGCAGGTCGCCCTCGGGAGGCGCCGCGGCCGTGGCGCCGTCGGACGGCCCCGCATCGACCGCGGACGGCGGGGACGCCGCGCCGTCGTCGGCGGCCGGGTCGCCCTCGGGGGGCGCGTCGATCGCTTCCGCGCCGGGAGGCAGCCATCCGGGGGGCGCGCCCAGCGGCGGCGCGATCGAGCCGCGCCGCAGGCCCGCGACGATGCGCTCGACCGGGTAGCCGAGCCACGACGCGACCACGTAGGGCATCGGCGGGATGACCGGGTTCGCTGCGGGAATCGCCATGGCGCGCTCCGATGGGTCGCGGCAGGATCGGGGCGCCTGCCGTTATGCTGAACGCTAGGGCGAGCCGCGCGGCGGGTCAATTCATCCGGATGGATGATGCGGCGCGCCGCGCGACCGGCCGCGCCACTCGCGGACCGCGACGACCGCGACGGTGAGCACGGTGATCGGCAGAACGAAGCCGATCATCGTCGCCGAGTAGCGAGGCAGCGCGTCGTGGTCGGCGGTGGCCAGGATCAGGTAGCCGACGTAGGCAGCGTAATAGGCGAGGAAAACAGCGCCCTCCCAGCGCGCGACCGCGTGACCGGTGAAGAACACCGGCAGGCACGCGATCGCGACGGCGACCATCACCCACAGGTCGAAGTTCATGACCGACGCGGGCACCGGCAGCCCGCCCGGCGACGCGAGCGCCGACAGCCCCAGGCAGCCCAGGATGTTGAACGTGCAGCTGCCGACGATGTTGCCGACCGCGATGTCGCGCTCGCCCTTGAGCGCCGCGGCGAACGACGCCGCCACTTCCGGCAGCGACGTGCCCGCCGCGACGATCGTGAGACCGACGACGGTCTCGGAGACTCCGGCCGCCTGCGCGAAGTGCACGGCCGCGCCGACCAGCCACCGCGCCCCGAGCACGAGCAGCGCGAGGCCGGCCACGACCGCCGCGACCGCGGCCGCGAGCGCGCCGGCCCCCATGCCCGTGCGGCGACGCGGCCCGGCGTCGCCGGCCGCCGAGCGCGACCGCCTGCGCGACTGGACGACGACGAAGCCGGTCCAGCCGACGAGCGCGCCGACGAACAGAGCGCCGTCGAAATATCCGATCACGCCGTTCCAGGTGGCCGCGGCGAGTGCGAGCGAGGCCGCGACCATGATGGGCACCTCCTGGCGCACGACCTGCGCGTCGACGACCAGCGGCGCGATCAGCGCGGAAGCGCCCAGGATGAACAGCACGTTGAACACGTTGCTGCCGACGACGTTGCCGACGGCGATCTCGGCGCTGCCGCGGATCGCGGCCCCGACCGACACCGCCACCTCGGGTGCGCTCGTGCCGAACGCGACGACCGTGAGGCCCACGACGAGCGGCGAGAGTCCGAGCGCGAACGCGAGCCGCGAGGCGCCGCGCACCAGCGCCGAGGCGCCTGCGGCGAGCGCGGCGATGCCGAGCGCGAACAGGGCGAGCTGCGTGGCCAAGCGCGCGTGCGCCTCAGCCCACGACGACGACGTGGACGCGGAACGGCCCGTGCGCCCCCAGCACGATCGTCTGCTCGATGTCGCCGGTGCGAGAGGGGCCCGAGACGAGATGGACCGCGCGCGGCATGCCCGGATGCTCGGCGCGGACGAGCGCGAACGCGTCCTCCATGCCGGAGACGATGCGGTCCGCGCGGACGACGGCGACGTGGGTGTCGGGCAGGAGCATCGTGGCCGTGGGCGTCGCCGCGCCGGTGGTGATCACCAGCGTGCCGGTTTCCGCGATCGCGCAGAAGCTGCCGGTGACGCCGAGGCGGTCGCCACCGCGCGTCGGGCGCGGCTCGATCGCGAGCCCGGCCCCTTCCCAATCGAGGTCGGCGTACGCCGGCCAGCACACGCCCCGCCGCGACTTCTGCGCCGCGAGCGGCGCCGGCACGTCGAGCGAGTCGACGTAGCGCGCGACCGCGCCGGGGAGCTGCGCGAGCGACGCGATCCGCTCGACCGTGCACTCCATGTCGGCCGCGCGCTCGAGGTATCGCAGGACGAGGTCGCCAGGCACCGCCGGGCGCGGTCCCTGCGTCCGCGCCGCGACGTAGTCGCGCGCGGCCGACCGTGCCGCGTCGCGGTCGCCTGCCTTGCCCAGCGCGGCGCGCACCCGCGCGAGGATCGCCTCGCGCGACGCCGCGCTGCCTTCGATCGCGCTCGTCATGCGCGCGCGTGCCTGCGGACGAACGCGTCGACGCGCCGGACGCCCTCGGCGATCGCCTCGCTCGACGCGGCGTACGAGAACCGGATGTGCTGCCCGTCGCCCGGGACGCGGCGCCCGAAGTGGATGTCGGCGAGCACCGCGACGCCCGCCTCGTGCAGCAGCCGCTTGCGGAACGCCTCGGAGTCCTCGCAGCCGGTCATCCGGCACGCCTCGGTGACGTTGGGCCACGCGTAGAACGCGCCGCCCGGCGTCTTGCAGCTCACGCCGGGCACCCGGTTGAGCAGGCCCACGATGACGTCGCGCCGCTCGAGGAACCGCGCGCGCATCGCGTCCGCCGCCTCCTGCGGCCCGCCCAGCGCCTCGACGGCGGCCCACTGCGAGATCTGCGAGGCGCAGGAGTCGGTGTTGGTGATCCAGCGCGTGAACACCGGCGCCAGCGTCCGGTTGGCGGCGTAGCCGATGCGCCAGCCGGTCATCGCCCAGGTCTTCGAGGCCCCGTCGCAGATCACCGTGCGCTCGAGGAGCCCCGCGCGGGTCGCGATCGAGTCGAAGGCCCCGTCGTAGGCGAGGCGCGAGTAGATCTCGTCGGCGAACACCCAGATGCGCGGGTGCCGGTGCAGGATCGCCGCGATCGCGTCGAGGTCGCCCTTGCGCAGGATGCCGCCGGTCGGGTTGTGCGGCGTGTTGAGGATGACGAGGCGCGTCTTCGGCGTGATCGCCGCCTCGAGCTCGGCCGGGTCGAACGCGAAGTCGCGCGACTCGCGCAGGAAGATCGGCACCGGCACCGCGCCGTTCGCGAGGATCTGCGACTCGTAGATCGGGAAACCGGGCACCGGGTAGATCACCTCGTCGCCCGCGCCGTAGTCGGTCACCGAGGCGATCGTGTAGGCGATGAACGGCTTGGCGCCGGCGCCGACGACGACGTCTTCCGGCGCGATCGCGAGGCCGCGCCGCGCCCCGAGGTCGCGGGCGGCCGCGGCGCGCAGCTCGTCGATCCCCGCCGAAGGCGTGTAGCCGTGCCGCCCGGCCCGGATGGCCGCGATGGCCGCGTCCTGCACGTTGGGTGGCGTCGGGAAGTCGGGCTGCCCGATGCAGAAGGACACGACGTCGGCCCCGCCGCGCACGAGCGCGTTGACCTCGGCCAGCACGACGAAGGCGTTCTCGGTGCCGAGCGATTCGGCGCGCCGCGAGAGCGGCGGCGCGGTCGCGCGGGCGTTGCGGGGTGCGTTCACTTGGTAACCTCCCCCAGGCTTGCCGCTGACGCGGCGTCGCGCACCCCCTCCTGAAGGAGGGGGCGAGCGCCTTCGGACGGCCGTGCGGCGCTCGATGAGTACGCCTCCCCCAGGCTTGCCGCTGACGCGGCTTCGCGCACCCCCTCCTGAAGGAGGGGGCGAGCGCCTTCGGACGGCCGTGCGGCGCTCATTCCGCCTCCGGGGCGGGGGGCGGGCGGCGCCGCCGCGCGCGCACCGGCGCGGGGGTGATCACGGCGGGCGCCTCCGCCCCGGGTTCCGGCGCGGGCGGCTCGGCCGGGTGCGCGTCGAGCCAGTCCTGGATCGCGTAGACGAGCGCGCGGCAGCCTTCGCCGGAGATCGCGGCGATCGCGAAGACCGGGCCCTTGTAGCGCATCGCCTTGACGAACGCGGCGACGCGCGCGTCGCGCTCGTCCGCGGGCACGAGGTCGAGCTTGTTCAGCACGAGCCAGCGCGGCTTCTTCGCGAGCGACGGATCGTACTTCCCGAGCTCCTTCGCGATCGCCTTCGCGTCGCGCACCGGGTCGGCTTCCGGGTCGAGCGGCGCGAGGTCGACCACGTGCAGCAGCAGCCGCGTGCGGGCGAGGTGGCGCAGGAAACGGTGGCCGAGGCCCGCGCCCTCCGCTGCGCCCTCGATCAGCCCCGGGATGTCGGCGACGACGAAGCTGCGGCGCTCGTCGGTGCGCACGACGCCGAGCGCCGGCGCGAGCGTCGTGAACGGGTAGTCGGCCACCTTCGGCCGCGCCGCGGACACCGCGCGGATCAGCGTCGACTTGCCGGCGTTCGGGAGCCCGAGCAGGCCCACGTCCGCGAGGACCTTGAGCTCGAAGCGGATGCGGCGCGACTCGCCGGGCTCGCCTGGCGTGTGCTGGCGCGGGGCGCGGTTCGTGCTCGACTTGAAGCGCAGGTTGCCCAGGCCCCCCTTGCCGCCGCGCGCGAGGACCGCGGTCGCGCCGTCGGTCGCGAGGTCGGCGAGGAGCTCGCCGGTGTCGGCGTCGCTGATCACGGTGCCGACGGGCACGCGCAGCTCGACGTCCTCGGCGCCCTTCCCGTACTGGTCGGCGCCGCGGCCGTTCTCGCCCCGGCGCGCGCGGTGGATGCGCGCGTAGCGGTAGTCGATCAGCGTGTTGATGTTGCGGTCGGCGCGCGCGAGCACGCTGCCGCCCCGTCCGCCGTCCCCCCCGTCGGGCCCGCCGCGCGGCACGTACTTCTCGCGGCGGAACGACACGGCGCCGTTGCCGCCGTCGCCCGCGTGGACCTCGATCACCGCCTCGTCGACGAACTTCACTTCGCGCTCCGCCGGTAGAGGACGAACTTCTCGGTCACGTCGCCGCGGCGCGCGCCTTCCCAGACCGCCGTCCAGCCCTCGGGTCCGGGCGCGTCGAAGTCGTTGCGGCCCAGCTGGACGAGCAGGAGCGGGCAGTCGCCGCCGCGCCCGGCCTCCACGCGCTCGGTCCTGAGGTCGGCGAAATAGGCGAACAGCGCGCGCTGCGGGCCGCCGAGGTTGCGGCTCGCGACGCAGGCGCCTTCGGGCAATTGCGTCCGCAGCGCGTCGGCGACGACCCGGTAGCTGCGGCGGGAGTCGAGGTAGGGCAGCCAGATCGTCGAGATCAGCGTCCACAGGAGCACCATGCCGATCGCCCAGTTGAGCACCGCGCGCCGGTTCGAGCGCCGCGCGGGCCGCACCATCGCGATCCACAGCACGGTCATGCCGAGCGCGGCCAGCATCGCCCAGAGCTTGAACGTCGGGCGGAAGCCGATCTCGGAATCGCGGAGCAGCCGCGCGGCCGAGAGCGACATGCCGTTCAGGTAGGCGTCGACCCACAGTCCCCAGACGAGCGTCGCGGCGAGCCCGAACGTGAGGATGCCGAACCAGTCGAGCGCGCCCGAGAAGCCGCGCTTGAGCGAGTCCACCTCGAGCGCGCCGACGAGCGAGAGCGGCACGAGCAGCGGCATCGCGGCGATCAGCTTGGACTCGCGCTCGAACGACACCCCGACGAGCACGACGAGCGCGAGCACTCCGGGCAGCACGACGCCCGGGTCGCCGGCGCCGCCATTGAAGCCGCGCGCGCGGATCCAGAGCGTCCACAGCGCGAGCGGAAGCGCGGGCCACGCGAACCACGGCAGGTTTCGCAGCACGTAGCCGAGGTCCGGGGCGCCGCCTGCGGCCGGCGCGAAGTACTCGCGCCAGTTCTCGGCGATCGTCCACGCCGCGTAGAGGTCCGGCGACCGCTGGGCGAGCGCGAGCGGCCAGGCGGCGGAAAGCGGCAGCGCGACGGCCGCGGCGACCGCGACGGTCGCGAGGTGCGCCTTCGTGCGCCAGGTCGCCGAGACGAGCGGCAGGACCGCGACGGTCGCCGCGAACCAGTACGGCGCCGCGTAGCCGCGCGCGAGGAAACCGATCGCCACGCCCAGGCCGAGCGCGATGCCGCCGGGGACCGGGCGGCGCAGCGCGAGCGCGAGCCCGTAGAGCCCGATCGCGACGCCGGCGGTGAGGCCGAGCTCGCCGGAGAGGACGTGCGCGCGTTCCCAGAACCCCATCGAGCCGACGAGGATCAGCACGGGCACCCAGCGGAACGCGCGCCCGTTGAGCTCGCGGCACGCGAGCGACGCGTACGCGAGGATCGCGACCAGCAGCAGCCCCGCGGCGAGCCGCGCCGCGTTGTGCGGCGCGAGCGGCGGCGAGAACGCGCGCATCGTGGCGGCCGCCATCGCCGGCACGAGCGGGCCCGCCTCGAGCCACGGTTCGCCCGCGATGCGCGGCACGACGACGTCGCCGCTTTGCGCCATCTCGGCCGCGACGCCGAACGAGGTCGCGTCGTCGTTCTTCCACGGGTCGTGCCCGATCAGGCCGACGACGATCCACAGCAGGCACAGCAGGACGAGGGCGGCCTGCTTGAGCGCCCGCTGCGGCCCCGACGGCGAGACCGATTCCGGGTCGACCGACTCGGGCGTGGCGGAGCGGGGGGCGCGCATGCCGCGCATCGTACTTTCCGCCGCACGAACGAAAAAGGCAGCCGAAGCTGCCTTTTTCGCGGGCGCGTCCGGTTCCGTCACGCGGTCACGAGCGCGCGGCGGCCGGCTTGGCTTCCGCCTTCGCGGCCGACTTGCCGCCGTAGCGCTGGCGGAACTTGTCGATGCGGCCGGCGGTGTCCATCACCTTCTGCTTGCCCGTGTAGAACGGGTGGCAGGCCGAGCACACTTCGATGTGCAGCGGCTTGACGACGGACGAGCGGGTCTCGAACGTGTTGCCGCAGCTGCACGTCACCTGGATGGTCTCGTACTTCGGGTGGATGCCGGTCTTCATGGTCGTCCTTTCGGCGCGCGGGACGCGTCACGCGCGCCCGCCGCGGGTCCGCGCGCCACGCGGATCCCCAGCGGATCCACGCCCCTGCGGCGGAAAGCTTTGAATTATGGGGCAAATTCCTCGGCGGGGCAAGCCCGCTTGCGTGACGCGAAGGTGCGCAGTCTGCCGGAAAATGCAATGAGATCAAACGGTTGCGCGCCAATCGAACGCGCGGGACCGGGAGAGTGGGGGGCGACCCCGGAGGCGGATGCGCCGAGTTCTGGCGCCGAACGCTGAGCGGAGCGGGGGATGCGCCGAGGGTCAACCGCGGCGCATGCTGTCAAAGAACTCGGCGTTGTTCTTCGTCGCCCGCACCTTGTCGACCAGGAACTCGGTCGCCTCGAGGTCGTCCATCGGATAGAGCACCTTCCGGAGCACCCAGACCTTCTGCAGGATCTCGGGCTTGAGGAGCAGCTCCTCCTTCCGCGTTCCGGAGCGGTTGACGTTGATCGCCGGGTAGGTGCGCTTCTCGGCCATCCGGCGGTCGAGGTGGATCTCCATGTTGCCGGTGCCCTTGAACTCCTCGTAGATCACGTCGTCCATCCGCGACCCGGTGTCGATCAGCGCGGTCGCGATGATCGTGAGGGAGCCGCCCTCCTCGATGTTGCGGGCGGCGCCGAAGAAGCGCTTCGGCCGCTGCAGCGCGTTCGCGTCGACGCCGCCGGTCAGCACCTTGCCCGAGGCCGGCACGACGGTGTTGTAGGCGCGCGCGAGGCGCGTGATCGAGTCGAGCAGGATCACGACGTCCTTCTTGTGCTCGACCAGGCGCTTCGCCTTCTCGATCACCATCTCGGCGACCTGCACGTGGCGGGTCGCCGGCTCGTCGAACGTGGAGGCGACGACCTCGCCGCGGACCGTGCGCTGCATCTCGGTCACTTCCTCCGGACGCTCGTCGATCAGGAGCACGATCAGCACGCACTCCGGATAGTTCGCCGCGATCGAGTGCGCGATGTGCTGCAGCATCACCGTCTTGCCGGACTTCGGCGACGCCACGAGCAGCCCCCGCTGCCCCTTGCCGATCGGCGCGATGATGTCGATCACGCGGCCGGTGAGGTTCTCCTCGGCCTTGATGTCGCGCTCGAGGACCATCGCCTCGTTCGGGAACAGCGGCGTCAGGTTCTCGAACAGGATCTTGTTCTTCGACGCCTCGGGCGGCTCCCCGTTGACCTTGTCGACCTTGACGAGCGCGAAGTAGCGCTCGCCGTCCTTGGGCGTGCGGATCTCGCCCTCGATCGTGTCGCCCGTGTGCAGGTTGAAGCGGCGGATCTGCGACGGCGAGATGTAGATGTCGTCGGTGCCGGCGAGGTAGCTCGTGTCGGGCGAGCGCAGGAACCCGAAGCCGTCGGGGAGGACTTCGAGCACGCCTCCTCCGAAGATGCTCTCGCCCTTCTTCGCCTGCATCTTCAGCATCGCGAAGATCAGGTCGTGCTTGCGGAGCCGGTTGGCGCCGTCGATCTCCATCGCGTTGGCGAGTTCGACGAGCTCGGAGACGTGCTTGGCCTTGAGGTCGGACAGGTGCATGGGGGTGGTCGGGCGGCGGGGCGCGCGCGGGGGCGCTTGGGGCGATGCGGCCGCTCGGTGCGGCCGGGTGGGACGGAATCCGGGGTCGGGGAGGCGCTGCGCTACGCGGGCCCCGGCCATCCGGACGGGGGGGCGCTGCGCCCCGCGGGGCGCCGTCGCATCAGCGTGCGTCCGGCGCCACTCGCTTGAAGGGGAGGAAGGTAGCGGTCCTAGAGGTTGCTGTCAAGGAAGTCGGTGAGCTGCTTCTTCGAGAGCGCGCCCACCTTGTGCGCGTGGGCCTGCCCGTCGCGGTAGAGGATCACCGTCGGAATGCCGCGGATCCCGTACTTGGCGGGCGTCGCCGGGTTCGCGTCGATGTCGAGCTTGGCGATCTTGAGCCGGCCCTCGTACTCGCGCGCGACGTCGTCGAGGACCGGGGCGAACATCTTGCACGGACCGCACCACTCGGCCCAGAAGTCGACGAGGACGGGCTTGCCGGCCGCGAGGACGTCCTTCTCGAAATCGGCGTCGGAGACGTGCTGGATCAGGTCGCTCATCGGGAGTTCCTCGGGAGAGGCGGGATCGACGGGCTCGGAGCGCCCGTTCGCCGGGAAGACGGAAGGCCGCAACGGTAGCCCGAAGCGGGGCGGCGCGCAAGCCACGGCCGGGAACGTCGGGGCGGTCTGCTAGAATTCAAGGCCCTCCGCCCCCTTTCGCGCCGCGACGGCCCCGCCATGACCTACGTCGTCACCGAAGCCTGCATCCGCTGCAAGTACACCGACTGCGTCGACGTGTGCCCGGTGGACTGCTTCCGCGAGGGGCCGAACTTCCTCGTGATCGACCCCGACGAGTGCATCGACTGCACGCTCTGCGTCGCCGAGTGCCCGGTCGAGGCGATCTACGCCGAGGACGACGTTCCCGCGGGTCAGGAGCCGTTCAAGGCGCTCAACGCCGAGCTCGCGAAGAAGTGGAAGCCGATCATCGAGCGGAAGCCGGCGCCACCCGACGCGGACCAGTGGAAGGACGTCGAGGGCAAGCTCGACCAGCTCGACCGCGGCGGCGCCTGACGCCGCGCGCCGCGTTCCGGCCCGACCCGCGGGCCGCTGACCCGCGTCATGGAACGATCGGCGGCTTCCTGCTAGAATGCGACGGCTTTTCGCGCCGCGGGCACCCGCCCGCGACCCACGCATCCACGACGATTCCATGATCCGAACGAACACGCTCATCGTCGCCCTGGCGTCCGCGCTCGCCGCGGGAACCGCCGCGGCGCAGGGCGGCGCGCCCGCCGGCGACGCCGCGAAGGGCCGCGAGAAGGTCCAGATGTGCCAGGGATGCCACGGCATCGACGGCTGGCGCACCGCGTTCCCCGAGGTGTACAGCGTCCCGAAGATCGCGGGGCAGCACCCGGCGTACCTGGAGGCGGCGCTCAAGGCCTACCGGAGCGGTGACCGCTCGCATCCGTCGATGAAGGCGATCGCGGCGAGCCTTTCGGACCAGGACATCGCGAATCTCGCGGCGTACTACGCGCAGTCGGGCGTCCAGACGGCGGGGAAGTGATGAAGACGATCCGTTACGCAGTGATGGCGGCGGCCCTGGCGGCGGGCGCGGCGCAGGCCGCGAACCTCGAGGCGGGCAAGGCGAAGGCGCAGGAAGTCTGCCAGGCCTGCCACGGCATGGACGGCCAGAGCGCGGCGTCGCCCGAGTATCCGAAGATCGGCGGCCAGCACCGCGACTACCTCGCGAAGGCGCTGCGCGACTACAAGTCGGGCGCCCGCAAGAACCCGGTCATGGGCGCGATGGCCCAGCCGCTGACGGCGCAGGACATCGAGAACGTCACCGCGTACTACGCGACGCAGCCGGGCGTCCTCGCGTCGCGCTACTGACGACGCCGCGGCCGGGACGACGGGGCGCCCTTCGCGGCGCCCCGTTGCGTTTCGGGGCCGCGCGTTCAGCGCTGCCGCCGCAGGCAGCCCAGGTAGACCTCCGCGTCCGGGCCGGCGCCCAGGCGCTGCGCCTGCCACATCGTCTCGCCGAGGCACTCGAGGACCGCGTGGAGCGCCGCGTGCTCGTCGCCGCGCGCTGCGCGGATCCGCTCGAACTCGGCGCGGATGCCCGGCGGCTGGTCGATCGCGAGCTGCTCGGCGACCGCGAGGTGCAGCGACAGGTGCAGGAACGGGTTCATCGCGCCGCCGTCGGGCGTCCACTCGCGCTCGAGGTGGCGCTCGCCGGCCTCGAGGAGCGGGTGGTACTCCGGGTGCATCGCGACGAGCGAGGCGACGAGGCGCTCCAGGTCCGAGAGCGGCTCGCCGGCGCGGAACCTCGCCCAGGCACCGATCAGGAACCGGCGCGCCTCGTCCCGGGTGGGCGCGAACATCGGGTTCGTCCGCTAGCGGGCCCGGCCGCGGCGTGCGCCCGCACGGGCGGTCTTCGCCATCGGCTGCGCGCCCTTCGTCCGCGCGGACGCCCGCGGCGCCGTCGGCTTCGCGGGACCCGGCGCGCGAGCGCGCGCCGCGCGCTTCACTCCCGGCAGGTTCTTGTCCTTGTATTCGCAGAGGTCGGCGATGACGCACTCGCCGCACTTCGGCGAGCGTGCGACGCAGACGTACCGGCCGTGGAGGATCAGCCAGTGGTGCGCGTCGCGCAGGAACTCGGGGGGCGTGGTCTGCTCGAGCCTGCGCTCGACCTCGACGACGTCCTTGCCGGGGGCGAGCCCGATGCGGTTCGCGATCCGGAAGATGTGCGTGTCGACCGCGATCACCGGCTCGCCGAACGCCGTGTTCAGGATCACGTTCGCGGTCTTGCGCCCGACGCCGGGCAGGCGCTCGAGCGCCTCGCGCGTGCGCGGCACCTCGCCGCCGTGCTCGCGCACCAGGATCTCGGAGAGCGCGACGACGTTCTTCGCCTTGTTGCGGTAGAGGCCGATCGAGCCGATGTACGGGACGAGTCCCTCGACGCCCAGCCGCGCGATCGCCGCGGGCGTGTTCGCGACCGGAAAGAGCCTCGCCGTGCACTTGTTGACGCCCTTGTCGGTCGACTGGGCGGACAGGACGACCGCGACGAGGAGCTCGAAGGGCGTCGCGTGGACGAGCTCGCTCCTCGGATGCGGATTCGCGGCGCGCAGCCGCTCGAAGATCGCCCGCCGTTTCGCTTCGTTCATCGTGCCCCCGTCGTGCCGGCCCCGCCGGCGTCCTTCAGCCTTGCGAGCCGCGCCGGCTCGTTCCCGGCGAGCGCGGGATCCTTCGCGAGCTCCGCGTAGGCCCTGGCGGCCCACGCGCGCGCCGCCGCGTCGTCGCCGCGCGCGAGCGCGATCTCGTAGAGCTCCTCGAACACGTAGCCGTCGGCCGCGCCTTCCCGCTCGAATTCGGCGGCGAGCGCGAGCTGGATGCGCTCGGCCTCGTCGAGCCTGCCGACGGCGCGCAGGCCGCGGGCGACGGTCCAGCGGGCGACCCTGACGCGCTTCGCGTCGCCCCCTTCCTCGCGCGCGGCCAGCGCACGCTGCCAGAAGTCGAGCGCGGCGGACGCGTCGCCCGCCTCGAACGCGGTCCAGCCGAGGTTGTTGAGCAGCGACGCACGCCAGCCGCGCGCACGCGGATCCCGCGCGCGCTCGGCCGCGTCGAGCGCCTTCAGGTTCCAGGCGAGCCGCTCGCCGGCCGGCGCGGCGATGCCCAGCATGTGCAGCGCGTCGATCGCATAGAACTCGGCGCCCTCGTCGGGGTCCGCGGCCGCGCGGCGGACGGCCTCCTCGAACAGCGGCACCGCCCTCGCGGGCGCCCCCGACGAGTTCCGCACGCGCCCGCGCTCGAGCAGGTAGCGCACGCGCACGCGGGGCGCGGCGGCCGCGAGCGCGGGCGCGACGGCGTCGAGCGTCGCATCCGCGGCGTCGAACCGGCGCTGCAGGCCCTGCGCCCGCGCCACCTGGGTCTCGAGCTCGAGCGCCTCGCGCGAGCCGCGCGGCGAGGACGCGAGCTTCGCGCGGAAGCGCGCCTCGGACACGGCGGGACGGTCGTAGTCCCACAGCGCGTCGATCTCGGCCGATACGTCCGCGTGAGCGAGCGCGGGCGCGAGCGCGACGAGCGCCGCGGCGGCGGCCCGGATCACGGTGCTCCCGTGCGGCGTGCGCGAGCCCGCTCGAGCGCCGCCGCGACCGCGGCGAGCCGCCGATCGCGCTCCGGATCGGCGGAGGCGGGGGCCGCCGCGCCACGGCGGCCGGCGATCCGCTCGCCGCGGGCGAGGCGCGCGTCGCGCGAGCGGTGGCGGGCGCGCGCGGCGGCGGCGTCCTCGCCGTCCCACGCACGGCCCGCGGAGCGCATCGCGATGCAGTCGACCGGGCAGGGCGCCACGCAGAGCTCGCATCCGGTGCACAGCGCGTCGATCACCGCGTGCATGCGACGCGGGGCGCCGACGATCGCGTCGACCGGGCAGGCCTGGATGCAGATCGTGCAGCCTATGCAGCGTGCCTCGTCGACGACCGCGACGGCGAGCGGCGCGTGGATCCCGCATTCGGGGTCGAGCGGCGCGCGCGGGCGGCCGGTGAGCGCCGAGAGCGCGTCGATCGTCGCCTCGCCGCCGGGCGGGCAGCGGTTGATCGGGGCGCCGTCGTCCGCGATCGCAGACGCGTAGGCCGCGCAGTCGGGATAACCGCAGCGCGTGCACTGGGTCTGCGGGAGCAACGCGTCGACGGCTTCGAAGCGGATCGCGGGCATCGGGTCATTCTAGCGCCGCGGCGCGCGCGCGGACGCGATCCGCGTGGCTCTGCTAGACTCGCCCGGCGTCGCCCGGTGCGGCGCGACGCGTCGGCTTCCGTGGCATCCCCCTCCGTCAACGACTCCGCTGCGACCGCCGACCCGCTCGCGCTGGATGCGCCGCTCGCGCAGGGCGCGCGGGCACGCTTCGCGTGGTGGCTCCTGCGTCGCCGGGGCTGGCGCGTCGTCCTCGCGAGGCCCGTGCCGCCCAAGTGCGTGATCGTCTTCTATCCGCATACGTCGAACTGGGACTTCCCGATCGGCCTCGCCGCGAAGTGGGTCGTCGGCATCGACTTCCGCTGGGTCGGCAAGGACACGCTGTTCGCGACGCCGCTCGCCGGGCTGTTCCGGCGCTGGGGCGGCATCCCGGTCAACCGGCGCGTGAGCACCGGCTTCGTCGGCCAGATGCGGGCCGCGCTCGAGGCGCACGACGACTTCCGCCTCGTGATCACCCCGGAGGGCACGCGTTCGCGCGTTCCGCACTGGAAGAGCGGCTTCTGGCACCTGGCGCGCGAGGCGGGCGTGCCGATCGGGCTCGGCTTCATCGACTACGTGAAGCGCGAGATCGGCATCGGCGCGTGGATGGATGCCGGCGACGACGCGAAGGCGGACCTCGGGCGCATGGCCGGGTTCTACGCCGGGCGCACCGGGCGCCGGCCGGAGCTCGCGGGGCCGGTGAGGCTCAAGGACGACGACGTTTCCTGACCGCGCGGCGCGCCCCCGGCAGACCCGGCGTATAGTCGGCGAGCGCCGGAGACGCTCCCGCCGCGAGGCGCCGAGGCCCTCCGGGTGGCCGTTCGCGCCGGCGTCCGGCGGTTCGCGCCCGCGTCGGACCCTTCGTCGCAGCGCGCTCCCCGGCCGGGACGGACAGGATCACGATGCGCCCCGGATCGACCCTCGCCCATCGACGACCGTGCCCGCCCCGCCCGCCCGCGTGCCGCTGACGCGCATCGAGGACCACCCGCTCGAGGTCTTCGCCTGGGCGCGGAGGATCCCGCCCTCGCCGCTGCGCGACCTCGTCTACACGGCGATCTTCAACCTGGCGCTCGCCGCGACGTTCACGCTGTTCGCGATGCCGTTCACGCCCTCGTCGCAGTGGCGCGCGATCGCCTGGGCGAACGTCGTGTTCGCGAACGCGATCGGCTACGTCATCCACGTCGAGTTCGCGATCGGCCAGTGGCTGGTCGGCGAACGGTGCCGCCGCTGGCCGTTCTGGGGCCGCGCCGCCTATTTCGCGGGCCTGCCGGTCGCCGGGGTGCTCGTCGGCTATACGATCGGGTTCGAGATTCTCGACTGGCCGCGCGCCCGCGCGACGATGTTCACGCCGACCGGGATCGCGGCGGTCGTCGCCGTGTCGGTCGTGATCTCCGGCATCCTCGGCGTCATCGTGTCGGCGCGCGAGAAGGCCGCGAACGCGCAGGCGGCTTTCGAGGCGGAGCGCGCGCGCGTCGCGACCGCGGAGCGCGCGGCGGCGATGGCGCAGCTGAAGGCGCTGCAGGCGCAGGTCGAGCCGCACTTTCTCTACAACACGCTCGCGCACGTCTCGAGCGCGATCGACACGGAGCCGGCGGCCGCGCGGCGGATGCTCGAGCGATTGATCGTGCTCCTCCGCGCGTCGGCGGGCGCGACCGCCGACGGGCGCTCAACGCTCGGCGACGAGCTGGCGCGCGTGCATGCCTACCTCGACCTCGTCGCGACGAGGATGGGCGCGCGCCTCGCCTGGTCGATCGACGCGCCCGCGGCGCTCGCCTCGCGCGCGCTTCCGCCCGCGGTGCTGCAGCCGCTCGTCGAGAACGCGGTCAAGCATGGCATCGAACCGTCGGTCGCCGGCGGCTCGATCGCGATCACGGCGCGCGAGGTCGGGGGCCGACTGGTCGTCGAGGTCGCCGACACCGGTGTGGGAGTCCGCGGCGCGACCGCTCCGCTCGGGGGGTCGTCGGGTCTCGGGCTCTCCAACCTGCGCGCGCGCCTCGCCGCGCTCTTCGGGACCGACGCGAGCGTGTCGGTCGCCGAGAACGAGCCCGCGGGCGTGCGCGTGACGGTCTCGCTGCCGCGGGAGCGCGACGATGGATGACCCGCGGCCGTCGGCGATCGTCGCGGACGACGAGCCGCGCCTCGCGTCGTTCCTGGCGGGCCGACTCGCGGCGCTCTGGCCGGAGCTTACGATCGTCGGCCAGGCCGCCAACGGTCCCGAGGCGCTGGCGCTGATCGATGCGCTGGGCCCCGACATCGCGTTCCTCGACATCCGGATGCCGGGCCTTACCGGCATCGAGGTCGCGCGCGCGGCGGGGAGCCGGGTGCACGTGGTGTTCGTCACCGCGTACGACCGCTACGCGGTCGACGCCTTCGAGCGCGATGCCGTCGACTACCTGCTCAAGCCCGTCACCGACGAGCGGCTCGCCGAGACGATCGCGCGACTCAGGCGCCGAATCGCGGACGGCACCGCCTCCCCGGGGCTCGCCGAGGCGATCGCAACGCTCTCGCGACTCGCCCCCGGGCTCGTGGGCGGCGCCCGGCCGGGCCGGCTCGCGTGGATCCGCGCCGCGGTCGGCGCCCAGGTGCGCCTGATCCCGGTCGACGACGTCTGCTACTTCCAGGCCAACGACAAGTACACGAGCGTGTTCACGGCCGAGGGCGAGGCGCTGATCCGGACGTCGCTCAGGGAACTCGCGGCGCAGCTCGATCCCGACCGTTTCTGGCAGGTGCATCGGGGTACGATCGTCAATCTCACGCACGTGGCGTCGACCTCCCGCGATCTCGCGGGGCGGGTCCAGATCGTTCTGCGCACCCGGCCCGAGAGGGTCCCGGTGTCGCGCGCCTTCGCCCAGCGGTTCCGCCAGATGTGACGCTGTCGCACCGGGCATCGATCGCGGACAATGGAGGTCGTCCGGAGCGCTTCCATGGCCCCCACCCACGACCACTCCCCGCTGCCGCGCAGGCGCGGCGTCGCGCACGAGCACGCGCCCGACCACGACCACGGCGTCGGGGGCGCGCACGGGGCCGCGCGCGGCGCGCTGGCGCTCGCCCTCGTGCTGACGGGCGGCTTCGCGGTGGTCGAAGCGGTCGGCGGCTGGCTGTCGGGCTCGCTCGCGCTCTTGTCCGACGCCGGCCACATGCTGACCGACTCGGCGTCGCTCGGCCTCGCGCTGTTCGCGCACTACTATGCGAGCCGCCCCCCCTCGGCCCGCGCCTCGTACGGCCACGGCCGCGCCGAGGTCCTGGCCGCGTTCGTCAACGCGATCGCGATGCTCGCGATCGTCGTCGCGATCGTCGTCGAGGCCGCGCGGCGGCTGGTCGCGCCGGAGCCCGTCGCGGGCGGCACGGTGCTCGGCATCGCGATCGTCGGGCTCGCCGTCAACCTGTTCGTCGCCTGGCGGCTGTCGAGCGCCACGGGATCGGTCAATGCGCGCGCCGCCCTGCTGCACGTGATGGGCGACCTCCTGGGCTCGGTCGCCGCGATCGCGGCGGGCGCGGTGATCCTCGCGACCGGATGGACGCCCATCGACCCGATCCTGTCGGTCGTCGTCGCGCTGCTGATCCTGCGATCGACGTGGCGGCTCCTGCGCCAGACCACGGACGTGCTGATGGAGCGCGTCCCCGCGCACCTCGACTACGCGGCGATCGGCCGGTCGCTCGCGTCGATCCCGGGCGTGCGCGACGTGCACGACCTGCACGTCTGGGCGATGGGCGCCGACGAGGTGGCGCTGTCCGCGCACATGGGCGTCGAATCGGGCGAGGCGTGGCCGGGCGTGCTCGCGTCGGCACAGCGCCGGATGCGCGAGCGCTTCGGCATCCGTCACCTGACGCTGCAGCCGGACTGGCCTCGCGCGCCCCGCGCGGGCGTGCGCCGCGTCATTCCGCTGCACGAGAAGGACGATGACGGGCCGACGTGAGGAACGGGCTGCGCGAGCGACCGGGACGGGAGATAGCGAACAGGAGTTCGGAATTGGGAGATAGGAGATAGGCGTTTCGCCCCGGCCGGGCGGCTCTCCTGCGGGGAATCGGAGCGGATCGACGCGTCGCGCTTTTCCGATCTCCTATCGCCTGTCTCCCATCCCCCGCCGTTGCCCCGCTCCCGCCGTCTTCCTACAGCCACCCCGCCTTCCTGAACCGGTAGATCAGGTAGCCGTCGACCACGGCCATCAGCGTGAGCGCGGCCGGGTAGCCGAACACCCACTTGAGCTCGGGCATGTGCTCGAAGTTCATCCCGTAGACGCCGGCGATCAGCGTCGGGATCGTGATCAGCGCGCCCCAGGCCGCGAGGCGCTTCGTCGTCTCGCTCTCGGCCAGGTTGATGAGCGTGAACGACACGGAGATCGCGGTCTGCAGCATCTCGCGCATGTTCTCGATCGCGGCGTTGACGCGCTGCAGGTGGTCGTAGACGTCGCGGAAGTACTCGCCCAGCCCCGAGCACAGCGCGGGCACGCGGCCGCCGTAGAGCTTGCCCGCGACCTCCATCAGCGGCGCCACCGCGTGCTTCAGCACCATCACCTCGTGCTTGAGGTCGTAGAAGGCCTCGATGCTCGCGCGCGTGGGCGTCGTGCGGAAGATCGACTCCTCGAGACGCTCGAGCTCCTCCTCGAGCGAGTCGAGCACCGGGAAATAGCGGTCGACGACCGCGTCCATCAGCGCGTAGAACACGTAGCCGGAGCCATGCCGCAGGAGCTCGGGCTCGCGCTCGGTGCGCTGGCGCACGTCGGAGAACCCCCGCCGGGCGTGGTGCCGGGCGGACAGCACGTAGTTCCGCCCGACGAACACCGATACCTGGCCCTCGACGAGCTCGCCGCCCTCGGACTCGCGCTCGACGGTGCGGAAGACCGCGAACATCTCGTCGCCGTACTCGTCGAGCTTGGGCCGCTGGTGCGGGCGCTTCGCGTCCTCGACCGCGAGCTCGTGCAGCCCGAATTCCTCGGCCATCAGGTCGATCTCCGCGTCGGTCGGCTCGGAGAGCGCGACCCAGACGAAGCAGTCGGGGCGGCTCACGTACTCGCTGATGTCCTCGACCGGCAGGTCGGCGAGCTTGCGGCCGTTCTGGTAGGCCACGCAGTTGACGAGCATGCACGGCATCATAGCGGAGCGCCGCGGTTTGTCGAGGCGCGCGCCGCGCGGCCGGCGTCCGGATGTGCGATGCTGCGGGCGTGCGCCTCCCGTCCGCCGCCCTCGCTCTCGCCATCCTCCTCGCGGCGCCGGCGCCCGCCCGGGCGGAGGCGGACGCGGCGTGGTCGGCGCTCGCCTCCGGGGGCCATACGCTCCTCGTGAGGCACGCGGCGACCGTGCCCGGGATCGGCGACCCGCCGGGCTTCCGCCTCGACGACTGCGCGACGCAGCGCAACCTGTCGGCGGAGGGGCGCGAGCAGGCGCGCGCGCTCGGCCGGCGGCTCGCCGGGCGCGAGATCGCGATCGGCGCGGTGCTGTCCTCGCGCTGGTGCCGCTGCCTCGAGACCGCGCGGCTCGCCTTCGGGCGCGTCGAGGCTTGGCCGCCGCTCGACTCGTTCTTCGGCGACCGCGCCGGCGAGCCCGCCCGCACGCGCGAGGTGCTCGAACGCGCGAAGCGCTGGCGGGGTCCCGGCACCCTCGTGATGGTCACCCACCAGGTGAACATCGCCGCGGCGACCGGCGAGTCGACCGCGATGGGCGAGGGCGTGGTGATCGACCGCACCGGGCGCGTCGTCGGTCGCGTCCCGGCGCTCCCCTGACATACCGGCGGCGATGACGGCGCACGGTTCCACCCCGGACGGCCTGCCCCGCCGGCGCGAGCTCGCGCTGCTGGCGACGCTCGCGGCGATCCAGTTCACGCACGTCGTCGACTTCATGATCATGATGCCGCTGGCCCCGCAGCTGATGCGGCTGTGGGGCATCGGTCCGCAGGCGTTCGGCGTGCTGGTCTCGGCCTATACGTTCGCGGCCGCCGCGAGCGGGCTCGCCTCGGTGTTCGTGATCGACCGCTACGACCGGCGCCACGCGCTGCTCGCGCTCTACGGCGGATTCGTGCTCGCCACGGCGCTGTGCGGGCTCGCGCCCGGCTACGAGGCGCTGCTCGCGGCGCGCGTCCTCGCCGGCGCGTTCGGCGGCGTGCTCGGCGCGCAGATCCTCGCGATCGTCGCTGACGCGGTGCCCTACGCGCGCCGCGCGCGCGCCAACGCGCTGGTCGCGAGCGCGTTCTCGCTCGCCGCGATCGCGGGCGTCCCCGCGGGGCTGTGGATCGCGGCCCACGCGAGCTGGCGCGCGCCGTTCCTGGCGGTGGCCGGGCTCTCGGTCGCGATCGGCCTCGCCGCGTCGTGGCTCGTCCCCCCGATCGAGGGCCACGTCGCGCACGGCCGCTCGCGCCGCCCGCTCGAGCGCGTGCACGCGATCGTCGCGGTCCCCAACCACTGGCGCGCGTTCGCGTTCATGCTCGCGCTGATGCTCGCCGGCTTCACGGTGATCCCGTTCGTCGCCGCCTACGCGGTCGCGAACGTCGGGCTCCTCGAGTCCGAGCTGCCCGCGATGTACGCGGTGGGCGGCGTCGCGACGCTCGTCACCGCGCAGGTGATCGGGCGGCTCGCCGACCGGTACGGCAAGAAGCGCGTCTACGCGGGCGTCGCGCTGGCCTCGATCGCGCCGATCCTCGCGGTCACGCACATGCCGCGCTCGACGCTCGCGTGGTTCCTGCCGGTCTCGACGCTGTTCTTCGTGCTCGTGCCGGGACGCTTCGGGCCGGCGATGGCGCTGATCTCGGGCAGCGCCGATCCGCGCGTGCGCGGCAGCTTCATGAGCTTCAACGCCGCGGTCCAGCAACTCGGCGCGGGGCTCGCGGCGCTCGCGGCCGGCGCGATCGTCGGCCGCGCTGCCGACGGGTCGCTCGCCGGCTTCGGATGGGTGGGGTGGGCGGCCACCGCGTTCACGCTCGCCTCGGTGCTGCTCGCGTTCCGGGTCCGCGTCGTCGACGCCGGACCGGGGCGGGGCGGCGCGCACGGCGCGGCGGCCGCGCGCGACTGACGCCGGCCCGTCGCCTCGCGAGGGAGTACCATCGCGACCACGCATCCCGCCCGCGCGTCGCCGACCCCCGATGATCATCTCGTCGCTCCTCGACACCGACCTGTACAAGTTCACGATGATGCAGGTCGTGCTCCACCACTTCCCCGGGGCGCACGTCGAGTACCGGTTCAAGTGCCGCAACGAGGGGCTCGACCTCGTGCCGTGCATCGCCGAGATCGAGCGCGAGATCGCGGACCTCTGCTCGCTCAGGTTCACGCGCGAGGAGCTCGGCTACCTCCGGCGCCTCCGCTTCATGAAGAGCGACTTCGTCGACCTGCTCGGCCTGTTCCAGCTCGACCGGCGGTTCGTGCAGGTGCGGCCGATCGCGGACAGCCCCGGCGAGATCGACATCCAGATCAAGGGGCCCTGGCTCCACACGATCCTGTTCGAGGTGCCGATCCTCGCGATCGTCTCGGAGGTGTGGAACCGGCGCACCTGGCCCGCGACCGACTTCGCGGAAGGGCGGCGCCGCCTCGCCGCCAAGGTCGCGCAGATCAACGCGGTCCCCGACCCGGACTTCCGCATCGCCGACTACGGCACGCGGCGCCGTCACGGCCGCGCCTGGCACGAGGAGGTCGTCACGACGCTCAAGTCGGGCATCGGGCCGAAGTTCGTCGGCACCAGCAACGTCGACCTCGCACGGCGGCACGACCTCACGCCGCTCGGCACGATGGCGCACGAGTACCTGCAGGCCTGCCAGGCGGTGGGCCCGCGGCTGCGCGACTCGCAGCGCTTCGCGTTCGACACCTGGGCGAAGGAGTACCGCGGCGACCTCGGCATCGCGCTCTCGGACGTGTGCGGCATGGATGCGTTCCTGCGCGACTTCGACCTCTTCTTCTGCAAGCTGTTCGACGGCGTGCGCCACGACTCCGGCGACCCGTTCGAGTGGGGCGAGAAGCTGATCGCGCACTACCGGTCGATGCGGGTCGACCCCAGGAGCAAGGTGATGGTGTTCTCCGACCAGCTCAACGTCCCGCTGTCGATCCGCCTGTTCGAGCACTTCCGCGACCGCAGCCAGGTCGCGTTCGGCATCGGCACCAACCTCACGAACGACCTCGGCCACCCGGCGCTGTCGATCGTGATCAAGATGACCCGCTGCAACGGCCAGCCGGTCGCGAAGATCAGCGACGAGCCGTCCAAGTCGATGGACTACGATCCCTCCTACGTCGCCTACCTGCGCGAGGTCTTCCAGGTGCCGCCGCCCCCGGCGCCCGCGGCGGCGCCCCGCGCGCGTGCCGGGCAAGCGGCACCGGGGTGACGCCCCCCTTGCGCCCGTCCTCCGCGCGTGGCATCGTGCGCGCCGCCATGAAGACTCGGATCTCGCTCAAACCCCTGTCGGTCACGCTCGCGTCGGCGCTCGCCGTCGTGATGGTCCCCGGATGCGCGACCGTCGAGCCGCCCCCGGCGTCCGCGGCCGCGGCGGGCCGGTCCGGACCGCAGGCGAAGGTCGTCCGCGGCTCGATCGTGTACCGCGAGAAGGTCGCGCTGCCCCCGGATGCGGAGATCGTCGTCCAGCTGCTCGACGTGACGCGGCCCGACCGGCCGGTGCCCAACGCGACCGCGACGCTGAGGGCGGACGGACGCCAGGTGCCGATCCCGTTCGCGCTGCCGATCGATGCCGCGAAAGTCACCGGACGCGTGCACGCGCTCCACGCCACGATACGCTTCGGCGGCAAGACGCAGTTCGTCACCGGCGCCCGCGTCATCGTCGATCCGGCGTCCCCGCCGCAGTCGATCGTGATGACGGTCGTTCCCGGCGAGGACGACCGCATCGTCGAGGACGCGCCCGCGCCGTCGCCCCGGGCCGGCCAGGCGCCGCCCCCTCCGGGCATGATCCCGCCGCGCGGCCAGCCGCCCGGCCGCTGAACGCGCGGCGTTCCCGCGAACCCGCCGGCCCGCGGCGCCTCGGCGCGCGGGGGCGCCGGGACGGGCCGGCCGCGTGTAGAGTGCGCGCATGGCCACGCCGATGACCGGCCCGCGCCCGGGCGCTCCTCGCGAATCCTCGACGGGCGACGACCGGCGGATCCGGCTCGAGGACATCCTGAAGCTGATGGTCGCCGACGGGCTCGTCGGGCGCGCCGACGCGGAGCGCGTCGCGCGCGTGCGCACGCGCCAGTACGATCATCCGCTCGCGCTCGTCGCCGCGCAGCACTGGAAGTCGGCGAAGGCGCCGCACGCCGCGATGACGCTCGAGTGGCTGGTCGAGTGGCTGGCCGGCAAGCTCGGCGTCGCGTACCTGCACATCGACCCGCTGAAGATCGACCTCGCGGCGGTGACGCAGACGATGTCGAACGCGTACGCCGAGCGGTTCCGCATCCTGCCGGTCGCCGTGACGCCGACGACGCTCACGGTCGCGACCGCCGAGCCGTTCGTGAGGTCGTGGGCGAAGGAGCTCTCCGCCATCCTCAAGCTCGACGTCGAGCTCGTCTTCGCGAACCCCGACGACATCCGGCGCTACCTGGGCGAGTTCTACAACCTCGCGCGCTCGATGAAGAAGGCCGCCGAGGCGCAGCCGGGCCAGGCGTCGCTCGCGCGGAACTTCGAGCAGCTGGTCGAGCTCGGCCGGCGCGCGACGCTCGACGCGAACGACAGCCACGTCGTCCACATCACCGACTGGCTGTGGCAGTACGCGTTCGAGCAGCGCGCGTCCGACATCCACATCGAGCCGCGGCGCGACGTGGGCCAGGTGCGTTTCCGGATCGACGGCGTGCTCCACCAGGTCTACGCGATCCCCACGCCGGTGCTGCTCGCGATGACCTCGCGGATCAAGCTCCTCGCGCGGATGGAGATCGTCGAGAAGCGGCGCCCGCAGGACGGGCGCATCAAGACGGTCGCGCCCGACGGGCAGGAGGTCGAGCTCCGCATCGCGACGATGCCCACCGCGTTCGGCGAGAAGATCGTGATGCGGATCTTCACGCCCGAGGTCCTCGTGCGCGACTATGCGGATCTGGGCTTCACGCCGGACGACCGGGCGCGCTGGGAGCGGATGGTGCGCGAGCCGCACGGCATCATCCTCGTGACGGGTCCGACCGGCTCGGGCAAGACGACGACGCTCTACTCGACGCTGCGGCAGCTCGCGACGCCCGAGGTCAACGTCTGCACGGTCGAGGACCCGATCGAGATGATCGAGCCCGCGCTGAACCAGATGCAGGTGCAGCCGTCGATCGGCGTCGACTTCGCGAGCGGCGTGCGCACGCTGCTCCGGCAGGATCCCGACATCATCATGGTGGGCGAGATCCGCGACCGCGACACCGCCGAGATGGCGGTGCAGGCGGCGCTCACCGGGCACCTCGTGCTGTCGACGCTGCACACGAACGACGCGCCCACCGCCGTGACGCGGCTGCTCGACCTGGGGGTGCCGCCGTACCTGATCAATTCGACGCTGCTCGGCGTGATGGCGCAGCGACTCGTGCGAACGCTCTGTCCGCACTGCAAGCGGCCCGGAGAGCCCGTCGAGGAGGACGCGTGGCAGGTTCTCACGGCGCCCTGGCGGTCCGAGCGCCCGGCGTCCGGATGGATGGACCCGGTGGGCTGCGTCGAATGCCGGATGACCGGCTACCTCGGCCGCATCGGGCTCTACGAGATCATGCTGTCGAGCCCCGCGATCCGGAAGCTCGTCGACGACCGCGCCGACGACGTGCGCGTGCGCGAGCAGGCGTACCGCGACGGAATGCGTCCGCTGCGCCTGTCCGGAGCGGTCAAGGTGGCGGCGGGGCTGACGACCGCCGAGGAAGTGCTGAAGGTCGCGCCGCTCGGCTGAGCATCGAGGCGGCGCCCGCCGCATCGCCGGCACGGCCCGCCCCGTCGCCGCCGGCAGAGGAGCCCGGATCCTGGAACTCGAGTTCGAGCCGAGCGCTTCGTTGCCCCCGCTCGCGTGGTGCGCGCGCGCGCGGGCGGGCGCGCCGGTGCGCGTCCGCCACGGGCGCGGCGTCGCGACGCGGCGCGACGGCTTCGTCGAGGGCGCGTGGGACGGGGACTTCGGCGCCTTCGACTTCGATCGCGCCGGCGCGCTCGCCGGGACCGGGGCGCGCGTGCGCGACGGCGCGCTCGTGTTCGCCGCGCCGTTCCATCCGCTCGAGCGCCTGTTCGTGCTGCGAGGGGCGGGCGAGGCGCGGATCTCGAACTCGCTCGCGTTCCTGCTGGTCGAGGCGGGCGACGGGCTCGACCTCGGCTACCCGGGCTACTTCTTCGACCTCGTCGCGCAGGTGCGCCGCGGCATCGCCTCGCCGCCGGCCCGGCTGCGCACGGGCGCCGGCCGCCACGTCGAGCTCTACCCCTGCTGCAACCTGCGCCTCGCGCGCGACGCGTCGATCGAGCGCCTCGACCGCCCGCTCGGCGCGCCGCCGACCTGCTACGCCGACTACTTCCATCGGTTGCTCGGGACGACCCGGCGGATCGCGGCGAACGCCGCCGACCCGGGACGGGCGACCGCCTACCGGCTCGTCGCGGCCTGCTCGCGGGGCTACGACTCGACCGCGTCCGCGGCGATCGCGAGCCTGGCCGGCTGCCGCGAGGGCGTCACGTTCGTGCGGAGCGCGGGCCCCTCCGGCCATCCGCTCGTCGGCGTGACCGAGCGCATCGACGACGACAGCGGCGCGGAGACGCTTCGCCGGCTCGGCATGCGCGTCGCCGAGTTCGATCGCGCGGGCCTCCTGCGGCTGCCCGGGCACCCGCGCGCCGAGTTCTACTGGAGCAGCCCCGCGGCGATCACCGACGCGACGAGCCGCGTGATGGAGCACGTGCTGAGCGGCAGCGTGTTCGTGTCGGGACGGCACGGCGAGCGCTATTGGGGGCCGACCGCGCGGTGCCGCCGCATCGATCTCGCCGAGCGCGACGACTGTCACCTGTCGGGCCACGCGCTGGGCGAGTTCCGGCTGCGCGCCGGCTTCGTCCACTTCCCGCTGCCCTACGTGGGCGCGCGGCACGCGCCGGCGATCTACCGGATCACCCACGCCGACGAGATGCGGCCGTGGAAGCTCGCGACCGGCTACTACGACCGCCCGATTCCGCGCCGCATCGCCGAGGAGGCCGGCGTCCCGCGCGAGGCGTTCGGGCAGCGCAAGCTCGGTGCGGGGATGGGCTCCCGCGAGCTCACCGCCGAGAGCGAGCGCGACTTCCAGGACTTCCTGCGCTCGGAGGTGCCGCGCACGGTGCTGCAGGCGCTCGACCCGCGGCCGGTCGCGGAGCGGCTGGGGCCGCACCGCCGGCTCACGTACGTGCGGTCGATCTATTCGCACCTTCCGCCGGTGGCCGCCGCGCTCGACGTCCTCTGCGCCGACCGCCTGCACATGATGTGGCGGTCCACCTCGCTCTACCACTTCCACTGGGGCCACGCGAAGACCCGCGGGCGCTACCTCGCCTGACGCAGCGGGCGCCCGTCGGCCGCGGGCTTGACGGCCACCGGAAAAGTGATGAAAGTCACGCCACTGCGCGAGGGGCGACGCGAGTCGCCTCCGCCGCCAGGAGGCGACCACGACGAGAGACGCGCGGCGCCCCGCGGAATCCGGAGGAGGAGGCATGGGCAGCAGCGGGCAGGGGGGCGCGCGCCGCGACGGCGTGACGGGCGTCCATTCGTTGCAGCGGTTCGCGATGAGCGTTCCCTCGCTCGACGAGGCCGAGCGCTTCTACCGCGCGTTCGGACTCGACGTCCGGCGCAACGGCGGCGCGCTCGAGCTCCGCGCGTCCGGCGATCCGCACTGCTGGGGCGTGATCCACGGGAACGGCGGGCAGAAGCGCCTGCAGTTCCTGACCTTCGGCATCTTCGCCGACGACGCGGACGCGTTCGCGGCGCGGATCGCGAAGCACGGCGCGGCGCGCGATCCGCACCCGCTGGGCACGCGCGAGGGTCTGTGGCTCGCCGACGCGGACGGCGTCGCGATCCAGCTGGTCGTCGCCCCCAACGTGAGCCCGGCCACGAAGCCCGCGCCGGACGTCCCTCCGCCCGTACCGCCCGGGAAGGGCGCCGCGCCGGCGCGGAGCCGTGTCGAGCCGGTGCGCCCGCGGCGGCTGTCGCACGTGCTGCGCTTCACGCCCGACGTGATGCGGATGGTCCGCTTCTGCACCGACGTGCTGGGCATGCGCCTGTCCGACCACTCGGGCGACGTCATCGCGTTCGTGCACGCGCCGCACGGCAGCGACCACCACGTGATGGCGTTCGCGAAGTCGGACCGTCCCGGCCTCCACCATTCCAGCTGGGACGTGCGGAGCGTCGACGAGATCGGCCGCGGCTCCGAGCAGATGCGCAACGCGGGCTACGCCGACGGCTGGGGCGTCGGGCGCCACGTGCTGGGCTCGAACTACTTCTACTACGTGCGCGACCCGTGGAAGAGCTGGGCCGAGTACTCGTTCGACATCGACTACGTGCCGGCCGACCTCGACTGGAAGGCGGCCGACCACCCGGGCGAGGACTCGATCTACGTCTGGGGGCCGCCGATGCATCCCGAGTTCATCGTCAACCACGAGGCGCCGGCCAAGGCCTGAACCGGCCGATTCGCGCGCCCGCGACCGCCAAGGTATGCTGCCGGTCGCGACGAAGAGGCGGCCGCGTGGCCGGACCGCC
This sequence comes from Burkholderiales bacterium, assembly GCA_046347845.1. Classification (GTDB taxonomy): domain Bacteria; phylum Pseudomonadota; class Gammaproteobacteria; order Burkholderiales; family Casimicrobiaceae; genus VBCG01. The sequence goes on along the minus strand of JAXMFH010000004.1, from coordinate 326,492 downwards.
CGGACCGCGACCACGCACCAGGAGGATCCGATGAAGCACCGCATTGGCAGGGGGCTCGCGCTCGCGGCCCTGGGGACGCTGCTGTTCGCGGCGGCCGGCGCGAACGCGCAGCAGCCGGTCAGGATCGGCAGCACGCTCGCGCTGACCGGCCCGCTCGCCGCGACCGCGCTCGTGCACAAGACGGTCGGCGAGATCTACGTCGACCAGCTGAACCGGCGCGGCGGTCTTCTCGGTCGCAGGGTCGAGTGGATCGTCAAGGACGACCAGAGCAAGCCCGACCTCGCGCGCACGCTCTACGAGCAGCTCCTCACCGTCGACAAGGTCGACCTGCTGATGGGCCCGTACGCGACCGGCGCGATCCTGTCGGCGATGGGCGTCGCGCAGCGCTACGACAAGGTGCTCGTCCACCACACGTTCGGCATCCCGTCGCTCGCCAAGTACGAGTGCCAGTTCCCGGCGTGGTCGCTCGGGCCGGTGCCCGAGATCACGGTGCCGAACACCGTGTTCAACGCGCTCGCCGCGACGTCGAAGCCGCCGAAGACGATCGCGGTGGTCACGAGCAAGTTCCCGTCGGTGCACTTCATGTCGCTCGGCGCGCGCGAGCTCGCGAAGAAGCGCGGCATGACCGAGGTGCTGTTCCTCGAGTGGGACTTCGGCAACCTCGACTACGGCCCGATCGCCGCGCGCATCAAGGACGCGAAGCCGGACTTCGTCTGGGTCGGCGCGATCGGCCTCGAGGGCAATCAGCTGCTCGAAGCGATGAGCAAGATCGACTACTCGCCGCCGATGCACTTCTACATGTACCCGGCGCCGGGGCCGATGTCGAAGTCGCCGCTCGCGAAGAACGCGCTGTCGATGACGGTGTTCGAGGAGCACGTCCCGTACACGAACGCGCCGGGCGCGAAGGCGTTCATCGACGAGTACCACGTGCGCGCCGCGAAGGCCGGCATCCCCGACACGGCGGTCGAGGTGCAGGCCGCCGCGTCGTTCACCGCCTGGCAGATCCTCGAGGCGGGCGTGAGGGGCACGAACAGCCTCGACGACAAGAAGATCTGCGACTGGCTTAGGACTCACACGGTCGACACGATCCAGGGCAAGCTGCACTTCGACGGCCCGTCGAACTACGGCGACGACCTGATGCGCGTGAAGCAGGTGCAGGACGGCCGCTGGGTCACCGTCTACCCGAAGCCGTTCGCGGCGCCGGGCGCGACGCTCCGCGTGCAATGAGGGGGGGCGACCCCCGGTGTCAGGCACGTGTCTGACACCGCGCCGCGGGCAGACATCTCGCCCCCGGTGTCAGGCACGTGCCTGACATCGGGGGGTGGCGCATGAATTTCCCGAGCGCGACGCTCATCGCGCAGTCGCTGCTCGCCGGCGTGTTCATCGGCGGGCTCTACGGGCTGATTGGGCTGGGCCTCGGGCTCGCGTGGGGCCTGCTCCACGTCATCAACCTCGCCCACTTCGCGCTCGTCTTCCTCGCGGCCTACCTGTGCTACGAGCTCGCGGGCGCCGGCGGCATGGACCCGCTCGCGACGCTCGTGATCATCGTGCCGCTGTTCTTCGCGATCGGCGTCGCGATCCAGGGGCTGCTGTCGCGGTTCAGGGTCTCGCCGTTCAACTCGCTGCTCGCGACGTTCGGGTTCACCGCGATCGTCGAGGCGCTGATCCAGTACTTCTGGACCGCCGACTTCCGCAAGCTCGAATCGCCCTACGCGGCGATGAAGTTCAAGCTCGGCCCGCTCTACGTGCCGGCGCCCGAGCTCCTGACGCTCGTCATCGCGCTCGCGCTGTCGTTCGGCATCTGGGCGGCAATGCGCTACACCGACCTCGGCAAGGCGATGCGCGCGATCGCCGAGGACCCGCCGATGGCCGCGGCCTACGGCATCGACCGGCGGAAGCTCTCGCTGCTGCTCGCCGGCACCTGCGGCGCGCTCGCGGGCATCGCGGGCGTGTGCCTCGCGCTGTCGTTCACGCTGACGCCCGCGCAGATCTACGCATGGGTCGGCGTCGTGTTCGCCGCGGTGATGCTGGGCGGGCTGGGCTCGCCGCTCGGACCGCTCGCGGCCGGGATCCTGATCGGCGTGTCCGAAGCGATGACGTCCGTGTTCGCGTCGCCCTCGTGGGCGCCGATCGTGTCGTTCACGCTGCTGATCGTGCTGCTGCTCGTCCGGCCGGGGAAGACCTGAAGCCCGACCGCACGATCCTGGGCATCGCGCTCGTCGCGGTCGCGCTCGCGGCGCTGCCGTTCACGCGCCCGCCGACGTTCTACGAGTCGTTCCTCTACCTCGTGTTCCACTGGATCGTGCTCGCCACGTCCTGGAACCTCCTGTCCGGGTACTCCGGCTACTTCTCGTTCGGGCACGGCGCGTTCTTCGGCGCGGGCGTCTACACGACCGCGGTGCTCGCCGGCAAGTTCGACTGGCCGTTCGCGTGGACGCTGCCGATGGCGGCGCTCTTGCCCGCGATCCTCGGCGTCGCGCTTGGCGCGGTCGTCTTCCGCGTGCGCCGCGTCCGGGGCGAGCTCTTCGCGCTCCTGACGCTCGCGGTGACCTTCGTGCTCGCGACCATCGTGCTCAACTCGCCCGCGGACGGCGGTCCCGGCGTCTACCTGTCCGCGGTCGCGGTGCCGAAGCTCGCGCCGACCGCGTCGGGCTCGTTCTACATGATGGCGCTGGCGCTCGCCGCGGCGACGCTCGTCGTTGCCTACGCGGTCACGAAGATGCGGCTCGGCCTGGGCCTCTTCGCGATCCACGACGACGAGGACGCGGCCGAGGTGATGGGCGTACCGACCTACGGCTACAAGCTCGTGGCGTTCGGCCTCTCCTGCGCGCTGGCCGGCATCGCGGGCGGCATCCAGGCGCTGTTCGTCTCGTACGTGACCGCGCCGTCGACGTTCAACATCACGGTGCCGCTGACCGTCGTCTTGATGAGCGTGCTCGGCGGCTCGCGCCACTGGGCGGGGCCGGCGATCGGCGCGGTCGCGATCACCGTGCTGCTGTATGCGTCGACCGCGGCCGACCAGGCGATCGCCGGCAAGGCGATCGTCGGCGCGATCCTCGTCGTGGCCGTGCTGTTCCTGCCCGACGGCATCCTGGGCAAGCTCGTCCGGCGCAGGCGAGTCGCCGATACCGCCGCGCCACCCGCGTCTGCAGCCCCGATGGCCTCGGAGCGCCGGCCTGCCTCCACCGGACGCCCGCTGCTCGTCGTGCGCGGCCTGCGCAAGGCGTTCCGTGGCGTGCGCGCGGTCGACGGCGTCGACGTCGACGTGCTCCAAGGCGAGATCCTCGGCGTGCTGGGTCCCAATGGATCGGGCAAGTCGACGCTGATCAACGTCGTCAGCGGGCACTACCGCGCCGACGCCGGGAGCGTCCGGTTCGAGGGGCGCGAGCTCGCGGGGGTGCCGGCGCACCGGATCGCGCGCTCGGGCATCGCCCGCACCTACCAGATCCCGCGCCCGTTCGCCCACCTCACGGTGCGCGACAACGTCGCGCTGACCGCGATGTTCGGCGGCGAGCGGCTCGCGCCGGACGACGCACGCCGCGCGGCCGACGAGTGGCTCGCGTTCACCGGCCTCGCGGCGCGCGCGGACGCGCTGCCCGGCGACCTCAACCTGCACCAGACGAAGTTCCTCGAGCTCGCGCGCGCGCTCGCGTCCCGGCCGCGGCTCGTCCTGCTCGACGAGGTGCTCTCCGGCCTCACGCCCGGCGAGATCGACGAGGCGGTCGAGCTGATCCGCCGCATCCGCGCGCGCGGCACGACGATCGTGCTGGTCGAGCACGTGATGCGCGTCGTGACCGCGCTCTCCGACCGCATCGTCGTGCTGGACCAGGGCCGGGTGCTCGCGCAGGGCCCCGCCGCCGAGGTGATGGCGCGCCGCGACGTCGCGATCGCCTACCTGGGGACCGCGCATGCTTGAGGTGCGGGGGCTGTCGGCGGGGTACGGCGCGGCGCCCGCGCTGTGGGACGTCTCGCTCTCGATCGCGCCCGGCGAGCTCGTCTGCGTCGTCGGTCCCAACGGCGCCGGCAAGACGACGCTCATCAACGCGATCGCCGGATTGAACCGCGCGCGCGGCGGCAGCATCGCGATGGAGGGCCGCGAGCTGACGCGGAGCGCGCCGCACCGCTACTGCGAGGCGGGGATCGCGATCGTTCCCGAGGGGAGGCGCCTGTTCGCGGGGATGACGGTGCGCGAGAACCTCGAGATCGGCAGCTTCCGCCGCGCGGCGCGCGCCGACCGCGCCCGCTCGCTCGAGGCGGTGTGCAAGCTGTTCCCGGCGGTGCGCGAGAAGCTCGACGCGCCGGCCGGCTCGCTGTCGGGCGGACAGCAGCAGATGGTCGCGATCGGCCGCGCGCTGATGGCGCGCCCGCGCCTGCTCCTGCTCGACGAGCCCTCGCTCGGGCTCTCGCCCGCGATCGTGCTCACGATGTTCTGGGCGATCCGCGAGGTGAACGAGCAGGGCACCGCCGTGCTTCTCGTCGAGCAGAACGTCAAGATGGCGCTCGAGATCGCGAAGCGCGCCTACCTGCTCGAGGAAGGGCGGATCGTCGCGCAGGGGACGCCCGAGTCGGTGTTCGCGCAGCCGGAGTTGAGGCGCGCGTACCTCGGACTGGGCGCCTGAGCGACGCTCCGCGGGAGCGGCCTTCCGCCGCCTTCCCCCCGGGCAATCCGTGGGCCGGCCCTCAGGCCGACGTGCGCAGCGCGGCCCTCGGCCGGCAGGGCTTCGCGAATCGCGGCGTCGCGCCCGCTCAAGGGGACTTCAGCGCCGCGCCCATGTCTGGCAGCCGGTGCGCGATGCCCTTGTGGCAGTCGATGCAGGTGCGCTCGCCGGTGAACAGGAACGTCGAGTGCATGTGCGCCGCGCGCGGGCTCTGGCGCGTGATGTCCATCGACTCGGCGCTGTGGCAGTTGCGGCACTCGAGCGATTTGTTCGCCTTCATCCGCGCCCACTCGCTCTGCGCGAGCACGATCCGGTGGTCGACGAACTTCTCGCGCGTGTCGATCGTGCCGAAGATCTTGCCCCAGACCTCCTTCGACGCCTGCATCTTGCGGGCGATCTTGCTGGTCCACTCGTGCGGCACGTGGCAGTCGGGGCACTTCGCGCGCACGCCGCTGCGGTTCGTGTAGTGGATCGTGCGCTGGAGCTCCGGGTAGACGTTGTCGCGCATCTCGTGGCACGAGAGGCAGAACGTCTCGGTGTTGGTGAGCTCGAGGCCGGTGTTGAACGCGCCCCAGAAAACGACGCCGGCGATGAAGCCGCCCAGCACCAGGAACGCGAGGCTGAAATGCCGGCTCGGGCGCCAGATCGTCGCCCAGTAGCGCTTCGCGAGTTCGGCGAGCCCGCGCATCGCCTACTTCTTCGCCGCGCCCGCCGTGGTCGCGCCGCCGCTCCGCAGGATCTCGTCGACGTCGACGAAGCGGTTGCCGACCAATGGCTTCAGGTCCTCCTGCGGCACGTGGCACTGCTGGCAGAAATAGCGCCGCGGCGAGATCTCGGCGAGGAAGTTGCCGTCGCGGTCCATGTAGTGGCTCACGCTCACCGCGACCGCCTGGGTCACCGGCGCGCGCCCACGGCTGTGGCAGCCCAGGCACGCGTTGACGTTGAGGTCGACCTGGTAGCTGTCGATCTTGTGAGGGATCGTCGGCGGCTGCATCGAGTAGGCGCGCTCGCGGCGCACGTCCTTGTTCTCGACGTTGCCGAGCGGCGGCGGGCGCGACTCGTCGGCCACCGGCGTGGCGCCGCGCATCTTGTCGGCGAGCTGAGCGTGGGCGAGGGCGGCCGTCGCGGCGAGGATCGCGGCGGCGAGGACGAGGGGCGCGCGCATCAGGCGTCTCCCACCTTCTCGATCCGGACCGCGCACTTCTTGAAGTCGGTCTGGAACGAGATCGGGTCGGTGGCGTCGAGCGTCACCTTGTTGATGAGCTGCGAGGCGTCGAACCAAGGCACGAACACGAGGCCGCGCGGCACGCTGTTGCGCCCGCGCGTCTCGACCCGCGTGCGCATCTCGCCGCGCCGCGACACGATCTTCACCTCGCTGCCGCGCCGCACGCCGAGCGCCTTCGCGTCCTCGGGGTGCAGGTAGACGACCGCATTGGGGAATGCGCGATAGAGCTCCGGCACGCGCCGCGTCATCGAGCCCGAGTGCCAGTGCTCGAGCACGCGGCCGGTGGACAGCCAGAACGGGTACTCGGCGTCGGGCGACTCGGCCGCCGGCTCGTAGGGCAGCGCCCAGATCACCGCGCGGCCGTCGGGATTGCCGTAGAACTGGAAGCCCGCGCCCTTCTTCACGTACGGGTCGGTGCCCTCGCGGTAGCGCCAGCGCGTCTCCTTGCCGTCGACGACCGGCCAGCGGAGCCCGCGCGCCTCGTGGTACATGTCGAACGGTGCAAGGTCGTGGCCGTGCCCGCGCCCGAACGTCGCGTATTCCTCGAACAGCCCCTTCTGCAGGTAGAAGCCGAACGCCTTCGCCTCGGCGTTCGCGTAGCCGGCGTCGACCTGCGAGAGCGGGAACTTGTCGACGTTGCCGTTGCGGTAGAGCACGTCGTAGAGCGTCTTGCCGGCGAGCTCGGGCTTCTTCGCGATCAGCTCGGCGGGCCAGACCTCCTCGACCTTGAAGCGCTTGCTGAACTCGACGAGCTGCCACAGGTCGGAGCGCGACTCGCCGGGCGCGTCGACGAGCTGGTGCCAGAACTGCGTGCGCCGCTCGGCGTTGCCGTAGGCGCCTTCCTTCTCGACCCACATCGCGGTGGGCAGCACGAGGTCGGCCATCAGCGTCGTGACCGTCGGGTAGGCGTCCGACACGACGATGAAGTTCGCCGGGTTGCGGTAGCCGGGCAGGCCCTCCTGCATCATGTTGGCCGCCGCCTGCATGTTGTTGTTGACCTGCACCCAGTAGGCGTTGAGCTTGCCGTCCTTCAGCATCCGGTTCTGCAGCACCGCGTGGAAGCCGGGCTTGTCGGGAATCGTGCCCTCGGGCAGCTTCCAGATGTGCTCCGCCTCGGCCCGGTGCTTCGGATTCGCGACGACCATGTCGGCCGGAAGCCGGTGCGAGAACGTGCCGACCTCTCGCGCGGTGCCGCAGGCCGAGGGCTGCCCGGTGAGCGAGAACGGGCTGTTGCCGGGAGTGGCGATCTTGCCGGTCAGGAGGTGCAGGTTGTAGACGAGGTTGTTGCACCACACGCCGCGCGTGTGCTGGTTGAAGCCCATCGTCCAGAACGACATCACGCGGACCTTCGGGTCCGCATAGAGCTCGGCCAGCTTGTCGAGCTGCGACTTCGGCACGCCGGAGAGCTTGCTCACGTACGCGGCGTCGTACTTCGACACGTACTTCGCATACTCGTCGAAGGTCATCGGCTTGCCGCCGGTCGCCTCGCCCGCGTTCTTGGCCGCCTTCTGCCGCGGGTCCTCGGGGCGCAGCCCGTAGCCGATGTCGTCGTTGCCGAGCTTGAACGTCGTGTGCCTGTCGACGAACTCCTTGTTCACCCTGTTGGTGCGGATGACGTAGTTCGCGATGTAGTTGAGGATCGCGAGGTCGGTCTGCGGCTTGAAGACGATCGGGATGTCGGCCAGCTCGAAACTGCGGTGCTCGAACACCGACAGCACCGCGACCTTCGTGCGCGGCGCGGAGAGCCGGCGGTCGGTCACCCGCGTCCACAGGATCGGGTGCATCTCGGCCATGTTCGAGCCCCACAGCACGAACGCGTCGGCGCTCTCGATGTCGTCGTAGCAGCCCATCGGCTCGTCCATGCCGAACGTGCGCATGAAGCCCTGGACCGCCGAGGCCATGCAGTGGCGCGCGTTCGGGTCGATGTTGTTGCTGCGGAAGCCCGCCTTCATGAGCTTAAGCGCCGCGTAGCCCTCGAACACCGTCCACTGCCCCGAGCCGAACATGCCGACCGCGGTCGGCCCCTTCTCCTTCAGCACGCGCTTCCACTGCGTCGCCATCTCGTCGAACGCGCGGTCCCACGACACCGGCGCGAACTCGCCGTCCTTGTCGTACTTGCCGTCCTTCATCCGCAACAGCGGCGTCGTGAGGCGGTCCTCGCCGTACATGATCTTGGAGAGGAAGTACCCCTTCACGCAGTTGAGCCCGCGGTTGACCTCGCTGTTGATGTCGCCGTGCGTCGCGACGACGCGGCCGTCCTTCACGGCGACGTTGACGCCGCAGCCGGTGCCGCAGAAGCGGCAGGGCGCCTTCGACCATTTCATCCGCGTGAACGCGGCGTCGGTGACGACGTTCTGCGCGGCGCCCGGCAGCGGGACGCCCGCGACCGCGGCGGCGGCCGCAGCCGCCGATTGCTTAACGAAGGCTCGGCGCGTGATCTTCAAGGTCGACCTCGTCGTTCATGGCGGAGGCGGTCTCGGTATGCTGGTAGACGAGCGCCGCGGCGAGCACCCCGTCGAGCGTCTGGATGCGCACCATCGCGTCGGCGATCGCGCCGCCACTCGTGGCCTCCAGCGTCACGACCAGCTTGCCGTCGCGGCTCGCAGCCTGCACGTCGGCGCCCGCGATCGCGCGCAGCGCGCGCTCGACGCGGGGCACCGCCTCGGGGTAGGCGTGCACGACCAGGCCCGCGACGTGCACCTCGTCTTCCGGTGGCGAGCTCATCCGGTGGGCGGCCCGGCGAGCAACTGGAACATCCAGACGGCGAAGCCGTAGCCGGCGACGATCATCACCGACAGCGCCGGCACCATGACGACGGTCAGGAAGAGGAAGCTTCGCAGCTCCTCCTTGCGTCCGTCGTCCGTCGCCTCCGGGGGCATTCGCGTCCTCCTGCCGGCGTGGGCGCCGGTCGCGGGATTGCGCGAGGATCCGACCCGCGCCGATCTGGATGGGCGGGCCGCTCGCCGGCGAAGTGTGCATCAGATTCGCGCGCCGGCCAATGCGGCGCGGTCAATGTTTGGCGATTTTGTCGCGTCGCCGCGCCGCAGCGACGCGAGTCTCGCGTCGGGACGGTCTCAGCGCCCGCGCGGCATCGCGTCGCGCATCGCGTGCGCGAGCTCGGTCGTGCCCCGCGCCTCGAGCGCGTCGGCCGCCGAGAGGCGGTCGCGCTCCTCCTTGTTCTGCGACAGCTTCCGCTTGCCGACGATGCGCTCGATCGCGACCTCGATGCCGACGATGCGCGTCAGCATGTCGTCGAGGTATTCGGGCGTCGCGTCGCCCATCTTCCAGGGCTTCGGGTCGCCGGTGCGCCCCTCGTGGCGGCGCGTGAGCCGCGCGACGACGCCGCGCACGAACCGCTCGTCGTCGCGCACGCGCACCCGGCCGTGGACGTGCACGACGCGGTAGTTCCACGTCGGCACCTGCCGGTGCGCCTCGTGCTTGCTCGGGTACCGGTTCGGCGACACGTACGCGTGCTCGGCCCGGAAGATCACCAGCGCCTCGTCGCCGTCGCGAAGCTCCTGCCACACCGGGTTCGCGCGCGCGACGTGCCCGATCAGCGTCGGCTGCGGCCCCTCGCCGGCCATCAGCTCGAACGGCAGGTGGTTCGCGTCGAGCCCCTGCGGCCCGCGCGCGACGAGCACGCCCGGCGGGTGCGCCTCGATCAGCCGGTGGAGGTCGGCGACGTCGGTGTGTTCGAAGTGCGGGGGTTGTACATCGGTTCGGAGGGGGCGAGGAGCGATCGTCGAGGGGAGCGGCCGGGCACCAGCCTAGCTCATCGGTGCGCAAGGGGAAACCGGCGGCGTACGCGCGATCGCGATGGCCGGGACCGCCGCAAGTCGCGCGTAGGGGCGCCTCGCCGCCTGCGGCTACCCGCGAGGCGTGCGGAGCGCCTCGACGACGCGAAGGCGGCGGACGACGAGCTCGTCGATCTCCAATCGCCTGATGCGCGCCTGTCCGATCGCGAGGCGCCCGATGGCGAGCGCGCCGATCGCCAGGGCGCCGACCGCCACCGCACCCACCGCCGCCGCGGCGAGAGCCTGCGCTCCCGTGGCGACCGCGGGACGTGCGTAGGGTCGCATTGCGCGACGTCTCGCGACGTCGGAGCGGTGCGTCGTGGCGGAACGGTTGCGGCGTCGGAACACCGTCGGGCTCGCGCGGGCGCGGAGCTACTTTCGAGACCCGCGGCGCGCGGAGGCGCGCGCTCCGGAGGCAACTTCGGCCGGCCGCGCGGATTGCCGTGTCGCCACGAATATCATCGCTCTCATTCCCCCTAGGCCATCCGCATCGACCGCGTCGTGTCGTCGGAGTCTACCGCTGCCGCCCGGGTCGCCGCTGGAGATCGCGACGCGTCCCGGTCGGTCCGATGGCCAGCGAGGTCGGAGGGCATCGCTCACACGAGCTCCCCGCGCACCGTGGGGATGACGGTACCGCCCACGCTGACCTCACGTGTGCCGTCGACGACCCGGCCGCGCAACAGGACGAGGGAGGGCCTGCGCACCTCGTGGCCTTGCTCGATGCGAACGGAGAAGCCGGAGCGGGGCTGCTGTCGGTGCTCCAGCAGATACGCGCCCAGGAAGGCCGCGCCGTTGCCGGTGGCCGGATCCTCGCGCACGCCGTGCGCCTCGAAGAAGAACCGGGCGCTGTAGTCGTTGCCCGGATCACGCGTCTCGGGGCAGAAGAGGTAGACCAGCGGCGGGTGCCCCTTCGCCGCAAGCCCGGCATAGGCCGCGAGGTCGAGCCGGCTACGTCGCAGCGCTTCGAGACTGCGCAGGGGAACGATCATCGCCGCCGTGCCTGCCGAGATTTGCTGGATGGGGATCGTCGAGGCGATGTCCAGCGGCGAAATCCCGAGCGCGGCCGCCATCTCGTCGCGCGGACACTCGGCTCCGGGCGTCGCCGTCGGGGCGCGGAACCAGACGACCTCGGATCCGTCGGCAGACGGCTCGAAAGTGACGGTGACAGGTCCCACGGGAAGGTTCAGGCGCAGCGGAGCGGAAGCGACCGGGTCGACGAGCTTGCGCAGGACCGCCGCGGTTCCGAGGATCGGGTGCCCGGCGAAGGCGATCTCTCGCGCGGGCGTGAAGATCCGCACGCGATAGCCGCCGTCCTGCTCGGGGACCGGCACGACGAACGTGGTCTCCGAGTAGTTGATCTCGGCGGCCAGCGACAGCATCGACTCGTCCGGCAGGTGAGCGTCGCCGACGACGACCGCGAGCGGATTGCCCGAATAGCGCTGCAAGGCGAACACGTCCACGAGATGGATTTGATGGCTCATCGTCGGCAACCGTGTGCGTCTAGCGAACGATCGTAACCGACGTCCCGACTCCGGCGCGAGATGCTGCGCTCGCGGCGTCCGTGTTGACCGAGGGGTCAGGACTTGGCGAGCACCGCGAGGCGAGCGAGCAGGGTGAGGCCGATGTCCGCAAGCTGACGCTCCGGGAATCTGGTCTTGGCACAGTCCGCAGCGTCGCACTCCAGCCAAGTGTGGAGCGCTTCCGCTTGCCATTGATGCGGCCATTGCGGCGAGTTGGATTTCACATCAACGAAGCAAGGCCGGACGCGGCTTCCCTCAAGCTCAACCGCGCACGCGGCCACGCCAAGGTTGTCGCGGCGACGACCATCCGTTGCCATCGATGCTCCCGGGCCGGCGCATGACGAAATGCAGGTGTCACTTCGGTACGCCAGGCATTCCAGTACACCGGCATTCGTCCGGCCTTCGACACGCAAGCGGTACGTCCCGGAGGTCTCGTGATCGGTGTCGTACGCGCCGCCTGTGGGCATCTGTCTTCCGATCCATCGAACATCCGAGACCGGGCCGCGGCGCCCGAGCGCGGCGCGATTGGCGGAAGGGGTGGGATTCGAACCCACGAACGGGTCGCCCCGTTGCCGGTTTTCAAGACCGGTGCCTTCGACCGCTCGGCCACCCTTCCTGCGACGTCGGTTGCGCGGGCACGGGCGAGGCCCGACGCCCCCCGGCTTCACCGGGGGCGCTCGCCCTCGACCATCATCCGGTACATGCACCGGTGCTGCGTCGTGTCCATCGGATCGTAGTCGTAGTTCGCCCGGTGCATCGTCGACCGGTTGTCCCACAAGAGCAGGTCGCCCAGCGTCCACGCGTGGTTGTAGATGAATTCGGGCCTCAGCGCACGCCGGACCAGGTCGGACAGCAACGCCTTCGCCAGCGCGGGCGGAAGCCCGACGACCCCCCGGACCCGGCCCGGATGCAGGTGGAGCGCCCGCTGCCCGGTTTCCGGGATCGTGCGGACCAGCGGGTGCACGACCCAATGCGGCGGGGCGTCGGCACTTCCACCGGGTCCCTCCGGCTCCTGGTGGCGCCCCTTCGCGGGCCCGGGGGCACCGTAGACGACCTTCAGTCCGGCGAGGCGCGCCTTGAGCGCGTCGGGCAGCGCCTCGTAAGCGGCGCGCATGTTGACGATGCCCGTCGTTCCGCCCTCGCGGAAGAGCTCGACCGCATAGAGCAGCGTGAACTTGGGGGGACGCTCCTCGTCCGCCTGGTCGGTGTGCCAGGACTGGCCGGTCCTCAGGACCGACCCGTCTTCCTCGCGGTCGTGGCTGGACAGGCGCTGGACGAGCGGCAATCCCGGCAGCGGATTCGCGTAGCGGCGCGTCACCGGCTCGCCGAACAGCCGGCCCGCCGCCAGGAACGCGTGCGCATCGAAGCGCTGGTCCCTGATGACGAGGCAGCCGTGCCGCGCCACGGCATCGCAGAGCCGCAGCCGCGTGGGCTCGTCGACGGGCGCCGTGAGGTCGATGCCGGTCGCCTCGGCCCCGACCTGCTCGCGGAGCTTGCGTACCGACAGCGCCTGCTGCGTAACGACGTGCATGACCGCCCCGGACTCCCCGGCCCCCCGCGCGCATCCGCCGGGCCGGATGCTACCGTTCCTGCCCGGGAAAGGCAAAAAAGCGGGGCCCGCCGTACGTGCCCGCCCATAGGCCAGGGACTTGATTTGCCTGGGGATCGCCCGAACATCGGACCACGGGACCCGGCTGCCGTTCGTCCTGGAGGGAACGACTCGGGTTTCTGCTAGTCTACGTCGCGAACGGCCCGCGTCCGGGCCGACTGCAGGAGGAAGTGCATGAACCCGAAATTCGAGCCCGTCATGACCCCCGGACGGCCGGCTCCGGCGCCGATGCCGAGGGCGGCGGAAACGCTCCCGGTCGATCGCCACCGGGTGCTCCGCAACACGTACTGGCTGCTGGCGATCTCGCTGCTGCCCGTGGTCGCGGGCGCCTGGCTCGGGATGCAGCTCAACTTCGCGTCGCTGTTCAAGGCGGCGCCGATCCTGGCGCCGCTCCTGATGTTCGGCGCGATGATCGGAATGCTGTTCGCGGTGACCGCGCTGCGCAACAGCGCGTGGGGCGTCGCGGCGCTCCTCGGGTTCACGTTCGTCTCGGGCGTGTTCCTGACGCCGATCCTGTCGGTCGCCGCGGGCTTCCGGAACGGCGGGCAGCTGGTCGCGCTGGCGGGCGGCATGACCGCGGCGATCTTCTTCGCGATGGCGACGATCGCCACCGTCACGAAGCGCGACTTCGGCTTCCTGGGCAAGTTCCTGTTCGTCGGCCTCGTGCTGCTGGTCGTCGCGTCGCTCGCCAACCTGTTCTTCCAGGTCCCGGCGGTCTCGCTCACGATCTCGGCGATCGCCGTGCTGCTGTTCTCCGCCTACCTGCTGTATGACGTGAGCAACATCGTCAACGGCGGCGAGACGAACTACGTGACGGCCACTTTGAATATTTTCCTGAACCTGTACAATATTTTCGTCAGCTTGCTGAACTTGCTCATGGCAATTTCAGGGCAGCGTGACTGATTTGGTTCCAACAGCGATTGCGGGGCGAGGCGACTCGCCCCGTTTTTTTTTGCGCCGCGTGATCGGCCGTCGCCGTCCGGCGACACCGTCGTGCGCCCCCCGGACGCCTACGCCGGTCCCCGCACGAACAGCGCGATCGACTCGACGTGCGCGGTGTGCGGGAACATGTTGACCGCGCCGGCCGCGGCGAGCGCGTACCCGCGATCGTGCACGAGCACCGCGGCGTCCCGCGCGAGCGTGGCCGGGTTGCAGCTCACGTAGACGATGCGCCCGGGCGCGCGGTCGTCGTCCACGGCCGGCAGCGCCTTGGCGAGCTCCACGGCCCCCTCGCGCGGCGGGTCGATCAGCACGCGATCGAGCGGCAGCAGCGGCGCGATCGACGCCGGCGTCGCCGCGAACAGGTTCGCGACGGCGAACGAGGTCCTCGCGGCGAGCCCGTTCGCCGCCGCGTTCGCGCGGGCTCGGTTCACGAGCGGCTCGCCGCCCTCGACGCCGACGACGTCCGCGCCGCGCCGCGCGATCGGCAGCGTGAAGTTGCCGAGCCCGCAGAAGAAGTCGGCGGCGCGATCGCCCGGTCCCGGCGCGAGCAGCGCGATCGCGCGCCGCACCAGCGCGGCGTTGACGTGCGGATTCACCTGCGTGAACTCGGTCGGCGAGAACGGCATCGTCACGCCGAACTCGGGCAGCGTGTAGGCGAGGCCCGGGTCGCCGCCGCCGAGCGGCGCGGCCGTGCCCGGCCCGCCGGGTTGCAGCCAGACCGAGACGCGGTGGCGCGCGCCGAACGCCGCGAGCGCGGCCTCGTCGCCGGGCGAGGGCGGCTCGAGCACGCGCATCACGAGCACGACGAGCTCGACGGACGGATCGTCGGCGCGCACGCCGACCGCGACCTCGATCTGCGGCAGCCGGTCGCGGATCGTGAGCGAGCCGACGAGCTCGCGCAGGCGCGGCAGCAGCGCCGAGATCCGCGGCGGCAGCACGTGGCACTCGAGCATGTCGGCGACGTAGCTCGACTTGCGCTCGTGGAAGCCGACGAGCACGCCGCCCTTCTTCGGCACGTGGCGCACCGAGAGCCGCGCCCGGGTCCGGTAGCCCCAGGCCGGCCCGTGGAGCGGCGGCAGCAGGATCGCGGGCTCGACGCGGCCGATGCGCTCGAGCGCGTCCTCGAGCGTCCGCTGCTTCGCGGCGACCTGCAGCGAGGGAGTCGCGTGCTGCAGCGTGCAGCCGCCGCAGGTGCCGAAGTGCGGACAGCGCGGCGCGACGCGGTCGGCGGCCGCGCGCTCGATGCGCACCGCGCGCGCGAGCTCGAAGGTCGGCTTGCGCCGGACCGTCTCGATCACGACGGTCTCGCCGGGCAGCGCGCCCTCGACGAACACCGTCTTGCCCTCGCGACGGGCGACGCCCCGACCTTCGTAGTCGAGGGATTCGATGTCGACGGTGGCCGGCGCGGCTTCCATGGGTGGGGCATTCTACCGGCGGCGCCGCGCCGCCCGCTCCACGAGGTCTCGATGGCGGCCGCTGCTCGAATCGCGCGAGCGTCCCGGTCCTGCCGACAGGCCCTAGAATGTCGATCATGCGGCTCCTCGCCATCGACTGCTCGACCGACGTGCTTTCCGTCGCCTGCGGCGACGGGACCGCGTTCGCGGCGCGCGACGAGCACGTCGGGCCCGCGCACGCGGAGCGCGCGCTGCCGTTCGTCCGCGAGCTCCTCGCCGGGTGCGGCTGGACGATCGCCTCGCTCGACGCGATCGCGTTCGGCGCCGGTCCCGGGTCGTTCACGGGCGTGCGCATCGCGTGCGGCATCGCGCAGGGGCTCGCCCTGGGCGCCGGCCGCGGCCTCGTGCCGGTCGGGACGCTGGAAGCGCTCGCGCAGGAAGCGTGGCGGGCGCACGGCGCCACGGAAGTCCTCTCGTGCCTCGACGCGAGGATGCGCGAGGTGTACGTCGCGGGGTACGCGCGCGAGGGCGACGGATGGCGCGCGCTGCGCGGGCCCGACGTGCTGAAGCCGGACGGCGTCGCGCCGGCGGGGCCCTCGGCGCTCGGGGCCGGCGACGGGTTCGCCGCCTATCCGGTGCTCGCGGCGCGCCTCGGCCTCGCGCGATTCGACGCGTCGTTGCGGCCCACCGCGCGCGCGGTGGGCGAGCTCGCCGCGCCCAAGGTCGCGCGCGGCGACGTCGTGGCCGCGCGCGACGCGCACCCGGTGTACGTCCGCCATCGCGTCGCCCTGACCGCCGCCGAGCGCGCCGCCGGCGCGAGCCTCTGACGATGGCGTCGATCGCGCGCACGCCCGGGCTGCGAACGCCGGTCGTCTGGCGGCCGCTCGACGAGCGCGACCTCGCGTACGTCGCGGCCCTCGAGCGCCAGATCCACGCGGTGCCCTGGACGCTCGGCAACTTCCGCGACGCGCTCGCGGCCGGCTACTTCGCGATCGTCGGCGAGCGCGAAGGACGCATCGTCGCGTTCGGCGTGCTGATGGCGGGACCAGGCGAGGCGCAGGTCCTCAACCTGTCGGTGGTCCCCGACGCGCGGCGCGAGGGGATCGGCCGGGCGCTCCTCCGACGGCTCGTCGAGGCGGCGGCGCGCGCGGGCGCCGAGCAGTGCTTCCTCGAGGTCCGCGTCTCGAACGCGCCGGCGCTCGCCCTCTACGCGGCGGAAGGCTTCGAGCCGGTGGCGCGCCGCGACGACTACTATCCGGCGACCGCGACCGCGCCGCGCGAGGACGCGCTGGTGCTGCGGCGCGACCTCGTCGCGCACCCGCCGGGGAGGGCCGCCTAGGTGGCGTCGCGCGACGAGATCCTGCGCGAGCTCAAGCTCGCCCCCGCGTGGAGGCGGCGCGGCGGGGCTCCGGAGCACGCCGCGTTCGACGCGCCTGCGCCGTCCGCGCCGGGCGTTCGCGCGAGCGGCGTCGCCGCGCCGCCGGTCCTGACCGCCGAGGATCCGCAGGCGCGGCGCGCGAGGATCGCTTCGCTCGACTGGGACGCGCTCGAGGCCGACGTGGCGTCGTGCACCGCGTGCGCGCTGTGCCGCTCGCGGAACAAGGCGGTCCCCGGCGTCGGCGATCGCCACGCGGAATGGCTGTTCGTCGGCGAGGGCCCGGGCGCCGAGGAGGACGCGAAGGGCGAGCCGTTCGTGGGCCAGGCGGGCAAGCTGCTCGACGCGATGCTCGCCGCGCTCGGCATGCGGCGCGGCGAGAACGTCTACATCGCGAACGTCGTCAAGTGCCGGCCGCCGAACAACCGGACGCCCGAGCCCGCCGAGGCCGAGGCCTGCCGGCCCTACCTCGAGCGCCAGATCGCGCTGATCCGGCCGAAGCTCATCGTCGCGCTCGGCAGGAGCGCGGCCTCGCTGCTGCTCAGGACCGAGGCGACGATCGCGAGCCTGCGGGGACGGCGCCACCGCTACGGCGACACCCCGCTCGTCGTGACCTACCACCCCGCCTACCTGCTGCGCAACCTGCCGGACAAGGCGAAGGCCTGGGAAGATCTGCTGTTCGCGCGGCGCGTGGCTTCCCCCGTCGCGCCCGGGAGCGTCCCGTCGCCCGACCCCCTTGCGCCGCCCGACGCCCGACCGCATAGTGGATGACGCGCGCGGCCGGCGCGCATCGAAGCCCGAGATGGAGGCCCCATGTTGAGGAAGCTCGCCACGCTGCTGGCGGTCGTCGCCACCCTGTCGCTCGCCGGCTGCGGCTACAACACGCTGCAGTCGCAGGACGAGCAGATCAAGGCGGCCTGGTCGGAGGTCGTCAACCAGTACCAGCGTCGCGCCGACCTCGTGCCGAACCTCGTCAACACGGTGAAGGGCTACGCCGCGCAGGAGCGCGACGTGCTCGAGGCGGTCGTCACCGCGCGGTCCAACGTCGCGGGCATCAAGGCGACGCCCGAGCTCATCAACGACCCGGCGGCGTTCCAGAAATTCCAGCAGGCGCAGGGCGAGCTCTCCGGCGCGCTGTCGCGGCTCCTCGTCGTCGTCGAGAACTACCCGAACCTCAAGTCGGACGCGCTGTTCCGCGACCTGCAGGCGCAGCTCGAGGGCACCGAGAACCGGATCACCGTCGCGCGCAACCGCTACATCAGGAGCGTGCAGGAGTACAACACGACCGTCCGCCAGTTCCCGACCAACCTGACGGCGATGCTGTTCAAGATGGACGTGAAGCCGAACTTCACGGTCGAGAACGAGGCGGCGATCGCGAAGCCGCCGGCCGTCGACTTCGGCAAGACGCCGGCGGCCCCCGCGCCGGAGAAGAAATCGGCGCTGCCCTCCGACGGCAAGACCGCGGCGGCCGCCGACCCGGCGGCCGACCTGCTCAAGAAGGGCTACTGACCGCGTCGTGGCCGGCGAGGCGGGCGCGGGCCCGCCACGCCCGGCTCGCGCTCGCTTCGCGTTGCGCGCCACGCGCATGCGCATCTCCCCAGCCACCGCCCTCGCGGGCCTCGCGCTCGCGGCGTTCGCCGCCGGGGTGCTCGCGCAGCCCGCGTGGGAAGGCGGCAGCGACGCGCTGAAGCCGGTGCCCGCGCTGTCGGCGCGCGTGACCGACCTCACCGCGACGCTGTCGCAGGCCGAGCGGGCCGCGCTCGAGTCGAAGCTCGCCGCGTTCGAGGAGCATACCGGCGCGCAGATGGCGGTGCTCGTCGTGCCCACGACGCTGCCCGAGCCGATCGAGGCGTACGCGATCCGCGTCGCCGACGCGTGGAAGGTCGGCCGCAAGGGGCGCGACGACGGCGTGCTGCTGGTCGTCGCGAAGGACGACCGCCGCCTGCGCCTCGAGGTCGGCTACGGCCTCGAGGGCGCGATTCCCGACGCCGTCGCGAAGCGGATCGTCGCCGAGGACGTCGCGCCGCGTTTCCGCGAAGGGCGCTACGCCGCGGGCCTCGATGCGGCCGCCGACCGGGTGATCGCGATCGTCGAGAAGGGCGAGGCGCCGCCGCCGCCGGCCCGCACGGCCGGGCGCGCGCGCGGGGTCGCCTGGGAGACGATCGCGCTCCTCGCGCTCGTCGTCGTGCCCTCGGTGGGCGGCCTCCTGAAGGCGATCTTCGGGAAGCTGGGCGGCGCGACGGTCGGGGCCGGGATCGCCGGCGGCGTCACCTGGCTCGTGATGGGGTCGCTCGCGCTCGCGATCGGCGCCGCGGTGATCGCCTGGATCGCGATCCTGCTCGTGGGCGGCGTCGGCATCGCCGCCGGCGGGCGCCGCGGCGGCGGCGTTTGGCTGCCCGGCGGCGGGGGCTGGGGCGGCGGCGGGCTCGGCGGCGGCGGATGGTCGGGCGGCGGCGGCGGGTTCGGCGGAGGCGGGGCCTCCGGGAGCTGGTAGGGGAAGCGATGCCCTGGCAGAGGCCGATGCGCTGGTGGCGGCACGCGATCACCGACCGCGCCGACGTCGCGCGCGCGTTCCCGCCCGCTACGCTCGACCGCGTGGAGCGCGCGATCGGCGAGGCGGAGGCGCGGCACGCGGGCCAGATCGTGTTCGCGGTCGAGCCGGCGCTCCCGGTCGCGCGCGTGCTCGCGAAGCTGCCGCCGCGCGAGCGCGCGCTCGAGGTGTTCGGCCTGCTTCGCGTCTGGGACACCGAGCACAACAACGGCGTGCTCGTCTACGTCCTGCTCGCCGACCGCGACGTCGAGATCGTGGCCGACCGCGGCATCCACCGGCACGTCGGCGAAGCGGCCTGGCAGCGCGTGTGCGAGACGATGGAGGCGGCGTTCCGCGCGGGCCGCTACGAGGAAGGCGCGCTCGCGGGCATCGAGGCGATCTCGGCGCTGCTCGCGGGCGCGTTCCCGCGCGGCGGCGGCGCCGACGAGCTGCCGAACCGGCCCGTCGTGATCTGACCGCGCCCGCGGGCGGCGCGCGCCGTCAGTGGCCGTGCCCGCCGTCCTTCTCCATGCCGATGAGGTGCAGCGAGTCCGTGCGCCGCTGGTTCATGCGGAAGCGCAGCATGACGAGGAGCATCGTCGACGAGACGAACAGACCGAAGAGCACGATCGCGACGTGCACCGAGACGCCCGATCGCACCATCAGCGCGTAGAGGCCGACCATCACGAGGATGCCGATGTTCTCGTTGAAGTTCTGGACCGCGATCGAGTGGCCGGCGCCCATCAGCACGTGGCCGCGGTGCTGGAGCAGCGCGTTCATCGGCACGACGAAGAAGCCGGCGAGCCCGCCCACGGCGATCATCAGCACGATCGCGATCGGCAGCTGCGTGACGAACACCATCGCGATCACGACGGCGCCCATCGCCACGCCCATCGGAAGCACGCGGACCGAATCGCGCAGCGTGATGAAGCGGGCGGCGGCCACGGCGCCGACCGCGATGCCCAGCGCGACGACGCCCTGCAGGTAGGACGCCTGCGACAGGTTGAAGCCGAGGTTGCGCGCCGCCCAGTCGATCACGATGAACTGCAGCGTCGCGCCCGCGCCCCAGAACAGCGTCGTCGTCGCGAGCGTGATCTGCCCGAGCTTGTCGCGCCAGAGCAGGTAGACGCAGTGCGAGAACTCGCGCACGAGCGCGACGGGGTTGCGGCTCGGCGTCCGGTGGTCGACGCCCGTGTCCGGGATGAACCAGTTGAACGTCGCCGCGATCGCGTAGAACACCGCGATGATCGCGATCGCGGCCTCCGGAGGCGTGTCGATCCCGGTGTCGAGGTAGGGCACGTCGAAGCCGAGCAGCGCGGTCGAGACCCGCGGGCTCACGAGCGCGCCGCCGAGCAGCACGCCCAGGATGATCGACCCGACGGTCGTCCCCTCGATCCAGCCGTTCGCGACGACGAGCTGCTCGGGGGGCAGGAGCTCGGTCAGGATGCCGTACTTGGCGGGCGAGTAGGCCGCGGCGCCGAGCCCGACGACGGCGTACGCCAGGAGCGGGTGGATCGCGAACAGCATCATCGCGCAGCCGACGATCTTGATGCCGTTGGTGATCAGCATCACGCGGCCCTTCGGCATCGAGTCGGCGAACGCGCCGACGATCGGCGCGAGCACGACGTAGGACACGACGAAGCTCTGCTTGAGCGCCGGCGTCATCCAGGCCGCCTCGCTCATCTGGCGCAACAGCGCGATCGCGGCGACCAGTAGCGCGTTGTCGGCGAGCGAGCTGAAGAACTGCGCCGCCATGATCGTGTAGAAGCCGCGCTTCATGGCGTTGCGGCCCCCGGGAGGCGGACCGGGACGGCGGGGCGAGCGGCGGCGGGCGCGGGGCGCGACGACGGCGGCCGGACTTCGAATGCTTGCAAGCGGACTCCGCGGCGAAACGTGGGCGCGGGACCGCCGCGAACACGATCGGACCCCCTTCCGGGGGAGGGCGCGGCGGCGGGGGCGTTTGGTATGATGCCCTTCGAATCCGGTCGCGCGACCGGCGCGTTTATACCACGATTGCCGGCCATCCCCATGACGCGGCGCGGCAAGGTCGTCGGGGCGCGCCGCGGCGCCGCGCGGCCACGCCGCCCATCGTGTCCCGACCGCTCTACGCGCAAGTCAACCTCGCGGCGCTGCGCGCCAACCTGGCGCGGGCGCGCGCCGCGGCGCCCGGCGCGAAGGTGCTCGCGGTCGTCAAGGCGAACGCCTACGGCCACGGCCTGACCCGCGTGCTGCCCGCGCTGGACGACGCGGACGGGCTCGCGCTCGTCGAGCTCGACGCGGCCTCGACGCTGCGCGAGCGCCACTACACGCGCAGGATCCTGCTGATCGAGGGCTTCTTCGAGGAGCGCGAGCTCCCGGAGCTCTCGCAGAGGCGCCTCGCGACTGTGGTGCACAACGACGAGCAGGCGGCGATGCTCGAGCGGGCGGTCCTGCCGCGCCCGCTCGAGGTGTTCGTCAAGGTCAACACCGGCATGAACCGGCTCGGCTTCGGGACCGGCGAGGTCGCGCGCGTGTGCGAGCGCCTGTCGCGGGCCCCCTCGGTCGCCGCGCTGCGGTTGATGACGCACCTCGCCCGCGCCGACGAGGACGACGGGATCGCCGAGCCGCTCGCCGCGTTCGAGGCCGCGTGCCGCGGACTGCCCTATCCGCGCTCGATCGCGAACTCGGCCGGCGTCTTCCGCTACGGGGAGGTCGGCGGCGACTTCGTGCGGCCCGGCATCATGCTCTACGGCGCCACGCCGTTTCCCTACGACACCGCGGAGATGCTCGGCCTCGCGCCGGTGATGACGCTGCGCTCGGAGCTGATCGCGATCCAGACGCTGAGGGCCAACGACAGCGCCGGCTACGGCGCGAGCTACACGGCCTCGCGCCCGCACCGGCTCGGGGTGGTCGCGTGCGGCTACGCGGACGGCTATCCGCGCCACGCGCCCAACGGGACGCCGGTCCTCGTATGCGGGAAGAAGGTCCGGACCGCGGGCCGCGTGTCGATGGACATGATCACCGTCGACCTGACCGACGTGCCCGAGGCGCGCGTCGGCAGCCCGGTCGTGCTGTGGGGCGAGGGGCTGCCGGTCGACGACGTCGCGGCGGCCGCCTCGACGGTCGGCTACGAACTCCTGTGCGCGCTCGCGCCGCGCGTGCGCGTCGTCACCACCGAGGTCGGCCGCGTCGACCTCGAGCTCTAGGAACCGCCATGTTCATCGTCGTCACCGGCGCCGCGGGCTTCATCGGCGCGAATCTCGTGAAGGCGCTCAACGAGCGCGGGGAGCGCGACGTCATCGCCGTCGACCGGCTCGACGGCACCGACAAGTTCCGCAACCTCGTCGACTGCGAGATCGCCGACTACCTCGACGCCGACGAGTTCCTCGAGCGGCTGGACGACGGCGACTTCGACGGCGAGCTCGCGGCGGTGCTGCACCAGGGCGCGTGCTCCGACACGATGGAGCGCGACGGCGCGTTCATGATGCGCAACAACTACCGGTACTCGGCGCGCCTGCTCGACTTCTGCCAGAACGACGACGTGCCGTTCCTCTACGCGTCGAGCGCCTCGGTGTACGGCGGGGGCGCGGCATTCGCCGAGACGCGCGCGAACGAGGACCCGCTCAACGTCTACGCGTACTCGAAGTTCCTGTTCGACGAGCTCGTGCGACGCGCGCTGCCCGACCGGACCGCGCCGATCGCGGGCTTCCGCTACTTCAACGTCTACGGGCCGCGCGAGGCGCACAAGGGCCGGATGGCCTCGGTGATGTGGCACTTCTACCACCAGGTGCGCGCGGAGGGCCGCGTCAAGCTCTTCGAGGGCAGCGGCGGCGTCGCGAACGGCGAGCAGCGCCGCGACTTCGTGTCGGTCGAAGACGTCGTGCGCATCAACCTGGACTTCCTCGACCACCCGGAGCGCTCCGGCATCTTCAACGTCGGGAGCGGGCGCGCCGAGACCTACAACGCGGTCGCCGCGGCCGTGATCAACGCGGTGCGCGCGGCCGAGGGGAAGCCCGCGGCCACCGTCGAGGAGCTCGTGCGCGAGGGCGCGATCGGCTACATCCCGTTCCCGGCGGCGCTCGTCGGCCGCTACCAGAACTACACGAGGGCCGACCTGACGCGGCTGCGCGCCGCCGGGTACGACGCGCCGACGCTCGCGCTCGACGAGGGCGTGCGGCGCTACGTCGAATGGATGATGGCGCGCGAGCGCCGCTGACCTCGACACTGGCGTCACGGCCGGCGGGACCCGCGTAGCGCGGTCGCCCGAGCCCGGCCGCGTTCACCTCCGAGAGGTCACGATGCTCCGCATCCTCGCCGCGCTCGCGCTCGCGTGCGCTTCGCTGTCCGTCCCCGCGCTCGGCGCGGTCAACCTCAACACCGCCTCGCGCGACGAGCTCCTGGCCGTGCCGGGCATCGGCCCGACGAAGGCGCAGGCGATCCTCGACCACCGCGCGGCGCACGGGCCCTTCAAGTCGGTCGACGACCTGAAGGAGGTCAAGGGCTTCCGCGGCAAGCTCGTCGAGCGGCTGCGTCCCGAGCTCACGGTGAGCGCGGTGCCGGCGAAGTCGGCGGCGCCCGCGAAGGCCGCGCCGCGCGCCGAAACGAAGGCGGCAGCCGTCTCCGCGCGCGCCGACGCGGGCCGCATCGCCGAGGAGAAGCCGCGCAAGTGACGCGGGAAGCCGGGGAGCGGCCCGGGGGGCGGTGCTAGACTTGGCGCGCGATCCCACGACGCGCCTCGCGCCCGGGCATGCTCCCCACCGTCGAATCCACGATCGGCAACACGCCGCTGGTCCGCCTCACGCGGATGCCGGGCGCGACGTCGAACACGGTCCTCGCGAAGCTCGAGGGCAACAACCCCGCGGGCTCGGTCAAGGACCGCCCGGCGCTCTCGATGATCGTCGAGGCCGAGAAGCGCGGCGAGATCCGCCCGGGCGACACGCTGATCGAGGCGACGTCGGGCAACACCGGGATCGCGCTCGCGATGGTCGCGGCGATGAAGGGCTACCGGATGGTCCTGATCATGCCGGACAACCTGTCGCTCGAGCGACGCCAGTCGATGACCGCGTACGGAGCCGAGCTGATCCTCGTGACGAAGGCGCAGGGCATGGAGGGCGCGCGCGACCTCGCGGTGAAGCTCAGGGATGAAGGCCGCGGCGTCGTGCTCGACCAGTTCGCGAACCCCGACAACCCGCTCGCGCACTACCGCGGCACCGGTCCCGAGCTGTGGCGCGACACCGGCGGGCGGATCACGCACTTCGTCTCGTCGATGGGCACGACCGGCACGATCATGGGCGTCTCGCGCTACCTGAAGGAGCGCGACCCGAAGGTCGTGGTGGTCGGCGCGCAGCCGGCCGAAGGGGCGTCGATCCCGGGCATCCGCAAGTGGCCCGAGGCGTACCTGCCCAGGATCTACGACGCGCGCCGCGTCGACCGGATCGAGGCGGTCACGCAGCAGGAAGCCGAGCAGGCGATGCGGCGCCTCGCGCGCGAGGAGGGCATCTTCTGCGGCGTGAGCTCGGGCGGCGCGTGCGCGGTGGCGCTGCGCATCTCGCGCGAGGTCGAGAACGCGACGATCGCGTTCATCGCGTGCGACCGCGGCGACCGCTACCTGTCGACGGGCGTGTTCGCATGACGCCGATCCTGGTCTTCGACATCGAGACGGTTCCCGACGTCCCGGGCATTCGGCGCCTCGGCGGCCTGCCCGCCGGGCTGCCGGACGCCGACGTGGCGGAGAGCTACGCGCAGTCGCGCCGCGCGCAGACCGGCAGCGACTTCCCGCCGCACTACCTGCACAGGGTCGTGGCGATCGCGTGCGCGCTGAGGCGCGGCGACGACCTGCGCGTGTGGTCGGTCGGCGAGCCCGACGAGCCCGAGGCCGACCTGATCCGGCGGTTCTTCGAGGGGATCGAGAAGTTCACGCCTCAGCTCGTGAGCTGGAACGGGGGCGGCTTCGACCTGCCGGTCCTGCAGCACCGTGCGCTGATCCACGGCGTCACCGCGCAGCGCTACTGGGACTGGGGCGACGACGACCGGGAGTTCAAGTTCAACAACTACCTGTCGCGCTACCACACGCGCCACCTCGACCTGATGGACGTGCTGGCGCAGTACCAGCCCCGCGCGAACGCGCCGCTCGACGCGATGGCGAAGCTCTGCGGGTTCCCCGGCAAGCTCGGCATGGACGGGAGCGCGGTGGCCGCCGCGGTCGCGCGCGGCGCGATCGACGAGGTGCGCCGCTACTGCGAGTGCGACGCGATGAACACGTACCTGCTCTACCAGCGCTTCCGTCTGATGCGCGGCGAGCTGACCGCCGGCGCTTACGCCGCGGAGATCTCGCTCGCGCGCGAGCGGATCGTGGCGGCCGGCGCGCCGCACTGGCGCGAGTTCCTGGCGGCGTGGGATGCGAACGCCGCGGCGCCCGGCGCCGGCTGACCTCAGAGCCGCAGCTCGCCGCGCGCGATCTCGATCACGCGCCCCGACACGCGGATCCTGCGGTTGGCGGTGACCTCGAGGCCGAGCCGGCAGGGCCGGCCGACCGCCTCGCCCTGGTCGACCGCGAGCTTCTGCGGGAGCGCCGCGCCGGTCGCCAGGAGCCAGCCGCCGAGATTCGCGCAGGCGGAACCGGTGCCCGGGTCCTCGATGACCGCGCCGTGCTTCGGGAAGAAGAAGCGCGCGAGCACGCGGTTGCCCTCGCGCGCGAACACGTAGGCCATCGACCGCGTGCCGTTGCTCGCGTGGGCGAGCATCGCCTCCGGGCGCGGCGTCGCGCGCCGCACGGCGTCGAAGGAGGCGAGCGGGATCACGAGCTGGTCGGAGCCGGTGTCGACCCACAGCGGCGGGCCGGCGACGTCGGCGGCGTCGAGGCCTAGCGTCGCGGCGAGCTCGCCGGCGCTCGCCTGCGGCGCGCGATGCTTCGGCGCGTTCGCCTCGAGCGTCCAGACGTCGCCCGACGCCTCGACCGGGATCACGCCCGCCTTCATCTCGAGCGTCAGGCGGTCGCCGGCGCGCGAGAGCTCGCGCACGACGTGCGCGGTGCCGAGGGTCGGGTGGCCGGCGAACGGCATCTCGAAGGTCGGCGTGAAGATCCGGACGCGCGCGGTCGCGCGGCCGGAGGGCAGCAGGAACGTCGTCTCGGAGAGATTGAACTGCAGCGCGAACGCCTGCATCGTCGCGTCGTCGAGCCCGCGCGCGTCTTCGACCACGGCGAGCGGGTTGCCGGCGAGCGTCGACTCGGCGAACACGTTGACGAGCCGGAAGGCGTAGGTGGGCATGGGGAGGGGAAGGCCGAGGCGGAGAATCGAGAATGGAAAACAGGGAATGGAAGATCGGGGGCGGGGGCGCTCAGCCGCGGCCGGCGGCGAGGAGCTCCCGCGCGAGCGCCCGGAACGCCGTCATCCCGATGTTCGCCGGGGAGACGCGTGCCGCCGCGGCGAAGCCGGCGTAGTTGCGCTGCATCGCGCGGAGGTAGGTCGGGTCGTAGTGCGCCTCGAGCAGCTCGACGACGAGCGCGTCGAAGTCGCCCGCGTGGGCGAGCGCGGTCCAGCGCGTTATCGTCGCCTGGCCGTGCAGCGGCTTCAGGTGCGCGAGCCGCGCGGCGAGCGCACCGGGATCGTCGAGGAAGTGCGCGTATTCCTCCTTGAGCAGCGCGATGCGCGACGCGGCCGGGAGCTCGAGGCGGAGGCAGGGCGCCGCCCGCATCCGTTCGAGCAGCGCCTCGGGCACCTGCAGCGCGCCGATCTTCCGGCTCTCCGACTCCACCCACACCTCGCGTCGCGGGTCGAACCGCGCGTAGGCCTCGTGGACCGCGGTTTCGAAGGCCCTCTGCGACGGCTGCGGCGCGCCGGGCAGGTCGCCGAGCAGCGACCCGCGGTGCTGCGCCAGCGCCTCGAGGTCGAGCACCTGGGCGCCCTCGGCCTCGAGCGCCACGAGGAGGCGGCTCTTGCCCGAGCCGGTGACGCCGCAGACGACGCGGTAGCGGAATTCGGCGGGCAGCGTCGCGAGGCGGGCGACGACGTGGCGGCGCCAGGTCTTGTAGCCGCCGTCGAGCCGGACGGCGGGGAACCCGATCTCGTTCAGCACGTGGACGAGCGATTCCGACCGCTTGCCGCCGCGCCAGCAGTAGACGAGCGGCGACCAGCCGCGCGGCTTGTCGCGCGCGACGGTCTCGAGGATCGTGGCGATGTGCCGCGAGACGAGCGCCGCCCCCACCTTCTTCGCCTCGAACGCTCCGCGCTCCGCGTGGAGCGTGCCGACGACCGCGCGCTCGCCGTCGTCGAGCACCGGGCAGCTGATCGCGCCGGGCACGTGGTCGTCGGCGTACTCCGACGGGCTCCGGACGTCCAGGCGGTCGGGGTGCGAAGCCAGCGCGTCGACGCCGACGGTGCGCGGCGCGCGGGGGCTCATCGCCTGCGCGGCAGGAGCCGCTCGAGCGCGGGCCACACGTTGTCGAGCAGCTTCGGCTGCGCGACTTCCGACGGGTGGATCCCGTCGGGCTGGAACCAGGCGCGGTCCTCGCCGAAGCCGGCGAAGAAGAACGGCACGAGCGGCACCTTCTGCGCCTTCGCGACCTCGGCGAAGATCGCGTCGAACTCGCGCGTGTAGGCGGGGCCGTAGTTCGGCGGGAGCTTCATGCCGACGAGGAGGGGCTTCGCGCCGGCGGCCTTCGCGGCGCTCGTCATCGCGACGAGGTTCTCGCGGGTCGAGGCGAGGCTGCCGCCGCGCAGCCCGTCGTTGCCGCCGAGCTCGATGACGACGATCGCGGGCTTGTGCCGCTGGAGGAGCGAGGGCAGTCGCGATCGCCCGCCGGCCGTCGTGTCGCCGCTGATGCTAGCGTTGACGACGCGGTGCGGGTAACCGCGCTCGGCGAGCCGCGCCTGGAGCAGGTGCGTCCAGCCCGTCCCCTGCGGCAGCCCGTAGGCCGCCGAGATCGAGTCGCCCAGCACGAGGACCACGGGCGGCTCGGCGGCCGCCGCGCCCGCGGGCACGAGGGCGAGTGCCGCGGCGGCGGCGAGGGCGGCGAGCGCGGTTCGGCGGGGTCGGTTGGACAACGGCATCGGGGCCCATTGTAGGGGAACGCCCGGGCGGGGCGCCGGGTCGTATCGCGTAGAATCGGGGCTCGCGCGGCGGGGCGGCATTTCGTCGCCGACGGCTTGCGCAGGGCCCCGAGCGCCCCCATCGTCGCAAGATGCCCGACGCCGCCGACTTCCCGAAGGCCCGACCCCTGCTCGCCGCCGAGCGGCTCACCAAGACCGTCACGAGCGGCGAGGCGCCGCTCACGATCCTCGACGAGGTGAGCTTCGAGATCGCGCCGGGCGAGTCGGTCGCGATCGTCGGCGCGTCGGGTTCGGGCAAGACGACGCTGCTCGGGCTCCTGGCCGGGCTCGATCGCCCGACCGCCGGGGAGGTCCGGATCGACGGGCGCGCGCTCTCGGGGCTCGACGAGGATGCGCGCGCGGCGCTGCGCCAGCGGCTGCTGGGCTTCGTGTTCCAGTCGTTCCAGCTCCTGCCCGCGCTGACGGCGCTCGAGAACGTGATGCTGCCGCTCGAGCTCGCGGGCGCCGACGACGCGGCCGCGCGCGCGCGCGGCTGGCTCGAGCGCGTCGGCCTCGCGAAGCGCACCGGCCACTATCCGAAGCAGCTCTCCGGCGGCGAGCAGCAGCGCGTCGCGATCGCGCGCGCGTTCGCCGGCGACCCGAAGCTCCTGATGGCCGACGAGCCCACCGGCAACCTCGACGGCGCGACCGGCGCGGAGATCGCCGAGCTCATGTTCCGGCTGAACCGCGAGCACGGCACGACGCTCGTGCTGGTCACGCACGACAACGCGCTGGCGTCGCGCTGCACGCGCAGGCTGGCGCTCGCGTCCGGGCGGCTCGTCGCCGACGAGCCGGTGCACTGAGATGCGCGACCGCCTCGCCCCCGCCAAGGTCGCGAAGCTCGCGCTGCGGCTGCTCGCGCGCGACTGGCGCGCCGGCGAGCTGACGGTGCTCGCCGCGGCGCTCGTGCTCGCGGTGGGCAGCATGGGCACGGTCGGGTTCTTCGCCGACCGCGTGAAGGCGGCGCTCACCTCGCAGGCGAGCCTGCTGCTCGGCGCCGACGTGATGATCTCGTCCGACCGGCCGCTGCCGGACGCGTTCGGCGACGACGCGCGCTCGCGCGGGCTCGACGCGCTGCCGGTCGTGCGCTTCAACAGCATGGTGCAGAAGGCGGGCAGCGACGCGGCGCCGGTGCTCGCGAACGTGAAGGCGGTGCCGCCCGGCTATCCGCTGCGCGGCGCGATCGTCCTCGCCGATCCCGCGCGTCCCGAGGGCGTGCGCTCGAGCGGCTCGCCGCCGCGCGGCGAGGCGTGGCCCGACGAGCGGCTCGCCCAGCGGCTCGACCTCAAGTCCGGCGACCGGCTCGTCGTCGGCGAGGCGACGCTCGTGGTCGGACCGTCGATCCGCCAGGAGCCCGAGGTCGCGACCGGGCTCCTCTCTTCGGGGCCGCGCCTGCTGATCCACGCCGACGACCTCGCCGCGACGAACCTGCTGCAGCCCGGCAACCGCGCGACTTGGCGGCTGCTCGTCGCCGGCCCGCCGGGCGGCAACGCGCTCGCGGCGTTCGTCGCGCGCGCCAACGCGGAGCTCAAGGCGGGGCAGCGGCTCGAGAGCGTGCGCGACGTGCAGCCCGAGGTGCGCCAGACGCTCGAGCGCGCCGAGCAGTTCCTCGGGCTCGCGGCGCTCGTCGCGGTGATCCTCGCGGCCGTCGCCGTGGCGCTCACGTCGTCGCGCTACCTGCGTCGCCACCTCGACACGGCGGCGATGCTGCGGTGCCTCGGCGCGTCCGAACGCCGGACGCTGGCGCTCTTCGTCACGCAGTTCGTCGTGCTCGGGCTCGCCGCGAGCGCGCTCGGCGTCGCGCTCGGTCTCGGCGGCCAGGCATTGCTCGTCTCGGTGCTCGCCTCGCTCACGTCCGCCGAGCTGCCGCCGCCGTCGTGGGTACCCGGCGCCGCATCGTTCGCGACCGGCGTGCTCCTGCTGTTCGGCTTCGCGCTGCCGCCGCTCATGGCGCTCGCGAGCGTGCCGCCGCTGCGCGTGCTGCGGCGCGACCTGCCGAGGCCGCGCCCGTCGGCGCTGGTCGCGTACGTGCTCGGCGCGGGCGTGATCGCCGTGCTGATCGGCTGGCAGGCCCAGGACGTGAAGACCGGCGCGATCATGGTCGGCGGCGTCGGGGGCCTCATCGTCGCGGCGGCGATCGCCGCGTGGCTCCTGATCGTCGCGCTCAAGCGGCTGCCCCAGCGCGGGATCACCTGGCGCTTCGGGCTCGCGAACCTCCGTCGCCGCCCGCTCGCGTCGAGCCTGCAGGTCGGCGCGCTCGCGCTCGGCCTGATGGCGCTCCTCCTGCTCACGGTCGTGCGCGGCGATCTGATGCGCAACTGGCGCGCGAGCCTGCCGGCCGACGCGCCGAACCACTTCGTGATCAACGTGCTGCCCGAACAGGTCGACGGCGTGCGCCGCGCGATGCGGGAGATCGGCGGGCCGGGCACGGAACTCTATCCGATGGTGCGCGGTCGGCTGGTCGCCGTGAACGGGACGACGCTCGATACGCGCCAGTACGACAACCCGCGCTCGCGCCGGCTCGCCGAGCGCGAGTTCAACCTCTCGTACGCGGACAGCCTTCC
This sequence comes from Burkholderiales bacterium, assembly GCA_046347845.1. Taxonomy (GTDB): domain Bacteria; phylum Pseudomonadota; class Gammaproteobacteria; order Burkholderiales; family Casimicrobiaceae; genus VBCG01. Next base: position 295,813 of record JAXMFH010000004.1, on the reverse strand, counting down.
GTCGACCAATCGCGTCACGGCGGGACGATTCTGGGGACCGGGGGGCAAGCCCGGCGACGGGTTGTCGATGGAGGACGGCATCGCCGAGTCGCTCAAGCTCAAGCTCGGCGACGAGCTCACGTTCGACATCGCCGGCACGCCGGTGGCCGCGCGCATCACGAGCCTGCGCAAGGTCGACTGGGACAGCTTCCGGCCGAACTTCTTCACGCTGTTCCCGCCGGGGGCGCTCGACGGGATGCCGACCTCGTACATCGGCGCGGTGCGCCTGCCGGAGGGTGCGTCGTCCGGCGCCTGGGTCTCCGCGCTGCTGCAGCAGTACCCCAACGTGCTCGCGATCGACGTGGGCGAGGTGATCCGGCAGGTCCAGTCGATCATGGACCAGGTGTCGCGCGCCGTCGAGTTCGTGTTCCTGTTCACGCTCGTCGGCGGCCTGCTCGTGCTGCAGGCGGCGATCGCGGCGACGCAGGACGAGCGGCGCTTCGACGCGGCGATCCTGCGGACGATCGGCGCGTCGAGCACGCAGCTCTCGGCGGCGCAGGTCGCCGAGTTCCTCGTGCTGGGCGCGCTCGCGGGCGTGCTCGCGGCGGCCGGCGCGACCGCGACCGGCTGGGTGCTCGCCGACCGCGTGTTCCAGATTCCCTACTCGGCCGCGGGCTGGGTGTGGCTGTGGGGCGTGGGGGGCGGCGCGCTCGTCGTCACGCTCGCCGGCTGGATCGGCACCCGCAACACCGCGCGGCAGCCGCCGCTCGCGGTGATCCGCCAGCTCGGCTAGCACCGGGGTCGGATTCGAATCCGACCCCGGTGGTGACGGGCGCCGCGCGATACGCGCCCACGACGACGCAGGCACCGTGACTCCCGACGATCCCGCACCGAAGACCCCCGACCGCCCGCCCTACGAGCTCCTCGGCGGCGACGCCGGCGTGCGCGCGCTCGTCGACGCGTTCTACGACCGGATGGACCTCGAGGAGGCGTTCGCGGGCATCCGGAAGCTGCATGCGCCCTCGCTCGACCACGCGCGCGACAAGCTGTACTGGTTCCTCTCCGGTTGGCTGGGCGGCCCGCAGCACTACGTCGAGCGCTTCGGGCATCCGCGGCTGCGGGCGCGCCACCTGCCGTTCCCGATCGGGAGCGCCGAGCGCGACCAGTGGCTCGCCTGCATGCGCATGGCGCTCGACGACGTGCGCGCGCCGAGCGAGCTCGTCGATCCGCTGATGAACGCGTTCTTCGGCACCGCCGACTGGATGCGCAACCGGCCCGATTGAGGCGGCCGGTCAGCCGTCGGGCGCGCGCGGCGCCAGGATCTTCGCGAGCTCGCGCTTGATCACCTTGCCGGCCGCGTTGCGCGGCAGGGCGTCGAGGATCGCGATCTTCCTCGGGGCGCGCACGCCGAGGCGCTCGCGCGCGTACGACGCGAGGGTCGGCACGTCGACGCCTCCCGGCGCACGGAGCTCGACGGCGGCCGCCGGAATGTCGCCGTGGACGGCCGAGGGTATCGGGAACGCCGCGGCGCTGGCGACGGCCGGGTGCTCCTCGAGCACGCGCTCGATCTCGGCGGGAAAGACGTTGATGTTCGCGAGCTTCATCATGTCGTCCCGGCGCCCGAGGTAGCGGAGCACGCCGCCGGGCGTGATCATCGCGATGTCGCGCGGGTAGAACCAGCCGCCGACGAAGTGCTTCGCGGTCGCGACCGGGTCGCCGTGGTACCGGTCGACCATGCACTCGGCGCGCAGCCGGATCTCGCCCGCCTCGCCGTGCGGCAGCGGACGGCCGTGGTCGCCGACGATCTCGACCTCGACGCCTGCGGACGGACGGCCGACCGAGTCGGGCGTGCCGTCGTCGCCGTCCGGGTACATGGTCGCGACGATGCCGATCTCGGTCGTCCCGTAGCGGTTGTAGAGGCGGCCGCCGACGCGCGACTCGAACAGCGCCGGCAAGCCCGCGGGCATGCGCGAGGCGCCCAGGTAGACGCGCGTTGACGAAGGCAGGCGGTCGGACGGCGCCTCGGCGCCGGCGAGGGCGCGCGCCTGCAGCACGGTGAGCTGGAGCGTCGTCGTGCGCGTGGCCCGGCAGTACGCGGGCACCGACGCGATCGCCGCGCGCGCGCCCGGCCATTCGATCGCCGTGCACCCGAGACAGAGCGCGTAGAGGCGCATCGACTTGCCCGGATACTCCTGGTTCGACAGCGGAACGAGCAGGCGCTCGTCGCGCGCGAACGCCTGCACGCCGGCGAGCTGCCGCGCGCGCCACGCGATCACGCGCTGCGAGAGCGCGAGGATCTTCGGGATCCCGGTGGTGCCGGAGCTCGACGCGAACAGCGCCGGGGCGTCCGGGTCGGGGTCCAGCGGACGCGGCGCCGAAGCTTCCGGATCGCCGGGATCGCCCGGGGCGGCCAGGGAGGCCGCGATGCCCGGAAGCGCGTGCCGCGAATCGTCCGCGACGACCCGGCCCAGCGCGAGTCTCCGCGCGAGCGCGAGCCGCATCGGCTCGGGTACGAGCGTCGAGAGTCCCACCTGGGGCACGCCGAGCTCGAGGAGCGCGAGCGAGACGACGAGGTTCTCGAGCTCGTCGACGACCGACACGCCGACCGGGACCGACGGCGCGCAGCCCTCGCGCGAGAGCCACGCGGCGCGCCGCTGGACGCGCTCGACGAGCTCGGCGTAGGAAATCTCGCGCTCCGGCGACGCGAGGGCCGGGGGAGCGCGGGGGTCGCTCGCGTGCATGCGGAGCGCTTCGCCGAAAAGCGTCCTCATCGCGCGCCGCGGGCCGATCACTCGGCGCGCATCCCGCTCTCGCGCACGATCGCCGCCCACTTCGCGATCTCGGCCTTCTGGTAGCTCGCGAGCTCGCGCGGCGTCATCGACACGTGCGCGAGATCGTTCGCGACGAGCCGCTCGCCCATCGCGGGCGTGCGCATGATCCGGTCGACCTCGCGGTTCAGCCGGTCGACCACGGCCGGAGGAAGCCCGGCGGGTCCGAACAGCGCGACCCAGCTGCCGCTGCCGACGCCCGGCACGGCTTCCGAGAGGAGCGGGACGTCGGGCAGGTTCGGCGACCGGCGGTCGCCCGCCACGGCGATCGCGCGGACCTTCCCGGCCCGGACGTGCGGCAGCGCCGTCGACACCGACATCGACGCGAGCACGACGTCGCCGCGGATGAGCGCCAGGAGCGCCTCCGACTCGCCCTTGTACGCGACGTGCTGGAGCTTCGCGCCGGTGCGCGCCTTCATCGCCTCGATGTTGAGGTGGCCCGGCGTGCCGTTCCCCGCGCTGCCGAACGAGAGCTCGCCAGGCTTCGCGCGCGCCAGCGCGACGAGGTCGCCGACCGACGATGGGCCCGAGGCGGGATCGACGAGCAGCACCGAGTCGGCCCAGACGACCGGCGCGACCGGCGTGAAGTCGCGGACGACGTCGAACGGCAGGTTGCGGCGGAGCGACGGCGCGATCGCGAGCGTGTTCATGCCGCCCAGGAGCAGCGTGTATCCGTCCGGGGCCGCGCGCGCGACGAGCTCGCTGCCGACGTTGCCCGAGTCTCCGGGCCGGTTCTCGACGACGACCGGCTGGCCCAGCGCCGACGCGAGGTCCACCGCGATCAGTCGCGCGTAGGTGTCGGTGTAGCCGCCCGGCCCGAAGGGCACGACGATCCGGATCGGCTTCGCGGGCCATGCGAGGGCCTGCCCGACCGCGGGCGCAGGCGAGCACGCGAGCATGGCGGCCAGTGCCGCCAGGAGAAACGTCGCGAAGGACATCGAGGGGGGGCGATGGGGACACCGCATTGTCGCGCATCCCCGTCCGGGCCGGCGTCCTACTTGCCGGCGAGCACCGCCTCGTCCTCGTAGCGCCGCGCGATCGCCCACACGAGGAGCGCCGCGAGCGCGGCCGGGACGGCGCAGGAAAGCGCGAGATCCCCCCAGGCGATCGCCTCGCCGCGCAGCGCCCGGTTGAGGAGCAGGTACTGGCCCGACACCGGAACCGCGACGAGCCACTCGGGCTCGCGGCGCTGCAGGAACAGCTGCACGACCGGAATGATCGACACGAGGAACAGGAGCAGCGACAGGTTGGTCTGGGCCTCCTTGATCGTGCGGCCGCGGCTGCCGAGCCAGAGCAGCGCCGCGGGCATCAGCGCGATCATCGGCGCGAGGATCGCGACGAAGCGCGCGAACTCGCGCGCCCCGAACAGGAACGGAATGCCGACCGGCGGCAGCGGCGCGAACGACAGCGTGAGCCAGAAGCCGGTCAGCGTGACGAGCACGACGAGCGCCGCGAACCCCGCGACCGCGATCCACTTGCCCGCCACGATCTCGAGCGCGGAGGCGGGGGTCGCGAGCAGCGCCTCGAGCGAGGCCCGCTCGCGCTCGCCGGCGGTCGCGTCGAGCGCCACGGGCATCCCCCCCACGACCGCCGCGAACAGCCCGTAGTAGGCGACGAGGAACAGCACGAGCGCGCCGGACTGCTGCGGCGTCGCGAGGTCCTCGGCGACGACGTCGAGCGGCTGCGCGACCGCGGGCGCGATGCCGCGCACCATCAGCCGCTGCGCGCCCCACTGGCGCGCGAACGCGCGCAGCAGTGACTCGGCCTGGTCGATCGACGCGCGCGCCCGGTCGCGCGACCGGTCGTAGATCAGGCGCACCTTCGCGGGCTCGCCGTCCGCCACCTGCCGCCCGAACGCCGGGTCGACGACGAGCGCGACGTCGAGGTCGCCCGCGCGGATGCGCGCCTCGGCGTCGGCCGGCAGGGGCAGGATCCTGACGCCCTCGCGCTCGAGGAACGCGACCAGGGCGGGCGCGTGCTCGGCGCCGCCGACCGGAAGCGCCAGCGTGCGCGCGCGCTCGCCTTGCGCGGCGATCATGTTGAAGATCAGCACGAGGAAGATCGGACCCGCGAGCGCGGCGGTGGCGAGCGAGGTCAGCATCGCGCGGCGATCGCGGAAGGTCTCGAGGAGCTCCTTCCGCGCGACGACGAGGACGCGCCGCATCGGCGAATCGCCTCGCGCGCGGACCGCCGCCTGCCCGCTGCCGGCGCTCACGCCGCGAGCCCCTCGCCGCCGCCCAGCAGCGCGACGAACGCCTCCTCGAGGCTGGGCGCGCCCGCCTGCGCGATCAGCTCGGTCGCGGTGCCCGCCGCGACGACGCGCCCGTGCCCGAGGATCACGATGCGGTCGCACAGCGCGGCGACCTCCTGCATCACGTGCGAACTGAACAGGATCGTCTTGCCGGCGGCGCGCAACGCGCGCAGCTGGTCACGGAGCGCGCGCACGCTCATGATGTCGAGGCCGTTGGTCGGCTCGTCGAGCAGGATCGCATCGGGATCGTGCACGAGCGCGCGGGCGATCGCGACCTTCATCCGCTCGCCCTGCGAGTAGCCCTGAGCGCGGCGGTCGGCGACGTCGGCGAGGCCCAGGCGCTCGACGAGCTCGGCGATGCGGCGCGCGCGCGCGGATCCGTCGATCCCGTGCAGCGAAGCGAAGTACTCGACGTTCTCGCGCCCGGTGAGGCGCGGATAGAGGCCGCGCGCGTCGGAGAGCACGCCCAGGCGGCGGCGGACCTCGTTCCGGTCGGCGACGACGTCGCGCCCGTCGATCGTCGCGCGCCCCGCGTCGGGCACCATCAGCGTCGCGAGGACGCGCAGGAGCGTCGTCTTGCCCGCCCCGTTGGGACCGAGCAGGCCCGTGATCTCGCCCGAGGGCGCGACGAACGAGACGCCGTCCACGGCGCGCACCTCGCCGTGCCGCCCGAACGTCTTGACGACGGACTCGACCGCGATCACGGCGCGTCCGGGCCGAGGAGGCCGGTCCACAGCGCGGGCGCCTTCGACGACTCGAGCTGCGTCACGCAGTCGGCGGGCAGCCTGGCGAAGCCCGCGTCGTCGACGAACGCCGCGACGAGCCTGGGCGCGCAGGCGTGCGGCGAGACGATGTGCCCGTAGCCCGGGGCGACCACGTGGCGGTGGTTCGCGAGCGTCGAGGCGACCGCCTCGCCGTTCGAGGGAGGCGTGACCGGGTCGAGACCGCCCGAGAAGATCAGCACGGGAACCGCGCTCGTCACCGGCGCCGTCGCGTCGGCGGGGGCGCTGCCGCGCGGCCAGACGTCGCAGATGCCCAGCGCGAGCCGCGCGAGCCGCGCGCTGCGCCTGCCCGCGAGCGCGCGCTCCCGCGCTTCGGCGTCCGCGCGCGGCACGTCCTCCGCGCAGGTGACCGAGTAGTGCAGCGGGAGGTTCATCTGGCGAGCGAGGTCGCCGGTGAACGCGGTCGCGCTCGCGACCAGCGGCGCGAGGTCGCCGGAGCGGGCGCGCGCGAGGAGCGAGGGGATCAGCGCCGACACGTCGGGCCCGTAGAGGAGCGGCTGCAGCAGGCCGACGACCCCGTCGACCGAGGCGGGCATCCTGCGCGTCTCGCCGGTCGCGGGATCGGCGAACGCGACCTCGCCGCCGCCGGTGCCCAGCGTGCGGGCGATCGCGTCGAGCGCCTCCGAGGGATCGGGCGTCGCGGCGGCGCAGCCGGGCGTGGCCCGGCACCGCGCGAACAGTGCGTCGAGCGCCCGCTCGCGCGAAGTCCAGACGTCGAGGCTCACGATCATGCCGGGGGGGACGACGCTGTCGAGCACGGCCGTTCGCACGCGCTCGGGGTGGCGGCGCAGGTACTCGAGCGCGACGCGCGTCCCGTAGCTGCCGCCCCACAGGTTCCAGCGCGGCACGCCCAGCGCCGAGCGCACCGCCTCGAGGTCGGCGACGAACGCCGCGGTCGTGTAGCGGCTCGCGTCGACGCCGGCCTTCGCGAGCTCGGCCGCGCACGCCTTCGCGCGCGGCGTCGGGTCGGTCTCGAGCATCGAGGCCTTCAGCCCGGCCTCCGAGTAGGCCTCGCAGGCGAGCGGCGACGAGCGCCCGGTGCCGCGCTGGTCGACGAGCACGATGTCGCGCGTGCGCCGGACCTCGTTCAGGCGCGCCGCGAACGTCGCGAGCTCGCTCGCTGCCTGCCCGGGCCCCCCGGCGAGGATCAGGAGCGGATCGGGGTGCGGCGAGAGGGTGTTCGCGGGCAGGACGGCGACATGGACGCCGATCGTCCGGCCGCCGGCGCGGTCGCGGTCCTCCGGCACCGTGACGGTGCCGCAGTGCGCGGCCGTCGGCAGCCGGGGCAGCCTGCAGTCGTCGAGCGCCAGCGTGCGCGGATCGCGGCCGTCCTGGCCGCAGCCGGCGAGCGCGGCGAGCGCGGCGGCGAGGACGAGCGACAGGCGCGGCGGGGTGCGCATCGAGCCGGATGCTATCAAACGGCCCGCGGCGCGCGCGGCCGCGCGACGAACCGGCGGTCGCGCGGCGCGAGTTGCGGCCCGCGGGGGCTATACTGGGCCGGTCCCTCTCCGGCGCCGCGACGATGACCCAGCGTACGCTCGAACCCGGCATCCACACCGACCTGCGCGACCGGATGAGCTACGGGGGCTACCTGCGGCTCGACCGCCTCCTCGACGCGCAGGAGCCGCGCTCGCGCGGCCCGGACGGCGCGCCGCTGCACGACGAGCTGCTGTTCATCGTCCAGCACCAGGTGTCGGAGCTCTGGATGAAGCTCGCGATCCACGAGATCCGCGCCGCGATCGTCCGCGTGCGCGCCGACCGCCTGTCCGAGAGCTTCAAGATCCTCGCCCGCGTCAAGCTCGTGCAGCGCCAGCTCTTCGAGCAGTGGGCGGTGCTCGAGACGCTGACGCCGTCCGAGTACGAGTCGATCCGGCCCGCGCTCGGCACCTCGTCGGGCTTCCAGTCGCACCAGTACCGCGCGCTCGAGTTCCTGCTCGGCAACAAGCACGCCGAGATGCTCGACGTGTTCCGGCACGATCCGCCGGTGCACGCGGAGCTCGAGGCGCTGCTGCGCGCGCCGTCCCTCTACGACGAGTTCCTCCGCCACCTCGCGCGACGCGGCCTGCCGGTCCCGGCCGAGTGCGTCGAGCGCGACTGGTCCGAGCCGCATCGGCGCCATCCGGGGCTCGTGCCGGTGTTCCGCACGATCTACGCGGACCCGCGCCGCTGGTGGGACGCCTACGACATGTGCGAGAAGCTCGTCGACATCGAGGAGTCGTTCCAGCTCTGGCGGTTCCGGCACCTGAAGACCGTCGAGCGGATCATCGGGCACAAGCCGGGCACCGGCGGATCCTCGGGCGTCGCGTTCCTGAAGCGCGCGCTCGACATCGCGTTCTTCCCCGAGCTGATCGACGTGCGCAGCGAGATCGGCACGTAGGCCGTCGATGGGCGAGTCGCGCGGCGGGGGTCGGAACGCCGCGGCGGTCGCGGCCGCCGCGCTCGGCGCGCCGCCGTGGGACGACGAGCGCATCCGCACGCTCGTCGCACCGCTCTTCTCCCGGCATCGGGCCGCGTACGCGGGCCGCGCCTACCTCGCGAACCATTCGCTCGGCCGTCCGCTCGACGCCACGGCCGACGATGTCCGCGAGGGACTCGACGCGTGGTACGCGGCGATGGGCGACGCGTGGGACGCGTGGGAGGCCGAGATGAACGCGCACCGCGCGCGGCTCGCGGCGCTGCTGGGGGCGCCGCGCGCCGACACGGTGGTTCCGAAGGCGAGCGCCGGGCAGGGGCTGCGCGCGGTGCTGGGATCGTACGACCGGCCCCCTCGCGTCGTGTCGACCCGCGGCGAGTTCGACTCGATCGACGTGATCCTGCGCGAGTGGGCGAGACGCGGGCGCCTCGAGCTCGCGCTCGTCGAGCCCAGGCCTCCGGCGGCCGGCGCGACCGGCGCGGGCGCGCTGCCGCGCTTCGACGCCGCCGACCTCCTTGCGGCCATCGTCCCCGGCACCGACCTCGTCGTCGTGTCCGAGGTGATGTTCGAGACCGGGGAGCGGCTCGTCGCGCTGCCGGACGTCGTGGCGCACGCACACGCCCGCGGGGCGAAGGTCCTGGTCGACGTCTACCACTCGCTGGGCGCGATCCCGGTCGACGTGGCCGCCTCGGACGCCGACTTCGCGGTGGGCGGCAGCTACAAGTACCTGCGGGGCGGGCCGGGGGCGTGCTTCCTCTACGTCGCGCCGCGCTGGCTCGACGCCGGGCTGCGCACGCTGGACATCGGCTGGTTCGCGAAGGAGCAGCGATTCGCGTATCGGAGGCCGGAGCCCCCGGCGTTGGCGGACGGCGGCGACGCGTGGCTCGAGTCGACGCCCGCCGTGCTCGCCCCGTTCCAGGCGCGGGCCGGGCAGCGGTTCGCGCTCGCGCTCGGCGTCGGGCGCCTGCGCGAGGATTCGCTCGCGAAGCAGGCGGCGCTCGTGCGACGGCTCGCCGAGCTCGGCGTGCCGGCGGTCGGAGGCACGCCGTCGCGCGGGGCCTTCGTCGTCGTCCCGTTCCTCGGGCAGCCGGACGGCTTCGCCGCGCGCGTGGCCGACCGGCTCTCGGCGCGGGGGGTCGTCGCGGACGCGCGGGGCGCGTTCCTGCGCCTGTGCCCCGACCTGCTGACCGGAGCCGACGAGCTCGCGCGCGCGGCGTCCGAGCTCGCTTCGGCGGTGCCGGCGGAGCGCGGCGGAACCTGACCCGATGGCCGACACCGGCACCCGACGCAACGCGCCCTGTCCCTGCGGCAGCGGCCGCCGCTTCAAGGACTGCTGCGGGAGGCCGACGTCCGGCATGGCGCAGGCGTCGTGGCTGGACGCCACGATGCAGGCGGCGCTCGCCGCGCAGCGGGCGGGCGAGCACGAGGTCGCGCACGCCGGGTACGCGGCGGTGCTGAACCAGTTGCCCGGCCTCGCGGACGCGCTGCACATGTACGGCGTCGCCCAGTACGCGATCGGCGACCTCGACGGGGCGCTCGCCAGCATCGCGGAGGCGGCACGCCGGTTCGAAGGCGGGTTCCCGCCGGCGCGCATCAACCTGGCGCTCGCCGTCGCGACCCATCTCGCCCGACTCGCGCCCCCGGAAACCGAGCCGCAGTTCCTGCGCTATGCCGAGATGCGCGCCGCCCGCAAGCGCGCGGGGTTAGTCGTCGGCCGCGTGAGCGTCGTCGTGCCGTGCCACGACCACGCGCCGTACGTCGAGGCGGCGCTCGCGTCCGCGCTGGATCAGACGCGTCCCGCCGACGAGATCGTCGTGATCGACGACGGCTCGAGCGACGGCTCGGTCGGGCGCCTCCGGGCGGCCGCGTCCCGCGCCGGCGGACGGATCCGGCTCGTCGCGCGCGAGCGGCGCGGCGCGGCGGCGACGATCAACGAAGCGATCGCGATGTCGAGCGGCGACTGGATCGCGATCCTCAATTCCGACGACCGCTACGCGCCCGCACGCCTCGAGACGATGCTCGCCCGCGTCGCGGGCGCCGGGGCGCAATGGGGCTACTCGCGCTCCGAGCTCGTCGATGCGGAGGGCCTCGTCGTGCCGCCGGGAACGAACCGCCGCGTCGACGGCCTGCGCGCGCTGCAGGACGGCGTGGCGTCGTTCGACACCGTGGGGCTCGCGTTCGTCGCGCGGAACGCGGCGATCACGTCCGGCGCGCTCTTCGTTTCGCGGGCGCTGCTCGACCGGGCGGGCGGGTTCCGCGACCTGTGCTACACGCACGACTGGGAGTTCTGCCTGCGGGCGTCGCTGCACGACGAGCCGGTCTACGTCCCCGAGCCGCTCTACGAATACCGTACGCACGGCGCCAATACGATCGCGGCGCCCGGCGGCGGCGCGGACGCCGAGGCCGACGAGATGCTCCGGACGTTCTACCTCGGCGCCAAGACCGCATCGCCGTCCGGGAATCCGTTCGCGCCCCTGCCGTCGGTCTGGGGGCCGTTGTTCTGGCTGCGGGCGATCGAGGGCGGGAACGCGGCCCTGCTCCCGGCGGGCGTCGTCGAGACGCTCGCCGACGAACTGCTCGGGCGCATCGCCGCATGACGGCGAACGTCGAGCGCGGTCTCGCGAGCGCGATCGTCGCGCTCAATCCGCACGACCACGACCTCGTGTCCGTGCTGGACGCCTGGGCGACGCAGGGCTCCGCGGGCGACTACGAGGTGATCGTCGTGCACGACGGATGCCGCCCGACGCTCGCCTCCGAGTACGCCCGCCACAGGCTCCGGTACCCCGGGACGCCGGTCCGGGTCGTCGCCTCCGAGGCGCCGGGACGCGCGGCGTCGAACAACGCCGGCGTGCGCGCGAGCCGCGGGGACCTCCTGCTCTTCGTCGCCGACGACTTCCGGCCGAGCGCGGGGTTGCTCGCCGCGCATCGCGCGTTCCACGACGCGATCGGAGGGCCGGCCGTCGGGATCGGCCCCGGCTACTTCGAGGCGTCGAAGCGTGCCGATCCGTTCGTCCGCTGGCTCGAGGACAGCGGCCGGATCTGGGGCGTCGCGTTCGCGTCGGCGCGGTTGCAGTGGCCGAAAGGCCTGTTCTACGTCGGCAACGCCTCGCTCCCGCGCACGGTGTTCGACCGGGCGGGCGGATTCGACGAGCGCTACCGCCACGATCTGTTCGACGACTGGGAATTCGGCCAGCGGCTCGCCGCGGCGGGCTACACGACCCACTTCGTGCCGCGGGCGATCGCCTGGCACGACCACGACGTCACGCTCGAGGAGCGCCTCGTCGCCGCCCGGCGCGTGGGCGAATGCGTGGCCGCCTACGAGCGCGAGCGGCCGGGCCAGGTGCCGTGGCCGGAGATGGGCGCCGCGTCGATCGAGGAGCTCGAGCGGCTGCACCGGACGGTCGCGCAGCGCGCGGAGGCGACGGGCTCGTTCGCGGACCGGGCGCTCGGCTGGAAGACCGCGATCGCGCTCGCGTTCGCCCGCGGGTACGCGGCCGGGTGCCGGGCCGGTCGCGGCCGGCGAACCGGCTGAATCCCGCTCACGCGCCGGCGGCGCGCAGGATCACGCGGACGAGGACGATGAGCGTCGCCACGAACGCGGCGGCGAGCACGATCCCGACGATGATCACCTGGTGCGGGCGGATCGTGACCGCGTCGCGGCGCATCGCCTTGCCCTTGCGCACGCCGAAGAAGCTCCAGAACACCGCGCCGACGACCTCGCGGAGCGTCGCCGGACGGGCGGGCGCCGGCTCGTCGGGGCCGGGGGCGGAGGGGCGAGGCTCGGACATCGGGGGGGCCGGGACCGGGGAACGGGGATTCTAGCAATCCCGCCCGGGCGGCCGCCGGGCGCGGGCGCCCGAAAGGCGCGGTCAAGTCCCTTGAAAGGGCGCGGGATTGCCCCATTTCATCGGGAAAATGCGGGCGCCGGGCGCCCCGACCGGAGAACCCATGCGTTTCGACAAGCTCACGACCAAGTTCCAGCAGGCGTTCGCGGACGCGCAGAGCCTCGCGCTCGGCAACGACTGCGGCTATATCGAGCCCCAGCACCTGCTCGCGGCGCTGCTCGCCCAGGAGGACGGCGGCACGACGTCGCTGCTCGCGCGGGCCGGCGTGGCGGTGCCGAAGCTCCAGGCGGCGCTGAAGGCGTCGATCGCACGCCTGCCCAGGGTCGAGGGGACCGGCGGCGAGATCGGCGTCTCGCGCGACCTCAACAACCTGCTCAACCTCACCGACAAGGAAGCGACGAAGCGCGGCGACCAGTTCATCGCGAGCGAGCTCTTCCTGCTCGCGCTCGCCGACGACAAGGGCGAGACCGGACGGATGCTCCGCGACGCGGGGCTCGCGAAGAAGTCGCTCGCCGACGCGATCGAGGCGGTCCGCGGCGGCGCCGGCGTCGAGTCGCAGGAGGCCGAGGGGCAGCGCGAGGCGCTCAAGAAGTACACGATCGACCTGACCGAGCGCGCCCGCGAGGGCAAGCTCGACCCGGTCATCGGCCGCGACGACGAGATCCGCCGCACGATCCAGATCCTGCAGCGTCGCAGCAAGAACAACCCGGTGCTGATCGGCGAGCCGGGCGTGGGCAAGACCGCGATCGTCGAGGGGCTGGCGCAGCGCATCGTGAACGGCGAGGTGCCCGAGTCGCTCAAGGACAAGCGCGTGCTGTCGCTCGACATGGCGGCGCTGCTGGCGGGGGCCAAGTACCGCGGCGAGTTCGAGGAGCGGCTGAAGGCGGTGCTGAAGGACATCGCCGCCGACGAGGGCCGCACGATCGTCTTCATCGACGAGCTGCACACGATGGTCGGCGCCGGCAAGGCCGAGGGCGCGATCGACGCCGGCAACATGCTGAAGCCCGCGCTCGCGCGCGGCGAGCTCCACTGCGTCGGCGCGACGACGCTCGACGAGTACCGCAAGTACGTCGAGAAGGACGCCGCGCTCGAGCGCCGCTTCCAGAAGGTGCTGGTCGGCGAGCCGTCGGTCGAGTCGACGATCGCGATCCTGCGGGGGCTCCAGGAGCGCTACGAGATCCACCACGGCGTCGAGATCACCGACCCGGCGATCGTCGCGGCGGCCGAGCTCTCGGCGCGCTACATCACCGACCGCTTCCTCCCGGACAAGGCGATCGACCTGATCGACGAGGCGGCGGCGCGCATCAAGATGGAGATCGACAGCAAGCCCGAGTCGATGGACAGGCTCGACCGGCGGCTGATCCAGCTCAAGATCGAGCGCGAGGCGGTGAAGAAGGAGACCGACGAGGCGAGCAGGAAGCGCCTGGCCGCGATCGAGGAGGAGATCGGCAGGCTCGAGCGCGAGTACGCGGACCTCGAGGAGGTCTGGAAGGCCGAGAAGTCGAACGTGGCCGGGACCCAGCACCTCAAGGAGGAGATCGACAAGGTCAGGCTCCAGATGGAGGAGGCGAAGCGCAAGGGGGACTGGCAGAGGATGAGCGAGCTCCAGTACGGAAAGCTCCCGCAGCTCGAGGCGCAGCTCAACAAGGCCGACAAGGCGGCGGCGAAGGGCGCGGCGCAGAAGCCGAAGCTCCTGCGCACGCAGGTCGGCGCCGAGGAGATCGCCGAGGTCGTCTCGCGCGCGACCGGCATTCCGGTGTCGAAGATGATGCAGGGCGAGCGCGACAAGCTCGTCCACATGGAGGAGCGGCTGCACCAGCGCGTCGTCGGGCAGGACGAGGCGGTGCGCCTCGTGTCCGACGCGATCCGGCGCTCGCGCTCGGGCCTCTCCGACCCGAACCGCCCGTACGGCTCGTTCCTGTTCCTCGGGCCCACGGGCGTGGGCAAGACCGAGCTCACGAAGGCGCTCGCCGAGTTCCTGTTCGACAGCGACCACGCGCTCGTGCGCATCGACATGTCCGAGTTCATGGAGAAGCACTCGGTCGCGCGGATGATCGGCGCGCCGCCGGGCTACGTCGGCTACGAGGAGGGCGGCGCGCTCACCGAGGCGGTGCGGCGCAAGCCCTACAGCGTGATCCTGTTCGACGAGATCGAGAAGGCGCACCCGGACGTGTTCAACGTGCTGCTGCAGGTGCTGGACGACGGGCGGCTGACCGACGGGCAGGGGCGCACGGTCGACTTCAAGAACACCGTGATCGTGATGACGTCGAACCTGGGCTCGCACAAGATCCAGCAGCTCACCGACGAGGGCGCCGACCCGGGCGTGATCAAGATCGCCGTGATGGCCGAGGTCAAGACGAGCTTCCGGCCCGAGTTCGTCAACCGGATCGACGAGATCGTCGTGTTCCATCCGCTCGACGAGGCGCAGATCGCGAACATCGCGCGCATCCAGTTGAAGTCGCTGGAGGCGCGGCTCGCGAAGCTCGAGATCCGGCTCGTCGTGGACGACGCGGCGATCAAGGCGGTCGCGGCGGCCGGCTTCGACCCGGTCTACGGGGCGCGGCCGTTGAAGCGCGCGATCCAGCAGCAGATCGAGAACCCGCTCGCCAGGGAGATCCTCGGCGGCAAGTACGCGAACGGCGACACGGTCAAGGTCACCGCGAGCGGCGGCGAGATCGGTTTCGCGAAGGGCTGAGGTCCGGGCAGTCCGCCGCCGAGGATCATCCGGCGGCGGCGCCCGTCGCCTCGGGCGGCCCGCCGAGCGCGACGTAGGGCCGGAACTTCGCGCGCGGCCCGCGCGCAAATCCGTCCACGATCGTCACGTCGAAGCGCACGCCGGGGCCCAGCATGCGCGCGCCGTCCGCGCGCACCCTCGCGAGCGCGGCCGGGTCGGGGGCGTGCCGCGTCGCGAGCTCGAGCACGACGTGGTCGACGGCACGCTGGACGAGCCGGTGCTGCGCGATCCAGTCGGCGTCGCGATCCGCGAGCGCACCGGTGATCCGGTACGGGTGGATCGAGCGTCCGTGAGGGAGCGGTAGCACCTCGGCGGCGCGCCCCTCGATCGCCCGCAGCGTCGACCAGGGTTCTCCGCAAGGGCAGGTCTCGGGACCGCGCACCGCGAGGTCGCCGGTCCGGTAGCGCACGAACGGCATCGCGTAAGAGTGCAGCGCCGTGGCCACGACGTGGCCCGGCTCGCCGATGGCGACCGGCTTCCCGCCCTCGTCGAGCACTTCGACGAGGACCGCGTCGTCGCAGACGTGGTAGCCGTGGCCGGCGGGGCATTCCCACGCGAGCAGGTTGAACTCGTGAGCGCCGTAGACGTCGACGACGCGCGCGTTCCACGCGTCGGCGATCGCGCGCCGCGTGCCCGCGGACAGTACCTCGCCGCCGCTGACCACGAGCCGCGGCCCCGGCAGGGGCGACCCGCGGCGCGCCGCTTCGCGCGCGAGAGAGGCGAGCGTCGACGGATAGCCGGCGACGACGTCGGGGCGGTGCCGCGCGAGCGCGTCGAGCATCTCGGACGCGTCCGCGAGCCCGTCGAGGTCGACGTCCGGATGCATGCGCAGCATCCGCCGCAGGCGACCGGGCCACGTGGTTCGCGTGCCTCCGGCGGGCAGCTGCCGGAAGCGGACGATGCGATCGGACCACCGGACCCCCGAGTCGGCGAGCGCGCGCAGCCGGAAGAGCTGGAGCAGGTGCTCTTCGAACGGCGTGCGGGCGATCGAGAAGGGCTCGCCGGACGAGCCGCTGGTCTCGTGGCGGACGAGCGCGGCGGGATCGATGCCTTGCGCGAGCACGTCGCGCGGCGGCCGAGCGCGGAGGTCCTCCTTGCCGATCGGCGGCAGCCGCCGCAGCGCCTCGGGCGCGTCGATCGGCGCGGCGCCGGCTTCGCGCCAGTGGTCGCGATAGACCGGAACGTGCGCCTGGCAGTGCGCGACGATCGACTGGAGCTTTCGCACCTGGAACGCGCGCATCGCGTCCCGGCCGCCGCGGGGCGGACGCCAGTGCCGCAGCAGGGTGCGCAGGTGTTCAGGCGTGGGCATGCTCGAGCACAGGGGACCCGGTCGCCGCGTCGGCCGGGCGGTGTCGCCCGGGCCTGCCGGCGGATGGTCGTCGATGGGCATTGGTTCGCTTGACAATCAAATGCGAATCATTATCATTTGAACGCCCGACCCCCGACCCCCGACCCCCGACCCCCGACCCCCGACCCCCGACCCCCGACCCCCGACCCCCGATCCGTGACGATGCCCGACGCCCCGACCTCCGACGCGCTGATCGCCGGCACGCTGTGCCTGATGAGCTGCTACGCGCAGCATCCGGCGCCCGCCTACGCGGCCCGCATCGCCGACAACCTCTCGCGCCTCGCCGAAGCGGCGACGCTGAGCGGGGAGTTCCGCGCCGTCTGCCGCAGGATGTCGTCGCGGTGGGTCGCGCTGCAGGCGGAGGCGCAGCGGCTGTGCGACCGCGGCGTCGCGCCGGCCGATTCGCGCGTGCTGCAGTGACGCCACTGGATGTCCTCCGCTCGGCGGTCGCGGGGCGCGACCCCGAGACGCTCGTCGGCCCGATCTTCTACCTGTACACGCGGCTCGCGACGGCGGGGGACGCGCGCGCCCGTTGCCTGCTCGCGGATCACCTGACGGTGCTCGCCGCGCATCCGGACGTCGACCCGGGCCTGCGGCTCGCCGCCGGGGCGCTCGCGATCGAGCACCGGCGCGACGCGGGCGCGGGCTGAACGGCGGCTCCGGTCATGCGCCGCCGGTTCCTTTGCTCCGTTCTCCGTAGGCCTGCGAGACGAGGTTGACGAGGACGCCGGTCGTCCAGCCGAAGGCGAAGAGGCCGGAAATGCCGATCATGGGCCCGAGCAGGCGCCACTCCTTCGTGAGGGTGCCCTCGCCGTAGCCCAGCGTCGTGTAGGTGCCGGCGACGAAATAGAACGCGTCGCGGTAGCCCGCGATCGCGCCGAGCACGACCAGCGTCGCCGCCCAGACGAGCATCTCGACCAGGTGGGTCGTGAGCGCGATCCCGACCATCGCGCCGAAGAAGACCTGCCCGGCGCGGCCCGAGCGGTAGATCGGCACGCCGTGGCGCTCGAACGCCCGCATCACGAGGAACATGCCCGCGCCGTGGATGAACAGCGAGCCGACGAGCGGGATCGTCCCGAGCGCGATCTCGACCGCCGGCATCCCCTGATCCAACCGATCCCCCCGTCGCCCGTCCTCGGGCGCGCGCATTCTGCCACGGCGGCGCAGGCCGCGGGCGCGGTCGCCCGTGCGTGACGACGCTACGCGAGCGGAATCCGGGCGGCGTTCTTCGCGAGCCAGGCGTCGAAGGTCTGCAGCGCCGGGTTGAGCGAGCGCGCGAAGGCCGGGTCGCGCGCCGCGCGGAACGGCTGCTCGAAGTCGCGCTTGAACTGGAACATGTTGCCCAGGTCGTCCGCGCCGGGGAAACCGAAGCTCCGGAAGGTCTCGGGCGAGACGTCGTTGTGGCGCACCTCGCGGCCGAGGGCGCGCCCCAGCGCGGCCGCCATCTCCGCGCCCGAGAGGTGCTCGCCCGCGATGCCGACGGTCCGTCCGACGAGCTCGTTCCCGCGCTTGAAGATCCCGTACGCGCAACGGCCGATGTCCTCGGCGGCGATGCCGGGAAGCTTCGCCTTGCCCATCGGCAACGTGAATCCCAGGACGCCGTCCGGTCCCTTCTTCGGCCCCATGCCGAAGTGGATCAGGTTGTCCCAATAGAAAGACGTGAGCAGGAACGTCGTCGGCACTCCGGCGTCGGTGAACTCGCGGTCGGCCTCGCCCTTCGCGTCGAAGTGCGGCACCTTGTACTTGCCGCCCAGCGTCGGCATCCGGTCGTCCGCGAGCGGCACCCAGCGGCGCGTGTCCTCGAGCGTCGACCAGACGAGGTGCTTCACGTTCGCGGCCTTCGCGGCCTTCGCGATCTTGCGCGCCTCGTCGATCTCGCGCTCGGGCTGCATGTGCGCCCAGAAGAACGTCACCGCGTAGACGCCGTGGGCGCCCGCGAACGCGCGCTCGAGGCTCTTCTCGTCGTCGACGTCGCCCGCGACGACTTCGGCGCCGAGCCGCTTCAGCTCCTGCGCGGCGCTCGACGCGGGATCGCGCGTGATCGCGCGCGCGGCGAAGCCTCCGGCGGGGTCGGCGAGGATCGCGCGCACCAGGCCGCCGCCCTGGGCGCCGGTGGCGCCGAGGACGGCGATGATCTTCTTCGGGGTGGACATGGCAGGGCCTCCGTTCGCTGCGGGAAACGGCGTCCGCGCCGCAGGCGGCTTTCGATCGGCCGCCCCGGTCGCGCCGGACGCGCGAACCGCGACGATACTCCTGTCGCGCGCGGCGGGAACGATCTCCTATCCCGCGTGCAGCAGCCTCCCGCCGGCGAACGCCCAGTTCTCCCAGGCGGTCTCGACGAAGACGAGCATCACGTCGTCGGGCGCCGTGCCCGCCGCCCGTGCGACCCGGGCGGCGAGGTCCGCGGCGAGCTTGCGCTTGACGTTCACGCTGCGCCCGACCGACCAGACGATCTCGACGAGCGCGAAGCGCGCCGCGCGATCGCGAGGAAGGTCCGGGTAGCGCGGATCGACGACGAACGCGTCGGGCTCGAGCTCCAGCACGCGCTGGAAGCGGTCGGTCTGGGGCACGCCGGCGGCCACCAGCGCGGCGTGCACCTCGTCGAGAATGCGGCGGGCGAGCCCGGGCGGGGCGGGCTTGCGCAGCGTCAGCGTCACGAGCGGCATGGCGTCTCCTCCGGCGGGTCGTGGGTTCGCAGGGCCGTGACCGGCACGCGGGCGGCGCCGCGCCGCCCGCCCCCGGTCAAAGGTAAGGCACCCAGCGCCGGCGGCGTCCCGCGTGCACCAGGCGGCCGAGCCAGTCCGCGAAGGCCGCGAGCGGGCGCGCGCGGGCGATCGCCCGCACCGTGACCCACTTCGCCGGGCCGACGACGTCGAAGAGCGCGTCGCGCTGCGCCTGCACGATCGTCCGGCCGCGGCGCTCGATCGTCCAGGTGTGGCCGGCCTCGAGCACGTAGTCGGTGGGGTCGCCGTACTGCGTGACCCAGAGCCGGCCGCGCGCGACGCGCAGCGTCGTGCCGCGCGCGTCGTCGAGATTGATCGAATCGCCCGGCGCGAGCGCGAGGCGGCGGAAGCGAGGTTGACGGGTCATTGTCATTCTCCCGAATCATGGCTAGAGTCGCGGGACGCTCCGGGGGATCCGGGGCGCCGGGTCGCGAGCTTTCGCGATGACGTGAGGGGAAATCTAAGGCCCGGCCGGGGCGGGCTCAAACGCTCATTCCGCATGGAACGCATGCGCCAGAATCATGCATAAGACGCTGCGGCGGCTGCCGTCGCTCGACTTCCTGCGCGGCTTCGAGGCGTCGGGCAGGCTGCTCTCGTTCACGCGGGCGGCCGCCGAGCTGCACCTGACGCAGTCGGCGCTGTCGCGCCAGGTCGCGGCGATCGAGGACGCGCTCGGCGTCCCGCTCTTCGAGCGCCGCCACCGGTCGCTCAGGCTCA
Source organism: Burkholderiales bacterium (assembly GCA_046347845.1). Lineage (GTDB taxonomy): Bacteria > Pseudomonadota > Gammaproteobacteria > Burkholderiales > Casimicrobiaceae > VBCG01. The sequence goes on along the minus strand of JAXMFH010000004.1, from coordinate 276,193 downwards.
CCGCCGAGGGCGAGGCGTTCCACCGCGAGATCACCGCGCACCTCGAGGGGATCGCGCGCGCGGCCGAGTCGGCGGGGAGCGCCCGCCGCACGCCGGGTCTCACGGTGACGACGACGGTGTCGTTCGCGTCGCTGTGGCTGATCCCGCGGCTGCCGCGGTTCCGCGTCGAGCGTCCCGACGTCGAGGTCTACGTCTCGGCCGACGACCGGACCGTCGACCTCGCGCGCGGCGAGGTCGACGTCGCGATCCGCTACGTGAGCCGCGACACGCCGCTGCCCGGCGACGCGATGCCGATGTTCGGCGAGCGGATGCTCCCGGTCGTGAGCCCGGCGGTCGCCCGCGACCCGCGCACGCCGCTCAAGCGCCCCGCCGATCTCGCGAAGCACGTGCTCCTGCACCTCGACGATCCGGAAGGCCGGGTCCCGTGGCTCAACTGGCCGCAGTGGCTCACCTCGAACGGCGCGCCGGGGCTGAAGCCCGCGGGCTCGCTGCGCTTCACGCTCTACGACCAGGTGGTCCAGGCGGCCGTGGGCGGGCAGGGCGTCGCGCTGGGACGCCTGCCGCTCGTGGCGGAGCACCTTCGCGAGGGGCGGCTCGTCGCGCCGTTCCCGAAGAAGTACGACTCGGAGCGCGGCTACGTCGCGCTCGTCGCGCCGCACGCGGCGGGACGCGAGGACGTCGCGGCCTTCGTCCGCTGGCTCGACGCCGAGTCCGCCGCGATGCGCGCGCAGCTCGGCGCCCGGGTGCCCGCCACCGCCTCGCGCACGACGCGGGCGCGAACGACGGAAGGATCCTCTCGATGACGCAGGAGACGCCCGAGCCCTCGGGCTGGATCCGCCGCCACGCGGCGCTGCTCGCGCCGGGCGCGCGCGTTCTCGACCTCGCGGCCGGGCGCGGCCGACACTCGCGGTTCCTCGCGTCGCTCGGCCACGACGTGCTGGCCGTCGACCGCGACGCCGGGGCGCTGTCGGAGCTCGCCGGCGTCGCGCGCGTGCGCACGCTGGTCGTCGACCTCGAGTCGGGGCCGTGGCCGCTCGCGGGACGGCGCTTCGGCGCGGTCGTCGTCGCGAACTACCTGCACCGGCCGACGTTCGACGCGATGCTCGACTGTCTCGAGGACGACGGCGTCCTGGTCTACGAGACCTTCGCCGCCGGCAACGAGGCGTTCGGCCGGCCGTCGAATCCCGCGTTCCTGCTCCGCGAGGGCGAGCTCCTCGAGCGCGTGCGCGGCCGGCTCGCCGTCGTGGCGTACGAGGAAGGGCTCGTCGAGCGCGGGGGCAGCCGGGCGGTCGTGCAGCGCCTCGCCGCCGTCGGTCCCGGCCGCGGGAGGCCGTGGCGGCTGCCCTGAGGCGAGCCCCGGCGGACGGCGGGCGTGAACCGGCGCCGGGCGCGTGGGTCGAAATGGTAGAATCGCCCGCTCGAATCCCCTTCCCCCCATGCTGACCGGAAGCTTCGTCGCGATCGTCACGCCCATGCAGGCGGGCGGCGCCCTCGACCTCGACGCGCTGAAGCGCCTCGTCGACTGGCACGTCGAGAGCGGCACGTCGGGGATCGTGGTCGTCGGCACGACCGGCGAGTCGCCGACCGTGAGCGTCGACGAGCACTGCCTGCTCATCCGGACCGTCGTCGAGCACGTCCGCGGGCGCGTGCACGTGATGGCCGGCGTCGGGGCCAACGCGACCTCGGAGGCCATCGAGCTCACGCGCTACGCGAAGAAGGTCGGCGCCGACAGCGGCCTGTCGGTCGTCCCCTACTACAACAAGCCCACGCAGGAAGGCCTCTACCGCCACTTCCGAACGATCGCCGAGGCGGTCGACCTGCCGCTCTACCTGTACAACGTGCCCGGACGCACGGTCGCCGACCTCGCGACCGAGACGACGCTGAGGCTCGCGCAGGTGCCGGGCATCGCCGGCATCAAGGACGCGACCGCGGACCTGGGCCGGGGCAGCGAGCTCCTGAAGGGCCTCGCCGCGGCCGGCAAGCGCGACTTCGCCGTGCTGAGCGGCGAGGACATCACGGCGCTGCCGCTGATGATGATGGGCGGCCACGGCGTGATCTCGGTGACCGCCAACGTCGCGCCCGCGCCGATGGCGCAGATGTGCCGCGCCGCGCTCTCGGGCGACCACGCGGCTGCGCGCGCCCACAACGACCGGCTGATCCCGCTGCACCGCCGGCTGTTCATCGAGGCCAACCCGGCGCCGGTCAAGTGGGCGCTCGCCGAGATGGGCCGAATCGCGAACGAGCTGCGGCTGCCCCTCGTGCCGCTCTCGCACGCGTGCCACGAGCCGGTCCGCGCCGCGCTGCGCGAAGCGGGCTGTCTCTAGCCATCCCCAGGAATCCCGACCGCATGACCGACTCCGTCCTGACGCTGCGGCGCGCGTCGATCGCGCTCGTCGCCGCGGCCTTCGCGCTCGGCGGCTGCGACACGATGCAGATCACCAAGCGCATCGACTACAAGTCGACGTCGACCGCGCCCGCGCTCGAGCTGCCGCCCGACCTCACGACGCCGCGCTACGACGACCGCTACTCGGTGTCGACGGCGAGCGGGCTCGCCGCGCAGCAGGCGAGCGGCAAGGCGCGCGAATCCGAGTTCCTCGCGACGGTGCCCAACGCGCGGATCGCGCGGGCCGGCAACGAGCGCTGGCTCGTCGTCAAGGTCGCGCCCGAGCAGGCGTGGACCGTGACGCGCCAGTTCTGGACCGAGAGCGGCTTCGTGCTCGCGGTCGAGCAGCCGGCGCTCGGGCTGATGGAGACCGACTGGGCCGAGAACCGCGCCGACATCCCGGCCGACGCGCTGCGGCGCTCGCTCGGGCAGTTCGCCGACATCTTCTACACGACCTACAAGCGCGACAAGTTCCGGACGCGTGTCGAGCGCGGCGCCGAGCCGGGCACCGTCGAGATCTACGTTTCGCACCGGGGCATGGAGCAGGTGCCGACCGCGAAGATCGACAACTCGTCGCCGGCCGCGTTCGCGTGGGCGCTGATGCCGCCCAATCCCGATCTCGAGGCCGAGATGCTGACGCGTCTCATGGTCCGGTTCGGGACCGCCGAGCCGCAGGCGGTCGCGGCCGTCGCACAGGCCGCGGCCCAGTCCGACCGTGCCCGCATCGAGAAGGGCGCCGACGGCGTGCCGAAGCTCGTGATCGACGAGTCGTTCGATCGCGCCTGGCGCCGCGTCGGGCTCGCGCTCGACCGCAGCGGCTTCACGGTCGTCGACCGCGACCGCTCGACCGGCGTCTACTACGTCCGCTACGCCGACCCCGACGCGGAGATCGGCAAGCGCGACCAGAGCTGGCTCTCCAAGCTCGCGTTCTGGCGCAAGGACGAGGCCGAGAAGCCCGAGCAGTACCGCATCACGGTCGTCGAGCAGGCGCCGAGCAGCCTCGTGTCGGTGCAGGACACGAAGGGCGCGCCCGACAAGACGCCCGCGAGCGACCGCATCCTCGCGCTCCTCAAGGACCAGCTCAAGTGAGCGGCGGGCTCGCGCGAGCCGGAAGCGCAGGCCCCGCACGCTCCGGCCGGCCCTGATGCGCTTCGCGTCGCTCGGCAGCGGCAGCGAGGGCAACGGCCTCGTCGTCGAGGCCGGCGGCTCGCGGCTCATGATCGACTGCGGATTCGGCGTGCGGGACGCGGCCGCGCGCCTCGCGCGGCTCGGGCTCTCGCCCGCCGACGTCGACGCCATCGTCGTGACGCACGAGCACTCGGACCACGTCGGCGGCGTCGCCGCGTTCGCCGCGCGCCACGGCATCCCGGTGTGGCTCACGTTCGGCACGCTGACGGTGACCGGCGAGCGCTTCACGGGCGTCACGCGCGTGTACGGCTTCGACAGCCACGACACGTTCGCGGTCGGCGCGCTCGAGGTGCGGCCGTTCCCGGTGCCGCACGACGCCCGCGAGCCCGTGCAGTTCGTCGTCACCGACGGCGCCGTCCGGCTGGGCGTGGTCACCGACCTCGGCACCTCGACGCCGGCCGTCGAGGCGGCGCTCTCCGGCTGCGACGCGCTCGTGCTCGAGTGCAACCACGACGCCGGGATGCTGGCCGGCGGCAAGTACCCGCCGCTGCTCAAGGCGCGCATCGCCGGCCGCTACGGCCACCTCGACAACGCGTCGTCGGCCGCGCTGCTCGCGTCGATCGACACCTCGCGGCTGCGCCACGTGATCGCGGCGCACCTGTCGAAGGAGAACAACACGCCCGCGCACGCCCGCGCGGCGCTGGCGGGAGCGCTCAACTGCGCCGCCGACTGGATCGGCATCGCCGACCAGGCCGCGGGCTTCGACTGGCGGGAGATCTGAATGCAGAAGGGGGCCGAACTCTACCGGGGCAAGGCGAAGACGGTCTACGCGACCGACGACCCGCGCTACCTGATCATGCACTACCGCGACGACGTCTCGGCGTTCGACGGGGTGAAGCTCGCGAAGCTCGAGCGCAAGGGCGAGACCAACAACCGGATCAATGCCTACGTGATGGGCAAGCTCGCGGCGGCGGGCGTGCCGACGCACTTCGTGCGCCTCGTCGACGAGCGCGAGTCGCTGGTGCGCGCGATGAGGATGATCCCGGTCGAGTGCGTCGTGCGCAACGTGTGCGCCGGGTCGATGGCGAAGCGCTACGGCGTCCCGGAGGGCACGCGGCTGCCCGGGCCGGTGTTCGAGTTCTTCTACAAGAGCGACGCGCTGCACGACCCGCTGTGCAACGACGACCACATCCGCGCGCTCGGCTGGGCGACCGAGCGGGAGATCGCCGAGATGAAGGCGCTCACGCACAAGGTCAACGGCGTGCTGAAGCCGCTGTTCGCGAACGCCGGCATCGACCTCGTCGACTACAAGCTCGAGTTCGGCCACCCGGTCGACGATCCGCAGGGCCCGGTGACGCTGGGCGACGAGTTCACGCCCGACGGCTGCCGGCTGTGGGACGCGAGGACCGGCGAGAAGATGGACAAGGACCGCTTCCGCCGCGACCTGGGCGAGGTGATCGAGCACTACCGCGAGGTCGGGCGGCGCATCGGCGCGCCGCTCTAGGCGCGCTCCGCGCGACCCCACACCGGGGTCAGATTCAAATCTGACCCCGGTGTTCGGCATGGGGGGCTCACAGCCCCAGGACCGTCCCCGAGAGTCCCGGCTCGCCGGTCGCCCAGATCTCCTCGAAGCGCGTAACGAGCGGTCGCGCCGCGAGCGGCGCGTCGAAGGCGAGCGCCGCGCGCGGTCCGTCGACGTGGAACCGGTGCAGGAAGTGGCGATCGTCCGCGATCACGAGCGGATCGAGCGCTTTGCGCGCCTCGACGCCGGTCCGGTAGACGGTGATCGCGTGGCCGTACTGGCGCAGCACGACGATCAGGCGCGCGCACGACTGCTCGAGGTAGCGCGTGTCGTGGACGATGATCTCGACGCGCGCGCCGCGCGCGCGGCGCAGGAACGCGACGAGGCGCTCGGCCCGGTCCGCGGTGTGCCAGCCTCCCTGCGACAGGTCCACGTCGAAGACCCGCAGCCGCGCGCGCGCGCGGTCGACGAGCGCGTCGATCGCCTCGACCTGCTCGGCGATCGAGGCGAGGGTCGTCTCGACGGGCCGGGGCGCCTCGTCAGGCGGTGTCGAAGTGGAGCCAGCCATGGCGGTACCAGTCGTGGAGGAGGGCGACGGCCCCGGGCGCGAGCGCGGACGCCTCGCGAGGCGTGATCGCGCGCCGGTCGGCGACCCGGCGGATCGCGGCGCATGCGGCGGCCGCAACGACGAACCGTTCGCCGTTTACGTAGACGGCGCGCGCATCGTAGAGCGCCTGCGTGCGGAGGTCGAGGCTCGCGCCGCGCTGCGCGAGCGCCTTCGCGAACGCGCCCAATGCCGGGAGGCGCGCGGGCGGTTCGAAGAACACGTGCGCCTTGGGCTCGGTGAGCCAGGCGCCGAGGAACGCGTCGACGCCGCCGCGCGCGATCGGGATGCGCGCGAGCGTGCGCGCCACGCGCGCCTGCATCGCGGCGGGGATGCGCGCGGGCGTCCGCGTCGCGGCGAGATCGGGGTCGGCGTAGCGGCCCTCGAGGGCGACCGTGTCGGCGAGATGCGTGAGGAACGCCTCGGCCATCTCCTGCGCGAGCGCGGCGCGAAAGCCGATCGAGTACGTCGTGCACGCGTCCACCGCCACCCCGTCGTGCGCGGCCTGCGGCGGCAGGTAGAGCATGTCGCCCGGTTCCAGCACCTCGTCGTGCGCGGGCGCGAAGCGGGCGAGGATCCGAAGCGGCAGGTCCGGCACGAACGCGAGGTCGCGCTGCGTGCCCCAGCGCCAGCGGCGCCGCCCGAAGCCCTGGAGCAGGAACACGTCGTAAGAGTCGACGTGCGGGCCGACGCCGCCGCCGGGCGCCGCGTAGCTCACCATCAGGTCGTCGAGCCGCGCGTAGGGCACGAAGGCGAACCGGCGCATCAGGGCGTCGGCGCGCGCGTCGACGAGGTTGGTGCCCTGGACGAGAAGGGTCCACGCGCGCGGCGGGAGCGAGCGGAGCGCGCGCCGGGTGAACGGGCCGTGGTCGGCGCTCCAGCGTGCGCCGCTGTGCACGACGAGGCGGGACTCGACGTCGTCGCGGCACGCGAGCGTGAAGAGGTCGTCGCGCGAGAAGGGTCCGGTGAACCCGGGCAACGCCCTTCGGACGAGCCGGGCGCGCTTCTGCCAGTGGCGGCGCAGGAACGCCCCGGGCGAGAGTCCGCCGAGCGGCGCGGCGGTGCGCGAAGGCGGAGGCGGTCGTTCGGCCTTCATGGTCGCGTCGATTATAGGTCGCCGCGCCGCGCGGGGCCGGGAGCGTAGAATGCGGCCTCCACCACGAACCCGCGGCGTCCCGCGCCGCCGCCCAGCCGGGGATCCCCGATGAACGTCTTCGCCAACACGGTCGTCTCGCTCGTCTTCAAGCTCTTCGACGACCGCAACCAGCTGATCGAGGAGGCCTCCGACCCGATCGCTTACCTGCACGGCGGCTACTCGGGCATCTTCCCGCGCGTCGAGGAGGCGCTCACGCACAAGAAGGTCGGCGAGTCGGTCTCGGTGACGCTCGAGCCCGCGGACGCGTTCGGCGACTACGACCCGAAGCTCGTCCGCATGGAGCCGGTCGAGTCGCTGCCGCCCGACATCGCGGTGGGCGGCTACCTGGTGTCGGAGCAGGACGGGGAGGAGACGGTCTGGCGCGTCACCGACATCGCGGAGGGAAAGGCGGTGCTCGACGGGAACCACGAGCTCGCCGGCCGGCGCGTGCGGTTCGACGCGACGGTCGTCGACGTCCGTCCCGCGACCCAGGAAGAGGTCACGCACGGCCACGTGCACGGGCCGCACGGGCACCACCACCACTGAAGCGCCGGCGCGTCCCGGTCAGCGACCGGCCGCGTCCGGCCCGAGCTCGCGCAGCATCGTGAACCGGACGATGCCGTAGGGCAGCTCGCGGAGCTCGAACACGACGCGGTAGCCCAGCGCCGCGTAGAACCGCGGCGCCTGGAAGCTCAGCGTCTCGAGATAGCAGGAGCGGCAGCCGCGCTCCGCCGCGCGCGCCTCGAACGCGCGCACGAGCGCGGTCCCGACGCCGCGATGCCGGTGCGCGTCGGCGACCCAGAGCTGCTGGATCTCCGCTGCGGGTCCCCACGTCCGGCCGACGGCGCCGCCGATCACGGCGCCGTCGGGTGTCCTCGCGAAGCAGGCCATCGGCCGCACCTCGTGGAGCGGTGCCGCGGCGTCGTTGAAGCCGCAAAGTCCCGCGTCGACGATCGCGCCGTCGGACCGCGGCACGTCGTCGTGGCCGGTGATCGTGATCGGGGCCATCGCGTCCCGCGCCCGCGCCGCCGGCTCAACGCCCGGAGGCGAGCCGCTTGAGCTCGTAGAGGGCCTCGAGCGCCTCGCGCGGCGAGAGCGCGTCGGGGTCGAGCGAGGCCACGCGCTCGGCGACCGCCCGGGCGCGCGCCGCGTCGGCGTCCTCGGCGGCAGGGACGGCCGCGGCGAACAGGTCCGCCTGTCCCTCGCCCGCGCGCGCGTACGCGTCGAGCCTGGCGAGGTAGTTGCGCGCCTGCCGGACCGTGTCGGCCGGCACGCCGGCGAGCTTCGCGACCGCGAGGCCGTAGCTGCGGCTCGCCGGGCCCTCCTCGACCGCGTGCATGAACACGATGCCCTCGCGCGGCGTCTCGACCGCGTCGAAGTGGACGTTCGCGCAGCCCGGCATCTCGGCCGCAAGCGCGGTGAGCTCGAAATAGTGGGTCGCGAACAGCGCGAGCGACCGGTTGGTCTCGGCGAGCCGGTGCGCGATCGCCCACGCGAGCGCGAGGCCGTCGTAGGTCGACGTGCCGCGGCCGATCTCGTCGACCAGCACGAGGCTCGCGGGCGTCGCGCGGTGCAGGATCGCGGCCGCCTCGGTCATCTCGACCATGAACGTCGAGCGGCCGCCCGCGAGGTCGTCGGCTGCGCCGATGCGCGTGTAGATCGCGTCGATCGGCCCGAGCGTCGCCGAGGCGGCCGGCACGAACGAGCCGCAGTAGGCGAGCAGCGCGATGACCGCCGTCTGGCGCATGTAGGTCGACTTGCCGCCCATGTTCGGGCCGGTGACGATCAGGAGCCGCCGGTCCGGCCCGAGCACGACGTCGTTCGGGATGAAGTGCTCGACCTGCCGCTCGACGACCGGGTGCCGTCCGCCGCGGATCTCGATGCGGGGCTCGGCGGCGAACGCCGGGCGAGCGAGCGAGAGCGCCTCCGCGCGGTCGGCGAGCGAGGCGAGCACGTCGAGCGACGCGAGCGCCGAGGCGGCGCGCTGCAGTCCCGGAATCGCCTCGCGCAGCCGCTCGACGAGCTCGTCGTACAGGTGCTTCTCGCGCGCGAGCGCGCGCTCCTGCGCCGAGAGCGCCTTGTCCTCGAACGCCTTCAGCTCGGGCGTGACGTAGCGCTCGGCGTTCTTGAGCGTCTGGCGCCGCCGGTAGTCGTCGGGAATCCGCTCGACGTGCGCGTGCGTGACCTCGATGTAAAAGCCGTGCACGCGGTTGTACTCGACCTTGAGGCTCGCGATGCCGGTGCGCTCGCGCTCGCGGCGCTCGAGGTCGGCGAGGAACCCGCCGCAGTCCCGGTCGATCGCGCGGAGCTCGTCGAGCGTCGCGTCGTAACCCTCGGCGATCACGCCGCCGTCGCGAAGCTGCGCCGCCGGCTCGGGCGCGATCGCGCGGGCGAGGAGCTCCGCCCAGCGCGGTTCGACGTCCAGCGCGGCGCGCGCCTCGCCCAGCAGCGGCGCGGGCGCTTCCGCGAGCACGGTGCGGATCGCAGGCAGCGACGCGAGCGTCGTCCCCAGCGCGGAGAGCTCGCGCGGCCGGACCTGCGCGAGGGCGATGCGCGAGGCGATGCGCTCGGCGTCGGCGACGCGGGCGAGCGCCTCGCGCAGCCGGCGGCGCAGCGCCGGGGCGGCGACGAACGCCTCGACGGCGTCGTGGCGCGCGGAGGCGGCGGACGCGTCGCGCAGCGGTTGCGGCAGCCACTCGCGCAGCAGCCGGCTGCCGGCGGACGTCACGCACGCGTCCATCATCGAGAGCAGCGTCGGCGCGGCTTCGCCCGAGAGCGTGCGCGTGATCTCCAGGTTGCGGCGCGTCGCGGCGTCGAGGGCGACGTGCGTGCCCGGGCGCTCGACGGCCACCGTCGCGAGGTGCGCGAGCGACGCCTGCTGCGTCGCCTGCGCGTAGTCGATGAGCGCGCCGGCGGCGCCGGTCGCGAGCGGCGCCTCGTCCGCGCCGAACGCTCGAAGGTCCTGCGTGCCGAGCTGCTTCGCGAGCGCCCGCGCGCCGGCGGCGCCGTCGAAGTGCCACGCCGGGCGCGGGCGCGTCGGCATCGAACCGCGGCGCAGCGCGGGCAGGACGGCCTCCTCGGGCACGAGGAGCTCGGCGGGCTCGATGCGCTCGAGCGTCGCGGCGAGGTCCGACGCCGGCACGTCGGCGAGCGTGAGCCGACCCGCGGCGAGGTCGAGCCACGCGACGCCCGCGCGCTTGCCGGCCACGACGCACGCGGCCAGGAGGCAGGTCGTCCGCGCGTCCAGCAGGTTCGCGTCGACGAGCGTGCCCGGCGTGACGATCCGCGAGACGCGCCGCTCGACCGGTCCCTTGCTCGTCGCGGGGTCGCCGAACTGCTCGACGATCACCGCCGACTCGCCCGCCCGCATCAGCCGCGCGAGGTGCTGCTCGATCGCGTGGAACGGGACGCCCGCCATCGGGATCGGCGCGCCGGCCGACTGGCCGCGCGAGGTCAGCGTGATGTCGAGCAGGCGCGCGGCCTCGCGCGCATCGTCGTAGAACAGCTCGTAGAAGTCGCCCATCCGGTAGAAGACGAGCTTGTCCGGATGCTCCGCTTTGACGCGGAGGTACTGCTGCATCATCGGCGTGTGCGCCGCGAGGGGGTCGGCCTGGGGGCGCACGGCGGATTCGAGCGGGACGATCGGCGGATCGCTCAGCGCGATGCCCAGGCGCGGTCGAGGGCCTCGGCGTAGCGGGTGCCGGAGGCGAGCCACTCGACGAGCGGCCGCAGGGTGCCGGTCGCGCGCGCCTCGTTGAGGAGCGACGACAGCGCGTCGTCGCGGTTGTCGGGGCGCAGATGGGGGAAGATCCCCGCACGCGCGAGCTCCGCGTTGACGACGTAGCGTTGCACGCGTCCGTTGCCGTCCCGGAACGGGTGCACTTCGGACAGCACGAGCATCAGGAAGGCCGCACGCCACGGCCCCTCGGGGACGGTCGCCGCGAGCCCGCCGAACCACGCGCGCAGCGTGCCCGCGACCGCGCCGGCCGGCGTGCGGGCCACCTGCGGCTGGTGCCGCACCAGGTTGTTGATCAGCTTGAACTGCCCCGGCGCGAGCTCCGGCCGGTGACCGACCAGCTGCGCGTGGAGGAGCCGCAGCCGCGCCTCGGACTCGACCGGATCGCGCTCGCCCGCGCTCGGCGGAACGCGCTGCGCGACGGCGGCGGCGTATCGCGTCACGTCGCGATCGTCGTCGGAGACGGGCGCGAGCCGGCCCTCGAACAGGGCGACGCTGCGCGCGATCGCCTCGGTCGTGCAGGGGAGCCGGAAGTTGTGGTGGGCCTCGAGCGCCGGCCACGCGGCGAAGGTCGGTGCGCCGCGCGCGAACCGCGCCTCCAACGGCGGCTCGCTCCCGACGCTCGACGCCGCGCGGTCGAAGAACGCGACGAGCTCCTCGTCGCGGCGCGACGGCGCCGGACGGGCGCGCAACGCATGGGCGAGAGGGGCGGGGTCGCCGGCGGCGAGGGCGGCCTCGATCGCTGGCGCGAGCGCCGCCCGCTCGTCGAGCATCGCGATCGCATCGGAAGCCTCGTCGCGCGCATCCTGCGGGAGCGTCCCGCCGGCGAGCGCGGCCTCGAGCCGGGCGCGTCCCTCGGCCTCGCGGCCGAGCTCGAGCTCGAGCGTCCCGAGGTTGACGCGAACGTAGGGGTGCTGCGGCGCGTGCGTGCAGGCGCGGCGCAGCAGCGACTCCGCCGCATCGGACCGATCGCAGGCGCGCTCGATCACCGCGAGCTTGTTGAGCGCGTCGGGGTCGTCGGGCGCCTTCGCGACCGCCTTGCGATAGGCGTCGCCGGCATCGGCCAGCCGGCCGGCCTGGCGCAGCACGTCGCCGAGCCCCGCGTGCACGGCGGCGACGTTCGGTGCGAGCGCGACGGCGCGCTTCGCGTTGTCGACGGCGAGATCGTGCCGGCCGAGCATCGACTGCGCGACGGCGAGCGCGAGCCAGACCGCGGGCACGTTCGGCGCCGCAGCGCTGATCCGGCCGAGCACCGGCAGGGCGTCCGCCGGCTTGCCGGCGCGGATCAGCGCCTGGGCGAGCCCCAACCGCGCGGGGAGGAACGAGGGATGGCTCTCGACCGCGCTCGACCACGCGGCGATGGCCTCGACCCATGCCCCGCGGGACTCGAGTTCCGCCGCGCGCCGGGCCAGCGCGACGAGGCCCGGGTCGGGAGCGGACGCTGGCATGGTCATGCCGCGATTATAGGGTTGCCGGTTGGGGCCAGCTTCGCCGGTCGCGTTTTCCCGGTCGCGACTCGGGGGACGCGATGCGCGGGGGCGCGATGCCGTTGCGAGCGTCTACGGTTCGGCGACGCGCGCGCACCGGGCATCGAGCTCCGCGGCACGCCGGCTCGCCATCGCGAGCCACGAGGCGAGCGGCAGCGCATCGCCGGTGCGCCGCACGTCCTGCACGATCGCGAGGATCGTGCGATCGGCGCCGGGCACGTTGAGATGCGGCATGAGCCCCGCGGCGGCCAGCTCCTCGTTGGCGACGGCCCGGGCGAGGCGCTTGTTGCCGTTGAGGAACGGATGGATCCAGAGAATCGCGAGGAACGCCGCGGTGGCTCTCCGGCCTCCGGGCGGGAGGCGCGGCAGGACGCCGGCGAACGCGTGGCGCAACGTGCCCGCGATCGCCCCGGGGGGCGTGTGCGCGCGATCGGATCCGCCGAGCGGCTGGATTCCGATCGGGTTCAGCATGCCCGGCCAATAGTCGTCGCGGTGGCGGACGAGGCGCGCGTGCGTCCAGCGCAGCCGCGCTTCGCAAGCGACGCCGTCGGACGTGAACGCGCGCTCCCCGCCCCGCGATGCGGCGACGCGCGCGTAGCGGACGACGTCGAGGTCCTCGAGCGACGCCGGGGGCTCGGTGCCGGCGACGAGCCGCAGGCTCCGCGCACGCGCGCGCGGATCGCCGTCGAACCGGTACACGTGGTGCGCCTCGAGGGCCGGCCACGCCGACGAGGGAACGCGCAGGGACGTGAAGCGGCCTTCGATCGACGGGGTGCTCGCGAAACGCTCGACGACCCCGGAGAGCGCCGCGAGCAGCGGTCCGTCGACGGCTCCCGCGGGCTCGAGCGTGCGCAACGCGAGCTCGATGGGCAGCGATCCGTCCGACGCGAGCGCGTCGTCGACCGGTGGGCGGAGGCGCTCGCGCTCGTCGATCGCCGCGACGGCTTCGGACGCGGCCGCGCGGACGCCGGGCGGCAGCCCGGTCTGCGCCTGCATCGACACGAGGAGCCGGCGCGCCTCGTCCACGCGCTGACGGCGGATCGCGATCATCGCGAGGTTGATGCGCGCGTAGGGATGGTCGGGGTGGCCCGCCAGCGCTTCCGTCAGCAGTGCCTCGGCGTCGTCCCGCCGCCCCTCGGCGCGCGCGAGCGCCGCGAGCTTGTTGAGCGCATCCCCGTGGCCGGGCGAGAGCGCGAGCGCCCGACGGTAGGCGTGCTCGGCGCCTGCCGGATGGCCCGCGCGCTGCAGAATGTCGCCGTGGCCGAGGTGTGCCGCCGCCACGCCGGGGGCCAGCGTCACCGCCCGCTCGCCGGCACGAATCGCGTCGTCCTGGCGCCCCGCCAGCGAGTAGGCGACGCCCAGCGCGAGCCACGCGGCCGCCACCTCCGGCGCCCGGGCGGTGATCGGCTCGAGGACGGCGATGGCGTCGCGCGGCCGTCCCGCGCGGATCTGCGCCTGCGCGAGCCGCAGCTGGACCGGGGCGAGGGCCGGTCCGCGCGCGACCGCGAGCGACCACGCGGCGACCGCATCGGGCCACTGCTCGCGCGACTCGAGCTCCACGGCGCGCTCAACCAGCGCGAGCGTCTCGGGATCGGGCACGGGGGGGCGCGCGGACACGCCGGGATTATAGGAGCGCGGGGCATCCGATGGCGGGTTAAGCGCGCGTTAAGGATCGGCGCGTAGCGTCGAGGGCGTTCGCACACGACCCCGGGAGTCCGCCATGATGAGATCCGCCGCCCTTCTCGCTGCCGCCGCGCTCGCCGCGCTTGCGGCCACGCCCGCACGCGCCGTCGTCCCGGCCGACCTGCTGAAGGACTACGAGGCCGCTGCGCGATCGCAGGGCCCCTCGTTCGCGGGTTTCTCCGCCGAGCGGGGCAGCCGCCTCTTTCGCACGGCACCGGGCGGCGACTGGAGCTGCGCGTCGTGCCACGGCGAGACGCCGACCGGGCCGGGCCGCCACGCGAAGACCGCCAAGGTGATCCAGCCGCTCGCGCCGGGCGTCAACCCGCAGCGCTTCACCGACGTGGCGCAGGTCGAGAAGTGGTTCAAGCGCAACTGCGGGGACGTCCTGAAGCGCGAGTGCACGGCGCAGGAGAAGGGCGACATCCTCGCGTGGCTCGTCACGCTCAAGTGAGGAGCCGACGATGACCTCCCTGCCGATCCGACCGCTGCTGTTCGCGGCGCTCGCGTCCATCGCAACGGGCGCGCTCGCCGATTCGTCGCGGCTCGCCGCCGACGATCCGCGCTGGCGCGCCGAGTGCGGTGGCTGCCACGCCGCGTTTCCCCCCGCCCTCCTGACCGCGCCCGCGTGGCGGCAGGTGATGGGCGCGCTCGACCGTCACTACGGCACCGACGCGTCGCTCGACGCCGCGACCGCGCGCGAGATCGCGTCGTTCCTCGAGCGCAACGCCGGCGACGCGCGCCGCGGGGCGCCGCCGGCCGCCGTGAAGGTCGCGACGGGCGTGCAGGCGCCGCCGCCGCTCCCGCGCCTCGCGGACTCGCCGTGGTTCGCGCGCGAGCATCGGAAGATCCCCGCCTCGACGATCGCGCGCCGCGACGTCGGTAGCCTCGCGAACTGCGGGGCCTGCCATCCCGCCGCCGACCGCGGCGATTTCTCGGAGCGCGCGGTGCGCGTTCCCCGCTGAAGGAGAGCGTCATGAGCGAAGCGACCCCCGCCAAGCCGCGGATCCTCGTCTGGGACCTGCCGGTCCGCCTGTTCCACTGGATGCTCGCGATCGCGTTCGCGGGCGCCTGGCTCACCGCCGAGTCGGAGCGCTGGCGCGACGTCCACGTCCTGCTCGGCTACACCGCCGGCGTGCTGGTCGTGCTGCGGATCCTGTGGGGCATCGTCGGGTCCCGCCACGCGCGCTTCGCGTCGTTCGTCCGCGGGCCGCGGCGCGTGGCCGGTTACCTGCGGTCGCTCATGTCGGGACACCCCGAGCCCACGGCCGGCCACAATCCGGCCGGCGCCTGGGCGATCCTCGCGCTCATCGCGCTCACGCTCGCCGTCGTCGCGACCGGGCTCGTCGTCGAGGCGGACCTCGGACCCCGGGGCCTGGACGAGGTCCACGAAGCGTTCGCGACCGCGATGCTCGTGGTCGTCGGCATCCACGTCGCCGGGGTGATCGTCGGGAGTCTCGCGCACCGCGAGAACCTCGTGCGCGCGATGGTCACCGGCACGAAGCGCGGCGACCCGGCCGAGGCGATCCGCGGGCCCCGGCGCCTCGTGGCCGCCGTGCTCGTCGCGATCGTCGCGGGCCTGTGGACCGGCGTCCTGCCGACCCCGGGCCTCTCGTCGGGCGAGGGCTTGACCGCGATCACGGCGAAGGCGCCCGCAACGGGGCATCATGAGCGCTCGAAAGACGACTGAAGCCGCCCCGTGCGCATCCTGCTCGTCGAGGACGACCCCCTGCTCGGCGACGCGCTGCGCGCGGGCCTGGCGCAGGCCGGCTTCGACGTCGACTGGGTCCGCGACGGGCAGGCCGCACTCGCGGCGATGCGCGACGGCGAGCACGCGGCGGCCGTGCTGGACCTCGGGCTCCCGAAGCTCTCCGGCTTCGACGTGCTGGCCCGCGGCCGCGGCGCGGGCGTCCGGCTGCCGATCCTCGTGCTCACCGCGCGCGACGCGCTCGACGACCGCGTCCGCGGCCTGGACGCCGGCGCCGACGACTACGTGGTCAAGCCCGCCGAGATCGCCGAGATCGCGGCGCGGCTGCGCGCGCTCATCCGGCGCGCGGGCGGCGAGAGTGCGCCCACGCTCGAGGTCGGCGACGTCGTGCTCGACCCCGCGGCGCGGAGCGTGCGCCACCGCGGCCAGGACGTCGAGCTCAAGCCGCGCGAGTACGACCTGCTGCACGAGCTCATGCTGAACGCGGGGCGCGTGCTCTCGCGCGAGAGCCTCGAGTCGCGCCTCTACCCGTGGGGCGAGGAAGTCGGCAGCAACGCGATCGAGGTGCACGTCCATCACCTGCGGCGCAAGCTCGCGCCCGACGTGATCCGAACGGTCCGCGGCGTGGGCTACGTGATGCCGCGCGAGGCGCAGGCGTAGCCGGTGCGCGCGGCGTCGCTCTCCCGCCGGCTGCTCCTGCTCTCGCTCGCCGCGGTCGCGGTCGTCTGGGCCGCCGCGGCGATCTTCGCGGTGACGCGCGTGCGGCACGAGGCGGGCGAGCTGCTCGACGCGCACCTCGTCCAGGCGGCCGCGATGCTGCACGCGCGGATCGGCGAGGACGTCGACGAGTCGGAGCTCGAGCACGCGCCCGAGCTGCACCGCTACGCGCGCGGCCTCGCGTTCCAGGTGTGGGAGGAAGGCCGCAAGCTCAGGCTCCACTCGGCCAATGCGCCGGACACCCGGCTCTCGCCGCAGGACCGCGGGTTCTCGGACGTCGAGTCGGGCGGCCGCTCGTGGCGCGTGTTCTCGAGCCTCGACCGCGAGGGGCGCGTGCTCGTGCAGGTCGCCGAGGAGCGGCGCGCGCGCGACCGCATCACGAGCGGCGTCGCCGGGGCGCTGCTGCTGCCGATGGTCGTCGGGCTGCCGGTGCTGGGACTCCTGATCGTCCTCGCGCTCCGGTCGGGGCTGAAGCCGCTCGTCGCGCTCGGCCGCGAGGTCGCCGCGCGCGAGCCCGACAACCTGAAGCCGCTCGACGCCGCGGTGCCGCGCGAGGTCGCGCCGCTCGTGGAGAGCCTGAACGCGCTCTTCGCGCGCCTCGGGCGCTCGATCGAGCACGAGCGGCGGTTCAACGCGGACGCGGCGCACGAGCTGCGCACGCCGCTCGCGGCGATCCGCGCGCAGGCCGAGGTCGCGCTCGGCGCCGCCGTCGATGCCGAGCGCGACCACGCGCTCCGCCAGGTGCTCGCCGGCTGCGACCGCGCGGCGCGGCTCGTCGACCAGATGCTCACGCTGGCGCGGCTCGATCCGCAGCGCACGCTCGCGGGCGGCGCCCGCTTCGACCTCGCGGCCGCGGCCCGCGACGCGGTCGCCGCGATCGCGCCGGCGGGTCTCGCACGCGGCGTCGAGGTCGGGCTCGACGCCGCGCCGGCGCAGGTCGTCGGCGATCCGGCGCTCGTCGCGATCCTGCTGCGCAACCTGCTCGACAACGCGATCCGCCATTCGCCCCCGGGTTCGTCCGTCGACGTGCGCGTGCGCGCCGCCGAGGGAGGCACCGAGGTCGTCGTCGCCGACCAGGGGCCCGGGGTCCCGCCGGAGGAGCGCGAGCGCCTCGGCGAGCGCTTCCACGCGGTGCCGGGCAGCGGCGAGCCGGGCAGCGGGCTGGGACTGTCGATCGTGCGCCGGATCGCGGAGCTGCACCGGGCGGACCTCGCGTTCGGCGAGCCGGCGTCCGGGCGCGGGCTCGAGGTGCGCGTCCGCTTCGCGCACCGCTGACGCGGCTCCCGCGGCCGCGCGGGACCCGCTACACTGGCGCGTCGCGCGCAGCCCTCGCGCGGCGCCGCCGTCATGCTCACGCTCGTTCCCGGACGCATCCCCCTCTCGACGCTGCGCAGCCTGTGGGCTGCGCCGCAGGCGATCGCCGTCGACGAACGCGCCCGGCCCGCCGTCGAGGCGGCGGCCGCCGCGGTCGCGCGCGTGGTCGCGGAGCACCGGACCGTCTACGGCGTCAACACGGGCTTCGGCCTGCTCGCGCGCACGCGGATCGACGACGCGCGGCTCGCCGAGCTGCAGCGCGCGCTGCTGCTCTCGCACTCGGCGGGCACCGGGCCGCTCCTCGACGACGCGGTCGTGCGCGTCGTGCTCGCGCTCAAGGCGGCCTCGCTCGCCCGCGGCCACTCGGGCGTGCGCTGGCGGGTGATCGAGGCGCTCGTCGCGCTCGCCGACGCGGACGTGCTGCCCTGCGTGCCCGCGCAGGGATCGGTCGGCGCCTCGGGCGATCTCGCACCGCTCGCCCACCTCGCCGGCGTGCTGATCGGCGAGGGCGAGGCGCGGATCGGCGGCCGGATCGTGCCGGCGGCCGAAGCGCTCGCGCACGCGGGCGTCGCGCCGCTCGCGCTCGCGCCGAAGGAGGGGCTCGCGCTCATCAACGGCACGCAGGTGTCGACCGCGCTCGCGCTCGCCGGCCTGTTCCTGCACGAGCGCGCGCTCGCGGCCGCGTTCGTCGCCGGCGCGCTGTCGGTCGACGCGTGCCTCGGCAGCGACACCCCGTTCGATCCGCGCATCCACGCGCTGCGCGGCCACGCCGGCCAGCGCGACGCCGCCGCGATCTACCGGAGGCTCCTCGCGGGCAGCGCGATCCGCGCGTCGCACGCCGACTGCCACCGCGTGCAGGATCCGTACAGCCTGCGCTGCCAGCCGCAGGTGATGGGCGCGATCCTCGACCAGACGCGCGGCGCCGCCGCGACGCTCGTCGCCGAGGCGAACGCGGTGTCGGACAACCCGCTCGTGTTCGCGGACGCGGGCGACGTCGTCTCCGGCGGGAACTTCCACGCCGAGCCGGTCGCCTTCGCGGCCGACAACCTGGCGCTCGCGATCGCCGAGACCGGCGCGCTCGCCGAGCGGCGCATCGCGCTCCTGATGGACGCGAACCTCTCCGGCCTCCCGCCGTTCCTCGTCGAGGACGGCGGCGTGAACTCCGGCTTCATGATCGCGCAGGTGACCGCGGCCGCGCTCGCCTCCGAGAACAAGGCGCTCGCGCACCCGCGCAGCGTCGACTCGCTGCCGACCTCCGCGAACCAGGAGGACCACGTCAGCATGGCGACCGGCGCCGCCGCCCGGCTCGCGACGATGGCGGGCAACACCGCCGCGATCGCGTCCGTCGAGCTCCTGGCCGCCGCGCAGGGCGTGGACTTGCGCCGGCCGGTCGCCACGTCCCCCGCGCTCGCCGTCGCTCACGCGCGCGTCCGGACCGGGGCGCGGTACTGGGACCGGGACCGGGCGTTCGCCCCGGACCTCGCGGCGGTCCGGGCGCAGGTCGAGGCCGGCGCGTACGTGGACGACGTGCCCGAGGCGCTCGTCGCGGACTGACTCCCGGCGCGCCCGGGTTTGCGCGACAATGGCGCCCTCCGCGCGAGGGCGCGCGGGGAGGAGGCCCCATGCACCGCGACGATCCCGCCAGGCTCACCGAACGCAAGCCCGACCCGCGCCACGCGGACCGCACGATCCGCGCGCCTCGCGGCACGAAGCTCTCGTGCCGCTCGTGGCTCACCGAGGCCGCGTACCGGATGATCCAGAACAACCTGGATCCGGAGGTGGCCGAGAACCCGAAGTCGCTCGTCGTCTACGGCGGCATCGGGCGCGCGGCGCGCGACTGGGCGTCGTTCGACGCGATCCTCGCGGCATTGAAGGACCTGCGCGACGACGAGTCGCTGCTGATCCAGTCCGGCAAGCCGGTCGGCGTGTTCCGCACGCATCCGGATGCGCCGCGCGTGCTGATCGCGAACTCGAACCTGGTGCCGCGCTGGGCGACCTGGGAGCACTTCAACGAGCTCGACCGCAAGGGCCTCATGATGTTCGGGCAGATGACCGCGGGCAGCTGGATCTACATCGGCTCGCAGGGCATCGTGCAGGGGACCTACGAGACCTTCGCCGAGGCCGGCCGGCAGCACTACGGCGGCGAGCTCGCCGACAAGTGGATCCTCACCGCGGGCCTGGGCGGCATGGGCGGCGCGCAGCCGCTCGCCGCGACGATGGCCGGCGCCTCGATGCTGGCGATCGAGTGCCAGCCCTCGCGCATCGAGATGCGTCTCGCGACGCGCTACCTCGACGAGCAGGCGCGCGACCTCGACGACGCGCTCGTGCGCATCCGCGCCGCGTGCGCCGCGCGCCGGCCGCGGTCGATCGGGCTCCTCGGCAACGCCGCCGAGATCCTGCCCGAGCTCGTGAAGCGCGGCGTGCGCCCGGACATGCTGACCGACCAGACCTCCGCGCACGACCTCGTCCACGGCTACCTGCCCGCCGGCTGGTCGCTCGAGCGCTGGCATGCCGCGCAGGCGGATCCGTCGCAGCACGCCGAGCTCGTGCGCGCCGCGCAGCGCTCGGCGGCCGTGCACGTCGAGGCGATGCTCGCGTTCCACCGGCAGGGCGTGCCGACGTTCGACTACGGCAACAACATCCGCCAGGTCGCGAAGGACGAGGGCGTGACCGACGCGTTCGCGTTCCCCGGGTTCGTGCCCGCCTACATCCGCCCGCTGTTCTGCGAGGGGAAGGGGCCGTTCCGCTGGGCCGCGCTCTCCGGCGACCCCGAGGACATCGCGAAGACCGACCGCAGGGTGCGCGAGCTGTTCCCGGACAACCGGCACCTCCATCGCTGGCTCGAGATGGCCGGCGAGCGCATCGCGTTCCAGGGCCTGCCCGCGCGCATCTGCTGGCTGGGCCTGGGCGAGCGGCACCGCGCCGGACTCGCGTTCAACGAGATGGTGCGCACCGGCGAATTGAAGGCGCCGATCGTGATCGGCCGCGACCACCTCGACACCGGATCGGTCGCGAGCCCGAACCGCGAGACCGAGGCGATGGCCGACGGTTCCGACGCGGTCTCCGACTGGCCGCTCCTGAACGCGCTGCTCAACACCGCCGGCGGCGCGACCTGGGTCTCGATCCACCACGGCGGCGGCGTCGGCATGGGCTACTCGCAGCACGCCGGCGTCGTGATCGTCTGCGACGGCACCGACGCCGCCGCGAAGCGCATCGAGCGCGTGCTGTGGAACGACCCCGCGACGGGGGTCATGCGCCATGCCGACGCGGGCTACGCGAAGGCGATCGAGGTGGCGAGGCGAGAGGGCGTCCGGATGCCGATGCTCGGGTGAGGGCGGGGGTCGGGAGTCGGGAATCTCGACGGCGAGGCGCGATGGCATCGGCCCGTCGTGATGCGGCAGGAGCCCCGTGCCGCGCAGCGCGATTTCCGACCTCCGACGTCCGACCTCCGATTCCCGACTCCCGCACTCCGCCTCACTGCCCCTTCGCCCCGGCCCGGAACCACGCGTCGACCTTCGCGCGCTCCTCGTCGGTCATCTGCGTGAGGTTGCCGATCGGCATCGCCTTCAGCACGACCGCCTGCTGGTGGACGAGCGGGGCCTGCGCGACGATGCGCGCGTCGGTGTCGAGCGCGACGTTCTTCGGCGGCGACGCGAACCCCGCGTAGGTCGGCTTCTCGGCGTGGCAGGTCGCGCAACGCTGCGCGACGATCGCCTTGACCTCCGCGAACGATGCGCTCCCTGCGGCGGTGCCGCCGCCGCGCGGCATCAGCGCGACGAACACGGCTGCCAGCAGCGCGATCCCGATCGCCCAGAACGAGGGCTTCGCGACGCCACGGTGGCGGAACGTGAAGAAGAGCCGGATGAACACGCCGGCGAGCGAGACCGCGACGAGCACGAGCCAGCCGTTCGCGGCGTTCGTGAACGTCGCGTAGTGGTTGCTGATCATCGTGAACAGCACCGGCAGCGTGAAGTAGGTGTTGTGCACGCTGCGCTGCTTGCCGCGAGCGCCGTGAACCGGGTCCGGCACGCGCCCCTCGACCTTCGCCTTCACCATCTCGCGCTGGCCGGGCATGATCACGAAGAACACGTTGGCGGCCATGATCGTGCCGAGCATCGCGCCGAAGTGGATCCAGGCGCCGCGGCCGGAGAACAGGTGCGTGAGCGCGTACGCGGCGGCCGCGCACAGCGCGAGCATGACGGCGGCGAGCCACGGTTCGCGCTTTCCCAGCGGCGAGCGGCACAGCAGGTCGTAGACGATCCAGCCGCCGGCGAGGAACGCGAGGCCCGTCGCGACCGAGGCCGGCTTCGAGAGCTCGGCGACCGAGCGGTCGACGAGGTAGACCTCGGCGCTCACGTAGTAGACGAGCGCGAGCATGAACATGCCCGACAGCCACGTCGAGTAGGCCTCCCACTTGAACCAGTGCAGGGGCTCGGGGAGCTCGGGCGGGGCGATCGCGAACTTCTGCGCGCGGTAGAACCCCCCGCCGTGCAGCGCCCACACCTCGCCGCCGATGCCGAGCCGCCCGGCCTCGTCCGCGTAGCGCGGCGCCCGCAGGTGCGAGTCGAGCCAGATGAAGTAGAACGACGCGCCGATCCACGCGATCCCGGCGATCACGTGGAACGCGCGGCCGAGCGCGTTCAGCCACTCGAGGACGTAGGCTTCCATCGCGGTCAGCTGCCGCGATAGGTCGACCAGGACCAGGGCGTGCAGACGAGCGGCACGTGGTAGCTGCCGCCGTCCTCCGCGATGCCGAACTCGATCGGCACGACGTCGACGAACGGCGGATCGGGGAGCGCGACGCCCCGCGCGCGGAAGTAGTCGCCGGCGTGGAAGACGAGCCGGTAGCGGCCGCGCTTCACCGCCGCGCCCTCGAGGAGCGGACGGTCGGTGCGCCCGTCGGCGTTCGTGCGGGCGGAGGCGAGGAGGCGGGCGCCCGGCGTGTCGAGCGCGTAGAGCTCGACGGCGACGCCGGCGGCGGGGCGGCCCGAGTGGGTGTCGAGGACGTGGGTCGAGAGCTTGGCCATGGTCAGCTGACGAGGTCCGCGATGCGCAGGCGCGCGATCTCGCCGATCTGCGCGATCGCGTTGGCGATCTCCTGCTCGCGGGTGTTGGAGAGGCGCGCGCGCAGCGTGCCCAGGATCGCGTCCTTGCGGTTCTGGCGCGCGCAGACGACGAACGGAAACCCGAAGGCCGCCCGGTATTGCGCGTTCAGACGCCGGAGCTCCGCGGCCTCGTCGGGCGAGAGCGTGCCCAGGCCCGCGGCCGCCTGCTCCCGCGTCGACGCGGCGGTGAGCGTCCCGGCCTGCGCCTCCCGGCCCGCGAGCTCGGGGTGCGCGCGGATCAGCGCGATCTTCTCGTCCTCGCTCGCCTCCTGCACGACGCGGTAGAGGGCGAGCGCGAGGTCGAGGCGCGAGGCGAACGGGCGGCGCGCGAACGCGCGCTCGGCGATCCACGGCGAGTGCTCGTAGACCGCGCCGAACGCGGCCGAGAACTCGCGCGGCGAGTGGCGGTTGATCTCGTCGAGCGTCGGCACGCGGGTCCCCCGTCGCGTCAGCCCGCTTCGGCCGCATGGGCGGCGGCCTTCGCGTCGCGGGCGGCGTCGTTCGCGCCGAGCCCGTTGAAGTAGAGGTTGAGCAGCACGGCGACGATCGCGGCGAGCAGGATGCCGCTGTGGAGCAGCGGCGAGAGCGCCTTCGGGAAGTGCTGGAAGAAGTTCGGCGCGACCAGCGGAATCATGCCCGCACCGAGGCTGATCGCCACGATGAACAGGTTGTCGCGGTTCGTCCGGTAGTCGACCGCCGCGAGGATCCGGATGCCGGTCGCCGCGACCATGCCGAACATCACGATGCCGGCGCCGCCGAGCACGAACTGCGGCACCGCCTCGACGAGCGCGCCGAGCTTCGGGATCAGCCCCATCACGACGAGGATCGCGCCGCCGGCGACGCACACCCAGCGGCTGCGCACGCCGGTCACGCCGACCAGCCCGACGTTCTGCGAGAACGACGTGTACGGGAACGTGTTGAACACGCCGCCGATCAGCGTGCCCAGGCCGTCGGTGCGCAGTCCCCGCGTCAGGTCGTCGCGCGTGACCGGCCGGCCGGTGATCTCGGAGAGCGCGAGGAACATGCCGGTCGACTCGATCATCACGACGATCATCACGAGCGTCATCGTGACGATCGCGACCGGCTCGAAGGTCGGCGCGCCGAACGCGAACGGCAGCACGGCGCCGAACGCGTCGGCCTTCGCGACGCCCGAGAAGTCGACCTTGCCGAGCGCCCAGGCGACGGCGGTGCCGAACACGATCCCGCACAGCACCGCGACGTTCGCGAAGAAGCCGCGGCCGAACTTGGCAATCGCGAGGATCACCGCGAGCACCGCGAGCGCGATGCCGAGGTGCGCGGGCGCGGCGTAGGCGGGGTTCGGGATCATCCGCGGCGGGCCGGCCGCGGCGGCCGCGGCCGACGCGGGATCCGCGATCATCGGCTGCACGGCCGCGCCGCCGACCGCCCACTGGATGCCGACGCGCATCAGCGAGATGCCGATGACCGCGATGATCGTCCCGGTGACGACCGGGGGAAACAGCGGAAGCATCCGGGAGACGAGCGGCGCGATCGCGACCGAGATCGCGCCCGCCGCGATCACGGCGCCGAAGATGCCGGTGACGCCGAGGTCGGGGCTCGCGGCCATCGCGACCATCGGCCCGACCGCCGCGAACGTGACGCCCATCATCACGGGCAGCCGGATGCCGAACCAGCGGCCGATTCCCCGGGACTGGATCAGCGTGGCGATGCCGCAGCAGAAGAGATCCGCGCTCACGAGCTTCGCGATCTGGTCGGGCGGCAGCTTGAGCGCGCGGCCGACGATCAGCGGCACCGCGACGGCCCCCGCGTACATGACGAGCACGTGCTGGAGCCCGAGCGCGCCGAGCCGCGCGGCGGGCAGGCGCTCGTCGACGGCGTCTGCCGCCGGTGTCGTTGCGATGGCCATCGTGATCCCCTCCCCTCGATCGACGTCGTTCGCCGGGGCGGCGCCCGGCGCCGCCCGCGAGGCCGCCGGGGGCGGTCTCGCGCCGCCTGCGTCCCCGGGTAGCCTGCGGCGGCACGCTACGCCTTGCAAAAATGCAAGTCAAGAGCTAAGCTGACATTTCAGTTGCGCGCGACGCTGCGCCGCGCCCTCCGAAGGGCGGCCCCGGCGAGCGCGCACGAAAGGCCACGATGCCCGCCGCCGCCCAGCCGCACGCCCGTTCCGCCCGCCGCAGCGCGCCCGACCGTGCGCGGTCGCGCCCGCGCCTCAAGTCCGACCAGGCGTTCGACCGGTTGCGCGCGCTGCTGCTCGACGGGACGCTGCGCGCCGGCGAGTTCGTGTCGCAGCAGGACCTCGTCCTGCGCATGCGCATGCCGATGGCGCCGGTGCGCGAGGCGGTCAAGCGCGCGGCGGCGGACGGGCTGGTCGAGGTCCTCCCGCAGCGGGGCGTCCGCGTGATGGAGGCGACCGCGCGCCGGATCCTCGACGGCTTCGGCCTGCGCCTCCTCGTCGACCGCGAAGGCGCGCGCAAGCACGCGCGCCGCGGCCTCTCGCCCGAGCTCGCGGAGCTCAAGCGCCGGCACGAGGCGATCCTCGCCGAATGCCGGCGCGGACTCACCGAGGACGCGATCGCGAAGAGCTACGCGGTCGACTGGGCGCTCCACGCGGCGCTTGCCGGCGCGATCGACAACGCGCTCGTCGCGGACCTCTACGAGCGCAATCGCGAGCGGCTCACGATCCTGCAGCGCACGCGGCCGATGCTGCCCGACCGCGTCGTGCCCTCGCTCGCCGAGCACCTCGCGATCCTGAAGGCGATCGAGGCGCGCGACCCCGAGCGCGCGGACGCCGCGGTCGCCGAGCACGCCCGCCAGACGCTGCGCTGGTGGGGATTCCTGAACCCTTCGTTCGACTGACGGCCCACGGAGGCGCGATGCGGTTCGGCATAGAGATCCTGCGCCAGGCGGACGTCCTCGCCGGTTTCACCGAGGATCCGCCGGGCATCACGCGCACCTACCTCACGCCCCAGCACCGGCAGGCAGGGGACTACCTGCTCGGGCTCATGCGCGAGGCGGGCATGGACGCGCGCTACGACGCGCTCGGCAACGTCGTCGGCCGCTACGCGGCCGCGCGGCCGGGGGCGTCCACCGTCATGACCGGCTCGCACATGGACAGCGTGCGCAATGCCGGCCGCTACGACGGGTTGTTCGGCATCCTGACCGCGATCGCCTGCGTCCGCGACCTCCACCGCCGCGGCAGGCGGCTGCCCTTCGACTTCGAGGTCGTCGCGTTCGGCGACGAGGAGGGCGTGCGCTTCGGTGTCACGCTGATCGGCAGCAAGGCGATGGGCGGCTCGTTCGACCCGGCGTGGCTCGACGCGAAGGACGCGCAAGGCACGACGCTGCGCGAGGCGCTCGCCGCGTTCGGCGACGACCCCGATGGCTGGCGCACGCTCGACCGTCGCGGCAAGGGGGTGGTCGCGTACGTCGAGTCGCACATCGAGCAGGGACCGGTCCTGCTGGACGAAGGGCTGCCGGTGGGCGTGGTCACGGCGATCGCCGGCGGCGTGCGCATCCGGGTCGCGGTGACCGGGCTCGCCGGCCACGCGGGCACGGTGCCGATGGGATCGCGGCGCGACGCGCTCGCCGCGGCGGCCGAGATGGTGCTCGCGGTCGAACGCATCGCCTCCGCGCCCGGCGCCGGCGGAGCGGCGCTCGTCGGCACCGTGGGCAAGCTCGAGGCGCGCCCGGGCGCGATCAACGTGATCCCGCAGGACGTGGCGTTCACCGTCGACCTGCGCTCGGGGGACGACGGCGCCCGCAGGCGCGCCACGAGCGACCTGCGCGCGGCCTTCGAGGCGATCGCGCGGTCGCGCAACGTCGCCGTGTCGTTCGACGTCTTCTACGAGCTCCCCGCCGCGCCCTGCGACGCGTCGCTGCAGGAGGCGCTCGCCGCGTCGATCGCGCGGCAGGGGCTGCCGGTGCGCCGTCTGCCGTCGGGCGCCGGCCACGACGCGATGGTGTTCCCGCCGGTGTGCCCGATCGCGATGCTGTTCGTGCGCTGCGGCGCCGGCGGCATCAGCCACCATCCCGACGAGACGATGACCGCCGAGGACGCCGAGGTCGCCACCGCCGTGTTCCTCGACTTCCTCGAGACCTGGACACCGAGCTCGCCCCGATGACCCCCGACATCCACCGGCGGATCGCCGCCTTCGTCGACGCGCACCACGCCGAGCAGGTCGCGTTCCTGCGGGAGATCGTGCGCGTGCCGTCCGACACGCCGCCCGGCGACAACGCCCCGGCGGCTGCGAAGGCCGCCGAACTGCTCGAGCGCCTGGGGTACGCGGTCGAGCGCCATCCGGTGCCCGAGGCGTTCCTGCGCGAGTACGGGATGACGAGCGTGGTCAACCTGATCGTGCGCCACCGTTTCGGCGCCGGCGGGCCGACGATCGCGCTCAACGCGCACGGCGACGTCGTGCCGCCGGGCGAGGGCTGGACGAAGCCCCCCTACGAGGGCGTGATCGAGAACGGCCGCATGTACGCGCGCGGCGTCGCGGTCTCGAAGTCCGACATCGCGGGCTACACGTACGCGCTCGAGGCGCTCAAGGCGGCCGCGCGCGACGGTGCGCGGCTGAACGGCGCCGTGGAGCTGCACTTCACCTACGACGAGGAGTTCGGCGGTCTCGCCGGCCCGGGCTTCCTGCTCGAGCGCGGCCTCACGAAGCCCGACTACGCGATCGCCGCGAGCTTCTCCTACGCGATCGTCACCGCGCACAACGGCTGCCTGCAGTTCGAGGCGACCGTCCACGGCAAGGCGACGCACGGCGCGATCCCGAGGACGGGCCACGATGCGCTGCGCGCCGCGAACGCGATCCTCACGGCCGTCTACGCCGAAGCGGACCGGCTCGAGTCGGTCAGGTCGAAGGTCGCCGGCATCGACTCGCCCACGTTCATCGTCGGCACCGTCGCCGGCGGCATCAACACGAACGTCGTTCCCGACCGCATCGTGCTCAGGATGGACCGCCGGATGATCCCCGAGGAGGATCCCGCGAAGGTCGAGGCGCGCGTGCGCGAGGTGATCGAGGGCGCCGTGCGCGGCCTGCCGGGCATTCGCGTCGAGATCCGCCGGATCCTGCTCGCGCGCGCGCTGAAGCCGCTGCCGGGCCACGAAAGGCTCGTCGCGGTGCTGCAGAAGCACGGGGAGCGCGTGTTCGGCGAGCCGATCCCCGCGGTCGGCGTGCCGCTCTACGCGGACGCGCGGCTCTACGGCGAGCGCGGCATCCCGATCGTCATGTACGGCGCGGGCCCGCGCACGATCCTCGAGGCGAACGCGAAGCGCGCCGACGAGAACCTCGTGCTCGAGGACCTGCGGCGGGCGACGCAGGTCGTCGCGAGCGCGGTCGCGGACCTGCTGTCGGCCTGACCCCCGCCGCGTGGATCGGCGGCCCGCGGCGGAAACGAAAACGCCGCAGCGGTCGTCCGCTGCGGCGTCGTCGCGACGATCGTTGGTCGGGGTGAGAGGATTCGAACCTCCGGCCTCTACGTCCCGAACGTAGCGCTCTACCAGGCTAAGCTACACCCCGAGGCCGTCGGCGCGCCCGCGTCAGTACGTGCGGTCGGCCGAGAAAGTCGCCAATTGTAGCAGAGTCCCGGCGTCCGGGCCGCTCGGCAGCACCGAGAGGGCCTCCGCCGCCAGCCGGGCTTCGCCGCGGGCCCGCTCGCTCGCGTAGGCCAGCGCCCCCGAACGAAGGAGCGCCTCGCGCACCGGCCCGAAGTCGTCGAGGCGGCCGCCGCCTTCGACCGCGTGGCGGATCAGCGCGCGGTCGGCTTGGGTCCCGACGGCGATCGCCCGGATCAGCGGCAGCGTCATCTTGCCCTCGGCGAGGTCGTCGCCCAGGTTCTTGCCGATCGCACCCGGCTCGCCGCTGTAGTCGAGCACGTCGTCCATGATCTGGAACGCGCTGCCCAGGTGCATCCCGTAGCGCGCGAGCGCATCCTCGCGCTCGGGGTCGGGCTCGCCCAGCACGGCGCCCAGCCGCGCGGCGGCCTCGAACAGCTTCGCGGTCTTGCGCCGGATCACCTCGACGTAGCCGTCCTCGTCGAGCGTCGCGTCGCCCGCGTGGATCAGCTGCATCACCTCGCCCTCGGCGATCACGTTCGTCGCGTCGGACAGGATCTCGAGCACGCGCATCCGGCCGGTGGCGACCATCATCTGGAACGCGCGCGAGTACAGGAAGTCGCCCACCAGGACGGACGCCGCGTTGCCGAACGCCGCGTTCGCCGTCGCGCGGCCGCGCCGCTGCGTCGACTCGTCGACGACGTCGTCGTGCAGCAGCGTCGCCGTGTGGATCATCTCGACGACGGCCGCGAGCGCGTGCCGGTGGCCGGCGGGGTCGCCGCAGGCCTTGGCGGCGAGCAGCACGAGCGCCGGGCGCAGGCGCTTGCCGCCGCTCGCGACGATGTACTCGGCGATCTGCCGGATCAGCACGACCTCGGAGGCGAGGCTCTCGCGCAGGACGGCGTCCACGCGGGCCATGTCGGCGCCGATCGCGCCTTTCAGGAAGTCGAGCGTCACGGTGGGGGGCGGCGGGGCCGCGCGAGCGAACCGCGCCGGGTGGGGCGCGCGGGCGGCCGACATTGTAGCCGACCGGCTGGTGCGGGCCGGCGCCCGCGGGCCGCCCCCGGGAGGCCGGGCGGGCCGTTTTGACAGGCCGGCCGGAAAGGCGCTATAATTCAAAGCTTTCCGCCGGCGGGTCCGAATTGCCGGCGGTCCGGGAAACTCCCGCAGCACGCAACCTCGGAGTCCAACCATGTACGCGGTCGTAAAAACCGGCGGCAAGCAGTACCGCGTCGCCGCCGGCGAAAAACTCAAGGTAGAACAGATACCGGCGGACGTGGGCGCGCAAGTGATTCTCGACCAGGTGTTGATGGTCGGCGAAGGCGACAGCGTCCGTCTCGGTCAACCCACCCTCGCGGGCGTCTCGGTGAAGGCGACGGTCGTCTCGCACGGCCGCGGCGAGAAGGTGAAGATCTTCAAGATGCGCCGGCGCAAGCACTACCAGAAGCACCAGGGCCATCGGCAGGGCTACACCGAGCTCAAGATCGACGCGATCGACGCGTAAGGACGCACGACCATGGCACACAAGAAGGCAGGCGGGAGCTCCCGCAACGGGCGCGACTCGAACCCGAAGATGCTCGGGATGAAGGTCTACGGCGGCGAGAAGATCCGCGCCGGCGGCATCATCATGCGCCAGCGCGGCACCGTGCTGCACCCGGGCGTCAACGTCGGGATCGGCAAGGACCACACGCTCTACGCGCTGTGCGACGGCACCGTGAACTTCACGGTCAAGGGCGCGCGCGGCCACAAGTTCGCGAACGTCCTCCCGGGCGCCCCCGAAGCGGGCGTCTGAGCACCCCCCCCGGCGGTCGCCGGACACCCCGGGAACCGGCCGATCCCCGGCCCCGGGGCGAGCACGACCGAAGGCCCCCGCGCTCGCGCCCGGGGGCTTTCTCATGGGCGCGCCGCGCTCACCGCCGCTCGATCCAGCGCAGCATCCCGATCGCGAGTCCGGTGAAGATCACCAGCGGCAGCGTCGCGGCGACGAGCGGCGGCCAGTCGTTGAGCACCCCGAGGCTCGAGAAGAGCCGGCTCGCGAGGAAGAACGCGAGCCCGAGGATCGTCCCGGCGAAGATGCGGAACCCGGCGCCGCCCTGGCGGCGCTGGAAGTGCGCGAACGGCAGCGCGACGATCATCATCGTCAGCACGGCCACCGGATAGAAGACCTTGTTCCAGAACGCGATCTCGAAGCGGCTCGTCTTCGCGGCGCCGCCCGCGCCCAGCATCCGGATGTTCTCCCACAGGGTCGAGAGCTCGAGCCGCTCGGGCGGCACCTGGTAGACGGTCAGCAGCGACGGGCGCAGCACCGTGGTCCAGGTCCAGGTCGGCGCGCTGGACACGCGCGCGCCCCCCTGGGCGAGCTCGGTCGCCTTCACGCCTCGCAGCTCCCAGGTCCCGTTGCCGCTGAACCGCCCGGTCTCCGCCGACCGCGACGCGACCAGCCGCATCGCGTCGTCGAACTCGTAGATGCGAACGCCGACGAGCGTCATGTCCGCGAGCACCGAGCGGATGTTGACGAACGTGCGGTCCTGCCGGAACCAGAAGCCCGACGAGAACTGCTGCGCGACGAAGCGCGGCCCGTCGCCCTTCGCGGTCGCGCGGATCGTCTGCGCGAGGCGCTCGGCCGGCGGCGCGACGAACTCGCCGGCGAGGAACGTGGCGATCGCGAGCGGGATCCCGACGCGCACGACCGCCCAGCCGATCCTCCACAGCGACGCGCCCGAGGCGCGCATCACCGTGTACTCGGAGTTCGCGACGAGCTGCGCGAGCGCGAACAGCGTGCCGATCAGCGCGGCGACCGGGAACAGCTCGTAGAGCCGCGAGGGCAGGTGGAGCGCGACGAAGAGCGCGGCCGCCGACAGCGTGTAGCCGTTCTTGCCGACGTCGGTCAGCTCGTTGATCAGGTCGAAGAACGCGAACAGCGACATGAGCGCCGCGAAGATCGCGAGCGTCGCGAACAGCACGTCGCGCCCGACGTAGCGCGTCAGCGTCTTCATGCCGCCGCTTCCGAGGGGGCCGGCGGGCCCGCGGGCGGCGGCCGCCCCAACAGGCCGTGCACCGAGAGCTGGTGGCGGAACAGCAGGACGACGACGGCGAGCGCGATGCCGTGCGGCAGCAGGAGCCCGGGCCAGAAGCCGAGCTTGCCCTGCGCGATCAGGCTCTGCACGACGTTGATGAAGTTGGTGTAGCTGAAGTAGATGAACGCGGCCGAGAACAGGTTGAACGAGCGGCCGAGGCGCGGGTTCACGTGCGCGAGCGGGATCGCGAGCAGCGTGAGCACGAACGCGAGGATCGGCACCGAGACGCGCCAGAAGAGCTCCGCGCGCTCGGCGTCGCCTTCCGCGAGCGCGAGCACCTCGGTCGGGATCGCCTTGTGGGAAACGGGCAGCGCGCGCGCGACCGCGGGCTGGATGACGCGCGCCAGGCGCTCGAACTCGACGATCCGGAAGTCCGCGCTGCCCGGCGCCCCCTCGTAGCGGCTCCCGTTCTCGAGCACGACGTAGCGCGCGCCGTCCGCCTCCTCGACGAGGCGCGCCGCATGCGCCACCGTGGTCGAATCCTTCCCCTCGTCGATCGAGTGCAGGAAGACGTTGCGGATCGTGCCGTCGAACGTGTTGATGCTCTCGACGAACACGACGAGGTGCGCGGCCTTGAACTCGCGGAAGAGCCCCGGCGACAGGTAGGCGATCTCGTCGCGCGTCTCGAGTTGCCGCTCGAACTCGGCCTTGCGCTTCTCGGCCCACGGCGACAGGAAGAGCGACAGCGCGAGGATCGCGACGAGGAACGGCGCCGAGAACCAGAGGATCGGCTTGAGCAGCGCCGTGGTCGACTGGCCCGAGGTCATCCAGACGATCATCTCGCTGTCGCGGTACCAGCGCGACAGCGTCAGCAGCACCGTGAGGAACAGCGCGACGGCGAGCAGGATGTTGATGCGCACGAGCGCCGCGAAGCCGAGCAGCGCGAGGATGCCGTCCGGCGCGACCGCGCCGCCCGCCGCCTGGCCGAGCAGGCGCAGCACGAGGTTCGTGAACAGGATCGCGGCGAGGACGACGAACAGCCCGATGGCGGTCGCCGTCAGCTCGCGGACCAGCGAGCGCCGGAAGATCATGACGGCTGGAAAAGTCTTGACTTTTTCGCCGTCATTTGCCGAGAATCCGCCGAAAGGTCGCTAACCGCAATAATGTGCGCTAAGGCGGCACCGGACGGTCGGGAAGGACAGTCGATGGAATTTACCATAAAAAGCGGCAGCCCCGAGAAGCAGCGCAGCGCCTGCGTGGTCGTCGGCGTGTTCGACAACCGCAAGCTCTCGCTGTCGGCCGAGCTCGTCGACCGCGCGTCGAACGGCTACGTCAGCGAGATCATCCGTCGCGGCGACATGGAGGGCAAGCTCGGCTCGACGCTGCTGCTCCACAACGTGCGCGGCACGCTCGCCGACCGCGTGCTGCTCGTCGGGCTCGGCAAGGAGCGCGACTTCCGCGACCGCGAGTTCCGCAAGGCGGTCCAGGCGGCGGTCAAGCTGCTGAACGAGACCGGCTCCTACGAGGCCGTCGTCTACCTGACCGAGGAGAAGGTCAAGCGGCGCGAGGTCGCCTGGCGCGTCGAGCACGCGGTCGCCGTCGCGATGGAGACCGTCTACCGCTTCGACCGGATGAAGAGCGAGCCGGCCGAGGTGCGCCGGCCGCTGCGCAAGCTGACGCTGTCGGTGCCCCAGCGCTCCGACCTCGCGGCCGGCGAGAAGGCGGCCGCCCGCGGCCTCGCGATCGCGCACGGCGTGGAGCTCGCGCGCGACCTGGGCAACCTGCCGGGGAACGTCTGCACGCCCGCCTACCTCGCGTCCGAGGCGCAGAAGCTCGCGGGCGAGTTCCCGGACCTCAAGGTCGAGGTGCTCGAGCGCGAGCAGCTCGAGGCGCTGGGGATGGGTTCGTTCCTGTCGGTCACGCGCGGGAGCGAGGAGCCGCCGCGCTTCATCGTGCTCGAGTACCGCAACGCGCCGAAGAAGGCGAAGCCGGTCGTGCTCGTCGGCAAGGGCATCACGTTCGACACCGGCGGCATCTCGATCAAGCCGGCCGCCGACATGGACCAGATGAAGTTCGACATGTGCGGCGCGGCGAGCGTGCTCGGCACGTTCCGCGCGGTCGCGGAGCTCAAGGCCGCGGTCAACCTCGTCGGCCTCGTTCCGACCTGCGAGAACATGCCGTCGGGCCGTGCGACGAAGCCCGGGGACATCGTGAAGAGCCTGTCGGGCCAGACGATCGAGGTGCTGAACACCGACGCGGAGGGCCGGCTCATCCTCGCCGACGCGCTGACCTACGCCGAGCGCTACGAGCCCGAGGCGGTCGTCGACGTCGCCACGCTGACCGGCGCGATGGTGATCGCGCTCGGCCACGTCGCGTGCGGCGTGTTCGGCAACAGCGACACGCTGACGCGCGCGCTGGTCGCGGCCGGCGACGACGCCTGCGACCGCGGCTGGCCGATGCCGCTGTGGGACGATTACCACGAGGGGCTCGAGAGCAACTTCGCGGACTTCGCGAACGTCGCTGGACGGGCGGGCGGCAGCGTGACCGCCGCGTGCTTCCTGTCGAAGTTCGCGAAGAAGTTCGATTGGGCGCACCTCGACATCGCGGGCGTCGCGTGGCGCGACGGCAAGGAGAAGGGCGCGACCGGCCGGCCGGTTCCGATGCTCGTGACCTGGCTCCTCGCCGAGGAAGCGGGCGCGGCCTGACGGCGGCGGCGGGCGGCGTTCCTCCATGACCACGATCGACTTCTACACCGGCGCGGACGACCCGCTCGACGTGGCGGCGCGCATCGTCGCGAAGGCGTGGCGCCAGCACGGCCGCGTCCGCGTGCTGACGCCCGACCCCGCGACGACCGAGGCGCTCGACCGGCGGCTGTGGACGGTGCCCTCGACCGGGTTCCTGCCGCATTGCCGGCTCGCGAGCCCGCTCGCCGCCGAAACGCCGATCATCGTCGACGACGCGCTGGCCCACGAGGGCGAGGCCTGCGTGCTCGTCAACCTGCACCCGGACCCGCCGCCGTTCTTCAGCCGGTTCGAGCGGCTGGCCGACATCGTGGGGGGCGACGAAGCCTCGGCCGGCGCGGGCCGCCGGCGCTGGAAGTTCTATCGCGACCGCGGCTACGCGATGTCGCACCACGCGCTCGACCGGGAAGGCTAGTCCGTGCCCACCGCGCGCGAGCTGCTCGAGCAGGCCGATGCGCTGATGCGCCGGAACCGGCAGATGGCGGAGCGCGCGGTCCGCGGCCCCGCCGTCGAGCCGAGGCCGCACCCGGTCGAGGCACCCGCCGCGCGGATCGAGCCCGGGCTCCGCACGGCCCCGCCGCCGGTCGAGCCCGCCCCGAGGGCCGCCTCCGAACCGGCGGTCGCTTCCGCGCCAACCACGCGGGTCGAGCCCGTTCCGCCCTCGCCGGTCGTCGAGGACGCGGACATCCCGGTGCTGGAGGAGGCCGTCGCGCCCGAGGCGCAGGCCGCCGACGCCGACGATTTCCCGGTCCTGACCGACGCGATCGACGAGATCGAAGTCTCGGCGCCGCCGGTCGACGAAGGCGAGCCTTCGGACTGGCTGATGCCGCCTGCCGAGGACGAGAGCGTGCTCGGTCCCTCGCCGCCGTCGGTCGCCGTCGTCCCGCCCGTGAAGGCGGACGCCGTCGCGGCGGCGTCCGCCGGCGGTCCGCTGCCCACCGACGTCGAGAGCGCGCTGTCCGCGCCACGGCGTCCCGAGATCGAGGACCTCGCGGCTCCGGCGGAGGCGGCGGCCGACCTCGACGTCACGATCCGGCGCGACGTGCCGCCGCTCGGCGCGCCCGCGGCGCCGCGGCCCGCGCCTCCCGAGATCGAGGACCTGGCCGAGGCGAGCCTCGCCGATCTCGATCCCGACGTCACCTGGACGCGCCCGATACGCCCGGCTGCGCCGGTCCTCCCGACGGCACCGCCCGAGGAGCGCGAGCCCGAAGCGCCGGCCGCAGCACCGGCGCCCGCGGCGGCCGCGCTGCCGCCGGGAACCGACTGGGACGCGCTGGCCGAGGAGATCCGCATGCAGGTGCTGCAGCGGATCGACATGTTCACCGACACCGGCCTGCGCGACCGGCTCGGCGAGCGGCTGAAGCCGATCGTCGACCGCGCGAGCGCCGACCTGGTCGCGACGATCAACCAGCACGTGGGCGAGCTGCTGCGCGCGTACGTCGCCGAGGCGATCGAGCGCGAGATCGACCGCTGGCGCGCGAGTCACTGACCGGCGCCCGACCCGCCGGCTCGCGACGGCCCTTGCGCTCCGGGACGACTTGACGGCCACCTGGGCCTCGGTGCCCGCGACGTCCCCTTCGGTCGCGGCCGTGACGCGGAAGCTTGCTGCCGCGCAGCGCCGTGATAGACTGCGCCGCATGTCGTCATCCCACCTCTCGTCGGCCCCCGCCCTCGCGGCGGCGAGCTGCTTCGCGTATGCGTACCGGCCCTATCGCCGGCGGCCGCACGCACCCTGACGACAGCAGCGCAGCAAGGTTTCAGAGGATCGGGCGGCCCAGGCGGGTCGCCCGATTCGTTTTGAGCCCCCCGAATCGATGCGCAGGCGACCGCGAGCAAGGAGACGAACATGATCGTGGTGATGGAGCCCGGCGCCTCGCGGGCGGCGGTGGAGGCGGTGGAGGCGCGGATCCGCGCGGCAGGACACGGCGTGCACGTGTCGCGCGGCGCCGAGCGGACGATCGTCGGCGCGATCGGCGACGAGCGGCGCCTCGAGCCGGACATGTTCGAGTCGATGCCCGGCGTCGAGCGCGCGATGCACGTCGTGAAGCCGTACCGGCTCGTGTCGCGCGAATGCCGCGCCGCGCCGACCGTCGTGCGCATCGGCGACGCGGCGATCGGCGGCGACGAGGTGCAGGTGATCGCGGGCCCGTGCTCGGTCGAGACCGACGCCCAGATGGCGCAGTCCGCCGACGCGGTCGCGCGGGGAGGCGCCCGGCTCATGCGCGGCGGGGCGTTCAAGCCGCGGACGAGCCCGTACGCGTTCCAGGGCCTCGGGATCGAGGGCCTGCGGATGCTGAAGCGCGCGGCGTCGGCGCACGGGCTGCCGGTCGTCACCGAGCTCATGGACGCGGGCCAGCTGGACGCGTTCCTCGCCGAGGGCGTCGACGCGATCCAGATCGGCACGCGCAACATGCAGAACTTCGAGCTCCTGAAGGCGGTGGGCCGCGTCGACGTGCCGGTCGTGCTGAAGCGCGGCATGAGCGCGACGATCGCCGAGTGGCTGATGGCGGCCGAGTACGTCGCGGCGGGCGGCAACCACCGGATCGTGCTGTGCGAGCGCGGCATCCGGACGTTCGAGACCGCCTACCGCAACGTCCTCGACGTCACGGCGATCCCGTACGTCAAGCGCGAGTCGCACCTGCCGGTGATCGTCGACCCGTCGCACGCCGGAGGCAAGGCGTGGATGGTGGGCGCGCTCGCGTGCGCCGCGGTCGCGGCCGGGGCCGACGGGCTCCTCGTCGAGGTCCACCCGTGCCCGTCCGAGGCCTGGTGCGACGCCGACCAGGCGCTCGCGCCGGGCGACTTCGCCGCGCTGGTGACGCGGCTCGCGGCGGTCGCCGCGGCGACCGGGCGCCGGCTCGCGTCGCCGAACGGGGATCCCGCGCCCGTGCCGATCGCCCGGGAGCCCGAGCCGACGGGCGCATGACGCGTGCCGGGCGCCGCGCCGCTCGCGTACAGTAGCGCGATGTTCGAGCTCACCGGCGTCGAGAAGCGCCACGGCGGCACGCTGGCGGTGGCCGTGCCCTCGTGGCGGGCGGCCGCGGGCGAAGCGTGGCTGCTGGCCGGACCGTCGGGCAGCGGGAAGTCGACGGTGCTGCACCTGATCGCGGCGCTGACCGCGCCGACGTCGGGGCGCATCGTCGTCGCGGGCCGCGACCTCTCGACGCTCGCGCCGGGCGAGCGGGACCGCTGGCGCGGGCGCACGGTCGGCCTCGTGCCGCAGCGGCTGCACCTGATCGGCGCGGTGAGCGTCGCGGACAACCTGCGCCTCGCGCAGCGCCTCGCCGGCGCCGAGCGCGACGACGCGCGCATCCTCGCGCTGCTCGAGGCGGTGCAGGTCGCCGACCTCGCGCACCGGCTGCCCGGAGAGCTCTCGCAGGGCCAGGCGCAGCGGGTGGCGATCGCGCGCGCGGTCGTCAACCGTCCCTCCGTGCTGCTCGCCGACGAGCCGACCGCCTCGCTCGACGACGAGCACGCGGCGGTGGCGCTCGAGCTGTTGCGCGCGCAGGCGATCGAGTCCGGCGCGACGCTCGTCGTCGCCTCGCACGACGCGCGCGTGAAGCCGCTGTTGCCGCACGCCTACGTGCTGCCTCCGCACGGCGAAGCGAAGGCGAGGGCCGCGTGACGCTGTCCGGCCTCGCGCTCGCCTACGCGCGGCGCCGCCCGCTCGCGACGGCGCTCGTCGTCGCGCTCGCGGCGATCGGCATCGGCATCGCGACGCTCACGCTGCTCGTCTCGCACGAGCTCGAGGGGCGCATGACGCGCGACGCGCGCGGGATCGACCTCGTCGTCGGCGCGAAGGGGAGCCCGCTGCAGCTCGTGCTCGCGGGCGTCTACCACGCCGACGTGCCGCCCGGGAACGTCCCGTACGCGTCGCTCGCCCGGCTCCGCGCGAACCCGAAGGTCGCGAGCGCGATCCCGCTCGCGCTCGGCGACAGCGTGCGCGGCTTCCGGATCGTCGGCACCGAGCCCGCGCTGGTCGAGCACTACGGCGCGTCGCTCGCGGAGGGGGCGATGTTCGACGCGCCGATGCAGGCGGTGATCGGCAGCGAGGCGGCGCGCGCGACCGGGCTGCGCGTGGGCGCGTCGTTCGCCGGCACGCACGGGCTCGCCGAGGGTGGCGGCGAGCACGAGGCGGAGCCCTACCGCGTCGTAGGCGTCCTCGCGCCGACGGGAAGCGTCGTCGACCGCCTCGTGCTGACGCCGGTCGAGAGCGTGTGGGACGTCCACGAAACGCATCGCGCGCCCCCGAGGCCCACCCCGGGCGTCGCCCTCGCGAACGGGAACGGACGCGGCAAGGGAGGCGACGGCTCGCCGACGCCGCCGGCCGGTGCGGGCGGCCAGCCCGGCGGACATGCGGCGGACGCCGACGCCGACCGCGAGCTCACGATGATCCTCGTGCGCTATGCGAGCCCGATCGCGGCGGCGAGCCTCCCGCGCGAGATCAATCAGTCGAGCGCGCTCGTCGCGGCGTCGCCCGCCTACGAGACCGCGCGGCTGTTCACGGTGTTCGGCGTGGGCCTCGATCTCGTGCGCGCGTTCGCGGCGATCCTCGTGGGAGCGTCGGTGCTGCTCCTGTTCGTCGCGCTCGCGCAGGCGCTCGAGGAGCGCCGCTACGACCTCGCGATCCTCCGTGCGCTCGGGGCGCGCCGGCGCG
Source organism: Burkholderiales bacterium (assembly GCA_046347845.1). Lineage (GTDB taxonomy): Bacteria > Pseudomonadota > Gammaproteobacteria > Burkholderiales > Casimicrobiaceae > VBCG01. The sequence goes on along the minus strand of JAXMFH010000004.1, from coordinate 237,723 downwards.
ACCTCGTCCGGGTGCTGGTGGTCGAGAGCGTGGCGCTGGCCGCGGCGGGCGCCGTCATCGGGCTCGCGCTCGGGCACGCGGCGGCCGCGACGATCGGCTGGTGGCTGCCCGCCGCCGCGCCGCTCGCGGGGGCGGCCGCGCGACCGGTGGCCGCCGAGGGCGTCGTCGTGGGCTTGGCGCTGGCGGGCGGTATACTGGCCGCGTGCTGGCCCGCGTGGCGAGCGTCGCGGCTCGACGTCGCGGCGACGCTCGCCGACGCATGAACCGATGACCCGACGCCTCGCCACGATCGCCGCCTGCGCCGCCGCCCTGAGCTTCGCGGCGGGCGCGTTCGCCCTCAACACCAACATTCCGCAGTCCGGCCTGCCGTCGGCGAGCCAGTTCAGCGGCCAGGTGCTGATCGAGCGCCCCGACGTCGTCTCCTGGCGCACGCTCGCGCAGGTCGAGATGGTCAAGCAGGGCGACCGGATGGTCGCGCAGTTCGCGAAACCGATCCTCGCGCTCGACCGCAAGGACGCGCGCGTGCAGGGTTTCATGATCCCGCTCGACCTCGGCGACCGGCAGAAGCACTTCCTCGTCTCCGCGGTGCCTCCGCACTGCTCGTTCTGCCTGCCGGCGGGGCCCGAGGCGGTCGTCGAGGTGTTCGCGAAGGAGCCTGTCGGCTACACGCTCGACCCGATCGTCGTCTCCGGCCGCCTCGCGGTGCTTAAGGACGATCCGGCCGGCGTGCTCTACCGGATGCACGACGCCGCGCAGGTCGAGGTCGCGAAGGTCGCGCCGACGGCTCCGCCGGGCTTCGTCAACCGGCAGGCGCCGCTCAACTGACGTCGGGCGCGGCCCCGCCGCGCCGCTGCCCGTCCGCGACGCTCGCCGCGCGGGCCTCGCCTTCGGGGGCGATTCCGCGTTCCGCTATACTTTTCGCCTTTTGCTTCGCCGCGGCGCCCGCCGGGACCGCGGTCCTGCCTCCATGGAACTCGCGAAGAGCTTCGAGCCGCACGCCGTCGAGGCGAAGTGGTATCCGCTGTGGGAATCGCGCGGCTGGTTCAAGCCGTCGATGAACCCGGCGCGGGACGCGTTCTGCATCCAGCTGCCGCCGCCGAACGTCACCGGCACGCTGCACATGGGGCACGCGTTCCAGCAGACGCTGATGGACGTGATGGTCCGCTGGCACCGGATGCGCGGCGACGACACGCTCTGGCAGGTCGGGACCGACCACGCGGGCATCGCGACGCAGATCGTCGTCGAGCAGCAGCTCAAGGCCGAGGGCACGTCGCGCCACGACATGGGCCGCGACGCGTTCGTCGAGCGCGTCTGGTCGTGGAAGGAGGAGTCGGGCGGCGCGATCACGCGGCAGATGCGCCGGCTCGGCGCGTCGGGCGACTGGACGCGCGAGCGCTTCACGATGGACGAGGGGCTCTCGCGCGCGGTCGTCGAGACGTTCGTCCGGCTCCACGAGGACGGCCTCATCTACCGCGGCAAGCGGCTCGTCAACTGGGACCCGAAGCTCGGCACCGCGGTCTCCGACCTCGAGGTCGACAGCGAGGAGGAGCAGGGCCGGCTCTGGGAGCTCGCCTATCCGCTCGCGGACGGCTCCGGCACGCTCGTCGTCGCGACGACGCGGCCCGAGACGATGCTGGGCGACACGGCGGTCGCCGTGCATCCCGAGGACGAGCGCTACCTGCACCTGATCGGCCGCAAGGTGCGGCTGCCGCTCGCCGAGCGCGAGATTCCGATCATCGGCGACGATTACGTCGACCGCGAGTTCGGCACCGGCTGCGTCAAGATCACGCCGGCGCACGACTTCAACGACTGGCAGATCGGCCAGCGCCACGGGCTGCCCGCGATCTCCATCCTCGACCTCGAGGCGAGGATCAACGAGAACGCCCCCGAGCGCTACCGCGGCATGGACCGCTACGTCGCGCGGAAGGCGGTGCTCGCGGACCTGAAGGCGCTCGGGCTCGTCGTCTCCGAGAAGGCGCACAGGATGGTCGTGCCGCGCTGCGGCCGCACCGGCGAGGTCGTCGAGCCGATGCTGACCGACCAGTGGTTCGTCGCGACGACGAAGCCCGGTCCGGCGACGCACCCGCACTTTCCGGGGCGGTCGATCCAGGAGGTCTGCCTCGCGGCGGTGGACGCCGCGGGGCTGCCGGGCGATGGCCCGGGACGCGGCGAGCACCTGCGCTTCGTCCCGGACGAGTGGCTCGCGACCTACCTGCACTGGATCCGCAACCTGCAGGACTGGTGCATCTCGCGCCAGCTCTGGTGGGGCCACCAGATCCCGGCCTGGTACGACGAGGCGGGCAACGTCTACGTCGCGCGCGACGAGGCGGCGGCGCGCGCGCAGGCGCACGCGAGGCTCGGCCGCGAGCCGGTGAGCTTCGTGCGCGACGAGGACGTGCTCGACACCTGGTTCAGCTCGGCGCTGTGGTGCCACTCGACGCTGGGCTGGACCGGCGACGCGCGAGCCGATGCCGCGAACCCCTACCTCGCGAAGTTTCTGCCGTCGAGCGTGCTCGTCACCGGCTTCGACATCATCTTCTTCTGGGTCGCGCGCATGATCATGACGACGACCTGGTTCACCGGCCGCATCCCGTTCGAGACCGTGTACATCAACGCGATCGTGCGCGACGAGGAAGGCCAGAAGATGTCGAAGTCGAAGGGCAACGTGCTCGACCCGCTCGACCTGATCGACGGCGTCGACGTCGAGACGCTCGTCGCGAAGCGCACCGCGAACCTGATGGACCCGCGCCAGGCCGAGTCGATCGCGAAGCGGACGCGCAGGCAGTTCCCGAGCGGCATCCCGTCGTTCGGCGCCGACGCGCTGCGGTTCACGTTCGCGAGCCTCGCGACGTTCGGCCGCACGCTCAACTTCGACCTGAACCGCTGCGAGGGCTACCGGAACTTCTGCAACAAGCTCTGGAACGCGACGCGGTTCGTGCTGATGAACGTCGAGGGAAAGGAGGTCGAGTCGCGCGCGCTCGCGCCCGCCGAGCTCTCGTTCGTCGACCAGTGGCTGCTGCAACGCATGCAGCTCGCGAAGGAGGAAGTCATCGAGGGGCTGGCCTCCTATCGATTCGACCTCGCCGCGAAGGCGCTCTACGAGTTCGTCTGGGACGAGTACTGCGACTGGTACGTCGAGCTCGCGAAGGTCGAGCTCGCGCAGGCGGAGGCCGCGGGGAACGCCGCGGCCGCCCGCTGGACGCGCGCGATCCTCGTGCGCGAGCTCGAGGCGACGCTGCGCCTCGCGCACCCGTTCATGCCGTTCATCACCGAGGAGCTGTGGCAGAAGGTGGCGCCGCTCGCGGGCAAGTCCGGCGAGACGATCTCGCTCCAGCCGTTCCCGAAGCCGAACGACGCGCTCAGGTTCCCGCTGAGCTCGTCGCGTGTGGAGGTGCTCAAGCGGATCGTGAACGCGACGCGCTCGCTTCGCTCGGCGATGGGACTTGCGCCGGGCACAAAGGTCGACTTGCTGGTGGCCGGGGATATCCAGGCGTATGGCGCAGGCGAGTTTCGCCCGTACGTGATGGCGCTCGCGCGCCTCTCCGACTTCCGGATCGTCGACGCGCTGCCCGAGCGCGACGCGCCGGTCGAGATCGTCGACAAACTGCGCATCATGCTCGACGTGAAGGTCGATCCGGCGGCGGAGCGCGAACGCCTGTCGAAGGAGCGCGCGCGGCTGGCGGGCGAGGTCGCGAAGGCGCAGGCGAAGCTCGGCAACGAGAGCTTCGTCGCGCGCGCGCCGGCTGCCGTCGTCGAGCAGGAGCGCGCGCGGCTCGCGGGCTTCGAGGCGACGCTCGCGAAGCTCGACGAGCAGCTCGCGCGCCTGCCGCACTGACGGTGGCGCGGCGATGAAGCGCATCTGCGTCTACTGCGGGGCGAACCGGGGGCGCGACCCCGCGTTCGCCGCGGCCGCCCGCGCGATGGGCGAGGCGCTCGCCCGGCGCGGCATCGAGCTCGTCACCGGCGGCGGCCGCGTCGGGCTGATGGGCGTCATCGCCGACGCGACGCTCGAGGCCGGCGGGCGCGTCACCGGCGTGATCCCGCAGGCGCTGATGAACAAGGAGCTCGGCCACGCCGGGCTCTCGGAGCTGATCGTCACCGCGTCGATGCACGAGCGCAAGGCGAAGATGGCCGAGCTCTCGGACGGCTTCGTCGCGATGCCCGGGGGCCTGGGCACCTACGAGGAGCTCTTCGAGATCTGGACCTGGGCGCAGCTCGGGTGGCACCACAAGCCCTGCGGGCTCCTCAACGCCGCCGGCTTCTACGACAAGCTCGTGGCGTTCCTCGACGGCGCGAGCGAGGCGCAGTTCCTGAAGACCGAGCACCGCGCGATGCTCGTCGTCGACGCCGACCCCGACCGCCTGCTCGACCGCTTCGCCGCCTACACGCCGCCGGTCGTGACCAAGTGGATCGGCGCCGACCAGACCTGACCGGGTCGTCGCGCCCGGGCGGGTACGGGCCGTGCTGAACGAGTTCGCCGAGCGCACGCGGCACACGTTTCGGGCGCTCCGGCACCGCAACTACCGGCTGTTCTTCGTCGGGCAGGGCCTGTCGCTGGTCGGGACCTGGGCGCAGCAGGTCGCGATGAGCTGGCTGACCTGGCGGCTCACCGGGTCCCCGTTCCTGCTCGGCGTCGTGGCGTTCTCGGCGAACGCGGGGATGCTGCTGCTCGGCACGTTCGCGGGCGTGATGGTCGACCGCGTCGACCGCCGCCGCGCGCTGCTCGTCACGCAGTCGCTCTTGATGGCGCAGGCGGCCACGCTCGCCGTGATCACGCACCTGGGCGTCGTCGACGTCTCCCACCTGATCGCGCTCGCGCTGTTCCTGTCGGTCGTCCAGGTGTTCGACGTCGTGCTGCGGCAGGCCTCGTACGTCCATTTCGTCGGCGACCGCGCCGACCTGCCGAACGCGCTCGCGCTCAACTCGATGATGGTGAACGGCGCGCGGGTGGTCGGGCCGGCGCTCGCGGGGCTCGTGCTCGCGGTGACCAGCGAGGCGGTCTGCTTCGCGATCAACGCGCTGTCGTTCCTCGCCGTGCTCGCGTCGCTCGCGCGCATGCGGCTGCCGACGCCTCCGCACCCGCCGGGCGGCGCCGGCTGGTGGGCGAGCTTCGCCGAGGGCGCGCGCTACACGCTGGGCTTCGCGCCGGCGCGCGCGATCCTCGGGCTCGTGGCGACGACGTCGTTCACGATCGTGCCCTACAGCTCGCTCATGCCGATCTACGCGAAGGTCCACTTCGCCGGCGGTCCGCAGACGCTGGGCTTCCTGCTGTCGGCGGCGGGCGGGGGCGCGCTCGTCGCGATGGTGTGGCTCGCCGGCCGGAACACGGTGCGAGGCCTGGGGCGGGTGATCGCCTACGCGGCGCTCGCGAGCGGGCTCGCGCTCGCGGCGTTCTCGCACCTCGACGTCTACCCGCTCGCGCTCGCGCTGATGGTGCCGGTCGGCGGCGGCGTGACGCTCGCCGCCGCCTCGTCGAACACGATCCTGCAGACGGTCGTCGAGGACCGGCTGAGGGGACGCGTGGCCGGCTTCTACACGCTCGCGTTCCTCGGCGTCGCGCCGCTCGGCCACGTCACCGCGGGAGCGGTCGCCGACGCGATCGGCGTGCAGAACGCGTTCCTCGCCAACGGGCTCGCCTGCGCCGCCGGCGCGCTCGTCTTCCTGCGCGCGCTGCCCGCCATCGCGGACGAGATCCGGCCGATCTACCGGCGGCTCGGCATCCTCCCCGACGAGTAGCGGCCCGGCCGTGCGTGACCTGGATCACGCACGCGCGGCGCCCGAAGGCGCATGCTGGCGCGGGACGACGCCCGGCCTGCCGGACGGGCGGAGGCTGCCCGAAGGAGGACGACGATGAGCGAATCGAACACGTTCACGCTCGAGCTCGAGGAGCTCCGTGACTTCGAGTTCCGGGTGAAATTCGACTGGCCCGGCGTGCCGGACCTCGTGCTGGACGAGCCGCCGCCGCTCGGCCGCGCGTCGGGGCCCAACGCGGCGCGGATGATCGCGGCGGGCGTCGCGAACTGCCTGTCGGCGAGCCTGCTGTTCTGCCTGAAGAAGTTCCGCGACGCGCCGGGACCGATGCGCGCCACCGTCACGGGCGAGATCGTTCGCAACGAGCGCGGGCGCATGCGGATCGGCCGGCTCGACGTGGCGATCCGGCTCGAGGAAGGGAAGGCGGAGCTCGCCCACCTCGAGCGCTGCCTCGCGCAGTTCGAGGACTTCTGCATCGTGACCGAGAGCGTGCGCCACGGCATCCCGGTCGGCGTCCGCGTGCTCGACGGCGCGGGCGCGGAGCTCTTCGCGGCTGGTGGCGCGACCGGCCGCTGAAGCGCGCGCGAGGCGATCGTCAGCGCGCGGCGAGCGCGCAGCCGGTCACTTCCTCGCGGTCGTGGTAGAGCTGGCGGAACGCGAGCGTCGCCCGCACGCCCGCCGCCGCGAGCCGCTCGCGCATCAGCGCGTCGCAGCGCTCGACCTCGTCGTGCCGCTGCCTCATCGGCAGCTTCAGGTTGAAGATCGCGTTGCGCGCGGCGCCCGCCGCGAGCCAGTCGGCGACGAGCGAGGCGACGCGCGAGGGCTTCTCGACCATGTCGCAGACGAGCCATTCGACCGGCCGCTTCGGCCGCCACCTGAGGCCGTCGGCGCGCACGTGCTCGACGTTCGGGCTCCGCGCGAGCGCGGGGGCGAGCGCGCCGTTGTCGACGGCCGCGACGTGCAGCCCGCGCGAGGCGAGAAGCCACGTCCACCCGCCGGGGGCCGCGCCCAGGTCGACGGCGGACTGGCCTTCGTGCAGGAGGTCGCGCTCGCGGTCGCCGAGGAAGACCGCGATCGCCTCGGCGAGCTTGAGCGTCGAGCGCGAGGGTGCCTCGCGCGGCAGCCGAAGGCGCGGAATGCCGAGCGGCCAGGGGCTGCCCGTCGCCGTGTCGGACGTGCCGACGTAGGCGGTCGCTCCGTCGACGAGGAGCACGTGCGGACGGCGCCGCGCATCCTCGGCGGCGAGGCCGCGCTCCCGCAGCGCCGAGGCGAGGCGCGCCTCGAGCGCCCGTGCGAGCGTCGAGAGCGACTTGCCCTCGTTCGTGTCCGCGTATTCGATCCACGGCGGCAGCCACGGCGTCTCGTGGCCGGGGGCGGATGCCAGGTCGGCGAGCGCGGCGGCGAGCGGAGCAACGCGGTCCGGGCGCGCGCCGCCTGCCCCGATGACGGGCAGCGGCGGCGCGATCGCGTGAGGGCCGCTCCCGGTCCAGAGGCTGCGGATGAAGATCGGGGCCCGGGCGCGGACCGCCCGACGCCAGGCGGCTTCGTCGACGTGCGTGGATCGCGCGACGACGTGCGCGCTGCCGGGGCGTGCCGTGGACTCGAGGGACAGGCGGGCGCGCTGGGCGATCGCGGCGAGGTCCGCCGCCGCCTCGGCCTCGAAGCCGGCCCGGCAGAGCGCGATGGCGACGCGAGCCATGCGCGGGGGCGACGCGGTAACGGGGGGCGCGGCGCGCGAATCCGCGCCGCGCGCGACGCGCGTCAGGCCTTCTCGGTCTCGGGCGCGGACGGGGGCACGTCCGCGGGCGCGGCCTCGGGCGCCGGCGCCTCGGCCGGCTTCGCCGGGCGCTTCATCAGCAGCGCGGGCACCGGGCGGTTCGCGCCGAAGCCGCGGCGGTGCGGCGGCGCCGCGTGCGCACCCGCGCTCGCCGCGTGGGCGCCGGCGGCGTGCTTGCGCGCCGGCTGGTCGGGATTCTTCGCGTAGGCGGCCTCGCGCTCGGCCTCGCGCGTCGAACGCCCTGCGGCGGGGACGCGCTCCGCCCGCGGGGCTCGCGGCGCGCGCTCGGTGCGCTCCGCGCGCTCGCGCCTCGGCTCGCCGGGGTCGGCGCGGCCGCGCGAGGGCATGCGCTCGCCGCGCTCGCGGCTCGCCGCCAGGTGCATGCCGTCGACCGACGAGAGCGGGATCGGCTTCTTGAGCAGCTTCTCGATCTCCGCCAGGTACTTCATCTCCGCCGGGTCGACGAGCGAGATCGCCTCGCCCGACGCGCCCGCGCGCCCGGTGCGGCCGATCCGGTGGATGTAGTCCTCGGGGACGTGCGGCAGCTCGTAGTTCACGACGAGCGGCAGGTCGTCGATGTCGAGGCCGCGCGCCGCGACGTCGGTCGCGACCAGCACTTCGAGCTTCGCTTCCTTGAACGCAGTGAGCGCCTCGAGGCGCGCGGCCTGCGTCTTGTCGCCGTGGATCGCCGAGGTGACGAGCCCGTCCTTCTCCAGCTGCCGCGCGAGGCGCGAGGCGCCGTGCTTCGTGCGCACGAAGCAGAGGACCTGCTTCAGGCCCCGCGAGCGGACGATGTGCTCGAGCAGCGCGCGCTTGCTCTCCTGCGGGCACTTGTAGGCGCTCTGCGCCACCGTCTCGGCCGCGGTGTTCCGGCGCGCGACCTCGATCAGCTGCGGCTGGTTGAGCAGCGCATCGGCGAGCTTCTTGATCTCGCCGGAGAACGTCGCCGAGAACAGCAGGTTCTGGCGCTTCGCGGTCGCCGGCAGCAGCGCCATGATGCGCTTGATGTCGGGGATGAAGCCCATGTCGAGCATGCGGTCGGCTTCGTCGAGCACGAAGATCTCGACCTGGCCCAGGTAGACGCTCTTCTGCTCGATGTGGTCGAGCAGCCGGCCCGGCGTCGCGACGAGGATCTCGACGCCGCCGCGCACGATCGGCAGCTGCTGCTTGATGTCGACGCCGCCGTAGACGCAGGTCGACCGCAGGCCGGTGTACTTGCCGTACGCCTTGACCGATTCCTCGACCTGGATCGCGAGCTCGCGCGTGGGCGCGAGGATCAGCGCGCGCACCGGGTGGCGGGCGGGCGAGGGGCTCGCGTTCGCCTGCGGGAGCAGCTTCTGCAGGATCGGCAGCGCGAAGCCGGCGGTCTTGCCGGTGCCCGTCTGGGCGCCGCCCATGACGTCGCGCCCCGCGAGGACCACGGGTATCGCCTGCTGCTGGATCGGTGTGGGGGTGGTGTAGCCGGCCTCGGTCACCGCCCGAAGGATCTCGGGCGCGAGGCCGAGCTCCGCGAAGCTCGGGGCACTGCTCATCACGACATCTCCTGGAGCGCGGCCCACTCGCGGTCGGCGAGTTCCGGTCCAGGCTGCGTGGTCAACAGTGGGAAAGTGCGACCGGAAACAATGACTTGGCAATGATACCCCAACTTGGGGGCCCGGGCCAGCGGGCGCAAGCGGCCCGGCCGCGCCGCATGCACGGAAGGGGCGGAACCCGTTATAATCACAGGCTTTTTTGCCCACGGCCCCCGGCCCGCCCATGCCCGCGTCGCTCCGCAACATCGCCATCATCGCGCACGTCGACCACGGCAAGACGACGCTCGTCGACAAGCTGCTCGTCCAGGCCGGGACGTTCGCGCGCCACCAGCAGGTGGGCGAGCGCGTGATGGACAGCAACGACCTCGAGCGCGAGCGGGGCATCACGATCCTCGCGAAGAACTGCGCGATCCGGCTGGGCGACACGCGGATCAACATCGTCGATACGCCGGGCCACGCGGACTTCGGCGGCGAGGTCGAGCGCGTGCTCGGCATGGTCGACGGCGTGCTGCTGCTCGTCGACGCGGTCGAGGGACCGATGCCGCAGACGCGATTCGTGACGCTGAAGGCGCTGAAGCAGGGCCTGCGGCCGATCGTCGTCGTCAACAAGGTCGACCGGCCCGGCGCGCGGCCCGAGTGGGTGGTCAACCAGACCTTCGATCTCTTCGACCGGCTGGGCGCGAACGACGCCCAGCTCGACTTCCCGGTCGTCTACGCGTCCGCGCTGGGCGGCTGGGCGACGCTCGACGTGAAGGTCGCCAAGACCGGCAAGCCGCCCGAGGGCGGCGACATGAAGCCGCTGTTCGACACGATCCTCGCGCACGTTCCCGCGCCGGAGGGCGACGCGGCGGCGCCGCTGCAGTTCCAGATCTCCGCGCTCGACTACTCGAGCTACGTCGGGCGGCTCGGGATCGGCCGCATCCGCCGCGGGACGCTGAAGGCCGGCGCGGACGTCGCGGTGCTGCACGGGCCGCTCGCCGAGGGCGAGGTCCCGGCGACGGCGAGGATCGGCCAGGTGTTCACGTTCGCCGGGCTCGAGCGCGTGCCGGTCGACGCGGCGCAGGCCGGCGACATCGTGATGGTGACCGGCGTCGACGACCTCACGATCGGCACGACGCTGACCGACGTCGAGACGCCCGAGGCGCTGCCGCCGATCGCGGTCGACGAGCCCACGCTCGCGATGACCTTCCAGGTCAACACGTCGCCGCTCGCGGGGCGCGAGGGCAAGTACGTGACCTCGCGCAACCTGCGCGAGCGGCTGCACAGGGAGCTGCTCACCAACATGGCGCTGCGCGTCGAGGACACGGCCGACACCGACGTGTTCGCGGTCGCCGGGCGCGGCGAGCTGCACCTCACGATCCTGATCGAGAACATGCGCCGCGAGGGCTACGAGCTCGCCGTGTCGCGCCCGCGCGTGGTCACGCGCGAGATCGACGGCGTCGTGCACGAGCCCTACGAGGCGCTGACCGTCGACGTCGAGGACGCGCACCAGGGCGCGGTGATGCAGGAGCTGGGCGGGCGGCGCGGCGAGCTCGTGCACATGGAGTCCGACCAGCGCGGCCGCACCCGCCTCGACTACCGGATCCCGGCGCGCGGCCTCATCGGCTTCCAGGGCGAGTTCATGAACCTGACCCGGGGCACGGGCCTCATGAGCCACGTGTTCGACGGCTACGCGCCGGTGAAGGGCGAGATCCCCGAGCGCCGCAACGGCGTGCTGGTCTCGCAGGACGACGGCGCCGCGGTCGCCTACGCGCTGTGGAACCTGCAGGAGCGCGGCCGGATGTTCGTGTCGCCGGGCGACCCCGTCTACGAGGGGATGGTGATCGGGATCCACTCGCGCGACAACGACCTCGTCGTCAACCCGATCAAGACCAAGAAGCTCACCAACGTCCGCGCGGCCGGCAAGGACGACGCGATCCTGCTCACGCCGCCGATCCGGCTCACGCTCGAGTACGCGGTCGAGTTCATCGCCGACGACGAACTGGTCGAGGTCACGCCGAAGTCGATCCGCATCCGCAAGCGCTTCCTCAAGGAGCACGAGCGCAAGCGCGCGAGCCGCGAGGCGGTCGTCGAGTAGGCTCCCGCGGATCGCTCCCGGGGCCGGCGGGCGCGGCCGCGGCCCGGATGCGCGACAATGGGCGGCTTCCCGCAGGACCGCCGCCGATGAACGCTCCCGCGCTCACCCTCGATGCCGCCTCGCGGCTCGCGCGGCTCGCGCTCGCGAACGTCCGGACCGAGTACCCGAACAAGCCCGACCACGTGCTCGGCGGGCCCGCGGACCTGCGTCCTTCGCGCGAGCTCCACCCGTCGTTCTACGGCAGCTTCGACTGGCACTCGTGCGTCCACATGCACTGGTCGCTCGCCCGGTTGCGCCGGCTCGTCCCGGCGCTGCCGGAGCGCGGGGCGATCGACGCGGTGTTCGACGAGCACTTCGCCGCCGAGGCGATCGCGGGCGAGTGCGCCTACCTCGCGCGGCCCGGCACGAAGTCGTTCGAGCGGACCTACGGCTGGGCTTGGCTCCTCGAGCTCGCGCGGGAGGTGGGCTCCGACGACGACAGGGACGCGCGCCGCTGGGCGAGCTCGCTCGCGCCGCTCGCGCGGGCCTTCGCGGCGCGTTACCTGGACTTCCTGCCGCGCGCGAGCTATCCGATCCGCTACGGGATGCACGCGAACTCCGCGTTCGGGCTCGCGTTTGCGATCGACTACGCGCGCGCGGCGGACGATCGCGCGCTCGAGCGGGCGTGCGTCGAGCGGGCGCTCGCGTGGTTCGACGACGACCGCGGCGCCCCGGCCGCGTGGGAGCCCTCGGGCGCGGATTTCCTCTCGCCCGTGCTGATGGAGGCCGACCTGATGCGCCGCGTGGTTCCACACCAGCGCTACGGTGCCTGGCTCGCGGCGTTCCTGCCGGGACTTGCGGACGGCGAGCCGGCGTCGCTGTTCGGGCCGGCGCAGGTGTCCGATCGGACCGACCCGCAGATCGTCCACCTCGACGGGCTCAACCTGTCGCGCGCCTGGTGCATGCGCGGGATCGCCCGCGCGCTGCCGCCGGGCGACGCGCGGGCGGACGTCCTGCGCGAGGCCGCCGACCGCCACCTCGCGACGGGCCTCTCGGGCCTCGACAGCGCCGACTACATGGGCTCGCACTGGCTCGCGAGCTTCGCGCTGCTCGCGATCACGGAGTAGCGCCGTCGCTGCGTCGGCGAGGGGCCGGCGATGACCGGTCGTGGCGGTACGTCACGTCGCGTTCGCCGGCCCTGCGCTCGTCTCGGGTCGCATCCCCGCGCGAGCGCGGGGCCCCTGCTCCGCCTCGACGATCGCTCCGGCGCTTGCGCCGGGGATCGACGACGCGCGGTTGCGACGGCGCAGGCGGCCGACGCTCCCGGCTTCGCATCGCGACAACGGTCCAAGGAGGCCGCGCCGGTCCCGCCGGCCTGCCGACCGGCTCACGCTTTGCGCCACCCGACCGGCTAGAATTTCGGGATGACGGATACGAACCTGCTCGTCGCGATCCTGGCCGCCGTCGCGGTCGCCGGCGTGATCGCCCTCGCGCTCCTCGCGGTCGCGCTGTCGCGCCTCGCATCGCTCGGCCGCGCGCGGGAAGGGCTCGAGTCGCGCGTCGACGATCTGCGCCGCGACCTCGCCGTCGTCCGCGCACAGGGCGAGGACCTCGAGCGCGACCTCAAGCAGGACATGCAGGGCGCGCGCGCCGAGCTCCGGCAGGACCTCGCGATCGCGCGCACCGAGCAGGGGCAGGCCGCGCAGACGCTGCGCGGGGAGGTCGGCGACCGGCTCGCGCAGTTCACCACGACGACCCAGCAGCAGTTCGAGGCGTTGACGCGCGGGCAGGGCGAGGCGCTGCACGCGTTCGGCGAGCGGCTCGCCCAGTTCACGCAGGCGACCCAGGCCGCGCTCGCCGCCGCGTCGACGCAGCAGGCCGAGCAGGCCAAGGCGACGGCCGACCGGCTCGCCGAGCTCGCGCAGCGCAACGACCAGCGGCTCGAGGCGATCCGGGCGAGCGTCGAGCAGCGGCTCGACACGCTGCGCACCGAGAACGCGGCGAAGCTCGAGCAGATGCGCTCGACCGTCGACGAGAAGCTGCAGAAGACGCTCGAGGAGCGGCTGGGCGCGTCGTTCAAGCAGGTGTCCGACCGGCTGGAGCAGGTGCACAAGGGGCTGGGCGAGATGCAGACGCTCGCGATCGGCGTGGGCGACCTGAAGCGCGTGCTGACCAACGTCAAGTCGCGCGGGACCTGGGGCGAGGTCCAGCTCGGCAACCTGCTCGCCGACCTGCTCGCCCCGTCGCAGTACGCGCAGAACGTGGCGACGCGCCCGGGCAGCGCCGAGCGCGTCGAGTTCGCCGTGCGGTTTCCGGGACGCGGCGAGGCGGGCACCGCGTGCTGGCTGCCGATCGACGCGAAGTTCCCGCTCGAGGACTGGCAACGCCTGCAGGAAGCGGTCGAGCGCGCCGACGTCGCCGCCGTCGAGGCCGCGCGGCGCTCGCTCGACGCGTTCTTCAAGGCGCAGGCGAAGACGATCCGCGACAAGTACGTCGAGCCGCCGCACACGACCGACTTCGCGATCCTGTTCGTGCCGACCGAGGGACTCTTCGCCGAAGCGGTCGCGCGTCCCGGCCTGGCCGACGCGCTGCAGCGCGACTTCCGGGTGACGCTCGCCGGCCCGACGACGCTCGCGGCGATGCTGAACAGCCTGCAGCTCGGCTTCCGCACGCTGGCGATCGAGAAGCGCTCGACCGAGGTCTGGCGGGTGCTGGGCGCGGTCAAGACCGAATTCGGGCGCTTCGGCGACCTCCTCGCGAAGACGCGCGAGAAGCTCGACGCCGTCGGCAGGACGCTCGACGACGCGGGTCGCAAGAGCACGACGATCGCCCGCAAGCTCCGAGACGTCGAGGCGTTGCCCGAAGCCGAGGCCGACAGGCTCCTCACCGGCGAGGGCTCCGGCGTGATCGACGTCGAGTCCGATGGCGACGCGCGCGACGACGGTCCGGGCGAGCTCAAGTAGCGCCGCGATGTTCGAAGCGCTGAAGCGCTGGCGCCGCCGGCGCGTGCTCGAGCGGTCGGCGCTGCCGGACGAGCTGTGGGAAGAGGCCGTGGCTGCGCTGCCGTTCGTGCACGACTACGGCGAGGCCGACCGCGCCCGGCTGCGCGACCTCGTCGTGCTGTTCCTCGACACCAAGTCGATCGTCGGCGCCGGCGGCCACGACGTGACGCCGCTGCAGCGCGTCGTGATCGCGATCCAGGCGTGCGTGCTCGTGCTCGAGCTGCCGGACACGCTCGACGGCTACGCCGATTTCGAGAGCGTCGTCGTCTATCCGGACGAGTTCGTCCCCGGGTGGACCTGGGAGGACGAGGCGGGCGTCGTGCACGTCAACGACGGGCCGCTCGCGGGCGAGGCGATGCCTGGCGGGCCGGTCGTGCTGTCCTGGCCGGACGTCGAGGCGTCCGCCGACTTCGAGGCGGCCGGCATGAACCTCGTGATCCACGAGTTCGCGCACAAGCTCGACATGCGCGACGGCGACGCGAACGGCTGCCCGCCGCTCGACCCGCCGCTCGACCCGCGGGCGTGGAAGGCGGCGATGTCCGCCGCCTACGAGGACTTCGTCGCGCGCGTGGACCGCGACGAGGACACCGCGATCGATCCCTACGCGGCCGACAGTCCCGGCGAGTTCTTCGCGGTGCTCTCGGAAGTGTTCTTCGCCTCGCCCGCGACGCTCGAGCGCGAGTATCCGGACGTCTACCGGCAGTTCGCCGCGTTCTACCGGCAGGACCCCGCCGCCCGCGCCGCGGCCGCCGGGCGCTCGCGCCCGCTCACCTGAGCCAGTCGGCGAGATCCCAGCCGGTCAACCGCTCGAGCTCGCGGATCTCGGGCGCGTAGGCGGCGACGAGCGCCGCGCGGTCGGCCGGGTCGATCGGGCGCTCGTACTCGCCGGCGAACGCGTTGACGTCCTCGGGGAGCGTCATGGGCGGCAGGCCGAGGAAGCCGAGGACCCGCGCGACGATCCCCTCGGGGTCCTCGCGCAGCCACTCGCTGCGCAGGAGCAGCGCCTGCTCGCGCGGGAACAGCGACCACAGCCGCGCGATCTGCTGCGCGTAGAGCCCGCGCGAGAAGTACGAGTACCGCTGCGCCTGCCTGCGCCGCGTCGCCGCGCGGAGGCGCGCGTCCTCGGCGGCGAGCGCCTCGCGGAAGTCGAGCTTCTCGGCGCCCCGGCTGCGCGCCATGTTCCAGTGCGAGTAGGCGCGCGAGACCGGGTCGCGCAGGAGCACGATCCACTTCATCGCCGGGTTGTAGTCGCGGATGCGGGCCGGGGCGGTCGGCCACCAGAGGTACGACGGCGTCGGGTCGCCCCACAGCCGCGGGTCGGCGGGATCGCCGAAGCGCGCGTGGTAGGCCGCGAGGTCCGCGGGACCGTGCGCGTAGTGCTCGTCGTTGTCGAACCAGTGCACCTCCTTGCCTTCCGGGAACGCGACGCCCGGGTGGCGCGTGAGGATCGACCACAGCAGCGTCGTCCCGCCCTTCTGGACGCCGCCGATCACGAAGTCGACGAGGTGCGCGGCGCCGGAGGCGGCACCGCTCATCGCGCGGCCTTCCGGCACGCCGAGGCGAGCTCGGCCGGGGCCGCCCGGTTCGCGGCGCGGCGGCCGGCGCGTTGCGTCCGCCTGCCGACGCTCATGCCGTCCCGCCCGGCGCCCTCGCGGGCACCGGATGCAGCACGTCGAGCGCGACCGTGCCGCCGGTGGGCTGCACCAGCCGGACGTGACGGCGCTCGAGCTCGCGCGCGTGCCGCGCGCCGCAGCTGTGCGCGATCATGTCGATCTCCCTGTTCATGTTCGTCGCGTAGCCCGCCACCCGCAGGTACTTCTCCTCGACGACGAGCCCGCGCTGCAGCCGCGGACTGTGCGTCGTGACGCCGGTCGGGCAGGTGTTCGTGTGGCAGCGCAGCGCCTGGATGCAGCCGAGCGCGAACATGAAGCCCCGCGCGGTGTTGACGAAGTCGGCGCCGCAGCACAGCGCCCACGCGGCGCGCGCGGACGTGACGAGCTTGCCCGACGCGACGAGGCGGATGCGCGGCTTGAGTCCGGCGGCGACGAGCGCGTCGGCGACGCGCGGCAGCGCCTCGTCGATCGAGAGGCCGACGTGGTCGGCCAGCGCCTGCGGCGCCGCGCCGCTGCCGCCCTCGCCGCCGTCGACGACGAAGAAGTCCGGCGCGAACTCGAGCCCGCGGGCGAGCACGCGCTCGGCCAGCTCGTTGGCGAAGTAGCGCCCGCCGATCGCCGTCTTGATGCCGACCGGCTTGCCGGTGAGGTCGCGCAGCCACGCGATCCGGTCGAGCAGCGCGTCCATCGTCCCGATGTCCGGATGGCGGTTGGGCGAGATCGAGTCCTGCCCGGGCGGGATCCCGCGGATCTGCGCGATAAGCTCGGTCACCTTCGCGGCGGGGAGCACACCTCCCTTGCCGGGCTTCGCGCCCTGCGAGAGCTTGATCTCGAACGCCCGCACGGTCTCGTGCGCCGCGATCTCGCGGATCTTCGCGAGGTCGTATTCGCCGTTCGCGTCGCGCACGCCGTAGCGGGCCGTGCCGATCTGCATGATGACGTCGCAGCCGCCCTCGAGGTGGAACGGCGAGAGCCCGCCCTCGCCGGTGTCCATCCAGCAGCCGGCCTCCTTCGCGCCGCGCGAGAGCGCGCGCACGGCCGGCTCCGAGATCGCGCCGAAGCTCATGCCGCTCACGTTCACGATCGAGCGCGCGACGAACGGCTGCCGGCACCAGCCCTCGCCGATGGCGAGCGGCGGCGTGGGCAGCCGCTCGGACTCGAGCACCGGGAACGGCGCGTTCACGAAGATCAGCGCGCCCGGCGCGTGCAGGTCGTAGGTCGAGCCGAAGCCGATGATGCCGCCCTCGTTCTTCGAGAGCCGGTAGACCCACGACCGCGTCGCGCGGTTGAACGGCATCTCCTCGCGGTCGTTCGCGAAGAAGTATTGCCGGAAGTACTCGCCCAGCTCCTCGAACCAGTAGCGGAAGCGGCCGATGACCGGGAAGTTGCGCAGGACCGTGTGCTTCTTCTGCGTGACGTCGCGGACGAACATCACGAAGAGCCCGCCGACGACGAGGATCGCGGCGAGCGTTCCCAGGCCCGCTTTCAGCAGCTGCATCCAGTCGAAGTCCATCGCGCGCGCCTCCGGTAGGCCGTTTCGGGCGTGCGCATCTTACCGCGGCGCGCAGGACGGGGCGCCGGGGTGCGGTGTCCGGTTGCAGGGACGCCGGGGCGGCGTAAGCTCCGCGATCGGCCCGTCCGCGAACGGCGCGGGCGCGGCCGGTTCCCGCCATTCACGGAGGCTATCGATGAAACTGCGCATCCTCGCCGCCGCCGTCGCGCTCGCCGCGTCGGGCGGCGCGCTGGCGTTCCACTGCCCGGCCGACATGGCCAAGATCGACGCGGCGCTCGCGAAGAACCCGAAGCTCACCGAGGCGCAGCTCGCGGAGGTGAAGAAGTACCGTGCCGAGGGCGAGGCGTTCCACAAGGCCGGCAAGCACCAGGAGTCCGTCGACACGCTGGCCAAGGCGATGAAGATCCTCGACATCAGGTGACCCGCGCGGCCGGCCCCCGACGCACGGGGGTCGGCCGCCCTTCCTTCGGGCGGTCAGCGCGACGTCTCGGCCGCCGGCGGCGCGCCGGCGCGCGCGAGGAGCACGACCGCGGCGAGGATCAGCGCGCCGCCGGCGAGTTGCACCGGCTCGATGCGCTCGCCCAGGAACATGGCCGCCAGCGCGACGGTGACGGCGGGCTCGACGGTCGACAGCGTCGAGGCGCGGGTGGGCCCGACGCGCTTCAGGCCGGCGAAGAACCAGGTGATCGCGGCGAGCGTCGAGACGAGCGCGATCGCGAGCACCGCCGCCCACCCGGAGGCGGATGCGGGAAGGCTCGGCCCGCGCGCGGCGGCGAGCGTCGCGAACGGGACGGCCGCGCTCGCGATCACGACGGACGACATCGCGAGCGGATCGACGCGCGACGCGACGCCGGTCGACACGACGATGTAGACCGCGTAGACCAGCGCCGCGAGCACGCCGAACGCGATGCCCGCGGCGTGCGCGGCGCCGGCGGTCCCGGCCAGTGCCGGGCCGACCGTGAAGACGGTGCCGGCGAGCGCGACCGCGAGTGCGACGAGCGTGCGGGACGACAGACGCTCGTGCCCGCGCCACGCGGCGAGCAGGGCGACGAGCGCGGGATGGACGTAGAGCAGGAGCGCGACCAGGCCCGCGGGGGCGAGCGTGAGCGCGGTGAAGTAGCAGGCGGCCTGGGCGGCATACCCGAGCGCCCCCAGCCCGACCAGCGTCGCGAGGTCGGCGCCGCGAGGCCAGGCGACGCCCGCGATCCGGCAGGCGGCGAGGAGGAGCGCGCCCGCGATCACGAAGCGCAGCGCGAGGAGCGTGGGCGTGTCGACGCCGTCGCCGTACGCGTAGCGCGCGAAGATCGCCATCGCGCCGAACGCCGTGGCCGACGCCACGACGAACGCGATGCCGGCGGCGTGGGAGGGGCGGGGCGACATGGCGGGGGAGGAAGGAAAGGGGAAGGGGCGACGGGAGATGGGCGATCGGAGACAGGAGATAGGCGATCGGAGAAAGGAGATGGGAAGGAGGCGTCGCGCCGGCCCGCTCCGTCATCGGCCTCTGCGCAGCGACGCCGCCGCGACGACCCTATCTCCTATCTCCTATCTTCGATCTCCGATCGCCCATCGCCCATCGCCCATCATCGCCATCGCCCGCCCGCCTCACGCCGTCGGCCGCTGCGCCGACTTCGGCCGGAACGCCTTGCACACCGCCTCGTCGGTCTCGACGTAGGGCCCGCCGATCAGGTCGAGGCAATAGGGCACCGCGGCGAAGATGCCGGGCACGACGACGCGGCCGTCGGCTTCGCGCACGCCTTCGAGCGTCTCGCGGATCGACTTGGGCTGGCCCGGCAGGTTGAGGATCAGCGTGCGGCCGCGCACGACGCCGACCTGGCGCGACAGGATCGCGGTCGGCACGAAGCGCAGCGAGATCTGGCGCATCTGCTCGCCGAAGCCGGGCATGACCCGGTGCGCGATCGCGAGCGTCGCGTCCGGGGTCACGTCGCGCGGCGCGGGACCGGTCCCGCCGGTCGTGAGCACGAGGTCGCAGCCCGCGACGTCGGCGAGCTCGACGAGCGTGCGCTCGATGACGGGCTGCTCGTCGGGGATGAGCCGCTTCTCGACGCGCCAGGGCGTCCTGATCGCGGTCCCGAGCCAGGCTTCGAGCGCGGGCAGGCCCTGGTCCTCGTAGACGCCGCGCGATGCGCGGTCG
The DNA here is from genome assembly GCA_046347845.1 of Burkholderiales bacterium. Lineage (GTDB taxonomy): Bacteria > Pseudomonadota > Gammaproteobacteria > Burkholderiales > Casimicrobiaceae > VBCG01. Next base: position 218,327 of record JAXMFH010000004.1, on the reverse strand, counting down.
GAGACGGAGACGAGTCCGATCGTGAAGTCGGTCATGGCGTGCAGGAGCGGGATGGCGGGGTCAGCCCTCGCCGAAGGCGCGCCCGAGCGCGCGGAAGAGCTCGCGGTACGCCCGCGGCGGCGCGCCCCGCGAGCGTTCGGCGCGCGCGGCCGCGACGAGCCGCGCGAGGTCCTCGCGGTCGGCACCGGGGTGCTGCGCCGTGAATGCGTCGAGCGCCGCGGCGTCGGCGAGGAGCCGGTCGCGCCAGTCCTCCAGCGCGGCGAACCGAGCCTTTTCGGCGCGCGGCACGGTCTCCCAGCGCTCGAGGGCCGCGCGGATCGGCGCCGGGTCGACCTCGCGCATCAGGCGGCCGACGTACTGCATCTGGCGCCGCCGCGCCTCGTGCTTCGTGATGCCGCGCGCAAGGGCGATCGCGTCGGCGAGCCGCTCGGGGAGGTCGAGCTCCCTGAGGCGCGGCGGGTCGAGCGCCACCAGCGTCGCGCCCAGGTCCTGGAGCGCCTCCATCTCGCGCTTGAGCCGCGTCTTCGACGGCCGAGCGGGCGCCTCCTCCCCGGCAGGCGGGAGGTCGTTGCGGGCGGCCGGGCGGCGGGAGGGGGTCGTCATCGGCGGGGGAGGCTTTGCTATGATAGACGACGAGTCGTGCCCGTCCGCCGCGCACGCGCCGCGTTCCCGCCGGCGGACCGCGGAATCGTTCTCCCGCCGCCCCGATCCGACGATGACCGCGCCCACCGTACTCGAAGAGCCCGCCCGCGCCGCGCCGGCTCACGCGGACCGCTTCCCGGTCCCGACGGCGGAGCTCGAGCGTGTCGCGGCGGTCGTGCTCGATGCGGCGCACAAGGGGGGCGCGACCGCTGCGGAGACCGACGTCTCGCAGGGCATCGGGCAGAGCGTGACGGTCCGCAAGGGCGAGGTCGAGACGATCGCCTACAACCGCGACAAAGGCGTCTCGGTGACCGTCTACCTTGGCCGGCGGCGCGGCCACGCGAGCAGCGCGGATTTCTCCGACGCGTCGATCCGCGACACGGTCGCCAAGGCGCTCGCGATCGCGCGCTACACGGCCGAGGACCCGTGCGCCGGCCTGGCCGACGCCGACCGGCTCGCGCGGAGCTGGCCCGACCTCGACCTCTACCACCCGTGGACCCTGACGGTGGACGAGGCGATCGCGCTCGGATGCGAGGCCGAGGCCGCCGCGCTCGCGGTCGACCGGCGGCTCACGAACTCGGACGGCGCGTCGGTCTCGCTCGCCGAGAGCGAGTTCGTCTACGCGAACTCGCTGGGGTTCCGGGGCGGCTACCGGAGCTCGCGCCACCACATCGACGTCAGCGTGATCGGCGAGGACCGCGACGGGATGCAGCGCGACTTCTGGTACACGGCCGCGCGCTCGCCCCGCGACCTCGCGAGCGGCGTCGAGGTCGGCCGGATCGCCGGCGAGCGCACGGCCCGGCGCCTGGGCGCCCGGCCGCTCGCGACGATCGAATGCCCGGTGCTGTTCGAGGCGCCCGAGGCCGCCGACCTGATCGGGGCGTTCGTGCAGGCGGTGTCCGGCGGCAGCCTCTACAGGAAGAGCTCGTTCCTCGTCGACTCGCTGGGCGAGCCGGTGTTCGCGCCGCACGTCTCGATCCGCGAGGAGCCGCACCTGCCCCGCGGGCGCGGCAGCGCGCCGTTCGACGCGGAGGGCGTGGCGACGGCGCCCCGCGACGTCGTCGCCGAAGGCGTCGTGCGAGGCTATTTCCTCGGGAGCTATTCGGCCCGCAAGCTCGGCATGGGCACGACCGGCAACGCGGGCGGCAGCCACAACCTCGTCGTCTCGCACGGCGACGACGACCTCCCGGCGCTGCTGCGCCGCATGGGCCGCGGGCTCCTCGTCACCGAGCAGCTGGGACAGGGCGTGAACGCGGTCACCGGCGACTACTCGCGCGGCGCGGCCGGGTTCTGGGTCGAGGGCGGCGAGATCGCGCACCCGGTCGAGGAAGTCACGATCGCCGGCAACCTGCGCGAGATGTTCCGCGACATCGTCGCGATCGGCCGCGACGTCGACCGGCGCGGGTCGCGGCACGTGGGCTCGATCCTCGTCGGACGGATGACGGTCGGGGGCCGCTGATGGCCACGCCGCAGCGCGCACCGATGGGACCGTCGCGCTCGTTCGGCAATCCGCTCGTCGCCTGGGTGCGGCGGCTGTCCGATCCGCTCGCGAGCGCGAACCACGCGGCGCGCTGGATCGGCGAGCTGCCCGGAGGCGACATCCTCGCGCTCCAGAAGGAAGCGCTCGACGTGGTCGCGGGCTTCCCCGGCGCGCGCCGCGACGTCGGGCCCGGGCAGGTCGAGGCGCTCCTGCGGATCGACTCGCGCCTCGAGCCGGTGCTCGCGCAGATCACGCGCCAGTACACGGCGAACTACCAGAAGAGCTCGGCGGTCGAGTCGCGGCTGTGGCACGCGGCGTTCGACCTCGTCAAGGCGTTCATCGGCGCCTACCAGCTCGCGCTCAAGGCGGGCTATCCGCGCGCGGACAACCGGCGCTGGCGCGCGATCCTGCCCTGGGTGCTCGTCCGCCTCGCGCACCACCGCGGGCTCGACGGGCGCTTCCGGCTGTTCCGCTACAGCCACTGGATCCCCGCGCAGTGGCGCGACTTCCACGAGCTCTACGAGTTCGCGCGGATGCGCGGCTGGCAGCGCGAGCAGCTGGTGCTGGGCGGCGGCGAGTTCGCGCAGCCGGGCATCACGCTCGAGCAGGAGTACGTGCAGACGCTGCTCCTGATGCGGCTCGACTCGGGCAACTTCACGCCCGACCAGGTCGAGTGGGTCGCGCGACAGCTCGCGGACTGGGCGCCGACGCTGACGCTCGTCCCGCCGCCCGGCGAGGGCGCGGGCTTCTTCGTCGACCTGACCGGCGCGCAGGGCCTGCGGCGGCGCGACAAGCCGACCGTCGGCGGCCGCATCCTCTACCTCGACCTCGCGCCGGTCTACGCGCGTGTCGTCGAGCGCATGCGCTGGCTCCCCGAGCAGGACGACGCGGTGCAGGAGCCGGGAGACCTCCCGCCGCGCGAGCAGAGGCTGCTGCTGATGCGGCTCGCGTCGCTCTACGGCCCCGAGGCGATCGCGCAGGCGCCGCGCGCGGAGCGCTTCCGCACCGAGGCGCAGGTCCGGGTCGTGAGCGGACTGCCGGCGCTCACCCGCGCGATCGCCGAGATCGAGCGGCTGCCCGACCAGGCGCGGTTGCCCGGCGTGGCGACCGCGTACGACGAGGTGACGCAACTCGTGAATCCGACCGCGAATCCGGAAAGCGTCGCCCGACGCATCCGGGGCGGCACGTGGACGATGACCGACCGGAGCGACACCGGCTGCCGGCTGCTCGCGCCGGCGAAGGAGGCCCCCGCGCGGCTGGGCGAGCTCCTCGCGATCCAGGACGCCGACCGCTGGAGTCTCGCGGTCGTGCGCCGCATGCAGCGCCAGCAGGTGGACGAGATCACGGTCGGCGCCGAGGTGATCGCGCGCCGCGTCGTCCGCGTGCTGCTGCGCACCTGGTCGGCGCCCGCGGACGGCTCGCGGCAGGCGGCCGACCGTCCGTTCTTCGGCCTCTACCTGCCCGCCCATGCGGACAACCGCGCCTCCGCCCAGCGCAGCCTCATCGGGCCGGACGACAAGTTCGTGCCAGGCGGGATGGTCGAGCTCGACACCGGCAACGCCCGCTACCTGATCCGCTTCACGCAGACGCTCGAGCGCCAGGCCGGCTGGGCCTGGGCGATGTTCAGCGCGGTGCGCAAGCTCGGTCCCTGATCCGCGCGGGCCGTAGCGGCTGCCCGAGACCGGGAGGCTTGCTGCGGCGCAGCATCCGCGTCCGCCCGTGCCGCGCCGGTGCCCACGGCGGAGGCCTGGCCTTCACGGGGAGCGGGGCGATGCACCGACGCCGGCCACGTCCGTCGGGCGACCGGCCGCCGGAGACGAAAAACCGTGGCAATTCGCGGGGGGGCCGCCTAGAATCCGCGGTTCGAGAGCCGCCTCCCCGGCGGTTTCGTTCCACGTCCGTCCAAGGAGGAAGGTTCATGCAGCGTCGTTCGTTCCTGAAGCACTCGGGCATGGCGGGTATCCTCGCCGCCGGCTCGGCCCCCGCGTTCGCGCAGGGCGCACCCACGATCAAGTGGCGCTGCGCGTCCAGCTTCCCGAAGTCGCTCGACACGATCTACGGCGCGGCCGAGACCGCGGCGAAGACCGTGAGCGACATCACGGGCGGCAAGTTCCAGATCCAGGTGTTCGCCGCGGGCGAGATCGTCCCGGGCCTGCAGGTCGCCGACGCCGTCCAGAACGGCACGGTCGAGTGCGGCCATACCGCGCCGTACTACTACATCGGCAAGGATCCGACCTTCGCTTTCGGCACCGCGATCCCGTTCGGCCTGAACCAGCGCCAGTTCGACGCGTGGTGGTTCTTCGGCGGCGGGAAGGAGCTCTACAACGAATTCCTGAAGGACTACAGCATCACGTCGATCCTGTGCGGCAACACGGGCGCGCAGATGGGCGGCTGGTACCGGAAGGAGATCAAGACCGTCGCCGACCTGAAGGGCCTCAAGATGCGCATCGGCGGCTTCGCGGGCCAGGTGCTCGCGAAGCTCGGCGTCGTGCCGCAGCAGCTCGCGGGCGGCGACATCTACCCGGCGCTCGAGAAGGGCACGATCGACGCGGCCGAGTGGGTGGGCCCGTACGACGACGAGAAGCTCGGCTTCAACAAGGTCGCCAAGTACTACTACTACCCGGGCTGGTGGGAAGGCGGGCCGGCGCTGCACTACTTCTGCAACACCGCCAAGTACAACGAGCTCCCGGCCGATTACAAGGCGGCGCTGCACGCCGGCTGCCAGGACGGCAACACCTGGATGATGGCGAAGTACGACGCGCAGAACCCGGCGGCGCTGCGCAAGCTGGTCGCCGGCGGCACGCAGCTCCGCCCGTTCCCGAAGGCGGTGATGGACGCGTGCTACAAGGCGGCGATGGAGCGCTACGCCGAGGAGAGCGCGAAGAACCCGAAGTGGAAGAAGATCTACGACAACTACGTGGCGTTCCAGAAGGAGCAGATCCTCTGGTTCCGCGTCTGCGAGAACACCTACGACAACTTCATGGCGACCGCGGGAGCCACGGGAGCGGCGAAGAAGTAGCGCCGCCGCCTGCCGCATCGAAGCCCGCGGATGGCGACGTCCGCGGGCTTTTTCTTTGCCGCGCCGGGCGACGCGGCGGTAGGCACGGCGCCCCCCCGGGGGCGCCTATTTCGCCTTGAGGGCGTCCTCGAGCGACTGGTTCGCCTTCTCGGCCTCGTCTTCCTGCTGGTCGATCATCCGCTCGAGCGGATCGCTGCTCTTCGGCGCGCCGCCCTCGGCGGGGGCGCCCGAGCCCGGCGCCGCGTCGCCCGCCGGCGGCGCGCCCATGTCGATGTCGGGGATCTGGATCTCGATCTTCGACGGGTCGACCTTCGGCTGGTCGGCCTTGTAGACCAGCACCATCTGCGGGAACGCGATCACGAGCGCGACCATGATGACCTGGATGCACACGTAGGGCACCGCGCCCCAGTAGATCTGGCCGGTCGTGACCGGCGCCATGGCCTTCTTCGTCACCTTGTCGACGTATTCCTTCGCCGGCGCGACGCTGCGCAGGTAGAAGAGCGCGAACCCGAACGGCGGATGCATGAACGACGTCTGCATGTTGACGCCGAGCAGCACGCCGAACCAGATCAGGTCGATGCCGAGCTTCTCCGCCACGGGACCCAGCAGCGGGATCACGATGAACGACAGCTCGAAGAAGTCGAGGAAGAACGCGAGCAGGAAGACCAGGACGTTGACGACGATCAGGAAGCCGAGCTCGCCGCCCGGCAGGCTCGTGAGCAGGTGCTCGACCCACTTGTGCCCGTCGACGCCGTAGAACGTCAGGCTGAACACGCGCGCGCCGATCAGGATGAAGACGACGAAAGACGTGAGCTTCGCCGTCGTCTGCATCCCCTGCGTCAGGAGCCGCCAGCTGAGGCGCCGGCGTGCGACCGCCATGATGAGCGCGCCCGACGCGCCCATCGCGCCGCCCTCGGTCGGCGTCGCGACGCCGAGGAAGATCGTGCCGAGCACGAGGAAGATGAGCGCCAGCGGCGGGATCAGCACGAACGTCACCCGCTCGGCGAGTCGCGACAGCAGGCCCAGCTTGAGCGCCCGGTTGACGACCGCGACGACGAACGCGACGCCGACGCCCACCGACATGCAGATGACGAGGCGCTCGTCGGTGGCCGTCTCCGGCCGGTGGACGTTGAACCAGAGCTGCCAGAACGCCACGGCGGCCGCGGCCGAGAGGATCGTCAGCACGAGGAGCGAGCGCGTGCCGGGCGACCCGTCGTCCTCGCGCAGCGTCCGCGCCTCCAGCGGGAGCGCGGGCACCCACTCCGGCTTCGCGATCGACACGAGCAGCGTGTAGCTGGCGTAGAGGCCGGCGAGCACGATGCCGGGGATGAACGCGCCGGCGTACATGTCGCCCACCGAGCGGCCGAGCTGGTCGGCCATGATGATCAGCACGAGCGAGGGCGGGATGATCTGCGCGAGCGTGCCCGACGCCGCGATCGTGCCCGAGGCGAAGCGCCGGTCGTAGCCGTAGCGGAGCATGATCGGCAGCGAGATCAGGCCCATCGAGATCACGCTCGCCGCCACGACGCCGGTGGTCGCGGCGAGCAGGGCGCCGACGAAGATCACCGCGTAGGCGAGGCCGCCGCGCACCGGCCCGAACACCTGGCCGATCGTGTCGAGCAGGTCCTCGGCCATGCCGCTGCGCTCGAGGATCAGTCCCATGAACGTGAAGAACGGGACCGCGAGCAGCGTGTCGTTCGACATCACGCCCCACAGCCGCTCGGGCAGCGCGCCGAACAGCGACGGGTGCAGCAGGCCGAGCTCGATGCCGATCAGCCCGAACACGATGCCGTTCGCGGCGAGCGCGAACGCCACCGGGTAGCCCAGCAGCAGGAAGACGACGAGCGCCGCGAACATCAGCGGCGCGAGGTTGGCGGCGAGGAAGGCGCTCATGCGGAGGTCTCCGGGCGGGCGGGGGGCGGGTGCGCCGTCGCGGGCTTCACGCGGGCTCGTCGCCGCGCATCTTGAGGATCTCCTCGGCCAGCTCCTCCTCGGACGACTTGTCGTGGAACCGCTCGAGCGGGTCCGGCCCCTGGCCGCGCAGGAACGCGATCCGCTTGACGAGCTCCGAGAGGCCCTGCAGGAGCAGCAGCACGAAGCCCGCCGGCACGAGGATCTTCGCCGGCCACAGGATGAGGCCGCCGGCCGACGAGGAGATCTCGCCGCTCTCGAATGCCCGCAGGAACCAGGGCCACGACTCGTAGAGGATCAGGCTCACCATCGGCAGCAGGAAGAACACGGTCCCGAAGACGTCGATCCAGGTCTGCGTGCGGCGCGAGAACTTGCCGTTGATCACGTCGATCCGGATGTGCTCGTTGCGCAGCAGCGTCCAGGCCGAGCAGAGCAGGAACACGGCCGAGAACAGGTACCACTGGACTTCGAGGAACGCGTTCGAGCTCATGTCGAACGCCTTGCGGACGACCGCGTTGGCGGCGCTGATCAGCACCGCGGCGAGCACGAGCCAGGTGACCGTGCGGCCGACGCGGTCGTTCAGCGCGTCGATCGCCCGCGACAGCGCGAGCAGGGCATTCATCGTGGGTCCTCCGTCCGCCGGCGGCGGCGTGCCGGCCCGCGGGTCTCGCGGGCGCGGGGTGCTGCGTCGTTGTGCGGCGGATTATAGGGGGATTCGACCGGCCGCGGCGGGGGAATCGACCGGCCGCGGCGCGGTCCGAGGGGGCGGCGGTGCTAGAATCGCCGCTCGCCGCCGACCGACCCCGGGTTCCCCCATGTTCGACCGCTCACGCACGCTCGCCCAGTCGGACCCCGACCTATGGGCCGCGATCGTCGCCGAGAACCGGCGCCAGGAAGCCCACATCGAGCTGATCGCGTCGGAGAACTACGCGAGTCCCGCGGTCCTCGAGGCCCAGGGGTCGCAGCTCACGAACAAGTACGCCGAGGGCTACCCGGGCAAGCGCTACTACGGCGGCTGCGACTACGTCGACATCGCCGAGGAGCTCGCGATCGACCGCGCCAAGCGGCTGTTCAACGCGGCGGCCGCCAACGTCCAGCCCCATTCCGGTGCGCAGGCGAACCAGGCAGTGTTCTTCGCCGCGCTCAAGCCCGGCGACACCGTGCTCGGCATGAGCCTCCCGCACGGCGGGCACCTGACGCACGGCTCGCCGGTCAACCAGTCGGGCAAGTGGTTCAACGTCGTCGCCTACGGGCTCGACCCGGAGACCGAGCTCATCGACTACGACGCGGCCGAGCGGCTCGCCCTCGACCACAAGCCGAAGCTCATCATCGCCGGCGCGTCCGCGTACTCGCGCGTCATCGACTGGAAGCGCTTCCGCGCGATCGCGGACACGGTGGGCGCGAAGCTCCTGGTCGACATGGCGCACTACGCGGGGCTCGTCGCGGCGGGCGTCTACCCGTCGCCGGTCGGGATCGCCGACTACGTGACGACGACGACGCACAAGACGCTGCGCGGCCCGCGCGGCGGGCTGATCCTGACCACCGAGGAGCACGAGAAGGCGATCAACTCGGCGGTGTTCCCCGGCCTTCAGGGCGGGCCGCTGATGCACGTGATCGCGGCGAAGGCGGTCGCGCTGGGCGAGGCGCTGAAGCCCGAGTTCAAGGTCTACCAGCGCCAGGTGATCGACAACGCCCGCGTGCTCGCGACCGTGCTGCACGACCGGGGCCTGCGGATCGTCTCGGGCGGCACCGACTCGCACCTGTTCCTCGTCGACCTCCGGGCGAAGAAGCTCACCGGCAAGGACGCGGAGGCGGCGCTCGCGGGCGCGCACATCACCGTCAACAAGAACGCGATCCCGAACGACCCGGAGAAGCCGTTCGTCACCTCCGGCATCCGGATCGGCAGCCCCGCGATCACGACGCGCGGCTTCACCGAGCTCGAGTGCGAGGAGCTCGCGCACCTGATCGCGGACGTGCTCGACCGGCCGCACGACGACGCGACGCGCGTGCGCGTCAAGGCGGGGGTCGCGGTGCTGACGACGAAGTATCCGGTTTACAGGTGACCGTTGGCAGTTGACAGTTGGCAGTTGGCAGTGACGCCGGCGCTCCACGTGGCGGCGCATTGAGCGCCGGCGGGGCGTTTCTGTCTCTCCACCATTGCCGGCCCGACTGCGCTCGCGGCGACGAGTGGTCTCGCGCGTGCCGCGCCAGGGTGTCGCCGCGCTCGATGCGCGGCCACGGGCATCGCCGACGCAACTGCCAACTGCCAACTGACTCCTGACACCTGACCATGAAGTGCCCCTTCTGCAACAGCGCCGACACCCAGGTGATCGACTCGCGCGTGTCGGAGGCCGGCGACTCGATCCGGCGCCGGCGCCGCTGCCTCGCGTGCCAGAAGCGGTTCACGACCTACGAGAACGTCGAGCTGCGCCTGCCGCAGGTCGTGAAAAGCGACGGCTCGCGGGCGGACTTCGACGAGCGCAAGATCCGGGTCGGGTTCCAGCGCGCGCTGCACAAGCGCCCGGTCCCCACCGAATACGTCGACGCTTCGATCCAGCGCATCGTCCAGCACGTGCTGTCGCTGGGCGAGCGCGAGATCCCCTCACGGCAGATCGGCGAGCTCGTCATGGACGAGCTCCGCAAGCTCGACAAGGTCGGCTACATCCGGTTCGCCTCGGTCTACCGCTCGTTCCAGGACGTCGCCGACTTCCGCGACGCGATCAAGGAAGTCGAGGCGCCCTCGCGCCGGGGCAAGCGCTCCGCGTGACGCGCGCCGGCAGGACCCCGCGACCGATGGCTGCGTCGCTGCCGCCGAAGACGACGCGGCCGAAGTCCCGGAAGGCGACCCACGACCGCCCGCCGGGCGGTACCGGGGCGCCGGCGGCCGCCGTCGCGCAACGGAATCCCGGCGCGCCGACCGTTCCACCGTCCGAGATCGACCGGGCGATGATGGCCCGAGCGCTCGCGCTGGCCGCGCGCGGGCTCTACACGACGACGCCGAATCCGCGCGTGGGCTGCGTCATCGCGCGCGGCGCCGAGGTGCTCGCCGAGGGCTGGCACGAGCGCGCCGGCGGCCCCCATGCGGAGGCGGCGGCGCTGGACGACGCGAGGGCGAAGGGGCGCGACGTGCGCGGCGCGACCGCGTACGTGACGCTCGAGCCGTGCAACCACGACGGGCGGACGCCGGCGTGCGCCCGGGCGCTCGTCGCGGCCGGCATCGCGCGCGTCGTCGCCGCGATGGAGGATCCGAACCCGGTGGCGAGCGGCGGCGCGCAGCGACTCCGCGACGCCGGGATCGCGGTCGAGGTCGGGCTCCTCGGGGCGGAGGCGCGCGAGCTCAATCCCGGCTTCGTTTCGGTGATGACGCGCGGGCGTCCCTGGGTGCGCACGAAGCTCGCGGCGAGCCTCGACGGGAAGACCGCGCTCGCGGCCGGGGAGAGCCGCTGGATCACCGGACCGGAGGCGCGCGCCGACGGGCACGCGTGGCGCGCGCGCGCCTGCGCGATCCTCACGGGCATCGGCACTGTGCGCGACGACGACCCGGCGCTGACCGTGCGCGAGGTCGCGACGCCGCGGCAGCCGCTCGTCGTCGTCGTCGACCGCAACGCGGAGACGCCGCCGGCCGCGCGCGTCCTCGCGGGCGGCAACGCGCTCGTCGTCACGGCCGGCGCGGCGAATCCGGCGTGGCCGGCCGGCGTGCGCACGCTCGTCCTGCCCGACGGTGACGGACGCGTCGACCTCCTCGCGATGATGCGCGAGCTCGCGGCCGCGGGCGTGAACGAGCTGCACGTCGAGGCCGGGGCGCGGCTCAACGGCGCGCTGCTCGGCGCGGGGCTCGTCGACGAGGTCCTGCTCTACCTGGCGCCGAGCGTGATCGGTGACCCCGCGCGCGGGATGTTCGCGCGGAGCGACGCGCTCGCGCGCCTCGCCGACCGGACGCAACTCGCGTTCGCGAGCGTCGAGCGCGTCGGCGCGGACCTGCGCATCGTCGCGCGCGTCGTCCGGGAGGAGGGCTGATGTTCACCGGGATCGTCCAGGCGGTCGGGCGCATCGCGTCGGTCGAGGCTGGCCCGAGCGCGCGCCGGCTCGTCGTCGACGGCGGGACGCTCGACGGGTCGGACATCGCGATCGGCGACAGCATCGCGGTGTCGGGCTGCTGCCTCACCGTGGTCGGCCTCGAGCGCCGCGACGGCGCGGTCCGCCTCGCGTTCGACGTGTCGGCCGAGACGCTCGCATGCACGACCGGCCTCGACGCGCCGGGCGAGGTCAACCTCGAGAAGGCCCTGAGGCTCGCGGACCGCCTGGGCGGCCACCTGATGACCGGCCACGTCGACGGCGTGGGCATCGTCGCGTCGTTCGAGCCGGCGGCGGGCGTCGCCCCGGGCGCATGGGACGCCGGAAGCATGCGGCTCGCGATCGACGCACCCGCGGCGCTCGCGCGCTACATCGCGGCCAAGGGCTCGATCGCGGTCGACGGCGTGAGCCTCACCGTCAACGGCGTCGCGGGTGAGCGCTTTCACGTGAACCTGATCCCGCATACACTCGACGCCACGACGCTCGGGCGCCTGCGGCCGGGAGCGAGGGTGAACCTCGAGGTCGACCTGATCGCGCGCTACGTCGCGCGCTACGCGTTGGGGTCAGAGCCTAATCCGACCCCGGCGGGGTCGGATTAGGCTCTGACCCCGGTTTGGGTCGATCCGACCCCGGCGGGGTCGGATTAGGCTCTGACCCCGGTGTTGAGGAGGGTGACGATGGACCTGACCACGCTCGAACGCCTGCCGATGTGGATCGGCGGCGCCGCGCACGCCCCGACGACGACGCGCTACGGCGAGGTGACCAACCCGGCGACCGGCGAGGTCATCCGCCACGTGCCGTTCGCGAACGCCGCCGACGTCGACGCGGCGGTGCGCTCGGCCGACGCGGCATTCCCGGCGTGGCGCGCCGCGCCGCCGCTGCGGCGCGCGCGCGTCCTGATGCGCTTCCGCGAGCTGATGGAGGCGCACAAGAAGGATCTCGCGAGGATCGTCACGCAGGAGCACGGCAAGACGCTCGCCGACGCCGAGGGCTCGATCACGCGCGGCATCGAGGTCGTGGAGTTCGCGACGGCGATCCCGCACCTCCTCAAGGGCGAGCACAGCGAGAACGTCGGGACCGAGGTCAACACCTGGTCGATCCGTCAGGCGCTCGGCGTGTGCGCGGGCATCACGCCGTTCAACTTTCCGGCGATGGTCCCGATGTGGATGTACCCGGTCGCGATCGCGTGCGGCAACACTTTCGTGCTCAAGCCCTCCGAGCGCGACCCCACCCTCGCGCTGCGGATGGCCGAGCTCCTCAAGGAGGCCGGCCTGCCCGACGGCGTGTTCAACGTCGTGCACGGCGACAAGGAGGCGGTCGACGGGCTGCTCTCGCACCCGCTCGTCCGGGCCGTCTCGTTCGTTGGCTCGACGCCGATCGCGAAGTACATCTACGAGACCGGCGCGCGGCACGGCAAGCGCGTGCAGGCGCTCGGCGGCGCGAAGAACCACGCGGTCGTGCTGCCGGACGCGGACCTCGACTTCGCGACCGAGGCGATCATCGGCGCGGGCTACGGCTCGGCGGGCGAGCGCTGCATGGCGATCTCGGCGGTCGTCGCGGTGGGCGAGGCGGGCGACGCGCTCGTCGAGCGGCTCGCCGCGCGCGCGCGCCGGATCGCGACCGGCCCGGGCGACGCGCCCGGCATCGAGATGGGGCCGGTGATCACCTGCGCGGCGCGCGACCGGATCACGGGCCTCGTCGACCAGGGCGTCGCCGAGGGAGCGAAGCTCGTCGTCGACGGCCGCCGGCCCGCGATTCCCGGGCACCCGAACGGGTTCTTCGTGGGGCCGACGCTCTTCGACCACGTGACGCCGTCGATGACGATCTACCGCGAGGAGATCTTCGGCCCGGTGCTGTGCGTCGTGCGCTCGGAGTCGCTCGGCGACGCGATCCGGCTCGTCAACGCGAACCCGTACGCGAACGGCGCGGCCGTGTTCACGCGATCGGGGTACGCCGCGCGCCGATTCCAGCAGGACTGCGAGGTCGGCATGGCGGGCGTCAACGTCCCGATCCCGGTCCCGATGGCGTTTTTCAGCTTCGGCGGCTGGCGCAATTCGCTGTTCGGCGACCTGCACATGCACGGCATGGACGGCGTCCGCTTCTACACGCGCACGAAGGTGATGACCGCTCGCTGGCCCGACGACGGCAGCGCGGCGCCGGGCTTCCACATGCCCGTGATGGGTTGAAGGCCGTCCCCTGCGCCGCAGCGCGCGCCCCGGACGCCGCATCGACGCCGGCACGCGTCCGATGCGCAGGGAAGCGGGGTGCCCGTTCGGCTCCTGGCGCGGGGGCGCAGCGACGCGACGTCACCTCGCCGGGGCAGCGCCCGGCGTCGAGGCGTCGGCCGCGGTCCGAGCCGCCTCGCCGCTGAACGTCACCTCGAGCGCCATCCACGCACGGACCGGTCGGTCGCCGACGAGCGCCGGCTGGTCGACGATCGCGCCGAGGCGCGTCAGCGTGTACTCGGCGAGCGCCGGCGGGCCCGCCACCGCCTGGCGCTCGACGACCTCGCCGTCGGCGTCGACAACGAACCAGACGACCACGGTCCCCTCGATGCCCTGCGCGAGCGCGTCGAGCGGGTACCCGATGACGGCGTCGGGCTTGAGCCGGATCGGGCGGTCGGGCTCGCGCGGGAAGCCGACCGAGATCTTCCGCTCGAGGTCGGCGCCGAGCAGCGCGACGTTGCGCGTCTCGTAGAACTCGACGCCCTCGGGGGTCATCGGGCTGCCGAGCATCGCGGGGGGCAGGTCCGTGTCGATCGGCAGCCCGGCCCAGGGCGACGACGGCGCCGGCGGTGACGGCGGCACCGCAGGCCCGCCGGCGGCGGTCGACGCCATCGGCCCCGAGGCCGGGGGCGGCGTCGTCGCGGCGGGAGGCGGCGGCGCGCTCGCGGGCGCGCCGGCGACGGGGGCTCCGACGAGCGTGACCGCGATCGGCTCGGTGGACGATGCGTCGGGGCGACCGGAGGGCAGCGGCACGAGGATGGCGGCGACGCACGCGAGCGCGAGCGCGTGCAGCGCGAGCGAGGTCGCGAACGCCCCGCTCACGGGGCGCCAGCCGGCCGCGCCCGTCCACCCGCGCGGGGCGGCGCCTGGGAGATCCTTCGACGACGGGATCGTGCCGGCGGGCATCGAGGGTCGTGCGGACCGGGCCCCCGAAGCGCCGACGGCCGGCAGGGCCGGCCGTCGGTCGTCAGCGTGACGCGGTCGCGCCGCGGGAGGCGGAGATCACTGGCCGAGCAGGCGCCAGGACATCCGGTGGTCCGCGGAGCCGCCCGGCAGGTTCACCGGGAACGAGGTCATCTTGCCGTCGGTGCCGCGAGTGATCGCCACGCGCACCGTCGGCTGCGTCGCGCCTTCGCCCTTGTAGAGCTTGATGAGCTCGACGCCCACCGCGCCCTCGGCCGAGTAGATGCTCTCGACGAACGGCTCGCCGTCCTTCTCGCGCAGCTGCGACGCGCCGCGCGTGAACTCGCGCGCGTAGATGTTCGCCGCGAGGCCGGAGAGGCACTCGTTCTCGGGCGGCAGCGACCCGGCGTAGACGAGCAGGTTCACCTCGGCCTGGATCGGCGCGATGATGCGCTCGCCCTTCGGCAGGTCGTGGATCCAGCCCTTCTCGGGAACGGTCGAGAGCCCGGTCAGGCCGTCGGTGATCTTCTCGAACCCCGAGTCGGTGCGCGGCTTGTACCCGACGGTCTTGCTCATCTCGAGGACGGTCCCGTCGCGGAGCGCGTACATCGACTGCACCTGGTCGGCGTAGGTCACGAGGTCGGACTCGTCGAGCAGGCGGCCGGTGCCGACGAACACGTAACGGTCGATGCCGTTCTGGAAGTCGACCTCGATCTGCGGCGCGATCGTCACCGACTGCGCGGAGCCGTCCGTGCTCGTGAGCTCGGCGAACTTCTCCACCTTGAAGTCGCCCTCGTCGTACGACGACAGGTCGAAGCGCCAGACGTTGCCGAGGAGGTCGCCGCCGTACACCTGCTCGATCACCTGGTTGTGGTAGTCGATCACGAACCCGGAGATCTGGGCGAGCCCGCTCGGCGTGCCCGACGATCCGGCCGAGGTCTCCAGCGTCTTCAGGAGCTTGCCGTCCGCCGGGTCGACGATGAACAGCTTGCCCTTGCCGGACGAGTTGTTGTGCCCGGACGTGAACATCACGACCCACTTGTTGTCGTAGGCGCGCAGCTTCCCGACGAGCGGCTTGCCGTAGCTGTAGCCGAGGTCGCTGTCGGTGAACTCCCACTTGACGGTCGCGGCGGCCTTCGACTCGCTGTCGATGTCGTCGGGCGAGGTCACGTCGATCGCGTAGTAGCCCTTGCCGCCCTTGCCGAGCCCGCCGAACAGGTAGGTCTTCCACGCGCCGCCGACCTGGATGTCGGCCGCGACCGGCGTCGAGTCGACGAACATCTGGTGCTTGAAGAACGGGTCCTTCTTCGCCAGCATCTTGATGCCCTTGTCGGCGTCGGTGCTGTAGGCGAAGCTGGGGATGTACGACCACAGCTCGGTGCCGGCGGCCTCGTCGAACGCGTGCAGCATGCCGTCGTTGGCGCCGACGTACACCATCTTCTTGCGCGTCGTCTTCCTGTAGGTCTCGTAGCCCGGGTCGGTCGCGTCCGAGTAGGGGGCGCTCGGGTTGCCGACGACCGACGGCGACGAGTTGACGATGTCGCCGAGGATCTGCGAGCGCGCCCGGAAATTCTTGAGCGCCGAGCCCTCGTTGCTCGTGTCGCCGCGCAGGTACGCGATCATCTTCTTCTGCAAATCGGCCGACGCCCCCAGCGCGTTCAGCTGGTCGCTGTCGAGCTTGTCGTAGGCGAACGAGTCCGCCTTCTTCTTGCTCGGGATCCACGTCACGACCCGGCGGTTGTCGAACCACGGCTCGTCGCCGGCCGAGGCCGGCGTGACCTGCTCCTTGAGCTTGTCGTGATACTTGGTGCCGATCGCCGCCTCGGTGCCGGTCACCGGGTCGAGCAGCACCTTCGTGAGCGTGCCGCCCCAGCCCGGCTCGATCGTCACCCGGTAGATGTAGTTGTCGGTCTCGCTGAAGTTCACGTTGCCGAACGCCACGCCGGCTCGCGCCGCCTGGAGGTTCTTGATCTCGGCGAGGATCGCCGCCATGCCGGTCTGCAGCTCCGCGGGGTCGCGCGCGTTGACGAACTGGCTGCGTCCGGCGACCGCGGCGTGCCAGAGGTCGTCGACGCCGGTGGTGCCGGGCCGGTAGACGTTCGGCGTCGGCGTCGTCCACTTGAGGGTTCCGGCCGCGATCTTCGCCTCGGTGTTCGATACGTTGCGCGACGGCAGCACGCCCTCGGTGCCGAGCGACAGCGCCGCGAAGTTCAGGTGCTGCCAAGTCGCCGGATCGTTCTCGGTCGACGGCACGTTGTTCTCGGCGACGCTCTTGTCGAACGTGGTCGGCCGCAGGTCGGTCAGCCAGTAGTGCATCGTGTAGTCGGACAGCGAGTCGTCGATCGCGGTGGCGCCTTCGCGATAGCGGAGCGGCCACGGGTCGCCCGCCTTGAGGTCGAGGATCGTCTCGGGCAGCGTCGGGATCGCCGAGCCGTCGACGTTGCCGACGGTGAACGTCGGCTTCGCCGGCTGGTTCGTGTACCCGTCGGTGAACATGATGTGATAGTTCTTCTGGCACGACAGGTTGATCGGGTTGGTCGAGCCCGACAGCTCGGTGCTGGTCCCCGACGTCGACTTGAACCACTCGCCGATGCGCACGACCCCGTCGAGCAGCGGCGTGTCGTTGCCCATCGGGATCGAGACGCCGGCGAGCTTCGAGTACCAGGTCTGGCGCTGGTTGCCCGCGCCGCCCGTGAAGTCGGCGAGCGTGACGAAATCCGAGGCCGGATCGTTCGACAGCCGCTGGAAGCCGACGCGGAACTTGTCGGTGAGGTCCGAGAACGCGATCGACGTCACCGTCTTCGCGGCGAGGATGCGCGTGCGGTAGTAGGCGAACCAGTTCGCGTAGTTGACGAGCTCGCTGTCCTCGGGCGAGCCGGAGGAGACGCCGCGCGTGATCGTGTCGCCGTCGGGCAGCGTGTGGGTGATCGAGGTCGTCGGCGATCCGTTGCGGACGATGATCTTCGAGTTCTTGAAGTCGAGCTCGACCAGCTCGAACGCCGCGTTGTCGTAGTCGTAGTTGTCGACCGTCGCGGCGAGGTCGGAGCCGTACTTGACGAACTTCGGGTAGATGTGGGTGGCGTCCTTCTCCTCCTGGCAGCCGCTCTTGCCGTACCCGCGCCAACGGTCGTTGGTCCCGGTCGAGATCTGCGCGGTGCACCATTGCACCGCCGCCTTGTAGTAGTGGCGGTTGATCGACATCGACGTGATGCTGCCGCAGGAGCCGCTCTGCGTCTTGTAGGTCGGGTGCGAGGACTTGTACGTCCAGCCGTCCGCGACCTCGGCCCCGTAGGTGAAGTTGTTGCGGCGGCAGACGTCGCCCAGCCCGTTCGCGTCCTGCTCGTAGGTCTTGCCGGCGGACGGGCCCGCCGCGATCACGGTGTTGCAGGCGGTGACCACGCCGCCGCCCGACGTAACGCACTTCTGGCCGACGCCGCACGTGAGCGCGGGGCTGGTGCAGGTCTTCGATCCGCAGTCGTCGGGCGTCACCGTCGCGACCGGGCACTGCTTGGTGCAGACCGTGCACTCGGCGGGGTTCTTGCATCCGGGGTCGCAGCCGACCGGGCGATCCTCGAGCGGCACCGGGCAGACCTTCGAGCAGGCCTGGCAGGCGCTCGTCTTCGTCGACGTGTTCATCTTCGACGCGTCGCACCAGACGTATTTCGTGTTGTTCGAGAAGTACTTCGAGAGGTCGGTGTCGGCGGCGACCCTGCCGAACGGATAGTTGTAGTCGCCGTTGACCTTCGGCGCGCCGTTGCTGCCCGCTGCGTACGGGAATCCGTTGATGCGGCAATGGTTCCCGCTGATCGTCGTGCCGTCGCCGTTGTTGGTCTTGTCGGCGTAGTCGGTGTTGCACCAGACCCCGACGCTCACCTTGGTCTGCAGGTTGACGTACTTGGTCGGGTACAGGTACGGGTCGGCCGGGACCTTGGTCCAGTTCGTCGTGTTCGCGGCCGTCATGTCCGGGTACGACGTGCCGTCGTATTTCATCGGCGCCGTGTACGTGACGTTCGGGTTGTAGAACATCGCGTTGAACGCGGAGGCCATCACCGCGGGCGGGCCGTAGCTGCTCCCGCCGTAACCGGACGGCCAGGGGTTGCCCGATCCCGTGGGCATTCCCCACTCGGCGTAGACGTACTGGGGCATCGTGCCGCTGCCGGTGTTGCCGCACCCGGTGAGCCCGGTCGCGCTCCGGCAGTAGGCGGTCGCCGCGTTCGTGAGCGAGTTGACGACCACGTAGTCGGGCAGGAAGTCGAGCTGCATCGACGTCGAGTCGTCGAGCGTGAACACGATGTTCGGGTGCGCCTTGATGCTGACGCTGATCGGCGCGTCGGCGAGCGGCGTGGGCGCCGCCAGCGCGAGCGGGGTCATCGGGCCGAAGCCGACCAGGAACGCGAGGACGCCCGCGAGCGTGCGTCGCATCGGAGCGGAAGGAGGGGTGCGGTCGTTCATCGTGGGTCTCCCTGGGCGGTCGCCGACGTCAGCGCAGCATCGCCTGGGCGAAGGTCGTCGTGTTGTTCGGGCCGTCGACGCGCACGGTGAGCCGGTAGAACGGCACGCGGTCGAGGACGATCTTGTTGAGCTCCATGGCCGTCGTCGCGTACGACTGCTTGGGCGGCGACATGTCGCAGTTCGCGACGGTCGCCTCGCCCTCGTCGAGGCACATCCGCTCGATCACGTAGCGGATCGTGTTGCCGGCCGAGTCGGTCTCGGTGACGAAGGTGCTCGGATAGTTGTCGGGCTTCGCGCCCTGCAGGTCGTAGGGGACGCCGTGCTTGTCCTCCGGCTTGCTGCCGACCTTCTTCTCGATCCGGTACGCGTAGTAGTTCTCGTCGGACTTGCTCGCGTTCTTGTTCGCGATCGTCCCCTTCTCGAACAGCGCGCGGATCGCGTTCTCGACCGCCCAGTTGGTCGGCGGGATCGAGGCCTGACGGAAACCCAGGTTCGCGGTGACCGACACCGACGTGTCGACCGAGCGCAGGAGCGCGATGCCGGCGATCGACAGCGCGACCATCACGATCAGCGCGATGAAAAGGACGACGCCGGACTGGGCGCGGCGCGACGCGCCGGGGCGGCGGTGGAGGGGGCGGGTCATGACTTGTTCCACATCGCGTTGCGCAGCGGCACGATCGTCTCGTACACGCGGTACCGGTAGTTCGCGGGCAGCGTGCCCTTGAGCGCGTCGGGGCACGTGTAGATCTTCTTCTCCTCGTCCGTGCACTGGAACAGCGTCCAGTCGAACGTCGGCGCGTCGCGGTCGTACTCGTCGCTGCGGACGACGACGCCGACGCGGACGGCCTTGATGCGCCGGATCGCGATCGCGTCCGCGGCGAGGACCTTGTCGGGCGCGTAGTCGCCCTCCGCCGCGGTCCACGTGTCGACCGTGCCGTTGTCGTCGGCGTCGACGCCGTACTGGAGCTTGAGGTTCACGATCGACGATGCGATCGGCGCGGCCGTCGCCCCGTCGACGACGAGGTCGGTCGAGCGCAGCACGCCGTTCACGACGTCGTACTGGACGCGCTGCGCCGAGGTGGCGGGACCGATGTTGATGAGCCGCGCCGACGGCGGGTAGCCGTTCACCGAGGCGGACTCGAGCGTCGCAGTGATCACGCCGTTGCCGTCCGGGGCGGTGACGTCCTTGATCGTGACGCGCTCGCAGCTGCCCGTGCCGCTCACGGCGATCGCCATGTCGCCCTTCTGGAATCCGGTGGGGCTCTGCACCTTGTATTCGGTGTCGCCCGCGGCGGCGCTCGCGACGAAGAGCGCGGGCGTGACGAGCGACTTCGGCGTCCCGTAGTTGACGACGAAGCTGTCGGGCGTGTCGTCGTCCGCGCCCTTCGTGATCACGACCGCCACCGGCCGCATCGTGGTCTTGATGTCCTTGGTGTCGGGGCAGCTCACCAGGTCGCCGATGTTGGTCGAGATGCCGTTGCCGGCGTTGGCGAACTCGACGCCGAGCAGGTAGGTCGCGAGCATGCCGGTCTGCTGCGCGTCGCCCGCGGAGATCGTCTGCCGCTTGACGCCCTCGGCGACCGCGAAGGTCTGGTAGATCACGAGCACCGCCAGCATGCCGATCACCACGCCGACCATGAGCTCGATCAGCGAGATGCCCGCCTGCCTGATGCGCGTCGCGGGAAGGAAGCTCGCGCTCACGTGTTCTGTCCCACCATGACGCTGCCCACGTACTGGTGCGGCGTGCCCTCGCCGGGCATTTGCCAGCGGACGGTCACCGTCACGAGGCTGCTCGTCGTCGTCGGCCCGGCCTCCACCGTCACCGTCGGCTTGTTCGTGTCGACGTCGTTGCCCGGCAGGCGCGAGGCCGCCTCGACCAGCGCCGTGTAGCCCTCGCCGCCGGTCCCCTTGTCGCCCTCGTACGAGGTCTTGAGCTGCGTGCGGTCCATCGTCCACATCCGGCCCATCGCCGCGTTCGCGATCTGGATCGCCTCGCCGCGGTACTGGAGGTCGTTCGTGTTGCGGATCGCCTGCGCCTGCAGGCCCACGAGGCCCAGGATGCCGAACGCGAAGATCAGGACGCCCACGAGCGCCTCGAGCAGGAACGCGCCGGACTGGGCGCGCCGGAAGCGCGGGGAGGGGAGCGGCGGGCGCATCGCGGTCCTCACGACGGGCAGGCCCGCGGGTCGCCCGAGCCGAGCTTGGGATCGCAGGTCCGGATGCCGACGCCGGTCGCCGCCGCCGTGTCGATGACGATCCGCATCTTGCGGACGTCCTCGAAGCTCGTGCTCGTGTCGACGTCGATCGTGACGCGCTTGGTGAAGCGGTCGCCGTCCTTGTCGAGCGGGCGGCCGAGCCCGTCGAACAGGACCGTCGTGGTCCCGACCGGGGCGACCGTGAGGGACA
Source organism: Burkholderiales bacterium (assembly GCA_046347845.1). Taxonomy (GTDB): domain Bacteria; phylum Pseudomonadota; class Gammaproteobacteria; order Burkholderiales; family Casimicrobiaceae; genus VBCG01. The sequence goes on along the minus strand of JAXMFH010000004.1, from coordinate 197,215 downwards.
CCTTCGACGACCCCTCCGCGAACGCCGCGCTCTTGAGGACGCTGTCGTCGGAGGCGAGCTGCACCTCCCAGCCCTTGGAGGTGTCGAGCACGAAGCGCACGTCGGCGTTGCGCTTGAGCGCCTCGCTCTGCGCGACGCGCAGCCCCTCGACGAGCGACTCGGTGGCGGTGCGCACCTGCTGGCTCGCGATCCATGTCGAGTACATCGGGAAGGCCATGACGGCGAGGATCGTGAAGACGGCGATCGCCGTCATCATCTCGATCAGGCTGATGCCCCGTTGCCGCGCCGGTGGAGCCGCGCCGCGCATCAGCACCCACCGTCCTTGCGGGTAACCCAGCAGGTGTCGCTGCTCGTCCAGCCGGACGGAACCGAGTTCGTCTTCTTCGCCCCGGACGCGACGATCTGGTACTCGAAGCCCTTCATGCCCTTCGAGTCCTTGCCCGTGGCGGTGGCCGTGTACGCCGTCGCCGAGGCGTCCTTGCACGCGATCGTGAACGACGCGTCGTCGGTGTCCTTCGGGTCCGCGACGCCGCAGTTGGCGCCGTTCGCGTAGGTCCGGTTGTCCATGAAGTACTGCTCCATCCGCACGCGGAAGTCCGACAGCTTCGAGGTCGCGTCGATGATCCGGCTGCGGATCACGTAGTCGCGGTACATCGGGATCGCGACCGAGGCGAGGATCGCCGCGATGGCGACCGTCACCATCAGCTCGATCAGCGTGAAGCCGCGGACGCGGCGCAGCGGGTCAGGGGTCATGGGCGTGATCCTTCTCGACAACTGGAATGGTAGGGAGGCGCGAACGACCGTTCAAACGGCCTCCGACCAGTGGTGCGCCGCGGGGGTATGGACGGCGGGGCGCGTGGGGGAACGCGCGCGACCGGGCCGGTCCGCAGCCGTCGCGGATGTCCGCCCGTCCCGACCGACGGACGCCGGCGCCTGTCGTTCGCGGGGTCGGCAGACGGACCTTCGCGGCGTCAGGGGCACGCGGTGCGGGTCTTGACCGTCCGCACGCGGCCGGTCGCGGCGAGCACGACCTGGATCGCGTCGTGACCGGGCCGGCACACGGTGAACGTCCCCATCTGGAGCGCGCCGGAGAGGCGCCGGGGCTCGCCCAGCGGCGTGAACGACACGTAATCATCGACCGGACCGTTGCCGGCGACCGTGATCGGGCCGCCTGGCGGGGGATCGTAGGCGATCGGCGGCTCGCCCTCGCCGGGACGCCCCTCGGCCGCGTAGTCGCCGTGGATGATCCAGCCGCTCGTCCAGGAGCCTTCGTCGGCGCAGGTCGCCGCGTCGCGGGTCTTGCACAGGTTCACGCGGTGGCCGCGCCGGATCGCCTCGGTGCGCGTCCGCGTGAGCGCCGTCGACAGGAGCTGCGCCCGGTGGGCGAGCTCCTGGCGGGCGATCCAGCGTCCCCACTGGGGGACCGCGAGCGAAGCGAGCAGCGCGAGCAGGGCCAGCGCGACGACGATCTCGACCAGCGTCAGGCCGGCGGAGCCCCGCGGGCTCGCCGGGCGTCGCCGAGCCTCGGGACGGGCGGACTCCGGGACCATGGCGCGATCGTCCGCACCCGGGGTCGCCCGGGCCATAGGCCGGCCGGACTAACTCGAACGGCCGATGGCGAGGTCCGGCCGGATCGGGCAGGCAGGAAAGCTTGACACCCGAATATTTCATAGGTAAAGTGATTCTGTTGGCGCCGCGCCCGGGGCCGCCGGAGGAGCGACCCGGCGGGGGCGGCGTCCCGCCGCACGCATCGGCGCCGGCGTCCGTGCCGTCCGGGAGGGGAATCGATGTCCGTTCCGCAGCGCATCCTTTGCATCGGCGGGGGGCCCGCCGGGCTCTACTTCGCGATGCTCGCGAAGAAGGCCGATCCCGCGCGCGCCGTCCGCGTCATCGAGCGCAACCGGCCCTACGACACGTTCGGCTGGGGCGTCGTGTTCTCCGACCAGACGCTCGGCAACCTGGAGGCAGCGGACGCCGACACGGCGCGCGAGATCTCGGGCGCGTTCAACCACTGGGACGACGTCGAGGTGAACTTCCGCGGCCGGACGATCCGGTCCGGGGGGCACGGTTTCTGCGGCATCGGTCGGAAGCGCCTGCTCAACATCCTGCAGCGGCGGTGCGAGGAGCTCGGCGTCGAGCTCGTGTTCGAGCGCCAGGTCGCCGACGACGAGGCGGAGGCCCTGGCGTACGGCGCGGACCTCGTGATCGCCTCGGACGGCCTCAACAGCCGCATCCGCGACAAGTACGCGGACGCGTTCGCGCCGGACGTCGACACGCGGCGCTGCCGGTTCGTCTGGCTCGGCACGAAGAAGCGCTTCGACGCGTTCACGTTCGCGTTCGTCGAGACGCCGCACGGCTGGTTCCAGGCGCACGCGTACCAGTTCGACGGGGACACCTCGACGTTCATCGTCGAGACGCCCGAGGAGACGTGGAAGGCGGCGGGGCTCGACGCGATGAGCCAGGAAGAGGGGATCGCGTACTGCGAGCGCCTGTTCGCCCCTTGGCTGGACGGCCACCGGCTCATGTCGAACGCCGCCCACCTGCGCGGATCGGCGATCTGGATCCGCTTCCCGCGCGTGGTCTGCGGCCGCTGGGTCCACTGGGTGGAGGGGCGGCCCCTCGGGAAACGCGAGGGCGATGGCGTCGCGCGCTGGCCCGTCGTGCTGATGGGCGACGCGGCGCACACGGCGCACTTCTCGATCGGCTCGGGCACCAAGCTCGCGTTCGAGGACGCGATCGCGCTCGATCGGGCGCTGCGGGGCGCGAAGGACCTCGCCGCGGCGCTCGAGACCTACCAGGCCGAGCGCAGCGTCGAGGTGCTGAAGATCCAGAACGCCGCCCGCAACTCGACCGAGTGGTTCGAGAACGTGGGGCGCTACACGGCGCTCGAGGCCGAGCAGTTCGCGTACAGCCTCCTCACGCGGAGCCAGCGCATCTCGCACGAGAACCTGCGGCTGCGCGACGCCGGCTACGTGCGCGGCGTCGAGTCGTGGTTCGCCTCCCGGGCCGGCGCGGGCGAGGAGCCGCGCCCGCCGATGTTCACGCCGTTCAGCCTGCGCGGGACCACGCTCGCCAACCGGGTCGTCGTCTCGCCGATGGCGCAGTACTCGTGCCTCGACGGGATGCCCGACGACTTCTACCTCGTGCACCTGGGCAGCCGGGCCCACGGCGGCGCGGGGCTCGTGTTCACCGAGATGGTGTGCGTCGCGCCCGACGCGCGCATCTCGCTCGGCTGCGCGGGGCTCTGGAACGACGCTCAGCGCGACGCGTGGAAGCGCATCGTCGACTACGTGCACGCGCGCACGCCCGCGAAGGTCGCGCTGCAGCTCGGCCACGCCGGACCGAAGGGCTCGACCCAGAAGGGGTGGGAAGAGGCCGACGAGCCGATCGTCGAGGCGGACGGCGCGCGCAACTGGCCGCTGATCGCCCCGTCGCCGGTCGCGTACGGGCCGCGCAACCAGGTGCCGCGCGAGATGACGCGCCCGGACATGGACGCGGTGCGCGACGCGTTCGTGGCGGCGACGCGACGCGGCGCCGCGGCGGGCTTCGACTGGCTCGAGCTCCACTGCGCGCACGGCTACCTGCTCTCGGCCTTCCTGTGCCCGCTCACCAACCGCCGGAACGACGAGTACGGCGGCTCGCTCGGGAAACGCTGCCGGTTCCCGCTCGAGGTGTTCCGCGCGATGCGCGCCGCGTGGCCCGCGGAGCGTCCGATGTCGGTGCGCATCTCGGCGCACGACTGGGCGCCCGGCGGCAACACGCCCGACGACGCGGTCGCGATCGCGCGCCTGTTCAAGGACGCCGGCGCCGACCTGATCGACGTGTCCTCGGGCCAGACGACGCGCGACGCGCGGCCGGTCTACGGGCGCATGTACCAGACGCCGTTCGCCGACCGGATCCGCAACGAGGCCGGCATCGCGACGATGGCGGTCGGCGCGATCTTCGAGCCCGATCACGTCAACAGCATCCTGATGGCGGGCCGCGCCGACCTGTGCGCGCTCGCGCGGCCGCACCTAGCGGATCCGTACTGGACGCTCCACGCGGCGGCCGCGCTGGGCTTCGAGGCGATGCCCTGGCCGGTCCAGTACCTGACCGGCAAGCGCCAGCTCGAGCGCAACCTCGCGCGCGCGGCCGCCGACGCGTCCGTCGTCCCGGAGGCGAACGGGTGAGGGTCGATCGGTCGGCATCGCCCCTCGCCCCGGCCCTCTCCCCGCGACGCGGGGAGAGGGAGCTTCATGTCTGCGTGATGCGCCTGCTCCCCTCGCCCCGCGCGAGCGGGGAGAGGGGCGGGGGTGAGGGGGCGCGATGACGGCGCCGGCACTCGCGGGCCAGCACGCGGTCGTCACGGGCGGCGGCCGCGGCATCGGCCTCGCGATCGCCGCGAAGCTCGCCTCGCTGGGCGCCTCGCTGTCGCTCGTCGGCCGCGACCGCGCGACGCTCTACGACGCCGTCCAGTCGCTGCCCGACGGCACCGTGTGCGACGCGCACCCCTGCGACGTCGCCGATGCGGCCTCCGTGGAGGCGACGTTCGCGGCGATCGCGAAGGCCGGGCACCGGGTGTCGATCCTCGTCAACAACGCGGGCGCGGCGAAGAGCGCGCGGCTCGCCGCCACCGACGACGCGCTCTGGCGCGAGATGATCGGCGTCAACCTGTCCGGCACGTTCCACTGCATCCGCACCGCGCTCCCGGCGCTCCTCGAGGCGAAGGGCGGGCGCATCGTGAACGTCGCGAGCACCGCGGGCGTGATCGGCTACCCCTACGTGGCCGCCTACTGCGCGGCCAAGCACGGCGTCGTGGGACTCACGCGCGCGCTCGCGCTCGAGCTCGCGTCGACGCCGGTCACCGTGAACGCGGTGTGCCCCGGTTACGCCGACACCGACATCGCGCGCGGCGCGGTGGCGAACATCGTCGCCCGGACCGGCCGCAGCGAGGCGGAGGCGCGATCGGCGCTCGCCGCGCGCAACCCGCAGAAGCGCCTGGTGAGGCCAGACGAGGTCGCCTCCGCGGTCGCGTGGCTGTGCCTGCCGGAGTCGGCGTCGGTCAACGGCCAGGCGATCGTCGTCGACGGCGGCGAAGTCGCCGGATGAGAGAGGAACGCATGGAGAACCTGGCACAGCCGCTCGTGATGACGCGCGCGGACCTCGAGTCGCGGCTCACCGACGACCACCACGACGCGCTGCGGCTGTGGCTGCGGCTGCTCACCTGCACGACGCTGATCGAGCGCGGGATCCGGCGCCGGCTGCGCGAGCGCTACGGGATGACGCTCGCGCGCTTCGACCTGATGGCGCAGCTCGAGCGCTTCCCCGCAGGCCTGCGGATGGGCGAGCTGTCGCGTCGGCTGATGGTCACCGGCGGCAACGTCACCGGGCTCGTCGCGCAGCTGGTCGACGAGGGGCTGGTCGAGCGCACGGCCGTCCCGCACGACCGCCGCGCCCACGTCGTCCGGCTGACCGTGCGCGGGCGCGAGGCGTTCGCGGCGATGGCGATCTCGCACGAGCGGTGGATCGTCGAGATGACCGGCGATCTCGATCCGGACGACCGCGATCGGTTGCACGCGCTGCTCGGGCGCCTCAAGGACGCGGTGCGGTCGCGCGAGCGCGATGCGAACGGCGACGACGGCGAGGATGCCTGAGCCGCCCTGAAGGAGGATCGACGACGATGGAAGGTCACCGCAAGCCCTGGGCCGGCTACCGGGCCCGCCATTTCCGCTACGAGGCGAGCGCCGACGGCAAGGTCGCGACGGTCACGCTCGACCGTCCCGAGCGCAAGAACCCGCTGTCGTTCGACTCCTACGCCGAGCTGCGCGACCTGTTCCGCGGCCTCGTCTACGCGAGCGACGTGAAGGCCGTCGTGGTCGCCGGCGCGGGCGGCAACTTCAGCTCGGGCGGCGACGTGCACGAGATCATCGGGCCGCTGACGCGCATGCAGGCGCCGGGTCTCCTCGAGTTCACGCGGATGACGGGCGACCTCGTCAAGGCGATGCGCCACTGCCCGCAGCCGATCGTCGCGGCGGTCGACGGCGTCTGCGCGGGGGCGGGCGCGATGGTCGCGCTGGCCTCCGACGTCCGGATCGGCACGCCGCGCGCGAAGACCGCGTTCCTGTTCGTCCGGGTCGGGCTCGCGGGCGCCGACATGGGCGCCTGCGCGCTCCTGCCGCGCACGATCGGCCAGGGCCGCGCGTCCGACCTGCTCTACAGCGGCCGCGCGATGACCGCGGACGAGGGCGCGGCGTGGGGTTTCTTCCAGCGGATGGCCGAGCCCGGGAGCGTGCTCGCCGAGGCGCAGGCGTACGCGCGTATGCTCGCGGACGGCCCGACGTTCGCGCACGCGATGACCAAGACGCTGCTCCACCAGGCCTGGGCGATGGACCTCGACAGCGAGATCGAGGCCGAGGCGCAGGCGCAGGCGATCTGCATGCAGACCGAGGACTTCCGGCGCGCGTACCGCGCGTTCGCGGCGAAGGAGTCGCCGAAGTTCGAGGGCAACTGATGCGTCCCACGGCCCTCGACACGCCGTTCTTCGACGCCGGGCACCGCGAGCTCGCCGCGGACCTCGACGCGTGGGCGGCGCGGGAGGCCGCGGCCGGCCGCCACGGCCGCGACGTCGACGCCGCGTGCCGCGCGTGGGTGCGCGCACTGGGCGAGGCGGGGTTCCTCCGCCACTGCGTCCCGGCCTCGCACGGCGGCGCGTCGCCCGCGCTCGCGTCGCGCGCGCTGTGCGTCGCGCGCGAGGTGCTCGCCTGGCACGACGGGCTCGCCGACTTCGCGTTCGCGATGCAGGGACTGGGCACCGGCGCGATCACGCTCGCGGGGAGCGAGGCGCAGCGCTCGCGCTGGCTGCCCGAGGTCGCGCGCGGGCGCGCGATCGCCGCGTTCGCGCTCTCGGAGCCGGGGGCCGGATCGGACGCCGCCGCGCTCGCGACGACCGCGCGGCGCGACGGCGCGCACTGGGTGCTCGACGGCGAGAAGACGTGGATCTCGAACGGCGGGATCGCCGACGTCTACTGCGTGTTCGCGCGGACCGGCGAGGCGCCCGGCGCGAAGGGGATCTCGGCGTTCGTGGTGCCGGCCGATGCGCCGGGATTCTCGGTGGACGAGCGGTTCGACGTGATGGCGCCGCACCCGCTCGCGCGGCTCGCCTTCCGCGGCTGCCGGCTGCCGGCCGAGGCGCTGCTCGCGGCGCCCGGCGAGGGCTTCAAGCTCGCGATGCGCACGCTCGACATCTTCCGCGCGTCGGTCGCGGCGGCGGCGCTGGGCTTCGCGCGGCGCGCGCTGGACGAGGCCGCGGCGCACGCGAGGCGGCGCACGATGTTCGGCGGCGTGCTGGCCGACCTGCAGCTCACGCAGGCCTCGCTCGGCGACCTGGCCACCGGCATCGAGGGCGCCGCGCTGCTCACCGCGCGGGCCGCGTGGAAGCGCGACACGGGCGGGCCGGGCGTGCGCACGACCCGCGAGGCGGCGATGGCGAAGCTCGCCGCGACCGAGATCGCGCAGGCGGCCGCGGACCGCGCCGTGCAGCTCCACGGCGGCGAGGGGGTCCGCGTCGGGTCGGTCGTCGAGCGGCTCTACCGCGAGGTGCGTGCGCTGCGCATCTACGAGGGGGCGACCGAGGTGCAGCGCCTGATCGTCGGGCGCGACGAGCTCGCGCGCGACACGACGCGAGGAGCGACGTCATGAAGGAGACCGCCCATGTCGACACGTTCGCGCGCGACCGGCTTCCGGCGCGCGACCAGTGGCCCGAGCTCGTGTTCGACCTGCCCGAGCTCGCGTATCCGGAGCGGATGAACTGCGCGACCGAATTGCTCGCCGGGGCGATCGGGCGCGGACGGGGCGACCAGCCCGCGGTGCGCTCGACCGAGGGCGTCTCGTGGACCTACCGCGAGCTCGAGGCGCGCGCGAACCGGATCGCCCGCATCCTCGTCGAGGACATGGGCGTCGTCCCGGGCAACCGCGTGCTGCTGCGCGGTCCCAACAGCCCGATGATGGCGGCGTGCTGGCTCGCGATCATGAAGGCGGGGGCGATCGCGGTGGCGACGATGCCGCTCCTCCGCGCGAAGGAGCTCACCGACATCGTCACCAAGTCCGAGGCGTCGCACGCGCTGTGCGACGCGCGCCTCGCGGAGGAGCTCGAGCTCGCGCGGCCCGCCTGCCCCTCGCTGCGGAGCGTCGCGCTGTTCGAGACCGACGCCCCGGACGGGATCGAGGCGCGGCTCGCGGCCAAGCCGGCGACGTTCGCCGACGTCCCGACCTACGCGGTCGACACCGCGCTGATCGCGTTCACCTCCGGCACGACGGGGAAGCCCAAGGGCACGATGCACTCGCACCGCGACGTGATCGCCGCGTGCGACTGCTGGCCGAAGCACACGCTGAAGGCGTCGCCGGACGACGTGTTCACCGGCAGCCCGCCGCTCGCCTTCACGTTCGGGCTGGGCGGGCTGCTCGTGTTCCCGATGCGCATCGGCGCGACGACGCTGCTCGTCGAGCGGCCGTCGCCCGAGGCGCTCCTCGACGTCGTCGAGCGGCACCGGCCGACCGTGCTGTTCACCGCGCCGACGTCCTACCGCGCGATGGCGCTCGCCTCCCGCGGCCGCGACCTCTCGAGCCTGCGCAAGTGCGTGTCGGCCGGCGAGGCGCTGCCCGCGGCGACGCGCAAGCTCTGGAAGGACGCGACCGGCATCGACATCATCGACGGGATCGGCTCGACCGAGATGTTCCACATCTTCATCTCGCACCGGGACGACGACGTGCGGCCGGGGGCGACGGGCAAGCCGGTGCCGGGCTACCGGGCCTGCGTGCTCGACGACGAAGGCCGGGCGCTGCCGCGCGGGCAGGTCGGCCGGCTCGCGGTCAAGGGTCCGACCGGCTGCAAGTATCTCGACGATCCGCGCCAGGCGAACTACGTGCAGGGCGGCTGGAACCTGACCGGCGACGCCTACCTCGAGGACGACGACGGCTGGTTCGTCTACCAGGCGCGCACCGACGACATGATCGTGTCGGCCGGCTACAACATCGCGGGTCCCGAGGTCGAGGCGTCGCTGATGCAGCATCCGGCGGTGGCCGACTGCGGCGTCGTCGCGGCGCCCGACGAGGAGCGCGGGATGATCGTGAAGGCCTACGTCGTGCTGAAGCCCGGCCAGCTTCCCGGCGACGCGATGACGCGGATGCTGCAGGACCACGTGAAGGCGTCGATCGCGCCGTACAAGTACCCGCGCGCGATCGTCTACGTCGAGGCGCTGCCGCGCACCGAGACCGGCAAGCTGCAGCGCTTCCGGCTCCGCCAGATGGCGCAGGAGGGGCGATGACGTGGTGGCGGGCCGAGAAGGCGGTCCGGTTCGCGCACTGCGACCCGGCGGGGATCGTCTTCTACTCGCGCTTCTTCGAGCTCGTCCAGGAGGCGACCGAGGACTTCTTCCGCCACGCGATCGGCATGCCGTTCGACGATCTGGTCGAGCGCGACGGCATCGTGATGCCGGCGGTCGCGCTCGACGCGCGGTGGCACGCGCCCTCGAGGCTCGCGGAGATCCTGGAGATCGACGTGGGCGTCGCGCACCTCGGCACCACGTCGGTCCACTTCGTCTACGAGCTCGCGTGCCGGGGCGAGCGGCGGATGTCGGCGCGCATGAAGCAGGTGCAGACGCTGCGCGCGACCGGTCGGCCGACGCCCATCGTCGAGCCGATGCGCGGCCGGCTCGCGCAGTATCGGGTCGAGCGGAGCGAGGAGCGATACGAATGAAGATCCTGCAACCCCCCGGTTGGGCGGCCCCCAAGGGCTACTCGAACGGCGTCGCCGCGCGCGGAGCCTTCGTCGCGATCGGCGGCCAGATCGGCTGGAACGCCGCGCAGGCGTTCGAGAGCGACGACTTCGCGGGGCAGGCGCGCCAGGCGCTCGCCAACGTCGTCGCGGTGCTCGCCGAGGCCGGCGGGCGGCCCGAGCACATCGTGCGCATGACGTGGTACGTGGTCGACCGGGACGAGTACGTGGCCTCGCTCCGCGACCTGGGGCGCGCGTACCGCGAGGTGATCGGCCGCCACTATCCGGCGATGACCGCCGTCGAGGTGAGCCGGCTCGTCGAGCCGCGCGCGAAGGTCGAGATCGAGGCGACGGCGATCGTGCCGTGAAGAAGGGGGTACGGGGCGAAGGAACATGGGAGATAGGCGATGGGAGATAGGAGATAGGAGATAGGAGATAGGAGATAGGAGATAGGAGATAGGAGATAGGAGATAGGGACGCAGGTGCCCGACCGCGGCGCAAGTGTCCGGGTCGCCCCGACCTCCGCTGCGCATCTCCTATCTCCCATCTCCGCCCTTGCCTCCACGTACAATCCCGCCTGACCCTCATGAAGCTCTACGACTACTTCCGCTCGTCGGCCGCCTACCGCGTCCGCATCGCGCTCAACCTGAAGGGGCTCGAGCCGCAGCGCGAGTTCGTGCACCTGCGCCGGGGCGCGCAGCGCTCGGACGACTACCGGACGCTGAACCCGCAGGGGCTGGTGCCGGCGCTCGCGCTCGACGGCGGATCGGTGCTCACCCAGTCGCTCGCGATCCTCGAGTACCTCGAGGAGACGCACCCGACGCCGCCGCTCCTGCCCACCGGCGCCGAGGCGCGCGCGCGCGTTCGCGCGATCGCGCTCGCGATCGCCTGCGACATCCACCCGCTCGACAACCTTCGGGTGCTCGACTACCTGACCGGCACGCTCGGCGTCTCGCGCGAGGCGAAGGACGGCTGGTACAAGTACTGGATCGACGTCGGCTTCGAGGCGCTCGAGCGGCAGCTCGCGCGCGATCCGGCGACCGGTCGCTGCTGCCACGGCGACGTGCCGACGCTCGCCGACGTGTGCCTCGTGCCGCAGATGGCGAACGCGCGGCGCTTCGACATCGACGTGTCCCCGTACCCGACGCTCGTGCGCATCGACGCGGCGTTGAACGAGATCCCCGCGTTCGCGGACGCGGCGCCCGCGAGGCAGCCGGACGCGGAATGAGCGAGCGCGGCACGGAAACGGGGATGAGGACAGGAGAGGGGGCGGGGAGGAGATAGGAGATAGGAGATAGGAGATAGGAGATAGGAGATAGGAGATAGGAGATAGGAGATAGGAGATAGGAGATAGGAGAACCGGCGTCCGACCGCGGCGCCGGTCCCCGCGTCGTCCGGACCTTCGCCGCGCATCTCCCCTCTCCGATCTCCCGTCTCCGCTTTCCAGCGAATCGAACCGGAGCTCGACGATGAAAACCGTGATTCCGTCCTGGGACGCCCCGACCGTGCCGGTCGAGGGCACCGACGCGCGCTTCCCGGTGCGCCACATCTACTGCGTCGGCCGCAACTACGCCGAGCACGCCGCCGAGATGGGTGGCGACGCGACCAAGGAGCCGCCGTTCTTCTTCACGAAGCCGGCCGACGCGGTCGTGCCGGTCGCGCCGGGCGAGACCGGGACGATGGCCTACCCGATGGCGACGAAGAACCTGCACCACGAGGTCGAGCTCGTCGTGGCGATCGGCAAGGCGGGCGCGCGGTTCATGGCCGACCACGCGCTCGAGCACGTCTACGGCTACGCCGTGGGGCTCGACATGACGCGCCGCGACCTGCAGAACGACATGCGCGAGAAGAAGCGCCCGTGGGACATCGGCAAGTCGTTCGCGCAGGCGGCGCCCATCGGCGCGATCCAGCCGGTCGCGCGCGGCGGCCACCGCAAGCGCGGGGCGATCACGCTGGACGTCAACGGCGTGCGCCGCCAGACCGGCGACCTCCACGACATGATCTGGGACGTCGCCCACACGCTCGCGTTCCTGTCGAAGCTCTACGAGCTCCTGCCGGGCGACCTCGTGTACACGGGGACGCCCGCGGGCGTGGGCGCGGTCGTCGCGGGCGACCGGCTCGACGCGCGCGTCGAGGGCCTCGCGCCGCTCGCGATCACGGTCGCGCCGGGGCGCTGATGGCGGCGGCGCCGGAGCTCTCCGCCGACGAGGTCGAGCGCGGCTACAACAACCGCGCGGCGGTGCCCGACCACGCGCACTGGTTCGCGCGCTGGGGCGAGATGTCGGCCGCGGCCTACGCGAGCGAGCGCGTCGTGCGCGACCTGCGCTACGGGCCCGGGCCGAAGGAGACGCTCGACCTGTTCCTGCCGCGCGGGAGCGCGCGGGGGACGTTCCTGTTCCTGCACGGCGGCTACTGGCGCTCGCTCGACAAGGCCGAGCACGCCTTCGTCGCGCCGCCGCTCACCGCGCGCGGGATCGCGGTCGCGGTCGCCAACTACGACCTGTGCCCGGGCGCGTCGATCGCCGCGATCGTCGAGGAGACGGCGCGGGCGGTCGCCTGGCTCGTGCGCGAGGGAGGCGGACGCGGCGCGAACACGGGTCGGCTCGTCGTCGGCGGGCACTCGGCGGGCGGGCACCTCGCCGCGATGATGATGGTGCGCGACTGGCGCGCCGACGGCTTCGCGTCCTGCCCGGTGTCGGGCGGCCTCACGCTCTCCGGCGTGCACGACCTCCGCCCGCTCGTGCGCTTCTCGGGCAACGCGGACTTCCGTCTCGACGACGCGGAAGCCGCGCGCCTGTCGCCGGCCCTCGCGCGGCCCGCGACCGACGCGCCGCTCGCCATCGCGGTGGGCGGCGCCGAGACCGGCGAGTTCCTGCGCCAGTCGCAGCTGATGTGGGACGCGTGGCCCGCCAACCGCCCTCGCGGCACGGCGGGTCCGCTGGTGGTGCCCCGCAAGCACCACTTCGACGTCGTCGTCGACCACGCCGACGGCGACTCCGCGCTTACGCGCGCGCTGCTGGCACTGTTCTAGCGCCGCCCGCCGAACCTTCCACCGAATCCGCCGCCGCCGAAGCTGCGGCCGCCGCCGAAGCCTCCGCCGCCGAAGCGGTCGCCGCCGCCGAAGCCTCCGCCGCCGAAGCGGTCGCCGCCGCCGAAGCGGTCTTCGCCCCCGAAGCCTCCGCCGCCGAAGCGGTCCCCGCCGCCGCTGAAGTTGCCGAACTTGTCCTCGCCGCTGCTGCGCGCCTGCGATTCGCGATCGGCCCACGACGTGTCGCCGCCGGCGCTCTGCCAGCCGTTCGACGAGTGCTGCTGCCAGCCGTTGCCGTCGTTGTGATAGACGTTGCCGTTGATGTCGGCGTACTTGTTGTTGCCGACCGACGCGGTCGCCCAGGAGTTGGTCTTGCCGGTGGCCGCGTTCGTCGTCGTCCCGCCGCCGACGTGCGCGTTGCCCTCGGGGCCCGCCGTCGTGGCGCCCGCGCGGTCGTAGGTGCTGCCGCCCGCGGTGGTGCCGGAGACCGCCGACCCGGTCGAGCGCTGGCCGGTGTAGACGTTGTAGTTGGAAGCGCGCGCGACCTGCCCCGAGCCGCCCGCCGCCCCGTTCATCGTGCGGTCGTAGCCGCGCGTCGCGTTGCCGGTCCACGCGTTGTACTGGCGACCCGCGTTGATGTTGCCGGTCGTGCCGGTGCGCGCGTTCGAGTAGCTTCCGGAGAACGTCGTGCCGGCGACGCCGCCGCCCGCGTACCAGCTCCGCGTGCCCGAGTAGGTCGTGTTGCCCCAGTGGCCGTAGACGTTCGCGCTGGCGGTCGCGCAGCAGCCGTAGCCGCCCCAGTACGACGGGTAGTAGTAGGCGCCGCCCCAGTACGGCTCCATCCAGGCGGCGGTCGCGAGCCCCATCGCGAAGCCGAACGTGTAGCCGACGTACGGGTTGTAGACCGGCGCCGCGGCGACGCCGTACGTGTAGGGCGGCGCGTACCAGACCGACCCGATCCACGGCGAATAGGCGTAGCCGGTGCCGTACACGATCGTGCCGGACGGCGACACCACCGTGCCGAGGTAGCCCGGCGTGTAGCCGACGTAGACGTACTGCGGCGTCGCCTCGTAGATCCGCACGTAGGTCACGTAGTAGATCGGCGACGACGGCGGGATCGCGTAGATCGCGGTCGGCACGGAGGTCGCGATCGTCCACGGCCCGGTGACGCGCGGCGCCGTGAACCAGACGCCGGCTTCCACCGCGTAGTACGAGGCCGGGGTCACCTGGACGATCGGGACCGAGGCGTTCGTCACGTACGAGAGCGAGGTGCCCGGGACCGGTGCGTACTGCGGCGCGCCGTCGAAGCTCGGCGTGAACTTCGGCCCGTTCCTGAGCGGCACGGTCGCGGTCTGCGGGATCGAGTTCGCGATCAGCGCCTCCTGCGCCTGGGGCGTCCCCGCCACCGTCGGCAGCACGGCGCCGGCGAGCGAGTGCGGCGGGATCTTCGCGAAGTCCGCGGGCAGCGCGTTGCTCGCGACGAACGACCACGGGCCCGAGAGGCCCGGGCCCCGGAACCAGCGGCCGGCGAGCAGCACGTAGTAGCGGTTGTCCGCGGTGTCGACGAGCACGTCGCTCGTCGTGTTCGACGCCCACAGGAGCCCGGTGCCCTGGATCGGCACGAAGTCCGGCTGGCCCTTGAACACGACCAGCTCGGCGGGCGCCTGGCTCACGTAGATCGTCGGGATGCCGTCGGCGAGCGTCGGCTTGGGCTTCGCGTTCGGCGGGCCGTCGAGCAGGTCGACGGTGCCGCTCTTGCCGAGCGCCTGCGCGATCGCGTCGGCGTCCGACTGCAGGAGCGGCCGCAGGAACGCCTGCGTCCACGGCCCGGCGAGCGAGTCGGCCTGGAGCCACCCGCCGTGGACGTGCAGGAAGTAGCGGTCGCCGAAGCCGCCCTGCAGGATCAGCGCGCGCGTGTTGACGACGCGCTGGAAGCGGGAGCTCTGCGGCACCGGCTTCATCACCGGGGCGCCGTCGATCGGCACGAGGATCGCCGGCGAATAGCTGACGATGACCTGCGGCGGGTCGTTCTGCACCGCGACCGACGGAGGCTTCACGCCGACGAGCGCGAGCGAGGACTCGAGCCGGTCGAGCGAGATCGTGCGGACGTCGGAGGCGAGGCGCTTCTGCAGCTCGGCCGCGTACTGCGCGCCCCGGTCCGGCAGCGTCGGGAAGTCGACCTTCGTGACGCTCAGGTTCTCGAACACGACGGTGCGCGCGACCTTGTCGACCTGCGTGCGCGCGGTGGCGAACGCGACGCCGAACGATTCGTTCTGGGCCCCGGTCGGCTTGATCGCGAGCGCCGCACGGAAGTCGATCCGGTTGTCGGTCCAGCTGTTGACCTGCGGCTGGTAGATCAGGACCGCGGCGTTCGCGATGCTGACGTCGCGCGGCCACGGGTCGGCCGGCAGGTTCGCGGGGGCGGGCGCCTTCGCCGCCTGGGCGGCGACCGGCGCGGGCAGTGCGGCGACGGCGAGCAGGATCGCGGCGAGGGCGGCGAATGTCGAGCGGAGGTTCATCACGGGTCCAGGAGGGTTGTCGGGTGCGATTCGGCTGGCGCGCCGGCGAGGCTCGAGAGGACGGGTCCGGATCGGCGCCGGACCCTCGTGCAACGTGCGCCGGCCTTCGGTCGCTCCGGGACTCCACGCGATTCGCGGCCGCAAGCTTACTGCGGAACGCGCCGACCGCAAGGGGGCGGCCGCACGATGCGGCGAGCGGGCGGCGCCCGGTCCGGTACCGCGCCGCGGGACGGCTTGACAGCTGACCGTCGGTCATTTACGCTGCACTGCAAATGACTCGTGGTCAGTTGGACCGCTCCGCGGTCCCGCCACGGTCCCAGGAGCCGGGCGTCATGGCGATCCGCCAGCGGGCGATCCAAGCCGAGGACAAGGAAGAACGGCACCAGGCGCTGCTCGACGCCGCCGAGCGGTTGCTGCTCCGCTCGCCGGACCGGATGCCCAGCGTCGCCGAGGTGGCCGACGAGGCCGGCCTCGCGAAGGGGACCGTCTACCTCTACTTCCCCAGCAAGGAGGAACTGCTGCTCGCGCTGCACGAGCGCAACGTGCAGGGCTTCTTCCGCGCGCTGATCGCGATGCTCGACGGCGAGGCTCGCGTCGACGTCGCGCGGGTGCTCGCGCTCACGCACGAGCACATCGTTACGCCGCCCCTGTTCCTGCCGCTCGCCGCCCGCGTGTTCGGGCTCATGTCCCAGTCGGTCCCGGCCGAGGCCGCGATCGCGTTCAAGCAGCGGATGGCCGGGCGGCTCGAGCGCGCCGGCGCCGGCCTCGAGCGGCACTTCCGCTCGCTCGCGCCCGGCGCGGGGCTCGTCCTGCTGCGCCACAGCTACGCGCTGATCCTCGGCCTGTGGCAGATGGCGGGCGCACAGGGCGCGTGTCCCGCGACGCCGGGCGGCGACGCACCCGCGGTCCTGCAGTTCAGCTACGCGGACGACCTCGACCGCGCGCTCACCGCGCTGTGGCGCGGCGTCGTCGGCGATACGGCGCCGGGAGCGAAGCCATGATCGCGCGCACGTTCCCCGCGCCGGTCGCGGCGATCCTGGTCGCCGCGGCGGTCGCCGCCTGCTCGAAGCACGAGCCGCCGCCCGAGCCTCCGCGGCCGGTCAAGCTCGCACGCGTCGCGATCGGCGGCGCCGCGCCCGCGACCGTGTTCGCGGGCGAAGTGAAGCCGCGGCACGAGTCGGAGCTCGGGTTCCGGATCGGCGGCAAGGTCGTCGCGCGCTACGTCGACGTCGGCGCGCACGTGCGCAAGGGCGCCCCGCTCGCGCGCCTCGATCCCGCCGACGTCGCGCTGCAGGCGCAGGCCGCGAAGGCCGCGGTCGCCGCCGCGGAGACCGAGTACCAGTACGCGAAGGCCGAATACGAGCGCCACGAGAACCTGCACGGCCTGAAGTTCGTGTCGGCGAGCGCGCTCGATCAGAAGCGCAACGTGATGAACGCGAACCGCGCGAAGCTCGAGCAGGCGCGCGCGCAGCTCGAGGTCGCGCAGAACCAGGCGGGCTACGCGACGCTCGTGGCCGACGCCGACGGAATCGTGACCGTGGTGAGCGCCGAAGCGGGCCAGGTCGTGTCGGCCGGGCAGCCGGTCGTCCGCGTCGCTTCCGAGGCGGAGCGCGAGGTCGCGATCGCGGTGCCCGAGAACCGGCTGGACGAGGTCAAGTCGGCGAAGACGCTCGGCGTGGTGCTGTGGGCCGCGCCCGACAAGGTCTACCCGGCGAAGGTGCGCGAGATCGCGCCGGCCGTCGACGCGGCGACGCGCACTTTCGGCGTGCGCGTGTCGATCCTCGCGCCCGACGCGTCGGTGCGCTGGGGTATGACCGCGAACGTCGTGCTGCAGGGCGAGGCGGGAAGCCGCATCGCGATGGTGCCGTCGACCGCGATCTACCACGACCAGGGCGGCAAGCCGGCGGTCTGGATCTACGACCCGGCGAAGCGCACGGTCAGCCTGCGCGCGGTGACGCTCGAGGGCTATCGCGAGGAGGGCGTGCTCGTCGCCGCGGGCCTCGCCGACGGCGACTGGATCGTCGCGGCGGGCGCGCACAAGCTGCGCGAAGGACAGCCGGTGACGCCGTGGGAGGGCGACGGCGCGCCGTCGCCCGCCGCCCCGGGCGCGCCGCGCGCCTGATCGACGCGAAGGCGAGGCGCCGGTGACCCCCGTCACGCCCCCGGGCGCGGGCGACCGCGGCGGGTTCAACCTGTCCGAGTGGGCGCTGCACAACCGCTCGCTCGTGCGCTTCCTGATCGCGATGTGCGCGATCTTCGGCGCGATCGCCTACACGAAGCTCGGCCAGTCCGAGGATCCGCCGTTCACGTTCAAGGTGATGGTCGTCCGGACGACGTGGCCCGGTGCCTCGGCGCGCGAGGTCGAGCAGCAGCTCACCGACCGGATCGAGCGCAAGCTGCAGGAGGTGCCCAACGTCGACTGGGTGCGCAGCTACTCGAAGCCGGGCGAGTCGATGGTGTTCTTCGCGATCCGCGACTCGGCGCCGGCCGCGAGCGTGCCCGACACCTGGTACCAGGTGCGCAAGAAGGTCGGCGACGCGCGCGGCAGCCTGCCCTCCGGCATCCAGGGCCCGTACTTCAACGACGAGTTCGGCGACACCTACACGAACCTCTACGCGATCGTCGGCGACGGGTTCGCCTACCGCGAGCTGAAGGCGATCGGCGACAAGGTGCGCGCGGAGCTCCTGCGCGTGCCCTCGGTCGCCAAGGTCGACTTCATCGGCGAGCAGGAGGAGAAGATCTTCATCGAGCTGTCGAACGCGAAGCTCGCGACGCTGGGCGTCGAGCCCGCGCAGATCTTCTCGACGCTCGCGGCGCAGAACGTGGTCGCGGCGTCGGGGACCTTCGACACGCCGACGGATCGCATCGCGCTGAGACCTTCGGGGGCGTTCGGCTCCCTCGACGCGATCCGCGACCTCTCGATCCGCGCCGGCGGGCGCGTCATCCGGCTGGGCGACATCGCGACCGTGACGCGCGGGTACGTCGACCCTCCGCAGCAGAAGATGCGCGTGCAGGGGCGCGAGGCGCTCGGGCTCGGCATCACGATGGCCGCGGGAGGCGACGTGATCCACCTGGGCCGGGACCTCGACGGCGAGATCGCGCGGCTGCGCGCCAAGCTGCCGGCCGGCGTCGAGATCGTGCAGGTCGCGAGCATGCCCGCGGCGGTCCAGCGCTCGGTCAACCAGTTCGTGCGCTCGCTCGCCGAGGCGGTCCTGATCGTGCTCGCGGTGTCGCTCGTGAGCCTGGGCCTGCGCACCGGGCTCGTGGTCGCCGTGTCGATCCCGCTCGTGCTCGCCGCGACCTTCCTCGGCATGTGGCTCGCGGACATCGGGCTGCACAAGATCTCGCTGGGCGCGCTGATCCTGTCGCTGGGGCTCCTCGTCGACGACGCGATCATCGCGGTCGAGATGATGGCGATCAAGCTCGAGCAGGGCTACGACCGCTTCCGCGCCGCGAGCTTCGCCTACACGTCGACCGCGTTCCCGATGCTGACCGGCACGCTCGTCACCGTCGCGGGCTTCCTGCCGATCGCGACCGCGAAGAGCGGGACCGGCGAGTACACGCGCTCGATCTTCCAGGTCTCGGCGATCGCGCTCGTCGCCTCGTGGGTCGCGGCGGTCGTCGTGATCCCGTACCTGGGTTACCGGATGCTGCCGTCCGGGGAGGCGCTCCACCGTCCGTCGCCGTGGGCGCGGCTGCGCTCGCGCCTCACCGGTCGGCCGCTCGCGGCCACCCCGGCGCACGACGGCAGCGATCCGGAGGCGGTCTACCGGACGCCCTTCTACCTGCGCCTGCGCGCGTTCGTCGACGCCTGCGTCGAGCGCCGGTTCCTCGTGATCGCCGGCACGCTCGCGGTGTTCGCGGTCGCGATCGCGGCGTTCCGGTTCGTCCCGCAGCAGTTCTTCCCGGCCTCGTCGCGCCCCGAGCTCTTGGTCGACCTGAGGCTGCCCGAGGGCAGCTCGTTCGCGGCCACGCTCGCGCACGCGAGGAAGCTCGAGACGATCCTCGACGCCGAGCAGGGGATCGAGAGCTACGTCGCGTATGTCGGCGCCGGCAGCCCGCGCTTCTACCTGCCGCTCGACCAGCAGCTGCAGCAGTCGAATTTCGCGCAGTTCATGCTGGTCGCGGCGAGCAACGAGGAGCGCGAGCGCCTGCGCGGGCGGCTGATCGAGCGGTTCAAGACCGACTTCCCCGAGCTCCGCGGGCGCGTCTCGCGCCTCGAGAACGGCCCGCCGGTGGGCTTCCCGGTCCAGTTCCGCGTGTCGGGCGAGGACATCGGCGAGGTGCGGCGGATCGCGCGCGAGGTGGCGGAGGTCATGCGGCAGGATCCGGGCACGAGCGACGTGCAGTTCGACTGGGACGAGCCCTCGAAGGTGATCCGGCTCGTCGTCGACCAGGACAAGGCGCGCCTGCTGGGCTTCTCGTCGCAGGACATCGCGGCGTTCCTCAACAACTCGGTCTCGGGGTTCACGGTCACGCAGTACCGCGAGCGCGACAAGCTGATCGACGTCGTGCTGCGCGGGGCGCCCGAGGAGCGCGCGAAGGTGTCGTTCCTGAAGGACCTCGCGATTCCCACCAGGGGCGGCAAGCCGGTGCCGATCACCCAGCTCGCGGAGATCCGCTACGAGCTCGAGGAGGGCGTCGTCTGGCGGCGCAACCGGCTGCCGACGATCACCGTGCGCTCCGACGTCGTCGGCGACGCGCAGGGGCCCGACGTCGCGAACCGGATCGAGCCGAGGCTCGCGTCGATCCGCGCGTCGCTCCCGCTCGGTTACCGGATCGAGCAGGGCGGCGCCGTCGAGGACTCGGCGAAGGGCCAGAAGTCGATCGCGGCCGGCGTGCCGCTCCTCGTCGTCACCGTGCTCACGCTGCTGATGATCCAGCTCCGGAGCCTCACGCGCACGACGATGGTCGTGCTGACCGCGCCGCTCGGGCTCGTGGGCGTCGTCGCCGCGCTGCTCCTGTTCGGCAAGCCGTTCGGCTTCGTCGCGATGCTCGGCACGATCGCGCTCTCCGGCATCATCATGCGCAACTCGGTGATCCTGGTCGACCAGATCGACACCGACATCCGCGCGGGCCTGCCGGCCTGGGACGCGATCGTCGGCGCGACGGTGCGCCGGTTCCGCCCGATCGTGCTGACGGCGGCCGCCGCCGTCCTCGCGCTGATCCCGCTCACCCGGAGCGACTTCTTCGGCCCGATGGCGGTCGCGATGATGGGCGGCCTCGTGATCGCGACGGTGCTGACGCTCGTGTTCCTTCCGGCGCTCTACGCGGCGTGGTTCCGGGTCCGGCGCCCGCCCCCGGGCGCGGGCGACGCCGCCTGGGCCTGACGGTGCCCGCGGGGGCTTGGCGGTAGAATGGCGCGAGACGAGGGGACACCGATGACGCTCGCTTCCATTCCCGAGATCCTGGCCGAGCTCAAGGCCGGCCGGATGGTCGTGCTGGTCGACGAGGAGGACCGCGAGAACGAGGGCGACCTCGTGCTCGCGGCGGACTTCGTCACGCCCGAGGCGATCAACTTCATGGCGATGCACGCGCGCGGGCTCGTCTGCCTGACGCTCACCGAGGAGCGCTGCCGGCAGCTCGCGCTGCCGCTGATGGTGAGCCAGAACCGGTCGGGCACCGGCACCAACTTCACCGTGTCGATCGAGGCGGCCGAAGGCGTGACGACCGGCATCTCGGCGGCCGACCGCGCGCGCACCGTCCGCGTCGCCGTCGCGCCCGATGCGAAGCCCTCCGACATCGTGCACCCGGGCCACATCTTCCCGGTGATGGCGCAGCCGGGCGGCGTGCTCGCGCGCGCCGGCCACACCGAGGCCGGCTGCGACCTGACGCGGCTCGCGGGCCTCACGCCCGCGTCGGTCATCTGCGAGATCATGAAGCCGGACGGCACGATGGCGCGGCTGCCGGACCTCGTCGCGTTCGCCGACGAGCACGGGCTCAAGATCGGCGCGATCGCCGACCTGATCCACTACCGCAGCCGCACCGAGAAGCTCGTCGAGCGCCTCGCCGAGCGGCCGATCGCGACGCCGCACGGCGCGTTCCGGCTCGTCGTCTACCGCGACAAGCTCACCGACGCGACGCACCTCGCGCTCGTGCGCGGGCCGATCTCGCCGGACGCCGAGACGCTCGTGCGCGTGCACGAGCCGCTGTCGGTCATCGACCTGCTCGACGCGCAGGACCGCACGCACTCGTGGACGGTGCAGGCCGCGATGGAGGCGATCGACCGCGCCGGGCGCGGCGTGATGGTGCTGCTGCACCGGCCGGAATCGCCGCAGGAGCTGCGGCGCCGCGCGATGGCGAGCGAGGCGCCGGCGAGCTCGAAGCTCGACCTGCGCAACTACGGGATCGGCGCGCAGATCCTGCGCGACTTGAGCGTCGGCCGCATGCGGCTGCTAGCGAAGCCGCGCAAGATGCCGAGCATGGCCGGCTTCGACCTCGAGGTCACCGGCTACGAGGAAGCGCCCGCGGCCCGCGCGGGCGGCGGCTGATGGCGCCGCGCCGGATCGCGCCCTCGACCGACGGACGCGGCCGCCGCGTCGGGATCGTCGTCTCGCGCTTCAACGGCGAGATCGGCGAGGGGCTGCTCGCGGGCGCGCTGCGCGCGCTCGCGGAGGCCGGCGTCGCCGACGACGACGTCCTGGTCGTGAGCGTGCCCGGCGCGCTCGAGACGCCGCTCGCGCTGCAGCGGCTCGCGCAGGGCGGCGACCACGACGCGCTGGTCGCGCTGGGGGCCGTGATCCGAGGCGAGACCTACCACTTCGAGATCGTGTCCAACGAGTCGGCCGCCGGCGTGTCGAGCGTGATGCTCGAGTTCGGCATCCCGGTCGGCAACGGCATCCTGACCTGCGAGAACGACGCGCAGGCGCTCGCGCGCATGGACGCGAAGGGCTACGAGGCCGCGATGGCGGCGCTCGAGCTCGCGAACCTCTCCGATGCCCTCGACGACCAGTAGGCCTTCGGGGCGCCGCCGCGCGCGCGAGCTCGCGATGCAGGGGCTCTACCAGCTGCGTCTCGCGCGGAGCCCCGCCGCCGACGTGCGCAGGCAGCTCGTCGAGAGCAGCGCCTACGCGAAGGCCGACGAGGACTACTTCGACGAGCTCTGGCGCGGCGTCGCCGAGCGCGCCGGCGAGGTCGTCGAACGGCTCGCGCCGGTGCTCGACCGCGCGCCCGCGGAGCTCTCGCCGATCGAGTGGGCGATCCTCGCGATCGGCGCCTGGGAGCTCGAGGCGCGGCCGGAGATTCCCTACCGCGTCGTGATCAACGAGGCGGTCGAGCTCGCGAAGGCGTACGGGGGAACCGACGGTCACAAGTTCGTCAACGGCGTGCTCGACCGGTACGCCGCGACGGTGCGCGCCGCGGAGATCGCGGCGCTGCGCCGCGAGCGCGGCGCGGGCGCCGTCTGACCCGGAGCGTCCCGTGGGACGGCCCGCAGACGAGGTCCCGGGCGAGGCCCACGGCGAGTTCGCGCTGATCGCGCGCCACTTCACGCGGAAGCCGCGCGATGCCTCGGTCGTCGTCGGCGTCGGCGACGACGCGGCCGTCCTCGCGCCGACGCCGGGCTGCGAGCTCGTGCTGGCGGTCGACATGATGGTCGAGGGCCGGCACTTCCTGCCCGGCACCGATCCCGCGGCCCTCGGCCACAAGATCCTCGCGGTCAACCTGTCGGACATCGCGGCGATGGGCGCGCGGCCGCGCTGGGCGCTCCTCGCGGGTGCGCTGCCCGACGACGACGACCGGTGGCTGGCCGCGTTCTCGCGGGGCCTCTACGCGCTCGCGGACGAGCACGGCGTCGACCTCGTCGGCGGCGACACGACGCGCGGTCCGCGCAACCTGTGCCTGACGATCGCGGGCGAGGTGCCGGCGGGCGCGGCGATCCTGCGCAGCGGCGCGCGCGCGGGCGACGATCTCTGGGTCTCGGGAACGCTGGGCGACGCGATGCTGGGGCTCGCGGCGATCGAGGGGCGCACCGCGCTGGACGCCGGAGCCCGGGCGGCCTGCGTCGCGAGGCTCGAGCGGCCCGCGCCCCGCGTCGCCCTCGGAATCGCACTGCGAGGCATCGCGTCGGCCATGCTCGACGTCTCCGACGGCCTGACCGGCGACGTCGGGCACCTGCTCGAGCGGTCGAACGCGGGCGCGACGATCGAGCTGGGCGCGGTTCCGCGCTCGCCCGCGCTCGACCGGAAGCTCGCCGGCGACGAGCGCGCGCTTGCGCTCGCCTGCCTGCTGGCCGGCGGCGACGACTACGAGCTCGTGTTCTCGGCGCCCTCGGCGCGCCGCGATCGCGTCGAGGCGGCGGGCCGCGGGGCGGGCGTCCCGGTGACGCGCATCGGCCGGATCGTCGCCGGAAGCGGCCTCGTCGTCGTCGACGAGCGCGGCGCGCCGCTCGCCGAGCTGCCGCGGGCGTTCGACCACTTCGCGCCGGGACCGCGGCGACCGTGACGACGCCGACGTTCCGGTTCCTGTTCCGCCACCCGGCGCACTTCCTCGCGCTCGGGTTCGGCGCCGGGCTCGCGCCGTTCGCGCCCGGCACGTTCGGGACGCTCGTCGCGATCCCGATCGCGCACGGCCTGCGCCACGTGACCGGGGACCTGGGCTACGCGCTCGCGACGGCGCTCGTGTTCGCGGCGGGCATCTGGGCGTCGGAGGTCACGTCGCGCCACCTCGGCGTCGCCGACCACGGCGCGATCGTCGTCGACGAGATCGCGGCGTTCCTCGTGGTGCTGTTCTTCACCGGGCTCGACCCGTTCCGAGAGATCGCCGCGTTCCTGCTGTTCCGCTTCTTCGACGTCGTCAAGCCGCCGCCGGCGCGCGCGATCGACCGGCACTGGCACGGAGGCTTCGGCGTGATGGCGGACGACGTCGTCGCGGCCGGCTACGCGCTCCTCGCGTTCGCGCTGATCGTCCGGCTGCAGGCCGCGCTGGGAGTCGGGGCGTGATCGACGCGCGGCGCATCGAGGAGGCGGGCCTGAACGCGATGCAGACGCAGCGCCAGCTCTTCTACGATGGATGGCTGCTCCGCGTCTCGCCGGGCAGCGCGAAGCGGGCGCGCAGCGTCGGCGCCTGCTTCGGCTCGACGCTGCCGCTCGCCGACAAGATCGCGCACTGCGAGCGCGTCTACGGCGAGCGCGAGCTGCCCGCGCTCTTCCGCATCACGCCGTTCGACCAGCCGCGCGACCTCGACGGGGCGCTCGCCGCCCGCGGCTACCTCGCGTTCGACCGGTCGCTCGTGCAGGCCGTCGAGCTCGTCGGCGCGACGCTGCCCGCGCACGACGTGCCGGGCGTCGCGCTGGTCGAGCCTTCGGTCGACGCGTTCGTCGACGCGGTCGGGGCGCTGCGCGGCGCGTCGCCCGGGCAGCGCGAGGCCCACCGCGAGCGCCTGCGCCACTCGGCGCTCGACGGGCGCCTGCTCGTCGCGCTCGAGGACGGCGAGCCGGTCGCCGCGGGGAAGTCGGCGCGCGAGGGCGAGATCGTGGGCCTCTTCGACGTCGTCACCGCGGAAGGCGCGCGGGGCCGCGGCATCGCGAGCGCGCTCGTGGCCCGGCTCCTCGCCCGCGCGTGGGACCGCGGCGCGCGGTGCGCGTACCTGCAGGTCGACGCGGGCAACGCACCGGCGCTCGCTGCGTACCGGAAGTTCGGGTTCGAGACGCTCTACGAGTACCACTACCGCGGCCGGGAGGGCGAATGCCGGTAGCGCCGCAGGACGCGCGGGATCCCGTCGCGCTCGCGGCGGCGCTGGTCGACGCGCTGCGCTCGCGCGGCTGGAAGCTCGCGACCGCCGAATCGTGCACCGGCGGCGGCGTCGCGCACGCGATCACGTCGGTCGCGGGAAGCTCCGACGTGTTCGACCGCGGCTTCGTCACCTACTCGAACGACGCGAAGGCCGCGATGCTGGGGGTTCCCGACGCGACGATCGCGCGCGACGGCGCGGTCTCCGAAACCGTGGCGGTTGCGATGGCGGAAGGGGCGCTGGCCGCGAGCCTCGCCGACGCGACCGTCGCGATCACCGGCGTCGCGGGGCCGGGCGGCGGGACGCCGGCGAAGCCGGTGGGGACCGTCTGCTTCGCGTGGGCGACGCGCGACGGGCGGCGCGTGGCGCGGACGCACCGGCTGCCGGGCGACCGCGCGGCGGTCCGCGCGGCGTCGGTGCGCATCGCGATCGAAGGCCTCCTCGACCTCGTGCGCGGCTGACCGGCTCGCTCGGCCGGACCGAGGGTCAGCGGCGCGCTTCGGCGGTCGGCGCGGCGGCGGAGGCCGGCCGTGCCGGCGCGTTCGTGCCGGCCGCGGCCTGCGTGGCCTTCTCGAGGGGCCAGGGGTGCGGTCCCGCGACCATCGGCGCACCGACGAACATCGCGAGCCCCGCGACGGCGAGCACGATCAGCACGGCGTCGACGATGCGCCGCGCGAGGCGTGCGGTCCGGTGCGGCGGGGGCGGCATCGCGTCGATCGAGGTCGGGGTCATGGGCCGGGGAAGCCGCGCGCACGCGGTCCCGACCTCTCGTACGGATTGGCGTCCCGGAAAGGGACACGCGCCGCCGCGCCGCGAGGGTGGCCGGCTCAGGCGCCCTCCGGCGCGCGGCCGGTCAGCGGCGGGCGGAGGCGGAACGGCCGCGGGCGGACGCTTCCGCGTCGGCGAGCGCGCGCATCATCGGCGCGTTGAGCGGGCCGGCGCTCGCGTAAATGGCCCGGGCGGCGGCGAGCCGCTCGCGCGCCTCGGCGGTGCGCCCGACGTCGTGCAGGCACGAGGCCTCGAGCGCATACGCTTCGCCGAGCCACGGGCTGCCGGGCACCTGGGTGCGTCGGTAGAGCGTCACGGTCTCGGCGAGCGCGGGCAGCGCCTCCGCGCAGCGCTGCTGCGCGGCCAGCGCGCGGGCGAGCGCGGTCTGCGCGACCGCCCCTTCCTCGACGAGGTAGCGGCGAGCGGGGACGTCGAGCTCGGCGAGCGCCTCGCGCGCCGCCTGCTCGCCCTCGCGAGCGCGGCCTTGCGCGAGCCGAGCCTCGGCGATCGCGGCGTACGAGAGCGCGCGCGGGCCCGCGGCCCCTCGTTCGCCCCGTTTCCGTTGGGCGAGCAGCGGCTCGAGCTTCGCGATCGCGTCCTCGGGACGACCGGCGATCGTGTCGAGCGCCGCCCGTTCCCGGACGAAGGACGAGATCATGCGCGATCCGGGACCGAGGCCCAGCGACGCGGCGATCGCGCTCCCCCGGTCGAGGTCGGCGGCGGCCGCAGCGATCCGCCCGCGCAGCGCGTGCAGCATCGCGCGGCCGCGCAGCAGGTCCGCCGCCTCGAACGTCGCCGGGATCTCGCTGCCGTAGTCGGCGAGCGCTTCGTTCACGATGCGCTCCGCGTCGCCGATGCGGCCCCGGCTCAAGCGGAGGTAGAAGAGCTCCCGGCGGGTGTCCTGCAGCTGCGCCGCCTCGCGCCCGGCGTCGGGGGACCGCAGGTCGTCGAGGAAGCCCTCCGCGAGCGCGTCGGCCTCCGCGACGCGCCCGGTCCACGCGTAGTGCGTGAACAGCACGCGCCGCACCGCGAGCGTGCCCGGATGCCGCGGGCCGTTGACGCGCTCGGAGAGCCGGTAGGCCTCCGCCAGCAGCGCGTCGGCCTCGTCCACCT
Source organism: Burkholderiales bacterium (assembly GCA_046347845.1). Classification (GTDB taxonomy): domain Bacteria; phylum Pseudomonadota; class Gammaproteobacteria; order Burkholderiales; family Casimicrobiaceae; genus VBCG01. The sequence continues at coordinate 170,306 of JAXMFH010000004.1, read as the reverse complement.
CATCGAGCATCGACCGGATCTCGCCGGCGACGCGCATCAGCGAGACGAGCCGGTAGGGCGGCAGGCCCTGCTCGCGCGCCACGGCGAGCGCCTCGAGCGCGGCGTCGCGCGCCTCGTTCCAGGCGCCGACGCGGTTCAGGGAAACCGCGAGCAGGTGCAGCGCGTCGACGCGGTCGGGGTGCGTCGGGTGGTGTTGGCGGAAGATCGCGGCGGCGGTCCGCGCGCCCGCGATCGCCACGTCGCTCGGCATCTCGTCGTCGGCGAAGCCCGCGAGGTACTCGAGCCGGGCGCGGGCGAGCGTCGCCGTTTCCCCCCGCGCGTCGATCTGGGCGCGGGCTTCCGCGATCAGCGGCAGCGTGCGATCGCGGGGTGTCGGATCGCGCCCGACCAGGCTCGAGACCAGGTCGAGGATCGCGTCGGTGAGGCGAGGATCGCGGGCGTCGTAGAGCCGCCGCGCTTCGGCGAGCCGCTGCTCGCCTACGTCGCTCGCTTCGGCCCAGAGCCCGAGCTCCCCGTACAGGCGTTCGAGCACCCCCGCGAGCGCCTCCTTCGCCGCCGGATGGTCGGCGAGCGAGTCGCCCAGGCGCCGGGCGCCGCGGTCCAGCAGCTCGCGGGCGGTCGTCTGCCGCGCCCGGACCGGATCCTCCTGGTTCGCCGTGTTCGCGCGGAACAGGTCGACCAGGAACGCCTGGACGGCGCCTGCGCGCGCCGCTTCGCGCCTCGCCTCGTTCGCCTGCCAGAGCGCGACCGCCGTCCCGGCGACGAGCGCGACCGCGATCGCGGCCGTCGCGCCGGCCGCGACGCGGTGCCGCGCCACGAACCGCAGCGCGCGGCGCCATGCAACGACGCCGCGCGCCTCGATCGGCTCGCCCGCGAGGTGGCGTTCGAGGTCCGCCGCGAGCGCGGCGACGGTCGCGTAGCGTTCGTCCGGCCGCTTCGCGAGCGCCTTCGCGAGGATCGTGTCGAGGTCGCCCGCGAGCGCTCGCGCCAGCCTGTGCGCGTTGGGAGTGCCGCGTAAGCGCGCCGCCTCGTCGGTCGGCGCCGCGCTCGCGCGGATCGGCTCATCGTCGAGGATCGCGCGCTCGAGCGAGCGGGGATCCCCGGCGTTCCGATAGGGGCGGCGGCCGGCGAGGAGCTCGTAGAGCACGACGCCCAGCGCGTAGACGTCGGACGCGGTGGTGATCGGCGCGCCCGAGATCTGCTCGGGCGACGCGTAGGCGGGCGTGAGCGCCCGACCCGCGATCCGGGTGAGCTCGGTCTCGCGAGCCTCGCCGTCGGCGAGGAGCTTCGCGATGCCGAAGTCGAGCAGCCGCACGTCGCCCGCGTCGGTGACGAGGATGTTCGAGGGCTTGAGGTCGCGGTGGACGACGAGGTTCGCGTGCGCGTGCTGCACGGCGCGCAGCACCTGCAGGAACAGCGCGACGCGGCCCTCGACCGGGAGCCGCCGCTCGTCGGCCCACTCGGTGATCGGCCGTCCCTCCACATACTCCATCGCGAGCCACGGCTGGCCGTCCGCCGCGATGCCCGCGTCGTAGAGCCGCGCGATGTTCGGGTGCGCGAGCGTCGCGAGGATCTCGCGCTCGCGCGCGAAGCGCTCGGCGATCGCGCGGGGGCGTGCGCCGAAGTGCGGCAGCTTGAGCGCCACCGGGCGCGCGAGGAGGCCGTCGACACGCTCGGCGAGCCACACCGAGCCCATGCCACCCTCGCCGAGCTCGCGCACGAGCCGCCAGGGACCGACGATCCTGCCTGCCCGGAAGGTCGCGTCGTCCTGGCCGTCGCGCCGGCCGCCGGGATCCCGGCCGAGCGCAGGCGGCCGGTCGAGCCAGTCGGCGGTGCGGGCGGACGCCGGCGCGAGCAGGAGTTCGCGCAGGAGCGGGGCGTGGCGCGCGTCGTCGCCGGCCAGCGCGCCGATCCAGGCCTCGCGGTCGCCCGGCGCGAGGTCGAGCGCCTCGTCGAGGAGCCGGTCGAGCGCGCGCAGCGCGGCGAGGTCGAGCGTCATCGGCGGGGCCGGGGAACGGTGCGGAGGACGGGTTTCCGGTTCGTACGGGGCGGCGCGGCGGCGCGGGACACCGTTCGTCGGCCGGGCCGCCTCGTCAGCGCAGCGCCGCGGCGAGCAGCAGGCGCGCCTTCTCCCAGTCGCGCTTGACCGTGCGGTCGGACAGGCCCAACGATGCGGCGATCTCGGCCTCGGTCAGTCCGCCGAAGTAGCGCATCTCGACGACCTCGGCGAGGCGCGGATTCACCTTGGCCAGGTCCGCGAGCGCGTCGTCCACGCGAATCACCGTCGCATCGTCGCCGCCTTCGGGGACGGCGGCCTCGGTGTCGAGCGTCAGGTCGGGCAGGCCGCCTCCCCGTCGCGCCGCGAGGCGCGCGCGGGCCGCGTCGACGATGACCGACCGCATGACGCGCGCGGCGTACGCGAAGAAATGGCGACGCCCGTCCACGTCGAGGCGCCCGTCCCCGACGAGGCGCAGGTACGATTCGTGGACGAGCGCCGTCGTGTCCAGCAGCGACATCGTCCGGTGGCCGCGCAGCTTGGCGTGCGCCAGCGCGTGCAGGTCGCGGTAGACGAGCGCGTAGGCGCGCCTCCCGGCGTCCGCGTCGCCGGCCCGGGCCGCTTCGAGGAGGCGCGTCAGGTCGTCGGCGGCGGGGGGCGAGGCGTCGGGCACGGGGGCTTGGGGGCGCGGGCGGAAGCCGGGGCGGAGCGAGGATTCGCCCTCGGCCCGGGTATCCTGGGATAAAAGGATGCCGCCGCCGGGCCGCCCCGTCGAGGGTGGCTCTCCCTCCCGTCTTCCGGCCCCCCGACCCCCGACGCCCGGCCCCCGCCCCCCGGCCCCCGGCTCCGAATCGCCATCGTCCGCATGGCCTAAGCCAAAAGCCCCCTTCCGTCGAACGATCGTTCTATGGAATAATCGGCGCCATCGACGGGCACACCCCGTCGGCGGCCCCTCAAGCGGGAGCCGGCCGGCGCCCCGACGGCCCCCTCCACAGCCAGCACACCACGGAACCCACGACGATGGACGACCAGAAGAGCAAGGCGTTGGCCGCCGCCCTCGCGCAGATCGAAAAGCAGTTCGGCAAGGGCTCGATCATGAAGATGGGCGAGTCGCAGATCCAGAACGACCTGTCGGTCGTGTCGACCGGGTCGCTCGGCCTCGACATCGCCCTCGGAGTCGGAGGACTCCCCCGAGGCCGGGTGGTCGAGATCTACGGCCCCGAGTCGTCGGGCAAGACGACGCTGTGCCTGCAGGTCGTCGCGCAGGTGCAGAAGGCGGGCGGCGTCGCCGCCTACATCGACGCCGAGAACGCGCTCGACCCGGTCTACGCGGGCAAACTCGGCGTCGACGTCGGCGACCTCCTGATCTCGCAGCCGGACACCGGCGAGCAGGCGCTCGAGATCGCCGACATGCTCGTGCGCTCGGGCGGCGTCGACGTGATCGTCATCGACTCGGTCGCGGCGCTGGTGCCGAAGGCCGAGATCGAGGGCGAGATGGGCGACCAGCTGCCCGGCCTGCAGGCGCGCCTGATGAGCCAGGCGCTGCGCAAGCTCACCGCGAACATCAAGCGCGCGAACGTGCTCGTGATCTTCATCAACCAGATCCGGATGAAGATCGGCGTGATGTTCGGCAATCCGGAGACCACGACGGGCGGCAACGCGCTCAAGTTCTACGCGTCGGTGCGGCTCGACATCCGCCGCATCGGCGCGATCAAGAAGGGCGAGGAGGTCGTCGGCAACGAGACGCGCGTCAAGGTCGTGAAGAACAAGGTCGCCCCGCCGTTCAAGGAGGCGCTGTTCGACATCCTCTACGGCGAGGGCATCTCGCGCGAGGGCGAGATCATCGAGCTCGGCGTCGCGCACCGGATCGTCGAGAAGTCGGGTGCCTGGTACGCCTACCAGGGCGACAAGATCGGACAGGGCAAGGACAACGCGCGCGAGTACCTGCGCGAGCATCCCGAGATCGCCACCGAAATCGAGGCGAAGATCCGCGCGGCGGTCGGCGTCCCGGTTCCCGGCCCGATCAAGCCGGGCGCGGCCGACGACGACGCGTAGGCGCGGTCGCCGCCGCGCGCGCGTCGCGAGCATCCTTTGCGACCGGGCCGCGCGGCCCACTTGCGTACGACGCTCACCGCCTCGTCGATGCGGCGCCCGCCCCCCCGTCGCAGCGATCGCCCGGCGCCCCCGGCGCTGCCGTCGGCGGTGCGCATGCTCGCGCGCCGCGAGTACAGCCGTGCCGAGCTCCGTGCGCGGCTCCTCGCGAAGGGCGTCGGGGAGCCCGAGGCGGACGCGGCGCTCGACGAGCTCGCCCGGCGCGGCCTGCTGTCGGACGCGCGGTACGCCCACGCGGTCGTCGCGCAGAGGGCCGGGCGCTACGGGCGCCGCGCGATCGCGCACGCCCTGAAGGAGAAGGGCGTCGACGCGGCGGCGGCTTCCACGGCGCTGGACGCTCTCGCGGGCCGCGACGAGATCGAGGAGGCATCGGCGCTCTGGCGCCGCCGCTACGGCACGCCACCGGCCGACGAGCGCGAAAAGGCCCGCCAGGTGCGCTTTCTCGTCGCGCGCGGCTACCCGCTCTCGGTGGCGCTCAGGGTGATGCGCGCGGCGGGCGCGAAGCCATCCGACGACGAGTCCGCGTGACGGCGGCGCGGCCCGCGCCCGGCCGCGGGCGGCGCCGGCGCCCCGAGGCGCGTGCGGATCGGCGTCGCCTCGCTCGTCGTCCGTCCCCGCGGTCGGCCGGGCGGGCACGGGCCGGCGGAGCGCTCACGGTGCCGGCCCGGGCGCGCCGGGCATGCCCATGCCCCGCAGCCGCAGGCCCGCGGGCATCTCGATCAGCCCGAGCTTGACGAGGCGCGCGGTGATCGCGCCGGGCGTGCGCTCGTGGGCACGTGCGAGCTCGGTCGCCCGCATGCCCGCGGCGTGCGCCTGCGCGAGCAGCGCGTCCTCGGCGGCCGTCCACGGGCGGCCCGCCTTCGCCGGGCCGGGCCCCGCCGGCGCGGTTCGCCGCGCGGCCCCGTCGGGGGGCGCGTGCAGGGCGAGCGCGTCGATCGCAGCGCAGACGACGCGCAGGAAGTCGGTGCGCTGCGCCGGGTGATCGGGAGGCAGCGTCGCGCCCGTCGCGGGATCGACGCCGTCGCGCCAGCCAGCGAGGTGGCGCATCAGGTCTTCGCGTTCCATGGGTCCTCCGTGTTTCCGCCGTGCGGGCACCGGCGCGGGCCGCGTCGCCGGTCGCCGTCGCCTGCGCCCTCGGCATGCCCGGAGCCTGCACCCGGTCAGGGCGGCCCCGCCTTCGGCCGTTCGGCCGAGCCCGGGGTCCGCCGGGCGCGCTTGGGCGGCGGGCGAGGGCGGCGGTACAATCCAAGGCTTTGATTTTCCCGGGCCGAGGCGCCGCGCCGCGCGCGCCGCGCCCGATCGGAAGGACGCATGAAGGCCGCCGAGATCCGCCGCCGGTTCATCGACTACTTCGTCTCGAAGGGGCACACGCACGTCGCGACGTCGCCGCTCGTGCCGGGCAACGACCCGACGCTGCTGTTCACGAACTCCGGGATGGTCCAGTTCAAGGACGTCTTCCTGGGGCAGGAGCGGCGGAACTACGTGCGCGCCACGACCGCCCAGCGCTGCGTGCGCGCCGGCGGCAAGCACAACGACCTCGAGAACGTGGGCTACACGGCCCGCCACCACACGTTCTTCGAGATGCTGGGCAACTTCAGCTTCGGCGACTACTTCAAGCGCGACGCGATCCGCTACGCGTGGGAGCTCCTGACCACGGTCTACGGGCTGCCGGCCGAGAAGCTCTGGGTGACCGTCTACATCGACGACGACGAGGCCTACGGCGTCTGGGCGAACGAGGTCGGCGTCCCGCGCGAGCGCATCGTCCGCATCGGCGACAACAAGGGCGCGCGGTACGCGTCGGACAACTTCTGGCAGATGGCGGACACCGGTCCGTGCGGCCCGTGCTCGGAGATCTTCTACGACCACGGCCCGCAGGTGTGGGGCGGCCCGCCCGGCTCGCCCGAGGCCGACGGCGACCGCTACATCGAGATCTGGAACCTCGTGTTCATGCAGTTCAACCGGGACGCGCAGGGCACCCTGACCCCGCTGCCCAAGCCCTGCGTCGACACCGGCATGGGGCTCGAGCGCCTCGCGGCGGTGCTGCAGCACGTCCACTCGAACTACGAGATCGACCTGTTCGTCGACCTGATCCGCGCCGCCGTGCGCGAGACCGGCGCGAGGGACCTGCTCTCGCCGTCGCTCCGCGTCATCGCCGACCACATCCGCGCGTGCGCGTTCCTGATCGTCGACGGTGTGATCCCCGGCAACGAGGGTCGCGGCTACGTGCTGCGCCGGATCATCCGGCGCGCGATCCGGCACGGCTACCAGCTCGGCCAGAAGCAGCCCTTCTTCCACCGGCTCGTCGAGGACCTCGACCGCGCGATGGGCGACGCCTATCCGGAGCTCCGCCGCGACAGGGCGCGCGTCGCGCAGGTGCTCGCGGCCGAGGAGGAGCGCTTCGGCGAGACGATCGACCACGGCATGCGGATCCTCGACGACGCGGTCGCCGCGCTGCGCAAGTCCGGCGGCAAGGTGCTCGACGGCACGACCGCCTTCACGCTCTACGACACCTACGGCTTCCCCTACGACCTGACCGCCGACGTGCTGCGCGGCCACGGCTACACGGTCGACGAGGCGGCGTTCGACCGCGCGATGGAGGCGCAGCGCGAGCGCGCCCGCGCCGCGTCGCACTTCAAGGCCGGCGAGGGCCTGGCGTACGACGGCCCGAAGACGCGCTTCGACGGTTACGAGACGCTGTCGGCCGAGGGCGAGGTGGTGGCGCTCTACCGCGACGGCGGGAAGGTCGAGTCGCTGTCGACCGGCGAGCGGGGCGTCGTCGTGCTCTCGCGCACGCCCTTCTACGCGGAGTCGGGCGGCCAGGTCGGCGACCGCGGCGAGCTCACGAAGGGCGGCGTGTGCCTCACGCTGTTCGCGGTCGAGGACACGCAGAAGATCCAGCCCGACGTGTACGGGCACGTGGGCGAGGTGAAGACCGGCGAGCTCAAGGTGGGCGACAAGGTCGCCGCGAACGTCGACCACGACGCCCGCGGCCGCACGATGCGCAACCACTCGGCGACGCACCTGATGCACAAGGCGCTGCGCGAGGTGCTCGGCGCGCACGTGCAGCAGAAGGGCTCGCTCGTCGACCCCGAGCGGACGCGCTTCGACTTCGCCCACCACGCGCCGATGACCGACGAGGAGGTCCGGCGCGTCGAGGCGATCGTCAACGCCGAGATCCTCGAGAACGCGGCGACGCAGGCGCGCACGATGCCGATCGCCGACGCGCAGAAGCAGGGCGCGATGATGCTGTTCGGCGAGAAGTACGGCGACACGGTGCGCGTGCTCGACATCGGGAGCTCGCGCGAGCTGTGCGGCGGCACGCACGTGGCGCGCACCGGCGACATCGGGCTGTTCAAGGTGCTCGGCGAGAGCGGCGTCGCCGCGGGCATCCGCCGCATCGAGGCGACCACCGGCAAGGGCGCGCTCGCCTGGGTGCAGGCGCAGGAGGCCAAGCTCGCGGCGGCGGCGGCGGCGCTGAAGGCGCCGGTCGCCGAGCTCGAGGCGAAGATCGCGCAGCTGGTCGAGCAATCCCGCGCGGCCGAGAAGGAGCTCGCGCGGCTCAAGGCGAAGGCCGCTTCGTCGGCGGGCGACGACCTCGCGGGCGGCGCGGCCGACGTCGGTGGCGTCAAGGTCGTCGCCGCGTCGATCGACGGCGCCGACGCGAAGTCGCTGCGCGAGACGGTCGACAAGCTGAAGGACAGGCTCAAGAGCGCGGCGATCGTGCTGGGCAGCGTCGCCGACGGCAAGGTCACGCTGATCGCGGGCGTCACCGGCGACCTGGTCGCGAAGGTGAAGGCGGGCGAGCTCGTCAACCACGTCGCGACGCAGGTCGGTGGGAAGGGCGGAGGACGCCCCGACATGGCGCAGGCGGGCGGCACCGATCCGGCGAGCCTGCCGGCCGCGCTGCAGTCCGTGCGCGGCTGGGTCGAGCAGAGGCTCTAGGGTTCCCGGAAGGCTCGATCCGGTCGGCCTGGAGGCCGAGCCACGACGCCGCCTTTCCCGGGGGTCGGGCTTCAGCCCGACGCCTCTGCCTTCGATGCAGCGAATCCCGTCGGCCCGTCGGCCGCCCCGCGCCCACGCGCTGGCCGACGGGTGCCGCGAGGATGCCGGCCACCGCCGGAGCGATGCTCCGGGCGCTGCTTGACCCCGATCAAGGCCCGCGCTGCGCGCGGCGGGCGAGGATCGCGGATCGCCCGGCGATGCTCCGGGCCGGTCCCCGATGTCCGCTCCGTCCGCGTCCTTCCGCGTCCCCGAACTCGTGTGCCCCGCCGGCGGCCTGCCGGCGCTCAAGGCCGCCGTCGACCACGGCGCCGACGCGGTCTACGTGGGCTTCCGCGACGAGACCAACGCTCGCGCGTTCGCCGGGCTCAACTTCGACGACGCCTCGCTCTCCGAGGGCGTCGCCTATGCGCACCGGCGCGGACGCAAGGTGCTCGTGGCGCTCAATACGTTCCCGACGACGGGCGGCTTCGCGCGCTGGACGCGCGCGGTCGACCGCGCGGCGGCGCTGCGCGTCGACGCGGTGATCTGCGCCGACGCGGCGCTGCTCGACTACGCGGCGCGCGCTCATCCGGAGCTCCGCCTCCACCTGTCGGTGCAGGCGTCGGCGACGAACCACGAGGCGATCGAGTGGTATCGCGAGCGGTTCGGCGTGCGCCGCGCCGTGCTGCCGCGCGTGCTCTCGCTCGCGCAGGTCGAGCACACGATCTCGCGCACCGGCGTCGAGATCGAGGTGTTCGGGTACGGGAGCCTGTGCGTGATGGTCGAAGGGCGGTGCGCGCTCTCCGCGTACGTCACCGGCGAGTCGCCGAACTGCCAGGGCGTGTGCTCGCCGGCGAAGGCGGTGCGCTGGGAGCCGCACGCGGGCGGCATGCGCACGCGCCTCAACGGCTTCCTGATCGACGCGTTCGAGGGCGACGAGCGCCCGGGCTACCCGACGCTGTGCAAGGGCCGCTTCGACGTGGCGGGCGACACCTACTACGCGCTCGAGGAGCCGACCAGCCTCAACACGCTCGACCTCCTGCCCGAGCTGATGCGCATCGGCGTGGCGGCGATCAAGATCGAGGGGCGCCAGCGCAGCCCCGCGTACGTCGCGCAGGTCGCGCGCACCTGGCGCGCCGCGATCGACGCCTGCGCGGCGGCGCCGGGCGCGTTCCGCGCGAACCCGCGCTGGCACGCCGACCTCGACGCGCTCGCCGAGGGGCAGGCGCAGACGCTGGGCGCGTACTCGCGGCCGTGGCGCTGACGATGAAGCTCGCGCTCGGACCCTTGCTCTACTACTGGCCGCGCAACGCGGTGCTCGAGTTCTACGCGGGCGTCGCGTCCGCGCCGGTCGACGTCGTCTACCTCGGCGAGACCGTGTGCTCGCGCCGCCACGAGCTCCGCCTGCCGGACTGGCTCGAGATCGCCGCGATGCTCGCCGATGCGGGCAAGGAGGCGGTGCTCTCGACGCTGCCGCTCGTCGAGGCCGAGGCCGACCTGCGGCTCGTGCGCAAGCTGGCCGAGCAGACGCGGTTCCGCGTCGAGGCGAACGACATGGGCGCGGTGCGGATCCTCGGCGCGCGCGGCGCCGGCCTTCCGTTCGTCGCCGGCGCGTCGCTGTCGGTCTATTCGGCGCAGGCGCTCGCGATCCTCGCGCGCGAGGGCGCGACGCGCTGGGTGAGCCCGGCCGAGCTCTCGTCCGCCGCGCTCGCCGAGCTCGTGGCCGGCGCGCCGGCCGGTGTCGAGACCGAGGTCCTCGCGCACGGGCGCCTGCCGCTCGCCTACTCGGCGCGCTGCTTCACCGCACGCCACCACAACCTGCAGAAGGACGCCTGCGAGTATCGCTGCCTCGGCGTCGCCGACGGGCTCGAGCTCAGGACGCGCGAGGGCGTGCCGTTCCTGACGATCAACGGGACGCAGACGCAGTCGGCGGGCGTCTACACGCTGCTCTCCGAGCTCCCCGCGCTCGAGCGGGCGGGCGTCGACGTCGTGCGCGTGAGCCCGCAGGGGGAGGGCACGCTCGAGGTCCTCGCCGCGTTCCGCGACGCGATCGACGGCGTCCGCACGCCCGGCGCGGCGTTCGCGTCGATCGCCGGCCGGCTTCCGGGCGCGCCCTGCAACGGCTTCTGGCACGGCCGCGCGGGCGTCGACTACGTGACCGCATGACCGCGCGCGCGCGCCTGCCTCGCTTCACGTTCCCCGCCGCCGTCGCGGCGGTCGTCTCGCGGCTGCCCACGGCGCCGCCGTCGTTCGCGCTCGCGCGGGCGCTCGATTTCGGCGTCGGGCGGATCGTGACGCGCGAGCAGGTGGCGCCGCTGCGCGGCAAGCGCTTCGCGCTCGTCGTCCGCGACCTCGGCCTCGCGATGCACGTCGAGTCGACGCCCGGGGGCTTTCGCGTCGCGCGCACGGCCGAAGCGCCCGACCTCACGGTCGCGGCGACGCTCGCCGACTTCGTGGCGCTCGCGCTGCGCGAGGAGGACCCGGACACGCTGTTCTTCGCGCGCCGGCTCACGATCGAGGGCGACACGGAGCTCGGCCTCACGCTCAAGAACCTGCTCGACGGGATCGACTGGCGCGCGGCGCTCGCGCGCCTGCTGCCGTTCGCGCCGCGCCCCACGACCTGACGGGCAGCAGGCCTGCCGCGATGCCGGCGGCGCCCCGGCGCGGTACCATCGCGCCGATGCGCACGCGCCCGCCCGACGACCCGCTGCGGCAGCCGCTGCACGACGAGATCCACGCGCGGCCGCCGGCGCGGCTCTCGACGCCCGAGCGGGTCGCGCACCTCGCGCTGCGGATCCCGCCCGAGGCGCGCCCCGCCGAGGAGGCGGCGCTCGCCGCGCTCGCGTCGCAGCACGGGCTGCCGGCGCCGTCGTTCGAGAGCGGCTACCTCTGGCTCGACTGCGGCGCGTTCCGGCTCAAGTGGGAGCGGCACACCGAGTTCACCGGCATCACGGTCTTCCGGGCGATGGGCGCCGAAGCGCCGGCCGAGGTCCGCGCGCTCGACGCGGTGCCGGCCGTCTGGCGGACCGGGTTGCCGGGCACGACGATCGTCTATGCGGAGGTCGACCTCCGACGCGAGGACGGCGCCGGCCTGGACGCCGTCGTCGCGTCGTTCGGCGACGCGACGGTCGCGGGCGCCCGCGTGGCCGACGGCGCGGGCGTCGCGCTCACCGACTTCCGGCGCGACGAGGACGGCTGCACGCGCTTCGTCGTGATCGACCGGTCGCTCACGGGGCGGCAGGCGGGCCGCCTCGCGCAGCGGCTCCTCGAGATCGAGACCTACCGGATGATGGCGCTCCTGGCCTACCCGGTCGCCCGCGAGGCCTCGGCGCCCTTGCGCGAGGCCGAGCGCAGGCTCGCGGCGATCACCGAGCGGATGGTCGCGGCCGGCGCGTCCGACGACGCGGTGCTGCTCGACGACCTGACGCGCCTCGCCGCGGAGGTCGAGCAGCGCGACGCGGCGACGCGCTTCCGCTACGGCGCGGCGGACGCCTACTTCGGCCTCGTGCGCCAGCGCATCGCCGACCTTCGCGAGGAGCGCATCGCCGGCGTCCAGACGATCGCCGAGTTCATGGACCGGAGGCTCGCCCCCGCGATGGCGACCTGCGCCTCGGCCGCGCGGCGGCAGCAGGAGCTCTCGGCCCGCATCGCCCGCGCGGGGCAGCTGCTGCGCGCGAAGGTCGAGGTCGGGCTCGAGCGCCAGAACCAGTCGCTGCTCGAGTCGATGAACCGGCGCGCGCGGCTGCAGTTGAGGCTGCAGCAGACCGTCGAGGGGCTGTCGATCGCCGCGATCACCTACTACGCCGCCGGCCTCGTCGGCTACTTCGCGAAGGCGGCGAAGTCGCTGGGCGTGCCGCTCGACGCCGACGTCGCGGTCGCCGCCGCGATTCCGCTGATCGCGGGCGCCCTGTGGCTCGCGCTGCGCCGCTTCCGCCGCCGACTCGAGCACGACTGAGGCCGCGCTTGGGCCCTTCGGAGCGCCTCGTCCAGTTCGCGAGCGACAACAACGCCGGCATCGTGCCCGAGGCGCTGGAGGCGCTCGTGCGCGCCAACGCCGGCCACGCGGCCGGCTACGGGCACGACCGCTGGACGCGCGAGGCCGAGGACGCGGTGCGCCGCGTCTTCGACGCCGACGCGCCCGTCTACTTCGTGCCGACCGGCACCGCCGCGAACGCGCTCGCGATCGCCGCGATCTGCCGGCCGACCGACGCGGCGATCTGCCACGAGCTCGCGCACGTCAACGTCGACGAATGCGGCGCCTGCGAGGCGATGAGCGGCGGTGCGAAGCTCCTCCCCGTCGCGGGTCCCGGCGCGAAGGTGACGCCCGAGGCGCTGGCGGCGCGGGCGGCCGCGCACGACGAGCACGCGTCGCGCCCGCGCGCGCTCTCGCTCACGCAGGCGACCGAGCTCGGCACCGTCTACGCGCCCGCCGAGCTCGCGGCGCTGGCCGACGCCGCCCACGCCCGCGGGCTCAGGGTGCACCTGGACGGCGCGCGTTTCGCGAACGCGGTCGCCGCGCTCGGTTGCGCGCCGGCCGATCTCGCGCAGCGCGCCGGCGTCGACGTGCTCGCGTTCGGCGGCACGAAGAACGGCCTGCCGCTCGGCGAGGCGCTCGTGTTCTTCGACGCGGGGCTCGCCGACGAGTTCGCGCGCCGGCGCAAGCAGGCGGGCCACCTGGTGTCGAAGATGCGCTTCCTCGCCGCGCCCTGGATCGCGACGCTCGAGGGCGGTCGCTGGCTCGCGCACGCCGCGCACGCGAATGCGATGGCGCGCCGTCTTTCGGCGGCCCTCGTCCGCGTCCCGGGCACGCGGCTCGTCGCGCCCACGGAGGCGAACGGCGTCTTCGTCGACCTGCCGAAGCGGACGATCGACGGGTTGCGCGAGCGCGGCTGGCGATTCTACGTCTTCGTCGGCGAGACCGGCTGCCGCTTCATGTGCGCGTGGGACACGCGCGTGGAGGACGTCGACCGTCTCGCCGGCGACGTCGCGGCGCTCGTGGCCTGACGGTCGCGAAACGCGCTACGATCGCGGCGACGACCGAAGGAGAACCCGGATGAACCTGCGCCACGCCGCCGCCACGCTCGCGCTCGCCGCGCTGCCCGCCTTCGCGCACCACGGCTGGAGCGAGTACGACGCGAACCAGACGCTGACGCTCACCGGCGCGATCGAGCAGGCGGGCTACGAGCACCCGCACGGGTTCGTCAGGCTCGCGGTCGACGGCAAGACCTGGATCGCGGTGCTGGCGCCGCCTTCGCGCATGGAGAACCGCGGGTTGCCCCGGAGCGCGCTCGTGCCAGGCAAGACGGTCACCGTCGTGGGCTACCCGAATCGCCACAAGCCCGACGAGATGCGCGCCGAGCGGATCACCGTCGACGGGCGCACCGTCGAGCTGCGCTGACGCCGGTCCCGCGTGGCGACGGCGCTGCACGCGGTCGAGTCGTCGGGGCTGGGGCGGACGCTGCGCGAGTCGCTCTGGGCGTTCCCGATCGTCGAGTCGATCCACATCGCCGCGTTCGCGGTCGTCGTGGGCTCGATCGTCGTGCTCGACCTGCGGCTGCTCGGGCTCTCGCGCCGGCTCCCGGCCACGCGCCTCGCCGCGCACGTGCTGCCGTGGACGCTCGCGGCGTTCCTCGTCGCCGCGCTCTCCGGGCTCGCGATGTTCACCGCGCACGCGTCCGACTACCTCGGCAACCGCGTGTTCACGCTCAAGATGGGGCTGATCCTCGCGGCGGGCGTCAACGCGGGCCTGCTGCACGCCGGCGCGATGCGGTCGTCGGGCGCCTGGGACGCCGGGGCCGCGATTCCGATGCGCGTGCGCGCCGCGGCCGCGATCTCGATCCTGCTCTGGCTGTCGGTGATCGCCTGCGGACGTCTGCTCGCCTACACCTGACCGGACGACTCGCGCGCTGCGGTATCCTCGCGCTTTGGCGATCGAGGACCGGGCGATGACGGACGGCGATGCCGCGCGCTGGGCGCGCATGCTCGAGAAGCTGAAGCACCGCGGCGACGGCAAGCTGCCGGGGCTGGTGGGGTTCCGTCCCGTGGCGCTCGCGCACGCCCGGCTCGACGCCGAGCTCGACGTGCGTCCCGAGCTCCTCGCGCCCAACGGCTACCTGCACGCCGCGACCGTCATCGCGCTCGCCGACACCGCGTGCGGCTACGGCTGCATCGCACACCTGCCCGACGACAACCACAACTTCACGACGGTCGAGCTCAAGTGCAATTTCGTCGCGACCACCCGCGAAGGGACGATCTCGTGCGTCGCGCGCGCCGCGCACCTCGGGCGCGCGACGCAGGTGTGGGACGCCACGGTGACGCGGAAGTCGGACGGCGCGACGATGGCGCTGTTCCGCTGCACGCAGATGGTGCTGCCGCCGCGCGTCGGGGGCACGCAGTGACCGCGGGTCGACCGGGCCGCGCCCCGCACCGCGGGGATCGGCGATGAACGACGACGGTTCGCGCAGCCGCACGGTGAGCTGCCTGACCGGCAGGCAGCTGCACCGGCTCGCCTACCGCGAGTGGGGCGACCCGGGCAATCCCCGCGTCGTCGTGTGCGCCCACGCGCTCACGCGCAACGGCCGCGACTTCGGGCCGCTCGCCCGCGCGCTCGCCGATCGATGGCGCGTGATCGCACCCGACATGCCGGGCCGCGGCGCGAGCGAGCCCCTGGCCGACCCGATGCTCTACCAGGTGCCGACCTACGTCGCCTGCGCGGTGACGCTGCTCGCGCGCCTCGACGTCGAGGCCGTCGACTGGGTCGGCATCTCGCTCGGGGGCCTGATGGGCATGGCGCTCGGCGCGTTCGAGCGCCCGCCGATCCGCCGCCTCGTGATCAGCGACGCCGGACCGGTGCTCGCCCGCGCGGCGATCGAGCGCATCGCCGGCTACGTCGGGCAGTCGCCGGCGTTCCCGACCTACGACGCGGCGTTCGCGGCGATCCGGGCGATCTCCGAGCCGTTCGGGCCGCACACCGACGCGGAATGGCGCTTCCTCGTCGACAACGTGCTCGTGCGTCGCGACGACGGCACGTACGCGCTACACTACGACCCGGCGATCGGCGTCCCGTTCCGCGCGTCGCTCGCGGCGCCGGGCGACGTCGACCTGTGGAGCGTGTGGGACGCCGTGCGCGTGCCCGCGCTCGTGATCCGCGGCGAGCGCTCCGACCTGCTCGCAGCCGAGGTCGCCGACGCGATGACGAAGCGGGGCCCGCGCGCCGCGCTCGTCACGCTGCCGGGCGTCGGGCACGCGCCGACGCTGGTGCCGCAGGCGCAGATCGCGATCGTCCGCGAGTTCCTCGAGCGGCCCTAGTCCGTCCGGCCGATGGCGCGACCGCGCGACCGCGCGGCACGATCGCGCATGGCCGTCACCGTGCCGATTCCGCGCATCGGGAGCGCCGCGCCGGCGCTGCTCGCCGCGTTCGCGGCGGGCGTCGGCGCGCTGCAGACGCGCGCCGAGCTGCCGTCGATGCCGGTCGCCTGGGTCGCGGCGTCGGTCGCGGCGATCGCGATCCTCGCGCGAGGGCGGCTGCGCGAGCTCCGCGAGGCGCGCTCGCCTCCGACGGGGGCGAGCGCGCCGCCCTGGCGCTGGCGGAGCCTCGCGGCCATCGTGCTCGCCGCGGCGGCCGGGGGCTACGGCTACGCGGCGTGGCGCGCCGAGGTGCGCCTGGCCGACGCGCTGCCCTCCGAGTGGGAGGGCGTCGACGTCCTCGTGGCGGGCGTCGTCGACGACCTGCCCGACGCGTCCGCGCGCGGCCTGCGATTCGCGTTCGCCGTCGAGCACGTCGAGTCACCGGGTGCGCGCGTGCCGGCCCGCCTTTCGCTTGCCTGGCCCGCGGCCCGCCCCGACGAAGAAGGCGTGGCCGACGTCCCGCTGCCGGAGCTGCGGGCGGGCGAGCGCTGGCGGCTCGTCGTGCGGCTGAAGCGCCCGCACGGCTACGCGAACCCGGGAGGGTTCGACCTCGAGGCCTGGCTCCTCGAGCGCGGCCTGCGGGCCACAGGCTACGTGCGCGAGTCGGGCGCGAACGCCCGGATCGACGCGTTCGGCGGGCGATGGCGCGACCACGTGCAGCGCGCGCGCGAGCGGGTGCGCGCGCGCATCGCCGCCGCGCTCGGCGAGTCGCGCTACGCGGGCGTCGTCGCCGCCCTCGCGATCGGCGACCAGCGCGCGATCCCCGACGACCAGTGGACCGTGTTCAACCGCACCGGCGTCGGCCACCTCGTCAGCATCTCGGGCCTGCACGTGACGGCGCTCGCGGCGCTCGCGGGCGCCGCGGCCGCGGCGCTGGCGCGCCGGTCGACGCGGCTCACCGACCGTCTGCCCGCGCGGCACGTCGGCGCGATAGCGGGCGTGGTCGCGGCCGGCGGCTACACGCTGCTCGCGGGCGCCGAGGTGCCGGCGCTGCGCACGTTCGCGATGCTCGCGACCGGGGCGCTCGGGCTCCTCGCCTCGCGCCACGGCGCGTCGGGCGTGGTCTGGCTGTGGGCGCTCGCGGCAGTGCTCGCGCTCGATCCCTGGGCCGTGCTGTCGCCGGGATTCTGGCTGTCGTACGGCGCGGTCGCCGTGCTGATCTACGCGAACGCCGGGCACGTGCCGCGCCGGCGCGCGGCGAGCGCCCTCGGCCGGCTCGCCGTGTCATTGCGCGAAGGGGCCCGGACGCAGTGGGCGGTCACGGTCGGCCTCGTGCCGTTCGCGCTGGCGCTGTTCGGGCAGGTGTCGATCGTCTCGCCTCTCGCCAACGCGCTCGCGATCCCGGTCGTGACCTTCGCCGTGGTGCCGCTCGCGGTCGCGGGCATCGTCGTGCCGATCGACACGTGCTTCGTCGCCGCGCACGCCGTGCTCGCGCCGCTGATGGCCGTGCTCGAGCGGCTCGCGGAGCTGCCTGCGGCCGCCTGGGTGCAGCACACGCCGCTCCCGTGGACGCTCGCGGCGGCGGTCCTCGGCGTCGCGTGGATGCTCGCGCCGCGCGGCGTTCCCGGCCGCGCGCTCGGGGCGCTGTGGCTCGCGCCGCTCGGACTGGCGACACCCGCGCCGCCCCCCGCGGGCACGGCGCGCATCGTCGTGCTCGACGTCGGGCAGGGGCTCTCGGTCGTCGTCCGCACGCACCGGCACGCGCTCGTGTACGACGCGGGACCCCGGTGGCACGAAGCGGCCGACGCGGGCTCGCGCATCGTCGCCCCCTACCTGCGGCACGAGGGGGTCGGACGCATCGACACGCTCGTCGTGAGCCACCAGGACCTCGACCACGCGGGCGGCGCAGGATCGCTGATGCGCTCGGTGCCGGTGGGCCGCCTCGTCTCGTCGCTGCCCGACGACCATCCGCTCGTCGAAGGCCGCGGCGGCGCGCCCTCGGATCGATGCGTCGAAGGCATGCGCTGGCACTGGGACGGCGTCGCGTTCGAGGTGCTGCATCCGACGCCCGCGCTCTACGCGGATCCGCGCGCGAAGACCAACGACCTGTCGTGCGTGATCGCGGTCTCGGCGGGCGGCGCGCGCGTGCTCCTCGCCGGCGACATCGAGGCCCGCAGCGAGTCGCGGCTCCTGGACGAAGCGCGCGAGACGCTGCGCGCCGACGTCCTGGTCGTGCCGCACCACGGCAGCCGCACGTCGTCGACGCCCGCGTTCGTCGCGGCGGTCGACCCGTCGCTCGCCGTGTTCACGCCCGGCTACCGCAACCGTTACGGCCACCCGCGGCCCGAGGTCGTCGCGCGCTACGCCGCGCGCGGGGCGTCGACGTTGCGCACCGATTTCGACGGTGCGATCTCGTTCGACGCCGGGCCCGACCGCGTCGGTGCCGTCGAGCGTGCGCGCCTTTCGTCCGCCCGCTACTGGCGCGACTCGCCGTCGCCGTGAGGAAAGGGCCTCCTTGCGGCGTTCCGGGCGGCGGCGAGGACGCGCTCGCGAAGTCCGCGCGTGGAGATGCCCGGCGTGTAGGGCACGAGCTCGAGGCCGTGCGTCGACAGGATCTCCCCGTACATGCGGTCGCGCGCGGCGGCGTCGATCTCGTCCGCATGGCAGACGACGTGGACGCCCAGCGCGTCGAGGTAGCGCGGGGAGACGACGAGCGGCGCGTCGGGGACGACCTGGTCGACGTAGCGGCAGGCGGCGACGACCGCGACGCGCTCCTCCATCGTCTGCACCGGCGCGTCCTTGTAGCTCGCGATCGTCGCGTCGCCGTGGATGCCGACGACGAGCCGGTCGCCCAGCGCCCGGGCCTGGCGCAGGAAGTTCACGTGTCCGGCGTGGAACAGGTCCGCGCACATGTCGGTGTAGACGACACGTTTCGCGCTCGCCTCGGGCTGGCCGGCGGGGTTCCAGCGCAACCGCACGCGCGCGGCCCGGGGCCGCTCGTCCCGGTGGCTCCAGCCTCCCGAGTCGAACTCGATGCGCCAGTTCGGGAACAGCGTGTCGAGCACGCGGTCGGGACGCGCCGGGACGCGCACGCGCACGCCCTCGAAGGTCGCCTCGCGCGTCGGCAGCACGTCGGCGCGGTCGAGCGCCCGGCCCAGCGCGCCGCCGGGATAGAGCCTCAGCCGATCGCCATCGGGCACGTAGCGGAACACGTCGACGAAGGGCCAGCGCCACGGGCGGTTCCCCGCGGGCGTCGTCCGTTCGGCGGCGTCGCGCGGCCAGACCTTGGCGAACCGGCCGTGGGCGGGATCGTCGACGACGCACACGGCGAGCGCGACATCGGCACCGATCGCGCCGACGCACCGCTCGAACTCGTCGTCGCCGACGAGCAGGTCGAGGTCGTCGTCCCAGGGGATCACGTGCCCCCCGTGCCGGACGTGGCCGAGGAGCGTGCCCGCCTCGAGCATGGGCGCGGCGCCCGCGCGCTCGGCCGCGCGCATCGTCCGGTCGAGCAGCTCGCGCGCGACGGCGAGCGCGTCCGGCGTCCAGACGTCGGCGAACGCGGGCAGCGGAAGGCGAGGGGGCAGCACGGTTCGTCGTGGTCGGGCGCGCGAGCGGCAGTCTACTCCGGCGCGTCGCGGCGGCCGGCGGACCGGCTGATAGACTGGACGCCATGCATCGTTCGGCATCACGGCTCGCCGCTGCCCTCGTCGCACTCGCGCTGGCGCTCGCCGCGCCGGCGGGCGCGCAACTGCCTTCCGGGCCGCTCCGGCTGTCCGTCGCTGTCGCGCCCGCGTTTCCGCTCGGTGCGGCGGCGAAGGCGTGGGGCGAGGCGATGGCGGCTTCGACCACGGGCGCGATCGAATCGAACCTGCATCCGGGTGCCGCCCTCGCGCAGCGCGATCCGTCGCGCGAGTTCTTCGCCCTGCGCGACGGCGCCGCGGACCTCGCCGTCGGCTCGGCGCTCGCGTGGTCCGCCCAGCTTCCGTCGCTCGCGGTCTACGCACTGCCGTGGATCGCGCCCGAGCGCGAAGACCTCGCCGCGGTCGTCGCCTCGCCCGACGTCGCCGGGCCGCTGATGAAGCGCGCGCTCGAGAGCGACGTGGTGCTGCTCGCATTCGCGCCGCTCGGGCACCGGTCGCTCGCGACGGTCGAGCGCGCCGTCCGCGCGCCCGCGGACCTCGCGGGATTGCGACTGCGGGCCACCGGCGGTCCGCTCGTCGTCGAAACGCTCGCCGCGCTGGGGGGCCGCCCGGAGGCGATGAGCTTCCTGCAGGCGCAGGAAGCGCTCGCAGCCGGGCAGCTCGACGGCCAGGACGGCATGGCGACGAGCTTCGTGGCGGCACGTCTCCCGGCGACCGGGTACCGGCAACTCGCGCGCTGGGGCGCGTTCGGCGACGCGATGGTATTCGCGGTGCGCCGGCCGGTCTGGAACGCCTGGTCGGATGCGCAGCGAAAGAACGCGCTCGACACCGCGCGCGCGGTCGCCGCCCGCGCCGCGTCCGACGCCGCCGAGGAAGCGGCCGAGGCCGCGCTCGTCGCCCAGGGGATGGGCGAGACCCGGCTCACGCGCGCAGGTCACGCGGCGTTCGCGGCCGCCACCGCTTCCGTCCGCGCCACCCGCGTGGACGCGATCGGCGCGGAAATCGTCGCGGCGGCCGAGCGCGCCGTGGCCCAATCGCGCGCGGCGAGAGACGCGCCGGCGGCGGCCGTCGCGGCTCCCGTGGCGGCCGGGCCTGCGCCCCAGGCGGCACCCGCGGCCCCGCCGGCGCGATGACGATGCGCCTGGTCGTCGCGGACAGCGTCACCGCCCTCGGGCCGGAGGCGCGCGGCGCCGTGCTCGTCACCGGATCGCACGGCGGGATGATCGCGGCGCACTACGCGTTCGCGGCAGGCGTCCGCGCGGCGGTGTTCAACGACGCGGGTCGGGGACTCGACGACGCGGGGATCGCGGGCGTCGTCGCGCTCGACGGGGCCGGCATGGCGGCGGCCGCGGTCTCGCACGCGTCGGCACGCGTCGCGGTGGCGGCCGACACGCTCGCGCGCGGCGTGATCTCGTACGCGAACGCGACCGCGGCGTCGTTCGGCGTGACCGAGAGGATGGGCTGCCGCGAGGCGGTCGAGCGGCTGCGCCTGGCCTCGATGCCGTCGGGTCGCCTTCCCCGGCAGCACGAGGCGCGCACGCTGCTGGAGCCGGGAGGCGCGTCGGCGGCGCCGATCGTGGCGCTGGACTCGATCGGCGGCGTGCGGCCGGACGACGCCGGCGCGGTGCTCGTGATCGGGTCCCACGGGGGACTGCACGGCGGCGATCCGGCGAGCGCGCTGCCGGTCGACGCCGCGGGCGCGTTCTTCCACGATGCCGGCCGCGGCGTCAACGACGCCGGCACCTCGCGCCTGCCGGTGCTGGACGGGCGGGGGCTGCCGGCCGCGACCGTCGATTACCGGAGCGCCCGCATCGGCGACGCGCGCTCGATCTGGGCGACCGGGACGCTCTCGTGCGTCAACCTCGCGGCCGCGCGGCGAGGACTCGCGATCGGCATGCGCGCGGACGAGGCGGCGCGCATCCTCGCGCGGGTCGCGGCATGACGCGCTCCTGCCGCATCCGACTGAAGCGGGCTGACGAGCCGGGATCGGATCAGCCGACGATCCGCCCCAGCCGCACCGCGGTCTCGCCGACCTTCGGCTTGCGCGTGGGCATGATCAGCACGCAGTCGTCGCAGGGCGTGCGGACCTCCGCCGCGCCGTCGGTCGCGATCAGCGTCCCCGCACGCGGCACCGTCATGAGCCCGTGGACCGGCATCGCGAAGGCGAACCGCTCGGTGGCGATCGTCACGGCCTGCGTCACCTCGATCACGCGCTGCGGCGGGGGCCGGGCGGTGCCCAGTCGCGCCTCGACGTCGGCGCGATCGATCGTGCCGTAGTGCGCGAGGAAGCGGAGCGTCGCCTCGAGCGCGACGGCCGGCGACGAGCGCTCCCAGTGCTGGCCGCACTCGACGAGCAGCGCCGCGCGCGGGTCGTCCGGATCGTCGAAGAACGCGTAGTCGCGCACGCGTCGCCCCGCAACGTGCCCGGCGTCGATCACGATGTCGCGGGGAACCCCGACGGCGCGCGCGAGCGCGAGCCCCTTCGCGCGCGTGCCGGCGAGCGCGAGCGGCGGGCAGGGGTCGGTCATCGAGTGCAGGTCGATGAGCGCGTCGGCACGGTCGACGACCGGCCGCAGCGCGCGGGCACGCGCGAGGTCGCGGCTCGAGCGCGGGCCGTCCAGGACGTCCGCCGACCAGAGGCGGTTGTAGTCCTCGTCGACGCAGCGCGAGGCGTAGGGGTCCGACGGGTCGAACGCCCGGTACGCGGCGACGTTCGCGAACGCGAACGTGAGCGTGCCGCGCACCGGGCGCAGGCCCTCGCGCAGCAGCGCGTCGGCCGCGATCGCGCCGCACACCTCGTTGCCGTGCGTGAGCGCCTGCACGACGACGTGGGGGCCCGGCTCGCCCGACGCGAACGTCCAGACGTAGGGTATGCCTCCGTTGCCCGCCTCCCAGCGCGAGAGGTCCGGGAACGGGACCTCGATCGCCGGTACCGGCATGGCCGGCACGCCCGGGGCGCCGGGCACGCTCACGCCGCGTGCAGCCGCGCGGCGAGCCGCCGCATGAACGCCTCGCAGAGCGCGAGCTGCTCGAGCGACACCCACTCGTTCGGCTGGTGCGCCTGCTCGATGTGGCCGGGGCCGCAGATCACCGTCGGGACCGACGCGCGGTGGAACAGCGACGCCTCGGTGCCGAACGACACCTTGCCGGCGCCCGCGTGGCCGCACAGCTCGTGGCCGAGCGCCGCGATCGCCGAGCCGTCCCGGGTGTCGAAGCCGGGAAGCGTCGAGAGCGCGTCGAACGCGACGTACGCATCCGGCGCGACCGCCCGCATCGCCGGCAGGAACGTCTCCGCGTACGCGCGCACCTCGTCGAACAGCGCGTCGGGATCGTCGAACGGCAGGTGCCGCACCTCGAACGTGAACTCGCAGTCGCGCGGCACGATGTTGAGGGCGGTTCCGCCGCGGATCGTGCCGACGTGGACCGTCGTGTACGGGACGTCGTAGGCGTCGTCGCGGCGGTCGCCCTCGCGGAACCGGCGCGCCATCGCGGCCAGGTACGCGACGATCTGGCAGGCGATCTCGACCGCGTTGACGCCGCGCGGCGTGAGCGAGCTGTGCGCTTCGTGGCCGCGCACGCGGCAGCGCCAGCTCTTCTTGCCCTTGTGCGCGACGACGAGCTTCATGCCGGTCGGCTCGCCGACGATGCAGCCGGCGGGCGCCACGCCGCGCGCGGGCAGTTCGTCGATCAGCCGGCGCACGCCGATGCAGCCGACCTCCTCGTCGTACGAGAGCGCGAAGTGCAGCGGCCGCGCGAGCGGGCGCTCGAGGAACAGCGGCACGAGCGCGAGCGCGGTCGCCGAGTAGCTCTTCATGTCGGTGACGCCGCGCCCGACGACGCGGTCGCCGACCGGGGTCGCCGCGAACGGGTCGGTGTCCCAGGGTTGGCCGTCGACCGGCACGACGTCGGTGTGCCCCGAGAGCACGATGCCGCCGGTGGTCGCGTTGCCGTCGCGCGCGGGCAGCGTCGCGAACAGGTTCGCCTTGCGGCGCTCGTCGTCGAACGTGAGCGTCGACGCGATGCCGTAGCCCGCGAGATAGTCGCGGACGAAATCGATCAGCGCGAGGTTCGACTCGCGGCTCGTCGTGTCGAAGCCGACGAGCGCGCGGATCATCGGCCAGGCCGCGAGCCCGGAGACGTCGCGCACGGGCGTCTCGCCCGGAGCGGGCGAGGCGAGCGCGAGGTCGGGGGCGTTCATCGCGGGACGGCGGCAGGGGCGAAGAATCAGCATAGCACTCCGCCGGCGCGCGCGCCCGGCGCCCCCCGCGTTCGACGGGACGTTGTCGGCGGGTCCCGGTTGCTGCGATGATGGACCCCATGTGCAACCGGAGATCGACGAGGGGACTGGCGCTGCGGATCGCGGCTCGAACGGCGGCGGCGTCGCTCGCGTTCGCGGCGGCGCTGGCGGCGGCACAGGCCGACCTGCCGATCGGGAAGATCCGGCTGCCGCCGGGGTTCTCGATCGAGGTCGCCGCGCGCGTGCCGAACGCCCGTGCGATGACCTGGGGAGCCGAAGGGACGCTGTTCGTCGGCAGCGTCAACGGCCTCGTGCACGCGGTGAGCTTTCCGACGGGCAAGCCGCCGGTCGTGCGCGTGGTCGCGCGGGGCTTGCGCGAGCCGGCCGGCGTCGCGTTCCGCGACGGCGCGCTCTACGTGTCGGCGGTGAGCCGGATCCTGCGCTACGACGGCATCGAGAAGCGGCTCGACGACCCGCCGTCGCCGGTGGTCGTCGGCGACCGCTTCCCGACCGACGGCCACCACGGCCGCAAGTTCATCGCGTTCGGCCCCGACGGCAAGCTCTACGTGCCGGTCGGCGCGCCGTGCAACATCTGCGCGCCGGACCCGGAGCGCTACGCGAATCTCGGCAGGATGAACCCGGACGGCACCGGCTACGAGGTGATCGCGCGCGGCGTGCGCAACACCGTGGGGTTCGACTGGCACCCGCGCACGAAGGAGCTGTGGTTCACCGACAACGGGCGCGACTGGATGGGCGACGACCAGCCGCCCTGCGAGCTCAACCGGCTCGCGCGTCCCGGGCAGCACTTCGGCTACCCGTACTGCCACGGCGGGACGATCCCCGATCCCGAGTTCGGCCACCAGCGCGCGTGCAGCGAGTTCGTCGCGCCGGCGCAGAACCTCGGCCCGCACGTCGCGCCGCTCGGCATGCGCTTCTACACGGGCACGCAATTCCCCCCCGCGTACCGCGAGCAGGCGTTCATCGCCGAGCACGGCTCCTGGAACCGCAGCACGAAGATCGGCTACCGCGTGAGCCTCGTGCGCGTCGACGCGTCGGGACGCGCGACCGGCTACGAGACCTTCGCCGAGGGCTGGCTCGACGGCGGCACGGTCTGGGGGCGTCCCGCCGACGTGCTCGTCGCGCCCGACGGGTCGCTGCTGGTCAGCGACGACTACGCCGGCGCGATCTACCGGATCCGCTACCGGGGCTGAAGCAGGGCCGCGAAGCGCGTCGGGCCGAAGCCCGACCCACGGACGTCGGTGCGCGCGGGTCGGCCTTCAGGCCGACGGATCTTCAGCGAATCCTCGCGGGTTCGCTACCACGGCCGCACGACGACCGGCGCGGGCACGAACGCCGGCGGAACGACGACGACCGGGCGCGCGTGGCGCCAGCGGACCGGCCGCACGACCGGTCGCACGACGTACACCGGCCGCGGCACGACGACCGGGGCGGGCGTGACGACCGGCGCCCAGGGCGTGACGACGGGCCGGACGACCGGCGCGGCAACGACGTAGCCGCCCCAGGGCTGGCCGGCGGACACGGCGAATCCGGGACCCCCGATCGTCACGTTCCACGCGACGCGGTCGGCGTGCGCGGGCAGCGCGGCGAAGCCGGCGGCGCAGGCGAGCGTCGCGGCGGCGGCGAGGACGGGAAGGCGGCGTGGCATCGTGGACTCCTTTCTGCGGGCGGCGCATGCGCGGCCGTCCCCGCCAGAAACGGCGCTCGCGCGCTTCGCGTTGACCGCGCCGCGGCGCCGAAACACGCTGTTACACGCCGCGGCGGACTTGCTATGCTTCTACGCTTCCGGCGCGTCCGACAGCGCCGTCCTACGTGCCCGCCGTCTCCCTGGAGCCCCGATGACGCCGATCCGTCTACTCGCTGCCGCGCTCGCGTGGCTCGCCGCGGCCGCCGCACTGCCCGCCCACGCCGCCGGCATCGTGATCGGCCTCGCCGCCGACGTCACCGCGATCGACCCGCACTACCACAACCTGACGCCCAACAACGCGGTCGCGAAGCACCTGTTCGACTACCTGGTGGCGCGCAACGAGAAATCGCAGCTGATGCCCGGCCTCGCCACCGAGTGGAAGGCGATCGAGCCGACGGTCTGGGAATTCAAGCTGCGGCGCGGCGTCAAGTTCTCCGACGGCAGCGAGTTCACCGCGGCCGACGTCGTCGCGTCGATCGAGCGCGTGCCCAAGGTGCCGAACAGCCCGAGCCCGTTCACCGCGTACACGAAGCAGATCACGAAGATCGACGTCGTCGACCCGTACACGATCCGCTTCCGGACCGCTCAGCCGTATCCGCTGATGCCCTCGGACATGGTGCAGGTCGCGATCGTGTCGAAGGCCGCGGCGAACGCTTCGACCGAGGACTTCAACTCGGGCAAGGCGGCGATCGGCACCGGCCCCTACCGCCTCGTCCGCTACGCGAAGGGCGACCGGATCGAGCTCGTCCGCAACGACGCCTGGTGGGGCGGCAGGACGCCCTGGGAGAAGGTGACGCTGCGGCTCGTCACCAACGACGCCGCGCGCGTCGCCGCGCTCCTCTCCGGCGACGTGCAGGCGATCGAGAACGTGCCGACCGCCGACGTGGCGAGGTTGAAGCAGGACAAGCGGCTCGGGCTCTTCCGCCAGACGTCCGACCGGCTCATGTACGTGCACATGGACAGCAATCGCGACGTCACGCCGTTCGTGACCGCGAAGGACGGCAAGCCGCTCGCGAGGAACCCGCTCAAGGATCCGCGCGTGCGCAAGGCGCTGTCGATCGCCGTCAATCGCCCGCTCGTCGTCGAGCGCGTGATGGAGGGCGAGGCGGTTCCCGCGGGCCAGCTCGTGCCCGACTTCCTGTTCGGCGCCACGAAGAACCTGAAGGTCGAGAAGCCCGATCCCGAGGGCGCGAGGAAGCTGCTCGCCGAGGCCGGATACCCGGACGGCTTCGCGCTCACGCTGCACGCGACCAACAACCGCTACGTGAACGACGCGAAGATCGCGCAGGCGCTCGCGCAGATGTGGACGCGCATCGGCGTGAAGACCGAGGTCGTCGCGATGCCGTCGGCGACGTTCTTCCCGCAGGCGACCGAGCTCAAGTTCAGCGTGCTGCTCGCCGGCTGGTCGACCGGGACCGGCGAGGCGTCGTCGTCGCTGAAGGCGCTGCTGATGACGCACAACCGGGAGAAGGGCTTCGGCACCGCGAACCGCGGCCGCTACAGCAACGGCAAGGTCGACGCGCTGACCGAGGACGCGCTGATGACCGTCGACGACGTCAAGCGCGAGGCCTACCTGCAGCGGGCGACCGAGCTCGCGATCGGCGACACCGGCATCATCCCGCTGCACTTCCAGGTGAGCGTGTGGGCGACGCGCGACGGCGTCTCGTACGTGCCGCGCGTCGACGAGGAGACGCTCGCGCACAGGTTCGCGCCGAGGAAATGAAACGGGAGTCCCCCATGAACGCACCGCACCCTCCGCTCTCGATTCGCACCCCCGCCCGGCACTACATCGGCGGGGCGTTCCGCGCCCCGGCGACCGGGGCCGAGCTGCCGGTCATCGACCCGTCCGACGGCAAGCCGTTCGCGGCGATCGCCCGGGGCGACGCGCCGGACGTCGATGCGGCGGTTCGCGCCGCCCGCGCTGCATTCGATGGGGCGTGGGGGAAGCTCGCACCAGCCGAGAAGGGGCGCCGCCTGATGGCGCTCTCGCGCGCGATCGCCGCGCACGCGGACGAGCTCGCGTGGATCGAGGCGCGCGACTGCGGCAAGCCGATGAAGCAGGCGCGCGCGGACGCGGCGGCCTGCGCGCGCTACTTCGAGTTCTACGCGGGCGCGCCCGACAAGCTGCACGGCGACACGATCCCCTACACGCCCGGCTACACGGTGCTCACGTGGCGCGAGCCGCTCGGCGTCACCGGCCACATCATCCCGTGGAACTACCCGATGCAGATCTTCGGGCGCAGCGTCGGCGGCGCGCTCGCCGCGGGCAATGCCTGCGTCGTGAAGCCGGCCGAGGACGCGTGCCTGTCGCTTTTGCGCATCGCCGAGCTGTCGGACGAGGCGGGGTTGCCCGAGGGGGCGCTCAACGTCGTGACCGGGCTGGGCCGCGAGGCGGGGATGGCGCTCGCGACGCACGCGGGGATCGACCACCTGTCGTTCACCGGGTCGCCGGTCACCGGCGCGCTGGTCGCGCAGGAGGCGGCGAAGCGCCACTGCCCGGTCACGCTCGAGCTGGGCGGCAAGGGCCCGCAGATCGTGTTCGCCGATGCGGATCTCGACGCCGCGGTCCCGGTCATCGTCAACGCAATCGTTCAGAACGCCGGGCAGACCTGCTCGGCGGGCAGCCGGCTCCTGGTCGAGCGCTCGCGCTACGAGGAGCTGCTCGAACGGCTGGCGCGCGTCTTCTCGGCGCTCAAGGTCGGCCCGGCGCTCGACGACCTCGACTGCGGGCCGCTGATCCGCGCCTCGCAGCTCGACCGCGTGCGCGGCTTCCTCGCGGACGCGTCGCGCGACAAGCTGCCGGTGGCCGGGCAGGGCTCGATCGCCGGCACCGCGCCTTCGTCCGGCTACTACGTCGCGCCGACGCTCGTGCGCGACGTGCCGCCGGCCTCGCGCCTCGCGCGCGAGGAGGTGTTCGGGCCGGTGCTGGCCGCGATGCCGTTCGACGACGAGGCGGACGCGGTCGCGCTCGCGAACGGCACCGACTTCGGGCTCGTCGCCGGCGTCTGGACGCGCGACGGCGGGCGGCAGCTCAGGATGGCGCGCGCGGTGCGGGCAGGGCAGGTGTTCGTGAACAACTACGGTGCGGGCGGCGGCGTCGAGCTGCCGTTCGGCGGCTTCGGGCACTCGGGCTACGGGCGCGAGAAGGGCTTCGAGGCGCTCCACGGCTTCACGGCGGTGAAGACCGTCGTGCTGCAGCACGGGTAGGGAGCGGGCATGTACGAGTGCAGCAAGGCGGTCGCGCGGCGTCTGCACGACTCGCGCTTCGCGACGCGGTGGTTCGTCGGCGACGGGATCGACGTCGGCGCGGGCGCCGACTCGCTGGGCAACTTCCGCGAGCTGTTTCCGCTGATGCGCTCGTGCCGCGCCTGGGACGTGCCGGACGGCGACGCGCAAACGCTCCCCGGCATGGCCGACGAGAGCCTCGACTTCGTCCACTCGAGCCACTGCCTCGAGCACATGCGCGAGCCCGCGGTCGCGCTCGACCACTGGATCCGCGTGCTCAAGCCCGGCGGTCACCTGGTGATCCTGGTGCCCGACGAGGACCTCTACGAGCAGGGCGTCTTCCCGTCGACGTTCAACAGCGACCACAAGTGGACGTTCACGATCGCGAAGTTCGCGAGCTGGTCGCCGCGCTCGGTCAACGTGACCGACCTGATGAACGGCGTGTCCGACCGCGTGCAGACGGTCCGGGTCGAGCTGCTCGACGCGACCTACCGGTTCGTGGGCGTGCCCCGGATCGACCAGACGCTGACGCCGGTCGCGGAGTCCGCGATCGAGATCGTCGCGCGCAAGTGGACGGCCGACGACCTCGCGCTGCGCGGGCGCATCCGGCGGCCGGAGACGGCTTGATCGGCGCGACGGCGCGCGCCGGATCGACGCCGGCGCGAAGCCCCGGCTCGCGAAGGAGCCGAGGGATTGCCGCGAGGCGGACAACGACTGAACGGACGGTGAGACGATGAGACTGCGGGGCAAGGTGGCGATCGTGACCGGAGGCGGCTCCGGGTTCGGCGAGGGGATCTCGAGGCGCTACGCGCAGGAGGGCGCGAAGGTGATCGTGAACGATATCGTCGACCAGGCGGCCGAGCGCGTGGCCCGAGAGATCGTCGCGTCGGGCGGCGCGGCGCACGCCGTTCCCGGCGACGTGTCGAAAGACGACGACGTCTCGCGGCTCGTCGCGACGGCGCTGGCCGTCTACGGCGACCTCGACGTCGTCGTCAACAACGCGGGCACGACGCACCGGAACAAGCCGATGCTCGACGTTTCCGAGGAGGAGTTCGACCGCATCTACCGGGTGAACGTCAAGAGCCTCTACTTGACGGCGAAGCACGCGGTGCCGCACTTTCGCGCGAAGCGCGGCGGCGTCTTCGTGACCGTCGCGTCGACCGCGGGAGTGCGTCCGCGCCCCGGGCTGACCTGGTACAACGGCAGCAAGGGCGCGGCGATCGTCACCTCGCGCTCGATGGCGGCCGAGCTCGCGAAGGACAACATCCGCGTCAACGTGATCAACCCGGTCGCCGGCGAGACCGCGATGCTCGCGCAGTTCATGGGCGAGGACACGCCCGAGATGCGCGCGAAGTTCGTCGCGACGATCCCGCTCGGCCGCCTCTCGACGCCTTCCGACATCGCGACGGCGGCCGTGTTCTTCGCGTCCGACGAGGCGTCGTTCATCACCGGCGCGTGCCTCGAGGTCGACGGGGGGCGCTGCGTCTAGCCGACCGAGCTGCGCGGCGAGGGGCCCCGCGCCGTGCGCGGGGATCGACGCGCAGGAATGCGAGTGTCGGCCGCGGCCGACGCTCGACGCCGCGAGTTGGGTTGCGCGTCCAGGGAGGCCGCGCGGGAATCGCGTCCGGCTGAAGCCGGATCCCCAGGGAGGCCGTTGCAGACGGCCTTGTGGGTCAGGCTTCAGCCCGACGATCTTCGAGGCGACACTCCCGTTCAATGGAAAGGCGTAGGGACGAATCCCGACCGACGAGCATGCGGGCACCGCGATGACCGGATCCTCGTCCGGCACGATCCTGCTTTGGAACGACGACTGGTCGATGGCCGGTCCCGGGCGCGCGCTCGGCGGCGGCTGGCGGCTCGTGCGCGACCGATGGGCGGCGCCGCTCGCCGACGCGATCGTCTTCCACCTGCCGACGCTCGATCCCGCGACGCTGCCGGTCGGCCGGCGACCCGGCCAGCGATGGGTCGCGTGGTCGATGGAGAGCGACGTCAACTATCCGCGGCAGGCCGATCCGGCGTTCATGGCGCCGTTCGACCTGACGATGACCTATCGGCGCGACTCGGACATCTGGATTCCCTACGTGCCCGACGCCGGGTCGCTGCTGGCGCCGCCGTCGCCGAAGACCGAGGCCGCGCCCGCCGTCTACATGGCCTCGAACGCGAACGACCGCAGCGGCCGTCACGCGTACGTGGGCGAGATGATGCGGCACATGGCGATCGATTCGTACGGGCGCTGTCACCACAACCGCACGCTCGAGCGCGACGACGGCCGGCCCGCGAAGCTCGCCACGCTAGCGCGTTACCGGTTCACGCTCGCGTTCGAGAACTCGATCGCGCGCGACTACGTGACCGAGAAGTTCTACGAGGCGCTGATCGCCGGCTCGGTGCCGGTCGTGCTGGGCGCGCCCAACGTCGGGGACTTCGCGCCCGCCGATCGCTGCTACGTCGACGCCGCCGATTTCGCGGGCCCCGCGGATCTCGCGAGGTTCCTCGTCGCGCTCGCCGGCGACGAGGCGCGCTACGCGGGCTATCTCGCGTGGAAGCGGGAAGGGCTGCGGCCCGCGTTCCGCGAGCTGCTCGCCTCGGCCGCGGGCGACCCCTTCGAGCGGCTCGCGCGGCGCCTCGAGGCGTGATGCGCCCGCCGCCGGGCGGATCGCCGGCGGCGCGTCAACCCTTCGGCGCGTACTTCGTCAGCACCTGCTCGACCTTCTCGCGCGACGACGGCGAGTCGCGCGCGGTGACGGCCGTCTCGCGCGAGAGCTTCGCGACGCCATTCACCTTGGGGCAGTACCAGTAGGTCTCGCGCACCTGCTGCTGGTACGACGCCTTGTAGGCGGCGTCGGCCTTGCCCTCGACCTTGAAGCAGTCGAAGGTGCCGGCGGGCACCGTCAGCGATTCGAAGGCGACGACCTTGTAGCTGCCGTGCTGCTCCATCAGCACCTGCGTGCCGAATTTCGCCGTGTACGTCCACTCGGCGCCGACCTGCATCGGGAACCGGTAGGTCGTCCGGTGGTACTCGGCGCCCTTCGGGTCGATGAAATTGCCGGAAGGGTCGAACCGGAAGACGCGGTCGCCGACCTGCGCCTCGTAGCCGTCGGCGCCGACCGCCACGACCCTCCGCGTCCAGTGGACCTCCTTCGTCTCCTTGCCGGTCTCGGTCGTCTGCGCGTAGGACCACGCGTCGCCGACGTTGACCGTCGGCTTGTCCGCGGTCTGCGCGAAGCCCGGCGACGTCAACGCGGCCGAGACGATCGCGAGGGCGGCGGGGAGGAGGGCGGATCGGAACGCGAGGGCGCGCATGGGGCTCCTTCGGGGACCGTGCCGGTCCGGGGGCGAGATGCCCCCGACTCTATGCCCCCGTCGACCCGTTGTGAAGTTGCGTCCCGCTGCGCGCGCCGCACGGGTGGGGTCACAGCCTCCCGACGAGCGCGGGCAGGTTGCGCACGTCGATCGTCCTCGCGCGCTCGGCGATCTCGCCGCCGTAACGCTGGACGAGCCCCTGCCCCTGCTCGACCAGCGGCGCGAACGCGGCCCTGAGCTTCGCCATGTCGAGCGTGCGGCCGCCGCCGTAGTACTGCTTCGCGAGCTGGCCGAGCGCCCAGGTCGTCGCGAACGCCATGCCGGAGCTCGCGGCCTGGCGGCCGACCGCGCGTCCCATGCCGCCCAGCACGCTGCCGAGCAGCCCGCCCAGGAGCTTGCGGCCGAACTGCTCGAGGTACTGGCCCGTGAGGCCGATCCCCAGCGCCGCGAGCAGCTCCTTGATGTGCCCCTGATCGAGCTCGTACCCGTGCGCCTGCCCGATCCGGTAGACGAGCCGCACCTGCAGCGGCAGGATCGCCATCGAGGCGAGCGTCTCGGGCAACAGCTCGAGCGCGGCATTGGTGATCGACGCGTCGAGGATCTTGCGGTCGAGCGCCGCGGCGTCGGGCACCAGCTTCCCTTCGACCGCAGGCGCGGCGGTCGTCGCCGCGATCGCGTCGGCGTCGGCGACGACCTTGGCCGCGGCTTCCGCCGGCAGGCCGAGCGCGGAAGCGAGGTCGCGGAGGAACGCGCCTTCCGCGTCGCTGTGGACGCCGTCGGCGTCGGCGACCGCGACCGCGAGCTCGTAGGCGTAGCGGCGCACCTCGGGCGTCGAGAGCGGTCGGACGATCTCGGCGAGCGGCGGGCGATCGAGCAGCACCTGGCGGTCGAGCTCGGCCAGGTCGATCCGGTCGCCGGCGAGACGGGAGGCGAGGTCGCGCAGGCGCGTGCGCTCGCGGTCGTCCTTCGCGCCGTCGGCGAAGGCCGCGGTCAGCGCGATCGTGAGGAGGCTGTTGATCTCGGCGTCGGTCGGGGGCATCGGGGATCCGTTCGATTCGCGCGTCGCGTCACTCGGCGACGATCTTGTGGTCGGAGGCGATCTGCTTCCACTGCGCGAGCTCGTCCTTCAGGCGGGCGCCGAACATCGCGGGACCGATCGCATCGGGAAGCGCGCCGTCCGGCTCGAGCACGGAGGCGAGCTCGGGCGAGGCGGCGATCGAGACGATCTCGTGGTTCAGGCGCTCGACGATCGAGGCGGGGGTCCCCGCCGGCGCGAACACGCCGACCCAGATGTCGACGTTGAAGCCGGGGGCGGCGGAGGCGAGCGGCGGCAGGTCGGGAAACGCCGGGTGCGGCTTCGCCGAGGTGACCGCGATCGGCCGGATCTTGCCGCTCCTGATCAGCGGCGCGACCGTGCTGTAGTTCGACACCATCACCTGGATCTGTCCCGCCGCGAGGTCGACCGCCGCGTTCGCGGCGCCCTTGTAGGGCACGTGCGTCATCCGGACCTTCGCCGTGTCGTCGAAGAGCTCGGTCGTCAGGTGCGCGATCGATCCGACGCCCGCGGTGCCGTAGTTGAGCGTGCCCGGACTCGCCTTCGCCGCGGCGACGACCTCCGCCGGGGACTTGTAGGGCGTCGACGACGAGACGACGAACAGCATCGGCCCGCGCCCCACCATCGCGACCGGCGCGAACGCGGCGATCGGGTCGTAGGGAAGCTGGGGTTGCGTGGCGGCCGCCGTGAGGAACGAGGACGAGGTGAGCAGGAGCACGGAGCCGTCGCGCGGCGACTTCGCGACCGCATCCGCGCCGACGACGCCGGCCGCACCGGCCTTGTTCTCGACGATGACCGGAACGCCGAGCCGCGCCGAGAGCGGCGTCGCGATCGCGCGGGCGACCACGTCGTTGCTGCCGCCCGCCGAGAACGGCACGACGATCTTGATCGTCTTGGGCAGCGGCGCCTGCGCGCCGGCGCCCGAGGCGCCTGCGAGTGCGGCGGCGAACGCCAGGACGATCCCGAATCCGCGCGTGCCCATCGTCGTGATCCCTCCCGTGGCGTCCGTCGATGTCCGATCGTAGCGCGCGCAGGCTCGCGCCGTCCATCGCGCGCCTGCCGCGGAGGCGCTCTGCTATGATCTTCTGCCGCTCCGCGTTCCCGCCATGAAGTCGCTGCGCATCATCTGCCCGAACGGTCACCTGGGCTTCGCGCCCACGCGGGAGGAGAGCTTCCGGCTCGGCGTCGCGGCGCGCCCCGACTGCATCGCGGCCGATTCCGGCAGCGACGACGTGGGGCCGATCCCGCTCGGCTCCGACACGTCGACGAGCCCGCTCGCGTGGCAGACGCACGACCTCGAGCTGATGCTCGTCGCGTCGCGCGAGCTCGGCGTCCCGATGATCGTCGGCTCGGCCGGCGACACCGGCGCGAACAGCCGCGTCGACCTGTACGTGCGGATCGTCCGCGAGCTCGCCCAGAAGCACCGGTTGCCGCGCTTCCGGCTGGGCTACTTCTACTCGGAGGTCCGCAAGGACGACCTCGCGCGCCGGATGCGCGGGGGCGAGCGGGTCGCGGGCCTCGAAGGGCACGTCGATCTGACGCGGGACGAGCTCGACGCGACCGACCGCATCGTCGCGATGGCGGGTGTCCACCCGTTCATCGAGCTCCTGACGCAGGGGGCCGACGTCGTCATCGGCGGGCGCAGCAGCGACAGCTGCGTGTTCGCGGCGCCGGCGATCTTCCACGGCTTCCCAGAAGCCCAGGCGTACTACCTCGGCAAGGTGCTCGAGTGCGCGTCGTTCTGCGCCGAGCCCTACGGAGGCAAGGAGACGGTGCTGGGCGAGATCACCCGCGATGCGGTCGAGGTGACGGCGATGCACCCGTCGCAGCGCTGCACGGTCGCCTCGGTCGCCGGCCACGCGATGTACGAGCGCTCGAACCCGTACTACGAGCACGTCGCGGGCGGCACGCTCGACATGTCCGAGTGCCGCTACGAGCAGGTCGCCGAGAAGACGACTCGCATCACCGGCGCGAGGTTCGTGCCCTCGCCCGAGTTCCGCGTCAAGCTCGAGGGCGCGGGGAAGGTCGGCGAGCGCTACGTGGGCATGGTCGGCATCCGCGACCCGTACACGATCGCGCACGTCGACCAGGTCATCGCGTGGGCGCGCGACAAGGTGCGCGAGCGGTTCGGCCCGTCCGGCTACGAGCTGCACTACACGGTCTACGGGCGCGACGGCATCATGGGCGAGCTCGAGCCGAACCGCGACCGGCCTGCGCACGAGCTCTGCATCCTCGTGCAGGGCGTCGCGCCGACCGCGGAGATGGCCGAGGAGGTCTGCATGATCGGCACCCGGCAGATGTTCTACGCGCGCCTGCCCGAGGTGAAAGGCTCGGCGGGGTCGGTCGCGTTCGCGCTCGACGAGGTGCTGCGCGCGAGCCCGGCCTACCGGTGGACGGTCAACCACACGCTGCGCTGCGGCGATCCGCTCGAGCTGTTTCCGACGCACATGACGACGGCCGGGGTCTGAGGCGGGCGCGATGACGACCCGGAAGCTCTCGGCGCTCGCGAAGACGATCCGCAGCAAGAACGCCGGCGTCGACCTGATCACGTTCGACGTGATCTTCGCCGAGCGCGCCACCTACGAGCGCGTCAAGCGCGCGCGCGTGCTCACGCGCGAGTCGGTGTGCCGGCTCTACCGGATTCCGCCCGAGCGGATCGCGGACTTCGTCGAGTTCGATCCGGGCAACGCGATCAAGTTCACGATCACCCGGCTGCGGCCGAGCGGCAGCCCCGGCGACCCCGACATCTTCGGCGCGCAGCAGTACGCGCCGCTGCTCGACATCGAGGTGCCGGACGCGTAGCGCGGAGGCCCCGCGCTAGGCGCCGAGCGCCGCCTCGATCCTGCGCGCGTCGAGCCGCACCTCGACGGACAGGTGGTCGCCGGTGCGCACGAGGGCGAGCCCCGGCGCGTGGCGCCGGAGCATGCCGAGCATCGGGTCGTTGTCGGGCAGCACGATGCCGGTGAGGCGCTCGATGCCGCGCTCGAGCGCGGCGTGCGCGATCCGGGCCATCAGCCGGCGGCCGAGCCCCACGCCCTGCCACGCGTCGACGACGAGCACCGCGACCTCGGCCGCGCGGGGGTCGGCGGCCGATCGCGCGAACCGCGCGATCCCGGCGCCCTCCGGACCGGGCGCGACGGCGCCGAGCGCGAACCGCCGCCAGCCGTCCATCCGGGTCATCTGGTCGAGCTCGCGGTCCGAGAAGCGGCGGCGCACCGTGAAGAAGCGCCGCCGGCTCGACTCGGCCGACACGTGCTCGATGCCACGCTCGATGAGCGGCCGCGCGGCGGGCGTGACCGGGGCGACGACGACCTCGCGGCCGTCGTCGAGCACGAGCGTTTCCTGCGCCTCGGAGCGCCGGGAGGACGACGCGGGGTCGGACGGCGGCACGTTCATGACGGCACCTCGCGCTTGACGGGAGATGATGAACATAATATTATGTCCATCATGACACGCTACCCGGCGGAACGCAAGCAGGAGACGCGGCGCAGGATCCTCGCCGCGTCGGAGGCGCTCATGAAGGCGCGCGGCGTCGAGGCGGCGAGCGTCGAGGCGGTGATGCGCTCGGCGGGGCTCACCGTGGGCGGCTTCTACGCGCACTTCCCGTCCAAGGAGGCGCTCGCCTCGGAGACGCTCCTCCACGGCCTCGCGCGGAGCTTCGGCGCGATGGAGGCGGCGCTCGACGGCCTCGCCGGACGCGACTGGGTGCGCGGCATGATCCGCACCTACCTCGCGCAGGCCGACGACCCCGACCTGGCGCACGCGTGCCCGATGACGCTGCTGCTCCCGGAGGTCGCGCGCGCCGACGACGCGCGCAAGGCGCGGTTCGCCGAGGTCACGGGGGCGCTGCTCGACCGGGCGGCGGCCCGCTTTCCTGCGGTTGCCGGGTTCTCGCCGCGCGAGGCCGTGCTCGCGACCTACGCCGCGCTGGCCGGGGCGGTCGCGCTCGCGCGGACGGCGCCCGCGCCAGCGGCGAGGCAGGCGATCACCGGCGCGTGCGAGCGGATGCTCGTCGCGTGGCTCGGCCTCGATGAGGAGGCGCCGGGCGCCTCCGGGCCCCGCGGCAGGCCAGGCGGCGTCACGGCGAAGCGACCTCGATCACGCCGCGCGCGCTGAGCGCGTCGATCGCCGCGTCGACGTAGCCCAGCTCGCGCAGCACCTCGCGCGTGTGCTCGCCGAGCCGCGGTCCGCCGCCCGCGATTCCGCCCGGCGTCGCCGAGAGCTTCGGCACGACGCCCGGCACCTTGAGCGTGCCGCCGCCGGGCATTGCGATCTCGCGGATCATGCCGCGCGCCGCGTACTGCGGGTCGGCGACGATGTCGCGGATCGAGTAGATGCGGGAGGCGGGCACCTCGGCGCGCTCCATCGCCGCGAGCACTTCGTCGGGCGTCTTTCGGCTCGACCACGCCTCGATCTCGCCGTCGAGCCAGTCCTGGCGCGCCGCGCGCCCGTCGTTGTGCGCGAGCGACGCGTCCGCGGCGAGGTCCTCGCGGCCCATCGCGAGCGCGAGGCGCCGGAAGATCGAGTCGCCGTTCGCCGCGATCAGCACGTAGCTGCCTTCGCTGCAGCGGTAGGCGGAGGTCGGCGCGATGCCGGGGAGGATCGAGCCGGTTCGCTCGCGCACCGCCCCGAACGCGTCGAATTCGGGCAGCATCGACTCCATCACCGAGAACACGCTCTCGTAGAGCGCGACGTCGACGACCTGGCCGCGGCCGGTCCGCCGCCGGTGCTCGAGCGCGGTCAGCGCGCCGATCACGCCGTAGAGCGCCGAGAGCGTGTCGCCGATCGAGACGCCGACGCGCGAGGGCGGCCGGTCCGG
This sequence comes from Burkholderiales bacterium, assembly GCA_046347845.1. Classification (GTDB taxonomy): domain Bacteria; phylum Pseudomonadota; class Gammaproteobacteria; order Burkholderiales; family Casimicrobiaceae; genus VBCG01. The sequence continues at coordinate 132,886 of JAXMFH010000004.1, read as the reverse complement.
CGTGCCGGTGACGTGCCGCAGGCCGCCCATCGCTTCGCCGATCACGCCGAAGCCAGGGCGCGACGCGTAGGGCCCGGTCTGGCCGTAGCCCGAGATCCGGACCATCACGAGCCCGGGATTCGCCTCCGCGAGCGCCTCGTAGCCCATCCCCCAGCCTTCGAGCGTACCGGGGCGGAAGTTCTCGACGAGGATGTCGGCGCGCGCGGCGAGCTCGCGGGCGATCGCCTGTCCCTCGGGCTTGCGGAGGTCGAGCCCGACCGAGCGCTTGTTGCGCGACTGGACGTGCCACCAGACCGACGTGCCGTCCCGGAGGTAGCGCCACTTGCGCAGCGGGTCGCCCTGGCCGGGCGGCTCGACCTTGACGACGTCGGCCCCGAACTCGCCCAGGAGCTTCGCGCAGAAGGGCCCGGCGATCAATGCGCCCATCTCGAGGACCTTGAGGCCGGCGAGCGCGCCGGGGGCGGGAAGGGCGGGAGCGGCGGCGTTCATTCGGGATAGTGTAGTCGCGGCCCGGCGCGTGCCGCCCGGTCGCGGGAGGCGGCTCGTCCCGACTGTGGAATAATCGCCGGCGGGGCGCCGTCCGGGGCGCCGGAACGCCACGACGACGCCCGACCCATGCTCGATCCCCACGTGCACGCGGAGCTGGCGTCCTTCCTGCCGCCGTCCGCGCTCCTCACCGCGCCCGAGGACACGAAGCCTTACGAGTGCGACGGGCTCACGCTGTTCCGCGAGCAGCCCTCCGCGGTCGTGCTGCCCGAGACCGAGGCGCAGGCGGCCTCCGTCCTGCGCGTCTGCCACGCGGCCGGGGTTCCCGTCGTCGCGCGCGGGGCCGGCACGAGCCTCTCGGGCGGCGCGCTGCCGCATCGCGAGGGCATCGTGCTCTCGATGGCGAAGTTCCGGAAGATCCTGTCGATCGACGCGCTCTCGCGCACGGCGGTCGTCCAGCCGGGCGTGCGCAACCTCGCGATCTCCGAGGCGGCCGCGCCCTACGGGCTCTACTACGCGCCCGACCCGTCGTCGCAGATCGCCTGCTCGATCGGCGGCAACGTCGCCGAGAACGCGGGCGGCGTCCACTGCCTCAAGTACGGGCTCACCGTGCACAACGTGCGGCGCGTGCGCGCGCTGCTCGTCACCGGCGAGCCGGTCGAGTTGGGCGGCGCGTCGCTCGACTCGGCCGGCTACGACCTGCTCGCGCTGATCACCGGCAGCGAGGGCCTGCTCGCGGTGATCACCGAGGTGACCGTGAAGCTCACGCCTACGCCGCAGCTCGCGCAGGTCGCGTGCGCCGCCTTCGACGACGTCGAGAAGGCCGGTGCGGCGGTCGGCGCGGTGATCGGCGCCGGCATCATCCCCGGCGGCCTCGAGATGATGGACCAGCCGGCGACCCGCGCGGTCGAGGAGTTCGTGCACGCGAACTACCCGCTCGACGCGGCCGCGGTGCTGCTCGTCGAGTCCGACGGGACGCCCGAGGAGGTCGAGGCCGAGATGGCGGAGATCCGCCGCGTGCTGACCGCCTCGGGCGCGACCTCGATCCGCGTGTCGCGCGACGAGCGCGAGCGCCTGCTGCTCTGGTCGGGCCGCAAGGCCGCGTTCCCCGCCGTGGGGCGCCTCTCGCCCGACTACTACTGCATCGACGGCACGATCCCGCGCAAGGCGCTGCCGCTCGTGCTGCGCCGGACGGCCGAGTGGTCGAAGGAGTTCGGCCTTCCGTGCGCGAACGTGTTCCACGCCGGCGACGGCAACCTGCACCCGCTGATCCTGTTCGACGCGAACCGGAAAGGCGAGATCGAGAAGACGATCGCGTTCGGCGACCGCATCCTCGAGCTGTGCATCGAGGTCGGCGGCACCGTGACCGGCGAGCACGGCGTCGGCGTCGAGAAGCTCTCGACGATGTGCACGCAGTTCGCGCCCGACGAGCTCGAGCGCTTCCACGGGATCAAGGCCGCGTTCGACCCGTCCGGCCTCCTCAATCCCGGCAAGGCGGTGCCCACGCTCGCGCGCTGCGCCGAGTTCGGCCGGATGCACGTGCACCACGGCGAGCTCCGCCATCCGGACCTCCCGCGCTTCTGATCCCGAGGATCCCCGCATGAACGCCCCGATCGACTCGAGACGGCGTCCGTCGCCGGAAGCCCTCGCGGCCGTGCTGGGCGAGCTCTCGTCGCGGTTTCACGAGCGCGCCGTCGTCAACGCGTCGGTGCGCGAGCAGCACGGCCACGGCGAGGGGCTCGCCGACGCCGCGCTGCCGGACCTGGTCGTGTTCCCGCACACGAACGAGGAAGTCGCCGCGGTCGTGCGGACGTGCGCGGCGGCGCGCGTGCCCGTGATCGCGTTCGGGATCGGCACCTCGCTCGAGGGGCACGTCGCGGCGATCCACGGCGGCGTGTGCGTCGACCTCTCGCAGATGAACCGGGTGCTCGAGGTCAACGTCGACGACCTCGACTGCCGCGTGCAGGCGGGCGTCTCGCGCGAGCAGGTCAACGCCGAGCTCAAGGGGACCGGCCTCTTCTTCCCGATCGACCCGGGCGCGAACGCCACGATCGGCGGCATGGCCGCCACGCGCGCCTCGGGCACGAACGCGGTGCGCTACGGCACGATGCGCGAGAACGTGCTCGGGCTCACCGTCGTCACGGCGGACGGCCGGATCGTCCGCACCGGCGGGCGCGCGCGCAAGTCGTCGGCCGGCTACGACCTCACGCGGCTGTTCGTCGGCAGCGAAGGCACGCTCGGCATCATCACCGAGGTGAGCCTGCGCCTCTACGGCGTCCCGGAGGCGATCGCGGCCGCGGTCGCGCAGTTCCCGGACCTCCGTTCCGCGGTGCACGCGGTGATCGTCGCGATGCAGGTGGGCCTGCCGGTCGCGCGGATCGAGCTCCTCGACGAGGTCCAGATGGATGCCTGCATCCGCTACTCGAAGCTCGAGGGCTACGAGGCGAAGCCCACGCTCTTCTTCGAGTTCCACGGTACGGCGGCCGGCGTCGAGGAGCAGTCGGCGCAGATGCAGGCGATCGTCGCCGACCACGGCGGCGGCGCGTTCCGGTGGGCGACCGCGCAGGAGGACCGCACGAAGCTCTGGAAGGCGCGGCACAACGCGTACTACGCGACGCTCGCGCTCAAGCCCGGCTCGTTCGGGTTCTCGACCGACGCGTGCGTGCCGATCTCGCGGCTCGCCGACTGCGTGATGGAGACGCGCGCGGACATCGACGCGACCGGCCTCTTCTGCTCGATCGTCGGCCACGTCGGCGACGGCAACTTCCACGTGCTCGTCCTGTTCGATCCGAAGGACGCGGCCGAGCGCGCGAAGGCCGACGCGCTCGCGCACCGCGTCGCGATGCGGGCGATCGCGATGGGCGGCACCTGCACCGGCGAGCACGGCGTGGGCATGCACAAGCTGGACGCGCTCGTCGCCGAGCACGGCGAGGCGGTCGACCTGATGCGCACGATCAAGCGGGCGCTCGACCCGCTCGACATCATGAACCCGGGCAAGACGGTGCCGCTACAGGAGTCAGGAGTCAGTTGACAGTCGGCAGTGGCGGCGGCGATGCCCGCCGCGGCGCATCGGCGCCGTTGGAGAGGTCGAAACGAGACAGAACGCGACGCCAGCCGTGAGCACCGGAACTCCTCGCATGCCGAGGCGGATCATCTTCATCGGCGCCCGTTGGAGAGGTCGAAACGAGACAAGGCGCGACGCCAGCCGTGAGCACCGGAACCTCGCATGCTGAGACGGATCATCTTCATCGGCGCTCGATGCGCCGCCACGGGCATCGCCGCCGCCACTGCCAACTGTCAACTGTCAACTGACGCCTGATGCTCACCCTCTACGTCGGCAACAAGAACTACTCGTCCTGGTCGCTGCGCGGCTGGTTCGCCGCGAAGCTCTCCGGCGCGCCGTTCCGCGAGGTGGAGGTCCAGCTCGTCGGTCGCGGCCGGAACCCGGCGAACAGGGGCTTCTCGCCGTCCGGGTTCGTGCCCGCGCTGCACGACGGCGACACGGTCGTCTGGGATTCGCTCGCGATCGCCGAGTACCTGGCCGAGCGCCACCCCGGCATGTGGCCGGCCGACCCGGCCGTGCGCGCCTGGGCGCGGTCGATCGCGGCCGAGATGCACAGCTCGTTCCAGGCGCTGCGCGACGAGATGACGATGTGCGTGCGCGAGCGGCTCGACGTGCGGCCCTGGTCGCCCGGGCTCGCCGCCGACGTCGCGCGCGTCGAGGAGATCTGGGCCGAGAGCCGGCGGCGCCACGGCCGGGGCGGGCCCTACCTTTGCGGCGCGCTCTCGATCGCCGACGCGTTCTACGCGCCCGTGGCGTTCCGCTTCCAGACCTACCGGGTGGCGCCCGCCGGCGAGGCGGGGGCCTACCTCGCCTCGCTGCTCGAGCATCCGTTCATGCGCGAGTGGGAGCGCGACGCGGTCGCCGAGACGATCGTGATCGAGGCGGACGAGCCGCGCTACGTGTACCGCGCCAAGCTCGCCGGCCGCGACTAGCGCGCGCCACGACGCTGCGAACGATGGCCGACCCCGCGATCGAGGCGCTGCAGGAGACGGTGCGGCGCGCCGCGTCGGTGCGCTCGCCGCTCCGGATCGCGGGCGGCGGCACGAAGGACTTCTACGGCGAGAAGCTCGTGGGCGACGTCGTCGACGTGCGCGGGATCGCGGGCATCGTCGACTACGAGCCGACCGAGCTCGTGATCACGGCGCGCGCGGGGACGCCGCTCGAGGCGATCGACGCGGCGATGCGGGACGCCGGCCAGATGCTCGCGTTCGAGCCGCCCCGATTCGCGCCGGGGGGGACGCTCGGCGGCGCGATCGCCTCGGGGCTCTCGGGCCCGCGGCGGCCCTACGCGGGCGCGGCGCGCGACCTCGTGCTCGGCGTGAGGATCGTCGACGGCACGGGTCGTGCGCTCTCGTTCGGCGGGCGCGTGATGAAGAACGTCGCCGGCTTCGACGTCTCGCGGCTGATGACCGGCGCGATGGGGACGCTCGGCGTGATCACCGAGGTCTCGCTCAAGTGCCTGCCGCTGCCGCGCAGCGAGGCGACGCGCGGGTTCGAGATGTCGGCCGACGAGTCGATCCGCCGCGTCAACGAGTGGGGCGGGCAACCGCTGCCGTTGTCGGCGACGTGCTTCCACCAGGGGCGGCTCGCCGTGCGGCTGTCGGGCGCGCCCAGCGCGGTCGCGGCCGCGTCCGCGAAGATGGGCGGCAGCGCGCTGGACGACGCCGGGGCGCTGTGGGCGTCGGTGCGCGACCAGCGGCACGCGTTCTTCGCGGGCGCGGCGGCGTCGCGCGCGCCGCTCTGGCGGCTGTCGGTCGCGTCGACGGCGCCGTACACGGACCTCGCGGGCGAGCAGCTGATCGAGTGGGGCGGGGCGCTGCGCTGGCTCGCCGCGACGCCGGCGACCGACGCCGCGCGCGTCCGCGCCTGGGCCGCGTCGCACGGGGGCCACGCGACGCTGTTCCGGGCGGCCGGCAAGACGTCCGAGACGTTCCATCCGCTGCCGCCGGCGCTCGCCGAGCTCCACCGGCGGCTCAAGGCGACCTTCGACCCGCTCGGGATCCTCAACCGCCACCGCCTCTCGACCGCGTTCTGATGCAGACGAATCTCGCGCCCGCGTTCCGCGGCACGCCCGACGGCGAGGAGGCCGACGCGATCCTGCGCGCGTGCGTGCACTGCGGGTTCTGCACGGCGACGTGCCCGACCTACCAGCTCCTGGGCGACGAGCTCGACGGGCCGCGCGGGCGCATCTACCTGATCAAGCAGGTCCTCGAGGGCGCGCCGGTCACTTCGAAGACGCAGCTCCACCTCGACCGCTGCCTCACCTGCCGCAACTGCGAGACGACCTGCCCGTCGGGCGTGCAGTACGGCCGGCTCGTCGACATCGGCCGCAAGATCGTCGAGGAGCGCGTCGGCCGCCCGCCGGCGGACGCGGCGCGGCGCTGGGCGCTGCGCAGGGGGCTGCAGTCGAAGGCGCTGTTCGGCGGCGCGCTCGCACTCGGCCGCGTGGCGAAGGCGCTCGTGCCCGCGGAGCTCGCGCGCGGCATCCCGTCGTCGCGGCCCGCGGGCGACTGGCCGCCGCCGCGCCACGCGCGCCGGATGCTCGTGCTCGAAGGCTGCGTGCAGCCGTCGATCGCACCGTCGATCGACGCCGCGCTCGCGCGCGTGCTCGACCGCGTCGGCGTCTCGCTCGTGCGCGTGCCGGGAGGCGGGTGCTGCGGCGCGCTGCCGCTGCACCTCAACGAGCACGACGAGGCCCGCGCGCTGGCGCGCGCCAACGTGGACGCCTGGTGGCCGCACGTCGAGGCCGGCGCCGAGGCGATCGTCGTGACCGCGAGCGGCTGCGGCGTGACGGTGAAGGACTACGGGCACCTGCTCGCGCGCGATCCCGCGCATGCGACGAAGGCGGCGAGGATCGGGGCGCTCGCGCGCGACACGATCGAGGTCGTGGCGCCCGAATGGAAGAGGATCGCGCCGCTCGTCGCGATGGACCAGGGTCCCAAGCGCGTCGCGTTCCATCCGCCGTGCTCGCTCCAGCACGGGATGAAGATCCGCGGCGCGGTCGAGGAGATCCTGCGCGCGATCGGCCACGAGCTCCTGCCCGTCGCCGATGCGCACCTGTGCTGCGGGTCGGCGGGCACCTACTCGATCCTGCAGCCGGAGATCGCGTCGCAGCTGAAGCGCAACAAGCTCGCCTCGCTCGAGGCCGACCGGCCGAACGTGATCGCCACCGCGAACATCGGCTGCATGACGCACCTCGCGTCGGGCACCTCGCGGCCGGTGCGTCACTGGATCGAGCTCCTCGACGAGCGCATGTTCGGCGGTCCGGCGACGGGACGGCGATGACCAACGGCGACGAACGGCCGCCGCGCTCCGCGTACCGGCGCTTCCTCCCGATCCCGACGCGGTGGATGGACAACGACAGCTACGGCCACGTCAACAACGTGACCTACTACTCGTACTTCGACACCGCGGTGAACGAGCACCTGATCCGCGACGGCGGGCTCGACATCGCCAGCTCTCGCGAGATCGGGCTCGTCGTCGAGACCGGATGCCGGTTCCACGCGTCGCTCTCGTTCCCCGAGACGATCGACGCCGGGATCGCGGTGACGAAGCTCGGCACCTCGAGCGTCGTCTACCGGATCGGCCTGTTCCGGCAGGGCGAGGACGCGCCCTCGGCGACCGGGCGCTTCGTGCACGTCTGGGTCGACCGCGCGACCCAGGCGCCGGTGCCGGTGCCCGACCGCATTCGCGCGGCGCTCGCGCCGCTCGTCGTCCCCGCACCGTGAATCCCGCCGGCGCGACACCCTCCCTCGCGTGCGAGCCGATGACGGCCGCGACGCGGGGCGACGCGCGCGAGCTGCTGCGCGCGTTCCTCGGCGGCGACGAGCACTACCGCGCCTCGTCGGCCGCGTACGGCGACGGCGGGGCCGAGGCCCTCGACCGGGCGCTCGACCTGTTCGTCGCGAGGCCCGAGGTCGGCTTCGTCTGGCTCGCGTACGCGCGCGACGGCGGCCGTCGCGTCGCGGTGGGCGCCTGCGTCGCATGCCGCGCGATCTCGACCTCGCGCGGCAGCCTCGTCGCGAAGCTCGACGACGTGACCGTGCGCGACGGCTGGCAGGGCCGCGGCGTCGGCGGCGCGATGCTCGAGTCGCTCGCGTCGCGCCTGCGCGCCGAGGGCGCGACGCGGATCGACACCGCTTGCCACCGCGACAACGCTCTCGCCTGGCGCTTCTACGAGCGCCTGGGCTTCCGGCCGCTCGACGAGGAGCGGATCTCGTGGCTGATCTGACCGTGCCGCCGCGAACGGCCCGCGCCGCATGAACCGACTCTTCGCGCTGATCCCGGCGGGCGGCGGCGGCTCCCGCGCCGGGATCGACGTCCCCAAGCAGTACCACCCGATCCTCGGGCGGCCGATGCTCGCGCACACGATCGGCCGGCTCGCCTCCGCGCTCCCGCTCGCCGCGACGTTCGTCGCGATCGCGCCGCGCGACGATCACTACGCGGCGGCCATCGGCGCGCTCCCGGGCGTCGAGCCGCTGCCCTGCGGGGGGCCGACGCGCGCGGCGACCGTCGCGAACGCGCTCGCGATGCTCGCGTCGCGCTGCGCGCCCGACGACTGGATCCTCGTGCACGACGCGGCACGGCCCTGCGTGCCGGCTTCGGCGCTGACGGGTCTCGTCGCGGCGCTGGAAGGCGATCCGGTGGGCGGGCTCCTCGCGATCCCGGTGGCCGACACGCTGAAGCGCGGGGACGGCGCGGCGGACCCGCGCGTCGTCCGCACCGAGGACCGCCGGCCGCTGTGGCGGGCGCAGACGCCGCAGATGTTCCGTTACGGCGTGCTCGCGCGCGCGTTCCGCGAGCCGGGCGCCGCGAGCGTGACCGACGAGTCGGGCGCGGTCGAACTGCTCGCCGCGCGCGGGGCGTGCGCGATGCCGCGGCTCGTCGCGGGCAGCCGCGCGAACCTCAAGGTGACCTGGCCCGAGGACTTCGCGATCGCCGCGGCGATCCTCGCGGCGCAGGCGAGCGGGGGATCCGCGTCGTGATGCCCGCGGCGAGCGCGTCCGCCGGGGGGAGGGCGCGATGATCCGCATCGGCAACGGGTTCGACGTGCACGCACTCGTCGCGGGGCGTCCGCTCGTCCTGGGCGGCGTCACGATTCCCTACGACCGGGGTCTCGAGGGGCACTCGGACGCCGACGTGCTGGTCCACGCGATCGGCGACGCGATCCTCGGCGCGCTCGCCCTGGGCGACCTGGGCGCGCACTTCCCCGACACCGACCCGCGCTGGAAGGGCGTCGACAGCCGCGTGCTGCTGCGGCACATCGTGGCGCTCGCCTCGGACCGCGGCTACCGGATCGGCAATGTCGACGCGACGGTGATCGCGCAGGCGCCGAAGCTCGCGCCGCACATCCCGGCGATGCGCGCGAACCTGGCCGCCGACCTCCGGTGCGCCGTCGGGGACGTGAGCGTCAAGGCGACGACCACCGAGCATCTCGGCTTCACCGGCCGGGGCGAAGGCATGGCGACGATGGCGAGCGTGCTCGTCGTGAGGCTGCCGGAGGCAGGGCCCCGCGACACCTAGCGAGCACGCGCGGCGCGGATGCCGCATCGGCCCGCGCCACGGAGTCGGTCGCGTGGCGGCGCGCCGACGGCGGCGCTCGCGGCGCCGACGACGAGAACGTCCCCCCGCGTCATCGCGGATGCGTCGGAGGAAGACGCATGCGCGCCGCGCTCGCGCGCAACGCCTCGAGCGGGAGCATCGAGCGCCAGGTGGGGGGCGGCCGTCGCCCGAGCCTGGCGAGCTCGATGATCGGACGCTCCCTCGCGAAGGCTTCGATGTCGCGCTGCCGCGTGCGTCCGTAGCGACCCTGATCGGCGCGGCTCGAGAGATCGAGCGTCCGGCCGTTGGCGTCGATCGCCCCGAGGATGTTCGGCACCGGATTGTCGGGCAGGCCGTACTTCCTCATCAGCTCGTACAGCTCCTCGCGCGGGTCGCGACCCAGCTTGCGGAGCAGGTCGTAGGTCGGTCCGCCGAACGGGCGCGTGTGCGTCACGGTGGCGTCGTCGACGATGGCGCAGCGCTGAAGTCCGGGTCCCAGCATGTGCGGCCAGACGAACGACAGGCCCCAGCCGCTCAGATTCGCGTCGAAGGTCGGCAGGCATCGCTCGAGGAAGCGTCGCGAGAACACCGGCCCCATGATCTCGACGAAGTCCGTGAAGCGCACGCTGAACGACGGCGACCGCACCATGACGACGTGCCAGTAGTGGCTGTGCCAGTCGAGCGCCGGGTGCCCGAGCTCCAGGCCCGCCGCGTCCATTCTGGCGAAGAGCTCGTCGATCTCGTCCTGGTCGGTCGCGAGGTCGTCGTCGGGCAGCCACACGTAGTCGTAATCGCGCCAGAAGGGCTCGCGCTCGAGCAGCCTCTGCGCACCGATGTACTTCTGCCCGGGGTCGTCGATGCGCGGGAACGGTCCGTCGCGGTATTTCTGCGGGTCGCGGCCGTAGTAGCTGACGACGAGGTCGAAGCTGCGCGGACGCCCGGGATCGACCCAGGTGGGGTGCAGCGACGTGTCGCCTGCGCGGACGACGACCAGGAAACGCCGGCGGTGCGGATCGGCGACGGGACCGGTCATGGCGTCATCCGGATCCGAGGCGGCCCGGCGCCCGAGGGTGCTCGGCGATCTTGCGGCGGCGTCGGGCGGGGGACATGGCGGATCGAAGGCTCGCGCGCGAACGCAAGTCCGGGGCCGGTCGGGACCTCGCGATCTCCACGGACGCGGGCGATGGCCAGGCTGGCGTCCCCGGGGACCCTTCGATGCTGCATCGTCCCCGCATCATAGCGAGTCTCGGAATCGTCGAGGGTCGGGCCGCCGGCCTCGAGGCCTTCGAGCCCGAGGTCGCGCGCGTCATCGGGCGTCGCGGTCCCCGCGTCGAGCGCGCGATCCGTCCCGCTCGCGCAACGCCCGCGAAGGTCATCGCCGCGGGGCGACGGATGCCCCGATCATCGAGGGTCGGGCCTGGGCTCGGGGTCGCGATTCCGCGCGCGCCCCGAGGCGAGCGTCACTCTCGCGACCGTCCCGCCCCCCTCGCGCGGCACGAGCTCGAGCGCGCCGCCGTGCATGCGCGCGATGCGCTCGACGATCGCGAGCCCGAGTCCCGCGCCCGCCGCGCCGTCGGTCCGCGCCCGCGCGTCGCTCGCGCGCGTGAACGGCTGCTTGAGGCGCTCTTCGTCGCCCGGCGCGATGCCCGCGCCGCGGTCGCGCACCTCGATCGTCGCGCCCGACGCGCGCTCGGCGGTCGCGACCTCGATCGGCGGAGCGCCGTAGGCGAGCGCGTTGTCGACGAGGTTCGCGACGAGGCGCGAGATCGCGGTGGGCTTGAGCGGCAGCGCCCCGGGGCCGCCGGGCAGGAACGAGACTTCGCGGCCGGCGGCGACGTACCGGTCGACGCAGGCGCGCACGATCGGGTCGAGGAGGGCGACCTCGCGCTGCGACCGGTCGTCGGCGCGCGCGAAGTCGAGGAACTGCCCGACGATCCGGTCCATCTCCTCGATGTCGGCGACCATGCCCGCGCGCGCGGCGGGATCGCCGCCACTCATCTCGATGCCGAGCCGCAGCCGCGCGAGCGGGGTCCTCAGGTCGTGCGAGACGCCGGCGAGCAGGAGCGACCGGTCGCGCTCGGCCTGGCGGAGATTCGCGAGCATCGCGTTGAAGCGCCGGTTGACGGCGGCGATCTCGCTCGGCCCGGACTCCGGCAGCGGCACGGGCTCGCCGCCGCGGCCGAGCTCGTCGACCGCGGCGTTGAGCTGCCGCAGCGGCCGGGCGAGGTAGCGCGCGAACGCGTACGCCGTGGCGGTGAGCAGCGCGACGATCGCGAGCGACCAGAGGACCGCGCGCGTCGGCATCGCGTCCTGCTCGCGCGCGGCCGGCATCGGGAGCGCCGCCCAGTAGCCCTTGCCGCCTGCCTCGAGGCGGACGAGGAACTGCTGGCGTCCCGGCTGAGCGCGCACCTCGGTGCCCGGCCCGAGCTCGGCGCGTAGCCGCCGCTCGATCCCGGCGACGAACGGTCCGTGAGGCGGGCCCCCCAGCGCCAGCATCGGGCGCTCGGACTCGGGGAAGATGCGCGCACCGTACTCGCGGCCCAGGCGAACGAGCGTCTCGCGGCGCTCCGGCCCCTCCGCGCCCTCGAGCGCCGCGCGCAGCGCCTTGAGCTCCGCGATCTTCGTGTCGCCCAGCTGGCGGGCGACCAGGGCCGCGCGGTCCTCGCGGAACAGCGCGATCATCGAGACGGTCGCGATCGCGACGGACGCCACGAGCAGGAGCGACAGGCGGCCGAACAGCGAGCGCGGCACGAGCGTCACGCGCGGCCTCCCGCCGGTCCGCGCGCCGCGGTCACCGGGCCTCCGCGCCGTCGTCGGGCACGTAGACGTAGCCCACGCCCCACACCGTCTGCACGTACCGCGGGTTGGCGGGATCGGGCTCGACGAGCTTGCGCAGGCGCGACACCTGCACGTCGATCGCGCGGTCGAACACCTCGTGCTCGCGGCCGCGCGCGAGCTGCATCAGCTTCTCGCGCGCGAGCGGCTGCCGCGGGTGCTGCGCGAACGCGCGGACGAGCGCGAACTCGCCGGTCGTGAGGTGCGTGACCCTGCCGTCGAGCGCGAGGGTGCGCGCCGCGAGGTCGAGCCGGTGGCGCCCGAACGCCACGACGCCGCTCTCGGCCGGCGTGCCCGGCGCGGGACGCAGCGCGTGCCTGCGCAGGACCGCGTGGATCCGGGCGGCGAGCTCCCGCGGGTTGAAGGGCTTCGCTAGGTAGTCGTCGGCGCCCATCTCGAGGCCGACGATCCGGTCGACGTCCTCGCCTTTCGCCGTCAGCATGATGATCGGGACGTTCTCCCCGGCGCCGCGCAGCCGCCGGCACACGGCGAGCCCGTCCTCGCCCGGCAGCATCAGGTCGAGCACGACGAGGCTGGGCGGATCGCGCTGCAGCCACTTGTCGAGCTCGCGCGCGTCGGGGAGCGCGCGCACCTCGAAGCCCTGGCTCGCGAGATAGCGGTCGAGCAGGTCACGCAACCGGACGTCGTCGTCGACGACGAGGATGCGGGGAGCGGTGTTCGAGGGTTTCATCACGGTCGCAGGGGTCCGGGCGGTGCCCGGCGCCGGCGGACCGTCCGCGCAGCCGTCGGCCCGCCGTGCCCGATTGGAACGCGCGGGGCCGCCCGGCCGGGAACCCGGCTTGTAACCGATTGTAACGATGCCGGCGCGCCGCAACGCATCGTTGCAGGCGCCCGCGCGTACGCGGAACCCGGCGCGCATGATGCGATCGAACTGCACGAATCCGGTCGCGCGGCACGGCGCCGTCCCGGAGGACTTCCTCCCGACACCGAAAGGACACGACATGACACGATTCCGCCACCGCCGTCCGCTCGCGCTCGCGGCCGCGCTCTTACTCGCCTCCTCGGTCGCCGTCGCGGCGCCGGGCGGCCCCGGGGGGGCCGGCCCCCGAGGCGGCGCGGGCGGACCCGGGGCGCCGGGTCCCGGCGGGCCCGGGGTCGGGCCCGGGATGGTCGAACACGTGTTGGACGGGCTGAAGGACAAGCTCGCGCTCGACGGTGCGCAACAGTCGCTGTTCGACGCCGCGCGGGCGCAGACGCTCGCGGCGCGGGACCGGATGGTCGCGGGCCGCAACGACGTGCGTGCGAAGGTCGAAGCCGAGCTCGCGAAGCCGGATCCGGACCTCGCGGCGGTCGCCGCCCTGTTCGAGGCCGCCGAGGAGCAGGGCCGCGCGCTGCGCCACCAGACGCGCGACCAGTGGCTCAAGCTCTACGCGAGCCTGCGGGCCGACCAGAAGCTCGTCGTCCGCGACGAGCTCAAGGCCCGATTCGACCGCATGGAGACGATGCGCGAGCGCATGAAGGAGCGCCGCGGTCCGAAGCCGTCCTGACCCGCGACGCCAAGCGAGGTTCCGGTCGCAGCGGCGGCCGGCGTTCCCGGACCGGGACGCCGGCCGTCGCCGTCCTGGCGTCCCGGGTGCCGGATTCCGCGCCGAGCCTGGCGCGACCGAGGCCCGCCGGGGCGGGCGAGGGCGATCGGATGTGCGCCGACCGACGAACGGCAGCCCGTCCGACGGCGGCCCCCCTTGCGCACTACAGCGACAGCGGTTAGGGTTATGACGTTGGCATAGCTCTGCGCCCGCGACGACCGGGCGCCTCGTCCGACGATGAACCCCCGGGCGCCGTCTCCCGCCCCGCTCGCCCTGTCCGCCTCTCGCGGACCCGACCGCGTCCCGCTCCGCGTGTCGGCCTTCCGGCTCGGCTGCTGGATCGCGGGCATCGCCGCGTGGCTGTTCCTCGCGTTCGCGGCCGGGGCCAGCCCGGTCGGGATGCAGGCGGCGGCCGTCGCCGAGGGCGGGGCCGAGCGTGCCGCCACGCCGCTGCTGCGCCGGCTGAAGCCTTCCACGCCGACCCCTGCGCGCGCGGCGATGGGACCGCTGAAGGCCGCGCGGACGAACGCTGCGAAGGCACTCGACCTCGTCGACGTCTTCCGGTTCTACAACCGTGCGACCGGCGTCCACTTCTACACGGCGGACGCCGCCGAGCGCGCCCACATCCTCGCGACCTGGCCGCAGTTCGCCGACGAGGGGCCGGTCTGGCGAGCGCTGGGCTCGCCTGACGACGGCAGCGTCCCGGTGTGGCGCTTCTTCAACCGCGACACCGGCGCGCACTTCTACACGACCGACACCGCCGAGCGGCAGCGCATCCTCGTCACCTGGCCGCAGTTCGCCGACGAGGGCGTCGCGTTCCACGCGTACCTCGCCGACGCGTACGACCGCGTCCCCGTGCACCGCTTCTACAACACGCAGACGCGCACGCACTTCTACACGGCCGACGCCTCCGAGCGCGACTTCGTGCAGCGCACCTGGCCCCAGTTCGCGTACGAGGGCGTCGCGTACTACGCGATCGCGATCGCGGATGCCGTCGGCGCGGCCGCGAAGCGCGACGCGTTCCGGCTGGTCGACCAGGCGACGTTCGGCGCGACGCCCGCCGACGTCGCGCGCGCCCTCGCGCTCGGGCCCGCCGCGTGGGTCGACGAGCAGCTCGCGGTGCCGGCGTCCGGCTACCCGTCGGCCACGTTCTGGTACGAGTCGCTCTACGAGAACGACAACTGCAAGTTCGGCGCGCCGGTCGAGTCCGCCGCCTACCGTTGCGCCATCGACCAGCTCACGCTCTACAAGCTCAAGTCCCGGTTCTTCACGAACGCGCTCTACGCGCCCGACCAGTTGCGACAGCGCGTCGCGTGGGCGCTGTCGCAGATCCTCGTGGTGTCCGGGATGAAGGATCCGGACATGGAGACCGCGTACGTGCAGGCGCGCTGGCACCAGATGCTCGCCGAGAACGCGTTCGGCAACTTCGAGGGGCTGCTCTACGCGGCGACCGTGTCCCCGGCGATGGGGCACTACCTGGACCTCGCCGACAACGCGAAGGCGGACCCCCGCGAGGGCACCGAGCCCAACGAGAACTTCGCGCGCGAGCTCCTGCAGCTGTTCTCGATCGGCGTGGTCGAGCTGAAGCGCGACGGCACGCCGCTCCTCGACGCGCAGTCGCAGCCGGTGCCGACCTACGGCCAATCCGAGGTCCGCGCGTTCGCGCGCGCGCTCACCGGCTGGACCTACGCCCCGTACCCGGGGAGCCCGTCCAAGCACGAGGAGGACCAGCGCTACTACGGCGTGCCGATGGTGGCGATCCAGGCGGACCACGACACCGGCGCGAAGCGGCTGTTGCGCGGCATCGAGCTGCCGCCGGGGCAGAGCGCCGACGCGGATCTCCGCGCGGCGCTGCGCAACGTGTTCCTGCACCCGAACGTCGGCCCGTTCCTGGGGCGCCAGCTGATCCGGCACCTGGTCACCGGGTCGCCTTCGCCCGCGTACGTCGACCGCGTCGCCGCCGTCTTCGAGGACGACGGCGCCGGGATGCGCGGCAACCTCAGGGCCGTGGTCCGCGCGATCCTGCTCGACCCGGAGGCGCGCGGGACGCCGGACGCGAACCCGCGCTACGGCCGCTTCCGCGAGCCGGCCCTCTACGTGACCGCGTTCCTGCGCGGCATCGGCGTCGCGAGCGACGGCTACCGGCTCGACGAGGCGACGAAGGCGATGGGCCAGAACGTGTTCTACGCGCCGTCGGTCTTCAACTATTTCCCGGCCGAGTACCGGATCCCCGGCACCGACGTCGTGGCGCCTCCGATGGGGATCCACAACACGAACACGGTGCTGGCCCGCAGCAACTTCGTCTACGAGATGCTCTGGGAGGACGGGATCTGGCCCGACGACGACGTTCCGGGCGCGATCGGCACGACCGTGAGGCTCGCGCCCTGGGTCGCGCTCGCCGCGGACCCGCGGAAGCTCCTGGCCGAGGTCGACGACCGCTTCTACGGCGGCGCGATGCCCGCCGGCGTCAAGGCGACGATCTACGACGCGCTCCTCGCGATCGACGATGCCGAGGAGCGCGCGCGCACGGCGCTCTTCCTCGCGGCGACCGCTTTCCAGTTCCAGGTGAGCCGGTGAGGGAGGTCGGATGAGCCGCGAGCGGACCGCTGCCCCCGGGAACCCGACGACGCGCCGGGTCGACGCGGTGCGACGCCGCCTGCTGGCCGCCGCGGGCGGGCTCACGGCGGCGGGACTCGTCCCGCGGCTGTCGGGGCTCGCGCTGCCGCAGGCGCGCGCGCAGACCGCGTCCGACTACCGGGCGCTGGTCTGCGTGTTCCTGTACGGGGGCGCCGACGCCAACGACATGGTCGTCCCGATCGACGACTACGCCATGTACGACGCCGTGCGCGGGCGCAGCGGCATGGGTCTCGACGCCGGCGAGCTCGTGCCGATCCTCCCCGCGTCGCCCGGGCGCCGGTTCGGCTTCCATCCGGCGCTCTCCGACCTCGCGCCGCTGTTCGCGGCGAGGAAGGCCGCCGTCGTCTGCAACGTCGGCACGCTCGTCGCACCGCTCACGCGTGCGCAGTATCTCGCCGGGGGCCGGGCGCCGCGCAACCTGTTCTCGCACTCGGACCAGCAGCTGCAGTGGCAGGGCCTCGTCCCCGGCGCGCTCGTCAACACCGGCTGGGGCGGGCGCATCGCCGACCGCACCGCGGCCGGCAACCCGGTGCTCGCGATCCCGGGCGTGATCTCGCTCGACGGCGACGCGCTGTTCACGGTCGGCGAGAGCGCCGTGCCGCTCGCGCTGCCGGACGACGGCGGCAACGGCCTCGCCGGCGACCCGGACACGCCGTGGGGCCGGATCCGCCTCGACGCGATGCGGCGGCTGCTCGCGATCGAGCGTGACAACGTCATCGTCGCGAAGTCCGCGGACACGATGGACCTCGCGCTCAGGAGCGCCGAAACCGTCAACCGCGCGATCCACGCGGACCTCCCCGCCGTCGACGCCGCGTTCTCGGGCGTCTATTCGGGACTCGCCGATCAGCTGCGGCGCATCGCGACGCTGATCGCGGGCCGCGGCGCGCTGGGCGTGCAGCGCCACCTGTTCTTCGCGGCGATGGGCGGCTACGACACGCACGCGAGCCAGCGGAGCGAGCTGTGGGCGCGCTACGACGAGCTGGGCCCCGCGCTCGCCGCGTTCCAGCGCGCGCTCGACGCGCTGGGCGTCGCGGGCCAGGTGACGACGTTCACGCTCTCGGACTTCAATCGCACGTTCCGCGTCAACGCGAACGCGGGCACCGACCACGCCTGGGGAGGCCACCAGCTGGTGATCGGGGGGGCCGTGAAGGGCGGCACGTTCTACGGCACGTTCCCGACGCTCGTCGTGGGCGGCCCGGACGACGCGGGCAGCGAGGGCCAGTGGATCCCGACGACCTCGCTCGACCAGTACGGCGCGACGCTCGCGCGCTGGTTCGGCGTGCCTGCGCCGGAGCTCGGGCAGGTGTTCCCGAACCTCGGGGCGTTCGCCGTGCAGGACCTCGGCTTCGTCGCCTGAGCGCCGCGCGCCCGAGCGCGATTCCCCTGTCCTATTTCTCCGTCGCCAGCCGGCTTCACGGCTCGTATCGCGCCGTGAGGGGGCGGGCGCCGGCTGCGGCCGTCGAGTGGAGCCGCGGTTCCGGGCCGGCGCGCGCCATTCAATTGTCATGAACCCGTAGGGGAGATCGATGGGAAATTCAGGGGACAAGCTGAAATGCTTATATAAAACAATACGTTGAGAATGTTCGTTCATGTGACACCGACATAAAGCATCCCGTCACGGCCGCCGTTGGTCGGCTGAAATGCAGAAAAGCCTTGATTGGAACTTTATGCCGATGGAATAATCGGCTCGGGGGCCGGAGCGCGCATCGCGTCCGCCCGGAGGCGAACACGGCAGGGGAGGTCCGTAGCGATGCGTCAGACGAACACACCCAGGGGTGGACTTCGCGCCTTCGCGCGCCTGTGCATCGGAACGGCGGCCGTGGCGCTGGCGGCGCTGGCCGGCGCCGCGCAGGCCCAGCAGCCGTCGCCCGTGTTCCGGTTCTACAACACCCAGACCGGCACGCACTTCTACACGATTTCGACGGTGGAGCGCGACATCGTGCTCGCGCGCTACCCGCAGTTCGCGTACGAAGGCCCCGCCTATTACGCGTTCCCGACGCCGCAGGCCGGCCAGCTGCCGGTCTACCGGTTCTACAACACCCGGACGGGCACGCACTTCTACACGCAGTCGGAGGCCGACAAGAATTTCGTCCTCGCGAACTATCCCGTGTTCGCGTTCGAGGGGACGGCCTACTACGCCCCCGCGGCCGCCAAGCAGGATAACGTGCCGCTGTTCCGGTTCTACAACACCAACACCGGCGCGCACTTCTTCACCACCAGCGTCGTCGAGCGCGACATCGTGCTGCAACGCTGGCCGTTCTTCGCATACGAAGGCGTGGCCTACCAGGTCTACCCGACCGGCGGCGGATCGCCGCCCGCGAACGTCCCGCCGGTCGCGAAGCTGACCGTTTCGCCCTCGGTGGTGCCGACGGTGCCGGCGATCGTCACGCTGACCGTCGACGCCTCCGACAGCGACGGCCAGGTTGCGCGCGTCGAGTATTACCAGGGCGCCACGAAGATCGGCGAGACGGTCGTCGCGCCGCACACGATGAACTTCCCGATCACGATCGCGGGGAACTACGCGTTCAGCGCGATCGCATACGACAACGCGAACGCCTCGACGACGACGAGCACGGTCAACATCGCCGCGGCGGTCGCGGCGAACATCGCGCCGAAGGTCACGCTCGCGTCTTCGACGACCTCGCTGCCGGGGCCCGGACAGGTGACGCTGACCGCGACGGCGACCGACGACGACGGCACGATCGCGAAGGTGGCGTTCTACGACGGCGCCAGCAAGATCGGCGAGGTCACGTCCGAGCCGTACGTGCTCGCCTACAACGCCGCCGTCGCCAAGACCTACCAGTTCAAGGCGGTCGCGACCGACAACCTCGGGTCGACCGGCACTTCGGCGACCGTTCCGGTGACGGTCGCCTCCGTGGTCAACGCGGCGCCCAAGGTCTCGCTGGGCGTCTCGCCGACCTCGCAGTCCGCGCCCGGGCCGGTCACGCTGACCGCGACGGCGACCGACGACGACGGCACGATCGCGAAGGTCGCGTTCTACAACGGCGTCACCAAGATCGGCGAGGTCACGTCCGCGCCGTACACGATGCCGTTCACGACGACCTCGTCGGGCACCGTCTACAAGTTCACGGCCGTCGCGACCGACAACCTCGGCGCCACCGGGTCGTCTTCCGAGGTGAGCCTCTCGGTCGGCGCGGTCAACCAGGCGCCGAAGGTCACGCTGACGAGCTCGCCGGGCTCGCAGGGCGTGCCCGGCGCCCTCACGCTGACGGCGAACGCCACGGACCCCGACGGCACGATCGCCAAGGTCGCGTTCTACAACGGCGGGACGAAGCTCGGCGAGAAGACGGCCGCGCCCTTCACCTGGCCGTTCACGACCACGACGACGGGCACGATCTACAAGTTCACCGCGATCGCCACCGACGACAAGGGCCTGTCGACGACGTCGACCGAGATCGCCGTCACGGTCGGCTCGGTGATCAACGCGCTGCCGAAGGTGTCGCTGTCGGCGTCGCCCACGTCGCAGACCGCGCCGGGGACGGTGACGCTCTCCGCATCCGCCTCCGACAGCGACGGGTCGGTGGCCAAGGTCAGCTTCTACGCGAACGGCTCCAAGTTCGCGGACATCACGTCGGCGCCGTTCACGACGTCCTACACGACGACGAGCACCAACACGATCTACAAGTTCTACGCGATCGTCACCGACGACCGCGGCGGCACGTCGCAGAGCCAGGACGTCAACATCTCGGTGGGCACCGGCACCAACAACGCGCCGAAGATCTCGCTCGCCGTCGCCCAGACGCAGATCGCGTTCCCGGGCACCGCGACGATGACGGCGACGGCGACCGACGTCGACGGCACGATCGCGCGCGTGAGCTTCTACCAGAACGGCATCAAGCGCGCCGACGTGACGGCGCCGCCCTACACGTTCAGCTACACGACGACCGTGCCGGGCATCTACAAGTTCAAGGCGATCGCCGTCGACGACAAGAACGCGTCGACGTCGACGGCAGAGGTGATGGTCACGTCCGGGACGCCGACCCAGCTCAACAAGAAGCCGACGGTCTCGCTGTCGCTGTCCAACACGCTCGTGATGGCGCCGGCGACGATCACGCTGACCGCCTCCGCCAGCGACACCGACGGCGCGGTCCAGAAGGTGCAGTTCTACCGGAACGGCGTGAAGATCGGCGAGAAGACCGCTACGCCGTTCACCCTCACCGACACGATCACGGCGTCGGGCAAGGTGAGCTACCACGTCGACGCGACCGACGACGTCGGCAACACGAACGCGACGCTGAAGCAGGTCGTCACCGCCGCGACGCCGCCCGCCGTCGCGACCAACGATCCGGACATCTGGCGCCTCCTGAACCAGGCCACGTTCGGCGCGTCGCAGGCCGAGGCGGCGAACGTGAAGTCGCTCGGGATCGCCGGCTGGGTCGACGCGCAGCTCGCGAAGCCAGCGTCCGGCTACCCGGCGAGCCGGTACAACAGGGTCCAGCTCGTCGAGACCGACGACTGCACGACGCGCGACCCGCTGGGCAACAACTACCCGTCGAACTCGCCGCAGGCGATGTGCGTGCGCGACCACCTGTCGCTCGCGATGGTCCAGCGCGACCTGTTCACGAACGCCGTGTACGGGTCGGACCAGCTGCGCCAGCGCGTGGCGTGGGCGCTCTCGCAGTTCCTGGTGATCTCGGGCGTCGAGAACGACCTGTCGAAGGCGCACGTGATGGCGCGCTACCAGCAGATCATGTTCGACAACGCGTTCGGCAACTTCGAGACGATCCTGCAGAAGATCTCGGTGTCGCCGGCGATGGGCAACTGGCTCGACTCGGTGAACAACGACCGGCCCGACGCGACGAAGGGCCGCGTGCCGAACGAGAACTACGCCCGCGAGATCATGCAGCTGTTCAGCATCGGCCTCGAGGAGCTCAAGACGGACGGCACGCCGCTCACCGACGCCAACGGCGAGCCGATTCCGACCTACGACCAGGACGACATCAAGCAGTTCGCGCGCGTGTTCACCGGGTGGACCTACGCGAACCCGGACGGTAGCGCGATCACGAAGAAGAACGGCGTGTACTACGGCGCCGACATGGGCGTGTTCCCGGGCACGGCGACGACGGGCCACGACACGGACGCGAAGACGCTGCTGAACGGGACGGTGCTGCCGGCCGGCCAGACGGCGGAGAAGGACCTCGCGGACGCCGTGCACAACGTCTTCGTGCACCCGAACACCGGGCCGTTCGTCTCGAAGCTCCTGATCCAGCGCCTGGTCACCGGCAATCCGTCGAGCGCGTACGTCGGGCGCGTCGCGGCCGTGTTCAACAACAACGGCTCGGGCGTGCGCGGCGACCTCCGGGCGGTGGTCCGTGCGATCCTGCTCGATCCCGAGGCCCGCGGCCCGGCCAAGGCCGACCCGGCGTTCGGGTCGCTGCGGGAGCCCGTGCTCATGCTGACCGGCCTCGTGCGGGCGCTGAACGGCGTGACGGACGGCGCGGCGCTCGGCGACCGGGCGTCGGTGCTCGGCCAGCGGCCGTTCTACTCGCCGACCGTGTTCAACTACTTCCAGCCCGACACGACGATCCCGGGGACCTCGATCCTCGCGCCCGAGTTCGGCATCCACGACAGCAACTCGGCGGTCGCCCGGACCAACCTCGTCTACTCGCTGGTCTACAGCGGCATCGCGCCCGACGGCACGCTGGCGGACGCGACCGGCACGCGACTCAACACCTACCAGTTTGACCCGTACGCGACCGACGCGGCCACGCTGACGGACAAGGTGTCCGAGATGCTGCTCGGCGGCGTGCTGCCCGCCGACGCGCGCACCGCGGTGATCAACGCCGTGAACGCGATCACGCTGTCCGCGACGCCCACGGCGCAACAGCTCACCGACCGGTCGCGGATGGCCGTCTACCTGATCGCTTCGTCGTACCACTACCAGGTCCAGCGCTGACATGAGCACGAACCGCCGTCAATTCCTCGCA
This sequence comes from Burkholderiales bacterium, assembly GCA_046347845.1. GTDB lineage: Bacteria > Pseudomonadota > Gammaproteobacteria > Burkholderiales > Casimicrobiaceae > VBCG01. The sequence goes on along the minus strand of JAXMFH010000004.1, from coordinate 110,828 downwards.
CGTACGAGCGCGCTGACCGGCGCGGCGATGGCCGGCGCCTTCGGGCGCTTCGGCATCGAGTCCGCCAGCGCGCAGGCCGCCGACTACAAGGCGCTCGTCTGCCTGTTCCAGTTCGGGGGCGCCGACAGCAACAACATGGTGGTCCCGGACACCGACTACGCGCAGTACGCGCTGGTGCGGACCGCCGGATCGCAGGTCGGCATTCCGCAGGCGAACCTCCTCACGTTCACCGCGTCGCGGCAGGGGGGGAAGTCGTTCGGCTTCCATCCGAGCCTGCAGCCGCTCAAGGACCTGTACGACCAGAAGAAGCTGGCCGTGGTCGCGAACGCGGGCACGCTGATCGCGCCGATCACGATGACCCAGTACAAGGCGGGGATCGACCGCCCGCCGAACCTGTTCTCGCACTCGGACCAGCAGATGCTGTGGCAGGGCCTCCTTCCGGGCGAGGTCGTGCGCTCCGGGTGGGGCGGGCGGCTCGCCGACAAGCTCGTGACGATGAACGCCGGGCAGAAGATCCCGACGATGGTGTCGGTGTCGGGCACCCAGATCTTCAACTCGGGGCGCGACACGACGCCGTTCGTGATCCCGGGGACGGGCGGGGTGCTGCTGTCGGGTCAGGGCGCCGACGCTGTGAGCACGGCTCGGTACAGCGCGCTGCGCACGCTCCTCGGAACGGGCGGCGGCAACCAGATCTTCTCGGGCGCCGCGGGCATCCTCGACAAGTCGCTCACCGCCGCCGATGCGGCGAACACGTACCTGACCGCGACGCTGCCGACGATCATCCAGACCGCGTTCACCGTCAACGGCACGCTGCTCAACACCGGTCTCGCGAACCAGCTGAAGCAGGTGGCGCGCCTGATCGAGGCGCGCGGGACGCTCGGCGTCAAGCGCCAGGTCTTCATGGTGAACATCGGCGGATGGGACACGCACGCGAACATCCTGACCGCGCAGAACAACCTGTTCGGGCAGATGGCGCCGGCGATGCGCGCGTTCTACGACTACACGGTCGCGGCCGGCATCGCGAACAACGTGACGACGTTCACGATGTCGGACTTCAACCGCACCTTCATCGGCAACCAGACGATCGGCACCGACCACGCGTACGGCGGCAACTACCTGGTGATGGGCGGCGCGGTGAAGGGCGGCGACATGTACGGCACGTACCCGCAGCTCGTATTGAAGGGCGCCGACGACACCGGCAGCAACGGCGCGTGGCTCCCGACGACCTCGGTCGACCAGATCGGCAACACGCTCGCGACGTGGTTCGGCATGTCGTCGTCGGACATCGCGTACGCGTTCCCGAACCTCGCCAACTGGTCGGCCGGCGTCCGCAACGTCGGCTTCATCTGAAGGGTTCCGGGTCGCCCGCGAATCCCACGTCCCCCGCGGTCCTGCGGCATTCGCCCCTTCCGGCCGAGCACCCCCCTGCGACGCCGGCGCAGGACCGCAACTCCCCCGAACGCCGGCCGGGCTTCCCGGCCGGCGTTTCGCTTCCGCCGCCCCGTCGCGAGCGCGTTCAGCCGGCGCGCGACGAAGCGACCAGCGTCGACGCCGCGGCCTCGAGCGAGGCCGGAACGACCGGCTTCGCGAGCAGCAGGAACCCCGCCTCGCGCACCTCGCGCGCCGCGGCGGCGCCGAGGTCGCCGCTGACGACCAGCGCGGGTACCGGCTCGCCCAGCTCGTCGCGCAGCCGCGCGATCGCGTCGAGGCCGCTCGCGTCGTCGGAGAGCCTCAGGTCGGCGACGATCAGATCCGGGTAGCGCTCGGCCTCGCCCAGCGCCGCGAGGACCGCCTCGGCGTGCGCGCCGCCCGCGACGTCGGCGTTCCAGGTCGAGAACAGCGCGCGCATCCCGTCGACCGCGATCGGATCGTCGTCGATCACCGCGATGCACGCGCCGGCGAGCGTGCGGCCGGCCGGCGCCCGGCGCACGCGAGGCGGCGGCGCGTCCGCCGCGCGTGCGGCGACGATGCCGAAGCGCGAGCCGTGGCCGGGCTCGCTCGCGAGCGTGAGCCGGTGCCCGAGCAGCGCGGCGAAGCGGCGCACGATTGCGAGGCCCAGGCCCATGCCGGCGGCGCGCGGCTGGCCGCTGCGGCCGGGCACCTGGTAGAACTCGTCGAACACGCGTGCGCGGTGCTCTCGCGCGATGCCCACGCCGCTGTCCACGACCTCGATCGCGACCTCGCCGCCGCGCCGTCGCGCGCCGACGACGATGCCGCCGCGCGGCGTGTAGCGCAGCGCGTTCGCGACGAGATTGCGGAGCATGCGCTCGAGCAGCACGGGGTCGGAGTCCACGGCGAGCCGCGTGCGCACGAACGCGAGCGAGAGGCCGCGCGAGCGGGCCTCGACCGCGGCCTCGCGCGCGAGGCGCTCGAACAGCGGGGCGAGCGGCACGCGCTCGCGCGCCGGGGCGAGCGCGCCCCCCTCGAGGCGCGACAGGTCGATCAGCTGCGAGAACTGCGCCTCGAGCGCGGCGAGCGAGCCGCGGACGCTCGAGACCAGCGGCGCGAGCTCGCCGTCGCGCGATCGTCGCGAGAGCGCCGCGACGAACAGCCCGAGGGCGTGGAGCGGCTGGCGCAGATCGTGGCTCGCGGCTGCGAGCAGCTGGCTCTTGCCGCGGTTCGCGTCCTCGGCCGCGGCGCGCGCTTCCAGCGCCACCCGCGTGCGCGTCTTGAGCTCGTCGATCAGGTCGGTGTTGCGGTGGCGGGTCGCGAGCGCGTCGGTGAGCACGTCGTTCAGCCGGTGGCCGAACGCGAGCACGAACGCGAGCACGACGGTCATCACGAGGGCCGTGTAGAGCGCGATCGGCCCGCCCTCGGCGCCCACGCGCACGACGAGCGGCACGAGCGCGGGCAGCACGAAGCCGTAGAACGAGGGCTTGTAGACGGCGGTCAGGTTGAGGCCGCCCAGCACGACGCCGAACAGGCAGACGATCGAGAGCGCCTGGCGTTCCGGCGAGGCGGGGAACATCGCGACGGCGGCCACGCCCCACAGCGCGCCCGCCGCCATCGAGCCGACCGACCAGTATCGGCCCCAGCGACGCATCGCCGCCGGCCCGGGATGCGCGAGCCGCCAGCGCCGGACGAGCAGCCCGCGCCACGCTTGGTTGGCGACGACCAGCGCGATCCACGCCGCCATCGTCGCGGGCGGCGCCTCGCCCCACATCGCCGCGCAGAACAGGGCGCCGCCGAAGAGCATCGACGCCGTCGTGCGCGGCCAGCTCGCGTAGAGCGTGGCCACCTGGTCGGCGCGCGCACGCGCGAGCGGAGAGGGCGCGGCGAGCGGGGCGCCGCGGTCGGGATCCACCGGCCGGCCCCGCCTCAGCCGGCGCGCACCGAGTCGACGTCGACGCCGCGACGCGCGAGCTCGACGATCGCCTGCGCGCGCGTGTGGACGTTGAGCGCGCGCAGGATGGCCGAGACGTGGACCTTGACCGTGCCCTCCGACAGCGCGAGGTCGCGGCAGATCAGCTTGTTGGGCTTGCCCTGGACGAGCAGGCGCAGCACGTCGGACTGGCGCTGCGTGAAGCCGATCTCCAGCCCGGTCGGCCAAGACGAAGGCGGGCGCGCGCGCGGATCCGATGCCGCCGAGACCGGGCGCGCGCCGCGCAGCGCCGCCTTCACCGATGCGATCACCTCCGCGGCGTCCGCGCGCTTCGCGACGTAGCCGCGCGCCCCGGCGGCGAGCGCGCCGTCGATCGTCGCGCGGTCGTGCGTCGCCGACAGCACGACGATCGGGAGCCGCGGCCGCTCGCGGCGCAGTTCGGCGAGGAACGCGAGCCCGCGCGTTCCCGGCAGCGCGAGGTCGAGCAGCATCGCATCGCAATCCGGCTCGCGCGCGAGCACGCGGAGCGCCTCGTCGCGCGTGCGCGCGGTCAGCAGCGTCCACTCGGGCTCGGCTGCGGCGACGTACTGCACGAGCGCCTCGAGGATCAGCGGGTGGTCGTCGACGACGATGAGCTTCATGGCGGTCTCCCGGCGTGAGGACGGGAGTACCGTAGGCCGCGCGGCGACGCGCCGCCACTGTCAGTTCTGACAGGGATCCGGGACGGGCGAATCGGGGTTTGCCGTGGCGCGGCAGCGGCTTGCGGCGCGTCGCTCGAGCCCGATCGGAGGTGCGGCGCATGGCGCCCGACCCCCGCCCCCCGGACCTACTCGTGCCTCAGCGCGTCGATCGGCACGAGCTTCGACGCCTTGCGTGCCGGATAGAAGCCGAAGAAGACGCCGACGGCCGCGGCGAAGCCGAACGCGAGCAGCACCGCGCCCACGCCCATCTCGGTGCGCCACCCGGCGAAGCGCCCGACCGCGATCGACGCGATCGCGCCGAGCACGATGCCGACGAGCCCGCCGATCAGCGACAGCGTCACCGCCTCGACGAGGAACTGCGTGAGGATGTCGCGCGCCTTCGCGCCCACCGCCATGCGCAGCCCGATCTCGCGCGTGCGCTCGGTGACGGACACCAGCATGATGTTCATGATGCCGATGCCGCCGACGACCAGCGACACCGACGCGATCGCCGCGAGCAGGATCGCGAGCACCTTCGAGCTCGCTTCCTGCGCCGAGAGGACCTCGGACAGGTTGCGCACGAAGAAGTCGTCCTCCTGGTTCGGCTGCAGCTTGTGGCGCTGCCGCAGCAGGTCGCGCATCTGCTGCTCGGCGGATGCGACGTCGGCGCCCTGGCGCACCTTCACCGTGATCGTGCCGACGTTGCGCGCGCGCACCTGCTGGCCGCCCAGCACGCGCTTGCGCGCGGTCGAGATCGGGATCAGCACGACGTCGTCCTGGTCCTGCCCGATCATGCTCTGGCCCTTGCGGTCGAGCAGGCCGACGACCTGGTGCGGCACGTTGCGGATGCGGATCGTCTCGCCGACCGGGTCGGATTCGCCGAACAGCGTCCGCGCGACGGTCTGGCCGATCAGCACGACTTTCGCGGCACCGTCGACGTCCGCGTCGGTGAACGGCCGGCCCGAGACCACGTCCCACTCGCGGGCCACCAGGTAGTCGGGCGTCACTCCGAGGATCTGCGTCGACCAGTTGCTGTTGCCGAACACGACCTGGCCGCCGCCCCGGAGCTGCGGCGCCGCGACCTCGATCTCGGGAATCTCGCGCGGCAGCGCCGCCGCGTCGTCCTCGGAGAGCGTGAGCTGAGCGCCCGAGCCCAGCCGCACGCCGCCGGACGTGATGTTCCCCGGCAGCACGATGATGAGGTTCGAGCCCAGGCTCCGGATCTGGTCCTCGACGCGCGCCTGCGCGCCCGCGCCGATCGCGGTCATCGCGATCACGGCGCCGACGCCGATGATGATGCCGAGCATCGTGAGCGCGCTGCGCAGCTTGTTCACGCGCAGCGCGGCCAGCGCGATCCTCAGCGTCGCGAGGAAGCTCACGTCGACGGCCTCTGCCAGGCGGTTCGCGCATCGCGGCCGGGAGGCGGCGCCGGCGGCGCGGGGACGTCCCGTGCGGGCGCGGCGGCCACGCGCGGCACTTGGCGGACGTCGGAGACGACGCGGCCGTCGCGGAACGTGATCGTGCGACCCGCGAACGCCGCGACGTCGGTCTCGTGCGTGACGACGACGATCGTGATGCCCTCGCGGTTGAGCGCCTGCAGGAGCGCCATGACCTCGACGCTGGTCGCGGTGTCGAGCGCGCCGGTCGGCTCGTCGGCGAGGATGAGCTTCGGATCGTTGACGAGCGCGCGCGCGATCGCGACCCGCTGCTGCTGGCCGCCCGAGAGCTGCGACGGGTGGTGGCCCGCGCGGCCCTCGAGCCCGACCTGCGCGAGCTTCGCCTTCGCGCGGGCGTGGCGCTCGGCGGCGGGCACCCCGGCGTAGAGCAGCGGAAGCTCGACGTTGTCGAGCGCGGAGGTGCGCGGCAGCAGGTTGAACTGCTGGAACACGAAGCCGATCTTGAGGTTGCGGATCGCCGCGAGCTCGTCCGCGTCGAGCGCCGCCGTGTCCTCGCCGTCGAGCCGGTAGCGGCCGGACGTGGGCACGTCGAGGCAGCCGATCACGTTCATGAACGTCGACTTGCCCGAGCCCGACGGCCCCATCACCGCGACGAACTCGCCGCGCGCGATGTCGATCGAGACGCCGTCGAGCGCGCGCACCTCGGTCTCGCCCATCCGGTAGACCTTGACGAGGTCGCGGGCCTCGACGAGCGGCGGAGCGTCGGCCATGCGCGGTCGGGGGCGTTCTGCGTCGGCGCGGCGAGGCGCTAGAACGGCAGCCGCGGTCCGCTCGAGGCCTTCGCGGCGGGCGCGCCGGCGAGCTGCGTGCCGACGATCACCTCGTCGCCTTCGGCGAGCGGCCCCGAGACCACCTCGGTCGCGTTGCCGTCGGTGAGCCCCGTGCGGATCGCGACCTCCTTCGGCGCGCCGTCGACGAGCGTGTAGACGCGTCCCGAGCCGCCGCCGCCCGGCCGGCCGGTCTCGGCGGCGACGATCTCGGCGTAGCGCTTCTGCTGCTCGGCGTTCAGGATCGCGTTGATCTTCTGCCGCGCCTCGGCCCGCATCCGCTCGCTCCGCTGCCGCCGGTCGGCTTCGGGCAGGTCGCGCAGCTCGGCGAAGCGGTTGCGCTGCTCGGCGAGGATCTCGTCGACGCGCGCCGCCTGCGCCGCGTCGAGCTTGAGGTCGGTCACGAGGCGCTGACGGCGGGCCTGCGCGTCCGCCGCGCCCGAGGCACCGGCGCCGGCGGCCGTCGCCGTCTCCGCCGGCGCGCCCGCACCGGCCGGCCGCCAGCGCAGCGCGGCGTTCGCGACCTTGAGGACGTTCTCGCGGCTGTCCGAGACGATGCGCACGTTCGCGGTCATCCCGGGGACGAGCCGCAGGTCCGGGTTCGGCGTCGCGACGATCACCGTGTAGGTGACGACGTTCTGCACGGTCTGCGCGGACTTGCGGATCTGGTCGACGCGGCCGTCGAACGTGCGTCCGGGATAGGCGTCGACCGTGAACGAGACGCGCATGTCGGGGCGGATGCGCCCGATGTCGGTCTCGTCGATCGCGACCGCGACCTGCATCTTCGAGAGGTCCTCGGCGATCGTGAACAGCGTCGGCGTGTTGAGGCTCGCGGCCACCGTCTGGCCCGCGTCGACCTGCCGGGAGATCACGACGCCGTTGACCGGCGCCGTGATCGCGGTCTTCTCGAGCTCGTTGCGCGCCGAGGCGAGCGCGGCCTCGCGCTGCTTCACGGTCGCCGCGGCGTTGGCGACCTGGGCGTCCGCCGACTTCACCTGCGCCTCGGTCGTGTTGATCGTCTCGGCGGCCGCCTGCTCGGTGTACCGGGCCTTGTCGCGGTCGGCGGGCGAGATGAAGCCCTTCTGGACGAGCGACTCCTTGCGCTCGAGGTCGGTCCTCGCGTCCTCGTGCGCGATCCTCGCGCGAACGAGCTGCGAACGCTGCGCCGCCGCGTCGCTCTGGCGCTGCAGGAGCGCCGTCCGCGCGGCCTCGAGGTCGGCCTCCGCCTGGCGCACCTTGAGCTGGAACGACTCCGGGTCGATCAGCGCGAGCAGCTGCCCGCGCTTCACGACGCTGTTGAAGTCCACGTAGAGCTCCTTGATCTGGCCGGAGATCTGCGAGCCGACCTGCACGGTGGTCACGGCCTGCAGCGTGCCGGACGCCGACACGACCGCGGCGATCGCTCCGCGCTCGACCTTCGCGAGGCGGTACGCGGTCGCGCCCGAGCCCTTGCCGAGCCAGAACCACGCCGCCGCTCCGCCCGCGGCGAGGACCGCGAGCGCGACGAGCGCGAGGAGCGGGCGGCGCCAGCGGGAACGGTGCGCGGGGGTCTCGTGGGGCATGGTGGGGGAGATTCGTCGGGCCGGCGCGCCCGCCGCGCCCGGGGGGGACGCCGGGCGGCCCGCGTCAGCCGGTCGAGCGTCCGAAGCCTTCCTTCTGCAGCTCGGCCTGTTCGCGCCGGAGCGCCCGCAGGCGAGCCTCGACGACCGAGCTCTCGTAGAAGTTCGCGTCGCCGGCCTTGATCGCGAGCTCCATCTGGTCGATCGCGAGGCGGAGGTTGCCCACCCAGGCGTAGTACTCGCCGAGGTGCTGGTGCTGCTTCAGGTTCTTCCCCTGCGCCGCGTACGCCTTCGCCGCGATCTCGTGCAGCGGGCCGTCCTGCGGGAAGCGCTGGAGCTGCGCCTCGGCGAACGCGGAGGCCTGCGCTGCGCGGCCCGCCTTGAGGAGCGCGTCCGGATAGTCGTAGACGAGCTGCAACTTGTTCGGGTAGCGCGCGAGCGCGGCCTCGAGCCTGACGACCGCCGCCGGCGCGTCGCCGCTCTCCATCAGCACGTGCGCGGCGATCGCCTCGATCATCGGGTGCGGCGGCGCGATGCGCTCGAGCGCGGCGAGCTCCTTCCTCGCCCGCGCGTACTGCTGGTCGCGCAGGAGCGCCGCGACGAGCCCGTAGCGCGCCGCGACCTCGCTGTTGTACTTGCGCTCGGCGAGCGCGGTGTCGAACCACGCGACCGCCTCGTCCGGGCGCCCGGTGTAGCTGCGCAGCAGCGCGCGCACCATCTGGAAGTCGAGCGAGTCGGCGACCTGCCGGTAGCCCTTGCCCTGCGCGCGCGCCTGCGCCTCGGCGATGCGCTCGTAGGTGACCGGGTGCGTCCGGAGGTAGGTCGGGGTGCTGCCGTCGGTGAAGCGCGAGGCCTTCTGCAGCCGCTCCATCAGCGCCGCCATCGCGGCCGGGTCGAACCCGGCGGCGTCGAGGCGCTGGAACCCGATCCGGTCCGCCTCGTACTCGTTCTCGCGCGTGAAGTTGAGCTGGTTCTGCAGCTGGAGCGCCTGCGCGGAGGCGAGCGCCGCGCCCACCGCGTCGCCCGAGGACGACGAGTTCGAGCGCGCGGCGACCATCGCGACCGCGAGCGCGGCGAGCGACATCCACAGCGAGTTCTTCTGGTTCTCGAGCGCGCGCGCCATGTGGTTCTGCGTCACGTGCGTGATCTCGTGCGCGAGCACGCTCGCGAGCTCCGACTCGGTCTGCGTGAGCAGGATGAGCCCGGTGTTGACGCCGATGTAGCCGCCGGGCATCGCGAACGCGTTGATGGACGGGTCGGCGACGGCGAAGAACGTGAAGTCGTAGCGCGAGTCGTTGCGCGCGGCCACGAGCCGCTGACCGAGCTCGTTCAGGTAGTCGTTGACCTCCGGGTCGTTCAGGTAGCCGCCCGACGCCCGGATCTGCTTCAGCACCGCCTCGCCGATCTTCCGCTCCTGGACCGGGGAGAGCGCGGCCTGCGCCGAGTCGCCGAGCTCGGGAAGGCCGGGGGAGGAGGCCGCCGCGGGGGCGCGAGCCGCGGGCGCGGCGACCTGCGCGAGGCTCGCGGGCGCGATCGCCTGGCCGGCCGCGAGCGCCGTCGCGACGAGCGCCGACAGCACGCGGCGCGAGCGTGGGAAGGCGCCCGCCGGCGGCGGGTAGGAGGCGGGAAGCACCCTGCTATGATGCTGCAATGGCCGCGGGAGTTCACCGTCGGCCGGCCGAATCCCCGGTTTCGCCGATGCCCAAGCCCCCGCCGCCCGCCCGCGCGCCGTCGAGACGGCGCAAGGCGGCCGCCGAGCATTTTACCCACTTCGACGCGGCCGGGCAGGCCCACATGGTCGACGTCGGCGGCAAGGACGCGACGCACCGGGTCGCGCGCGCGCTGGGCCGCATCGCGATGCGGCCCGAGACCCTCGCGCTCGTGCGCGCGGGCGGCGCGAAGAAGGGCGACGTGCTCGGCGTCGCGCGCATCGCCGCGATCCAGGCGGCCAAGCGCACCGCGGACCTGATCCCCCTCTGCCACCCGCTGCCGCTCACGCGCGTCGCTGTCGCGTTCGCGCTCGACGAGCGGGCCTCCGCCGTCGAGATCGAGGTGACGGCCGAGACGCTCGGGCGCACGGGCGTCGAGATGGAGGCGCTCGCCGCCGCGGCGGTGGGCCTGCTCACGGTCTACGACATGTGCAAGGCGGTCGACCGCGACATGCGGATCGAGATGGTCCGGCTCGCCGAGAAGCGGGGCGGGCGCTCCGGCCACTACGTCGCTCCCTGACGGCGGCCGGCCGGGCGGCCGGGCGAGAAATTGGTTGGACCACTTGACCGCTGGACCGCCGCGCCGGTAGAGTCCGCGGGCGTCGCGAACCCCGCCGCCGCCCGATGGGCGGACGGCCCGGGGCCGGCGCGAGGGGGCCGCCGCCTGGCGCCCGGGAGGGAGGAATCCGCGTGCCGCTCATCGCGGTCGAGCCGCAGAGGCTCTACCGCCGCATCGCCGACCAGATCGCCGCGCTGATCGACCGTGGCGAGTACCCGGCCGGGTCGCGGCTGCCCGCCGAGCGCGAGCTCGCGCGCGAGCTGGGCGTGTCGCGCACGTCGGTCCGCGAGGCGATCATCTCGCTCGAGATCGCCGGCCGGGTCGAGGTCCGCGTCGGCAACGGAATCTTCGTGCGGCCGCACGCTCCCGGCCTTCCGCTCGCCGGCGACGACGGCCCCGGACCGTTCGAGCTGCTGACCGCCCGCCGCATGATCGAGGGCGAGATCGCGGCCTCGGCCGCGAAGCTCGCGAAGCGCGCGGACCTCGAGGCGCTCCGCGCGACGCTCGACGAGATGCGCGACGCCGACGACGATTTCGCGCGCCGCGACGCGGCCGACCGCGAGTTCCACGTGAGGATCGCCGCGATCACCCGCAACGGCGCGCTCGCCCAGGTCGTGGGAGCGCTGTGGGACGAGCGCCGTGGCGAGCTGTGGACGCGCATCGAGAAGCACTTCCACACGCCGGCGCTGCGCGCCAGGACGATCGGGGACCACGCCGCGATCGTCGACGCGCTCGCCGCCGGTGATCCGGACGCGGCGCGAGCCGCGATGCATCGCCACCTCGCGCGCGTCGCGCGCGAGTTCCAGCGGAGCCTCGAGCCGCAGGCGGCCGAGCGCGCCGCCGTCCGCTCCGCGTCGCCTTCCGGGGCGCGCCACCGGCCGCCGCGCGGCGCGCCCGTCCGGGAGGCTCCCGATGAGCGCTAGCCTGGCGTTCCGGTCGCGGCGACCGGTCCGCGAATCGAATTACACTGCGCACGGACGCCGTGCGCCGCCGTCCACCGGTCCGGGCTCCCAGGAGCCGGCCGCCCCCGCGTCGTCCGATCCCATCGGAAGGAGGAAGCCATGAAGTTCCCGTCGTCGCTGTTCCATCCGTCGCGCCGCCGCGCGATCGGCACGATCGCCGCCGCGGCGTCGCTGGCCGTGCTCGGCACCGGCGTCGCGCTCGCGCAGCCGTACACGATCAACGTGGTCGACGTCGCCGGCAACCTCGCGCTCACGCAGGACGCGTTCGAGCTCTACGCGAAGAAGAACCCGTCGAAGGTCGCGAAGTTCGTGTTCACGAAGGCGCCGGCGCCCGAGCTGCCCGGCAAGCTGAAGGCGATGCAGGGCGCGGGCCGCAGCGACATCGACATCGTGCTCACCGGCACCGACGTGCTCGCCGCGGGCGTCGAGCAGGGGCTGCTCGTGAAGCTCCTGCCCGATTACGCGTCGAAGTTCCCGAACCTGACCGCGAACTACCTGCCCGCCGCCGCCGAGATGCAGAAGCTCGCGTCCGACCAGGGCATCGCGATCTCGTTCATGCCGGCCGGCCCGCTCGTCGAGTACAACCCGGCGAAGGTGAAGCAGGTTCCGACGACGCCCGCCGAGCTGCTCGCGTGGTGCAAGGCGAACCCGAACCGGCTGATCTACGCGCGCCCGGCGAACTCGGGACCGGGCCGCACGTTCATCATGGGGCTGCCCTACCTGCTCGGCGACAAGGACCCGAAGGATCCGGTCAACGGCTGGGAGAAGACCTGGGCTTACCTGAAGGAGCTCAACAGCTGCATCGAGTACTACCCGACCGGCACCGGTGCGGTGATGAAGGAGCTGGGCGAGGGTTCGCGCGACATGACGGTCACGATGACGGGCTGGGACATCAACCCGCGCGTGCTCGGCATCGTGCCGAAGGAGTTCAAGGTCGCGCCGTTCAAGGGCATGACCTGGGTGAACGACGCGCACTACATCGTCGTCCCCAGGGGCGTGCCGGCCGACCGGATGCAGGTCGTGCTCGACGTGATCGCGTTCATGCTCACGCCGGAGGCGCAGGCCTACATGTACGACAAGGGCTACTTCTACCCGGGCCCGGCGGTGAAGAACGTGTCGCTGGCGATGGCGCCGAAGGAGAGCCAGGACGCGATCCGGGAGTACGGGCGTCCCGAGTACGAGGGCTGGCTCGCGCAGTTCCCGCACACCCAGTCGCTGCCGCCCAAGGCGCAGGTCGAGGCGTTCCGGATCTGGGACGAGCAGGTGGGGGCCAAGACCAAGAAGTAGTATTCCGGACATCGGGTGCGGGCCGCGAACGCGGCCCTCGTCCGACGCCGGAATACGTCGCGGCGTTCGAGCGTCGACAAGGCGCCGACGCTCAACGCCGCGGGGGAAGTCGGACTCCGGGGTCCGGAGCCGACTTCCCGGCCCCCTGCGGGACGGGTGGTCGAGGTACGATTTTCCCGTGTTGCGTTCGCGAGGCCGGTCGCGTCCGGCCAAGGCGCTGCGACCAGCCATGTCCCGCTCGTGAGCCGCGACCGATGGTGAAGCCCCGGCGAGATCCGCGCTCGAAGCGATACTCCTGATGAAGCACGATTTCAGCGAACTGAAGCTCGACCGCGTCACGCGCCGCTTCGCGGGCGCCGGCGGCAAGGCGTTCAACGCGCTCGACGAGCTCTCGCTCTCCGTGAGGCGCGGCGAGTTCATCGCGCTCCTGGGGCCCTCGGGCTGCGGCAAGTCCACGGCGCTCAACTGCATCGCGGGGCTGCTCGGGCTGTCGGGCGGCAGCATCTGGCTCGACGACCTGCGCATCGACACGCTCCCGCCGGAGAAGCGCGGGTTCGGCATGGTGTTCCAGAACTACGCGCTGTTCCCGCACATGAGCGTCGAGCGCAACGTCGGATTCGGGCTGCGCATGCGCGGCCTGCCGGCCGACGAGATCGGCGCGCGCGTCGAACGCGCGCTGAAGCTCGTGCAGCTCGCGGGCCAGGGCCACAAGCTGCCGGGCCAGCTCTCCGGCGGCCAGCAGCAGCGCGTGGCGATCGCGCGCGCGATCGTGATCGAGCCGCCGCTGATCCTGATGGACGAGCCGCTGTCGAACCTCGACGCGAAGCTCCGCATCGAGACGCGCGCCGAGATCCGCCGCATCCATCGCGAGCTCGACCGCGCGACGATCTACGTGACGCACGACCAGGACGAGGCGCTGTCGCTCGCGGACCGCATCGTCGTGATGAAGGACGGCGCGGTGCAGCAGATCGCGGCGCCGCCGGAAGTCTACGCGCAGCCCGCGAACCTCGCGGTCGCGCGCTTCATGGGCTACCGCAACGTGCTGGAGCTCGACGTGACCGGCAACGACGGCGGACGCGTCGGGCTCGCGGGGCCGGGCATCACGCTCCAGGGCGTCGCGAAGCAGCCGATCGGGGCAGGGCGCGCGGTCGCCGCGATCCGGCCCGAGGAGTTCACCGTCGGCGCGGCCGAGGGGGCGAACACGATCGCCGGGCGCGTCGACAACGTCGAGTACTCGGGGCGCGACGCGCTGCTCGACGTGGTGACGGCGTCGGGCGCGGTCCTGCACGTGCGCGGGCCGGTGTCGATCCGCCGCGGCGACGACGTGCGCGTGCACGTGCCGCCCGAGCGCGTGCTCGTCTACCGCCCCGAGTGAGCGGACGCCGATGGCCACGTCCGCCGACGTCTACGCCCGTCCCGCGTTCGACCGGACCCTGCTGCTGGTGGTGCCGGCGGCGGCGTTCATGCTGCTCCTGTTCGTCTACCCGTTCCTGTACGGCCTCCAGCTGTCGTTCCGGCCGAAGGAGGGCGGGCTCCTGTGGAACTACGTCCACTTCTTCACGACCGACAACCTCTGGCCGACGATCGGGATCACGCTCAAGCTCGCGCTGCCGGCGACGCTGGTCAACGTCGGGCTCGCGCTGCCGATCGCGTTCAAGATGCGCGTCAAGTCGCGCTACCAGCGGGTCGTGACGACGATCCTCGTCGTCCCGATCACGCTCGGCACCGTGCTGATCGCCGAGGGGATGCTGCTCTACTTCGGCCCGAAGGGCTGGCTCTCGCAGTTCCTGCAGCTCACGCACCTCTACGACGGGCCCATCCGGCTGACGCACAACTACTGGGGCGTGCTGATCTCGCTCGTGATCTCGGGGTTCCCGTTCGCGTTCCTGCTGATCCTCTCGTACATCACCGGCATCGACCCGGTGCTGGCGCGGGCCGCGGCCACGCTCGGCGCCGACCCGAAGGCGCAGTTCCGCCACATCTACCTGCCGCTGCTCGCGCCCGGCCTCGCCATGTGCTTCTGCCTCGCGTTCGTGCAGGCGTTCTCGGTGTTCCCGTCCGCGGTGCTGCTGGGATCGCCCGCCGGGCCGACGCGCGTCATCTCGATCGCCGCGTACGAGGCCGCGTTCGAGCGGTACGACTACTCGCTGGCCTCCGCGATCGCGATGATCATGGGATTCGTGCAGCTCGTCATCGTCGCGGGGGTGCTCGGCCTGCGGCGCGCGTTCTACCGGGGACCGGTGTCCGGGGGCAAGGGATGAACGACGCAAGCTGGGCCGACCGCGCCTGGCGGTCGATCCTCCTCGGCCTGATGACGCTGTTCGTCGTCAACATCGGCCTGATGATCGCGGCGGTCGCCGTGAGCTCGTTCGCGCGGCGCTGGCTCGGCACCTGGCTCCCCGACGGCTGGACGACGAACTGGTACACGGCGGCGTGGAAGGAGTTCCAGCTCGGCGACGTGCTCTGGGTGACCGTCGAGGTCGTGCTGGCGGTCGTGTTCCTCGCGCTCCTGATCGGCGTGCCGGCCGCCTACGCGCTGGCGCGCCGCGATTTCCCCGGCAAGCGCGCGCTGATGCTCCTGTTCCTGCTGCCGCTGATGGTGCCGCCGATCACCTACGGCATCCCGCTCGCGACGGTGCTCTACCAGGCGCACCTGGGCGGGACGATCTGGGGCGTCATCCTCGCGAACCTGATCCCGGCGGCGCCGTTCGTGATCCTCGTGATGACGCCCTTCGTCGAGCAGATCGACGTCAACCTCGAATCGGCGGCGCGCGTGTTCGGCGCGGGGACCGCGCGGATGTTCCGGCACGTGCTGCTGCCGCTGCTCGCGCCCGGCGTGCTCGCGGCGTCGCTGCTGGTGCTCGTGCGCACGATCGCCCTGTTCGAGCTCACGTTCCTGACGGCGGGCTCGGACTCGCAGACCCTCGTGGTCGCGCTCTACTACGCGGTGTTCGCCGCCGGCGTGCGCGCGCCGCAGTCGGTCGACGCGATGGCGATGGTGTACATGGCGGTGACGCTCGTGTGGCTCCTGATCGCGCTGCGCTTCGTCAACCCGACGCAGCTCGTCTCGCGCGTGAAGGAGCATCCGCAGCATGCCTGAGGCGGCGCGCCTGTCGCTCGCCGCGCTCGCGCGGCTCCCCGAGGCGGTCGCGCGGCCTCGCTACGACCCCGCGCGCGTGCACGTCGGCATCGTCCACCTGGGTCTAGGCGCGTTCACGCGCGCGCACGAATCCGTCTACGCGGACGACCTGCTCGCCCGCGATCCGCGCTGGGGCATCTGCGGCGTCTCGATGAAGACGCCGCGCGCGATCGCGCCGCTCGCCGCGCAGGACGGCCTCTACACGCTGCTCCTCAAGGACCCGTCGGCCACGACCGCGCGCGTCGTGGGCTCGGTCCGCGAGGCGATGTTCGCGCCGGCCGATCCGCGTGCGCTCGTGCGGCGGATGGCCGACCCGCGCGTCACCGTCGTCACGCTGACGGTCACGGAGAAGGGCTATTGCCACGATCCGGCGACCGGCCGCCTCGACCTCGATCACGCGGACATCCGGCACGACCTCGGAGCGCCCGGCGAGCCGCGGTCGGCGGTCGGCATGCTCGTCGCCGCGCTCGAGGAACGACGGCGCGCCGGCGCGGGGCCGCTCAACGTCGTGTGCTGCGACAACCTGCCGCACAACGGGCGCGTGCTCCAGGGGCTCGTCGCGACGTTCGCGGGGGAGCGCTCGCGCGACCTCGGGGCCTGGATCGCCGCGCACGCGGCGTTTCCCTGCACGATGGTCGACCGCATCGTCCCGGCGACGACCGACGCCGACGTCGCCGACGTCGAGGCGAGGCTGGGCGTGCGCGATGCGGCGCCGGTCGTCGCGGAGCCGTGGATCCAGTGGGTGATCGAGGATCGGTTCGCCGCGGCGCGCCCGGCGTGGGAGGAAGCCGGCGCCGAGATCGCGGCCGACGTCGCGCCCTACGAGACGATGAAGCTCAGGCTCCTGAACGGCAGCCACTCGACGCTCGCGTACCTGGGCTTCCTCGCCGGGCACGCGACGATCGCGCAGGCGGCGCTCGACCCGCGCCTGGGTCGCCTGGTCGAGCGCCAGATGGCCGAGGAGATCGTCCCGACGCTCGTCCGTCCGCCCGGCACCGATCTCGCGCGCTATTGCGCGTCGCTGCTCGAGCGCTTCCGCAACCCGGCGCTGCCGCACCGGACCTCGCAGGTGGCGATGGACGGTTCGCAGAAGCTTCCCCAGCGGCTCCTCGGCACGGTGCGCGACCGCCTCGCGGCCGGGGCGTCGATCCGGCACCTGACGCTCGCCGTGGCCGGGTGGATGCGCTACGCGAGCGGCGTCGACGAGCGCGGCGCCCGCATCGAGGTCGCGGACCCGCTCGCGGCGCGCTACGCCGACATCGCCGCCTCGGCGCGAGGCGATCCGGCCGCGCTCGCGCGCGGCTTCCTCGGGCTCGCGCCGATCTTCGGCCGCGACCTGCCCGCGGCGCCCGCGTTCGCCGACGCGGTGACGCGCCACCTCGACTCGCTCGTGCGCCGCGGCGTCGCGGCGACGGTCGACGACCATCTCGCCCGCGGCTGACCCCCGCGGCGCCCGAGGACCCGAAACGATGCCCGCTCTCGCGCCCCATCCCGACCGGTTGTTTCCCGCCGATCCGGGCGTGCGCGCGCTCGCGCGGCAGCTCTACGCGACGGTGGCCGACCTGCCGATCGTGAGCCCGCACGGCCACACCGATCCGCGCTGGTTCGCCGAGAACGCGCCGTTCTCCGACGCGAGCGCGCTGTTCATCACGCCCGACCACTACGTGTTCCGGATGCTCTACAGCCAGGGCGTGAGCCTCGAGTCGCTCGGCATCCCGCGGCGCGACGGCGGCCCGGTCGAAACCGACGCGCGAGCGATCTGGCGCACGTTCGCCGCGCACTGGCACCTGTTCCACGGCACGCCGACGCGCCTGTGGCTCGACCACGCGTTCTCGACCGTGTTCGGCGTCCACGAGCGCCTCTCGCCGGACACCGCCGACGCGATCTTCGACGCGATCAACGCGGCGCTCGCGACGCCCGCGTTCCGTCCGCGCGCGCTCTTCGAGCGCTTCAACATCGAGGTGCTGGCGACGACCGAGAGCCCGCTCGACACGCTCGAGCACCACGCGGCGATCCGCGCGTCTGGCTGGAAGGGGCGCGTGGTCACCGCCTACCGGCCCGATCCGGTCGTCGATCCCGAGTTCGAGGGCTTCCGCGACAACGTGCTCCGCTTCGGCGAGCTCACCGGCGAGGACACCGCGACCTGGACCGGCTATCTCGCGGCGCACCGCGCCCGCCGGGCCTTCTTCGCGGCGATGGGAGCGACGTCGACCGACCACGGCCACCCGACGGCGCGGACCGCGGACCTCGATGCGCGCCAGTGCCAGCGGCTCCTCGACCGGGCGCTCGCGGGCGCGGCGAGCGCCGACGAGGCCGAGGCGTTCCGCGCGCAGATGCTGACCGAGATGGCGCGAATGAGCCTCGACGACGGGCTCGTCATGCAGATCCACCCGGGCAGCTTCCGCAACCACAACCCGGGGCTCTTCGCCGCGTACGGGCGCGACAAGGGCGCGGACATCCCGACGCCGACCGACTACGTGCGCGCGTTGAAGCCGCTGCTCGATCGCGTCGGCAACGAGCGAGGGCTCACGGTGATCGTGTTCACGCTCGACGAGACCTCGTACGCGCGCGAGCTCGCGCCGCTCGCCGGACACTATCCGGCGCTCAAGCTCGGGCCGGCGTGGTGGTTCCACGACAGCCCCGAAGGCATGCTGCGCTTCCGCGAACAGACGACCGAGACCGCCGGCTTCCACAACACGGTCGGCTTCAACGACGACACGCGCGCATTCCTGTCGATCCCGGCGCGCCACGACGTCGCGCGCCGGATCGACTGCCGGTTCCTCGCGACGCTGGTCGCCGAGCACCGGATCGACGAGGACGAGGCGTTCGCGCTCGCTCCCGAGCTCGCCTACGGACTCGCGAAGCGCGCCTACCGGCTCTGATCGCCGGGGCGCCGGCGCGGCGCCGGGAGGGCGGGGAGGGGCCTCGGCGGCGCAGGCATTACAATGGCGGGCTGCGGCGGTCCCGCGGCCCCGATGGCCGCTGACGACCGATCGGCGGCTGGCGTCCCGCCAGGCGCGCCGGAGCCGCCCACCCGACGATGCAGCCCTTTCCGGACACCCTCCCCGGCCGCCTCGCGCAACTCGCGGAGCGCCAGCCCGACGCCGTCGCGCTCGCGTCGACGGGCCGGCGCCCGCTCACGCGCGCGGGGCTCGCCGAGCTCGTCCAATCGACGGTCGGGACGCTGAACCGCGCCGGCGCGGGCCGCGGCGATTGCGTCGCCATCGTGATGCCGCACGGCGCGGAGCTCGCGACCGCCTGCCTCGCGGTGTCCGCGTGCGCGGCGGCGGCGCCGCTCAACCCCGAGTACCGGGAAGCCGAGTTCGCGTTCCACTTCTCGAGCCTGAAGCCGCGGCTCGCGCTCCTCCGCGCCGGGCACGCGCCCGCGGCGCGTGCGGTCGCGCAGGCGCAGGGCATCCCGGTCGTCGACGTTCTACCGGTCGATGGCGCCGAGACCGGGGTGTTCCGGCTCGCCGCGCCTTGGACCGCGTCCGGCGCGCGAGAGAGCGGGTACCTGCGCGCGGACGACGTCGCGCTCGTGCTGCACACGTCCGGCACGACCTCGCGTCCCAAGAAAGTCCCGCTCACGCAGCGCAACCTGCTCGCGTCGGTCGGGAACCTGATCGCGTCGGTCGGCCTCGGCCCGGACGACCGATGCCTGCACGTGCTGCCGATGTTCCACATCGGCGGGATCGTCGACGTGCTCGCCGCCCCGCTGGTCGCCGGGGGAAGCGTCGTGTGCACGACGGGCTTCTCGGCGCCCGAGTTCTACCGCGGCCTCGAGGCGTTCCGCCCGACCTGGACGCAGTGCGTGCCGACGATGCTGAAGGAGCTCGTCGACCACGCCGGCGACGCGCGGAGCGCGATCGGGGCGCGGACGCTCCGCTTCATCCGCTCGGTCTCCGCCGCGCTTCCGGTCCCGCTGCTACGCGAGGTCGAGGCGACGTTCGGCGTGCCGGTCGTCGAGATCTACGGGATGACCGAGACGGCCGGCGTGATCGCGAGCAACCCGTTTCCGCGCGGCGTGCGCAAGCCCGGCTCGGTCGGCGTTCCGGCCGGCCCGGAGGTCGCCGTCGTCGACGCGAACGGCGCTCCGGTCGCGCCGCTCGAGCGGGGGGAGATCGTCGTGCGCGGCGACAACGTGATGCGCGGCTATGCCGACGGCGAGGCCGCGAACGCCGAGGCGCACCACGGCGAGTGGTTCCGCACGGGCGACGAGGGCTATCTCGACGAGGACGGCTACCTGACGCTGACCGGGCGGATCAAGGAGATCATCAACCGCGGCGGCGAGAAGGTGTCGCCGCGCGAGGTCGACGAGGCGCTGCTCTCGCATCCGGCGGTCGCCGAGGCCGCGGCGTTCGCGATGCCGCACCCGACGCTGGGCGAGGACGTCGCGGCCGCCGTCGTGCTCAGGCCGGGCGCGACCGTGTCCAAGCACGCGCTCGTCGAGCACGCCAGCGCGCGCCTCGCGTACTTCAAGGTTCCCCGCGTCGTGCACTTCCTGCAGGCGATCCCGCGGACGGCCGGCGGCAAGCTCAGGCGCGCGAGCCTCGCCGAGGCGCTCGGCGCGGCCGACGCGCCGGGCGGCGAGGAGCGCGCCGCGTACGTGGCGCCCGCGACGCCGATCGCGCGCACGCTCGCGGCGATGTGGGAGCGCGCGCTGGGCGTCGAGCGCATCGGCGTCGACGACGACTTCTTCGCGCTGGGCGGCGATTCGCTGAAAGCGGCGAGCTTCGTCAACCAGATCCAGCAGGCCTGGGGCGACGCGGTCTACGTGACCGCGATCTTCGACGCGCCGACGATCCGGCGATTCGAGGCCTGGCTCCGCGCGAGCTACCCGGAGCTCGCCGCCCGCATGGCCGGCGAAGCCGGGACCGCGGCGGGCACGGTCCGCCCGAGGGTCGACGCGGCGGCGCTGCGCGCGTTTCGCGCGGCGATCGCGCCCACGTTGCGCGCGGGCGCGGCCCCGCGCGAGAGGAACGCGCCGGCGGTGTTCGTGCTCTCGCCGCCGCGCTCGGGCTCGACGCTGCTCCGCGCGATGCTCGCCGGCCATCCGCGCCTGTTCGCGCCGCCCGAGCTCTATCTGCTTCCGTTCGACACGCTCGCCGACCGCAAGGCGTGGTTCTCGGGGCCGCAGCGCTACCAGCTCGAGGGCAACCTCCGCGCGCTGATGCAGCTCCGCGGCCTGTCGCTCGCCGAGGCCGAGGCGCTGATGGCGGACCTCGAGGCGCGCGGCACGACCGTCCACGAGTACTACCGGATGCTGCAGGGCTGGCTGGGGGACCGCGTGCTCGTCGACAAGACGCCGTACTACGCGAGCCGCGCCGAGACGCTCGAGCGGGCCGAGGCCACGTTCCGCGACGCGCGCTACGTGCACCTCGTGCGCCACCCGAACGGCGTGATCCGCTCGTTCGAGGAGGCGAAGCTCGGCCAGCTCTGGTACCCGCGCCTCGTCGGGACCGAGGCCTCGGGCGCGGCGCCCTGCCCGTGGCCCGCGCTCGCGTACCCGGAGATGCTCTGGATCACGCTCCACGAGAACATCGCGGGCTTCCTCGCCCGCGTCCCGCGCGAGCGGCAGCTCCGCGTGAGGTTCGAGGACCTCGTCGGCGACCCGGAGCCGACGACCCGCGCGATCTGCGACTTCCTCGGCGTCGGGTTCGAGCCCGCGATGCTCGAGCCGCAGCGCGACCGGCGCGAGCGGATGACCGACGGCGTGCACCCGGAGTCGAGGATGATCGGCGACATGAAGTTCCACACGCACACGCGCATCGACGCCTCGGTGGCGGACCGCTGGAAGTCGACGCTCGGCGACGACGACCTGTCGGACGAGGCTCGCGCGCTCGCCGCCGCGTTCGGGTACGATGCGCCCGCGCGGCCGCGCGGCGCGCGCACGGAGTTCGAGCTTTGAGCGCGGCGCGGCCGCCTGCGCACCTGCCGGGCCGCCGGCTCCTTCCGGGGAAGGACCGCCGATGAGCTCGCTCGCGGACTTCCTGGCCGAGCTCGAGCGGCTCGACGTACGGATCACGGCCGACGGCGACAAGCTGCGCATCGATGCGCCGAATGAAGCGATCACGCCGGCGCTCCGCGCGGCGCTGGCCTCGCGCAAGGCCGAGCTGCTCGCGCACCTCCGGGGCGACCGCGCGCCCTCCTCGCAAGGCGACGCCGGCGGCGGGCAACGCCAGCGCGACTGGCTGAAGCGCGTGTCCCCCGGGCAGCGGCGCATCCTGTCGCTCGTCAAGCTCAAGGGCGCATCGAGCGTCTACAACGTGCCCACCGCGTTCGAGCTCGCGGGTCCGCTCGATGCGACGGCGCTCGAGCGAGGCCTCGCGGAGGTGGAGCGCCGGCACGAGGCGCTGCGCACCGTCTACGCCGAGTCCGACGGACGCCACTTCCAGCGCGTGCTGCCGCCGCGGCCGGTCTCGCTGCCGGTGGTCGACCTCGCCGTCGACCACGCGCGCCTGCCGCCCGAGGCGCGCGAGCGCGCCGTGCTCGAGCGCGTGCAGCAGGAGGTCCGCCGGCCCTTCGACCTCGAGAACGGCCCGGTGTGGCGGGCGCTGCTCCTCAGGACCGGACCCGATCGGCACGTGCTCGTGCTGACGATGCACCACATCGCGTTCGACGGCCGCTCGAAGCCGATCTTCCTCCGGGAGCTGGGCGAGGCGTACGCGAGCCTGCGGGCGGGGACGCCGCCCGGCTGGCCCCCGCTCCCCGCCCAGTACGTCGACTTCGCACGCTGGCAGCGGCAGACCGCCAACGACGCGGCCGCCCCGAAGCGGCTCGAGTACTGGAAGCGCCAGCTCGGCGGATCGCTCGCCGGGCTCGAGCTCCCCGCCGACCGCGCCCGTCCGGCGTCGCCGGAGCGCGGCGCGAAGAGCGCGGCGTTCTCGATCCCCGGCGAGACCGCGCGGGCGCTCAAGGCGCTCGCGCGCCAGGAGCAGTCGAGCCTCTACATCGTGCTCCTCGCCGCGTATTGCGCGCTGCTGTCCGGCCGCACCGGGCAGGAGGACCTGCTCGTGTGCTCGCCGTTCGCGTCGCGCGACCGCGCCGAGTTCGAGCCGCTGATCGGCTACCTCAACACGATCGTCGCGCTTCGCGTCGACGCTTCGGGGAATCCGCGGTTCCGCGAGCTCGTCGCGCGCGTGCGCCGCGTGGCGTTCGAGGCGTTCGAGCACCAGCAGGTGCCCCTCCAGCGCCTGGTCGAGCTGCCCGAGCTCGCGCGCGTCCCGCTGTCCCACGCGATGTTCTCGTTCCAGGACGCGTCGAGCCGGACGCTCGACCTCGCGGGCGTGGCCGCGACGCCGATCGAGGTCCGCAAGGACGCGTCGGACTTCGACCTCGCGCTCTACACGGAGTCTGCGCGCGACGGCGGGCTGGGCGGCATCCTCGAGTACAACGCCGACCTGTTCGACGACGCTGCGATCGACAGGCTCGTCGGCGACTACGTGCGCCTCCTCGGGGAGGTCGCCGCCGATCCGGACCGGGAGCTCGACCGCCTGCCGCACTCGGGTCCGGGCCGCCGCGACGTCGAGGCCCGCCTCGGCGCCCATCCGCAGATCGACCGCGCGGTGGTCGTCCGCCGGGCCGGGCACGTCGGCCTCGTCGCCTACCTCGTCCTGAACGAGGACGACATTCCGCGCCTCGAGGACCTCCGCGCGTTCCTGCGCGCGACGTTTCCCGACTACCTGGTTCCCGTTTCTCTGGTCACCGTCGACCGCATGCCGCTCGCGGCGGACGGGAGCGTCGACCTCGCGGCGCTGCCGCCGCCGCCGTCCGGGCGGCGTTCGGACCGGCCCTTCGTGGCGCCGCGGACGCCGCTCGAGGGGCGGCTCGCGCAGGTCTGGAAGCGCGTCCTCTGGCTCGACGCCGACGTCGGCGTCGAGGACAGCTTCGCGGACCTCGGCGGGCATTCGCTGTTGTCGGCGCAGCTCGTCGTCGAGCTCGAGGCGGAGCTCGGGCACGAGCTGCCGGCGCGCGCGCTCGCGCGGCTGTCGACCGTGGCGGAGATGGCGCGCCTCCTCGAGGAGGCGGCGGAGGGCCGCGTCTCGGCCGAGCGCGAGGCGCCGGCGCTGCGCCCGTCGGCGTTCCTGCCCGAGGGCATCCTGCACGATCTGCGGACCTACACGGCGTCGTGGGCGGGCGAGCGTGCGACGCCGGGCGCCCTCCTGGTCGGCCTGAACACGTCGGGCGCGCTGCCGCCGCTCTTCTGGTGCCTGCAGCGCTACCAGGAGCTCACCCAGCTCGCGCGGTACCTGGACGTCGACCAGCCGGTCTGGGGCATGCGCAACGGCCACAAGGTGATGGACCGCACCGAGGAGAACGTCGCGCTGCTCGCCTCGCACTACGTCGACGAGATCCTCGACGTGCGCCCCTCGGGCCCCTACCTCGTCGGCGGGAACTGCGGCGCCTCGCGCGTCGCGTTCCAGGTGGCGCGCCAGCTGACCGACCGCGGTCACGAGGTGTCGATGCTGTTCATGCACGAGAAGTTCGTCCCGCAGCCCTACGGCGGCCGCGTCGCGCTCGTGTTCGGGCGCGAGAGCGACCGCAATCCGTACCTGCACTTCGCACGCCCGGAGAAGGGCTGGAGCAAGTACTACACGGGCGCGGTCACGTTCGACTTCGTGCGCGGCGCCCACGCGGAGTTCTTCGTCGAGCCCAACGTGCAGGTGCTGACCGACACGATCCGCCGACGCCTCGCCGAGGTGCGCGCGGGCGGGGCCCCCGAGGGCCTCCTCCCGGCCGCGGCCGCGCCGATGCAGCGCCTGCCCGACGACGCGTACCGCGCGCGGCTCGTGCCGCGAGGGACCTGGCGGGCGAGGGCCGGCTCCCGGATCACGGTCGCGGTCGCGGTCACGAACGCGAGCCCGGTCGCGTGGGAGCCCTACGAGCGCAGCGGCGTCGCGCTGGCGGCCCGCTGGTTCGACGACGGCGGGCAGGCGATCGCGTGGCTCGACGGCTGGTCGCCGCTGGCCGCCGGCCTGAAGCCGGGCGAGACCGCCGAGCTCGCCCTCGAGACGCAGGTGCCCGCGACGGCGGGCGCCGCCGCCCTGGCCTTCGACCTCGTCGACGAAGGGGTCACGACGTTCGCGGCCAAGGGGTCGCGAGGCGCGTCCGTGCCGTTCGCGATCGACGAGGCGCCGGCGGCGGACGCGGACTACAATGCCGCACCTTCGCAGGGGATCGCGGGCGGCTGACCGGCGGCACCCCGCGGGCGCGGCCCCGCGATCCGGCGAACTCCCACAAGAGATCGAACGCATGTCCATCTTCTACCAGAGGCTCCGCGCGGCCATCCGCGAGCAGGGCGGCATGTTCAACGCGCACCTGCATCTCGACCGCGCCGGCACGCTCGACGAGCGCTACCTCGCGCACATCGACTTCCGCATCCTCGAGCAGTCCTACAAGTCGCTGCACGAGAAGCACAGCGTGATCAGCGACATCCACGACGGACGCGCCTACGACGCCGAGGACCTCACGCGCCGCGTGAACGCCTGCCTCGACGAGATGGTCGCCTGCGACACGGTGCGCGCCGACACGATGGTCGACTGCACCGACGACCGCGTCGGGCTCTCGGCGCTCGAGACGCTCCAGTCGATCAAGCGGGCGCGCGCGTCGCAGATCACGCTGATGCTGGGCGCCTACACGCCGTTCGGCTTCACCGACGCGGAGCCCGGGCGCTGGTCGCTGATGGTCGAGGCCGCGCGTCGCGCGGATTTCATCGGCTGCCTGCCGGAAGCGGACGACGTCGACGACTATCCCGACCACATCGGCTTCGACGAGCACCTGCGGCGCGTCCTAGAGCTCGCGACCGGGCTCTCCAAGATGGTCCACGTGCACACCGACCAGCGCAACGAGCCGTCCGAGCACGGCACCGAGCGGCTGATCGAGGCGATGCGGCGGCACGGCGGTCCGGTCTCGCCCACCGGCGAGCCGATGATCTGGGCGGTGCACATGATCTCCCCGTCGACCTACGACGAGGCTCGGTTCCGGCGGATGGTCGACGGGCTCGTCGAGTGCAACATCGGCGTGATCTGCTGCCCGTCGGCCGCGATCGGCATGCGCCAGCTCCGGCCGGTCGCGACGCCGACCTACAACAGCATCCCGCGGGTGCTCGAGCTGGTCGAGGCGGGCGTGCACGTCAGGCTGGGGTCCGACAACATCGACGACATCTGCTCGCCGTCGACGACGGCCGACCTCGTCGACGAGGTGTTCGTGCTCTCGGCGGCGCTCCGCTTCTACCATCCGGGCATCCTCGCGAAGCTCGCCGCCGGCAGGAAGCTGTCCGACGCCGAGCGGGCGTTCGTGCGCGACCATCTCGCGGCGAACGACGAGGAGATCGCGAAGATCGTGGGCCGACGCCGCTGACGCGGCGGGCCGCCGCTCAGCGGGCCGCCGTGCGGCGGCCCTCGCGGGAGCGCCGCCGGACGACGGACCCGTCCGCGTGCGCGGCCGCTTCGATCCACCAGGCGAGCGCGCGGCCCGGCCGCGCCTCTCGCCAGGCCACGTGCAGCGGCGCGACGCCGCGCGGCGCCTCGGTGTCGCGCGCGACGAGCGCGCCGGACGCGAGGTGCGGCGCCGCCAGCGGCAGCGGCAGGAAGCCGACGCCCAGGCCCGCGAGCTGCGCCTCGAGCTTCGCGTCGAAGTCCGGCACGACCAGCGCGTCCTGGCCGGACAGCACGCCGACGCTGCGGGCGGGCAGCCGGCGCGAAGTGTCGGCCGCGACGACGGCGCGGTGGGCGGCGATCTCCGCTTCGGCGAGCGGTCGGCGCCGCGCGGCGAGCGGGTGCGAAGGCGCGACGGCGAACACGAGCTCGACCTCGGCGATCCGGCGCGTCCGCCAGCCGCCGCCCGGCGGCGGCTCGCCCGTCGCACCGATCGCGAGGTCCGCCCGCCCGTCCGCCACGGCGTCCCAGGTCCCGCCCAGCACCTCGCGCGCGAGTTCGAGCCGCGTGCGCGGCGCGCCTTCGGACGTGCAGTGCGCATCGAAGGCGGCGACGAGCGGCCAGACGCGCGACAGCGGCACGATCGCGTCGACCGCGATCGCGAGCTCGGGCTCCCAGCCGGTCGCGACGCGCCGGACGCGCTGCGCGGCGCGCTCCGCGTCCTCGAGCAGCTGCCGGCCCGCGGCCAGGAGCTCGCGCCCGGCGGGCGTGAGACGCGCCCGGTGGCCGCGGCGGTCGAACAGCAGCACGTCGAGCGCGTCCTCGAGCCGGCGTACCGTGTAGGTGACGGCGGAGGGGACGCGCCCGAGCTCGTCGGCCGCCGCGGCGAAGCTCCCGCGGCGGTCGATCGCGTCCAGCACGGCCAGCGCCTCGAGCGACGGGAGCGCCATTCGAAGAATTTGAATGATTCAGTCGCCAATCTACGCTGGAATTCCGGGGGCGACAACCCTATCCTCGAAACCATGCCGCGCAAAGGCCCCTCGGCCCGTGTGCGTACATTTCCACAGGAGATTCGAATGATCGAGCGACGCCCGGCCGCCCAGCGCGGCCACGCGAACCACGGGTGGCTGGATTCGCACCACAGCTTCTCGTTCGCCGACTACCACGACCCGAGGCACATGGGCTTCGGTCCGCTCCGCGTGATCAACGAGGACCGCGTCGAGCCGGGCGGCGGCTTCGGCACGCACGGCCACCGCGACATGGAGATCCTGTCCTACGTCCTCGAGGGCGAGCTCGCGCACCGCGACAGCCTGGGCAACGGTTCGACGATCCGCCCGGGCGACGTGCAGCGCATGAGCGCGGGGCGCGGCGTGATGCACAGCGAGATGAACCCCTCGCGCGAGCGACGCGTGCACTTCCTGCAGATCTGGATCGAGCCCGCGGCGCGAGGCATCGACCCGGGGTACGAGCAGGTGCGCGTGCCCGACGAGGCGAAGCGGGGCCGCCTCGCGCTGGTCGCCGGTCCCGCGGGATCCGGCGCGGCGGTGACGATCCACCAGGACGCCCGCGTCTACGCCGCGCTGTTGGACGGTGACGAGTCCGTGGAGCAGCCGATCGCCGCCGGCCGCCGCGCGTACGTGCACGTGGCGCGCGGACGCGCGACCGTCAACGGCGAGGCGCTGGCCGCGGGCGACGCGCTCAAGCTCACCGGCGAGCGCGCGGTGACGGTCGGACGGGGCGAGCGGGCGGAAGTGCTCGTTTTCGACCTGCCCTGACGGGGCGCGACGCGCCCGGACCGTGGACGAAGCGATGAACGCGAAGCAGGCGAAGCAGGCGCGACCCGGCCCCGCGGGCGGTCGGCCGGCGCGGATCGGCATGACGGCGACGCTCGCGCTGCGCGGAGGCGGTACCCTGGGATTCGCGCTCGCGTGCGTCTCGCCGGTCCTCGCGATGCACCCGATGATCAGCGAGGATCCCGGCACGCAGGGGCAGGGACGCTACGAGCTCGAGCTGGGCTACCAGTCGACGCGCGGCGACCCGTCGGACGGCAGGACGAGCTCGTTCTCGCCGCAGCTCTCGTGGGGGGCGCTTCCGGCGCTCGACGTGATCGTCCAGCCGGCCTGGCTCACCCAGCATCCGGTCGGCGGCGCCGCGGCGCGGGGCTGGGGCGATACCGCGCTCGACGCCAAGTGGCGCTTCTACGAGTCCGGGGAGGTCGCCGTGGCGGTGCGCGCCGGGCTCTCGCTCCCCACCGGCAGCGCGGCGAAGGGCCTCGGTGCGTCGGGGACCGGCGCGCACGCCGTGATCGCCGGGAGCCTCGCGGCGGGCGAAGGCACGCTGCTCGGCAACCTAGGCGTCGTCTACGCGCGCTTCCCGGGGGACCGCAGCACGCTGCCGTACGCGACCGCGGCGTACGTCGTGCCGCTCGGGCCGGCGTGGCAGACGTTCGTCGAGGCCGCGACGCAGCGGAACGGCGATCCGGCGCGCTCGACGTGGCCCGCCGTCGCGCGCACGGGGCTCGTCTGGACGGTCGCGGAGGGCGTCGATCTCGACGTCGGCGCCGAAGCGCGGCTCAACCGGGCGGCACCGAGCTTCACGGCGCTCGCCGGCGTCACGGTGCGCTGGTGACGCGGGGACCGGACGCCGGTTATCGACGTCATCGGCAACGTCGATTGGACGCCCCGCGCGGCCGGACGTTACATTAGCCGGACGCGCGCCCCCTGCGGCGCGCATGCCCCTCACCCGCAAGGAGACACGCACCATGGCGAAGAAGTCCAAGGCCGCGCTCAAGACGCCGCCGGGCGCGCCGCCCGTCGACACCGGCATCCCGGCGAAGGACCGCGCGAAGATCGCGGAAGGCCTCTCGCGGCTGCTGGCCGACACGTTCACCGTCTACCTCAAGACGCACAACTTCCACTGGAACGTGACGGGCCCGATGTTCAACACGCTGCACCTGATGTTCGAGACGCAGTACAACGAGCTGTGGCTCGCGCTCGACGCGATCGCCGAGCGCATCCGCTCGCTCGGTCACCCGGCGCCCGGCACGCTCGCCGAATACGCGAAGCTCGCGTCGATCGGCGAGACCGCGGGCCAGCCGAAGGCCGAGGCGATGGTGCGGCTCCTGGTCGAGGGCAACGAGGCGGTCGTCCGCACCGCGCGCAAGGTCTTCCCGGCCGTCGAGGCGGCGAGCGACGAGCCCACCGCGGACCTCCTGACGCAGCGGATGCAGATCCACGAGAAGAACGCGTGGATGCTGCGCAGCCTGCTCGAGGCCTGATCCGCGACCGCGAGGACGCGGTCGCATCGCGAATCAGTCGTCGCCCTTCGTCGCGAGATTCGGCCGGTCGCCCGCGATGGCGCCGTCGACGAGCTCGACGATCCGGTCGCAGCGCCGCGCGAGCCGCGGGTCGTGCGTCACGATCAGGAACGCGGTGCCGCTCCTCGCGTTGAAGCGCCGCATCAGCGCGAAGATGTCGTCCGCCGAGTGCGTGTCCAGGTTGCCGGTGGGCTCGTCGGCGAGGACGAGCGCCGGGGAGAGCGACAGCGCCCGCGCGATCGCCACGCGCTGCTGCTGGCCGCCCGAGAGCTTGCGCGGCAGGTAGTCGAGCCGGTCGCCCAGGCCTACGTCGCGCAGGAGCCCGCGCGCCGCCTCGCGCCGCTCGCGCGTGACCGGCCCGAGCGCGATCAGCCCCGGCATCAGCACGTTCTCGGTCGCGGTGAAGGCGGGCAGCAGGTGGTGGAACTGGAACACGAAGCCGATCTCGGTGGCGCGGAGCGCGGTGACCTCGTCCTCCGGCAGCTTCGCGGTCTCGCGGCCGCCCAGCGCGTAGCTGCCCCCGGAGGGTGGCTCGAGCAGGCCGATCAGGTTGAGCAGCGTCGACTTGCCCGACCCGGAGGGGCCGATCAGCGCGGTGAACTCGCCGGGCGCGATCGCCAGGTCGATGCCGTGCAGCACCTCGACCTCGAGGTCGGTCGCGGATCCGTACGACTTGCGGATCCCCGAGAGCTGGACGAGCGGCGCCGACATCTCGGTCCTCGCGCTACATCCGGATCGCCTGCGCCGGGTCGAGCTTCGCCGCCGCGCGCGCCGGCAGGGCCGCCGCGACGATGCCGCCGGCGACCGCGCCGCCCAGCGCCGCCGCGTAGAGCCACGGCGGCAGCGTGATGACGTCGAAGAGCGGCGTGCCGTCCGCGTTCCTCGCGAGGCTCGTGAACGCGCGGATCATGCCGGTCGCCAGCACGCTCCCGATCAACGAGCCGGCGAGCGCGACGATCGCCCCCTGGAGCAGGAACACGCGCTGGACGCGCCCGCGCGTGGCGCCCATCGCGCGCAGGATGCCGATCTCGCGACGCTTCTGGACGACCCAGACCACCAGCACGCTCGCGATGCCCACGGCGACGATCAGCGCGACGAACGCCCGGATCGTGCTGGTCGAGATGTTCTGCGCGTTGATCGCGGCCAGCAGCTGCTCGTTCGTCCGCATCCACGACTCGACCGTGAGGCCGGTCTGCGCCTCGAGCTTGCGCGCGAGCGACTCCGCGCCGAACAGGTCGGCGACCTTGAGGTCGATCTGCGAGGCGCCGCCGGACAGGGCGAGCAGCGTCTGCGCCGTGCGGAACGCGAGGTAGACCGACCGCCGATTGAGGTCGCGAACGCCGAGGTCGACGATGCCGGAGACCACGAACGACTGCGTCACCGGCGAGGCGGTCTCGGCCGTCAGCAGGCGGAAGCGGTCGCCGACCGCGAGCCCCAGGTCCTTCGCGAGTTCCTTGCCGATCACCGCGTCGTCGGGGCCGAGCCTGAACGCGCCGTCGACGAGCTTCTCGCCGACCGCGACGATGCGGTCGTAGCGCGCGGGCTCGACGCCGAGGATCGCGACCGACTTCGACGCGTCGCCGCGCAGCGCGAACGCGGGGCCGGACACCATCGGCGACACCGCGGTGATGCCGGGCGTCGCGTCGAGCACCGGCTCGAGCGCCTGCCACTGGTCGATCGAGCGCAGGCGCTGCGCGCGCGCCTCGACGCGCGGCAGCAAGGACTCGCCGGCGCCCGCCTCGCGCTGCGGGCGCGCGACCTCCTCGAGCGGCCGGATCACGATGTGCGCCTGCGTGCCGAGCACGCGCTTGATCGTGTTGGCCTGCAGGCCGTTCACGAGCGCCGTGATGAACAGCACGACCGCGACGCCCGCGCCCGCGCCCCCGATGATGAGCGCCGTCTGCAGCCGTCCTTCGCGCAGGAAGCGCAGCGCGACGACCCACTCGAACGGCATGTCAGCGTGCGCGCACGCGGTCGCCCGGCGCGACCGACGGATCCGCGATCACCGGGTCGCCGGGGACGAGCCCCGCGAGGATCTCGACCTGCGACGAGGTGCGTGCGCCCGGCTTCACGCCCACGCGCGTCGCGACGCCGTCGCGCAGCACGAGCACCGAAGGCTCCGGCGACGTCGCCTCGCGCAGCGCCACCGCCGGCACGACGAGTGCCCGTTCCTTGTCGGCGACCGCGATGTCGATCGACACCGTCATGTCCGAGCGCAGGTAGGGCGGCGGCGAGGCGACGCGGAACTTGGCCTCGACGGTGCCGCGTTGCGCGTCGATCCCCGGCGCCAGCGTGTCGAGGACGGCGTCGAAGCGCTGGTTCGGGAAGGCGTCGGCCGACACGCGCGCGTTCTGGCCGGGCTTCAGCACCGCGAGGTTCTTCTCGTCGATCGGCGCGACGAGGCGCGTCGGGCCGTCGACCGCGATCGTCATCAGCGTGCGCCCGGGCTGGGCGATGTCGCCCGGCTCCGACGAGCGGTCGAGCACGACGCCGTCCGCGGGCGAGGCGATGCGCGTCTGCCCGAGCTTGGCCGCGGCGGTCTCGCGCGCGGCGCGCGCGTTCGCGAGCTGGTCCTCGAGGATCTGGCGCTCGGCGCCGTCGTCGCGGTTCGCCTCGGCCGTCGCGCGCGCCGCCGCGAGCTGCGACTGCGCCACCGCGAGGGCGCGCTTCGCCTCGTCGAGGCGCGCCTGCCCGATGAAGCCCTGCGCGAACAGCGCGCTCTGGCGCGCGTGCTCGCTCTCGGCGAGCCGCGCGTTCGCCTCGGCCTGCGCGAGCTGCTCGCGCGCGGCCGGCGCGCCGACGCTCCGCCACTGGCGAATGCGGCTCTCGGCGGCACGCTCGGCCGCCCGCGCCTGCGCGAGCGCCGCGGCGAGCTCGTCGGACTCGAGGCGCACGACGACCTGCCCGGCGGCGACGCGGTCGCCGTCGTCGACGGCGACCGCCGCGATCCGGCCGGTGATCGTCGCGCCGATCTCGACCTTCGCCGGCGCGAGCACGCGGCCGGACACGACCACCGACTGCTGGAGGCGGGTCGTGGCGGCGGGGGCGACGTCGACGGCGCGGCCCTGGAACGAGCGGACGCCCAGCGTCACGGCGGCGACCGCGGCGAGCGCGGCCGCACCGACGATCCAGCGGGAGAGGCGGGGAAGGCGCATCGGAGCCCCGCCAGTATAGCGGGGCGCCCCGCAGCGCCTATTCGCGCGCGCGGCTGTCGATCACGATCGTGACCGGGCCGTCGTTGACGAGCGCGACCTGCATGTCGGCGCCGAACACGCCGGTCGGGACCGGCGTCCCGAGCTCGCGGGCGAGCGCGGCGACGAACGCGTCGAACATCGGGCGCGCGACCGCGGGCGCCGCGGCACCAGACCACGAGGGCCGGTTGCCCTTGCGCGTCGACGCGTAGAGCGTGAACTGCGAGACCGCCAGCAGCTCGCCGCCGACGTCGGCGACCGAGCGGTTCATCACGCCCTCGTCGTCGGCGAACACGCGGAGCTGCACGATCTTGCGCGCGAGCCAGTCGCGGTCCTCCTCCGTGTCGTCCGGGGCCGCGCCCGCGAGCACGAGGAGGCCGCGCCCGATCGCGCCGGTGACGCGGCCCTCGACGGTCACGCTCGCTTGCGAGACTCGCTGCAGGACGACGCGCATCGGACCGGCTCCGTTCGGAATGGGGGGAGCCCGACGTTAGCGCACGCGCGCCCGGGGCGTCGAGCCCGGGCGCGCGCCTGGCGGCGCGAGAGTCCCCCTGGCCAGCGGTTCCCGACCCGGCTCATCGCTTGACCACGGTGCGCTCGATCTCGGCGACGCGCCCGACCTCGAAGAGCACGACCGTGATCGTGTCCGGGTCGCCCGGGACGGGCATCCAGGTCCAGCGCGACTGCCGGCGGCCCTTGCCGGTCGTGAAATCGGGCCGGCCGATGCGCGCCACGACCTCGCCCTCGCTCATGCCCACGCGCAGGTGGCGACGCTCGACCGCCGCGCCGGGACGCTCGGCCTCGATCCGGCGCGTGCGCTCGGCGCGCGGCGGCCGCGCCGGCGCCTCGCGCCTCACGATCGTCGTGGATGGCGCCGGCGCGGGCGTCACCGACAGCGTCGCGGACGACGCGTCGAAGCCGGCGCTCGCCGCCTCCGCGTCGCAGGGGCGGTCCTGGTAGGTCGTCCCGCCGCCGGGAAGCGCGCACTTGTGGATCGCGGGGCCGGCGAGGGCGATGGCCGCGGTCACGGCGAGCGCGAAGGCGAAGGCGCCGCGCGCGGCGCGGGCGAGCGGCTCGACCGGAGCGCGACGCGCGCGCGCGCGGCGAGACGGCGGAGGCGGATTCGCGGTCATCGTGCGCGTGAGCGGCGGTCCTGCGCGGCGCCGACGGGGCGCCGTTCGACCGGAGTACGATAGCGGCTGCCCCGCTCGCCCGCCTTCGTCCGTTCGACCGATGGACTCCCGCACGCGCCTCGCCGCCCGCGTCGCCGACATCGCGCCCTTCCACGTGATGGAGGTGCAGACCGCCGCGCGCGCGCTCGAGGCCGCGGGACGGACCGTCGTGCACATGGAGATCGGCGAGCCCGACTTCCCGACGCCCGCGCCGGTGCTCGAGGCGGCGCGCGCCGCCCTCGAGGGAGGCGGCATCTACTACACGTCGGCGCTGGGGCTTCCCGAGCTTCGCGCCGCGATCGCGCGCCACTACGGCGAGCGCTACGGCGTCGACGTCTCGCCCGAGCGGGTGATCGTCACCGCCGGCTCGTCGGCCGCGCTGATGCTCGTGACGGCGCTCCTCGTCAACCGGGACGAGCAGGTGCTGATGGCCGACCCCGGCTACCCGTGCAACCGCCACTTCGTGCGCACGCTCGAGGGCGAGCCGGTCGCGATTCCCGTGGGCGCCGACACGCGCTACCAGCTCTCGGCGGAGCTCGTCGCGCGCCACTGGTCCGCGCGCACGCGCGGCGTGCTGATCGCCTCGCCGTCGAACCCGACCGGCACGACGGTCGAGCGCGACGAGATGAAGCGCATCGTCGCCGAGGTCGGCGACCGCGGCGGCCGCCTCGTCGTCGACGAGATCTACCTCGGGCTCTCCTACGACCTCCCGCCCGGCGAGCGCCCCGGCTCGGCGCTCGCGCTCTCCGACGACGTGTTCGTGATCTCGAGCTTCTCGAAATACTTCAACATGACCGGCTGGCGGCTGGGCTGGCTCGTCGCGCCCGAGCGGCACGTGCGCGACATCGAGAAGCTCGCGCAGAACCTCTACATCTCGCCGCCGACGCTCTCGCAGCGCGCCGCGCTCGCGTGCTTCGAGCCGCGCACGCTCGCGATCCTCGAGGCGCGCCGCGACGAGTTCCGCGCGCGCCGCGACCTCATCGTGCCGGCGCTCCGATCGCTCGGCTTCGGCATCCCGGTGATGCCGACCGGCGGGTTCTTCGTCTACGCCGACACGTCGGCCTTCTCGCCGGACAGCCGCGCGTTCTGCCGCGACGTCCTCGAGCGCGCCGGCGTCGCGATCACGCCGGGCGTCGACTTCGGCGCGCACCGCGCGAAGGAGCACGTGCGCTTCGCCTACACGATCGCGCGCGGGAAGATCGAGGACGGCATCGGCCGGCTCGCGCGCTTCCTCGGCCGGGGCTGACGTGAACCGCGCGCGGTGGGCCGACCGCGCCGCGGCCGCGCTGGCGGCCGCGGCGTCGGCGCTCGCGCTCGGCGGCTGCGGCATGGCCGACTACTACTGGCAGGGCGCGACCGGCCAGCTCGACGTCCTCGCGCGGGCGAGGCCGCTCTCCGAGGTGATCGACACGACGCAGGACGCGCGGCTCAAGGAGCGCCTCGAGCGCGCGCGCGGGATCCGCGCGTACGCGAGCGCCGAGCTCGGGCTGCCGGACAACGCGAGCTACACGCGCTACGCGGACCTCGGCCGGCCCTACGTCGTCTGGAACGTGTTCGCCTCGCCCGAGCTCTCGCTCGCGGCGCACGAGTGGTGCTTCCCGGTCGCCGGCTGCGTCAACTACCGCGGCTACTTCCGCGAGGACGAGGCGCGCGAGGAGGCCGCGCGCCTCGCCGCGCAGGGGTACGACGTGCACGTCGCCGGCGTGCCCGCGTACTCGACGCTGGGCTGGTTCGACGACCCGCTGCTGTCGTCGTTCGTCGGCTACCCGGACGTGGAGCTCGCGCGGCTCGTGTTCCACGAGCTCGCGCACCAGGTCGCCTACGCGAAGGGCGACACGGTGTTCAACGAGTCGTTCGCGACGGCCGTCGAGGAAGCCGGCCTCGCGCGCTGGATCGCGTCGCGGCCGCCGGCGGAAGCGGCGCGGCTCGCCGCCGAGCGGGACCGCCACGACCGGCTGCGCGCCGAATTTCGCCGGCTGGTCGCGGAAACGCGCTCGCGGCTCGAGCGCGTGTACGCGAGCGAGGCCGGCGACGACGCGAAGCGACGCGAGAAGGCGCTGGCGTTCGGGACGATGCGCGACGCCTACCTGCGGGCGAAGGCCGGCGAGCCCGGGCTCGCCGGCTACGACCGCTGGTTCGCGGGCGACCGCGGCGCCGGGCCGAACAACGCGAGCCTCGCGTCGGTCGGCCTCTACACCGAGCTCGTGCCGGCGTTCCGCGCGCTCCTCGCGGGCGAGGGCGGCGACCTGCCGCGCTTCTACGCGCGGGTGCGCGACCTCGCGGCGCTGCCGAAGGACGAGCGGCGCGCGGCGCTGGACGCGCTCGCGCCGCCCCTCGCGGCGGCGAGGGGCGGTCCCTCCTGAGGGCCGGGCCGGGACGATCCGCCGCATCGCCTTGATCTTTCGGGGATATCGAGGTTATACTGTCGGGCTTCCTTGCCTCACCCGCCGCAGACGGGGAGGCCGACCAGGGGCGGCCCCCGGGGCCGGTCGGCGACGACCGGACGGGGCTTCAAGCGCTGCCCGGCCACACGAGACCGAAAGGAGACCTCTGCATGCGACACTACGAGATCGTCTTCATCGTGCACCCCGACCAGAGCGAGCAGGTGCCCGCGATGGTCGAGCGCTACCGCACGATGGTGACCGGCCGCGGCGGCCGCGTCCACCGCCTCGAGGACTGGGGCCGTCGCCAGATGGCCTACCCGATCCAGAAGATGCACAAGGCGCACTACGTGCTGATGAACCTCGAGTGCGACCGCGAGACGCTCTCCGAGCTCGAGCACGCGTTCAAGTTCAACGACGCGGTGCTCCGCCACCTGATCGTCGCGATGAAGGAGGCGGTCGTCGCCCCCTCGCCGATGATGAAGGAGGAGAAGTCGCGGTCGCTGACCGAGAAGCCCTCCGAGAAGGCGGGCGAGCGCGCGAGCGCGCCGGAAGCGCCGGCCGCCGCCTGACCGGGGTGGCCGACGGCGCGCCGGCGAGAAACCGGCTCGCGATCGACGCCACGCTCGCGACGCGCGACGCGCTGCGCCGCACCCCGGCGGGACTCGCGGCGATCGACCTGGTGCTCGCGCACCGGTCGGAGCAGCGGGAAGCCGGCGGCGTGCGGCGCGTCGAGTGCGAGATCGCGGCCGTGGCCTTCGGCGACACCGCCGAGGCGATCGCGAAGCTGCCGGAAGGCGCGGCGCTGAGGTGCGAGGGATTCCTCGCGCGACGCTGGCGCACCGGCACGACGCTCGCGCTGCACGTCGACCGCATCGAACCGATAGACGAACAAGACTGAGACCAGAGGAAGATCATGCCCCGTCCGTTCAAGGGTAAAGGCAAGGACAAGGCCAAGGGAAAGCGCCGCGAGCGCGGCAACGCGCTGTTCAAGCGCAAGAAGTTCTGCCGGTTCACCGCCGAGAAGGTGGTCGAGATCGACTACAAGGACATCGACGTCCTGAAGGACTTCGTGCAGGAGAACGGCAAGATCATGCCGGCGCGCGTGACGGGCACGAAGGCCCGCTACCAGCGCCAGCTCGGCACGGCGATCAAGCGCGCGCAGTTCCTCGCGCTCCTGCCGTACACCGACCGCCACTGACCGGGAGGCACGCACCATGCAGATCATCCTCCTGGAGAAGGTCGCGAACGTCGGCAACCTGGGCGACGTCGTCAAGGTCAAGGACGGCTTCGCGCGGAATTTCCTGATCCCGCAGGGCAAGGCGAAGCGGGCGACCCCCGAGAACCTCAAGATGCTCGAGGAGAAGCGCGCCGAGCTCGAGCACGCCGCCGCCGACAGGCTCGCCGCCGCGCAGGCGGCCGCCCAGAAGCTCGAGGGGCTCACCGTGCAGATCACGCAGAAGGCCGGCGTCGACGGCCGGCTCTTCGGCTCGGTGGGCACGGTCGACATCGTCGAGGCGCTGAAGGCGCACGGCATCACCGTCGAGAAGTCCGCGATCCGGCTGCCGGGCGGCCCGCTGAAGCACGTCGGCGACCACCCGGTCACCGTCCAGCTGCACACCGACGTGACCGCGCACGTCACGGTCGGCGTGCTGGGCGACACGTCGCAGGGCTGACGCGGGCGCGGCGCCCGCCGCGCGCCCGGCAGCGGCGAAGGGCTCCCGGCCGGGAGCCCTTCCGCTTTTCGGGCCCGCGCGGCGGTCGCCCGCGCTCCCGGCGATCCGATGCTCTCGTTCGTCGTCTGCAGCGTCGAGCCGGAGAAGTTCGCCGCGCTCGAGGCGAGCCTCGCCGCGTGCGCGGAGCCGGGCGCCTACGAGGTCGTCGGCATCCACGACGCGCGGTCGCTCTGCGAGGGATGGCGCCGCGGCCTGGAGCGGGCGGCAGGCGATCCGATCGTCTTCTGCCACGACGACGTCGAGATCCACGCGAGCGACCTGCCCGCCCGGATCGCCCGGCACCTCGAGCGCTACGACGTCGTCGGCGTGGCCGGCACCGACCGCTGCGTCGGCATGGACTGGTCCGAGGCCGGCATCGAGCACGCCTACGGCGCGATCGTCCACGACCGCGGCGGCGAACCGCTCTTCTGCTTCTACGGCGCGGGCGAGCGGGGCGGCGCCGCGGGGGCGATCCAGGCGATGGACGGCGTGTTCCTCGCGACGCGGCGCGAGGTCGCCGCGAGCGTGGGCTTCGACGAGGCGACCTTCGACGGCTGGCACGGCTACGACGCCGACTTCACGTTCCGGGCACACCTGGCGGGCCACCGGCTGGGCGTCGCGCTCGACGTTCCGATCGTCCACCGCTCGATGGGCAATCCTGACGAGGCGCGGCTCCGGTACCACCTCCGCTTCGCCGAGAAGCACGCGGCGCGGCTCGCGTTCGGCCGTGGGCCCTGGGTCCACCTGCGCACGCCGATCGAGGTGCCCGGCGGCATCCGCGCGGCCTTCGACCCCGCGAACCTCGAGCGCCTGCACGCGTGGACGCGCGCCGAGGCGCGCGCGCGGCGGGAAGCGGCCGAGCGGCCGTACGCGGCCGGGCGCAACGCGCCGTGCCCCTGCGGCAGCGGCCTCAGGTACAAGGAGTGCCACGGGGCGGCGCGGTAGAATGGACGCCGAGGAAACGCCCCCGCGATGCCCGATCAACCCGACGTCGACGCGCTGCGCCTGCCGCCGCACTCGCTGGAGGCCGAGCAGTCGGTGCTGGGCGGGCTCCTGCTCGACAACGAGGCGGCCGACCGCATCGGCGACGTCGTCACGGCCGCGGACTTCTACAGCGAGGCGCATCGGA
The DNA here is from genome assembly GCA_046347845.1 of Burkholderiales bacterium. Classification (GTDB taxonomy): domain Bacteria; phylum Pseudomonadota; class Gammaproteobacteria; order Burkholderiales; family Casimicrobiaceae; genus VBCG01. Next base: position 72,107 of record JAXMFH010000004.1, on the reverse strand, counting down.
CGGTCTTCGACCACGTCGCGCGGCTGATCGGCGAAGGGCGGCCGGCGGACGCGGTCACGGTCGCCGAGTCGCTCGCCTCCGCCGGGCGGCTCGAGCACGTGGGCGGGCTCGCGTACCTCGGCGCGCTCGTGCAGAGCGTCCCGACCGCGGCGAACATCCGGCACTACGCGCAGATCGTGCGCGACCGCTCGGTGCTGCGGCAGCTCGCGTCGACCGCCGCCGAGATCGCCGAGTCGGCCTACCAGCCGATGGGGCGCAACGCCTCGCAGCTGCTCGACGAGGCCGAGACCAAGGTGATGCACATCGCCGAGGCGGGCTCGCGCGGGCGCAAGCAGTACGAGAAGGTGGGCGACCTGCTCGCCGGCGTCGTCGAGCGCATCGAGGAGCTGTACAACCGCGAGCACCCGACCGACGTCACCGGGCTCGCGACCGGCTTCGCGGACCTGGACAGGATGACGGCGGGGCTGCAGCCCGGCGACCTGGTGATCGTGGCCGGCCGGCCGTCGATGGGCAAGACCGCGCTCGCCGTCAACATCGGCGAGCACGTGGCGCTCGAGGGCAAGCGCCCGGTCGCGATCTTCTCGATGGAGATGGGCGCGAACCAGCTCGCGATGCGGCTGATCGGATCGGTCGGCCGGCTGTCGTCGCAGAACCTGCGCACGGGGCGGCTGCAGTCCGAGGACTGGACGCGGCTCTCGAGCGCGCTCGGCCGCCTCAACGACGCGCCGATCCTGATCGACGAGACGCCCGCGCTCACGGTGATGGAGCTGCGCTCGCGCGCGCGCCGGATCGCGCGCGCGCACGCGCCGCTCGGCCTCGTGATCGTGGACTACCTGCAGCTGATGCAGGCCTCCTCGCAGGGCGAGAACCGGGCGACCGAGATCTCCGAGATCTCGCGGTCGCTGAAGGCGCTCGCGAAGGAGCTGCACGTGCCGGTGATCGCCCTGTCGCAGCTCAACCGCTCGCTCGAGCAGCGGCCGAACAAGCGTCCGGTGATGAGCGACCTCCGCGAGAGCGGCGCGATCGAGCAGGACGCCGACGTGATCCTGTTCATCTACCGCGACGAGGTCTACAACCCGGAGACGCAGGACAAGGGCGTGGCCGAGATCATCATCGGCAAGCAGCGCAACGGGCCGATCGGAACGGTGCGCCTGACCTTCCTCGGCGAGTACACGCGCTTCGAGAACTTCGCCGCGCCCGGGTCGTACTGACCCCGGCCCCCCACGACGTGGCCGACTCGACGACGTACGCGCCGCCGGCGTCCCGCAACGCGCCCTGTCCCTGCGGCAGCGGGAGGCGGTGGAAGGAGTGCCACGGGCGCGTCGCGACGCCGTCGTCCGGCGGCACCCCCGACGCCGATGCCGTCGCGCGCATGCACGCCGCCCTCGCCGCGCAGCGGGCCGGGCGCCTCGCCGAGGCCATCGCGATCTACGGCGACGTCGTCGCCGGGCACCCGGCGATCTTCGACGCGTGGCACATGCGCGGCGTGGCGCACTTCCAGCTCCTCGAATTCGACGCGGCCGAGCGCGACATTCGCCGCGCGCTCGAGATCGAGCCGGGCCTCGATGCCGCGCGGCGCAACCTCGACCTCGTGATCGAGGGCAGGCGAGCCCTGGCCGACGTGGAGGCCCTGTGCCGGGCCGTGCTGCCGCGCTACGGGGCGCTCGTCGTCGCCCCGGCCGTGCCGCCGCTCGACGGCGTCGCCGCGGGCGACCGCGTGTACGTGATCGATGCGGGCGCCCCGGCGCCGATCGTCGAATCGCTCGTGCGCGACGCGGCCGGCTGCGGCGCCGAGGTCGTGACGATGACGGTCGATCGGGGCCGGACGATCCGGGGCGACGACGCGCTGGCGCTCGCGTCGGCGGACGGGGGCGACGTCATCGTGTGCGCCGGGTGTTCGCGCCCGCTCGGCGACTGGACGCTGGACTCGCACGCGCGCGCGACGACCCTCGTCGTCGACGGCGCCGACCTTCCGAGCGTGATCGACCGGCTGCGCGAGGCGTCCGGGCAAGGGCGCCGTCGGGTGCGTCTCGCCGCGCTCGCTCGAGCCGCGGTCGAAACGGATCCCCTTCCGTGCTACCGGGGGAGGCTGCCGTGAGCGCGGGAGCTACGCGAGGCGCGGACGGCGTCCCGGTACGCGCGATCGCGTTCTACCTGCCCCAGTACCACCGCATCCCCGAAAACGACCGCTGGTGGGGCGAGGGCTTCACCGAGTGGACGAACGTGCGCCGCGCGAAGCCGCTCTTCCCCGGGCACGAGCAGCCCCGCGTGCCCGGGTCGCTCGGCTACTACGACCTGACGAACCCGGGCGTCGCCGACGCCCAGGCCGCGCTCGCGCGCTCGCACGGCCTGCACGGCTTCTGCTACTACTTCTACTGGTTCAACGGCAGGCGCCTGCTCGAGCGGCCGCTCGAGGCGATGGTCGCGCGCGGGTCCCCCGACTATCCGTTCTGCGTCTGCTGGGCCAACGAGAACTGGACGCGCCGATGGGACGGGCTGGACAGCGACGTGCTGATGGAGCAGCGCTACGACCCGGGCGACAGCGAGCGCCTGTACGACGAGTTCGTCCGCCTGTTCCGCGACCCGCGCTACATCCGCGTCGACGGACGTCCGCTGCTGCTCGTCTACAAGACGGCCCTGATCCCGCACCTCGCGGAGACGGTCGCCCTGTGGCGGCGCCGCGCCGCGGCGTCGGGCGCCGGGGATCCGTTTCTCGTCGCCTGCGAGACGGGGGGCCACGAGGCGGCGCCGGCCGCCGGGTTCGATGCCCTGGTCGAGTTCCCGCCGCACCGGCATCACGCGATCTGGCTCAACGGCGTCGTCCCGGGCCTGGACCCGGCCTTCGAGGGCGTGCTCACGAGCTACCGGTTCCAGGTCATCCAGTCGCTGCGCCGGGAGGTCGGTCGCGAGCGCCTGCTGCGCTGCGTGTTTCCGTCCTGGGACAACACGCCGCGGCAGCCCGCGCGCGGGACCGTGTTCGTCGGATCGAGCCCCGAGCTCTTCGGCTACTGGTCCGAAGCGATGGTCCGCGACACGCTCGCCCGCTTCCGCGGCGAGGACCGGTTGCTGTTCGTCAACGCGTGGAACGAGTGGGGCGAAGGCTGCAGTCTGGAACCCGACCGGCGCTACGGCACGCAGTACCTCGAGGCGATGCGCATCGCGCTGGCGAGAGGCTCGGGGCCCGCGGACGCGCTCGGCGCCCTGCCGCGTTGGACGACCGTCGGCACGGCGGCCCCTGCCGGCGTCGCCGCGGGGTCGTGATGGCGGCCGGAGAGGCAAGCGTCCCGGGCACGCTCCCCGAACGGGCCGACGCCACCCGTCTTCCCGCGCGCGTGGCGATCGTCACCCACGACCTCCACCCCTACGGCGCCGAACGCGTGGCGGTGGCGATCGCCGACACGCTGCGCTCGGCGTTCGACGTCCGCTGCGAGATGGCGAGCCTCGGCGGTGGCCCGCTGGCCGCGGCGATCCGCAGGACGATCCCGGTGCACATGCTCGGGGTGCTGTGGAGGGCGCCGCAGCGCGACGTCGCCCCGGTGGCGCACGCGATGCGCGAGCGCGGCTGTCGGCACGCGATCCTCAACACGGTCATGTGCGGCGCGGCCGCGCCGGTCTTCCGGAGCATGGGGTACGCGGTGGTGGGACTCGTGCACGAGATGCCCGGACTGATCCGGCGCGAGGGCGTCGAGGAAAGACTCGCGTCGTTGCACGGACACGCGCACGCGGTCGTGTATCCGGACGAGGCGGTGTTTCGCGCGATCGAGTCGGAGTTCGGGCGGCTGCCGCGCGCGGCGAAGGTCCGCTTCCTGCCGCAGGGGGTGATTCGCAGGAACGCCTGGCGCCTCCGTCCGGACGACGCGCGCGCCGAGGCGCAGCGCCTGCTCGACGTGCCGCGCGACCGGCCCCTGGTGCTCGCCGTCGGTCACGGGGACGAACGGAAGGGACTCGACCATTTCCTCGCCGTCGCGCGCATCGTCAACGAGCGGCGTTCGCGCCCGGTGGCGTTCGCCTGGGTCGGCGACGTCGAGGAAGCGTACCGGGCGCGGCTCGTCGAGCAGGGGCTCTGGCCCGATCCTTGGCCCGACTACCTGCGCTTCCCCGGGTACGTCGCGGACACGACGGCGCTGCACCGCGCGGCGGACGTGTTCGCGCTCACGTCGCGCGAGGACCCGTTTCCCAACGTCGTGCTCGAGTCGATGGACGCCGGCGTACCCGTGGTCGCGTTCGCGGGAACGGGGGGCGGCGCGAGACTCGCCGGGGAAATCGCGGGCATCGCCGTGCCGTCGTTCGACGTGGAGGCCTACGCGGACGCGGTCGAGCGCTTCGTCGACGACGAGAGCGCGAGGCGCGCGGCGGGTGCGGCGGCCGCGCGCACCGTCGACGAGCGCTACTCGTTCGATGCCTACGTCGGGCGGCTCCTCGAACTGCTCGCGGAGGGGCGCGCCGATGAGCGGGGTTGACATCGCCTGCCGCCGGGCCGGGCGCGTGGCGCGCGGCGCGAACCCCCGGGCCAGCTTCCATCGTCGTCCGAAGGGGGCGAGCGCGCGATGACCGTGCTGGTGCTCGGGGGGGGCGGTTTCATCGGACGTGCCGTCGTGCGCGCGCTGTGCGCGGAGCGCGAGGCCGTGCGCGTGCTGGACCGGCACGGCCCGCGCGCCGGTGTAGCGAACCCGGGCATCGAACGGTGGCGCGTCGCGGACCTCTCGGACGGCCGGGCCCTGCGCGAGATGCTCGCCGGTTGCGACGCGGTGATCCATCTCGCCGCAGGGGCGTTGCCGGCGCGGTCCGAGAGCGACTGGGCGTCGGATGCCGCGTCACAGATCCTGCCGGCGATCGGCCTGGCGGAGGCGATGCACGCCTGCGGCGTGCGTCGGCTGGTCTTCCTTTCCTCCGGCGGCACCGTGTACGGACGCACGGCGCACGAGCCGATCCGCGAGGACCACCCGACCGCCCCGCTGTCGGTCTACGGCCTGGGCAAGCTCCTGGTCGAGCAATGTCTCGCGTTCCAGCGCAGGCTCGACCGGCTCGAGCCGCTCGTGCTGCGCGTGGCCAACGTCTATGGCGAAGGCCAGGCGGGAGGCCGGGGGCAGGGCGTCGTCGCGTCGTTCGTGGACGAGGCGCTCGCCGGCCGTCCGCTCAGGGTGATGGGGGACGGGAGCACCGTCCGCGACTACGTCCACGTCGCCGACGTCGCGGCGGCCGTGCTGGGGGCCCTGCGCTATCGCGGCGCGCACGGCGTGTTCAACGTCGGCTCGGGCGTCGGTCACTCGATCGTCGGGCTGATCGCCGCGCTGGAACGCGCGCTGCGAACGCCCCTGCGCGTGGATTACGCGGAAGGTCGTCCGTTCGACGTTCCCTACAACGTGCTCGACTGCGGCCTCGCGCTGCGCGAGCTCGGCTGGCGGGCTCGCGTGGATCTCGACAGCGGTCTGGCCGCGACGGTCGCATCGCGGCGCGGCACGCGCTGAGCGAAGGCAGGTCCTCACGCGCGCGTCAGACGCGCGACGATGTCCGCGATGCGTTCGCCGCTCGCGGGGACGTATCGCGCCTCGAGCGCGGCCTCGAGGAACGCCCGGCCATGCGCCGTGTCGGGCTCGAGGTAGGCGCCTTCGGCCCACTCGTTCCACGCATTGACGAACACGAAGCGCTGTCCCGGCGGGAGCATCGTCCGTGCCCGGAGGAAGCCGTCGCGCAGCGATGCGCGGAAGACCGGGGGACTCGCGTTCAGCAGGATCGTCCCGTCGCGCTGACGGCGGGGCGTGTTGTCCCACATGGGGACGGCGGTCTGGAAGTGCAGGTGGTCCGGCTCGGGCGCGCACGCCGCGCAAGCGGCCACCGATCGCGCGTCGTACAGGCGGCCCGCGAAGTCGGCCCGCAGTCCGGGAGGCGGATCGGCGCGCAACGTGGGCGATTCGAGGCGATGGGGCGGAAACGCGACCGACGCGTCGGCGCCGACCTCCAGCGGCGTTCCTCCCTTGGCCGTATCCGCCGTCACGATGAAGGGGGGCATCTCGCCGGCCTCGATGCACAGCGCGCGCCACGCGTCGAAGGTCCCGATCGGGTCGGGGAGCGTGTCGCAGCGATAGACGAGCAGCAGCGGCTGTCCCAGCACGCGGATGTAGCGCGGATCGCGAAACGCCGGGAGCAGCGCCCGGATGAAGGCCCGGTCGTCCTCCTCGGAGTACTCCTGCGCGACGAGCACCTCGTTGCGGCCCCCGTCCCACGTGCGCCGCCAGTCCTCGTTCGCCCAGAACACGCAGAAGGGGAAGTCGGGCGCGCCCGACGCGAGCACCGCGTCGAGCGGCTGCTCGAGGAGCCGGCGCCCCTGGAACCAGTAGTAGTAGTAGCAGAACCCCGTCACGCCGTGGGCGCGTGCGAGCGCCGCCTGCCGGAGGCGGATCTCCGGGTCCAGCAGGTCGTAGTAGCCCAGGTCGGCCGGGATCCGCGGCTGGACGTGGCCGGGAAAGTTCGGCACCGCGCGGCGGACGTTGGTCCACTCGGTGAACCCGAGCCCCCACCACTGGTCGTTCTCGTCGATGCGATGGAACTGCGGGAGGAAGAACGCGAGGAGCTCGACCTCCGCCGGGGACACGAACGCGTCGTCGGGCCGACGAGGCCGGCGCGACGCCTCGTCCACGGCACGCCGGCGGGCGGGTTCGGTCGCGATCTCGTGCGCGAGCTCGTGTGCGAGCTTGAGGTTGTGGCGGAGAGCGGGCGTATCGAGCCCCGAGGCGCGCGCCGCCTCGATGCGGCGGATCGCCCCATCGGCGTCGCCGAGCGACACGGCCACCGCGCCGCGCATGTGCAGCGCGTCGGGATGGCCCGGCGACAGGACGAGCGCCTCGTCGTACAGCCGCGCGGCCTCGACGTACCGGTTCTGGAGATGCAGCGCCAGCGCACGCTGGAGCAGGTCGTGGAGCGGATCGCCGCGCGGCGAGGGTACGGCGGGGGAGGCGGCGCCGTGACATTGCTTGTAGCGTCGCCCGCTGCCGCAGGGGCACGGGTCGTTGCGGGAGGGCGGCGGGGTGATCGACATCGAAGGGCGGACGCAGGCGTGGGGTCGATGCGGGATGCGGAGGGAGGACGCGGGACGCGCGGACTCCCGTCGAGCGCGTCAGTGCCGGAACACCCACCAGCGCGAGAGCGCGAACGTCACCGGGGGAACGAGCGCGATCGAGAGCGCCAGTCCCGCGTAGGGCGACCAGCGCTGCACGTGCACGGCCGCGTACATGATCGCGGCGCTCAGGGCGAGCCCCGCGAGCTGGGCGGCCAGGTAGCGCGGCAGCTGGCCGACCGGGTTCGCCCGCGAGCCGAACGTCCAGCGCCGGTTGAGCGCGAACCCCGCGGCGAAGGCCACCGTGAACGCGACGACGGTCGCGGCGACCGGATCGATCCGCGTGGCCTCGACGAGCGCCGCGAAGACCGCCGCGTGGATCGCCGTGGCGAGCGCGCCCACGGCGGCGAAGCGGGCGAACGCGCGGGCGAGCGCCATGCGCGCGGCGGCGTCAGGCGTCCGCGCCCGGCGGCGGGAAGCCGACGCGCGCGCGCACGACGTAGAGCGGCCGCGCCTTGACCTCGTCGTAGACCCGGCCGAGGTACTCGCCGATCACGCCGAGCGACAGGAGCTGCACGCCGCCGAGGAAGAGCACGACCACCATCAGCGATGCGTAGCCCGGGACGTCGACGCCGTGCACGAGCGTTCGCGCGACGAGCCAGGCGCCGTAGCCCAGCGCGACGAGCGCGAAGAGCGCGCCGAGGAAGCTCGACATCCTGAGCGGCAGCGCGGAGAACGACACGATCCCGTCGAGCGCGAGCCGCCAGAGCTTCACGAGGCCGAAGCGCGACTCGCCCGCCGCGCGCTCGGCGACGTCGTAGTCGACGGTCGCGGTGCGGAAGCCCACCCACGCGTACATGCCCTTCATGTAGCGCGTGCGCTCGGGCATCGACTTGAGCGCGTCGACGACCGGCCGCGCCATCAGCCGGAAGTCGCCGGCGCCGCGCGGGACCGGCACGGCCGACACGCGCGCGAACAGCCGGTGGAACAGGTCGGAGGCGAGGCGGCGCGCCGCCGAGTCGGTCGCCCGGTCGCGCCGCAATGCGATCACGACGTCGTAGCCCTCGCGCCACCTGGCGACGAGCTCGTGCAGGAGCTCGGGCGGGTGCTGCAGGTCGGCGTCGATCGGGACGATCGCGTCGCCCGCCGCGTGATCGAGGCCGGCGGCCAGCGCGACCTCCTTGCCGAAGTTGCGCGAGAGCGCGACGACGCGCACGCGCGCATCGCGCGCGGCGAGCGCGGTGAGCACGGAGAACGTCGGGTCGCGGCTCCCGTCGTCGACGAAGACCGCCTCCGCCGGCACGCCCAGCGCGTCGAGCGCGTCGGACGCGCGCGCCCAGAACGACGCGAGCCCGGCGGCCTCGTTGTAGCAGGGGACGACAAGCGACAGGACGGGGCGATCGCCCATGGTGCGATTGTCGCACGGGCGGTGAGCCCGGCTGAGCGCAGCGCGTCGAGCGCCCCCTCGCCCCCGGCCCGTCTCCCCGCCGGCGCGGGGCGAGGGGGACGCGACGCGCGCCGCGGCGCGGCGGCACGGCCGCGACCGATCAACGATCGACGGCGCAGGCCCGACCGCGCGGCGCGCCCCGCGCCGCGCTACAGGATCTCGGCCGCCCGGTCCGCGAGCCGCGAGCGCTCGCCGCGCGTCAGCGTGACGTGGCCGGAATGCGGCCAGCCCTTGAAGCGGTCGACGACGTAGGTGAGCCCCGAGCTCCCCTCGGTCAGGTAGGGCGTGTCGATCTGCGCGATGTTGCCGAGGCAGACGACCTTGGTCCCGGGACCGGCGCGCGTGATCAGCGTCTTCATCTGCTTGGGCGTCAGGTTCTGCGCCTCGTCGATGATCAGGAACTTGTTGATGAACGTGCGGCCGCGCATGAAGTTGAGGCTCTTGACCTTGATGCGCGAGCGGATCAGGTCGCGCGTGGCGGCCCGCCCCCATTCGCCCGCCTCGTCGTCGGTCTTGTTGAGCACGTCGAGGTTGTCCTCGAGCGCGCCCATCCACGGGTTCATCTTCTCCTCCTCGGTGCCGGGGAGGAAGCCGATGTCCTCGCCGACGGGCACCGTGACGCGCGTCATGATGATCTCGGTGTAGACCTTGAACTCGAGCGTCAGCATGAGGCCGGCGGCGAGCGTGAGCAGCGTCTTGCCGGTCCCCGCCTGCCCGACGAGCGTCACGAAGTCGACGTCGGGGTTCATCAGCAGGTTGAGCGCGAAGTTCTGCTCGCGGTTGCGCGCCGTGATGCCCCAGACGTTGTTCTTCTGGTGCGAGTAGTCCTTGAGCGTCGACAGGAGCGCCGTGCGGCCGTGCACTTCCTTGACGATCGCGTGGAACGGCGCCTCGCCCGGCGGCTCGAGGTAGACGAACTCGTTGGTCAGCATCGCGGGCACGAGCGGGCCGGTGATCCGGTAGAGCGTGTGGCCGCCCTGCTGCCAGGACTCGATCCCCTTGCCGTGGCGCTCCCAGAAGTCGCCGGGCAGCTCCTCCATGCCCGAGTAGAGGAGCTCGGTGTCCTCGAGCACCTTGTCGTTGAAGTAGTCCTCGGCCGCGAGCCCGAGCGCCCGCGCCTTGATGCGCATGTTGATGTCCTTCGACACCAGCACGACGTCGCGCCGCGGGTGCAGCCTCGCGAGGTGCATCACGACCGCGAGGATCTGGTTGTCCGCCTTGCCGTTCGCGAGCGACGGCGGCAGCGTCGTCGTGATCGTCTCGGTCTGCAGGTAGAGGCGTCCGGTCGCGGCGCCGTTGCTCTTCTGCTCGAGCGGGATGCCGCCCGAGATGCCGTCCCCGCCGCCCTGCTCGGTGTGCGCCGTGACGAGCTCGTCGAGGAAGCGGGACGCCTGCCGGGCGTTCCGCGCGACCTCGGTGACGCCCTTCTTGTGGTTGTCGAGCTCCTCGAGCGTGAGGATCGGCAGGTAGATGTCGTGCTCCTCGAACCGGAACAGGCTCGTGGGATCGTGCATCAGCACGTTCGTGTCGAGCACGAAGAGGCGGGTGGAGGTCGGGGCGCTGCGGGGGCCGGACTTCGAGGCGCCGGCGGCCTTGCGGGAGGCGAGGGAGATGAGCTGGGACGGGGCGGGGCGCAGCTTGCGTTCGACCATGGGTCTCCTGTCGGGCGCCTGTCGGGTGAGGACGTTACCGGCGCCACCTCGAACGCATCCTACGCCCCGCATCGGCGAAAATACAAGAGATGGTGGCGGCAACCCCCGGAATCGCCATCCCTTGTGGCGGCGTTGGCCTCCCGGGCGCCGCGGCGCCCGTGCCGGGTCGGACGGCCGGCGCCCGGAATAGACGGTCGGCCCGCGCCGTTTGCGGCAGGCACGCCCCTTGCACGTTCCGGGCTTCCCCTCGTTCTCCTCCCCGATCGCGCCGATGACCCCGCCGTCCCTTTCCCGTCCCTCCGCAGCGCTCCGAGCCGCGGCGCTCCTCCTCGTCTGGCTCGCCGCGTTCGCCGAGGGGGCGCTCGCGCAGGAACCACCGCGGATCCTGGTCGGCCAGTCCATCGCACTGTCGGGCGGCGTCGGCGAGCACGGCCAGCTCGCCGCGGCGGGCGCGAGGCTCTACGTCGACGGCGTCAACGCCGCCGGCGGCATCGGCGGGCGCCGGATCGTCGTGCTGACGCGCGACGACGCCGGCGACGCGAAGCGCGCCGCCGAGAACACGCGCGAGCTCATCGATCGCGAGGGCGTCGTCGCGATGCTGGGCGGCGTCGAAGGCGGTCCTTGCGTGGCGACGCTCAAGGAAGCGTCGGATCGGGGCGTGCCGCTCATCGCCTGCATGGCCGGGTCGCCCGAGATGCGCGAGCCGTTCAACCGCTGGAGCTTCCCGGTTCGAGCCGCGCACCTCGACGAATTCGATCATCTCCTCGAGATCGTGAAGACCTACGGCTACACGCGCGTCGCCTTCGTCCACGCGGACTCGGACACCGGGCGCAAGCACCTGGCCAACGTGCGGCGGCTGGCGGAGCCGCGCGGGATCGCGGTCGCGCCGATCCCGATGACGGCCGGCACGACGCCGGCCGCGCTCGCCGACGCGCTCGTCGCCGCGCGGCCGGACGCCGTGTTCAACCACGGGTCCTACTCGGTGTACGTCGGGATCATCCGGGCCGCGCGCGCGAAGGGCGCCCACCCGATGTTCATGGCGGTGAACTCGGGCGCCGCGCAGATGGCGCGCGAGCTCGGCCCGGAGGGGCGCGGGCTGGTCTTCACCCAGGTCGTACCGTTCCCGTGGGGCGTCGCCGTCCCGGTCGTCAAGGAGTACCAGCAGGCGCTCGCGAAGTACGCGCCGGACGTCGCGCCCTCGTTCTCCGGCCTCGAGGGCTACGTCGGCGCGAAGGTGCTCGTCGCGGGCCTGCGTGCCGCGGGGCGCGACCTGACGCGGCCGGGCGTCCAGCGCGCGATGGAGAACCTCGGCACGATCGACGTCGGCGGGATGCAAGTGCGCTACCGGCCCGGCGCGCACGCCGGCTCGGCGTTCGTCGACACGGTGATCGTCGCGACGGACGGGAGGTTCTCGCGCTAGCGGCGAGCGGCCGCTACGCGTCGTTCCGGCGCCAGGCCGACGGCGGCGCGCCGCACAGGCGCTTGAACGCCCGCGAGAACGCGGCCTCGGACTCGTAGCCGCAGTCGAGCGCGATCGAGGCGATCGTCTCGTGGCCGGCGCGCAGCCGCGCCGCCGCGAGCTGCATGCGCCAGCGCGCGAGGTACTGCATCGGCGCGAGGCCGACGAACTCGGTGAAGCGGTCGTGCAGCGCGGAGCGCGAGAGACCCGCGCGGCGCGAGAGCTCGTCGAGCGTCCACGGCGCGCCGGGCTCGCCGTGCAACAGCGAGATCGCGCGGCCGACGTGGCGGTCCCGCAGGCCCGCGAGCCAGCCCGAAGCCTCCTTCGGCAGCCCGTCGAGGTAGCGACGGGCCGCGTCGACGAACATCATCTCGCTCGCGCGCTCGAGCAGCGCGTCGCTGCCGGGCTGCCGCTCGCGCGACTCGGCCACCGCCTGGCGCAGCACGCCGCCGACCCAGTCGCCGACGCCGCCGGCGGGCACGTGCATGAGCCGCGGCAGCGCGCCGATCAGCGGGTTGTAGGGCTTGAGGTCGCAGCCGACGAACCCGCACACGACGACCGCGTCCGCGTCGCGGGCCGGAAGCGCGGTCCCGGGCTCGACGATGCCGCCGTGGTACGCGACCGGGATCGGCTTGGGGATGTGCGAGATCGCCTGGAACCAGTCGGGGTCGGCGGGCGGCGCGCGCAGTCCGGGCGCACTCGATATCACGTGGCCGTCGCCGCGCGGGAACATCACGACGTCGCCGGCGGACACCCGCACCGGCGGCAGCCCGTCGGTCGCCGCCCAGCCGCTGCCCTTCACGATCATGTGGTAGGCCAGCACGTGATCGGCGCCGGGGAGGACGGCAGCGGCGATCTCGCGCGACGGGGGCGCCTCCGCGACCCAGTCGTCGCGGCAGCTCACGTAGTAGAACGTCGCCCCGCGCAGCCGCACGGCGCGCAGCACGTCGGACAGCGGATCGGATCCGCCGCGCGCGGCCCGGCCGCGTCGCGGGACGCGTTCCGGGCGGGGAGAGGCGCGAGCGGTCGGGTCGTCGGCATGGCCCTGCCGTCGCGGACGGGCCGCGAAGGGCGCCCCGATTATCGCGCGGCCCGGACGGTCCTGTGCGACCTCCCGGATGCCCGATCAACGAACGCGGACGATCGGCGGGGTCCGCCCGCCACGGCGGACGAGCGATCAAGTTCCGGCGACGCCGGATCGGGTGCGCGCCGGCGGACGGGCGCAGGATCCGTCCCGTTCGCGCCGCAGGCAGGCGCGACCGACGACCGACGAACCCGAATCCCGCCCTTTCACGGAGGCACCGATGAGCACGCAGGCTGCAACCCCCACCGCCAGGACCCCCGAACGCGACGCGACCGCGCGAGCCGTCCCGCCGTCCCCGCAACCCGACCTCGCCGCGATCAAGGCGCGCCAGCAGGCGGCCTGGGCGAGCGGCGATTTCGCCGTCATCGGCACGACGCTGCAGATCGTCGGCGAGTCGCTCGCCGAGGCGGCCGACGTCCGCGCCGGCGAGCGCGTCCTCGACGTCGCCGCGGGCAACGGCAACGCGACGCTCGCCGCCGCCCGCCGGCACGCGGTGGTCACGTCGACCGACTACGTGCCGGCGCTGCTCGAGCGCGGCCGCGAGCGGGCGGCCGCCGAGCGGCTCGACGTGGCGTTCCGCGTCGCGGACGCCGAGGAGCTGCCGTTCGCCGACGCGAGCTTCGACGTCGCGCTGTCCACGTTCGGCGTCATGTTCGCCCCCGACCACGGTCGCGCCGCGCGCGAGCTCGCGCGCGTCGTGCGTCCCGGCGGCCGCATCGGGCTCGCGAACTGGACGCCGGAAGGCTTCCTCGGCGACATGTTCCGCGCGGTCGGCAAGCACGTGCCGCCGCCGGCGGGCCTCGTCTCGCCGATGCGCTGGGGGGCGGAGCCGCACCTGGTCGAGCTGTTCGGGCCGCGCGCCGCGCGCATCGACTCGACGCGCAGGAACTTCATGTTCCGCTACCGCTCGCCCGCGCACTTCGTCGACGTGTTCCGCCGCTGGTACGGGCCGACGCACAAGGCGTTCCTCGCGCTCGACGGCGCCGGACAGGCCGCGCTCGAGGCCGACCTGACCGCGCTCCTCGAACGGCACAACGTCGCCGGTCCCTCGTCGCTCGTCGTCCCCGGCGAGTACCTCGAGGTCGTCGTCACGCTCGCGTGACCAGGGGAGAGGCCGTGCGCCCGCGCGCGCGGGCCCACGGAAGGGGGCGCCGCCGCGTCAGCCGGCCTTGAGCGCCTGCACGGCGTCGAGGACCTCGCCCGCGTGGCCGGGCACCTTGACGCCGCGCCACTCGCGCACGAGCTTGCCGTCCGCGCCGATGAGGAACGTCGAGCGCTCGATCCCGCGGACCTGCTTTCCGTACATGTTCTTCATCTTGATGACGCCGAACTGCTGGCAGAGCTTCTCGTCGGCGTCGCTGATGAGCGGGAACGGGAAGCCCATCTTCGCGGCGAAGCTCTGGTGCGACTTGATCGAGTCGCGCGAGACGCCGGCGACGACCGCTCCCGCCTTCGCGAACCGGTCGTGCAGGTCGCGGAACTGCGCGCCCTCGGTCGTGCAGCCGGGCGTGTTGTCCTTCGGGTAGAAGTAGAGCACGACCGGGTGCCCGCGGTGGTCGGACAGGGTGAACGGGCCAGCGGTCGCCTCGGCCGTGAAATCCGGAACCTTCTTGCCGATCATGCGCGTTGCTCCTCGTGACGTGGGGCGCGGTGAATCATGCCGCGTGCGGCAGCGCCTCGCCGGGAAACGGCGCCTGCTGCACGAACAGGGTGCCGCGGCGGCCGGCGACGGTGCCGGTGCCGACCGAGCAGCGCGGCAGCGCGAGCGGCTCGACCGATGCGTAGAGCGACCGGAGGGAGGACGGCGCCCACCCCTGCGCCTTCCATCCGGCGACGAGCTGCTCGAGGACCGGGGCGAGGCGCAGCCCCTCGAGCTCGGCGTGCAGCGTGAAGACGTGGCCGGCGGGCGAGGGCGCTTCGGTCAGCGCGAGCACGCGGTCCGCGACGTTGCCCGCCTCGACGCCGTCCCGGCCGATCAGCTCGTCGAGCGTCGGCAGCGTCGTCGGGAACTGCGGGCAGCGGATCGGCTCGGCGTTCCAGTACGGCAGGTGCGGGTGCGTGCCGCGGCCGTCCGAGGCGTAGTCGAAGCCGAGCCGCTGCGTGAGCCGCAGCGCATGGACGCTCGCCTGCCACCCGGCGGCGCCGTGCACGAGCGGCGCCTCCTTGAAAACGTCCGCGTAGCGCTCGCACGCGCGCCGCATCTCCTCGGCGGTCCACGCGGCGTCCGCCGTCGCGGCGTCCGCGAGCCAGCGGGCGTGGTCGTGCGCGAGGACGCCGGTCTCGAACCCCTCGTCGCGCGCAAGCCGCATCGCGTCGCCCGCGCGCCGCGCGATGTCGGGCGCGGGCAGCAGCGTCCCGTACATCAGCGTCGCGACGCCGTAGTGCTCGACCGCGCCGCTGCCGCGCGACTTGCCCGCGTAGCCCGGCTTGAGCGCGCGGCCCAGGGCACGTCCGGTGCGGTCGGGGCCCAGCGTGAACAGGAACGTCGCCCCGACGCCATGGCGCCGGAACAGCTCGACGAGCGCCGGGACGCCCTCGCGCGTGCCGCGCAGCGTCGCGACGTCGACCTTGAGGCCGATGCGCATCGCGTCAGGACCGCGGCTCGCGCGGGTCCGGCCGCGCGCGGTCGGGAAGGGCGGGACGGGGGGAGCGACGCTTCATCGGGTTCGATCGTGGCCGGCCTGCCATTCTACCGGCCGCGCCGTCAGCGGGCGGCCGCGACCGGCGCGCCGGTTGCCGGGTCGAACGCGTGCACCGAGAGCCTGCCGGTCGCGAGGCTGCCGACGCGCGCCCGCACGACTGCCCGCCCCGCGTCCGGGTCGTAGCCGACGGCATAGCCGGAGACGTAGTCGCCGGCCCGGCTCGGCGTGGAACGCCACGCGCGCTGCCAGGCGCGGAGCGCGTCGCCTCGCACCGACGAGAGCGCGAACGCGTTGGCCGCGGCGACGTCGGGGCTCGCCCACGGAACGAGCTTGCGCTGCCCGGTCCCGACGAAGCGGTCGCCGCGCCAGATCACGAACACCGGCGCGGCCCCCGGCGACGCCAGCACGAGCGCCGCCGCTTCGGACTCGCCGAACTCGAGCATCGCGAGCCTCGGGTCGCCGCCGTAGCGCTCGACGAGGGCGCGGCGGAAGCGCTCGAGCGCCGCGAGCGTGCGCTCGTCGGCGTTGCGGGCCTCGCGCGCCTGGATCGCCGCGACGTCGGCGGTCTGGGACCGCGCGGACATCGCGACCCACGGCAGGAGCGCGGCGGCGATCGCGGCCACGAGGCGCTCGAGCGGGCGCGCGCTCACGCGATCTCCAGCGGCGCGGGCGGCCGCCCGCCCTCGACGCGCGGCCCCGCCGCGACCATCGCCTCGCAGGCGCGCTCGAGCGTGCGGGCGAACCGGTCGACGTCGCAGAGGGCGGACGACGCGAACGCGACGCGAAGCGCGCGCCGCCGCTCGTCGAGGCCGTCCGGTGCGGCGAGCCGCGCCGCGAGCGCCACGTACTCGTCGACCGTGCGCACCGCCCAGCCGGGATGGCCCGCGGCCGCCAGCAGCGACGCGCTCTGCCGCCCGATCGGGCGCGCGCCCGCGAGCGCGACGACCGGGACGCCGTGCGCGAGCGCGTCGCAGGTCGTCGCGCCGCCGTTGTACGGGAACGGATCGAGCGCGACGTCCACGTCCGCATACGCGGCCAGCGCCTCGCGCCACGGCAGCCAGGGCAGGAAATCGATCCTGTCGACCGGCAGCCCGCGGCGCGACCATCGCTCGCGGATCCAGTCGGCCGTGCCTTCGCCGCCGTACGCGGCCGCCCTCAGCGCGAGGCGCGAGCCGGGGACCGAGGCGAGCACGGCCGTCCAGGCGGCGAGCGTCGCGTCCGAGAGCTTCGCGTGCCGGTTGAACGAGCCGAACGTCACGTACCCGCGCGCGGTCGCGGGCGAGGGCGTGGGCGCGACCGGTTCGAGCGGGCGGTACGCGTAGCGGCAGGGCAGGAGCACCAGGCGCTCGCGGAAGAGCGGCGCGTCGGAGGCCGGCGTCGAGATCGCGTCGCTCAGGAAGTAGTCGACCGCCGCCATGCCGGTCGTCGCGTAGTAGTCGAGCCAGGTCGCCTGCACCGGCGCGGGACGCCGCGCGACCACCCGAAGCCGGTGGCCGGGCGCGTGGCCGGCGAGGTCGACCAGGAGGTCGAGGTCGTCGGCGGCGATCATCGTCGCCGCGGCCTCCTCGTCGCGGGGCAGCTCGCGCCACGCGTCGGCGGTCGCGCGGAAGCGCGCGTTGACCGCGCCCCCGTGCGCGTGCGCCGAATAGAGGACGACCTCGACGCGCGAGCGGTCGCGGTGCTCGAGCGCGGGCAGGAACAGCGTGGCGAGCGGTCCGAGCGCGAAACGCGGGGACAGGTAGCCGACGCGCAGCCGACGATGCGAGCGCACGCGCGCCGGACGCGCGACGGCCGGCAGCCCGTCGGCGTGGCGCTCGGCCCAGCGTCGGTGCTCGCCGGCGATCGCTACGCGGGTGGCGAGCGTGTCGTCGTACTGCAGCTCGAACAGGAGCGCGCTCGCGCCCGCGGCATCGCCCGGCGCGAGGACGACGCCCTCGCGCAACTGTGCGAGCGCCTCGGCGTGCTCGCCCAGGCTCGACAGGTGCGCGGCGAGCGCGAAGCGCAGCGAGGGCCGCCGCGGGTCGACCGCGATCGCCTCGCGCAGCAGCGCGATCGCGGCGGGGAGCGCCGCGCGCTCGCCGAGCAGTGCGGCGTGGCGCTCGAGCGGCTCGACCGCGCGCGGATCGAGCGCGTGCGCGCGCGTCCAGGCCTCGACGGCCGCGTGGTGATCGCCGCCGCGCGCCAGGGCGCGGCCGAGCGCCGTCCAGGTCGGCGCCGAGTCGGGCGCGTGCGCGACGGCCTCGCGCAGCGCCTCGGTCGCGCCCGCGGCGTCGCCGGCGGCGAGGCGCACGAGGCCGAGGTTGTGCCACGCCTTCGGGGAGTCGCGCCGGTGCGCGACCTGCGCTTCGTACCAGTGCGCCGCCTGCGCGCGGTCGCCCTCCTCGTGCCAGGCGAGCGCGATCTGGTAGCGCGCGACCGCGTCGTCGGGGTCGCGTTCGAGCAGCGCGAGCCACGCGGACCGTGCGCCCGCGCGGTCGCCCGAGCGCAGGCGGGCGAGCGCGAGCGCGTGCCAGGCGCCCGCGAGGTGCGGCGAGCGACCGACGGCGGCCTCGAGCAGGCTCGTCGCGCCCTGCGCGTCGCCCGCGCGCCTCCGGAGCTCGCCCCGCAGCGCGAGCGCGGCGCCCGAGTCGGCGAGCGACGGCGCGATCGCGCGCGCTTCCGACGCGAGCGCCGGCGTCGACGGATCGCTAAGGAGCCGCGCGACGCGGCGCTCGAGCTCGGCGAGCGGGTCGGAGGTCCGGGCCATGTGGGACGATTGTAGCGGCGCCGCGTGCTACGCTTCACGCGCCCCCGAACCCATTCCGCACGCGATGGACCTTCTCCTCCCGCCCGGCGTCGCGATCGTGCCGGGGACCGAGGCCGACCTCGCGACCGTCGCGCGCCTCGCCGGCGTCGTCTGGCGCGCGCACTATCCGGGCATCATCACGCACGAGCAGATCGACTACATGCTCGAGCGCGGCTACTCGGCGGCCGCGCTCGCGCGCTTCGTGCGCGAATCCGGGGCCGGGCTGGCGATCGCCCGGGCCGACGGCGAGCCGGCCGGGTTCGCGGCGTGGTATCGCGCGGACGAGCCGGCGACGACGAAGCTCGACAAGCTCTACGTGCTGCCTTCGCAGCACGGGCGCGGCATCGGACGCGCGCTGATCGCGCACGTGGAGGACGCGGCGCGCCGCGACGGCGCGCGCACGCTGATCCTCAACGTCAACAAGCGCAACGAGAAGGCGATCGCGGCCTACCGCGCCTGCGGCTTCGCGACGCGCGAATCGGTCTGCGTCGACATCGGCGCCGGCTACGCGATGGACGACTACGTGATGGCGAAGGCGATCCGGCCGTAGCGCCCGAAGCCGGCTCGGGACCCCGCGGCTTGCCCGCGCGAGCGGAATCCGGCTACCATCGATCGATGCCCGGTCGCCGCGCTGTCGGGGCGTGGCCCCGATTCCGCCGGCGCGAGCCCCCGAAGGCCTTCCCCGATTGCCGCGCCGACGGCTGCCGGATCGACTCCCGGCGACCGGCCCATCGATGCCCCGCCCCCTCTCGCTCTACGACACCTGGGAACGGCGAGTCCGCCCGTTCGCCCCGCTCGCGCCTGACGGAGCGGTCGGCGTCTACACCTGCGGCCCCACGGTCTACGACTACCAGCACATCGGCAACTTCCGAACGTTCCTGTTCGAGGACGTGCTGAAGCGCGTGCTGCGCTGGAACGGCTACCGCGTCACGCACGTGATGAACATCACCGACGTGGGCCACCTGACGTCCGACGCCGACGAGGGCGAGGACAAGATGGAGAAGGGCGCGCGCCGCACCGGCAAGACCGCCTGGGAGGTCGCGGCGTACTTCACCGACGCGTTCCTCGCCGACATGGAGCGGCTGAACGTCGAGCCGCCGTCGGTGCTGTGCCGCGCGACCGACCACATCGCCGAGCAGATCGCGTTCATCGCCGACATCGAGCGCAACGGCTACGCGTACCGGACCTCGGACGGCGTCTACTTCGACACGTCGAAGCTCGACGACTACGGCTACCTCGCGCGCCTCGACGTCGCGGGCCTCGAGGCGGGCCGGCGCGTCGAGCTCGGCGAGAAGCGCCACGCGACCGACTTCGCGCTGTGGAAGTTCTCGCCGCCCGGCGAGCACCGCCAGATGGAGTGGGACTCGCCGTGGGGCCGCGGCTTCCCGGGCTGGCACATCGAGTGCTCGGCGATGGCGCAGAAGTACCTGGGCGACTACTTCGACATCCACTGCGGCGGCGAGGACCACATCCCGGTCCACCACACCAACGAGATCGCGCAGACCGAGGGCCGGCTCGCGGGCCACCCGGAGATCGCGCGCGACCGCCGGCGGCTCGCGAACTTCTGGATGCACGGCTACTTCCTGCTCGCGAACGACGCGAAGATGGCGAAGTCCGCGGGCGAGTTCCTGCGCATCGCCTCGCTCACCGATCGCGGCTACGATCCGATCGCCTACCGTTACCTGTGCCTCACGGCGCACTACCGCAGCCAGCTCAACTTCACCTGGGACGCGCTCGACGCGGCGGCCACCGGGCTCGAGCGCATGCGCGCGGGCTTCCACGCGCTGCCGCGCGAGGGCGCGGCGCCCGACCCGGCGGCGCTCGAGCGCTACACCGACGAGATCAACGACGACCTGAACCTGCCGCGCGCGCTCGCGGTCGCCTGGGAGGTGCTGCGCGGCGACCTCGCGCCCGCCGTGAAGCGCGCGACGCTCGCGCGCTTCGACGAGGTGTTCGGGCTCGGCCTCGCGGCGTGGGCGCCGAAGGCGGTCGACGCGCCTCCCGAGGTGCGGGCGATCGCCGAGGCGCGCCTCGCCGCTCGCAAGGCGAAGGCGTGGGCCGACGCGGACCGGCTCCGCGGCGAGCTGCACGCCGCCGGCTGGGAGATGGAGGACCGCGCGGACGGCTACGCGCTCAGGCGCCGCCAGGAGAAGCCCGCATGAAGCTCGCCACGCTGCGCGACGGGACCCGCGACGGCCGGCTCGTCGTCGTCTCGCGCAACCTCGCCCGTTTCGTCGAGGTGCCCGAGATCGCGCGGTCGCTGCAGCAGGCGCTCGACGACTGGCCGCGCCTCGAGCCCGCGCTCGCCGCGATCGCGTCGGAGCTCGACGCGGGGCGGCTGCCCGACGCGCAGCCGTTCGACCCGGCGAAGGCGATGGCGCCGCTGCCCCGCGCCTACCAGTGGGCCGACGGCTCCGCGTACGTCAACCACGTCGAGCTCGTGCGCCGCGCGCGCGGCGCCGCGATGCCGCCCGAGTTCTGGACCGACCCGCTCATGTACCAGGGCGCGTCGGACCGCATGCTCGGCGCGTGCGAGGACATCGTGCTCGCGGACGAGGCCTGGGGCATCGACTTCGAGGGCGAGGTCGCGGTCGTGACCGGCGACGTGCCGATGGGCACCGGCGAGCGCGAGGCGCTCGGGCTCGTCCGGCTCGTCGTGCTCGTCAACGACGTGAGCCTGCGCAACCTGATCCCGGCCGAGCTCGCGAAGGGCTTCGGCTTCCTGCAGTCGAAGCCGGCGTCGGGGTTCTCGCCGGTCGCGGTCACGCCCGACGAGCTCGGCGCCGCGTGGCGTGACGGCAGGGTCCACCGGCCGCTCGTCACGCACCTGAACGGCGCGCTGTTCGGCCGGCCGGACGCCGGCGTCGACATGACGTTCCCGTTCGGGCGGCTGGTCGCGCACCTCGCGAAGACGCGCGACCTTTGCGCCGGCACGATCGTCGGCTCGGGAACGGTCTCGAACCGGGAGAACGGCGGTCCGGGACGCCCGGCCTCCGAGGGCGGCGTCGGCTACTCGTGCATCGCCGAGCAGCGCACCGTCGAGACGATCCTCGCGGGCAAGCCGTCGACGCCGTTCATGCGCTTCGGCGACCGCGTGCGCATCGAGATGACCGACGAGCACGGGCGCTCGATCTTCGGCGCGATCGACCAGCGCCTGCGCGGTCCCGCGTAGCGAGACGGCGCCGCTCCGGCGCCCGTTCCCCGGGGCGTGCCGTTCCCGTCCGTCGGCGAGCGGGGGCGATTCGCTCCCGATCCGGCGCGTTTCGTCGCTTGGCCGTTGGCCGCACCGGGTGCGTTGCCTACAGTGCGAGGCGTCGACGAGACGCCGCTGCCCGCTTCGAGGGGCGCCGGTGAAACCGGAGAGGCCCCGTCCAGCATCGAATCGTCGACCGGCGTCCGGCGCGGGAATCGCTTCCCGGCCCGGCCGCCGCCACAGCCACGACGACGACCGCGAACCGACGAGGAGGCCCGCCATGAACACCCCGACCCGCATCAGGATCGTCGCGTTCGCGCTGGCGTTCGCGATCTCCGCCGTCACGATCGTGCTGGCGACGCCGGGCGGCGCCGTCTACGTCGCCGGCCGCGTCGCGCCCGCCGCGGGGGACGCCTACGAACGCATCGCGAAGACGCCGGCCGCGACCGCGCCGATCGAGGTCGCGATCCTCCCCGGCAGGATCGACGTCGTCGGGGTGCGCGAGCAGCGCGCCGCGGCGGACGCGGACGCGAAGGCGAGCCGCCGCGGGTAGCGTCGCGCGAGGGCGCGGCGCGGTGCGCGGGCCAGCGAAGCCGCGCGGCGATCGCGACCGGGGATCCGCTTGGGCCGCTCCTTCCCCCGGGGGCGGCGCGCGAGGGGCCGGCAGCCTACGGGCTGCCGGTCCGTCGCCTTCCGGCACGCCGCGCTCGCGCCGCGTGCTAGCCTGCCGCTTTCTTGCGGCGACCTGTTCCGATGGCGCAATTCCTCCTCGCGTGGGAGCTCGGCAGCGGCCTCGGGCACGTCGGGCAGCTCTCGCCGCTCGCGCGCGAGCTCGCGCGCCGCGGTCACCGCGTCGCGCTGTGCCTGCTCGACCTCGTCGGCCCGCGCTCGCTCCTGCGCGAGCTCGGGCAACCGTGCCTGCAGGCGCCGGTGCCGCTCTCCGGCGGGGCGCCGGTCCGCGATCCGATGAGCCATGCCGAGATCCTGCAGGGCTGCGGCTATCGCGACGCCGAGGTCCTCGACGCGCTCGTCCGCGGTTGGCGCGGCACGATCGAGTGCACGGGCGCGGACCTCGTCGTCGCCGATTTCGCGCCGACGGCGATGCTGGCCGCGCGCACGCTCGGCAAGCCGGCCGCGGCGATAGGCACCGGCTTCCAGATGCCGCCCGCGCGCCGGCCGCTGCCCTCGTGCCGCCCCTGGGAGCGGCTTGCGCCGGGACGACTGGAGGCGGCCGAGGCGCACGTCGTCGCGAGCGCGAACCGCGTGCTCGAGCGCCACGGCGCCGCGCCGATCGCGCAGGGCTGGCAGCTGTTCTCGGGCGACCGCGCGCTCGTCTGCGACTGGCCCGAGCTCGACGTCTACGGCCGGGCGACGCTGCCGCCGGGCGACCGGTGGTGGGGGCGCTCGTTCGACACGGCGGCGGGCCTGGCGCCGGACTGGCCCGACGGATCAGGGCCGCGGGTGTTCGCGTACCTGAAGGGCGAACACCCGGACGTGGCGGCCGTGCTGCGGGCGCTCGCCGCGCGCGCGTGCCGCACGCTCTGCTACCTGCCCGACGTCGCGGCGGGCAAGCCGAAGCCCGTCGAGGACGCTTCGATCCGCTACGCGGGCGCGCCCGTCAACCTCGCCTCCGCCCTGCGCGACTGCGACCTCGTCGTCTGCCACGCCGGCGGATCGACGGTGGCGCAATCGCTGCTCGCGGGGGTGCCGCTGCTCATGCTGCCGCTGCAGGGGGAGCAGGGACTGAATGCGCTGGGCGTGGTCCGCATGCGTGCCGGCGTCGCGGCGTTTCCCGGGCCCCGACCGTTCGACTACGCGGGCGCGCTCGCGGCGCTCTTCGACGAGCGCGTCGCGCGCGACGCGGCGGCCGCGTTCGCCGCCGCGCACCGGGACTTCTCGACCGAGCGCCAGACCGCCGGGCTGTGCGACGCGATCGAGGCCGGGCTTACGCGCGCCTGATCCGCCGCGCGCCGGGATGTCAGCCGGCGAGGGCGCGCGCCGGTGCGCTTCGCCTCGGCGCCGCGGCGGCGGCCTCGATCGCGTCGCACAGGTCGAGCGTCTGCCGCTCGTGCGAGAAGCCCTCGTGGCGCCGCGCGAACGCCCGCGCGGCCTGGCGCGCCGGACCGTCGGCCACGAGCTCGCGGACGAGCGCGCCGAAGTCCACCGGTCTCGGCCTCGCGCCGACGTTGATGCACGCGCCGGTCCGCTCGACCTGGCGCGCGAGCAGGAACTGCTCGTTCTGCATCGGCAGGAGCAGGCAGGGGACGCCCGCGAGCAGCGCCTGGACCATCGTCGCGCCGCCCGCGTGGCAGACGCACAGCGACGCCTCCGCGAACGCCCGCGCGAGGTCGACCGGGCCGCGCGAGTAGCGGATCGACGGGTGGGTCACTGGAGGGGGCTTGCCCGCGGCGACGTCGGGCAGGTAGCAGAGCGTCCGGCATCCGCCTTGCGCGAGCGCATCGAGCAGCGCCGGATGGTCGGCGTAGGCGTCCTTGACGTACGCGAACACGAGCGGGCCGGCGCCCGGCGGCCATTCGGGGGGCGCGCCCGCGCCCGGCAGGTAGGTCGGGCCGTACCAGCGCTCGCCTGGCGGCAGCGCGCTCCGGCGATAGTGGTCCATTTCCGGCCACGCGCAGAGGAGTGCCCGGTCCCCGGTGAAGAGCTGTGCCGCGCGCTCGACCGGGGCGGCACCGTGGCGCCGCATGACCTCGTTCACGGCCCGCAGCACGCGCGCCTCGCTCGCTTCGAGTCGACCTTCCTCGATCGGCGCCCAGTCGCGGATGTTGGGCAGGGGCGCGTCGGCGGGGGGAATCCAGAAGCCCGGCCCGACCGCGATCGCCGGCAGACCGAGCATCCGGGCGGCGACGATGGCGGTGGGCGCGTAGTCGGTGACGATGGCGTCGGCGCGCACCGAGCGCATCAGGTCCCGCCAGCCGACGACCAGCCCCTCGAGCGCGTCCGGGTCGAGGTAGCCCTGCCCCAGCAGGATCTCGGCGAGGCTCGCCGGCTTCTTGGGGACGCCCACGCTGTTGTGCAGCCAGACCGGCGCCTGCAGGCGCAGGCACGTCATGCCGGAGAGCAGCTTGTTCGTGTGGACGAGGTCGCGCAGGCCCAGCGTGACGTCGTGGCCGCGCCGGGCGAGCTCGAGCGCGAGCGGTTTCAGGCGTCCCGCGTGACCGAGCCCGCCGCCCAGCTCCCAGGCGAGGTGGAATGTCGACATCGGCGTGGCTTCGAATCGATGGCGAAGGCTAACACGGCGCGTCGCGCCGGCGCCGCGGGCGCCCGCAACGTCAGCTCGGGCCGGGGCCCCGGACGCGCCCCTTCTGCCAGAGCACGTCGGCGCGGCCCGCCGCCACGTTGAGCGCGCGCGCCACGACGAACAGCAGGTCCGACAGCCGGTTCAGGTAGCGGCGCGCCGGCTCGGTCACGGTCTCGGCGTGCCCGAGGTTGACGAGCGCGCGCTCCGCGCGCCTGCAGACGGTCCGGGCGACGTGCGCGAGCGCGGCCGCGCGCGTGCCGCCCGGCAGCACGAACTCCTTGAGCGGCGCGAGGGGCGCGTTGAACCGCTCGACCGCCTCCTCGAGCCGCTCGACGTGCGCGGCGCTCACGGCCTCGTACCCGGGGATCGACAGTTCGCCCCCCAGGTCGAACAGGTCGTGCTGGACGTCGACGAGGCAGGCGGCGATCGCCTCGGGCAGCGCCTCGGCGAGCAGGACGCCGATCGTCGAGTTGAGCTCGTCGACGGCGCCGATCGCGTCGACGCGCGGGGCGTCCTTCGCGACGCGCGTGCCGTCGCCCAGTCCCGTCGTGCCGGCATCGCCGGTCCGCGTGACGATCTTCGAAAGTCGGTGGCCCATGGAGTGTCCCGTCGGAGGTCGCGGCGAGCCCGGCGATACCGGCACGCCCCGGCCGCCCGCCGGACGTCGTCCGGCCGGCGGCGTCCCTGCTAGGATACCGTTGCTTCCCGCCGGACGCCCGCCATGTCCCACGCCTACACCCGCGACCTCGACCGCAACGCGGCCAACTACGCGCCGCTGACGCCGCTCTCGTTCCTCGCCCGCACCGCCGAGATCTGGCCCGCGCACCCCTCGGTCGTGCACGGGCGGCGCCGCTACTCGTGGGCGCAGACCTACGAGCGCTGCCGGCGGCTCGCGTCCGCGCTCGCGCGACGCGGGATCGGCCCGGGCGACACGGTCGCCGTGATGCTCGCGAACACGCCCGAGATGGTCGAGGTCCACTTCGGCGTGCCGATGACCGGCGCGGTGCTCAACACGCTCAACACGCGGCTCGACGCCGAGGCGCTCGCGTTCATGCTGGGCCACGGCGAGGCGAAGGTGCTCGTCACCGACACCGAGTTCGCGCCGGCGATCGAGAAGGCGCTCGGGCTCGCGCCCGTCAAGCCGTTCGTGATCGACGTGGCGGACCCCGAGGGCCCGAACGCCGCCGACCTCGGCGCGCGCCTGGGCTCCGTCGACTACGAAGCGTTCCTCGCCGGCGGGGACCCGGCCTACGCGTGGCAGCCGCCGGCCGACGAGTGGGACGCGATCTCGCTCAACTACACGTCGGGCACCACCGGCAACCCGAAGGGCGTGGTCTACCACCACCGCGGCGCCTACCTGAACGCGCTGTCGAACATCGTCGACTGGGGGATGCCGCGCCACTCGGTCTACCTGTGGACGCTGCCGATGTTCCACTGCAACGGCTGGTGCTTCCCGTGGACGATGGCCGCGAACGCGGGCACGAACGTGTGCCTCCGACGCGTCGAGGCGAAGGCGATGCTCGACGCGATCCGCGAGCACCGCGTGACGCACTACTGCGGCGCTCCGATCGTCCACTCGATGCTGATCAACGCGCCCGACGCTTGGCGGCAGGGGATCGGCCACCAGGTGTCGGGGCTCGTCGCCGCGGCGGCGCCGCCGGCCGCGATGATCGAGGGGATGGAGCGCATCGGCTTCGACATCACGCACGTCTACGGGCTGACCGAGACCTACGGCCCGGCGTCGGTCTGCGCGAAGCACGCGGCGTGGAGCGTGCTCGACATCGGAGCGCGCACCGAGCGCAACGGCCGGCAGGGCGTGCGCTACACGGTCGAGGAGGGGATGACCGTGATGGACCCGGAGACGATGACGCCCGTGCCGCGCGACGGCGAGACGATGGGCGAGATCATGTTCCGCGGCAACATCACGATGAAGGGCTACCTCAAGAACCCGAAGGCGACCGCGGAGGCGTTCGCCGGCGGCTGGTTCCACTCGGGCGACCTCGCCGTGATGCAGCCGGACGGCTACGTGAAGATCAGGGACCGCAGCAAGGACGTGATCATCTCGGGCGGCGAGAACATCAGCTCGCTCGAGGTCGAGGACGTGCTCTACCGGCACCCGGCGGTGCTCGCCGTGGCGGTCGTGGCCCAGCCCGACGCGAAGTGGGGCGAGACGCCGCGCGCGTTCGTCGAGCTGAAGCCCGGCTCGAGCGTCACGTCCGACGAGCTCAACGCGCACTGCCGCGCGCATCTCGCGAGCTACAAGGTGCCCAAGGGCTACGAGTTCTGCGAGCTGCCGAAGACCTCGACCGGCAAGATCCAGAAGTTCGTGCTGCGCGAGCGCGCGCGCTCGACGTCGGCGATCGAGTGAATCCCGGGAGCAGGCGATGAATCCACCCCTCGACGCGGGCGCCGGCCCGCAGGTGCTGTCCGCCGTCCGCGACGGCGTCCGGACGATCACGATGAACCGCGGCGACCGCTACAACGCGCTGTCGACCGCGATGATCGCCGCGCTCGACACGGCGATCGACGAGGCCGCCGCCGATCCGGGCACGCGCGTCGTCGTGATCGCCGGTGCGGGCAAGGCGTTCTGCGCCGGCCACGACCTGAAGGAGATGCGCGAGCACATCGACCCGGACTGGCAGCGCGGCCTGTTCGACGCGTGCGGGCGGATGATGATGAAGCTCACGACGATCCCGCAGCCGGTGATCGCGCGCGTGCACGGCGCCGCCGCGGCCGCGGGCTGCCAGCTCGTCTCGATGTGCGACCTCGCGGTGGCGGCGGAGGGGGCGCGGTTCGGGCTGTCGGGGATCAACGCGGGCATCTTCTGCTCCACCCCGGCGGTGGGCGTCGTCCGCAACGTGCCGCGCAAGCGAGCGATGGAGCTCCTCGTCACCGGCAAGCTGATCGACGCGGCGACCGCGGCCGACTGGGGGCTCGTCAACCGCGCGGTGCCCGCCGAGCGGCTCGACGAGGCCGTCGCCGAGTTCGCGTCGGCCATCGTCGCGAAGAGCGCGGCTGCGGTAGCGCTCGGGAAGGCGGCGTTCTACCGGCAGGTCGAGTGCGGGTTCGCCGAGGCCTACGCGGTCGCCGGCGAGGCGATGACCTGCAACATGCTCGATCCCGACGCGGCCGAGGGCATCGACGCGTTCCTCGGCAAGCGTCCGCCGAACTGGCGGCGCTAGGGCCGCCCGGGGGCCCGGCCACCCGGGCGTCCGGTGGCCGCCGGACCGCGTCTGGCGCCCCCACGCGGGGCGCCAGACGACCGATCCCGCTCTCGATTTTCCATTCCCGCGGTTGCCCGACGGCTCCTCCCGCACCGTCCGCCGCGGATGCTGACGAACGCCTGACCGAATGTCTTCTATAAGACAAAAGATATAAGATACTGGACAGGACGTTTGCCGCCGTGCAACATGCGCGCCGGTTGACGATGGTCAACCCGGATCCCTCAGGCGCATGATGTTCTCCGGGGGGCCGAGGGCGGCGGGATGCAGGGACTCGCGCCGCACCGATCGCAGACGCAGGCTCCGAGGGAGGTCAGGATGGCCGCACCCGCCGCAATCGACTGGAAGGCGATCGTCGCCGATCCGCGCTTCCAGGCGCTCCACACGAAGAAGACGCGCTTCCTCTGGGGGCTCATGGTCTTCTCGGTCGCCTACTACTTCCTGCTGCCGGTCGGCGCCGCGTACTTTCCGGCGCTCTTCGGCATCAAGGTCTGGGGGCCGGTCAACGTGGGCCTCCTGTTCGCGCTGTCCGAGTTCCTCGTCGCCTGGGGCATCGCGTTCCACTACTCGAGGCGCGCGAACGCCGAGTTCGACACGATGGCGGCCGAGCTGATCCGCGACGCCGAGAAGATCGGAGGCCGTCGATGAACCGCCGGCACCTCCTCGCGTTCGGCGGCTTCGCCGCGCTCGCGGCCGTCGCCACGCCGGCGCTCGCGCAAGGCGCGGTCGCCGCCAAGTGGCAGTGGCTCACGTTCTCCGTCTTCGGCGCGATCATCGCGCTGACGATGTTCGTCACCTACCTCGCCGCGAAGCGCGTCAAGAGCGCGGCCGACTTCTACACGGCCGGCGGCGGCGTGTCGGGCCTGCAGAACGGCTGGGCGATCGCCGGCGACTACCTGTCGGCGGCCTCGTTCCTCGGCATCGCGGGCCTCATCTCGATCTGGGGCTACGACGGGTTCATGTACTCGGTGGGCTGGCTCGTCGCCTACATCACCGTGCTCCTGGTGATCGCCGAGCCGTGCCGGAACATCGGCAAGTACACGCTGGCCGACATCCTCGCCTACCGGAACAACCCGAAGGCGACGCGCATCGTCGGGGCGATCTCGGTGATCACCGTGTCGACCTTCTACCTGACCGCGCAGATGGTCGGCGGCGGCGTGCTGGTCAAGACGCTGATCGGGATCGACTACGAGATCTCGGTCGTCGTCGTCGGCATCCTGATGCTCGCCTACGTGCTGTTCGGCGGCATGGTCGCGACGACCTGGGTGCAGATCATCAAGGCGGCGCTCCTCGTCACCGCGTCGATCGTGCTGGTCGTGATGGTCTGGACGCAGTACGGCTTCTTCGGCGACTTCCTGGCCAACGTCGTCGGCGACGCGAAGGTGCAGGCGCGCGTCGCGCAGATCCTGGGCGACGGCGCGAAGAACCTGTCGGCCGCGGAGCTCGGCCAGCGCTTCCTCGAGCCGGGGCTCCTGTTCAAGGCGCCGATCGACCAGATCTCGCTCGGCATGGCGCTCGTGTTCGGCACCGCGGGGCTCCCGCACATCCTGATGCGCTTCTTCACCGTGCCCACCGCGCAGGCGGCGCGCGTCTCGGTGATCTGGGCGATGGCGATCATCGGCGGGTTCTACGTGCTGACGCTGTTCCTCGGCATGGGCTCGGCGATGAAGGTCGGCGCCGACCAGATCCGCGCGGTCGACCCGGGCGGCAACATGGCCGCGCCGCTGCTCGCGCAGGCGCTGGGAGGCGGGGCGGACTCGTTGCTCGGCAACTTCATGCTGGCGTTCGTCGCCGCGGTCGCGTTCGCGACGATCGTCGCGGTGGTGGCGGGCCTCGTGCTCGCGGCCGCCTCGGCGATGGCGCACGACCTCTACGTCGGCGTGATCCGCGGCGAGCACGCCACGCCGCAGGAGCAGGTCAAGGCGGCGCGGATCGCGACGGTGATCGTCGGCGCGCTCGCGATCGCGATCGGCATCGCGGCCAAGGGCCAGAACGTCGCGCACCTGGTGGCGCTGGCGTTCGCGGTCGCGGCGTCGGCGAACTTCCCCTGCGTGCTGCTGACGCTCTACTGGAAGCGCTGCAACACCGGCGGCATCGTGCTGGGCATGATCGTCGGCACGCTGACGGCGATCGCGCTCGTCCTCGTGTCGCCGAACATGACCTACCCGAAGGCGCTCAAGGCGGCGGCGCAGAAGGTCGTCGACGGCGCCGAGGCGCGCAAGGCGAAGGCGGACGCGGACCTGGCCGCCGCGACGGACGACGCGGCGAAGGCGAAGGCGGGCAGGGCGGCCGCGGCGATCGAGAAGGACGTCGCCGGCGCGAAGGCGACGCTCGAGAAGTTCAAGGGCGACGACACGTCGCTCGTGGGCCTCGAGAAGCCCTGGTTCGAACTCCGCAACCCGGGCATCGTGTCGATACCGCTGGGCTTCCTCGCCGTGATCCTGGGCTCGCTCCTGTACCGCGACCGCCGCGCCGAAGACCTGTGGGACGAGCTCTACGCGCGCCAGAACACCGGTATCCTCGCGTCGAAGGCGGCCGCGCACTGACGGCCGGGCCGCCCCCCGTCCCGCGACGGCCTCCGACCCCGACGGGCGGAGGTCGTCGCGCTTTCGCGCCCTCCGGATGACCGCGACTCCCGACGCCCTCGCGCAGCCGATCCGCGAGTTCCTCGCGCGCCACGCCCCGTTCGACCGGAT
Organism: Burkholderiales bacterium; assembly: GCA_046347845.1. Lineage (GTDB taxonomy): Bacteria > Pseudomonadota > Gammaproteobacteria > Burkholderiales > Casimicrobiaceae > VBCG01. The sequence goes on along the minus strand of JAXMFH010000004.1, from coordinate 41,615 downwards.
GGGCGCGGACGACCTCGCGTTCGTCGTGCCGCGGCTCGAGCTCGCCTACTACGCGGCGGGCCGCGACATCCTCGTCCCGGACGACGGTCCGGTCGGCGAGCTCAACCTGATCCAGCGCGGCCGCGTCGGCAGCCGGCCCGTCGATCCCGCCGCGCCGCCGGACGCGACGCTCGGACCCGGCGAGATGTTTCCGGTCGGCGCGCTGTCGGCGGGCGCGCCGGCGAGCCGCCTCTACACGGCGCTGCAGGACACGTTCGTCTTCAAGCTCGCGCGCGACGACTTCGTGGCGCTGCGGGCGCGCTCGAGCGCGTTCGATCGCTACTGCTCGGACGCGATCACCGAGACGCTGCGCCAGTCGCTCGCGCAGCTGTCGTCGCGGTACGGCGAGCGCGCCGCCGAGGAGCAGACGCTCGCGCGCCCGCTCGCGGAGCTCGTGCGGCGAGCGCCGGTCGCGTGCGCCGCGGCGCGGCCCCTCGCGGAGGCGCTCGCCGCGATGAGCGAGGCGAAGGTGCGCACGATCGTCGCGACCGACGCCGACGGGGCGCCGATCGGCCTGTTCACGCTGGTCGACCTGCTGCGCCGGGTCACGCTCGCGCGGCGGCCGCTCGAGGTGCCGCTCGCCGAGGTGATGACCTCGCCGGTCGTCACGCTGCCGGGCGCCGCGACGGCGAACGAGGCGCTCGCGCTGATGGCCGAGCGCGGCATCCGCCAGATCGTCGTCGCGGACGGGACGAGGCTCGTCGGCGTCGTGAACGAGCGCGACTTCTTCGCGCTGCAGCGCGTGTCGATGCGCCAGGTGATCGAGGGCGTGCGCGAGGCCGCCACGCTCGACGCGCTCTCGGTCGCCGCGTCCGACGTGCGCCGGCTCGCGCGCAATCTGCTCGCCCAGGGCGTGGGCGCCGAGCCGCTCACGCGCACGATCGCGTCGATCAACGACGCGATGGCCCGGCGGGTGCTCGAGATCACGCTCGAGGCGCACGACGTCGCCGACCTCGACTGGTGCTGGCTCGCGCTCGGCAGCGAGGGGCGCGGCGAGCAGACGCTCGCGACCGACCAGGACAACGCGCTGGTGTTCCAGCCGTCGGACGCGACGGCGGTCGAGGACGAGCGGCGACGGCTCATGGCCTTCGCGCTCGCGGTCAACGAGGCGCTGGCGAAGCTGGGGTTCCCGCTCTGCACCGGTGGCGTGATGGCGTCGAACCCCGCGATGTGCCTGACCGTCGACGAGTGGAAGGCGCGTTTCCTCGGCTGGCTCACGGAGCCGACGCCGCAGGCGCTGCTCGAGGCGAACATCGTGTTCGACTTCCGGCCGCTGTACGGCGACACGACGCTGACCGACGAGCTCGTCGCGTGGCTGCACGGCTACACGACCGGGTCGACGCTGTTCCTGCGGCTCATGGTGCACAACGCGCTCGAGACGACGCCGCCGCTCGGCGTGCTCCGGGCGTTCGCCACCGACGACGATCCGGCGCATCGCGGCACGCTCGACCTCAAGGTGCGGGGCGCGCGCATCTTCGTCGACGCGGCACGCGTGTTCGCGCTCGGCCACGCGATCCGCGAGACCGGCACCGCCGCGCGCCTGCGGCGCGCCGGCGCCGCGCTCGGCGTCGAGCCGCGGCACGTCGAGGCGACCGTCGACGCGTTCCATTTCGTCCAGCTCCTGCGCCTGCGCCAGCAGGAGGGGGGGACGGGCCACGCGAACCGGATCGACCCGGACGCGCTGAACGAGGTCGAGCAGCGGATGCTCAAGGAGGCCTTTCGCCAGGCCCGCAAGCTGCAGGAGCGTCTCGCCCAGACGTTCCGGGCCTGATGCGCGGGGTCGGACGCGAATGACCGCAGGCTGGCTCGCGCGCTCGGTCGACTTCCTGCTCGGCGGGCCGCGCGTGGGCGGGGCGCTCGCGCACCGGCTCTCCGCATGGCAGCGGCGGCCGCGGCCGCCGCGCGGCCGCGCGCACTCGGCGGGGCGCTACGTGGTGATGGACTGCGAGACCAGCGGCCTCGACCTGAACCGCGACCGCCTGATCTCCCTCGGCGCCGTCGCGATCGGAGGCGGTCGCATCACGCTCGCGGAGACGTACGCGGCCGTGCTGAAGCAGCCGGAGGCGTCGGCCGACGCCAACATCCTGATCCACGGGATCGGCGGCGAAGCGCAGCGCGCGGGCGCCGACCCGGCCGAGGCGCTGATCGGCTTTCTCGAGTTCGCGGGCCGCGATCCGCTGATCGCGTTCCGCGCCGAGTTCGACCGCCCGATGCTGACGCGGGCCTGCCGCGAGGTGCTGGGGGTCGAGCCGAAGCTCGTCTGGATCGACCTCGCCTGGCTCCTGCCCGCGCTGTACCGGGGCACCGCGTGCGACAGCCTGGACGACTGGCTCGCGCACGCGGGGATTCCGCCCGCCGCGCGCCACGACGCGCTCGGCGACGCGTTCGCGACCGCGCAGCTCGCGCTCGTCGCGCTCGACGCGGCCGATCGCGCCGGCATGCGGACCTCCGGCGACCTGGTTGCGATGCAGAAGGCGCAGGCCTGGCTCGGGACGAAGCGCTGACGCCGGGGCGGCGTCGTTTGCAGCGCCGCCCCGCACCCCGCATAATCCGGCCGCGGCCGGGGGTGGCTCCGCCCCCGGGGAAACCCTGACGACGGCATGGCGGACGACACGATCCTCGAGACGCGCGGGCTCACGAAGGAGTTCAAGGGCTTCGTCGCGGTGAAGAACGTGAACCTGTCGGTGCGGCGCGGCTCGATCCACGCGCTGATCGGGCCGAACGGCGCGGGCAAGACGACCTGCTTCAACCTGCTGACGCACTTCCTCGCGCCGACCAGCGGCCAGATCCGGTACAACGGCCGCGAGATCACCGGCTCGCGGCCGGCGGCCATCGCGCGCATGGGGCTCGTCCGTTCGTTCCAGATCTCGGCGGTGTTCGCGCACCTCACCGTGCGCGAGAACATCCGGATCGCGCTGCAGCGCTCGCGCGGCCGCTCGTACGACTTCTGGCGCAGCGAGTCCGTGCTCCGCTCGCTCGACGCGCGCGCCGACGAGCTCGCCGACGCCGTGGGGCTGCGCGGCTTCGAGCGGACCTCCGCCGGCGAGCTCGCCTACGGGCGCAAGCGCGCGCTCGAGATCGCGACGACGCTCGCGCTCGACCCCGAGATGATGCTGCTCGACGAGCCGACGGCCGGCATGACCCACGAGGACGTCGCCCGCATCTCGGCGCTGATCCGGCGCGTGGCGGCGAACCGGACCGTGCTGATGGTCGAGCACAACCTGTCGGTCGTCTCGACGCTCTCGGACCGGATCACCGTGCTCGCGCGCGGCGAGATCCTCGCCGAGGGCGACTACGCGACCGTGTCGAAGCACCCGGCCGTCGTCGAGGCCTACCTCGGGGCGAGCCATGGCTGAGGCCGCCCGCGCCGCGGCCGCCGCGCCGATGCTGTCGGTCCGCGGGCTGAACGCCTGGTACGGGGAGTCGCACATCCTGCACGGCGTGGACTTCGACGTCGCGCGCGGCGAAGTCGTCACGCTGCTCGGGCGCAACGGCGCCGGCAAGACGACGACGCTCAAGTCGATCATGGGCATCGTGCCGCGCCGCGAGGGCTCGATCGTCTTCGAGGTGCAGGAGACGATCCGGCTCGCGTCGAACCGGATCGCGCGGCGCGGCATCGCCTGGTGCCCGGAGGAGCGCGCGATCTTCGCGAGCCTCGACGTCGGGGAGAACCTGATGCTGCCGCCCGTCGTCGGCGAGGGCGGGCTCGCCGTCGCGCAGATCTTCGAGCTGTTCCCGAACCTGAAGGAGCGGCTCGCGAGCCCCGGCACCAAGCTCTCGGGCGGCGAGCAGCAGATGCTCGCGATCGGCCGGATTCTCCGCACCGGCGCGCGGCTGCTCCTGCTCGACGAGCCGACCGAGGGGCTCGCGCCGGTGATCGTGCAGCAGATCGGGCGCACGATCGGCGAGCTCAAGTCGCGCGGGTTCACGATCCTGCTCGTCGAGCAGAACTTCCGGTTCGCGGCGACGGTCGCCGACCGGCACTACGTGATGGAGCACGGCCGGGTCGTCGACATGATCCCGAACGAGGCGCTCGGCGCGTCGATGGACAAGCTGCACGATTACCTGGGCGTCTAGGACGGAAGCCGTCCCGCGCCGCCCGTCAACCAGGAGGAAGCATGAACAGGCACTTCAGGCACGGACTCGTCTCGCTCGCGGTGGCCGCGGCGCTCTCCGCGGGCGCCGCGCAGGCGCAGGTCTCGGACAACATGATCAAGATCGGCGTGCTGTCCGACATGTCGAGCCTCTACACGGACCTCGCCGGCGCCGGGTCGGTCGTCGCCGCGCGCATGGCGGTCGAGGACTCCGGGATCGAGAAGCGCGGGTACAAGGTCGAGTTCGTCTCGGCCGACCACCAGAACAAGCCCGACGTCGGCTCGGCGATCGCGAGGCAGTGGTACGACACCGACAAGGTCGACGTGATCGTCGACGTCCCGAACTCGGGCGTGGCGCTCGCCGTCAACCAGATCACGAAGGACAAGGGCAAGGCGTTCCTGGTCTCGGGCGCCGCGTCCTCCGACCTCACCGGCAAGGCCTGCACGCCGAACACGATCCACTGGACCTACGACACGTGGATGCTCGCGAACGGCACCGGCAGCGCGATCGTGAAGACCGGCGGCGACAGCTGGTTCTTCATCACCGCGGACTACGCGTTCGGCCACGCGCTCGAGCGCGACACGGCGGCGGTCGTCACGAAGAACGGCGGCAAGGTCCTGGGCAGCGTGAAGGCGCCGCTCAACACGCAGGACTTCAGCTCGTTCCTGCTTCAGGCGCAGGCGTCCAAGGCGAAGATCATCGGGCTCGCGAACGCGGGCGGCGACACGACGAACTCGATCAAGCAGGCGGCCGAGTTCGGCATCGTGAAGGGCGGCCAGAACCTCGCCGGGCTGCTCGTGTTCCTCACCGACATCAAGGCGCTGGGCCTGCCGACCGCCCAGGGGCTCATCTTCACCGAGACGTTCTACTGGGACATGAACGACCAGACCCGGGCGTTCGCGAAGCGCTTCGCCGAGCGGGACAAGGGCATCCACCCGACCATGGTGCACGCGGGCGTCTACTCGGCGGTGCTGCACTACCTGAAGGCGGTCGAGGCGCTGAAGAGCGACGACGGCACCAGGGTGATCGCGAAGATGAAGGAGATGCCGACCGACGACCCGCTGTTCGGCAAGGGCACGGTCCGCGCCGACGGCCGCAAGATCCACCCGGCCTACCTGGTCGAGGCGAAGAAGCCCTCGGAGTCGAAGGGCGACTGGGATCTCTACAAGATCCGCGCGACGATTCCCGCGGACCAGGCGTTCCGGCCGCTCAAGGACGGCGAGTGCCCGCTCGTCAAATAGGGGTTATCCGTCACGGCGGTGCGGCACGGTGCCAGAGCCGGGCCTGCGTCGCCGTGACGGACGAACGCCCCGCGTTGGAGCGGACGCGGCGAAAGCCGCGCCGCTCAACGCGGGGACGTCGTCCCATGGCGGCCTGCTGCCCGGGTGGGCTGGCATCGATCGACGTTCCTCCGCCGCCATCGCCGCGCAGGCCGGCCGCGAGCCCGGTGCGCCGCGCGTTCGGGCCCTCGCGCAGGCCGGCCGCGGGCCCGGTGCGCCGCGCGTTCGGGCCCTCGCGCAGGTCGGCCGCGGGCCCGGTGCGCCGCGCGTTCGGGCTCTCGCGCAGGCCGGCCGCGGGCCCGGTGCGCCGCGCGTTCGGGCTCTCGCGCAGGCCGGCCGCGAGCCCCGTGCGCCGCGCGTTCGGGCCCTCGCGCAGGCCGGCCGCGAGCCCCGTGCGCCGCGAGTTCGGGCCTTCGCGCAGGTTGAGCGGCGCGGCGCGAGCCGCGTCCGCTCCAACGGCGCGCAACGCGGCCGCCCGTCATGACTGAGATCTTCGGGGTGCCCGTGCAGGCCCTGCTGGGCCAGCTCCAGTTTGCGGCTTCCCGTCACGGCGGCCGGTCGGCGCGGCAAGGCGTGCGGCGCGTCGCCGTGACGGGCGAACGCCCCGCGTTGGAGCGGATGCGGCGAAAGCCGCGCCGCTCAACGCTCGGGGGCGCGATCCTTCCGTGGCAGGGCGGCGAATCCGTTGGCGGAGAACACGAGCCGGGTGAGACTCCTTTCCGCCGACCGGAGCCCGGTGCGCCGCGAGTTCGGGCCTTCGCGCAGGTTGAGCGGCGCGGCGCGAGCCGCGTCCGCTCCAACGGCGCGCAACGCGGCCGCCCGTCATGACTGAGATCTTCGGGGTGCCCGTGCAGGCGCTGCTGGGGCAGCTCCTGATCGGCCTCATCAACGGGTCGTTCTACGCGATGCTGTCGCTCGGCCTCGCGGTGATCTTCGGGCTCCTCAACATCATCAACTTCACGCACGGCGCCCAGTACATGATGGGCGCGTTCTGCGCGTGGTTCCTGCTGCAGCACCTGGGCGTGGGCTACTGGTGGTCGCTCGCGATCGCGCCGGTCGCGGTGGGGGCGTTCGGCATCGTGATCGAGCGCACGATGCTCTCCCGGCTCTACCAGCTCGACCACCTCTACGGGCTCCTGCTGACCTTCGGCCTCGCGCTGGTCATCCAGGGCCTGTTCCAGAACGAGTTCGGCTCGTCGGGACTGCCGTACCGGCTGCCGCCCGAGTTCTCCGGCGCCTTCGACCTGGGTTTCATGATGCTGCCGCGCTACCGCGCGTGGGTCGTCGTCGCGTCGCTCTTCGTCTGCCTCGCGACCTGGTACGTGGTCGAGCGCACCAAGCTCGGCGCCTACCTGCGCGCGGCGACCGAGAACCCGACCGTCGTGCAGGCGTTCGGCGTCAACGTGCCGCGCATGATCACGCTCACCTACGGGTTCGGCGTCGGGCTCGCGGCGCTCGCGGGCGTCATGGCGGCGCCGATCTACCAGGTGAGCCCGCAGATGGGCGCGAACCTGATCATCGTCGTGTTCGCGGTCGTCGTGATCGGCGGCATGGGCTCCATCATGGGGTCGATCGTGACCGGTTTCGCGCTCGGGCTGATCGAGGGCCTGACGAAGGTGTTCTACCCGCAGGCGTCGAACACCGTGATCTTCGTGATCATGGTGATCGTGCTGATGCTGCGTCCCGCGGGCCTGTTCGGCAGGGAGCGCTGATGGTCGCCCCGGATCCCGCGACGCCCGACCCGGCAGCGCTCGAGCCGGTCTCGCCCGAGGCCGAGGTGCTGGCCGCGGACCCGTCGGTCCGCACGTTCCGGATCGCGACGATCGCGATGGTGGCCGCGCTCGCGGTCGCGCCCTGGGCCGGGATCTACCCGGTGTTCCTGATGAAGGCGCTGTGCTTCGCGCTGTTCGCGTGTGCCTTCAACCTGCTGATCGGCTACGTCGGGCTCCTGTCGTTCGGCCACGCGATGTTCTTCGGCACCGCGGGCTACGTCTCGGCGCACGCCGCGAAGGTCTGGGGGCTGCCGCCCGAGCTCGCGATCCTCGCGGGCGCCGCGGTGTCCACGGCGCTCGGCGCGGTGACGGGCGTGCTGGCGATCCGGCGGCAGGGTATCTACTTCGCGATGATCACGCTCGCGATGGCGCAGATGCTCTTCTTCTTCTACCTGCAGGCGCCGTTCACCGGCGGCGAGGACGGGATCCAGGCGGTGCCGCGCGGGCGCATGTTCGGCGTGCTCGACCTCTCGCAGGTCCACGTCATGTACTACGTGGTGCTCGCGATCTTCGTCGCCGGCTTCCTCGCGATCCGCCGGATCATCCACTCGCCTTTCGGACAGGTGCTGAAGGCGATCCGCGAAAACGAGCCGCGCGCGGTCTCGCTGGGCTACGACGCGGACCGGTACAAGCTGATCGCGTTCGTGCTGTCGGCCGCGCTCTCCGGCGTGGCCGGCGCGACCAAGTCGATCGTGTTCCAGCTCGCCTCGCTCACCGACGTGCAGTGGCAGATGTCCGGCGAGGTCGTGCTGATGACGCTGCTGGGCGGCATGGGCACGGTGTTCGGCCCGGTCGTCGGCGCGTTCACGATCATCTCGCTCGAGCACTTCCTCGCCGACCGCGGCCAGTGGGTCACCGTCATCACCGGCGCGATCTTCGTCGTCTGCGTGCTGGCGTTCCGGCGCGGCATCGTCGGCGAGCTGGCCGCGTGGTGGGCGAAGCGGCGCGGCTAGCGGCGCTCGTCGCGGCGCTGCTCGTCGGTGCGCCGGCCGACGCGGCCGAGACCTTCGACGTGCGCGGCGCCTGCCGCGACGGCGAGCCGCAGGGCATCTACGAGCTCCGCGACGCCCGCGGCTCGCTGCGCGTGCTGGGCGCGTTCAGCCGCGGCCGGCGCACCGGCTCGTTCATCTACTGGAGCGAGAAGGGCGACCGGATCGCGCACCTGCCCTACGACGACGGCGCGATCAGCGGGACGGTCGCGCTCTGGTACGCGGGCGCGGGGCCGGGGCGCGAGCCGCAGCAGCAGCTCGAGGCCGCCTACGCGAAGGGGACGCCGAACGGCGCGAAGCGCTCGTGGCACCCGAACGGATCGGCGCGCGGCGACTACCTCTACGAGCGCGGAACGCTCGTCGCGGCGAAGGCGTGGCGGGCGGACGGCTCGCCGCTCTCCGAGGACGAGGCGCGCGCCCAGGCGACGCTCGACGCGGCCGACGAGGCGAAGACCTATGCGGCGCTCGCGGCGGTGGTCGATCGCCACCTGCCCTCGTGCAAGGCCATGGCGCCGGCGCGCGTGCCCCGGTAGCGTCAACCGGCCCTGGAGCCCCCCGGTCCGGTCACTCGACGAGCACGTAGGTGCCCGGCGCGTCGCAGAGCGGGCGGTGCTTCGCCGAACCCGCGTCGGCCGGCGCGTTCGCGCGCGCCCCCGACGAGTGGCGGCCGAGCCACTCGGCCCACTCGAGCCACCACGACCCCGGCTTGGTGGCCGCCGTGGCGAGCCAGGTATCCGGATCGACGTAGTGGTCGGTCTTCGGCGCGCCGATCCGGTAGGTGCGGCCCGGGTGCCCCGGCTCCGACACGATCCCGGCGTTGTGGCCGCCGGAGGCGAGCAGGAACGTGACGTCCGACTGCGTGTACAGGTGGATCTTGTAGACCGAGCGCCACGGCGCGACGTGGTCCTGCTCGGTTCCGACGACGAACATCGGCAGCTTGAGGTCGCCCAGCGCGACCGGCTTCCCGTCCGCGACATACCGCCCCTCGGCGAGTTCGTTCTCGAGGAACAGCTTGCGCAGGTACTCCGAGTGCATCCGGAAGGGCATCCGCGTCGCGTCGGCGTTCCAGGCCATGAGGTCGCTCAACGGCGCGCGCTCGCCCATCAGGTAGTCGTGGACGAGGCGCGACCAGGTGAGGTCGTTCGAGCGCAGGATCTGGAACGCCCCGGCCATCTGGCGCCCGTCGAGGAAGCCCTGCGCCCACATCATGTCCTCGAGGAACGCCACCTGGCTGTCGTTGATGAACAGCGTGAGCTCGCCCGCCTCGGTGAAGTCGACCTGCGCGGCGAACAGCGACAGCGACGCCAGGCGGCGGTCGCCGTCGCGCGCCATGACCGCCGCGGTGATCGCGAGCATCGTGCCGCCGAGGCAGTAGCCGACCGCGTGCACCTTGCGCCGCGGCACGATCTCGCCGATCGCGTCGAGCGCGGCGCCGATCCCGCGCTTGCGGTAGTCGTCCATCCCGAGCTCACGGTCGTTCTCGTCCGGGTTCTTCCACGAGACGATGAACACCGTGTGCCCGCGCTCGACCAGGAACCGGACCAGCGAGTTCGCCGGCGAGAGGTCGAGGATGTAGTACTTCATGATCCACGCAGGCACGATCAGGACCGGCTCGGCGGCGACCGTCGCCGTGGCCGGCGAGTACTGGATCAGCTCGATCAGGTCGTTGCGGAAGACGACCTTGCCGGGCGTGACCGCGACGTCGCGGCCCACGACGAAGTTCTCCGCGCCGACCGGCTTGTGGCCGCCCGACTGCCGCTCCCAGTCCTCGAGCCAGTTCTGCCACCCGCGCACGAGGTTCATGCCGCCGTCGCGGATCGTCTTGGCGAGCACGACCGGGTTCGTGAGGATGCCGTTCGACGGCGCCATGATGTCCAGCACCTGCCGCGCGGCGAACGTCAGCATCTTCTCGTGGTGGGGCGTCACGCCCGAGACGCCGGAGAACGCGTTGTGCCACCACTGCTGCTGCAGCAGGAACGCCTGCTGCACGAAGTTGAACGGAGGGGCCTGCCACGCCTCGTCGCGGAAGCGGCGGTCCTGGGGCAGCGGCTCGATGCACGCCTCGGCGGACTGCCCTTCGCGCAGGTAGCGCGACACGTAGCCCTGGAAGCGGGCGAGCTTGCGGTTCGCCTTCTGCGCGAGCTGCATCTGCTTGCCCGGCGAGCAGAGGAACTGCGTGAGCCAGGCCGAGTAGGCCTCGGCCATCGCCATCGGCGAGAGGCCGCCCGTCATCCGGGCGAGCGACGCGTGCACGGCGCGGTCGATCATCGACGGGTACGCGGTGAGCGCCAGCGAGTCGCGGTCGGCCGAGAACATCCCCGGCCGGCCGGGCTTCGGTGCCGGACGTGTCGCGGCCGGGGCCCCGACCGCCGGCACCGGCAGGTTGGGCGTCGCGGACGGCTTCGCCTCGGCGGCGAGCGCCTTCCCCGAGGGCGCGCGCGCCCTGGCGCGCGACCGTGCGCTCTTCGCTCGAGATCCGCTGGTCATCACCGACATGATTTGCACCTTGTGCTTTCCCTCTCAAGCGAGGATTGTCCGCCTGGCGGGGCAAGGACGGGTTGATGCAAGTCATTCGCGATCCGGCGCTGCCCGGCCGACCCGCGAACCCCCGGTCCGCCATCCTCCAACCCTTTGATTTGGCGCAATGTCCTGGCGCGCGGGCCGGCGGAGCATCGAACCGGAGACCGCGCGGTGGCCGCCGCCCGCGCGAGACCGCTCTTCCCGTCGCATGGCCATTCCGATCACCGCGCTCGACGTCTGGGCACGCCTGTCCGCGGTCCAGTGGGAGCGCTGGGCGGGGGCGGACGTGATCGCCCGGGCGCGGGCCACGCGGCTCGCCGAGCTCGTGCGGCATGCGCGGGAGCACTCCCGCTTCTACGCCGAGCGCTACGGCGGGTTGCCCGAGGCGCCGGCCCTCGAGGCTCTGCCGGTCGTGACCAAGCACGACCTCATGAGCCGGTTCGACGACTGGGTCGCCGACCCGGAAGTCACGCGCGAGCGGGTCGCGGCGTTCCTCGCCGATCGCGGCCGGATCGGCGAAGCGTTCCTCGGCCGCTACGCGGCGTGGCGGAGCTCCGGGACGACCGGCGAGCCCGGGTTCTTCCTGCACGACCTGGCCGCGTGCGCGACCTACCACGCGCTGATCGCCGCCGTCATGCAGCGGCCCGAGGTCGCCGCCGCGTGGGCGTTCGGCCAGGTCGCCAACGGCGGGCGGCGTGCGCTGGTCGCCGCGACCGGCGAGCACTTCGCCGGGCTGGTCACGTGGCGCGCGCTCGACGAGTGGGCGCCGCATGCGGAACGCTGCGAGCTCTCGGTGCTGCGCCCGGCGGGCGAGTGGGTCGAGCGGCTGAACGCGTTCCGGCCCGCCTTCCTCGCCGGCTACCCGACGGCATTGCGGCTGCTCGCGCACGAGCAGCGCGCGCGGCGGCTCGCGATCGCGCCGTCGATCGTCTGGTCCGGAGGCGAGCACCTCACCGCCGCCGCGCGGCGCGAGATCGAGCAGGCGTTCGGGGCGCTCGTGATCGACGAATACGGCAGCTCCGAGTGCCTGTCGATCGCGGCAGGCTGCGGCCAGGGGTGGCTGCACCTCAACGCCGACTGGGTGGTGCTCGAGGCCGTCGACGCGCGCCATCGCCCGGTTCCGCCCGGCACGCTCTCGCACACCGCGCTCCTGACCAACCTCGCGAACCGCGTGCAGCCGGTGATCCGCTACGACGTCGGGGATCGGATCGTCTATCGCGACGGCGCGTGCGAATGCGGCAACCCGCTGCCCGCGTTGCGCGTCGAGGGGCGCTGCGACGACGTCGTGACGCTGCGGCGGCGCGACGGGGCGCGCGTGCCGGTCCTGCCGATGGCGCTGACGACGGCCATCGAGGAGGGCGCCGGCCTGCACCTGTTCCAGCTCGTGTGGCTCTCGGACCGCGAGCTCGCGATCCGGGTGCCTGAGGGGCCCTCGCGCGCCCGCCACGCCTCGTGCCGCGCCGCACGGGCGGCGCTCGCCCCGCTGCTCGCGGCGCACGGGCTCGACGACGTCACGGTCGCGCTCGATCCGTTGCCGCCCGTGGTGTCGGCGTCGAGCGGCAAGCTGCACCAGGTGATTTCCCTGGCCCGTGGGCCCGGCGCGGCGCCTCCGCGCGCCGGGCGTTCGCGGGCCGCCGACGCGTCCTGACGGGGCCCCGTGCCGCGGACGCACCGCAGTGAACGCCCGACCCCGGGAACGGGCGCCCGCGGCGGGGGCGCGGGCCTCGCGCCGGGCGGATGGTGGCGGCTCGCGCGCGGCGAGCTCTGCGCGGCGCTCGCGACCGACGGCCTCGGGCTGCACGGGCGCGAGGCGCGCGCGCGTCTCGCCCGCTACGGCCGCAACGAGTTCCGCTCCGACGCCGAGGTTCCGGCCTGGCTCCAATTCGCGCGGCGGTTCGCGAATCCGCTGATCCTGATCCTGCTCGTCGCGAGCGTGCTCTCCGCGCTCACCGGCGAGATGACCGGCGCGGCGGTGATCGTCGCACTGGTTCTCGTGAGCGTCGTGCTGGACTTCGTGCAGGAATACCGCGCGGGGCAGGCGGCGCTCAGGCTCCGCAACTCGGTCGCGCTGCACGCGCAGGCGCTGCGCGACGGCGCGGTGCGACCGGTGACGGTCACGCACCTCGTCCCCGGCGACCGGGTGAGCCTCGCGAGCGGCTCGCTCGTGCCGGCGGACGGCGTCCTCGTCGACGCGAAGCACCTGTTCGTCGACCAGTCGCTGCTCACCGGCGAGTCGTTCCCGGTCGAGAAGGCGGCCGCGGGCGACGAGGCATGGACGGGCGCGCGCGAGGGCGCGCCGCACGCGGTGTTCATGGGGACGTCGGTGCTGAGCGGGACCGGCACGATGCTCGTCTGCGCGACCGGGCGCGCGACGGCGCTGGGCGCGATCTCGCACGGCCTCGCCGCGGCGCCGCCGCCGACGGCCTTCGAGGTCGGTGCGCGCCGCTTCGGCCTGATGATCATGCGGATCACGGTGCTGCTCGTGCTGTTCGTGCTGATGCTGAACGTGCTGACGCACAAGCCGCTCGTCGAGTCGTTCCTGTTCGCGCTGGCGCTCGCGGTCGGGCTCACGCCGGAGCTCCTCCCGATGGTCGTGTCGGTCACGCTCGCGCGCGGCGCCGGGCGGATGGCGGACCGGCACGTCGTCGTCAAGCGGCTGGCGTCGATCCACGACCTAGGCGCGATGACGGTCCTGTGCACCGACAAGACCGGCACGCTGACCGAGGCGTCGATCGCGCTGCAGCAGCACGCGGACATCGAGGGGCGCGAAAGCGACCGCGTCCTCGAGCTCGCGTTCCTCAACAGCCGCTTCGAGAGCGGTCAGCGCAACCCGCTCGACCTCGCGATCCTCGCGCACGCCCACGTCGACGCCGCGGGCTGGCGCAAGGTCGACGAGGTGCCGTTCGACTTCGAGCGCCGGCGCGTCGCGGTGCTGGTCGACGGGCCACCGGGGCGCCTGCTGATCGTGAAAGGGGCGCCCGAGGACCTGCTCGCGAACGCGAGCGCGTACGCGGCGGGCGACGACGGCGAGCCCCGTCCGTTCGACGACCGCTCGCGCGCACGGGCGCGCGCGCGGCTCGACGCGCTGTTCCGCGACGGCTACCGCGTGCTGGGGATCGCGTACAAGGCGGCCGACGAAGGACGCTCGCGCGTGGGCGCCGGCGACGAGCGCGACCTCGTGTTCGCCGGCTTCGCGTCGTTCCTCGACCCGCCGAAAGCCACGGCCGCGGACGCGATACGCACGCTCGCCGCCAGCGGCGTGGCCGTCAACATCCTCACCGGCGACAACGAGCTCGTCACGGAGCACCTGTGCGCGACGCTGGGAATTCCGGTCCGGGGCGTGCTGACCGGCGCCGAGATCGACGCGCTGGACGACGCGGCGCTGCGGGCCCGCGTCGAGCGCGCCAACCTCTGCTGCCGCGCGTCGCCCGCGCAGAAGAGCCGCGTGATCCTCGCGCTGAAGGCGCGCGGCGAGGTCGTCGGCTATCTCGGCGACGGCATCAACGACGCCCCCGCGCTCCGCGTCGCGGACGTCGGCATCTCGGTGGACCGGGCGGTCGACGTCGCGAAGGCCGCGGCCGACCTCATCCTGAAGAAGCGCGACCTCCACGTGCTCCACGACGGCGTCGTCGAGGGGCGCCGCACGCACGCCAACATCCGGAAGTACCTGATGATGGGGACGAGCTCGAACTTCGGGAACATGCTGAGCATGGCGGCCGCCGCGGCGTTCCTGCCGTTCCTGCCGATGCTGCCGCTCCAGGTGCTGCTCAACAACACGCTCTACGACGTCTCCGAGATCGCGATCCCGCTCGACCGCGTGGACGAGGGCGAGCTCGCCGCGCCGCAGGTCTTCGACCTGGGCTACGTGCGCCGGTTCATGCTCGTGCTGGGGCCGCTCTCGTCGGTGTTCGACCTGATCACGTTCGGGGTGCTGCTCGCGGTCTTCCAGGCGGTGCCCGAGCTCTTCCGCACCGCGTGGTTCGTCGAGTCGCTCGCCACGCAGGTGCTCGTGATCTTCGTCATCCGCACGCGCGGTTCGCCGCTCGCGAGCCGCCCGCACCCTGCGCTGGTCGCGACCTCGCTCGCGGTCATCGCGGCGGCCGCGGTTCTGCCCTACACCCCGCTGGCGCCGACGCTCGGATTCGTGCCGATCCCGGCGCCGTTCTGGGGCGTCCTCGCGATGCTCGTCGTCGCCTACCTCGCGCTCGCGGAGGCCGGCAAGCGCTGGTTTCACGCGCGGTGGGGCGCCGTCCCGTCGCGGAAGGCCGGTTGACCGCGACGCGCCGCATCGCCGTGCGGGCTTGTGGACCCGGGACCTTCGCGATAGATTCGCGCCGTCCGCGCCGTTCGGACCGGCGGCGGAATCTCGCGGACCTTCGAGCCCGAGGATTCCCGGTGCGCCCGGCCCTCCTGCCTCGTGCACCCGCCGCTTTCCCGGTCCCCGCCGGCTCGAGGCGGGGGGAGGCGACCCGCCAGCGGTCGACGCGCCACGCCCGACCCTGAACGCTCGACGAACGACGATCGCCCAACGCCCGGCGCTCAACGATCAACGATCAACCCCCTTGCTGGTCTTCATCGTCCGCCGCAGCCTCCAGAGCATCGTCGTCCTCCTGGCGATGTCGCTCATCGTGTTCGCCGGCGTCTACGCGATCGGCAACCCGGTCGACATCCTGATCAACCCTCAGGCCGACCAGATCGAGCGCGAGCGCGCGATCGCGGCGCTCGGCCTCGACAGGCCGCTCTGGGAGCAGTACCTGGCGTTCCTGCAGGGCGCCGCGGGCGGCGACCTCGGCAAATCGTTCGTCCACTCGACCTCCGCGCTCGGGCTCATCCTCGAGAGGATGCCGGCGACGCTCGAGCTCGCGCTCGCCGCGATGCTGATCGCGGTCGTCCTCGGCATCCCGCTCGGCCTCTGGGCGGGCATGAGGCCCCACGCGGCGTCGGGGCGCGCGATCATGGCCGGGTCGATCCTCGGCTTCTCGCTGCCGACGTTCTGGGTCGGCCTGATGCTGATCATGGTCTTCTCGGTCATGCTGGGCTGGCTGCCGTCGAACGGGCGCGGCGAGACGGTGAGCGTGCTGGGCGTCCCGCTGTCGTTCCTCACGCTCGACGGCCTCGCGCACCTGGCGCTGCCGGCGACCAACCTCGCGCTGTTCAACGTCGCGCTGCTGATCCGGCTCACGCGCTCCGGTGCCCGCGAAGCGCTGCTGCAGGACTACGTGAAGTTCGCGCGCGCGAAGGGCCTGCCCGACCGCCAGGTGATCGGCGTGCACGTGCTGCGCAACATCCTGATCCCGATCGTCACCGTGATCGGGCTGCAGTTCGGAGCGCTCATCGCGTTCGCGATCGTCACCGAGAGCGTGTTCGCGTGGCCGGGGATGGGCAAGCTCCTGATCGACTCGATCAACCTGCTCGACCGGCCGGTCGTCGTGGCCTACCTGCTCGTGATCGTCACGCTGTTCATCGCGATCAACCTCGCGGTCGACATCCTCTACTCGGCGCTCGACCCGCGAGTCCGGCTCGCCGACGGCCGGGGATGACGCGCGTGCCGAAGCGAC
This sequence comes from Burkholderiales bacterium, assembly GCA_046347845.1. Taxonomy (GTDB): domain Bacteria; phylum Pseudomonadota; class Gammaproteobacteria; order Burkholderiales; family Casimicrobiaceae; genus VBCG01. The sequence goes on along the minus strand of JAXMFH010000004.1, from coordinate 25,362 downwards.
GCCCGCGCGCCCGGGGCCGACCGTGAGCGCCGCACGGCCGTCCGTGCCGCCGGCCGCGGCGCGCGCCCCGCAGACGCCGCTCGGCCGCGTCGTCGGCGACTTCTTCGCCGATCCGGTCGCGGCCTCCGGGTTCGGCCTCCTGTGCCTGATCGTGGCGTTCGCCGCGTTCGCGCCGCTGATCTCGCCGCAGAATCCCTACGACCTCGCGCAGATCGACGTGACCGACGGCCGGCTGCCGCCCGGCTCGGCGTCCGCGGGGGGCGGCACGTTCTGGCTGGGGACCGACGACCAGGGCCGCGACATGCTCTCGGCGATCTTCTACGGCCTCCGGATCTCGCTCGCGGTCGGCGCCGCGAGCACCGTCCTCGCGCTCGCGATCGGTCTCGCCGCGGGGCTCACCGCCGCCTACGTCGGAGGCCGGCTCGAGGCGGTCGTGATGCGCGTCGTCGACATCCAGCTCTCGTTCCCGGCGATCCTGATCGCGCTGATCCTGATCGCGGTGCTGGGGCAGGGGACCGGCAAGGTGATCGCGGCGCTCGTGACGATCCAGTGGGCGTACTACGCGCGCACGGTGCGCGCCGCCGCGCTGGTCGAGAAGCGCAAGGAGTACGTCGAGGCGGCGCGCTGCCTCGCGCTGCCGCCGTCGCGCATCGTGTTCCGCCACCTGCTGCCGAACTGCCTGCCGCCGCTCATCGTCGTCGCGACGGTGCAGGTCGCGGCGGCGATCGCGCTGGAGGCGACGCTCTCGTTCCTGGGACTGGGCCTGCCGATCACCGAGCCCTCGCTGGGCCTGCTGATCGCGAACGGCTACCAGTACCTGCTGTCGGGCAAGTACTGGATCAGCTTCTTCCCGGGCGTCGCGCTGCTCCTGACGATCGTGTCGATCAACCTCGTCGCCGACCGTCTGCGCGACGTGCTGAACCCGAGGCTCCAGCGGTGAGCGCCGGCGCCGAGCCGCTGCTCGCGGTCGACGGGCTGCGGACGCATTTCTTCACCCGGGCGGGCGTGGTCAAGGCGGTGGACGACGTGAGCTTCACGCTCGACCGCGGCGAGATCGTCGGGCTCGTCGGGGAGTCGGGGTCGGGAAAATCGATCACCGGCTACTCGATCATGGGACTCGTCGACCCGCCCGGGCGGATCGTCGCGGGATCGATCAGGCTGGACGGGCGGGAGATCACGACGCTCGACGCCGAGTCGATGCGCCGGCTGCGCGGCAACCGGGTCGCGATGATCTTCCAGGACCCGATGATGACGCTGAACCCGGTGCTGCGCATCGACCGCCAGATGACCGAGGCGATCCTCGCGCACGACGACGTGACCGAGGCATCCGCGCTCGAGCGCGCGCGCGACGCGCTCGAGCGCGTGGGCATCCCGTCGCCGGACGAGCGCCTCAAGGCCTATCCGCACCAGTTCTCCGGCGGGATGCGCCAGCGCGTCGCGATCGCGATCGCGCTCCTGAACCGCCCCGACCTCGTCATCGCCGACGAGCCGACGACCGCGCTGGACGTCACGATCCAGGGTCAGATCCTCCACGAGGTCCAGAAGCTCGCGCGCGAGACCGGCACCGCGCTCGTCTGGATCACGCACGACCTGTCGGTCGTCGCGGGCCTCGCCGACCGGGTCTGCGTGATGTACGCCGGGCGCATCGTCGAGCAGGGCACCACCGCGCAGGTGCTCGAGGCGCCGGCCCACCCGTACACGCAGGGCCTGCTCGACAGCGTGCCGTCGCGCAACGCGCCGGGCGCGCGCCTCCGGCAGATCCCGGGCATGACGCCGTCGCTCGTCGACCTGCCGCCCGGGTGCGCCTTCCGCGAACGCTGCAGCCGCGCCGACCCGGCGTGCGGCGACGCGCCCGCGATGCGCGTGCGCGGCGACGACGCGCGGCGAGGGGTCCGCTGCCACCATCCGCTCGTGCCGTGGAACTGACCGCGCCGCCGCTGCTCGAGCTCGAGCGCGTCGCGAAGCGCTTCGTGAGGCCGCTCGATATCGCCGCGCGGATCGCGAACCTCGCCGGCGCGGGCGTGCGCGAGGAGGTCGTGCACGCCGTCGATCGCGTCGACCTCGCGATCGTGTCCGGCGAGGTGGTCGGGCTGGTCGGCGAGTCGGGCTGCGGCAAGTCGACGCTGGGACGGCTCGCGGTCGGGCTCCTGCCGCTGTCGGAGGGGCGCCGCCGCTGGCGGGGCGAGCCGATCGACGGCCTTCCGCCTGCCGCGGCGCGCGCGCAGCAGCTGCGCATGCAGATGATCTTCCAGGACCCCTACGCGTCGCTCAACCCGCGCCTGCGCGTCGTCGACATCGTCGGCGAGGCGCCGGTCGTGCACGGCATCGTGTCGCGCCGCCAGCAGGTCGAGTACGTCGGGCTGCAGCTGAACCGCGTCGGCCTCGACCCGACGCTGATGCGGCGGTTCCCGCACCAGTTCTCGGGCGGGCAGCGCGCGCGCATCGGCATCGCGCGCGCGCTCGCGGTGAAGCCCGAGTTCCTCGTGTGCGACGAATCGGTCGCCGCGCTCGACGTCTCGATCCAGGCGCAGGTGCTCAACCTGTTCGTCGAGCTGAAGCGCGCGCTGTCGCTCACCTACCTCTTCATCAGCCACGACCTCGGCGTCGTCCGGCACGTGAGCGACCGCGTCGTCGTCATGTACCTGGGGCGGGTCGTCGAGAGCGGGCCGGCGCCGGAGCTCTTCCGCGAGCCCGCGCATCCGTACACGCGGGCGCTGCTCGCCGGGGTCGGGCGCGTCGAGGCGAGGAAGCGCGCGTTCGCGCCGGTGCGAGGCGAGATCCCGTCGCCGCTGGCCCCGCCGGCCGGCTGCCACTTCCATCCGCGCTGCCCGCACGCGATGCCGCGCTGCCGCGAATCGGCGCCGGCGCTCGTGGAGATCGCGCCGGAGCGACGCTCCGCGTGCTGGCTCGACCCACCGGCGGCGCCGCCGGCCATGCCATGAGCGCGGCGTTCGCGCGTCACGATCCGACGGGTCCGGCGGTCCCGCTCGTGCTGGATTCGCCGCATTCGGGCGAGGACTATCCGCCGGATTTCGACCACGCGGCGCCGCGCGCGATCGTACGGCAGGCCGAGGACACGCACGTGGCGAAGCTGTGGCGCGGCGCGCTCGCGCACGGCGCGACGCTCATCGAGGCCAACTTCCCGCGCGCGTGGATCGATCCCAACCGCAGCCTCGAGGACATCGATCCCGCGCTGTTCGCGCCGGGCGTGCGCTGGCCCGGCCCGGTCGCGCTCACGCGCAAGACCGAGCTCGGCATCGGGCTGGTCTGGCGGCTCGCGCACGGCGGCGCGCCGATGTACGCGCGGCCGCTCACCGTGGACGAGGTCGAGCGCCGCATCGCGGCCTGCTGGCGGCCCTACCACGACGCGGTCGCGCGCGCGCTCGACGAGCGCCATCGCGCCTTCGGCGCGGTGTGGCACGTCAACTGCCACTCGATGCCGGCGATCGGCGATGCGATCTCCGACGACCCGAGCCGCGAGCGCGCCGACGTCGTGCTGGGCGACCGCGACGGAACCACCTGCGAGGCCGCTTTCACGCGGCTGTGCGCCGACGCGTTTGCGTCGATGGGCTACTCGGTGGCGATCAACGACCCGTACAAGGGCGTCGAGCTCGTGCGCAGGCACGGGCGGCCCGCCGAGGGCCGCCACAGCCTGCAGATCGAGCTCAAGCGCACGCTCTACATGGACGAGGCGACGTTCGCGCCGAACACGGGCTACGCGCGCGTCGAGCGCGACCTCGCGGACGTGGCGGGCGCGATCGCGCGGTACGCGTCGACGCGCTCACGCGAGCGCTGATCGCCATCCGCCCGGCTCCGGGCTCCCGGCTCCCGGCCGGCCCAACTGGTAAGACCACTTGACCGATCCTGCCGCACTGGGCTAACGTCGCCCGGTTGCACCGCCCTGGGAGCCGTCGAAGCGCACGGCGGAGCAGCGCCACCTCTGGAGGATGACCCGATGAAGATCCTGGTCCGCGCCCTCGCGCTGACGTTCGCCTTCGCCGCCGGCGCCGCGTGCGCCGCCTATCCCGAGCGCCCGATCACGTTCGTCGTGCCGTGGGGCGCGGGTGGCGGCACCGACACGACCGCGCGGTACTTCGCGTCAATGATGGAGAAGGAGCTCGGGCAGCCGGTCAACGTCGTGAACCGCACCGGCGGGAGCGGCGTGGTCGGGCACAGCGCGATCGCGAGCGCGGCGCCGGACGGCTACACGATCGGCATGATCACGGTCGAGATCTCGATGATGCACTGGCAGGGCCTGACCGAGCTCAACCCGGCCTCGTACACGCCGCTCGCGCTGGTGAACGCCGACCCGGCGGGCTTCACGGTGCGTGCCGACTCGCCCTACAAGTCGGTCAGGGAAGTGCTCGACTACGCGCGCGCGAACCCCGGCAAGCTCAAGGCCTCGGGCACCGGGCAGGGCGGCATCTGGCACCTGGCGCTCGCCGGGCTGATGAACGACACCAAGGTTCCGCAGACGGCGATCCCGTGGGTGCCGTCGAACGGCGCCGCGCCCGCGATGCAGGACCTGGTCGCCGGCGGCGTCGACGTCGTCACCTGCTCGCTGCCGGAGGCGCGCGCGATGATCGACGCGGGCAAGGCGAAGCCGCTCGCGGTGATGGACAGCAAGCCCTCGGCGCTCTTCCCCAACGTCCCGACGATGAAGCAGGCGGCCGGCAGCGACTGGACCGTGTCGGCGTGGCGCGGCATCGCCGGCCCGAAGGGGCTGCCGAAGGACGTCGAGCAGAAGCTCGTCGCGACGATCAAGAAGATCTGGGACAGCAAGGAGTTCAAGGACTTCGCGACGTCGAAGGGCTACGGCATGGAGTGGGCGCCGCAGGCCGAGTTCGCCGCGTACATGGCGAAGGGCGACAAGGACATGGGCGAGGTGATGAAGGCGCTCGGCCTCGCCAAGTGACGGGCGTGCGCACGTTCGCGGGGCCGGCATCGGCGGAAGGCCCGCCGCGCCGGACCCGTGCGGGCGTGCCCGCCGGCCGCGCGCGACGCCACGCCGCGGGATCCCCGGCAGCCCGCCCCGTCCCTCGCCGGTGAAATTCAACGACGCCGTCTTCGGCGCGATCCTCGTCGTGCTCGGCCTCGCGGTGGTCGCGCACGTCCAGTCGTTCCCGAGGATCCCCGGCCAGCAGGTGGGCCCCGCGCTGTTCCCGGGGCTCGTCGCGGTCGGCCTCGCGGTCTGCGGGGCGATCCTGATCTTCCACGGCCTGCGGCACCGCGACGCGCAGCCCTGGTTCGTCGCCGAGTCCTGGACGCGCTCGAGGCGCCACGTCGTCGCGTTCGCCGCCGTCGCGGGGGCGATCGCGTTCTACATCGCCCTCGCCGAGACGCTGGGCTTCCTCGTCGTCGGCCCGCTGATCCTGTTCGCGCTGTTCGTCGTGTTCGGCGTGCGGCCGGCGCGGGCGGCCGTCACGGCGGCGATCGCCGCGCTCGTCATCTGGTACGTGTTCTACAGGCTGCTGCGCGTCCCGCTGCCCTGGGGCGTGCTGACGCGCTACGCGTTCTGAGACGATGGACGCGCTCCTCGCCGCGTTCGGGATGGTGTTCGATCCCTCCACGATCGTCGTGATGCTGGGCGCGTCGCTGTTCGGCCTGTTCGTGGGCGCGGTGCCCGGGCTGACCGCGACGATGGCGACCGCGCTGCTCGTGCCGGTGACGTTCTTCATGCCGCCGGTCACCGCGATCGCGGCGATCGTCACCGCGACGGCGATGGCGATCTTCTCGGGGGACGTCCCGGGGTGCCTGCTCCGCATGCCGGGGACGCCCGCGTCGGCGGCGTACACCGACGAGGCCTACGCGATGACGCGGAAAGGACAGGCCGAGACCGCGCTGGGGGCTGGCCTCGTGTTCTCGGCGATCGGCGGCCTGTTCGGCACCGCGGTGCTGATCGTCTCGGCGCCGGCGCTCGCGGAGTTCGCGCTGCGCTTCTCGTCGTTCGAGTACTTCTGGCTGGTCCTGCTGGGCCTCACCTGCGCGATCGTGATCACGTCCGAGCGGCCGCTCAAGGGGATCGTGGCGCTCCTGCTCGGCCTCCTGGTCGCCTGCGTGGGCCTGGGCAACCCCGCGGGGTTCCCCCGTTTCACGTTCGGCAGCACCGAGCTCATGGGCGGCATCGGGATGATCCCGATGATGATCGGCATGTTCGCGGTGTCGGAGATCCTGCGCTACGCGGTCGACACCGGCGCGAAGATGGAGGTCGACGCGAAGCCGGTCGGCAACGTGTTCCGCGGCATGTGGGAGCTCACGAAGAAGTACCCGGTGCAGATCCTGCGCGGCAGCGCGCTCGGCACGCTCGTGGGCGCGCTCCCCGGCGCGGGCGCCGACATCGCGGCGTGGATGAGCTACGCGATCAGCAAGAAGATGTCGAAGGAGCCCGAGAAGTTCGGCACCGGGCACGTCGAGGGGATCGTCGAGAGCGGCTCGGCGAACAACAGCGCGCTCGCGGGCGCGTGGATCCCGGCGCTCGTCTTCGGCATCCCCGGCGACTCGATCACGGCGATCGTGATCGGCGTGCTCTACATGAAGAACATGAACCCGGGACCGACGCTGTTCACGCAGAACCCGCAGAACATCTACGCGGTCTACCTGCTGTTCATCGTCGCGAACCTGATCATGATTCCGCTGGGCTTCCTGTGCATCAAGGTGGCGAAGCGCATCCTCCAGGTGCCGCGCGAGATCCTGATGCCGGTGATCCTGCTGTTCTGCGTCGTCGGCACGTTCGCGATCAACAACACGCCGTTCGACGTCGGCGTGATGCTCGTCGCCGGCCTCGTCGCCTACGTGCTCGAGCAGAACGGGTTCCCGATCGCGCCGGCGATCCTCGGCGTCGTGCTGGGCGGGATGCTCGAGGAGAACTTCATCACGTCGATGATCAAGGCCGACGGCCGGCTCGCCGGGTTCTTCGCCCGGCCGGTCGCGGCGACGCTGGGGGCGCTCACGCTCGCGGCGTGGTTCCTGCCGCCGGTGGTCCGGCGGCTGCGGCGCATCGCCGGCGCCTGACCGGTCCCGGGGCCGGATTGCCCGGCCTTGCCGCAGCGCGGTATAATTTCCCGGTTTTGCGGCCCGTGGGCCCGGATCGCGCGAGCGCGGTCACGGCGGACGCGGCGCCGCGTGCGACGAACGCCCATGCGCGGCAAGCTCACCGTCGGGAACTGGAAGATGCACGGCGGGCTCGCCGAGAACGCGGGGCGCCTCGCGGCGCTCGCGGGCGGCTGGCGCGCGCAGGCGGGCAGGGGACTGGCGGTGTGCGTGCCCTTTCCCTACCTCGCGCAGGCGCGCGACGCGCTCGCGGGCGGCGAGGTCGGCTGGGGCGCGCAGGACGTGAGCGCGCACGCGGCCGGCGCCTACACGGGCGAGGTGTCGGGCGCGATGCTCGCGGACTTCGGATGCCGGTTCGCGATCGTCGGGCACTCGGAGCGGCGCCAGTACCACGGCGAGCGCGACGAGGCGGTCGGCGCGAAGGCGCGGGCGTCGCTCGCGGCCGGCGTCACGCCGATCGCGTGCGTGGGCGAGACGCTGGCCGAGCGTGACGCCGGGACGACCGGCGAGGTGGTGGAGCGGCAGTTGCGGGCGGTGATCGACGCGCTGGGCGCGGACCTCCCGCGCATCGTCGTCGCATACGAGCCGGTCTGGGCGATCGGCACCGGGCGCACGGCGACGCCGGACCAGGCGCAGCAGGTGCACGCGGCGCTGCGCGGCCGGCTCGAGCGCGCCGGGGCGCGCGACGTGCCGATCCTTTACGGCGGCAGCGTCAAGGCGTCGAACGCCGCGGCGCTGTACGCGATGCCCGACGTGGACGGCGGGCTGGTGGGCGGCGCGTCGCTGGACGCGGGCGAGTTGCTGGCGATCGCGCGGAGCTAGGTCCGCGCGCGGAAGAGACGGAACGACATGAGCGCATTGGAAACCATACTGCTGCTGCTGCACATCGGGGTCGCGATCGCGATCTGCGGCTTCGTGCTGCTGCAGCACGGCAAGGGCGCCGACATGGGTGCCGCGTTCGGCAGCGGTTCGTCGGGGAGCCTGTTCGGCGCCTCGGGGTCCGCGAACTTCCTGTCGCACTCGACGGCCGTGCTCGCGGCGGTGTTCTTCTTCACGAGCATCGGGCTCACCTGGTACGCGAGCTCGCATTCGTCGCGCGGGCTGATGGAGCGCAGCGTCGTCGACAAGGCGGCGCCGGCGACCAAGGCTTCCGACGTCCCGGCCGCCCCGACCGCGCCCGCGACGAAGGCGCCCGACGCGCCGGCGGGCGGCGCGTCGACCGCGCCGGCGGGGTCGAAGGCCGGCGACGTGCCGAAGTAAGTAGAATGCTGGGCGCCTTTCCTTGAGGCGCCGCAAGTCGTGAGCAGTGCCGACGTGGTGAAATTGGTAGACACGCTGTCTTGAGGGGGCAGTGGCGAAAGCCGTGGGAGTTCGAGTCTCCCCGTCGGCACCACAGGATGCAGCAGTAGGGGTCGTGAAACGGCAGCACCCCGGCCGCGAGGCCGGCAACGCAACCCCGCCGCCGGCTCGCGCCGGCGCAAGGCGACCATGCTCGAGAACTACTTCCCCGTCCTGATGTTCATCGCCGTCGGCCTCGTCCTCGGCGGCGTGCTCCTCGCGGTGGGCCGCATCCTCGCCCCGCACAAGCCGGATCCGAAGAAGCTCTCGCCCTACGAGTGCGGCTTCGAGGCGTTCGAGGACGCGCGGATGAAGTTCGACGTGCGCTACTACCTCGTCGCGATCCTGTTCATCCTGTTCGACCTCGAGATCGCGTTCCTCTTCCCGTGGGCGGTCGTCATCCCGGACATCGGTTTCTTCGGCTACGCCGCGATGATGGTGTTCCTCGCGATCCTCGTCGTGGGCTTCGTCTACGAGTGGAAGAAGGGGGCGCTCGAATGGGAATGACCTTCACGTCCCCGGGGCGGGCCTAGGAGCGCGGCGCGATGGCGATCGAAGGGGTGCTCGAGAAGGGCTTCGTCACGACGACGCTCGACAGCGTGATCAACTGGGCGCGCAACGGCTCGATGTGGCCGGTGACGTTCGGGCTCGCGTGCTGCGCGGTCGAGATGATGCACGCCGGCGCCGCCCGCTACGACCTCGACCGGTTCGGGATCGTCTTCCGTCCCTCGCCGCGGCAGTCGGACGTGATGATCGTCGCCGGCACGCTGTGCAACAAGATGGCGCCGGCGCTGCGCAAGGTCTACGAGCAGATGCCCGAGCCGCGCTGGGTGATCTCGATGGGCTCCTGCGCGAACGGCGGCGGCTACTACCACTACTCGTACTCGGTCGTGCGCGGCTGCGACCGCATCGTCCCGGTCGACATCTACGTGCCCGGGTGCCCGCCGACGTCCGAGGCGCTGCTCTACGGCATCCTGCAGCTCCAGAACAAGATCTGGCGCACCAACACGATCGCGCGCTGATGGCCCTCGCTCCCGACGACCTCGCCGCCTCGCTGAGGACCGCCTTCGGCGAGGCGATCTCCTCCGTCACCGTCGCGCTCGGCGAGGTCACGGCCGTCGTGCCCGGGGACGGGCTCGTCGCGACGATGCGGCGGCTGCGCGACGAGCCCGCGTTCCGCTTCGAGACGCTGATCGACGTCTGCGGCGTCGACTACTCGAGCTACGGCAATGTCCCGGGCGAGGGCCCGCGCTTCGCCGCCGTCTACCACCTGCTCTCGCTCGCGAACAACGCGCGGCTCCGCGTGCGCACGTTCGCGGCCGACGACGACTTCCCGGTGCTGCCGTCGGTGATCGACGTCTGGCCGTCGGCGAACTGGTTCGAGCGCGAGGCGTTCGACCTCTACGGGATCGTGTTCGAGGGGCATCCGGACCTGCGCCGCCTCCTCACCGACTACGGATTCGTGGGCCACCCGTTCCGCAAGGACTTCCCGCTGTCCGGGCACGTCGAGATGCGCTACGACCCGGAGCAGGGCCGCGTCGTGTACCAGCCGGTGACGATCGAGCCGCGCGAAGTCACGCCCCGCATCGTGCGCGAGCAGCACTACGCGGACAACGAGTAGCCGATGGCCGAGATCCGCAACTACACGCTCAACTTCGGCCCGCAGCACCCGGCGGCGCACGGCGTGCTGCGGCTCGTGCTCGAGCTCGACGGCGAGGTCATCGAGCGCGCCGACCCGCACATCGGCCTCCTGCACCGCGCGACCGAGAAGCTCGCCGAGCACAAGACCTGGATCCAGTCGCTGCCGTACATGGACCGGCTCGACTACGTGTCGATGATGTGCAACGAGCACGCGTACTGCCTCGCGATCGAGCGGCTCGCCGGGGTCGAGGTGCCGATCCGCGCGCAGTACATCCGCGTGATGTTCGACGAGATCACGCGCATCCTGAACCACCTGCTGTGGCTCGGCTGCCACGCGCTCGACGTCGGCGGCATGACGGTCTTCCTCTACGCGTTCCGCGAGCGCGAGGACCTGTTCGACATGTACGAGGCGGTGTCGGGCGCGCGGATGCACGCGGCCTACTACCGCCCGGGCGGCGTCTACCGCGACCTGCCCGACCGCATGCCGCAGTACGCGGCGCAGCATACCCGCAACGCGCGGACGCTTGCGCGGATGAACGAGAACCGGCAGGGGTCGCTGCTCGACTTCATCGAGGACTTCACGCGGCGCTTCCCGGGCTACGTCGACGACTACGAGACGCTGCTGACCGACAACCGGATCTGGAAGCAGCGCACGGTGGGCATCGGCGTCGTGTCGCCCGAGCGGGCGATGGCGCTCGGGTTCACCGGCGCGATGCTGCGCGGCTCGGGCGTGCCCTGGGACCTGCGCAAGAAGCAGCCCTACGAGGTGTACGACCGGGTGGACTTCGACATCCCGGTCGGCGTCAACGGCGACTGCTACGACCGCTACCTGGTGCGCGTCGAGGAGATGCGCCAGTCGAACCGGATCATCCGGCAGTGCGTCGACTGGCTGCGCGCGAACCCCGGCCCGGTCATCACGTCGAGCCACAAGGTCGCGCCGCCCTCGCGCGAGGCGATGAAGACGAACATGGAGGAGCTGATCCACCACTTCAAGCTCTTCACCGAGGGCATCCACGTCCCGCCCGGCGAGGCCTACGCGGCGATCGAGCACCCGAAGGGGGAGTTCGGCGTCTACGCGATCTCGGACGGCGCGAACAAGCCCTACCGGATCAAGCTGCGCGCGCCCGACTACGCCCACCTGGCGGCGCTCGACGAGATGTCGCGCGGCCACATGATCGCGGACGTCGTCGCGATCATCGGCACGCAGGACATCGTGTTCGGATCCATCGACCGCTGACGACCCCATGCTCTCCGCCGACGCCCGCGCCCGCATCGACCGCGAGATCGCCAAGTACCCGCCCGACCAGCGTCAGTCGGCGGTGATGTCCGCGCTCGCGATCGCTCAGCGCGAGCGGGGGTGGCTGTCGGACGCCACGATGGAGGAGGTGGCCGGGATCCTCGGCATGCCGCCGGTCGCGGTCTACGAGGTCGCGACGTTCTACGCGATGTACGACCTGAAGCCGCCGGGGCGCTTCAAGCTCACCGTCTGCACGAACCTGCCGTGTGCGCTGTCGGGCGGCACCGCGGCCGCCGAGCACCTGAAGGCGCGGCTCGGCATCGACTTCAACGAGACGACGCCCGACGGCCGCTTCACGCTCAAGGAAGGCGAGTGCATGGGCGCCTGCGGCGACGCGCCGGTGCTGCTCGTCAACAACCACCGGATGTGCAGCTGGATGGGCGGGGCGAAGCTCGACGCGCTCGTCGACGAGCTCTCCGCGGCGGCCGATCGCGGCGAAGGCGCGCCGCGTGGCGACGGAGGCGCGAAGTGAACGCGCCGCGCGAGTTCCTCGACTTCGGGCCCGACGCCGTCCTGCTGGCGGGGCTTAACGGCGACAACTGGCGGCTCGCCGACTACGTGAAGCGCGGCGGCTACGAGGCGCTGCGGAAGATCCTCGCCGGGAAGACCCCGCCGGCCGACGTGATCGCCGAGGTGAAGAAGAGCGCGCTCCGCGGCCGCGGCGGCGCCGGATTCCCGACCGGCCTCAAGTGGAGCTTCATGCCGCAGCAGTTCGCCGGGGAGAAGTACGTCGTCTGCAACTCGGACGAGGGCGAGCCCGGGACGTTCAAGGACCGGGACATCCTGCGCTACAACCCGCACAGCCTGATCGAGGGGATGGCGATCGCGGCCTACGCGATGGGCTGCCGGCGCGGCTACAACTACGTGCACGGCGAGATCTGGGAGGTCTACGAGCGATGCGAGGAGGCGGTGGCCGAGGCCTACGCGGCCGGCTTCCTCGGGAAGGACATCCTCGGCAGCGGCTTCGACTTCGACCTCGCGAACCACCACGGTTTCGGCGCGTACATCTGCGGCGAGGAGACCGCGCTCCTCGAGTCGATCGAGGGCAAGAAGGGCCAGCCGCGGTTCAAGCCGCCGTTCCCGGCGAGCTACGGCCTCTACGGCAAGCCGACGACGATCAACAACACCGAGACGTTCGCGTCGGTGCCCTGGATCCTCCGCCACGGCGGCGAGTGGTTCCTGAACCTCGGCAAGCCGAACAACGGCGGCACGAAGATCTTCTCGGTCTCCGGCGACGTCGAGCGCCCGGGCAACTACGAGGTGAAGCTCGGCACGCCGTTCGCGAAGCTGCTCGAGATGGCGGGCGGCGTGCGCGGCGGGCGCCGGCTCAAGGCGGTGATTCCCGGCGGATCGTCGGCGCCGGTGCTGCCCGCCGAGATCATGATGGCGACCGACATGGACTACGACTCGATCGCGAAGGCCGGCTCGATGCTCGGGTCGGGCGCCGTGATCGTGATGGACGAGACCCGCTGCATGGTGAAGTCGCTGATGCGGCTCTCCTACTTCTACTACGAGGAGTCGTGCGGCCAGTGCACGCCCTGCCGCGAGGGCACCGGCTGGCTGTGGCGCATCGTCCACCGGATCGAGAACGGCGAGGGGCGCCAGGAGGACCTCGACCTGCTCAACTCGGTCAGCGACAACATCATGGGGCGGACGATCTGCGCGCTGGGCGACGCCGCCGCGATGCCGGTCAAGAGCTTCGTCAAGCACTTCCGCGCCGAGTTCCAGCACCACGTCGACCACAAGCGCTGCGTCGTGGCGCCGTATCTCTAGATGGTCCGGTCCCGATCCCTGCCGCGCCTCTCCGTGACGCCGGACCCGCGCCGCTGACGCCATGCTGAATCTCGAAATCGACGGCAAGCCGGTCCAGGTCCCGAACGGGAGCACCGTGATGGACGCGGCGGTCAAGCTCGGCATCTACGTGCCGCACTTCTGCTACCACCGCAAGCTCTCGATCGCGGCGAACTGCCGGATGTGCCTCGTGCAGGTCGAGAAGGCGCCCAAGCCGCTGCCCGCCTGCGCGACGCCGGCGACCGAGGGCATGAAGGTGCAGACGCACTCGGAGCAGGCGGTCAAGGCGCAGAAGGGCGTGATGGAGTTCCTGCTCATCAACCATCCGCTCGACTGCCCGATCTGCGACCAGGGCGGCGAGTGCCAGCTGCAGGACCTGGCGGTCGGCTACGGCGCGTCGGCGTCGCGCTACCAGGAGCCGAAGCGCGTCGTGTTCCACAAGAACCTCGGGCCGCTGGTGTCGGCCGAGGAGATGACGCGCTGCATCCACTGCACGCGCTGCGTGCGCTTCGGGCAGGAGATCGCCGGCGTGATGGAGCTCGGCATGCGCGGCCGCGGCGAGCACTCGGAGATCGTCACGTTCGTCGGACGCACGGTCGACTCGGAGCTGTCGGGCAACATGATCGACCTCTGCCCGGTCGGTGCGCTGACCTCGAAGCCGTTCCGCTACGCGGCCCGCACCTGGGAGCTCGCGCGCCGCAAGTCGGTGTCGCCGCACGACTCGCTCGGCTCGAACCTCGTCGTCCAGGTGAAGGGCGACCGCGTGATGCGGGTGCTGCCGCTCGAGAACGAGGCGGTCAACGAGTGCTGGATCTCGGACAAGGACCGCTACAGCTACGAGGCGCTGGGCTCGGGCGAGCGGCTCGCCGCCCCCCGCGTCAAGGTGGACGGCGAGTGGCGGGACGTCGACTGGGCGACCGCGCTCGACGTCGTCGCCGGCGGGCTGAAGGACGTCGCCGCGAAGCACGGCGGCGGCGCGATCGGCGTGCTCGCCTCGCCGCACGCGACGCTCGAGGAGCTGGCGCTCGCCGCGCGCCTCGCGCGGGGCCTGGGCAGCGGCAACGTCGACCACCGTCTGCGGCAGACCGACTTCTCCGACGACCGCGCGCGCGCGGGCGTCCCGTGGCTCGGCATGCCGATCGCCGACGTGGGCGCGCAGGACCGGGTGCTCGTCGTCGGCAGCTTCCTGCGCAAGGACCACCCGCTGATCGCGCAGCGGCTGCGGCAGGCCGCGAAGCGCGGCACCGCGATCTCGACGCTGCACGCGGTCGACGACGACTGGCTGATGCCGGTCGCGCACAAGGCGATCGTCGCGCCCTCGCTGCTGCCCGCGGCCCTCGCGGAGATCGTCGTCGCCGCGGCGAAGGCCGCCGGCAAGCCCGTGCCCGCCGAGCTCGCCGCCGTCCAGCCGTCGGCGCAGGCGCAGGCGATCGCGGCGAGCCTCGCCGGCGGCACGAAGCGCGCGGTCTTCCTCGGGAACCTCGCCGTCCAGCACCCGGCGGCCGCGCAGCTCCGCGCGCTCGCGCAGGCGCTCGCGGGGATCGTCGGCGCGACGCTGGGCACGCTGGTCGAGTCGGCCAATGCCGTGGGCGCCGCGCTCGTCGGCGCGCAGCCCGAGGCCGGCGGACTCGACGCCAGGGCGATGGTGGCCGAGCCCCGGAGCGCGTATCTCGTGCTGCACGCCGAGCCCGAGCTCGACTGCGCGAACCCCGTGGCGGCGCGCGCCGCGCTCGAGAAGGCGGACCTCGTGGTCGTGATGAGCCCGTTCGCGCACGGAACCTCGTACGCCGACGTGCTGCTGCCGATCGCGCCGTTCACCGAGACGGCCGGGACCTTCGTCAACTGCGAAGGACGGGTCCAGTCGTTCAACGGCGTCGTGAAGCCGCTGGGCGAGGCCCGGCCGGCCTGGAAGGTGCTGCGCGTGCTGGGGACGATGCTGGAGCTGCCCGGCTTCGCCTTCGAGTCGATCGACGATGTCCGCGCGGAGGTCGTGCCTGCGGCCGAAGCGATCGCGGCGCGCCTGTCGAACGCGACGTCGACGCCGCTCGCCGCCCCGGACGGGCAACCGGCCCCGCTCGAGCGGGTCGCGGACGTTCCGATCTATTTCGCCGACCCGCTCGTGCGGCGCGCCGACTCGCTGCAACAGACCACCGACGCGAAGTCCCCGCGGGCGCGCATGCACCGCTCGCTGCTCGAGAAGCTCGGCGTCGCCGACGGTGCCCAGGTGCGCGTGCGCCAGGGGCGCGGCGAGGCCGTCGTCGCGGCGGCGGCCGACCCGGCCGTGCCGCCCGGCGTCGTGAGGCTCGCCGCCGCGCATCCGTCGACCTGCGGCCTCGAGGGCCTCTCCGGCCCGGTCACCGTGGAGCGCGCGTGACGCCATGGATGCGCTGATCGCCCCGGTGCGCGACTTCCTCGGGCCCGCCTGGCTCCCGATCTGGACGCTCGTCAAGATCGTCGTGCTGGTCGTGCCGCTCATCCTCGGCGTCGCCTACCTGACGCTGGCCGAGCGCAAGGTCATCGGCTACATGCAGGTCCGGATCGGGCCCAACCGCGTCGGGCCGCTGGGGCTCCTGCAGCCGTTCGCGGACGTCTTCAAGCTGATCTTCAAGGAGATCGTCGTCCCGAGCGGCGCGAACCGCTACCTGTTCTTCATCGCGCCGATGCTCGCGATCGGCCCGGCGGTCGCGGCCTGGGCGGTCGTCCCGCTCACCGACACGCTCGTGGTCGCGGACGTCAACGCCGGGCTCCTCTACCTGCTCGCGATGACCTCGACGGGCGTGTACGGGATCATCCTGGCCGGCTGGGCGTCGAACTCGAAGTACGCGTTCCTGGGCGCGCTGCGCTCGGCGGCGCAGATCGTGAGCTACGAGCTGGCGATGGGCTTCGCGCTGGTCGCGGTGCTCATGTGCGCGAACAGCCTCAACCTGCGCGAGATCGTGCAGGGGCAGGAGGGCGGGGCGGCCTACTGGTACGTCTGGCCGCTGCTGCCGATGTTCGTCGTCTACGTCGTCTCGGGCATCGCGGAGACCAACCGCCACCCGTTCGACCTCGCCGAGGGCGAGAGCGAGATCGTCGCCGGCTTCCACGTCGAGTACTCGGGCGTCGCGTTCGCGGTGTTCTTCCTCGCCGAGTACATGAACATGATCCTGATCGCGACGCTGGCCTCGACGCTGTTCCTCGGCGGCTGGCTCTCGCCGTTCCCGATCCTGAACGAGTTCCGGGTGGGCGGCATCGCCCCGTTCGGGGACGGCCTGCTGTGGCTCGGCGCGAAGGTCGCGTTCGTGCTGCTGATCTTCCTGTGGGTGCGCGCGACGTTCCCGCGCTACCGCTACGACCAGGTGATGCGCCTGGGCTGGAAGGTGTTCATCCCGCTCACGCTGGCGTGGATCGTCTTCATCGGCACGATGATGCAGACGCGCTACGCCCCGCTGTTCCACTGACCGCCATGATGCAGCGCGTACGCGACTTCCTGCAGACCTGGTTCCTGCTCGAGCTGGGCCGGGGGCTCGTGCTCACCGGGCGCCACCTGTTCGCGCGGAAGGTGACCGTGCAGTTCCCGGAGGAGAAGACGCCGCAGAGCCCGCGCTTCCGCGGCCTCCACGCGCTGCGCCGCTACCCGAACGGCGAGGAGCGCTGCATCGCGTGCAAGCTGTGCGAGGCGATCTGCCCGGCGCTCGCGATCACGATCGAGTCCGAGCAGCGTGCCGACGGCACGCGGCGCACGACCCGCTACGACATCGACCTCACCAAGTGCATCTTCTGCGGGTTCTGCGAGGAGAGCTGCCCGGTCGACTCGATCGTCGAGACGCGCGTGCTCGAGTACCACGGCGAGAAGCGCGGCGACCTCTACTACACGAAGCCGATGCTCCTCGCGGTGGGCGACCGCCTCGAGGCGCAGATCGCGGCGGACCGCGCCGAGGACGCGCGCTACCGGTAGTCCCCTCCCGATGACGTTCCCGACCGCCGTCTTCTACCTGTTCGCCGCGATCCTCGTGTTCGCGGCGCTGCGCGTCATCAGCGCCCGGAACCCGGTCCACGCGGCGCTGTGGCTCGTGCTGTCGTTCTTCACGGCCGCCGCGATCTGGCTCCTGCTCGGCGCCGAGTTCCTCGCGATGGCGCTGGTGCTGGTGTACGTGGGCGCGGTGATGGTGCTGTTCCTGTTCGTCATCATGATGCTCGACGTCAACTTCGACGAGCTGCGGAAGCACTTCCGGAGCTACCTGCCGGTCGGCGCGGCCGTCGGCGCCCTCGTGCTGCTCGAGATGGTGCTGGTGATCCTGGCCGGCGCGAAGGCGGCGGGCACGCCCGCGGCGGCGGCCGCGGGCAACAACACGAAGGCGCTGGGCAGGCTCCTCTACGTGGACTACGTGTACCCGTTCGAGCTCGCGGCGGTGCTGCTGCTCGTGGCGATCGTCGCCGCGATCGCGCTCACGCACCGCAGGCGCCGCGAGACGAAGGTCCAGGACCCGGGCGAGCAGGTGAAGGTGCGGCGCGAGGACCGCGTCCGGCTGATCGAGATGCCCGCGGAGAAGCGCGAAGGCTAGCGAGGGAGAGGCGCCGCCGCCCGGGCGGGGCGCACGAGACGGGGAGAAGCGACGTGCCGTTCCTGACCGCGCCCACGCTGGCGCACTACCTCGTGCTGGGCGCGGTGCTGTTCGCGATCAGCGTCGCCGGCATCTTCCTCAACCGGAAGAACGTGCTGATCCTGCTGATGGCGATCGAGCTGATGCTGCTCGCGGTCAACCTGAACTTCGTCGCGTTCTCCGCGCACCTGGGGGACATGGCGGGGCAGGTGTTCGTGTTCTTCATCCTGACGGTCGCCGCCGCGGAGTCGGCGATCGGCCTCGCGATCCTCGTGCTCCTGTTCCGCAACGTCGGCTCGATCGACGTCGACGACCTCGGCAAGCTCAAGGGCTGACGCGCACGCCATGAAGACGCTCTACCTCGTCGTCGCGCTCGCGCCGCTCTTCGCCTCGGTCGTCGTCGGCCTCTGGGGGCCGAGGCTCGGCCGCGTCGCCTCGCACTGGCTGTGCATCGCCGGCGTCGCCGTCTCGATGGTCGCCTCGATCGTCGTGTGGCGGGACGTGCAGGCGGGCAACGTCTTCAACGGCGACGTCTACACGTGGCTCGCGTCGGGCGACTTGAGGCTCGCGATCGGGTTCCTGATCGACCCGCTGACCGCCACGATGATGGTCGTCGTGACGTTCGTGTCGCTGATGGTCCACGTCTACACGATCGGCTACATGGCCGAGGACCCGGGCTACACGCGGTTCTTCTCGTACATCTCGCTGTTCACGTTCTCGATGCTCATGCTGGTCATGAGCAACAACTTCGTGCAGCTGTTCTTCGGCTGGGAGGCGGTCGGCCTCGTGTCGTACCTGCTGATCGGCTTCTGGTACGAGCGCCCGACCGCGATCTACGCGAACCTGAAGGCGTTCCTCGCCAACCGCGTCGGCGACTTCGGCTTCGTGCTCGGCATCGGCCTCGTGCTCGCCTACGCCGGCTCGCTCGACTACGCGACGGTGTTCGCGAAGGCGCCGGAGCTCGCGAACGCGACGGTCGCGATCTGGGGCGACCGGCCCTGGTCGCTGATGACCGTCGCCTGCATCTGCCTGTTCGTCGGCGCGATGGGCAAGAGCGCGCAGGTCCCGCTGCACGTCTGGCTGCCCGACTCGATGGAGGGCCCGACGCCGATCTCCGCGCTGATCCACGCCGCGACGATGGTGACCGCCGGCATCTTCATGGTCGCGCGGATGAGCCCGCTGTTCGAGCTCTCCGAGACGGCGCTCTCGGTCGTGACGGTGATCGGCGCGACGACCGCGCTGTTCATGGCGTTCCTCGGGATCGTTCAGAACGACATCAAGCGCGTCGTCGCGTACTCGACGCTCTCGCAGCTGGGCTACATGACGGTCGCGCTGGGCGTCTCCGCGTACTCGGCGGCGATCTTCCACCTGATGACGCACGCGTTCTTCAAGGCGCTGCTGTTCCTCGGCGCGGGATCGGTCATCATCGCGATGCACCACGAGCAGGACCTGCGCCGGATGGGCGGGCTGCGCAGGCACATGCCGATCACGTGGGCGACCGCCGTCGTCGGGTCGCTCGCGCTCGCGGGCATCCCGCCCTTCGCCGGCTTCTTCTCGAAGGACGCGATCATCGAGGCGGTGCACCTGTCGAAGATCCCCGGCCACGGCTACGCGTACTTCGCGGTGACGGCGGGGGTGTTCATCACGGCGTTCTACTCGTTCCGGATGCTGTTCCTCGCGTTCCACGGCGAGGCGCGCTGGGCGAAGCCCGCGGCGCACGGTGCGCAGGAGGGCGCGCACGGCCACGACGCGTCGCACGACGCCGGGCACGAGCCCGACGTCCACCACGGCGTCGATGCCGAGCACCCGCCGAAGGAGAGCCCGTGGGTCGTGACGGTGCCGCTGGTGCTGCTCGCGATCCCGTCGGTCTATACCGGGTGGACCTACATCGAGCCGATGCTGTTCGGCGACTACTTCGGCGGCTCGCTGGTCGTCCGCCCCGAGCACGCCGTCCTCTGGGAGCTCAAGAACGAGTGGCACGGCGTGGCGGCCTTCGTGCAGCACGGCGTTCTGAGCCTGCCGTTCTGGCTCGCGATCGCGGGCATCGTCGCCGCGTGGTACTGCTACCTGGCGAACCCGGCGCTGCCGGAGCGCCTGAAGCGCCTGGCCGGGCCCGTCTACACGCTGCTCGACAACAAGTACTACTTCGACCGGTTCAACGACTGGTTCTTCGCCGGCGGATCGCGGAAGGTCGGCGGCGCGCTCTCCGAGGTCGGCGACCGCGGGGTGATCGACGGGTTCTTCGTCAACGGCACGGCGAAGGTCGTCGGGCTCGCCGCGGCGCTGGTCCGCCACCTGCAGTCGGGCTACGTCTACCACTACGCGTTCACGATGATCGTCGGGGTGTTCGCGCTCCTCACCTGGTGGGTGGGCCGCTAGGCCGGGAGCGACGACGATGATTCCCTACCTCTCGCTCTCGATCTGGGTCCCGATCCTCGCCGGCCTCGCGGTGCTGGTGCTGCACCGGGACGGCGACGCCCCGCGCGCGCGCTGGGTGGCGCTGGCCGGCGCGCTCGCGGGGTTCCTGGTCACGCTGCCGCTCTACGCGCACTTCGACACGACCACCTCGGCGCTCCAGTTCGTCGAGCGAGGCGAGTGGATCCCGCGCTTCGACGTCTGGTACTTCCTCGGCGTCGACGGGATCTCGGTCCTGTTCGTGATCCTGAACAGCTTCATGACGCTGCTGGTCGTCTGGGCGGGCTGGGAGGTGATCCAGACGCGCGTCGCGCAGTACATGGCGGCGTTCCTGATCATGTCCGGGCTCATCAACGGCGCGTTCGCGGCGATGGACGGCGTGCTGTTCTACGTGTTCTTCGAGGCGATGCTGATCCCGATGTACCTGATCATCGGGGTCTGGGGCGGCCCGCGGCGCGTCTACGCGGCGATCAAGTTCTTCCTCTACACGCTGCTCGGCTCGCTGCTGATGCTGGTGGCGCTCGTCTACCTGTACAACGTCACCGAGAGCTTCGCGCTCCAGGACTGGTACCGGGTCCCGCTGTCGCTGCCGGTCCAGATCGCGCTGTTCGTCGCGTTCTTCCTCGCGTTCTCGGTCAAGGTGCCGATGTGGCCGGTGCACACGTGGCTGCCGGACGCGCACGTCGAGGCGCCGACCGGCGGCTCGGTAATCCTGGCGGCGATCACGCTCAAGATCGGGGCCTACGGCTTCGTCCGCTTCATCCTGCCGATCCTGCCCGACGCGAGCCGCTACCTCTCCGGCTTCGTGATCGCGCTGTCGCTGATCGCGGTGGTCTACATCGGCTTCGTCGCGCTCGTGCAGTCCGACATGAAGAAGCTGATCGCCTACTCGTCGATCTCGCACATGGGCTTCGTGACGCTGGGCTTCTTCCTGTTCAGCCCGCTCGGCGTCGAGGGCGCGCTCGCCCAGATGATCTCGCACGGCTTCGTCTCGGCGGCGATGTTCCTGTGCGTCGGCGTGCTCTACGACCGTATGCACAGCCGGCAGATCGCGGACTACGGGGGCGTCGTCAACACGATGCCGAAGTTCGCGACGTTCATGGTCCTGTTCGCGATGGCCAACGCCGGCCTGCCGGCGACCTCCGGCTTCGTCGGCGAGTTCCTCGTGATCCTGGCGGCGGTCAAGGCGAACCCGTGGCTCGGCTTCACGGCGGCGCTGACGCTGATCCTGGGCGCCGCCTACACGCTTTGGATGGTGAAGCGCGTCGTCTTCGGCGCGGTCGCGAACCCCCAGGTGGCGGCGCTGGCCGACGTGAACCGCCGCGAGTTCTGGCTGCTGACGGCGGTCGCGGTCGCGGTGCTGGCGATGGGCGTCTGGCCGAAGCCCTTCGTCGACGTGATGCACGTCTCGGTCACCGACCTGCTCGCGCACGTCGCGAAGAGCAAGCTCTGAGCGGAAGCGCCCCGATGATCGCCCACCTCCACACCGTCCTGCCCGAGATCGCGATCCTCGTCTCGGCGTGCGTCGTGCTCATCGCCGACCTGTTCGTGCCGCCGGCGCGGCGGCAGATCAGCTTCTGGCTGACGCAGGCCGCGCTGCTCGTCGCGATCTGGATCGTCGTGACGACCGCGCAGCTCGCGCCGGTCCGCTCGTTCGGAGGCATGGTCGTCGACGACATGCTCGCCGACGTGCTGAAGCTCTTCGCGCTGGTGACCGTCTCGCTGATGCTGTTCTACTCGCGCGCCTACCTCGCCGCCCGCGGGCTCTTCCGGGGCGAGACCTTCGTGCTGACGCTGTTCGCGCTGCTCGGCATGATGGTGATGACCGCGGCGGGGAGCTTCGTCACGCTCTACCTCGGGCTCGAGCTGATGTCGCTCTCGCTCTACGCGCTGGTCGCGCTGCAGCGCGACGCGAGCGCGCCTTCCGAGGCGGCGATGAAGTACTTCGTGCTGGGCGCGCTGGCGTCGGGCATGCTGCTCTACGGCATCTCGATGATCTACGGGGCGACCGGGCACCTCGACCTCGACGCGGTGGCCGACGCCTCGCTGGGCGCGCAGGGCAACCGGACGCTGCTCGTGCTCGGGCTCGTGTTCGTCGTGTCGGGCATCGCGTTCAAGCTCGGCGTCGTGCCCTATCACATGTGGGTGCCGGACGTGTACCACGGCGCGCCGACGCCGATCACGCTGCTGATCGGCACGGCGCCGAAGCTCGCCGCCTTCGCGTTCACGCTGCGGGTCCTCGCCGGCGCGCTCAAGGGCCTCGAGTTCGACTGGCAGGGCATGCTCGTCGTGCTCTCGCTGCTCTCGATGGTGCTCGGCAACCTGATCGCGATCGCCCAGTCGAACATCAAGCGCATGCTCGCGTACTCGACGATCGCGAACATGGGCTTCATGCTGATGGGCTTCCTCGCGGCGGATCCGAACGGCTACTCGGCGGCGATGTTCTACGTCGTCGCCTACGTGCTGACGAGCCTCGCCTCGTTCGGCGTCGTGCTGCTGCTCTCGCGCGAGGGCTTCGAGGCCGACCGCCTCGACGACTTCCGGGGGCTCAACCGGCGCTCCCCGTGGTGGGCCTTCGTGATGCTGATCGTCATGTTCTCGCTCGCGGGCGTCCCGCCTACGCTCGGCTTCTACGCGAAGTTCGCGGTGATCGAAGCCGCCGTCAACCAGGGCTTCGTCTGGCTCGCGGTCGTCGCGGTCCTGACCTCGGTCGTCGGGGCGTTCTACTACCTCCGCGTGGTCAAGCTCATGTACTTCGACGACCCGGTCGACACCGCGCCGATCGAGGCCCCGGGCGACGCGCGGGCGCTGCTCTCGGCCAACGGGATCGCGCTGCTCGTGTTCGGCGTCGTGCCGCAGTACCTGATGGGGCTGTGCACGCTCGCGGTCACGCAGTCGTACTTCTGAGCGCCGGCCGCGCGGGACGCCCGCGCGCGCGGGCCGTGCTACCATCGAACGCGACATGCGCGTCGGCCTGCTCGTCACCTGCCTCGTGGACCTGATGCGGCCGTCGATCGGGTTCGCGGCGCTGAGGCTGCTCGACCGGCCGGGCGTCGAGGTCGTCGCGCCGCCGCGGCAGACTTGCTGCGGGCAGCCGGCGTACAACTCCGGGGACCGGCGCGACGCGATCGCGCTCGCCCGCAAGCTCGTCGAGGAGTTCGAGGCGTTCGACTGCGTCGTCGCGCCGTCGGGCTCGTGCAGCGGCATGGTCCGGACGCACTATCCGGAGCTCCTCTCGGACGATCCTGCGTGGCGGGCCCGCGCGGAGAAGGTCGCCGCCAGGACGTACGAGCTCACGCAGTTCCTCGTGGACGTGCTCGGCGTCGACGCGGCGCCGGGCCGTTTCGAGGGCACCGTCACCTACCACGACAGTTGCGCGGGCCTGCGCGAGATGGGCGTGAAGGCGCAGCCCCGCGCGCTGCTTTCGAAGGTCGGGGGCCTCACGCTCGTCGAGATGGCCGAGTGCGAGGGCTGCTGCGGCTTCGGCGGGACGTTCTCGGTCAAGTACGGCGAGATCTCGGCGCGGCTCGCCGACGACAAGTGCCGGCACGTCGAGGCGAGCGGCGCGGACGCGGTCGTGCTGGGGGACCTGGGCTGCATGCTGAACATCGAGGGCCGGCTGAGGCGGCGCGGCCACGCGTCGACGCAGGTGCTGCACGTCGCGGAAGTGCTCGCGGGCGAGCGCCCGTGAGCCGCGCGGCCGGGGACTGAAGGAGCGCTCGCCGTGCAGATCGCGTCGATGCACTTCAAGGAGCGCGCGCACGAGAAGCTCGCCGACGAGCGGCTCCAGCGCAACCTGCAGAAGATCAAGGGCAAGTTCGTCAACAAGCGCCGGTCGGCGATCACCGAGCTCGACGACTTCGAGGGCACGCGCGAGGCGGCGCGCGCGATCCGCCAGCGCGCGCTCGACGACCTCGACGTGTGGCTCGAGCTGTTCGAGGAGAACGCCCGCGCGCGGGGCGCGACCGTCCTGTGGGCGCGGGATCCCGACGAGGTCAACCGCCTGGTGCTGGAGATCGCGTTCCGGCACGGCGTGCGCAAGATCGTCAAGTCGAAGTCGATGGTGTCCGAGGAGTCGGCGCTCGACCTCGCGATCGAGGGCGCGGGCCTCGCCGTCGTCGAGACCGACCTGGGCGAGTACATCCTCCAGATCAACGGCTACGAGCCGCCGTCGCACATCGTCGGCCCGGCGCTCCACAAGTCGAAGGAGGAGGTCACCGAGCTCTTCCACCGCCGGCACGGCACCCCGCGCAAGGACGGGATCGAGGAGCTGTGCCGCGAGGCGCGCGCGGTGCTGCGCGAGCACTACCTGACGGCGGACATGGGGATCTCGGGCGGCAACTTCTTCGTCGCCGAGACCGGCTCGGTCGTGCTCGTGACCAACGAGGGCAACGCGTCGCTCGCGACCACGCTGCCGAAGGTCCACGTCGCGATCTCGGGCATCGAGAAGATCGTGCCGACCCTCGAGGACGTCGCGACGCTGATGCGCCTGCTGCCGCGCTCGGCGACCGGCCAGTCGATCTCGAACTACGTCGACGTGCTGACCGGCACGCGCGGCGAGGGCGAGTTCCACGGCGTCGACCACATGTACTTCATCCTGGTGGACAGCGGCCGCGCCGGCGTGCTCGCGAGCGAGGTCCGCGACGCGCTGCGCTGCATCCGCTGCGGCGCCTGCATGAACCACTGCCCCGTCTACCAGGCGGTGGGCGGCCACGCGTACGGCTGGGTCTACCCGGGGCCGATCGGCTCGATCCTGACGCCGATGTACGTGGGCCTCGAGCACGCGCAGGACCTGCCCGCCGCGTCGACGTCGTGCAACCAGTGCGGCGTCGTCTGCCCGGTGAAGATCCCGCTGCCCGACCTGCAGCGCAAGCTGCGCGAGCAGGCGTTCGAGCGGCGGCTGCGGCCGTGGCGCGAGCGGGCGGCGCTGAAGGCGTGGGCGTGGGCGGCGAGGCGGCCGCGCCTCTACGCGGCCGCCTCGCGCGTCGGCGTGCGCGCACTGCGCCTGCTCGCCGGGGGCGACGGCATGATCCGGCGGCTGCCGTTCGGGCGCGGATGGACCGGCGGGCGCGACATGCCCGCGCCCGCCGGACGCACGTTCCGGGAGCTCTACGCCGCCCGGCGCAACGGAGAGACGAGATGAGCGCCGCACGGCCGTCCGAAGGCGCTCGCCCCCTCCTTCAGGAGGGGGTGCGCGACGCCGCGTCAGCGGCAAGCCTGGGGGAGGCGTACTCATCGAGCGCCGCA
>JAXMFH010000003.1:0-406582 GCA_046347845.1 Burkholderiales bacterium | reverse complement strand
GTCGTTCCGCTCTGGAAACGGCCCCAGAACCCGCCGATCCCCGGAAACAGGTGGCCCGCGGCGACGCCCGCCGCCATCGCGAGGAAGATCCAGACCGTCAGGTAGCGGTCGAGGAAGCCCAGCCGCCGGGCGAGCGAATCCATCGTGCGTTCCTGTCGTCAGCGCGTTCGTCGATCGCGTGCCGGCGCTCACGCGGAGGCCGCGCCGGCGGGCGACTTGCCGAGCTCGTCGAGCCGGCGCTTCAGGCTCATCCGGTCGAGTCTGTCGAGCGGGAGGCTCGCGAGCAGCCGCAGGCGCGCCTGCAGTGTCCGCGCCGCGTCGCGGAACGCCGCGCGCTTCGCGTCGTCGCTGCCCCCGACGGCGGCCGGATCCGGAATGCCCCAGTGCGCGGTCATCGGCTGGCCCGGCCACACCGGGCAGACCTCGCCGGCCGCGTTGTCGCAGACGGTGAACACGAAGTCGAGCTTCGGGGCGCCCTCGCGCGCGAACTCGTCCCAGCTCTTGCTGCGCAGGCCTTCGACGGGCAGCCGGTTCGCGCGCAGATACTCGAGCGCGAACGGATTCACGCGCCCCGCGGGCTGCGACCCCGCGCTGTGCGCGACGAAACGGTCGCCGCCGAACTCGCGCAGGATCGCCTCGGCGAGGATGCTGCGCGCGGAGTTGCCCGTGCACAGGAACAGGACGTGGTAGGGCTGACGATCGCCGGTCATCGACGGACTCCGGGGAACGGGATGCGCGGTGGGCGGGAGCGCGTCACGCGGACTTCCGGCGCCGCGAGGCCGGCATCGCGACCGCCACCGGCCGTGCCGCCCTCGCGGGCGCGCAAGACGGCGCGCACGCGGCGCTCGCGCGGCAGCAGTTCTCGGTGAGGTAGGCCACCAGCCCGTTCATCGCGTCGAGATCCGCGCGATACCAGACGAAGCGCCCTTCCTGCCGCGAGAGGACGAGCCCGGTCCGCGAGAGCTCCTTCAGGTGGAACGAGAGCGACGGCGGCGGGATGCCGAGCCGCTCGGCCACCTGCCCCGCGGGCAGGCCGTCCGGCGCGTGCTCGACGAGCAGCCGGTAGACCGCGAGCCGCGTGTCCTGGGCGAGGGCGGCCAGCGCGCCGACAACGTTTGATGTTTCCATAAATATGAAACTATCAAACGTTCGGGCCCCGTGTCAAGGGGGCGAAAGCGGGGCGGGGGGACCCGGAGCGGAAGGCGCCGGCGTCACGCCGGCAGCGCGACCGCGTGCTCGACGCTGTACTGGTAGTCGCGGAACACGTGCTCCGCGGTGAGGAGCTCGTAGCGGCCGTCGGGGAGCTTGCGCGACGTGTCCTTGAGCCGGTACACGTAGTGGCCGCAGGTCCAGCAGTCGAAGTTGCGCATGTGCGTGCACAGGCAGGTCTTGTCCCTCACCGAGACCTTCTTCGCGCCCGGGTGCGCGGCGACCTCGCGGTTGTAGGCCTCGATGTAGGCGCAGTTGCCGGTGCTGTCGAGCAGGTAGCCGTACGCCTCGCAGTTCGGGCGGATGCCGGCGCCGATCGCGGGGCTGCTCGCGAGCATCCGCATCGGGTAGCCGGTCGGCGAGATCCCGTTGACGACGACGTCGCTCTCCTTCGCCTTGAAGTACTCCTGCTTGACGTCGTCGGGCAGGCCGCACTCCTTCGTCACGGTGAAGCGCGTCGCGACCTGCACCGCGGCCGCGCCGCGCTCGAGGTAGGACACCGCGTCGCTGCCCGTGAAGATGCCGCCCGCCGGGATCAGCGGGATGTCGAGCTCCTCCGCCTTGAGCCACAGCGCGATCTCGTCGACGATCGTGCGCAGGTCGTACTTGTTCCAGTCGTCGAGGCCGAACCCGAGGTGCCCGCCGGCGAGCGGCCCCTCGACGATCACGTAGTCGGGCAGGCGGTCGAGCTTCGCGTTCTTGCGCAGGAAGAGCTGCAGCGCGCGCAGCGACGAGACGATGATGCCGAGCTTCGCGTCGCGGAAGCGCGGGTGGTCGGCGATCTGCGCGAACGAGCCCAGGTGGAGCCCCGCGGAGAGCGTGATCCCGTCGATGCCCGCGTCGAGCGCGGCGGAGAGGCGCACGCGCAGCGTCTCGCGCGGTGCGTTCATCGTGAGCTTCTCCATGCAGTTCACGAAGATCATGCCGTCGCCGCGCTTCGCCTCCATCGTGCGCCCGACGTGCATGTGCGTCGCCTCGGCGAGCCGGCCGAGGTCGAACTGCACCGACGACTTGTCGCTGCTGGCGGCGTTGGCCTTGTAGAGCTTCGCCTTCTCCTTGACGAAGTGCGTGCGGAAGCGGCGGTCGGAGACCGTCGGCACCATCGCGTCGGAGATGTGCCCGATGCCGCCCAGGCGCGCGACCTCGAGCGCGAGGCCGGCCGTCGAGATGTCGACGCCCATGCCGCCGCACACGATGGGCACGAGCTCCCGCTTGCCGAAGCGCAGGCGAAAGTCGTCGACGCGCCGCATGGTCCTCCCCGATGGCCCCGAAGCCCGCGCGCGATCGAAGTCCGGCGCGCGGTGCGCCATTATGCCTACGTCCGGCGCGGGCCCGCGCCGGACGAACCCGACGCGCGGGAGCATGACCGAGCGGGGGCCCGCGGAGCGCGTGGGCCGCGCCGAGGGGGTCAGCCGCGCCGTCGCCGGACGCGGCGAGCGCCGAGGCCCGCGAGCAGCAACGCCGTCAGCGCCATTGCCCACGCTTCGAGCGTGGGCACCGGCGACAGCGACACGGCGTCGACCGTCAGCTCGTTGAGCACGAAGTTGCCGTTGCCCGCGCGCCCGGGGCCGTTGTCGACGAAGCTCGCGTCGGCGAGCGCCTCGAGGCGGAAGCCGGTGATGCCGCGCAGTGGCGCCGTGGCGACCACGGTCACGAGGTCGCCGTCGGGATTGTTTCCGCTCGCGAGGACCGTGCCGTCGCCCAGGATCGTCAGCGTCTGGCCGTTCTGCGAATGGACGGACTGCGGATGCAGGACCGTCCAGTTCGCGCTGCCCGACGGGTCGGGGTCGGAGCAGGTCGAGCCCTGTCCGTAGGTCGACTGGCCGGAGGTCGTCGCGGACAGGCGGAACTTGCCCAGGGTGTGGGAACCGCTCCAGAACATGTGGAGCTGGAAGGTGAGTTGCGTCTGGTCGCCGGCGCCGACGTTCGAGCCGGCCTTGAACGCCACCGTCTGGCTGCTCCCGATCTCCCCGTAGACGGCCCAGCCGGAACCTCCGCTGAAATCCCCGTCGAACGCGGCGTTGATCGGGTAGCCGTCCTGGCAGAACGTGGCGGTCTCGGTGGAGATCGAGACGGGCGCGGCGATCGCGGATGCGGCGAACGCGAAGGGCGCGGCCAGCGTGCAGAGGGCGCGGAGCGCAGCGCGCCGGATGTCGTACCGCATCGTTTCCCCCCTGGGAGACGGATGCCGGCGATTATGGCGAACGCGCGCCGCCTCGTAAATCCGGGCCGGGAAGCGTCGTGCGCGATCGCGTCAGTACCGCGCGCCGCCGAACCGGCCGTATTCGATGCGGTCCGCGCGCGTGGTGCGCAGATCACCGGAGAAGCCGTGGTCGGTGAACTCGAGCCCGGTCACCTCGAACGTGCCGGTGTCGCTCGCGCCCGGGTCGGACGGGGCGCCGTACCACGAGCCCGGTGCGCGGTAGAGCGGCCCGCGGCAGTGGTCGGGGCCCCCGCGGCCGATCGCGTAGGATCGCGCGACGCCGATGAGCCACGTCGGCTCGCCGTCGGCGCCGTGCACGCAGAGCGTGACGATCGCCGTGTCGTCCTGCTGGACGACGGTGGCGCCCCGCCCGGATTCGGCCGGATTCCACCGGAGATCGGTGAGGTTGATCGCATTCGCCGCTGCGACGGGGCGAGCGCCGCGACGAGCGCGAGGAGGCGGGCGGTGCGCAGGGCGAGGACCGGATCGGCAAAAAGGGGCGCGATCCTCGCGTCGCCGCCGCGCCGGTGTCAATGCGCGATCGACCCTGCCGGCGTTCCCGACGCCGAGCGCGCGCGCGGACGCCCTCGCCCGCGCCGATCCTCGCGCTGCGCGGCGCCCGCCCCGGCGCCGCGATTCCGGGGCGGCGGAGCTCTACTTTTCGATCAGGTATCCGGAGATGTCGACGGTACAGGAAGACCCGGGCCCGGAGACGGATTTCAAGCACTCGACCTCAGGGCCGTTCACGCCGTTGCCGTCCACGTAGAGGCGCACCATCATCGTCACCCGGTACTCGTCGCCGTTCGCCGCCGGCCCGATGTACGTCAGCGGGAGGATGAATGGCGAGGAACGCCCGCCGACGAGCGAATGGAGCGTGAGGAGCGGGTCGGAGCCCGTCGGGACCGTGATCGAGGCGCTGACGAACTCGATGACCAGCCGCCTGTTGGCGGGAATGGGGTCGGGGCCGAAGAACGGGCCGCCGTACGGACTGCCGCCCGAGCCAAAGGTCCCGTAGACGGTCGTCTGGTACGGCTCGCTGCCCGGCGTGTTGGCCGGGGGCTTGGCGCTCGTCGCGATCGGCGTGCCCGCCAGCCAGGCGCCCGCCAATACGAGCGCGAACCCACGAACGATCATCATGCTGCTCATCGCGTGCTCCTCCCGCCCGGATCGGGCGCTGCGTGGTCGAGGGATGCACGCGGCCCAGCGGGAAGCCACCGCCGATCGGACCGTGCCGCGGAGCCGCGTGCACGAACGACCGTAGCGCGGACAACGTCACACGCGCGTCACGCGTCGCGGAGCGCGCACGGGCCGGACGTCGACGCCATCGCAGGGGTGGCGCCCTCGCCTGGCGCCGTTCCGGCTCAGAGCTCCTTGCGCAGCGACGCGTCGATCGACAGGAACCCGCCGCCGCGGACAACGAAGAAGAACGCGATCGCAAGCCACAGCAGCGACTTCTCGGCGCCCGCGAACCCCTGGCCTTGCACGATCCAGTGGAAGTAGGCGGTCACGCCGAGCACGATCGTGGCGCCGGCCGCGGCCGGCCGGGTGAAGAGGCCGATCGCGATCAGGATCCCCCCGAAGAACTCGGTGCCCGCGAGGAGCGGCGACCAGAACACGCCCGGGACGAAGCCCAGGCTCTCGACCATCCCCACGTTCCTGAACGGGTCCTGGATCTTCGGCCAGCCGTGCACGGCGAGCGCGATCCCCGCGATGGCCCGCAGCGCGAGCCACGAGAGCCCGGCGAGGCCCGAATAGAGCGGTGCGAGCGCCGGGATGACGAGGCGGGAGCGGTCGGGGGTGAAATCCGTGTGCATGGAAATCCCGGGTGATTTCGGAGGACAGCGATGGACGGGGCCGGTCGCTCGACCGTTCGATCGGGCGGGTCCCGCACGGTTCCCTCCGAGGGGGGGCGATGATGCCCCGGCTTCTCCTCCCCGGCGACGACGCGATCGACGGCGCGTCGGCCTTCGGGGACGTCCGCCGCCCGTTGTCAGGCGGGAGGCGGCGACGCGGCGAGGCGCCGGCTCAGGGAACCCACCCCAGCCCGCCGAACGCGGGCCAGACCGCCCACGACGGGATCGTCGCATCCTGGGCGTTGATCGTCGCCATCTTCTGGTCCTGCTTCGCCATGTACCGGTTCCGGCTCGCGGTTTCCCAGTCCTGTGGCGCCGGGTTGGGCAGGCCGTTCCGGGTCCGGAGGGCGAGGTAGGCCTGGTACTCCTTCGGCGTGCCGACGTAGAGCCGGCTCTTCGCGACGTCGGGAAACACGTAGTAGTGCTGGCCCGTCAGCTGCACCGCCGTGACCTGGTCCGGATGCAGCCACTCCAGGTGCCGCTTCTGGTCCGGCGTGGTGGCGGCGATCGTCTTGAATCCGGCGGCGGTGAGCAGGCTTTCGTTCGGCAGCGAGGCGGGCGACGACTCGGGTCCTCCGCAGCCGGCGGCGATGGGCAGCAGGACGAGGGCGGCGAAGAGCTTGACGAGGTTGCGTAGAGACATCATGGGCGGTTCATCCGGTCGATTCGTTGTGGCGCGCGGATCCGCACCGCGTCGAACGGCTTGCGTGCGCGGGCCTTCCCGAACTCCGGGAAGGCTTCGCAGCTTACGCTACGGGCCCGGTCGGCCGCCTCGCGGCCGGAGCGCGCGCGAATCGTCGCCGTCGCCGGGCATTCGTCGCTCCGATGCTCGCGCGACACGCGCGTTCGTCGAGCCGCGCCGCGCGACACGCTCTCGCCGTGCCTCCTCCGCGCGCCCGCTACACCGGCAGCGCCGTCGTGTCCTTCACCGTCTCCAGCACGAACGAGGACTGCACGTTCACGACGACCGGAAGCGCGAGCATCTTCTCCATCAGGAATCTCGCGTAGGCGTCGAGATCGGGCGCGACGACCTTCATCGAGTAGTCCCACTCGCCGGAGAGCTGCAGGCAGGTCTGCACCTCGGGCCAGCGCATCACCGCCTTGCGGAACGTGCTCCGCGCGTGCTCGGCCTGCTTGTCGAGCTTGACCTCGAGGTGCGCGGCGAGCCCGAGCCCGAGCTTCCGCGGGTCGAGGATCGCCGCGTAGCGGAGGATCACGCCGGCTTCCTCCAGCCGGCGGAGGCGGCGGAGGCACGGGGCGGGGGAGAGGGCGACCTTCGGCGCGAGGTCGGCGTTCTGGATGCGGCCCTGCTCCTGCAGGATCGCGAGGATGCGCCGGTCGGTGCGGTCGAGCTCGGGCGGCGGGGTCTTCATCGAGGGATTCGTGCGCCGATGATGTCGAGGACGCAACGATCATGCGTGACAGCCGCGATCGGCGCAATGTCTTGGCGAGACGGCGCCCGTACGCAAGGGATCGATGCGAAGGGGCGCGCGTCCGCCGGGCCGCGCGTTCCGCGGCTCGCGTCCGGACCGGCCGCCCGTCGCGCAGCCGGCGCCGGGCCGGCCGCCGCTCGCGCGGAGGCGGCCGGGGCCGGGGTGCAGGCAAGACGAACGTCGGTCCGCGGCGCCCCCGGGACGCTGGCATGGGGGCGGCGCCGTGCGGGGAATTCCTGCGCCGCAGCACGCTCCAACGGGCAGATTCGGGGCGGCTGCGCCCTTGCCCGGGGCGGATCGGGCCTCATATCGGTTGGACAAAGCAAAAAGTGGGTGCTAACCGCGCCCCTTTTTGTTACACTTCAAGGCTTTGCTGCGGGCCGAGGAAGGTTAGTGCTTACTCCGCTCAGTTTCACGCTGCTGCGCCAGCTTTCGGACGGCGATTTCCACTCGGGCGAGGACCTCGCCGCGAAGGTGGGGCTCACGCGCGCCCGGGTTTCGCAGTTGTTGCGCCAGGCCGAGACCGCCGGCCTGTCGCTCGAGCGGGTCCGCGGACTCGGCTACCGCCTCAAGGCGGCTCCCGACTTCCTCGACGGTGCTGCGGTGCGGGCGCGCCTGACCGAGCTGGGCGCGAAGGTCGCGAAGCCCGGCACGCCGGCGCCGAAGCCGCAGGTCCCGGTCGACGAGGACCTCGGCCTCATCGGCAACGAGCGTCCCGCTTTCGACCGCTCGCCTCCCGCGCTGCAGGTCGAGGTGTCCGACCAGCTCGACTCGACCTCGTCGGAGCTCTTGCGCCGCGCGCCGCGCCGCGACATCCACGGCGCGGTCCTCGCGGCCGAATGGCAGACCGCCGGGCGCGGGCGCCGCGGCCGGGGCTGGACCGCGGTCGCGGGCGGCTCGCTCACGTTCTCGATCGGCTGGCGCTTCGAGCAGGGCGCGGGCTTCCTCGCGGGGCTCTCGCTCGCCGTCGGCGTCGCCGTCGCGCGCGCGCTCGAGAAGGAAGGCTTCGAGGGCATCGAGCTCAAGTGGCCCAACGACCTCGTGCATCGCCACCACAAGCTGGGCGGCATCCTGATCGAGGTGAACGGCGACGCGCTCGGCCCCTCGACGGTGGTCGTCGGCGTCGGCCTGAACGTGCGCATGCCGCGCGAGGTCAAGCGCGAGATCGCGCAGCCGGTCACCGACCTGCAGACGGTCGCGGGGCGCGGCGCCAAGCCGGTCGACCGCAACCGACTGCTCGCGCGCCTCGTCGCCGAGCTCTCGTCGATGCTCGCCGCCTACGCGGAGCACGGCTTCGCGCCGATCGCCGCGGAGTGGCAGCAGCGTCACGCCTACCAGGGCAAGCCGGTCAAGCTCGTGCTGCCCGACGGCGGCGCCGTGAAGGGCACCGTCGCCGGCGTCGACGCGAGCGGCGCGCTCGTGCTGGCCGACGGACCGCGCCGGTCGCGGTTCCTGTCCGGCGAGCTCTCGCTGCGCCGCGCCTGACGACGGGTCGGACCCCGGCCTCATCGGGGTCTGACCCCGGTCTTCCGTACGTTCGGTTCCGATATCCGCCCTCGCCGCGATCGCGTTTCGCGCGGAACGGGACATGATCGCGCCCGGCGAAACGACACCGGGGTCGGACCCCATGCAGGCAGAACCGGGGCCCGACCCCATGCAGGCAAGACCGGGGTCGGACCCCTGACATGATCCTCGTCGTCCACATCGGCTCGTCGCGCATGAAGTGGGGGCTGCACGGGCCGCGCGGCTGGATCGCGCACGGCGTGACGCCGAATGCCGAGATCGGAACGCTCGCGCTGCGCGAATGGCAGAACGTGCCGCGCCCGGTGCGCGCGATCGGCGTCAACGCGTCGGGCGAGGCGGCGCGCGTGCGCACCGAGGCGCAGCTCACGCGCTGGCGCGTCCCGATCGAGTGGATCGTGCCGGGGCGCGAGGCGGCGGGCGTGGTCAACCGCTACGACGAGCCGTCGAGCCTGTGCCCGGCACGCTGGACGTCGATGGTCGCGGCGCGCAGGCGGGCGCTCGGTAGCGAGCTGTTCCCGCCGCCGTGCGTCGTGGTCAACGCCGGCACGCTGATCACCGTCGACGCGCTCGACGCGAACGGCGTCTTCCGCGGCGGCCTCGCGATGCCGGGGCTCCGCGCGATGCAGAAGTCGCTGGGCGAGTCCTCGCCGGCCTGGCGCACGCCGCCCGGCGCCTGGCGCGACTTCCCGACCAACAACGCCGACGCCTCGTCGACCGGCGTGCTGGCCGCCGCGACCGGCGCGATCGAGCAGCTCCGCGCGCGCGTGCGGCGGGACGACGCGGCCGTGCGCTGCTATCTGACGGGCGGCGCCGCGCACGGCGTCGCCCCCCACCTCGCCCCGCCGGTGGAGGTCGTGGATAATCTCGTGCTCGAAGGCGCGCTCGCGCTCGTCGAAGCGACGTGAGCGCCTCCGTTCCGCGACCCTCATGCGCACCGTCCTCGTCCTGCTCCTGCTCGCGAACCTGACGCTGTTCGCGTACACGCGCCTCGACGGGGGCTCGGGCGGCGAGGCGGTGAGGCTCGCCGAGCAGGTCCAGCCCGACAAGATCAAGCTGCTCACGCCGCAGGAGGTCGCGGCGCTCGGTCCCGCGAAGGTCGCGGCGCTCGCGGACGTGTGCGTCGAGTGGGGGCCGTTCTCGGAAGGCGACCGGGCGCGCGCGCTCGCCGACCTCGAGCCGCTCGCGATCGGCAAGCTCACCACGCAGCGCCGCGTCGACGTCGCCGGTGCGTGGTCGGCCGCCCTCGCGCCGTACTCGAATCGCGCCGCCGCCGATCGCCGGGCGGGCGAGCTGCGCGCGCAGAACCTGCGCGACGTCGCGGTCGCCGACGCACCCGGCGGGAGATTCGTCGTGTTGATCGGCGCGTTCCGGACCGAGGAGGCGGCGAAGGCGTACGCGTCCGAGCTCGCGCGGCTGGGCGTCGCGATCCCGACGACGATGCAGCGCGCGACGCCGGTGTCGCAGACGCTCGTCGTCGTGCGCGACCCGCCGGCCAACGCCGTCGCGCGGATGCGCGAGCTGCAGGCGAGCTACCCCGGCGCCGACCTCAAGGTCGGCAGCTGCGAGCGCTCCTGACGCGGCTCGGCCCGGCCGCGCTCGCGGGAGCGGCGGCCGGGCCGGTTTGCATCCGGGCGCGCGATCGGCGACACTCGCCCCCCCGCCGTCCCCGGCGCCCCGTTTCCCACGATGAACCGCGACATGGCTGGCGGCCGCAACGGCGAGGCGCTGATCGCCGAGGCCCGGCGCGTGCTCGGCAAGTTCGCGCTGGTCAAGCCCTCGATCACGGCGGGCGGCGTGGCGGCCGCGCTCGAGACCGCCTCGGGCCGCCTCTACACCGGCATCTGCCTCGACCTCGCGTGCGGCATCGGCTTCTGCGCCGAGCACTCGGCGGTGGCCGAGATGCTGAAGGCGCGCGAGACCGAGATCCGGCGGATCGTCGCGATCGACGCGGACGGCGTGCTCGCGCCCTGCGGGCGCTGCCGCGAGCTGATCGTGCAGGTCGACCGCCGCAACCTCGAATGCGAGGTGATCCTGCCGGGCGGAACGAGCGCGCGGATGGCCGATCTCCTGCCGCGCGCGTGGCTCGAGCCGCTGTTCGCGCGCGAATGAGCCGATCTCGACTACGGTGTCAGGCACCGTGTCTGACACCGAGGGCGCGCGCGCGACCGAGTCCGTGGCTGTCGCGTCGACGCGCATGAGCGCGGACCTTCCCGTGCGCCTCGCGCGGACCGAGGCCGACGTCGCGCTGGCCCGCGGGCTGTTCGAGGAGTACGCGGCATGGCTCGGCATCGACCTCGGGTTCCAGGGGTTCGCGGACGAGCTCGCGACGCTGCCCGGCCGCTACGGCCCTCCGCTGGGCTGCCTGATCCTCGCCGGTCCGCCGGGCGACGCCCTGGGCTGCGTCGCGCTGCGGCAGCTCGATCCGCCGCCGGCCGTGCTCGGCGGCGCGCGCGGGGCGCCGGTGGGCGAGGTCAAGCGCCTCTACGTGCAGCCGCGTGCGCGCGGCACCGGCACCGGCCGCGCGCTCGCGCAGGCGATCGTCGACGCCGCGCGGGCGTTCGGGTACCGTACGCTCTGCCTCGACACGCTCGCGCGGATGACCGAGGCGCGCGCGCTCTACGAGAGCCTGGGGTTCTCGCGCTGTGCCCGCTACTACCCGAACCCTCACGACGACGCCGTCTACTACTCGCTCGACCTGCACGCGCCCGAGCGCCCGATGACGCCGTGAACGCACCTGGCTCCTCGACGGTCGCCGCCCGCGTCGCCGCGCTCGAGCGCGCGCGCGGCGTCGAGGTCGTGACGGTCGCGGTCGCGAGGGCCGACCACTATCCGGAGATTCCCTGGCGCGCGGGCGCGCTCGCCGCGTCGATCGCGGCGCTCGTCGTCGCGATCGGCGACGTGCTGCGGCCGGACTGGGCGACGTCGACGACGCTGCTCCTCGCGCTCGCCGCCGTGCTGCTCTCCGGCGCGGGCGCCGCGCTCGCGACGATGGTCGTGCGGCCGTTCGCGCGGCTGTTCCTGTCGAGGCTGCGCGCCGAGGCCGAGACGCGCCAGTACGCGCACGCGTATTTCCTCGACCGCCAGCTCTTCCGCACGCGGCGGCGCAACGGCATCCTGATCCTCGTGGCGCGCTTCGAGCACCGCGTCGAGCTCGTCGCCGACATCGGCTTCGACGGGCGGGTCGCGGCGGACGAGTGGGGCAGCGTGATCGCGCCGATGGTGCCGCTCCTGCGCGAGGGGCGCGCCGAGGACGCGATGATCGCGGGGCTGGACGCGCTCGACGTGCTGCTCGCGTCGAGGGACTTCGCGGGCGGAGGCGGCGCGAACGAGCTGCCCGACGCGACCGTCGAGATCGGCGAGGAGCCGCAGTGACGGCGCTGCGCCTGCCGCGGGTCGTCCGGCTCGCCGCGACGCTGGCCGTGGCCGTCGTCGGGCTCGGGCTCGCGCTCGCCCGGCCCGCGCTCGGCGTGGACGTTCCGTACCTGACAGGGCGGGTCGTCGACGAGGCGAACATCCTGTCGCCCGCCGTCGAGCAGAACATTGCCCAGATGTCCGAGCGGCACGAGAAGGCGAGCGGCGACCAGATCGTCGTGCTGACGCTGCCCTCGCTCGAGGGCGAGAGCATCGAGGGCTACGCGACGCGGGTGTTCGAGGCCTGGAAGCTCGGCCAGAAGGGCAAGGACAACGGCGTGCTCGTCATCGTCGCGCCGAACGATCGCAAGATGCGCATCGAGGTCGGCTACGGGCTCGAGGGCACGCTGACCGACGCGGCCGCGGCGCGGATCATCCGCGAGGTGATGACGCCCCAGTTCAAGAGCGGCAACTTCGAGGCCGGCATCCAGAACGGCGTCACCGCGATCGTGCAGGGGCTCGAGGGCCAGGCGGACTGGAACTCGCCGGGCGAGTCGGCCTCGGGCGCGAAGAAGAGCTCGTTCGCGCAGATCGAGCAGGACCTGCCGCCGTGGCCGATGCGCATCCTGCTCGGCGCGTTCATCTTCGGGATCATCGGGCTGTTCACGGTGATCGGCGTGCTCACGCCCGGCGTCGGGTGGTTCCTCTACGTCTTCCTGATCCCGTTCTGGGCGATGTTCCCGATCATCATCGTCGGCGTGAAGGGCGCGCTCGCGCTGCTCGTCGTCTACGTCGTCGCCTACCCGATCGCGAAGATCGTCATCTCGCGCCAGGAGTGGTACCAGAAGGCGGCGAAGGAGATGAAGACGAAGGGATCGACGACGATCGGCGGGATGGTGATCTCGAGCGGCGGCAGCTCGGGCGGCGGCTCGTCGTCGTCGTCGGGCGGCGGCTTCTCCGGCGGCGGCGGCAGCTCGGGCGGCGGCGGCGCGTCCGGGAGCTGGTAGCGCGCCGTCTCAGGCGCGCGCGACCAGCGCGAGATCGGCGTCGTTCCCGGCGCCCTGCTCGCGCGGCGAGGTGGTCGCCGCGATCTCGCGAAACCCGGCGCCCTCCAGGAGCTCGCGCCACTCGTCCGCGTCGCGCCAGGTGATCGCGCCGCGCGCGTGCTCCTCACCCAGCGACCGCGCGCCGAGCCGGTGCGTGTAGCGCGCCTCGGTGCGGGCGAGCTTCGCGTCCGCGTCGACCGAGGTCTCCGAGCGCAGCCGGATCTGCGAGCCGTCGGGCAGGACGACGCTCGTGAGCTCGACGAGCGGCGCGCCCGGCCGCGTGCGCGCGTAGACCGGGAGGGGCGCGTCCACGAGCAGGATCCCGGGCGCGACCAGGTGAGCACGCAGCCTCGCGAGCGCCTCGCGGGCGGCGAACGGGTCGACGATGCGCGCGAACGCGGCGCCGTCGAGGATCGCCGCCGCGTAGCGCATCGGCAGGTTGAGCGCGGCGAGGCCCTGCCGGTAGAGCGTCGCCGCGAGACCCGCGGCGTCGAGGTGGGCCTGCGCGAGCGCGAGCGACGCCGCCGAGGCGTCGGCGCCGTGGATCGCGATGCCGCGCGCCGCGAGCGCCACGAGGCGCCTTCCCGAGCCGCAGATCGCGTCGAGCACCGGTCCCGCGTCGCGGGGCAGCCGATCGGCGAGCCAGTCGACCTCGGCGCGCGAGGGCGCGGGGACGCGCGCGTCGTCGTAGCGGGCGCGCAGGGAGCCGCCTTGCGCGGAGGGGGCGGGCCGTGCGGCGCTCATCGCCGCATTGTGCGCCCGGGAGGGCGCGAGGCGCACGCGCCGCGTCGGCCCGCGCCCGACGGGTC
Source organism: Burkholderiales bacterium (assembly GCA_046347845.1). Classification (GTDB taxonomy): domain Bacteria; phylum Pseudomonadota; class Gammaproteobacteria; order Burkholderiales; family Casimicrobiaceae; genus VBCG01. Next base: position 393,154 of record JAXMFH010000003.1, on the reverse strand, counting down.
AGACCCGCTCGATCACCATCGCGATGCCCTGGCCCACGCCGATGCACATCGTCGCGAGCGCGTAGCGGCCTCGGCGCCGGTGAAGCTCGTAGCACGCGGTCGTCGCGAGCCGCGCGCCCGAGGCGCCCAGCGGGTGGCCGAGCGCGATCGCGCCGCCGTTCGGATTGACGTGCGCGGCGTCGTCCGGGAGGCCGAGGTCGCGCGTCACCGCGAGCGCCTGCGCCGCGAATGCCTCGTTCAGCTCGATCACGTCCACGTCCGCGATCGAGAGCTTCGCGAGCGCGAGCGCCTTGCGCGACGCGGGCGCGGGGCCGAAGCCCATGATGCGCGGCGCGACGCCCGCGACCGCGGAGGCGACGATGCGCGCGCGCGGCACCAACCCGTGCTTGCGCGCCGCCGCCTCGGAGGCGATCAGCGTCGCGCACGCGCCGTCGTTGACGCCCGACGCGTTGCCCGCGGTGACGGTGCCGTCGGGCTTCACGACGCCCTTGAGCTTCGCGAGCGCCTCGAGCGTCGTCGCGCGCGGATGCTCGTCGCGCGAGACGACGGTCGGATCGCCCTTGCGCGACGGGATCGATACCGGGACGATCTCCTCGGCGAGCCGGCCCGCGTCGATCGCGGCGGCCGCGCGCTGCTGCGAGCGCAGCGCGAACGCGTCCTGGTCGGCGCGCGCGACCTTGAACTCCTCGGCGACGTTCTCGGCGGTCTCGGGCATCGAGTCGATGCCGTACTTCGCCTTCATCAGCGGGTTGATGAAGCGCCAGCCGATCGTCGTGTCCTCGATCTTCGCTGCGCGCGAGTACGCCTCGGACGCCTTCGCGAGCACGAAAGGCGCGCGCGACATGCTCTCGACGCCGCCCGCGACCATCAGCTGCGTCTCGCCGGCCTTGATCGCGCGCGCGGCGATCGCGATCGCGTCGAGGCTCGATCCGCACAGCCGGTTGACGGTCGTCCCCGGGACGATCGCGGGCAGGCCGGCGAGCAGGAGCGCCATCCTCCCGACGTTGCGGTTGTCCTCGCCCGCCTGGTTCGCGCAGCCGTAGACGACGTCGTCGACCGCCTCCCAGTCGACGCGCGGATTGCGCTCGACGAGCGCGCGGATCGGGATCGCGGCGAGGTCGTCGGTGCGCACGGAGGCAAGCGCGCCGCCGTATCGGCCGATCGGCGTGCGGATCGCGTCGCAGAGGAAGGCTTCGGTCATCGTCGGCTCCGGTTGCTGGGGGTCGGGCGTCAGCCCGACGATCTTCCATCCTTCAGCGCCACGCCGGTCAGGCGCGCGAGCTCGTCGAGCGCCAGGCCGGGGACGATCTCGCGAACGACGAGGCCCTGCGGCGCGACGTCGACGACGGCGAGGTCGGTGTAGATGCGGTCGACGCAGGCCAGGCCGGTGACAGGATAGCTCAGGCGCCCGACGATCTTGCTCTCGCCGCCTTTGGTCAGGTGCTCCATCATCGCGTAGACCCGCTTCGCGCCGACCGCGAGGTCCATCGCGCCGCCGACGGCGGGGATCGCGTCGGGCGCGCCGGTGTGCCAGTTCGCGAGGTCGCCGGCGACCGAGACCTGGAACGCGCCCAGCACGCAGATGTCGACGTGGCCGCCGCGGATCATCGCGAACGAATCGGCGTGGTGGAAGTAGGAGCCGCCGGGCAGCAGCGTCACCGGCTGCCGGCTCGCGTTGATCAGGTCGACGTCCTCCTCGCCGGGCTTCGCGGGCGGCCCCATGCCGAGCAGCCCGTTCTCGCTGTGCAGGATCACCTCGCGGTCGGGCGCGAAGTGCCCCCCGACGAGCGTCGGCATGCCGATGCCGAGGTTGACGACCGAGCCCTCCGGAATGTCGCGCGCGACCTTCGCGGCCATCTCGTCGCGCGACCAGCGCTTCCGGCTCATCGCCTACGCCGCATCGCGCGTCCGTTCGGCGCCCGCGTCGGGGACCCGGACGACGCGCTTCACGAAGATGCCGGGCGTCACGATGGCCTCGGGGTCGAGCGCGCCCAGCGGCACGATCTCGCGCACCTGCGCGATCGCGAGGCGCGCCGCGGACGCCATGATCGGGCCGAAATTGCGGCCCGCCTTGCGGTAGACGAGGTTGCCCCAGCGGTCGCCGCGGTCGGCGCGCACGAGCGCGACGTCGCCGCGCAGCGCGTACTCGAGCACGTGCGGCCTGCCGTCGATCACGCGCGTCTCCTTGCCCTTCGCGAGCTCGGTGCCCCAGGCGGCCGGCGTGTAGAACGCGCCCACGCCGGCCCCCGCCGCGCGGATGCGCTCGGCGAGCGTGCCCTGCGGAACGAGCTCCAGCTCGAGCTTGCCGGCGTTGTAGAGCCGGTCGAACGCCCACGACTCCTTGTGGCGGGGGAACGAGCAGACGATCCTTCGCACGCGGCCGGCCGCGATCAGCGCGGCGAGCCCGGTGTCGCCGCTGCCGGCGTGGTTGCTGACGATCGTGAGCTCGCGCGCCCCTTGCGCGAGCAGCGCGTCGATCAGCGCGAGCGGGACGCCCGAGGTCGCGAAGCCGCCGACCATGACGGTCGAGCCGTCGGCGATGTCCGAGACGGCGGCTTCGAGCGTGGGGACGGTCTTGTCGATCATCGCGGGACCCGCGCGGCGCGTCGAGTCGGAGAATGGCGGGCGCGGGGGCGCCCCGGAAGCGCTATGCGAAGACGCCATTGTGCGTGGACGACGATCGTCGACGCAATGCCCGGAACCGCGCACCGCCGACGGCGGCAAGGCGGCCGGATTCGTCGGCGGGACGCTGGCTTCGCGGCGTTGCCCGCGATGGGCCGGAGCGTCGGCGACCGAGCATCGGTTGACTCCCGTCACGTGCATCGGGAATGATGGTCGAGGTGGAAACCGACGTTTCCACCGGGGGGATGCTCCATGGGCCAAGCAGCGATCGTCGTCGACTACCACCTCGGCGGGGGCGCGCCGGGCAACCCGGGCGGCACGATCCCGGGGGTCGCGGTCGGCTGCATCACCGTCGCCGGACCGGGATCGACGTCCATCGGCGCCTTCCCCAACGCGCTGCACTTCGGCAACGGTGCGCGGCTCACCGCCTCGCCCGATGCGTCGGCATTCGATCCGCAGCGATTCAAGGTGCGGCTGGTCATGCGCGCGACCGCACCGATTGCCGGCCGCGCGAACCTCTTCGAAGCCACGCTGCCTGCGTGCTCGCTGCATCTGATGCCGCCGGACGGATCCGGCTCGTTTCGCATCGTCGGCAACGTCGACAATGCGCGCAACGGGTGGGCAGGCGTCGACACGGCCGACAGCCTCGATCTGCGGATCGGCACCTGGTACTTCGTCGACCTCGTCTACGATCTCGACACGCTGAGCCTCTTCGTCGACGGCAGCCTCGTCACGGCCTGCCCGTTTCCGGACGGCACGCTCGTGCCCGCGACGACGTCCGAGCTCGTTCTCGGCGTCCATCCGGACCTCGTGCGCTGGCCGTTCGAGGGCGACATCGCCCTGCTGCAGATCTACAACGGGGTCCCGGAAGGGGACGAATGGCAGGTCGACCGTGTTCGGGGCGACGCAGAATGGCGCATTCGCCTGAAGGAGAACGAGTTGCGGCCCGATTTCGACCTCGGCGCGCGCCAGGGCGGCATCGGCTTCGACGGCGAAAGCGGGATGCGACTGCAGCGCTTCGAACACGCCACGATCGGTTACCGGCCGGATCTGCCTGGCGCCTACGTGATCTACGGCGCGATCCGTGACCGCTGGGAGGCGGCCGGCGTCGCGCGACGGCTCGGCGCGCTGGTCGCCGACGAAGCCGATGCGCGGGCCGAGGGCAGCCGGCGCAGCGTTTTCGAGAAGGGGGCGATCTACTGGTCCCCCGAGACCGGCGCCTGGGAGCTTTTCGGCCGTGCTTACATCGATTACGAGCAGTTGGGCGGCTCCGCATCGGTGGTGGGGCTTCCCGTCGCGGCGCAGGAGGAGTTGCCCGGCGGGGCGATGCAGCGGTTCGACCGCGGGCGGTTGTACCTGAAGAGCGGCGCGACGCGCGCCTTCGAGGTGCACGGCGCCATCCTCGAACGCTACCTGGCGACGGGAGGGCCCGGAGCCTGGGGCTTCCCGATCTCCGACGAAGAGGACGTCCTGCGCGCGGGAACCTTCCGGCGCGACCCGCCGTCCACCGGCGCCCGGCAGAGCCGCTTCGAGGCATGCACGTTCTTCTGGAGCGCGGCGACTGGCGCCCACGAAGTGCACGGAGACATCCTCGCCGCCTATCGCTCGGTGAACGGTCCCGGACTTCCCAACGACGACGAGTACAACGGGCTCGGCCTGCCGATCACCGACGGGGCCGATCTTCCGTCTTGGGCGGGCATCGGCCAATTCAACGCGTTCGAGCACGGCAGCATCGTCTTCGACGGCACGGCCTCGCGCATCTGCCCGGCCTTCAGGCTCGGAATCGGACTCGCGCAGACCCAGGAAGCCGAGGGATGGGGCCAGGGCCAGAACGATCTCTACTTCGAGATCGTGCTTCAGTGCAACGGCGTCGTCGTCGAGCGCCGGCGCGTTCCCGAGCACGGGTCCTTCGGTGGCGACAACAGCCACGATCTGGACCTGCTCCTCGACTACCTCGTCGTCCCGAACGATCCGGAGCTGCGCATCACGCTGACGGTCGACGTCTGGGACGAGGACGGCGCGTTCGGCGGCGGCGACGATCACCTCGGGACGTTCACGAAGGAGCTGAGCATCGCGAACGGCTGGGGCCTCTTCGAGAGCGAGAGCGGCGTGTTCAGCGCGAATTTCGGAAAGGTGGATCGCCTCGACTGGCAGGTGCAGCCACGCCAGCCTCCCCGCGCGCCCCGCGACTTCTGGGAGACCGGCAACCACGCCACACCCAGCATCGACTATTCCCAGTACGCCGCGGCCTTCGTCGACGTCGACGACGACCCGGAATGGACCGATCCATCGGACTGGGCGCAACGGGCCTACTTCGCGCTCGCCATCGAGGACGCCGCCACCGGCGGCAACTGCTTCGGGCTCTGCACCGAGGCCCTCTATGCCTGGATGGGGCGCGGCTACGGCACGCCGCTCGCGCGGTTCAAGGCGCCCGATTGGGAGCTCGTCCGCAACGCGGTGAACATCAAGCATCTCTATCAGGTCGGCAGCGATGTCCTCGGGCATCTGCACGACCAGAAGGAAGACGGCATGACGCCGGCAGCCATCTTCCGGGAGACCCGCCGGCGCTACCTCGCCGGCGAGCCTTCCGTCATCGCGATGCACTCGGGCGCCGGGTACACCGGCTACGGGCACGCCGTGCTCCCGTTCGCCTGGGACGATTCGCAGACGCCGTGGATCGTTCACGCGTTCGATCCCAACACCCGCAATGCGCCGGCGCTCGTCAGGATCGACGGCGACCGGTTCTCGTTCACGACGGGGGGGCTCGACGTGTCCGGATCGATGGTGTTCGTGCCCTGGAGCGCGCTCGATCACAGGCAGTGCTCGCCGATCTGGGATCCGAACCTCCTGCTGCTCGCGCTGCTCTTCGTCGTCGTCGGCGCGGACGCCACGACCGTCGGAATGACGGACAGCGCCGGCGACAATCTGTGGCTGCCGCGCAATCCGCGCGTGGACCCGTCGAGCGGCCGCGGCCAGTTCGCGCCGATCGTTGCGCTGGATGGGCGATGGAAGGGCGAAATCCTGATGCGGCGCGTCCGCCCGGCGCTGCTCGCGGGGTTCGACATCGGACACGCGCTCGACCTCAGGCTTTCGGAACTCGTCGAGCGAAGCCAGGCGTTCGTGCAGGGCGAGCCGCGGACACGGGCCCCGGGTGCCCTGCCACCCGAGCTCGCGCGCGCGCTGTCGCGCGCCGAACTCGGGCCCTCGCTGGAGAGACTCACGCTGCGGGAGTGGTTGCACGCAGCGGAATCGCCGAATGTCGGTTCGCGCGCTCCGATCGCGCACGGCGCCTCCGCGGTCGATGCGTCGGGACCGGGCAAGGTCCGGGGCGTGCTGCGCGACTTCGCCCTGCAGAGCAGTCGGACCGGTCCCGATTTCTGCCACGAGCTCGTGGGCCGACGGGACGGCCGCTTCGATCACCTGACGCGATGGCGCCTGACCGAAACGCGCATGCGGTGCGCCATCGAGGGCGGCGAGAGGCATCGCGTCGAGGCCTCCGGGCTTTCGGGCCGGATGCCCGTGTACGGACTCACGACGCAACGCGACAAGCGGGTCGCCATCGAACACACGGTCCGCCTCGGACGAAGCGCGGCCTTCGCGCGGCTCAGGATCGCGAATCTTCCCGTTCGCAGCGGCCTTCCGTTGAACATCGCGGTGGGCGGCGGGCTCTGCGGTCTGGAAGTCGTCACGGCGGGAGAGCGCGTCGATGCCGCCATCGAGCTCGAGACCTGGCGGGGCGCGCAGCGAACCATTTCGCGATTCGTCGCGCCGATGGAGGGCGGCTTGCGACTGGCCCCGGCATTGCACGTGCCCGGTGCGGCGATGAAGGTCGCTCGCATCGACTCGCTGTTCGCGCGCGCGCTGGCGACCGACCTGCTGAAGCCGGTGTGAGATTTCGAAGGCGGTGTGCGGCTGTACGACGCGGCCGGTACGGCGCCGCGCCGGGCCGCGGGCCCGGGCTTCCCCCGAACCGGCCGCCGGAGCGACCTCCGGGACGCCGGCGAGTGGCGTCGGCGCGACAGGACGAACGGAGCCGGCCGGTCCCGCCGTTGACAGCGGCGACGCCGCCCGACGACACTGGCGGCCGGCCGTCCCTCTCCCGACCGGAACCCGAATCGCATGAAACGCCTGCTAGCCACCCTCGCGGCGCTCGCGCTGCTCGGATCGACGTCCGCGTCGGCGCTGGTCATCGATTTCAACAATCTCGCGCCGACGGGGGACTACGTCTCTTACGGCAGCAACGGCGTCTTCAACGCGTCGGGCTTCACGTTCACGGCGACGGGCGGCACCTATCAGTACACGCTGGACCCGGCCTACGACTCCTCCAACGCGCCGCCCGACAATTCGGACTTCGAGACATTCGAGGGCGGGGCGGCGTCCTGGACGCTCGGCTCCGGCGGTCCGTTCTCGCTGGTGCGCTTCGATGCGGCCGCGATCTACAACAACGGCGCGAGCACGCTGACGTTGACGGGCCACCTGAGCGGCGGCGGCACGGTCGTCCAGGTGTTCAACCTCCCGTCCGGGAACCCCAACGCGCAATGGGCGACCTACACGCTGCCGGCGGGCTGGACCAACCTCACGAGCGTCGACTTCGACTGGGGCGACAACAACGTCGGCCTCGACAACGTCGACGTGATCGCGGGAGCCGCGTCCGCCGCGGCGCCGGTTCCGGTGCTGCCGGCCTCCGGGCTGGCGGTGCTGGTCCTCGCGCTGCTGGCCGCCGCCTCGGCGGCCGTGCGCAAGCGCGACCGCGGCTGACGCGTCGCGGGCGGTCGCCGGGCGCAAGGCGACTTCCGCATCGCTTCCGCGACCGCCCGCCCCGGCGGTGCGATGATGTCGTGCCGCCGACGACGGCCGCGGCACGATGGCCTCGCACACCGAATTCCGCTTCTACGCGGAGCTGAACGACTTCCTCGCGCCCGAGCGGCACGCGGTCGCGTTCGGCTACGCGTTCGACGGCACGCCGTCGATCAAGGACGCGATCGAGGCGATCGGCGTGCCGCACCCGGAGGTCGGCCTGATCCTCGTCGACGGCGAGCCGGCCGACTTCGCGCGGCTGCTGCGCGGCGGCGAGCGAGTGTCCGTCTACCCCGCGTTCGCGCGCCTCGACGTCGCGCGGCTCGCGAAGCTGCGCGCCCCCGTTCCCGAGCCGAAGCGATTCGTGCTCGACGTCCATCTCGGGACGCTCGCTCGCCGTTTGCGGCTCCTCGGCTTCGACGCGCTCTACCGGAACGACTACGACGACGCGACGATCGTGCGGCTCGCGGCCGCCGAGTCGCGGATCGTCCTCACGCGCGACCGCGGCCTGCTCAAGCACGCGGCCGTCGCGCACGGCCGCTGGATGCGCGCGACCGCGCCGCGCGAGCAGCTCGCGGAGGTCGTCGACGCGTTCGGCCTGCGGGGCGGCATGCGGCCGTTCACGCGCTGCCTGCGCTGCAACGGCGAGCTGGAGGACGTCGGCAGGGACGAGGTGGCGTCGCAGCTGCCGCCGTGGGTGCGCGAGCACGGCGAGCGGTTCGCCCGGTGCCGGGCGTGCGGGCACGTCTACTGGGCCGGCACGCACTACGAGCGCTTGCGGCGGATCGTCGACGAGCTCGCGGGCGATCGCCCGGCCGCCGCCGCTTGATCCGGATCACCTCGTCGCGTGACGGCGTCCCGCCGCTGGCGCGCGGCGCAGCCCGGCTGGCATGATGATCGCGTCATGGACGCCGGAACCGAAGCCGTCTTCCGCGCGAAGGGCCTCACGAAGACCTACCGGATGGGGGAGGTCGAGGTCCCGGCGCTGCGCGGCATCGACCTCGAGCTTAAGCGCGGCGAGCTCGTCGTGCTGCTCGGGCCGTCGGGCAGCGGCAAGTCGACGCTGCTCAACATCCTCGGGGGGCTGGACGCCCCGACGAGCGGCGAGGTCCGCTACCTCGACCACGCGCTGACCGGGGCCACGGAATCGGAGCTGACGCGCTTCAGGCGCGAGCACGTCGGCTTCGTGTTCCAGTTCTACAACCTGATCCCGAGCCTCACCGCGCGCGAGAACGTCGCGGCCGTGACGGAGATCGCGAAGTCCCCGATGCTCCCGGAGGAGGCGCTGAGGCTCGTCGGCCTGGAGGCGCGGCTCGACCACTTCCCGGCGCAGCTCTCGGGCGGCGAGCAGCAGCGCGTGGCGATCGCGCGCGCCATCGCGAAGAATCCCGCGGTGCTCCTGTGCGACGAGCCCACCGGCGCGCTCGACTCGGCGACCGGCGTCGTCGTCCTCGAGGCGCTCGAGAAGGTCAACCGCGAGCTCGGCACGCTGACCGTGCTGATCACGCACAACGTGGGCATCGCCGACATGGCGGACCGCGTGATCCGGCTCTCCGACGGCCGCATCGCCGAGGTCCGGGCGAACGCGGTGAAGCGGCGGGCGCGCGACCTCACCTGGTGACCGATGCGCGCGCTCGACCGCAAGCTCCTGCGCGACCTCTGGCACCTGCGCGGCCAGGCGCTGGCGATCGCCGCGGTGATCATGGGCGGGGTGGCCACGCTCGTGATGTCGCTGTCGACCTACGACGCGCTCGTCACGACGCGCGACCGCTTCTACGCCGAGGGCCGCTTCGCCGACGTGTTCGCGAACCTCAAGCGCGCCCCCGAGCCGGTGGCCGACCGCCTGCGCGAGCTGCCCGGCGTCGAGCGGCTGGAGACGCGCGTCGTGGCCGGGGTCAAGCTCGAGGTCGCGGGCTTCTCCGACCCGATCACCGGCCTCGTCGTCTCGGTTCCCGACGAGGGCGAGCCGCTGCTCGACGCGCCGTACCTGAAGCGCGGGCGCATGGTGCGGCCGGGCGACGCGGACGAGGTCGTGGTGTCGGACTCGTTCGCGGACGCGCACCGCCTCGAGCCGGGCGACCGGCTCGCCGCGATCATCGAGGGCAAGCGCAAGGTGCTCACGGTCGCCGGCGTCGCGGTGTCGCCCGAGTACGTCTACCAGATCGCGCCGGGGGCGATGTTCCCCGACTTCAAGCGCTACGGCGTGCTCTGGATGGGGCGCGACGCGCTCGCCGCGGCCTACGACATGCAGGGCGCGTTCAACGACGTCGCGCTGAAGCTCTCGCGGGACGCGGACGTGCGCGAGGTGATCGACCGCGTCGACGAGGTCCTCGACCGCTACGGCGGCACCGGCAGCTACGCGCGGCCCGACCAGCTGTCGAACCGGTTCCTGTCCGAGGAGCTCAAGCAGCTGAAGACGACGGCGACGCTGTTTCCCGCGATCTTCCTGGGCATCGCCGCGTTCCTGCTCGACGTCGTGGTGAGCCGGCTCGTCGCGCTGCAGCGCGAGCAGGTCGCGATCCTCAAGGCGTTCGGGTACTCGAACCTCGCCGTCGGCGCCCACTACGTCAAGCTCGTCATGCTGATCGTGCTGCTGGGCGTCGCGGCGGGGGTGGCGCTGGGCGCGTGGTTCGGCCAGGGGCTCTCCAACGTGTACGCGGAGACGACGTTCCGCTTCCCCTACCTCGACTTCCGGGTGCGCCCCGGCGTGGCGCTCATCGCGCTGGCGATCAGCGCGGCCGCGGCCGTCAGCGGCACGCTGTTCTCGGTCTTCCGCGCGGCGCGGCTCGCGCCGGCCGAAGGCATGCGGCCGGAGACGCCGACCGTGTACCGCGCGACCCTCGCCGAGCGCATCGGGCTGCAGCGGTGGTTCGCCGCGCCGACGCGGATGATCCTGCGGCACGTCGAGCGGCGGCCGGTGAAGTCGCTGCTCACCGTGCTCGGCATCGCCTGCGCGTGCGGGCTCATGATGGTCGGCAACTACCAGAAGGGGGCGATCGACTTCATGGTCGACGTGCAGTTCCGCCAGGCCGCGCGCGAGGACCTGTCGGTCAGCTTCATCGAGCCCACGTCGGCGAAGGCGCTCCACGAGCTCGCCGCGCTGCCCGGCGTGCGCCACGTCGAGGGCTTCCGCGACGTGCCGGCCGTGCTCCGCTTCGAGAACCGCCGCTACCGCTCGGCCGTGTACGGCATCCAGCCCGAGGGGCGCCTGCACCGCTCGCTCGACCGCGGGCTCGAGCCGGTCATGGTGCCGCCGGGCGGCGTCGTGCTCACCGACCACCTCGCGAGCGAGATCCTGGGCGTCCGGCCCGGCGACCTGCTCACCGTCGAGGTGCTCGAGGGCGAGCGCCGGACCCTGCAGGTCCCGGTGCTGGGCATCACGCAGCAGTACCTTGGCGTGTCCGCCTACATGCAGCAGGACTCGCTCAACGCGCTCCTCCGCGAAGGCGACGTCGTGTCCGGCGCGTACCTGGCGATCGACCCGGGGGCCGAGGCGTCGGTCTACGCGAAGCTGCACGCGCGGCCGCGCGTGCTGGGGATGGTCGCCAACGCGTCGGCGGTCCGCAGCTTCTACGCGACGATCGGCGAGTTCGTGCTCTTCTACAACCTCGTCGCCACGCTGCTCGCTGCGTCGATCGGCTTCGGCGTCGTCTACAACAGCGCACGGATCGCGCTCTCCGAGCGCGGCCGCGAGCTCGCCAGCCTGCGCGTCCTGGGCTTCACCCGCGGCGAGATCGCGTACATCCTGCTGGGCGAGCTCGCGCTCCTGACGCTCGCGGCGATTCCGGCGGGCATCCTGGTCGGCATCGGGCTGATCGGCGTCCTGGTGCTGGCGTTCTCGAGCGATCTGTACCGGCTGCCGGTCGTGCTCGCTCCGGATAACATCGCGCTCGGGGTCACGGTGGTCGTCGCCTCGGCGCTGGTCTCCGGCCTGATCCTGTGGCGCCGGCTGGGGACGCTGGACCTCGTGGCCGTGCTCAAGACGCGCGAATAGGAATCTCCTACTGCCCCCCCGCCGCTCATGCGAACACGCGCACGCATCGGCATCACCCTCCTCGCGCTGGCCGTCGCCGGCGCGATCGCGTACGGGTTCCTGCCGCGCCCGGTCGCCGTCGACGTCGCGCGGGTCGCGCAGGGGCCGATGGTCGTGACCGTCGAGGAGGAGGGCAAGACCCGCGTGATGGAGCGCTACGTGGTGTCGGCGCCGATGGCCGGCTACGCGCGCCGCATCGACCTCAAGGTCGGCGACGCGGTGAAGGCGGGGCAGGTCGTCGCGGCCATCGAGCCCGCCCGCTCGAACGCCCTCGACCCGCGGTCGCGCGCGCAGGCGGCGGCCCAGGTGAAGGCGGCCGAGGCCGCGCTGGCCGCGGCCCGCGAGAACGGCCGGGTCGCGGAGGCGCAGGCGACGCTCGCGCGCCAGGAGCTCGAGCGCTCGGAGTCGCTGCGCGCGTCCAACTTCATTTCGCCGCAGGCGCTCGACCGCGCGCGCTCCGAGGTCGTCCGCACGCAGGCGGCGCTGTCGGCGTCCGGGCACGCGGCGAACGTGGCCCGGTTCGAGCTCGACGTCGCGCGGGCCGCGCTCGCGAGCACGTCCGGCCTGCAGGCGGGCGGGGCGGCGGAAACGATTGAGGTGCGCGCGCCGGTCGACGCGCGCGTCCTCAAGGTCGTCCGCGAGAGCGAGGGGGCCGTGCAGGCGGGCGATCCGCTCGTCGAGATCGGCAATCCCGAGACGCTGGAGATCGAGGTCGAGGTGCTGTCGACACAGGCGGTGAGGATCGCGCCGGGCTCGCGGGTGCTCGTCGACCGCTGGGGAGGCGAGTCGGTGCTGCAGGGGGCGGTGCGCCTCGTCGAGCCCTACGGTTTCACGAAGGTCTCGGCGCTGGGCGTCGAGGAGCAGCGGGTCCGCGTGATCGTCGACTTCACGTCGCCCCGCGAGCAATGGCGTCGGCTGGGCGACGGCTACCGGGTCGAGGCGCGATTCGTCGTCTGGGAAGGCGCCGAGGTGCTGCAGGTGCCGGCCGGGGCGCTGTTCAGGCACGGGGACGGCTGGGCGGTGTTCGTCGTCGACGGCGGTCGGGCCAGGCTGCGGCCGGTGGACGTCGGGCAGCGCGCCGGGCTCGCCGCGCAGGTGAAGTCCGGGCTGTCGGTCGGGGAGCCGGTGATCGACCATCCGGACGACAAGATCCGCGACGGCGTGCGCGTGCGCGCGCGCGGAACCTGAGCGCGGGGCGTCGGCCCCGATTCGTGAAAGAATCGGGCGTCCGCCGCCCGCCCCGCCGCGATGACCCGCCGCACCGTTTCCCCGCTGCCGTTCGAGCCCGAGTTCGTCGAGGGGCTCGTCGACATCTTCGAGAACCAGATGGTCTTCGACCGCGTGATCGGCCTCAAGGTCGTGTCGATCGCGGCCGAGCGCGTCACCGGCCGCATCGACATGCGGCCCGACCTCGTCGGGCATTTCGCGTATCGCCGGCTCCACGGCGGCGTGATCGGCACCGGCCTCGACGCGATGGCGGGACTCGCCGTCATGGCCGCGCTGGGCGCCCGGCACATGGACGAAACCGTCGCGCAGCGGCTCGCGCGCTTCGCGCGGCTCGGCACGATCGACCTCAGGGTCGACTACCTGCGGCCGGCGATCGGCGATCGCTTCGACCTCGCCGCCGAGGTGATGCGCATCGGCTCGCGCGTGGCCTCCGTCCGCATGGAGTTCCGCGGCGCGGACGGCACGCTGCTGTCGACGGGCACGTCGGCCTACATCGTCTCCTGACCGGCGCCCACGCTCGCGCGGCCGGGCTCGGCGGCCGCGAGCACCCGCCGCGCGCCCGCGATCGCGCGCCGCGCCCGCTCGACCGCGCCGACGGTCTTCGCGAGCGCGAGCGTCGGCACCTCGAGCGCGACCGGGATGTCCGGCGGCATCGCGCGCACGAGCGACACGAGGTCGAGCTCGCCCTCGCCGGGGAAGCGCCGCTCGGCGCGCGCCTCGGCGAGCGTCGCCTCGACGGTCGGCGGGATCGCGGCCGGCGCGTCGCAGAGCTGCAGGTAGCGGAAGCGCGACGGCGGGATGCGCGCAATGTCCGACAGGCGGCAGCCCGTGCGCGAGACGTGGTAGGCGTCGACGACGATGCCGGCGTTCGCGCGGCCCGCGCGCGCCACCACGCGCTCGGCCTGCGCGAGCGAGGTCACGTCCGAGAACGACATGAACTCGAGCTCGGGGCTCACGCCGTAGCGCGCGGCGAGGTCGCAGAGCTCGGCGTAGCGGTCGGCGAGGCGCGACTCGTCCGGATCGTTGCCCACGACGAGCGCGTGCCTCGCGCCGAGCCAGGCGCCGGTCTCGATCGCCGGGAGCAAGTCGCGGGCGACGAGCGTCTCGGGCCTCAGTCGCAGCACCTCGATGTCGAGCGCCTGGAGTCCGGTCGCGTCGAGCCGCGCGCGCGTCTCGCGCACCATCGGCGTGTCGCCGACCATCTCGCGCTGCGGCTCGGTCGGGGAGGCCGCGACGAGGCGCAGCCCCACGTGCGTGTAGCCGGCCGCGGCGGCGGCCGAGACGAGGTCCGGCGGCGCGAGCTCGAGCGCGGTCAGCGCGCAGAGCGAGATCGGGCGCCGCACCGTCATCGGGCCGCCGTCCGCGCCCCTCAAGCCCGCGCCGGGGCCGGCGCGTGCCCGCCGAGGAACAGCCGGTTCAGGTTCGGGTCGCCGAGGAGCTCCGAGGCCGGGCGGTCGAGCGCGAGCCGGCCCATCTCGAGCACGAGCGCGCGGTCGGCGTACTTGAGCGCGGTGCGGACGTTCTGCTCGACCATCAGCACCGTCGTGCCCGTGTTCGCGAGCTGGCGCAGGAGCGTCATCACGTCGCTCACGAGCTTGGGCGACAGGCCGATCGACGGCTCGTCGATCAGGAGCACGCGCGGGCGGAGCAGGAGCGCGCGGCCGACCTCGAGCTGCTTCTGCTCGCCTCCGGACAGCGTCGACGCCTGGTTGTCGATGCGCTCGCGGATGCGCGGGAAGCGCGCGAGGACCTCGTCGATCCGGTGCGGGAGCTCGGCGCGCGGCAGCGTGATGCCGCCGAGCTCGAGATTGTGGCGCACCGACAGCGAGGCGAACAGGTTGCGGCCCTGCGGGACGAACGCGATGCCGTCGGCCAGCAGCTGGCGCTGCGAGCGGCCGTTGATCACGCGCCCCTCGAACCGCACTTCGCCCGAGCGCGGCACGAGCAGCCCGAACAGCGTCTTCAGCACCGTCGACTTGCCGGCGCCGTTCGGCCCGATCAGCAGCGTGATCTCGCCCTTGCGCGCGTCGAACGTCGTCTCGTTCAGGATCGTCAGGCTCTCCGAGTAGCCGGCGACGACCCGGTCGAACTCGATGATCACCTGTGACCTCCCCCAGGCTTGCCGCTACGCGGCGCCGCGCACCCCCTCCTCGAGGAGGGGGCGCCGCGCCCTTGGGGCGGCCCGGCGGGCGCGGCCGGGGGATCGAGCGTCGCGTCGAACGTCACGGTCTAGTTCCCCAGGTACGCCTCGAGCACCGCGGGATTCGACTGCACGGCGGCCGGCCGCCCCTCGGCGAGCACCTTGCCCTCGACCATGCAGATCACGTGCGGGCACAGCTTCATGATGAAGTCCATGTTGTGCTCGATCACGACGAAGCTGCCGCCTTGCGTCCGGTTGAGCTGCACGAGCAGCTCGCGCAGCTGGTCGACGAGGCCGGGGTTCACGCCGGCGCAGGGCTCGTCGAGGAGGACGAGCCGCGGCGCGGCCATGAACGCCATCGCGATGTCGATGAGCTTCTGCTGGCCGTACGAGAGGCGGCCCGCGGGCAGGTGCGCGACGCGCTGCAGCCGGAAGAGCTCGATCATCTCGTCGGCGTGGTGGCCGAGCCCCGCGTCGGGCTTCGCGAACAGCCGGCCGGGCAGCGTGCCCTTGAACTCCTGCGCGGCGGCGATCAGGTTGTCGCGCACCGAGAGGCCGCCGAAGACCTGCAGCGTCTGGAACGTTCGGCCGATGCCGCGGCGCGCGAGCTCGAGCGGCGACAGGCCCGTGATGTCCTCGCCGCAGAACTCGACGTTGCCCGAGCTCGGCCGGATCTGCCCGAGGATCGCGTTGAACAGCGTGGTCTTCCCGGAGCCGTTCGGGCCGATGACGCCGACGATCTCGCCGGGGCCGACCGAGAAGCTCACGCCGTCGACCGCCTTGATCGCGCCGTAGGCCTTGCGGACGTCGCGGACCTCGAGGAAGGCGGGGGACGCCGTCATCGCGGCGCTCCCGGCTTGCGGAACCGGTCGGCGAGCGACAGGATGCCGCCCGGCAGCCATACCATCAGCGCGACGACGGCCAGCCCGAAGAACACCAGGTACCACTTCTGCATGAACTTGAGGCTCTCGGCCGAGGACGCGCGGAGCGCCTCGGGCAGCAGGATCACGATGATCGTGCCGAGCACCGGCCCGAAGAAGCGCCCCGACCCGCCGACGATCACGGCGAGCAGCATCATGAGCGAGGTCGAGAAGTGGAACGGCCCCGGCTCGATGAACTCGACGAGCGACGCGTAGTAGACGCCGCCGAACCCCGCGCAGGCCGCCCCGATCGCGAACGCGAGCAGCGTGTAGGCGGTGATGTTGATGCCGAGGCTCTCGGCCCGGATCGGGTTGTCGCGCAGCGCGGCGAACGCGCGGCCCCACGGCGAGCGCAACAGCCACCACAGCGCGCCGCCCAGCGCGAGGAGGCCGGCGAGCGTGAAGTAGAAGTAAGCGACGTGCCCCTCGAACGGGACGCCGAGGATCGTCGGGCGCGGGATCGCCGAGATCCCGTAGGTGCCGCCGGTGACCTTCTCCTCGTTGCGCATCACGAGGTAGACGAGCACGTTGAAGCCGAGCGTCGCGAACGCGAGGTAGTGGTGCTGGACGCGCAGCGCCGGGAAGCCGAGCGCGAGCCCCACGACGAAGCAGGCGATCGCGGCCATCGGCAGCACGACCAGGAACGGCAGCCCGGCCTTGAGCGCGATCGCCGCGACGTACGCGCCGATGCCGAAGAAGGCCGCCTGGCCGAGCGACATCTGCCCCGCGTAGCCGACCGTCAGGTTGAGCCCGAGCGTCGCCATCAGGTAGACCATCGTGAGCGTCAGCAGGTAGACGTCGCTGCGCTTCATGAAGAGCACGGCCACGCCCAGCGCCACCACGACCGCGGCGAGGACGGCGGCGCTCCCGAGGCCGCGGCTCATACCTTCCGCTCCTCGGCCTTGCCGAGCAGCCCCTCGGGACGGAACAGGATGACCGCGAGGAACAGCGCGAGCGCGACGCCCTCCTTGTAGGCCGGCGAGACGTAGAACCCGACGAGGTTCTCGAGGACGCCGATCAGCACGCCGCCCAGGAGCGCGCCGCGCGTCTGGTTGAAGCCGCCGACGATCGCCGCGAAGAACGCCTTCTGGCCGATCGAGTCGCCCATGTCGAACTTGGCGAGGTAGGTCGGCGTGATCAGGAGCGCCGCGACGACCGCGAGCACCGCGTTGATCAGGAACACGTAGAGGACCATGCGCTTCACGTCGATGCCGAGCACGCGCGCCGACTCGGTGTTCTGGGCGACCGCCTGCATCGCGCGGCCGGTCACCGTCCGGTTCAGGAACGCCTGGAGGCCGACGACGATCGCGCCCGCGAGGACCAGCGTGCCGATGTCCGCGTAGGAGACGGTGACGCCCGCGATCGAGAGCAGGCCCGACGGGAACGGGCTCGGCAGCGGGTGCGCCTCGGCGCTGTAGCCCGCGCGCACGATCGACTTGACCGCGATCGACAGCCCGAGCGAGGCGATCACGAGCGGGATCACGCCGTGGCGGATCAGCGGGTCGGCGATGCCGCGCTTGAAGCCGTAGCCCAGCACGATCGCGGCGAGCGCGCAGGCGACGAGGAACGCGAGCCACAGCGGCATCCCGAACGCGATGCCGAACAGCATCGCGAACGCCGGGAGCATCACGAACTCGCCCTGGGCGAAGTTGATGACGCCCGCCGCCTGCCACAGCAGCGTGAAGCCGAGCGCCGCGAGCGCGTAGATCGCGCCGGTCGCGGTGCCCGAGACGAGGATCTGGACGAGGTCGCCCATGGCCGGAGGGCGTGCCGCCGCCGCGCCGGACCCTCTCCCGCGGGGAGCCGGCCCGGTGCGGCGTGGCCGCGTGCCTTACTTCGCGCCCAGCGCGGGCAGCGTCTCGACGACGACCTGCTTGCCGTCGACGACCTTCGTCATGAAGCTCTCGCGGTCGAGGTCGCCGTTCTGGTCGAACGTGACGTCCATCAGCACGCCGGGGTTGTCCTTGACCGAGATCTTCGCGCCCTTCATCGCCGCGGCGAACGCCTTGCCGTCGAACTTGCCGATGCGCTCGGTGATCACCTTGACGAAGTAGATGCCGCTGTAGCCCTTGAGGCCGTTGTGGTCCGACTTGGTCTTGTACTCGCGCTGGAACGCGGCGTCGAACGCCTTGATCGTGGGCAGCGGCGCGTCGGCGGTGAGGCCGACGTGCGCGACCGCGCCGTTGGCCGCATCCCCGGCGAGCTCGATCACCTTCTGGCTGGTGAGCACGGTCTCGCCGACGACCGGCCTCGGGTAGCCCTGCTTGCGGAGCTCGCGCAGCGCGCGCGCGGACTCCTCCTCGTTCGTGTAGACGAACAGCGCGTCGCCGTTCGACTGCTTGGCCTTCAGCACCGCGGACGAGAAGTCGACCTGGCCCGGGTCGGTCGAGATGTCGGCGCCGACCTTCACGCCCTCCGCCTCGAGCGCCTTGATGATCATGTCGCGGCCGCCCTTCCCGAAGTCGTTGTTGACCCACATGATGTCGACCGACTTCGCCTTGAGGCTGTTCTTGATGTAGCGCGCGACTTTCGGCATCGCGGTCGTCTGCGTGAACGAGGTGCGGAAGATGTACGGGTTGCCCTTCTGCGTGATCGCGGCCGCCTCGCCGCCGGTGAAGTTCGGGATCTCGGCGCGGCGCGTCTCCTCCATGCTGACGAGGATCGAGCCGGAGAACACCGGGCCCATCACGACGTAGGCGCCGTCGTCGACCGCCTTCTGCGCGAGCGCCTTCGCGACGCCCGGGTTCGACTGCGTGTCGCTCGACGTGTACTGGATCTGGCGGCCGAGGATGCCGCCGGCGGCGTTGATCTCCTTGACGGCGAGCTTCGCGCCGTTGTCGAAGTTCGTGCCGGACGTGGCGCCGGTGCCGGACAGCTCGACTAAGCCGACGATCTTGATCGGGGCCTGCGCGAGCACCGGCGCCGCGAGCAGCGCGAGCGTGGCGGCGGCGAGCAGGGTCGGGATGCGTTTCATGGCGGACTCCTCCTTCTTCAGGTGTCGTGGGGACGGCGGACGGCGGCGGTCGGGGACGACCGGGGTGGTTCGGAACGCGAGGGGCGTAGCGTACCTGCGATGACGGGCGCGTGGCAGCCGGTGCGATAATCGACGCGGCCGGCGCCGCCGGCGACCCCGGGGAGACACGGATGATGCTCGAGCCCACGCTGGGCCACGACGACGCGGCAGCCGCGATCGATGCGATCCGGGAGGAGCTCGCCG
This sequence comes from Burkholderiales bacterium, assembly GCA_046347845.1. Taxonomy (GTDB): domain Bacteria; phylum Pseudomonadota; class Gammaproteobacteria; order Burkholderiales; family Casimicrobiaceae; genus VBCG01. Next base: position 374,198 of record JAXMFH010000003.1, on the reverse strand, counting down.
CGCGGGGCCGTACCGCGGTCATCGCGGTGGCCGACCCCCACGGCGAGCTCATCGCCCTCGCGCGGCTCGACGGCGCGCCGGTCTCGTCGGTCGCGGTCGCCACGGCCAAGGCGCGGACCGCGGCGCGGCTGCGCCGTCCGACGCGCGTGCTGGGCGAGCAGATCCGCACGCGTGGCATCGCCGTCTCGTATTACGCCGACCCGCAGCTCACCGCTTTCGGCGGCGGCGTGCCGGTCTGGTCGGGGCGGCAGGTCGTCGGCGCGATCGCGGTGAGCGGGCTCTCCGACCAGGAGGACGAGGAGCTCGCCGCGCTGGGCATCGCGCGCATGCCGACGCCCGGGCTGTCCGCGGCCGCGGCCTGAGGCCGCCGCGGGTCCGGCGGCGCGCATCGTCACGTTCGTCGCGTCCCCGCGCATCGCCTAGAGCAGCATCGCGCTCATGCCGCCGTCGACGACGATCTGCTGGCCGTTGACGTAGGACGAGGCTCCGCTGGCGAGGAACACGGCGAGGCCGGCGAGGTCGCGCGGCGTCCCCCAGCGGCGCACCGGCACGCGGGCGTTGACGCGCTCGACGAACGCGGCGTCCTGCCGCAGCTTCGCCGAGAGCTCGGTCTCGAAGTAGCCCGGCGCGATCGTGTTGCAGGTGATGCCGTGCTCGCCCAGCTCCGCCGCGAGCGTGCGCGCGAGGCTCGCGAGCGCCGCCTTCGAGGCGGCGTAGCCGTGGATGCCCGGGCGTGCGAGCGTGCCGGTGAGCGAGCCGGTGAAGATGATGCGGCCGTACCCGGCGCGGACCATGTGCGGCGCGGCCTGCTGCGCGAGCACGAAGCAGGCGTCCGCGTTCGCGGTCATCACGCGGCGCCAGTCCGCCGTCGTCCACTTCGCGAGCGGCGCGCCGTGGTGGGTGCCGGCATTCGCGACGAGGACGTCGAGCCGCCCGTGGCGCGAGGCGACCTCGTCGACGCCCGCGCGCACGGCCGCCTCGTCGGTCACGTCGAACGGGGCGACGTGCGCGACGAGCCCGCGCCCCCGGAGCTCGGCCTGCCGTGCCTCGAGCGCGCCGCGGTCGCGCCCGTTCAGCACGACCGTCGCGCCCGCCTCGGCGAGCCCCTCGGCCATGCCGAGGCCCAGGCCCCGCGAGGCGCCGGTGACCAGCGCGACGCGCCCCGCGAGCGAGAACATCGACGGCACGCCCGGCGCGGCCATCGTCAGAACGTCGCCTCGATCGCGCGGCGCAGGCCCGGCGTGATCGACGGCATCACGCCGAACCACGCCTCGAACGCCGGCCGCGCCTGGTTGAGCAGCATGCCGAGGCCGTTCGCCGTCAGGTTGCCGCGCATCCGTGCGGCCGCGAGCAGCGGCGTCTCGGGCGGCACGTAGATCGCGTCGCCGACGATCGCGCTCCGCGGGAGCGCGTCGAGCGGGAGGTCGAGCGCCGGCTTGCCGGCGCTGCCCTGCGTCGTCGCGTTGATCAGCGTCGCGATGCCGGCGAGTGCCTCGGCACGGCGCTCCCAGCGCACCGGCGCGATCGGGGGGCCGAGCTCGGCGGCGAGCTGCTGCGCCTTCTCGAACCTACGGTTGACGAGACGGATCTCGCGCGCGCCCTGCGCGGCGAGGGCGACGAGGATCGCGCGCGCGGCGCCGCCCGCGCCGACGACCGCGATCGGACCGTCGTCGGGCCGCCAGTCGGGCTTCGCGTCGCGCAGCCCCTGCACGAACCCGTTGCCATCGTTGTTGAAGCCGCGCAGCGTCCCGTCCGGCTGGACGACGATCGTATTGACGGCGCCGATGCGTGCCGCCATCGGGTCGATGTGCTCGATCAGCGGCATCACCGCCTGCTTGTGCGGCGTCGTGACGCTGCAGCCGCGGAAGCCGAGGGCGACCATTCCCCTGAGCGCGTCGGAGAGCCGCTCGGGCGGCACCGGCAGGAGCAGGTAACGGCCCGGGATGCCGTGCTCGGCGAGCCAGTAGTTGTGGATCACCGGCGAGCGCGAGTGTGCGACCGGCATGCCGATGATGCCGGCGAGACCGAAAGCCTGCGGCGTCGTCATGGGGAGGGCGTCCGGGTGCGGGGCGAGGGGTGCGCGCGCGGGATCAGCCCGGACGCGCCGGAGGGCGCGCGACCGGCTCGCGCACGCTTTCGGTGGGGGTCATGCCGCAGCCTCCTGGATGCCCGGTCCGGCGGCGCCGTTCTGTCGCGGCGCGCTGCCGATCGGCGGGCGTGGGGCACTATAGGTGCGCCCAGCGTTGCCGTTCAAGTGCGAGAAGCGCACAATTGCGCGCTATGCGCACGAAGCGCGCGAGTCTCGAACGCATTGCGGCGGCCTCGGCGGCCGCGCCGGAGGCCGCCCGCGCCGACCCGTCCGACCTGGTGGCGGGGTTGCGCAAGGGCCTGTCGGTCATCGAGTCGTTCAACAGCATCCGCTCGCGGCTCTCGGTGTCCGAGGCGGCGCGCCGGGCGCAGATCTCCCGCGCGGCCGCCCGGCGCTACCTGCTCACGCTCGCCGAGCTGGGCTACGTCGGGACCGACGGCAAGGAATACTGGCTCAATCCGCGCGTGCTGAGGCTCGCCGGCGCGTATCTCACGTCGGCCGAGCTGCCGAGGCTGCTGCAGCCGATCCTGAACCGGGTGACCGCGCTCACCGGCGAGTCCGCGGCGGCCGCCGTCCTCGACGGCGACGACGTGATCCACATCGCGCGCTGCGTGTCCGCCCGGATCGTGAGCTACGGGTTGCAGCCGGGCACGCATCTCCCCGCGTACTGCACGTCGACCGGCAAGATGCTGGTCGCCTCGCTGCCGCCGGCGGAAGCGGACGTCTGGGTCGCGCGCCAGACGCTCAAGGCGTTCACGCGCAAGACGCCGGTCACCCACGAGGCGCTCAGGGCGCAGGTCGAGGCCGCGCGCCACGCGGGCTACGCGATCGCGAGCGAGGAGTACGAGCCCGGCGTCGCGGTGATCGCGGTGCCGGTGCGCAACAACGCGGGCGAGGTGCTCGCGGCGATCAGCGTGATCGTCGACCCGCTCCGCTACGCCGAGCGCGACCTCGTCGAGAAGCTCCTGCCGCCGCTGCGCGCCTGCGAGCTCGAGGCGCGGGCGCTCCTGTCCTGACGCGGGCGCGTCAGAGCTGCTCCCAGGGCAGCCCTTCCTTGCGCCACCCGCCGATCGTGCCGCGGTGGTGCTCGTCGTCGAGCGGGCCCTCGAATCCGTCGAGCACGTTGTAGACCTCCCGGAAGCCGGCCTGCTCGAGCGCGAGGCCGGCGTCGACCGAGCGGTGGCCGCTGCGGCAGATCAGCACGATCGGCCGGTTCATGCTCGCGACCTTCTTGACCTGCCCGACGAAGTGCGGGTTGATCTCCCAGTCGGGCCCGTCGTTCCACGCGACGTGCTGCGCGCCGACCGGATGTCCGACGAACAGGTATTCCATCTCGCTGCGGCAGTCGATGAACACCGCCTGCGGATGCTTGTGCAGGAACTCGACGGCTTCCTTCGGCTTCAGGTGCTTCATGGTCGACTCGCGCGCCGGCGGATGGGCCGGCAACCATAGCACGTTCGCCGGTCGCGTCGCCGGGCATATCGATATAACCGGGCGGCAGGATCGCCGCTGCTAGAATCGTGACCTCTCCGCCGGCCGCGCGCGACGCGCGCGCGTCTCCGGGCGACCGATGCAACCCGACCGCACCGACCAACTCGCCGCGCTGCTCGACCGCCGCATCCTGATCCTCGACGGCGCGATGGGCACGATGATCCAGCAGCACCGGCTGTCGGAGGGGGATTTCCGTGGCGCGCCCGCGTGCGGCCTCGCCGGCCACGCGCACGACCTCAGGGGCGACAACGACCTCCTGTCGATCACGCAGCCGGAGGTCGTCCGCGCGATCCACGACGCCTACTTCGACGCCGGCGCCGACGTCGTCGAGACCAACACGTTCTCGGCGACCGCGATCGCGCAGGCCGACTACGGGCTCGGGGCGCGGGCGCGGGAGATCAACCGCGCCGCGGCCGCGATCGCGCGCGAGAGCGCGGACCGCTGGAGCGCGAGGACGCCGGACCGGCCGCGCTTCGTCGCCGGCGCGCTCGGACCGACGAACCGCACGGCGTCGATCTCGCCCGACGTGCACGACCCGGCGGCGCGCAACGTGACGTTCGACGAGCTCGCGGACGCCTACCGCGAGGCCGCGCGCGGCCTCGTCGAGGGCGGCGCCGACCTGCTGCTCGTCGAGACCGTGTTCGACACGCTGAACGCGAAGGCCGCGCTGTTCGGCATCGCGACGCTGTTCGACGAGCTGGGCGCGAGGCTGCCGCTCGTCGTGTCGGGCACGATCACCGACGCGTCGGGGCGGACGCTGTCCGGGCAGACGCCCGAGGCGTTCTTCAACTCGGTGCGACACGCGGAACCGCTGCTCGTGGGCCTGAACTGCGCGCTCGGCGCCGCGCTGATGCGGCCCTACCTCGAGGAGCTCGCCCGCGTCGCCGACACCTACGTGTCGTGCTACCCGAACGCGGGGCTCCCGAACCCGATGTCGGAGACCGGCTACGACGAGACGCCCGCGGAGACGGCGCGGCTCGTCGGCGAATTCGCACGGAGCGGGCTGGTCAACCTCGTGGGCGGGTGCTGCGGCACGACGCCGGCGCACGTGCGCGCGATCGCCGAGGCGGTCGAGGGCGTGCCTCCGCGCAGGGTGCCGCGCCGCGCGGCGCCGCGCGCCGCGGCGTGATGCGCCGCGACGTCGTTCCGCGCCGGCCGCTCCTCCGCGCGCGCGCGCGGCCGTCGCCTGTCGTGTCGCCGAGACGCGGCTGTCGCCCGACTCCCGATACCTGATTCCCGACATGCGACTCGCAGGCCTCGAACCGCTCAACATCGGCGACGACACGCTGTTCGTCAACGTCGGCGAGCGCACGAACGTCACCGGCTCGCGCGCGTTCGCGCGCCTGATCCTCGCCGGCGACTACGCGGGAGCGGTCGAGATCGCGCGCCAGCAGGTCGCCGCCGGCGCCCAGGTCATCGACGTCAACATGGACGAGGCGATGCTGGACTCGAAGGCCGCGATGACGCGGTTCCTGAACCTCATCGCCGGCGAGCCCGACATCGCGCGCGTGCCGGTCATGATCGACTCGTCGAAGTGGGAGGTGATCGAGGCGGGCCTCAAGTGCGTGCAGGGCAAGCCGATCGTGAACTCGATCTCGCTCAAGGAGGGCGAGGCCGAGTTCCTGCGGCAGGCGCGGCTCGTGCGCCGCTACGGCGCCGCGGCCGTCGTGATGGCGTTCGACGAGAAGGGGCAGGCGGACGGCTACGAGCGCCGGATCGAGGTCTGCCGGCGCGCCTACGACCTCCTGGTCGGCCGCGCGGGCTTCCCGGCCGACGACATCGTGTTCGATCCGAACGTGTTCGCGATCGCCACCGGCATCGACGAGCACGCGAACTACGCGGTCGACTTCATCCGCGCGACGCGCTGGATCCGCGAGCACCTGCCGCGCGCGCTGGTCTCGGGCGGCATCTCGAACGTGTCGTTCAGCTTCCGCGGCAACGAGCCGGTCCGCGAGGCGATCCACACGGTGTTCCTCTACCACGCGATCCGCGCGGGCCTCTCGATGGGCATCGTCAACGCGGGGCAGCTCGGCGTCTACGACGAGCTCGACCCGGCGCTCCGCGAGCGCGTCGAGGACGTCGTGCTGAACCGGCGGCCCGACGCGACCGAGCGGCTGGTCGCGTTCGCCGAGACGGTCAAGGGGAAGGCGAAGGACGCGACCGAGGACCTCGCCTGGCGCGACGGGCCGGTCGAGGCGCGGCTCTCGCACGCGCTCGTCAAGGGGCTCGCGACCTGGATCGTCGAGGATACCGAGGAGGCGCGCGCCGCGGTCGCCGCGCGCGGCGGGCGGCCGATCGAGGTGATCGAGGGGCCGCTGATGGACGGCATGAACGTCGTCGGCGACCTGTTCGGCGCCGGCAAGATGTTCCTGCCGCAGGTCGTCAAGAGCGCGCGCGTGATGAAGCAGGCGGTCGCGCACCTCGTGCCGTTCATCGAGGAGGAGAAGCGGGCGTCGGGAGAGGCCGCGCGCTCGAAGGGCAAGGTCGTGCTCGCGACCGTCAAGGGCGACGTGCACGACATCGGCAAGAACATCGTCGGCGTCGTGCTCCAGTGCAACAACTTCGACGTCGTCGACCTGGGCGTGATGGTGCCCGCGCAGAAGATCCTCCAGGCGGCTCGCGCGACGGGCGCCGGCGCGATCGGGCTCTCCGGCCTCATCACGCCGTCGCTCGAGGAGATGGCGCACGTGGCCGCCGAGATGCAGCGCGAGGGGTTCACGCTGCCGCTCATGATCGGCGGCGCGACGACCTCGCGCGTGCACACGGCCGTGAAGATCGCGCCGCACTACGCGGGACCGGTCGTCTACGTGCCCGACGCCTCCCGCGCGGTCGGGGTCACGTCGAGCCTGCTCGCGCCCGGGCAGCGCGACGCCTATTTCGCGGAGGTCGCGGCCGACTACGAGCGCATCCGCGAGCAGCACCGCGGCAAGAAGGGGCCGTCGCTCGTGTCGCTGGCGGCGGCGCGCGCGAACGCGTTCCGCGCCGACTGGGACGCGTACGCGCCGCCGGTGCCGACGTTCACCGGCCGCCGGGCGCTGCGCAACGTCGACCTCGCGTCGATCGCCGAGTGCATCGACTGGGGCCCGTTCTTCCAGGCTTGGGAGCTCTCGGGCCCGTACCCGGCGATCCTCGACGACCCGGTCGTCGGCGAAGCCGCCCGCAGCCTGCTCGCCGAGGGGCGCGCGATGCTGAAGCGCGTGATCGACGGGCGCTGGCTCACCGCGAACGGCGTCGTGGGCTTCTGGCCGGCGAACTCGGAGGGCGACGACATCGTCCTTTGGACCGACGAGTCGCGCGCGACGCCGGCGCTGGTCTGGCGCAACCTGCGCCAGCAGGCCGAGCGTCCGACCGGGAAGCCTCACCAGTGCCTGGCCGACTTCGTCGCGCCGGCGGGCAGGCGCGACTACGTGGGCGCGTTCGCGGTCACCGCGGGCATCGGGATCGATCGGAAGCTCGCCGAGTTCGCGCAGGCGAACGACGATTACTCGGGGCTCATGCTGAAGACGATCGCCGACCGTCTCGCCGAGGCGTTCGCCGAGTGGCTGCACCGCCGCGTCCGCGTCGAGCTGTGGGGCTACGCGCCCGACGAGGCGCTCCCGAACCAGGCGCTGATCGACGAGGCCTACCGGGGCATCCGGCCCGCGCCCGGGTATCCGGCCTGTCCCGACCACGCGGTCAAGGCGCCGCTGTTCGCGCTGCTCGACGCGCACGCCGCCGGCATGTCGGTGACCGAGAGCTACGCGATGTGGCCGGCCGCGTCGGTCTCGGGGTTTTACCTCGCCCACCCCGACGCCCGGTATTTCGCCGTGGGCCGCATCGGCGCGGACCAGGTCGAGGACTTCGCCCGGCGCGAGGGCATCCCGCCCGACGCGGCGCGGCGCCGGCTCGCGCCGAACCTCGGCTGACGGCGCCCTCGCCCCGGGTCCGGAACGCGAATATTCCCTTGACTCGCGCCGCCCACGGAGGGATTCGTAGGCGGTTGACGGGTCGTCCGCCGGACGGCGGGCGCGCCGTGGCACCGTTGCCTATAATCGCCGGGACCGTCCGCATCAACGGGGCGGGACCAACCCCCACGCCATGCAGTGCCCGACGCAATCGTATGCCGACGTCCTCGTCGCGACCGCTGCCGGCCGGATCGACTTCGCCGGCGCGCAGGTGCTCGAGGGCGCGCTCGCCCCCGCGCTCGCCCCCGATGCGCCGCACCGCGCGATCGTCGTGGACCTCTCCGGCGTCGACTACATCAGCAGCGTGGGACTGCGCGTGCTGATGGTGGCGGCCAAGACGATGCGCGCGCGCAGGGCGGCGATCGCGGTCGCCTCGCTGCAGCCGGTCGTCGCGGAGATCTTCGAGATCAGCCGCTTCCACCACGTCGTCGACGTGCGGGACAGCGTGCGCGACGCGATCGCCGCGGTGTCGCCCGGCGCGCTCGCGGCCTACGACCGGGCAGGCGGGCGATGAGCGCCGGCGGACCGACCCGGCGAGTCCAGCCCGCGCCCCAGGGGGGCGGTCCGCGTACGCTCCCGGAGAAGCCGGCCCCGGCGAGCCCGGCGGAGGACGGGCGGTGAAGCGCGTCCGGTTCTGGGGGACGCGCGGCTCGATCCCGGTCGCGCTCACCGCCGAGGGCGTGCGACGCAAGCTCGTCGCCGCGCTCCGCGGCGCGTCGGGGCGCGCGTTCGCGACCGACGCGGACGCCGAAGCGTACGTCGACTCGCTCGCCTTCGAGGACCGCGCGACCTTCGGCGGCCACTCGCCCTGCGTCGAGATCGAGACCGGCGGCCCCGACTACGTGATCTGCGACCTCGGGACCGGCGTGCGGCCGTTCGGCCAGGAGGCGCTCGCGCGCGACGGAGGCGGGCCGCGCACCTACCACGTGTTCCTGTCGCACGTGCACTGGGACCACATCATGGGGCTGCCGTTCTTCACGCCGGCCTACATCCCGGGCAACCGCGTGGTCATCTACGGCGGCCACGCACACCTCGAGGCGGCGCTCCGGCGCCAGCAGGAGCAGCCGTCGTTCCCGGTCGACTTCTCGACGTTCCGCGCGGACATCTCGTTCGTGCGGCTCGAGCCCGGCGTCGCGCACGAGGTCGCGGACATGCGCGTGAAGCTCAAGCTCCAGCGCCACGCGGGCGACTCGTACGGCTTCCGCTTCGAGTCCGGCGGCAGGACGGTCGTCTACTCGACCGACTCGGAGCACGACCTCGGGAACCGGCGCGAGACCGACGGCTTCGTCGAGTTCTTCCGCGGCGCCGACGTCGTGATCTTCGACGCGATGTACTCGCTCGCCGACGCGATCTCGGTCAAGGCCGATTGGGGCCACTCGAGCAACATCGCCGGCGTCGAGCTGTGCCACGCGGCCGGCGTGAAGCACCTCTGCATGTTCCACCACGAGCCGGCGTTCGACGACGCGTCGATCGCGCGCGTGCTCGCGGACACGCGTCGCTACGAGGAGATCTGCCGGACCGGCGCGCCGATGACGGTGAGCGCCGCGTACGACGGGATGGAAATCGAATTGTGACCGCGAGTCCGCCCGCCCCTGCGGGAGGAGCTGCGCCCGTCGGGCACGGCGTGGAGGACGGCCCCGAGCGGGGGCCGCGGTTCGGCGGACGCGTCCGCTGGATCGGCCTGGCGCTGCTCGCCGCGCTCGCGGCCCTGCTCTGGGCGCAGCCGGCGTGGGTCTCGCGCATTCAGCTCCTGTGGTTCGACGCGTGCCAGGCGATCGCGCCGCGCGCGGTCCGCGCGCTGCCGGCGACGATCGTCGAGATCGACCAGAAGAGCATCGTCGCGCTCGGCCAGTGGCCGTGGCCGCGCACGGTGCTCGGAGAGCTCGTCCGCGAGATCGCGCGCGCGAAGCCGGTGGCGATCGGCCTCGACATCCTGATGCCCGAGGCGGACCGCAGCTCGCCCGAGCACTGGCTCGACAACATGCCGTCGACCGACGCGGACCTCGCGCAGTCGCTGTCGGCGCTGCCCTCGCACGACACCGAGCTCGCGCGCGCGATCGGCGCCGCGCGCGTCGTGCTGGGCATGGCCGGCTCGCCCGAGCCCACCGGCATGACGCTGTTCGCGACGCCGATCCTGATCGACGGAGCGGCGCCCAACGACGCGGCCGCCGTGCACTCGCGGGTCGCGCAGTTCGCCGGCGTGCTCAACAACCTGCCGGTCCTCGAGCGCGCGGCGTCGGGCCACGGCCTGCTGTCGGCGTCGCCGGACGACGGCGAGGACGGCGTGATCCGGCGGCTGCCGATGGTCGCGAGCGTCGACGGCACGCTGGTGCCTGCGTTCGCGCTCGAGATGGTGCGCGTCGCGATCAAGGCGCCGGTGCTGCGGCTCAAGGTGCGCGGCGACGCGATCGCGGGGTCGCGGCGGGCGACTTCTCCGCCGCCATCGACGCCGACGGCGGCGCGCGCATCCACTACACGCACCACGACCCGCGGCGGTTCGTGTCGGCGATCGACGTGCTGCAGGGCCGGGCCGACCCCGAGATGCTCGCGTCGAAGTTCGTGCTCGTCGGCATGACCGGGCTCACGCAGGTCGACTACCAGGGCACGCCGCTCGGCGAGCGCATGCCCGGCGTCGAGATCCACGCGCAGCTGATCGAGAACCTGCTCGAGGGCTCGCTCGTGAGGCGCCCCGCGTGGGCGCGTGCGCTCGAGGTCGCGCTCTTCGTCGCGCTCGGGGCGGTCCTGATCCGCGCCGCGCCGCTGTGGCGGACCCCGGCGACCGCCGCGTTCGCGGTGGCCGCGATGGTGCTGCCCGGGCTCGCCGCGCTCGCGGCGTTCGCCTGGCGGCGGTCGCTGTTCGACGCCGCGACGCCGGGCCTCGCGCTCTTCATGCTGTTCGCGACGCTGCTCGTGCTGACGCTCTCCGAGGCGTCCCGCGAGCGGCGCGCGCTGCGCCGCCAGATGCAGCTCGAGCGCGAGCAGTCGGCGCGCATGGCGGGCGAGATGGAGGCCGCCCGCCGCATCCAGGTCGCGATGCTGCCGCGCGACGACCTGTTCCGCGGCGACGCGAGGCTCGACCTCGCGGCGACGATGGTCCCGGCGCGGGAGGTCGGCGGCGACCTCTACGACTTCTTCCGGCTCGACGCGCGGCGCCTGTTCTTCCTGGTCGGCGACGTCGCGGGCAAGGGCCTGTCGGCCTCGATCTTCATGGCCGTCAGCAAGGCCCTCGCGAAGAGCGCGGCGATCCGGCACCCGGACGACGACGTCGGCACGTGGATGACGGCGGTGAACCGCGAGATCTCGCGCGACAACAGCGAGGCGCTGTTCGTCACGGCGTTCGCCGGCATCCTCGACCTCGAGGCCGGCGACCTCGTCTACTGCAACGCGGGCCACGACGACCCGTACTGCGTCGGCGCCGCGTCGGGGCTGCGCCGGCTCGACGCGGGCGACGGGCCGCCGCTCTGCACGGTCGACGACTACGAGTACCGCGGCGAGCACACGTTCCTCGATCGCGGCGAGCTCGTCGTGCTCGTCACCGACGGCGTGACCGACATGCGCGACGCGTCGGGCGCGATGTACGGGCGCGAGCGGATGGAGGCGGTGCTCGAGCGGTCGCGGGCCGCGCAGGCTCCGGCGCGCTCGGTGGTGGACGCACTCAAGGCCGACGTGCAGGCTTTCGCGGCGGGGGCGGAGCCCGCCGACGACCTGACGATCGTGGCGATCCGCTGGAACGGCGGGCGCGCGGCTACCGGACGATGATCTCGACGCGGCGGTTGCGCGGCTCGGCCACGCCAGGGGCGGTCGGGACGACCGGCTCGCGGCTCCCGCGCCCCGACGCCTGCACGTTCGCGGGCGCCAGGCCGCGCTTCAGGAGCTCGTTGCGGACCGTGTCGGCCCGCTGGCGCGCGAGCGCGTCGTTGACCGGGTCGGTGCCGGTGCTGTCGGTGTGCCCGACGACCAGGACGTCCGGGACCGGCCGCGCGGCGATCTCCGCGAAGATGCGATCGAGCAGCGCGCGCGACTCCTCGGTGAGCTCGTCCTTGCCCTCGGCGAAGTGGAGCACGAACTTCGCCTCGCGGCGCGGCTGCGCGGCGAGCGCCGCGCCGAACTTCGCCTGCACTTCCTCGGGCGTCGCGGTGTACGGCGTCGTCCGGAACGCGTCGCGCTCGACCGCCGCGTACGGCTGGTCGAGCACGACCTCGCCGCGCGAGTCGGTCACGCTCACCGCGGTCTTCCTGCCGTCGGGCTCCGGCAGCAGGACGACCGTCGTGCGCGGCGCGCAGCCGGCGGCGAGGGCCGCGAGCGCGACGACGATCGCGAGCGCGCGCACGCGCGGCGCCGGCATCTCAGCCGCCGACCGCGACGACGAACTCGGTGCCGCGCACGCCGAGGACCGACGCGGGCGTGCGGACCTTCATCGCGTCGGGCGCCTGCTTCGCGATCTTGCCCGAGACGACGGCGAGCGAGCCCTTCGAGAGCGTCGCGTCGAACTGTCCCTGGTGCGTCGTCGTGTCGAAGCGGTAGGTGTCGAGCGCGAGGACGCTGTTGGGCCCGACCGACAGGAGCGAGTTGTCGCTCATCGTGATCCCGGCCGAGCCGTCCGGGCCGGTGCGGATCACGTCGGCGGCCTCGAGCCTCGTGCCGATCGTTCCCGGCAGCGTCGTGCCGCCGCGCTCGATCGATACGTCGCCCTTCGACGTCTTGACCTGGCCGATGTCGGCCGCCGTCGCGAGCGAGGACGCCGCCAGCAGCAGGATGGCGGGCACGAACCTTGCGATCGACGCGAACATGTCGGAAACCCCTCCCTGCGCGGCCGACGCCGCCATGGCTGAAATGATGGACCCGCCGGGGCCGCGTGGCAAACCCGAGGGGAGCCCCGCCGCCCGCGCGCCCGAGGAACGGGCGTTCGAGGCGCGGACGGAGGTCCTCCCGTCGACGGCCGCGTTCGTCGCCGCGTTCTGCGCGCGCGGCGGCATCGGCGCGACCGACACGCTCAAGCTCACGCTCGTGGTCGAGGAGCTGTTCACGAACATCGTGACGCACGGGTACGGCGAGGACGGCGCCGGCATGATCCGCCTGCGCCTCTCCCTCGACGGCCGCGACGTGATCCTCGTGTGCCGCGACGAGGCGCCGCCCTACGATCCGCGCCCCGCGCTGCGCCGGCTGCCGGCCGACCTCGACGAGCCGGTCGACAAGCGCGGCGTGGGCGGGCTCGGCCAGCTGATCGTCGGCCGGCTGGTCGACGTCAGCAGCTACCTGCGGGACGGCGGCGCCAACGTGCTCACGCTGCGCTTCCGGCGCGACGCGAAACCGGGTTGACCTCCGGGATCGGGCACCGTGCCCGACACCGGGGTCGGATTCGAATCTGACCCCGGTCTACAGCCGCTCGATGATCGCGGCGATGCCCTGGCCGCCGCCGATGCACATCGTGATGAGGCCGTAGCGCTTGCCGGTCCGGTGCAGCTCGTACATGCACTTGACCGTCAGGATCGCGCCGGTCGCGCCGATCGGGTGGCCGAGCGCGACCGCGCCGCCGTTCGGGTTCACCTTCGCCGGATCGAGGCCGAGCTCCTTGGACACGCCGAGCGCCTGCACGGCGAAGGCCTCGTTCGACTCGATCACGTCGATGTCCGCCACCTTGAGGCCGGCCTTCGCGAGCGCGTTCTTCACCGCGCTCACCGGGCCGAGGCCCATGATCTTCGGGTCGATGCCGGCGTGGCCGTAGGAGACCAGGCGCGCCATCGGCTTCAGGCCCTTCTTCGCGGCGGCGCCGGCCTCCATCAGCACGACCGCGGCCGCCGCGTCGTTGATGCCGGACGCGTTGCCGGCCGTCACCGAGCCGTTCTCCTTGACGAACGCGGGCTTGAGCTTCGCCATGCCCTCCATCGACGCGTCGGACCGCGGGTGCTCGTCGGTGTCGAACATCACCGGGCCCTTCTTGCTCTTGAGCTCGATCGGCAGGATCTGGCTCTTGAAGTGGCCGGCGGCGATCGCGGCCACGGCGCGTCGATGGCTCTCGACGGCGAACGCGTCCTGCTGCTCGCGGCCGATGCCGCACTGCTTCGCGACGTTCTCCGCGGTGATGCCCATGTGGACCGTGTCGAACGGGTCGGTCAGCGCGCCGACCATCATGTCGACGGTCTTGCCGTCGCCCATGCGCGTGCCCCAGCGCTGGGTCAGGTTCGCGTAGGCCGCGCGGCTCATGCTCTCCGCGCCGCCGCCGATCGCGGCGTCGGTGTCGCCGAGCAGGATGTACTGCGACGCCGACACGATCGCCTGCATGCCGCTGCCGCAGAGCCGGTTCACGGTGAACGCGCCCGACGTGTTCGGCAGGCCCGCGTTCAGCGCGGCCACGCGCGAGATGTACATGTCCTTCGGCTCGCTGTGGATCACGTTGCCGATCACGCACTGGCCGATCTCGGCCGGGTCGACCTTCGCGCGCGCGACCGCCTCGCGCACGACGCGCGCGCCGAGGTCGGTGGGGGCGAGGTCCTTCAGGCTGCCGCCGTAGTCGCCGATGGCGGTCCGGACGCCCGACAGGATGACGACGCTGCGCTGGCTCATGGCTCTTCCTCCGTGAAAAACCGACATGATAGGCCCGAATCGCGGCCCGGCCCCGCGCGCGGGAATTGAGCCGGATCAAGCCGAGGCCGCGAAAGACCCCTGTCGTGTTGCGGTCGGGGGCGGCGGGGCGTAGCGTGGATTCGAAGGGTTCGTTTCCGGGAACCCGCCGGGTTCCGGGGGCGGCCGGAGGCGGAGGACGTTTGCGATGAATTCCTTGATCTTGCGGTGCGCGGCCGCCCTGCTCGCGCTGGTGCTCGCTTCGGCGACAAGCGCGACGACGCGCTACTGGTATCTGCAGAACGTCGCGTTCGACGACGGCACGACCGTGTCGGGGAGCTTCGCCTACGACGACGTGACGCAGCACGTGGGCAGTTGGGCCGTTCGCGTCAAGGGGGGGGCGAACTACCTGCCGTTCACGTATCTGCCGGGCAATTCGGTCGCCTTCACGAGCGTGGGCTACTACTCGCCGGTTCCGACGATCGTCATCTCGTCGGACGACGGCGGGAACGGCTACCAGGCGCGCGAGCTGCGGATCACGCCGGTCGCGACCCTCGATGGATCGCCGGCGAGCGTCGCGGTCGACATCGCGACCGCGCACGGGCGGTCGGGCGGCGTCGAGTGCTACAACTGCTCGTACGCGCGCTTCCTGGTGTCCGGCACGATCAACCTGTCGATGCTGCCGCCGCCGATCGCGATCATCCCGGTGATCGAGTTCTACCACGCGGGCTTCAATCATTACTTCATGAGCGCCGACCCGGTCGAGATCAACGCGCTCGACACCCACTACTTCACCGGCTGGGAGCGGACGGGGTACCAGTTCTATGCGTACCCGACGGGCGCGAGCGCCGGGGGAAGCATCAACCCGGTGTGCCGCTACTACGGGTTGCCGTCGGCGGGGATCGACTCGCACTTCTACTCGGCGAGCGCGAAGGAGTGCTACCAGGTCAACCAGTTCTACGGGACCGAGTGGCAGATCGAGAGCGACAACGTGTTCCAGATCAACCTGCCGGACACGACGACCGGCGCGTGCCCGTCGGGCACGATCCCCGTGTACCGCGTGTTCAACGGCAAGCACGACGCGAACCACCGCTACATGACCAGCACCGTCGTGCGCGCGCAAATGGAGGCGGCCGGCTGGATCCGCGAGGGTTACGGCCCGAACGCGACGATCATGTGCGCGGTGAATCACTGACGGGAAAGGACGGCGCCGCGGGCGGGGCGCTCGCGGGCCGCGAAGGGGTCCGACGATGGCGAGGAGCGAAGGCAGGATGAGCAACGGATGGCGACGGGCGCGGTCGATCGCGCTGGCGGCGATGCTGGCCCTGGGCGCGGGCGGCGCGAGCGGGGCGACGACGTACTGGCAGCTGCAGAACGTGACGATGAGCGACGGCACGACGGTCAGCGGGAGCCTCGCCTACGACGACGGCCCCAACATGGTGACGAGCTGGTGGATCCGGGTGCAGGGCGGGTCGGACCTGCTGCCGTTCACCTACGTCCCCGCCAACTCGATCGCGGTGATGGCGGGCAGCCTGCTCTACGTGAACGCCGACTACGTCGAGTTCCGGTCGCAGGAAGGCGGCAACGGCGTCGCGCCCCGCGTGCTGCGGCTGATGCCGCAGTGGTGGTTCGAGTCGACGCCGACGCCGCCGACGATGGCGGTCATCACGATCCCCGAGCTCTCGGGCGAGGGCATGGGCGGCACGGGCGCGCGGTCGGTCGTCGGCGGGCAGTTCAAGAACGTGATGCTGGTGCCGCCGGTGGCGCTCGTCGACGTGATCGAGTTCTACCACGCCGGCTTCGACCACTATTTCATGAGCGCCGATCCGATCGAGATCAACGCGCTCGACACGCACTATTTCACCGGCTGGGAGCGGACGGGCTACTCGTTCAAGGCGTACGTGACCGGATCGTATCCCGGCGCGACGCTGCGGCCGGTGTGCCGCTACTACGGATTGCCGTCGGCGGGGCTGGATTCGCACTTCTACTCGGCGAGCTCGGCCGAGTGCTGGCAGGTCAACGAGTATTACGGCACCGAGTGGCAGATCGAGAGCGACAACGTGTTCCAGATCGCGCTGCCGAACACCACGACGGGCGCCTGTCCTGCGGGCACGACGCCGGTGTATCGCGTGTTCAACCGCCGGCACGACGCCAACCATCGCTACACGACGAGCACGGTCGTGCGCGCCCAGATGGAGGCGGCGGGATGGCTGCGCGAGGGTTACGGCCCCGATGCGACGATCATGTGCGCGGTGGGGGCGCCGTGAGCGCGACGTAACGACCACGCGACGGAGGCGCGCCGCGCGGCCCTTTCCGAGGAGGAGCTGCGATGAGAACGAGCTTGAGGACGTGGGCGGCGGGCATCGGGACGGCGATCGTGCTCGCGGCGGGCGCGATCGGCGAGGCGGGGGCGGCGACGCGCTTCTGGATGCTCCAGAACGTCGCGTTCGCGGATGGCCGGATCGCGGTCGGAAGCTTCGGCTACGACGACGCGACGAACCAGGCGACGTCGTGGAACATCCGCGTCGACGGCGCGCCCGGCATCCTGCCGTTCACCTACGTGCCCGGCGACTCGACGCCGTGGGCCGGCCTGATCGCCGAAGGGCTCCCCGGCCAGCACTTCCGGGTCATCTTCTACGCGAACCAGGCCAGCGGCGGCGCCGAGCGGGAGCTGCGGTTGTCGGTGGCGGCCGAGCTCGACGGCACCTCGGCGACGGTGGCGCTCCTGACCTTCGATCCGGGCGTCGGCGGCTACTACTCGGCCGAGTGCTGCAGCATCCCCGCCCGCGGCATCGCCGCCGGCTCGCTCGTCCTCGTGCCGTTCCCGCCGCCGGTGGGGCTCGTCGACGTGATCGAGTTCTACCACGCGGCCTTCAATCACTATTTCATGAGCGCGGACCCGGTCGAGATCGACGCGCTCGACACCGGCTACTTCACCGGCTGGGCCCGCACCGGCTACCAGTTCAAGGCCTATGCGACCGGCAGCAGCGCCGGGCCCTCGCAGAACCCGGTGTGCCGCTACTACGGGCTGCCTTCGGCGGGCATCGACTCGCACTTCTACTCGGCCGATCCGGTCGAATGCTACCGGGTCAACCGGGACTACGGCACCGAGTGGCAGATCGAGAGCGACAACGTGTTCCAGATCGACCTGCCCGACCGGACGACCGGCGCGTGTCCCGGCGGAACGGTGCCCGTCTACCGGGTGTTCAACGGCCACCACGACGCGAACCACCGCTACACGACGAGCACCACGGTGCGCGCGCAGATGGAGGCGGCGGGGTGGCTGCGCGAGGGCTACGGCCCCGACGCGACGATCATGTGCGCGGTGGGCGCGCCCTGAGCGAGCGGCGGCGGCGACCGGCCGGGAGTCGGGGGCGCCGCCGCGGGTTTCCCTCCGATCGGGGGCGGGACTATCATGAGTCCCGCTGGTATCCCGAGGTAGGGACGGACGTTGCATCGTGGACGCAGGTGGCGCGGCGTGTTCGCCGCGCTCGTGTTCGCGACGGAGGCGTCTCGAGCTGGCGAACGACCACGCGACGGAGGCGCGCCGCGCGGCCCTATCCAAAAGGAGCTGCGATGAAGAGGGCGACGAAGCGTTGGGGAATGGCGCTGGGGATGGCGGTCGTGCTGCTGGCGGGCGGTGTCGGCGGTGCGCGGGCGGCGACGCAGTTCTGGATGCTGCAGAACGTGACGTTCGCCGACGGCGGGACCGCGACCGGCAGCTTCGGATTCGACGACGTCACAGACACGCTGACCGACTGGAACATCCGGGTGCAGGGAGGGAGCGGGCATCTCCCGTTCACCTTCGTTCCCGGCAATTCGACGCCGGTGGCCGGCGGCGTCGGCATCAGCGGCGGCGGATTCGTCTACTTCTTCGAGTTCCTCGCGAACGACGGGACGGCGGCGTCGCGCGACCTGTTCTTCTCCGTGGCCGCCGATCTCGACGGCACCCCGGCGGCGCAATCTCTCTACCTGGTCGATCCCGTGTCGGGGTACCACTACTCGTACGACCGGGCTCCGCTGACGGATCGAAACATAGTCGCCGGCTCGCTCGTGCTCGTGCCGTTCCCGCCGCCGGTCGGCCTCGTCGACGTGATCGAGTTCTACCATGCCGCGTTCAACCACTATTTCATGAGCGCCGATCCGGCCGAGATCAACGCGCTCGACACCGGCTACTTCACCGGCTGGGCGCGCACCGGCTACCAGTTCAAGGCCTACGCGACCGGCAGCAGCGCCGGTCCCTCGCAGAACCCGGTCTGCCGCTACTACGGGCTGCCGTCGGCGGGGATCGACTCCCACTTCTACTCGGCGAGCTCGGTCGAGTGCTGGGAAGTGAACCAGTACTACGGCACCGAGTGGCAGATCGAGAGCGACAACGTGTTCCAGATCGACCTGCCGAACACGACGACGGGGGCGTGTCCCGCCGGGACGATTCCGGTGTACCGCGTGTTCAACGGCCACCACGACGCCAACCACCGCTACATGACGAGCACGTCGGTGCGCGCGCAGATG
Organism: Burkholderiales bacterium; assembly: GCA_046347845.1. Taxonomy (GTDB): domain Bacteria; phylum Pseudomonadota; class Gammaproteobacteria; order Burkholderiales; family Casimicrobiaceae; genus VBCG01. The sequence continues at coordinate 355,601 of JAXMFH010000003.1, read as the reverse complement.
GAGGCGCTGGGCTGGATCCGCGAGGGCTACGGACCGGACGCGACGATCATGTGCGCGGTAGCCTCGCCCTGAGGCGCCGGCGTCCGCTCGCCGCGGCGAGCCGGCCCGTGCGATGATCTCGCGCGGGTCCGGCGCTTCGCGCCCAGGGGAGGGCGCATGGCGACCCGGCGGAGGCGACGCATGCGGCATCGGGGCGGGCGGGCTTGGCTGGCGGTGGTCGCGCTCGCGGCGGCGTTCGGCGCCGACGCGGCGCTCGTCCACTGGCGCCTCGAAGGCGTGCTCTTCGACGACGGGACGGCCGCGACCGGGACGATCACGTTCGACGAGGCCTCCGCGCGCATCGTGCTCTGGAACATCCGCACGAAGGGCGGCTCGGGCCTGTTGCCGTTCACGTACCTGCCCGGCGACTCGACCGCCGAGCTCGTGCCGATCGCGCCGGCGACGCCGGGCAACCGCTACGTGTTCCGGTCGGTCGAGGGCGGGCGTCCCGCGGCGCCGCCGGCCGCCGCCGCGAACCGGCTGCTGATCCTCTCGCCCTCCGAGCGGCTCTCGTCGAGCGCGGGCTTCCTCCCGCTCGACTTCGGCTCGGTCCTGCTTGCGTCCGGCAACGTCGAGTGCCTCGATTGCAGCGTGCACCGCCTCGTCGTCGCCGGCGGCCTGCGCCGCGTGGCGTCGTCGCCGCCGATCGCGAAGGTCGACGCGGTCGAGTTCCACCACGCGGCGTTCGACCACTATTTCCTCACCGCGGATCCCGCGGAGATCGCCGCGCTCGACGGCGGCGTCTTCTCCGGCTGGGCGCGCACCGGCGAAGGATTCAAGGCTTACGCGGCGGGCAGCTACAACGGCGGCAGCGTGCGCCCGGTGTGCCGCTTCTACGGGCTGCCGTCCGCCGGGCTCGACTCGCACTTCTACTCGGCGAGCCCGGCCGAGTGCTTCGCGGTCGACGACCGCTACGGCGCCGAGTGGGAGATCGAGACCGACAACGTGTTCCAGGTCGACCTGCCCGACACCGTCACCGGGATCTGCCCGGGCGGCACGCTCCCCGTCTACCGCGTGTTCAACGGACGGCGCGACGCGAACCACCGCTACACGACGAGCGCCGCGATCCGTGCGACGATGGAGGCGGCCGGTTGGATTCGCGAAGGCTACGGCCCGGACGCGACGATCATGTGCGCGTTGCCCTAGTGCCCGGCCGGCGAGAACCGTTCGAGGAGCGAGTGATGAGCGTGCCCACCGGATCCAAGTGGCGCCACCACGGCGTGCGTGTCGTTCGCGCGGGCGAGCTCGACGTCAACACGCCCCAGACGCCGGGCATGAACCGCGCGGCGGCGATCACCACCGCGAGCGCCGGCGCGCAGAAGCTGTGGGCGGGCACCGTCGTCATTCATCCGAAGGCGAAGACCGGTGCACACCACCACGGCCCGGTCGAGAGCGTGATCTACGTGGTGTCGGGCCGCGCGCGCATGAAGTGGGGCGACCGGCTCGAGTTCACGGCGGAGGCGGGCCCCGGCGACTTCATCTACGTGCCGCCGTACGTGCCGCACCAGGAGATCAACGCGAACGACGACGAGCCGCTGTCGTGCGTGCTGTGCCGCAGCGGCCAGGATCCCGTCGTCGTCAACCTCGACCTGCCGAACGTCGAGCCCAATCCCGAGGAGGTGCACTGGGTCGACAGCATCCACCCCGCGCCGAAGGGCGACGCGCCGCGGGAGTGCTGAGCGGCGCGCCGCGCGGCGGAAGGGCGCCGCGCGGAGGTGCAACGCCGGCGTTCGCCGGCCCGTTCGCGAGGCTTCAGCGTCTCCGCGACCGCCAGCCCGCCACGCCGAGCAGCAGCGAGAGGAGGGCGAGCGCGGCGGGCGCGAGCGCCGGCACGGGGGTCGCCACGGGCGGCGACGGCACGTAGGCCTGGATGGCGCCGATGTCGACCGCGCCGCCGGCGTCGCGGGGGAAGCCGGGGCCGCGCTGGTCGTACAGGTACGCCTGCGAGTTCGAGCCCGCGCCGATCGCGGGGCTCGTCGGGCCCGGCCGCATCGCGTTGGTGGGGCCGCCGTAGGCGCCGAACGCGAGCAGCTGCGGATCGATGCCGATCAGGTTGCTCGTGCTGGTCCCGTTGATGACCGACGTCGCGGTGACGTCCTCCTCGAACAGCGAGTTGGTCGCGTTGACGATTCCCGAGCCGAGCCGGTTGATGTCGTTCAGGCCGGAGGAATCGACGTTGTTCGCGACGATCGTGCTCTCGAAGTTCATGACGTAGAACGACGCCGACGTCTCGAAAAGGATCCCGGCGACGAGGTTCGCGGTGTTGTCGGAGATCGTCGAGTTGCGGATCGTCGCGAAGCCGAACTGCTCGTGGATGCCGCCGACGCTGTCGGTCGCGATGTTGTTGTAGATCGTCGAGTTGTCGATCCGGAGCTCGTAGCCGCCGTGGAAGATGCCCGCCGCCTTGTTCGCGCGGTTGACCGAGATCTCGCTGTTCGAGATCGTCAGGAAGTTGACGCTGTTGCCGCCGACGTCGGGCTGGAATCCGTCGTAGATCGCGCCGCCGGTGTCGCTGGCCTGGTTGCCGTTGATGCGCATGTACGACAGCGTGAGGTTGCCGCCGCTGCTGTTCCAGATCGCGCCGCCGTTGCCGGTGACGAGCCCGCCCGTGAGCGTCATCCCGCTGAGCGAGAGGTTGGTCGTGTTGCCCTGGACCTCGAAGATCCGCCCGTTCAGGTTGCCGTTGATCGTCATCAGCTGGGGCCCGGCGCCCTCGATCGACAGCGTGTCGGTGACGACGAGCTGGCCGCTCGTCAGCGTGATCAGGCCGGGAAAGGCGAACGTGATCGTGTCGGGGACGCCCGGCGTGCCGTTCGCGAAGCCGATCGCCTCGCGCAGCGAGCCGGGCCCGCTGTCGGCGAGCGAGGAGACGACGTAGTTCGCGCCTTGCGCGGTCGCCGCGGCGAGGAGCGAAGCAGCGAGAACGAGCGGTCGAAGCATGGTCGGGCCCTCCGGCAGGTAGGGCACTATAGCGAATTTCACCGACGCGAGCGAGGCGCCGGAGTGCCGCGCGCCCGCGACCGGCGCCTGTAGGACTCAAAGCGACATCGACACCCGGTAGAGCCCCTCGAGCACCAGGTTCTCGTGGTACTGGTGCGGAATGGTCAGGCGCGGGATGACCGCCCGGGCGGCGCCTCCGGAAATCAGGCAGGTCACGTCGCCCACGTGCCGCGCCTCCTGCGCGTACATGCGCTCGATCGCGCCGGCCTGCGCGTGCTGGCAGCCGCTCGCGATGGCGTCGACGGTCTGCGTCGGGTACTCGTCGAAATCGCCGCCCTGGTCGGGCAGCGCCGCGGTGCCCTCGTGCAGCGATCGCAGCATGAGCCCGACGCCGGGCATGATCGTGCCGCCCTTGAAGACGCCGTCCTCGGACAGGAAGTCGATCGTCGTCGCGGTGCCGCAGACGACGACCATCGCGTGGCGGGGCCCCAGCAGCCAGCGCGCGCCGATCAGCGCGGCCCAGCGGTCGCTGCCGAGCTGCGCCGGGTTGCGGTAGCTGTTCCTCACACCGCACTGCTCGGCCTGCGGGACGAGCCAGTACGGCGCGGGCGCGTCGGGCCAGACCTCGAGCACGCGGATCGTCGCGGCGCGCACGCGCGTGCCGGCGACGTTCGAGATCACGATGCGCGTGGGCGCCGGAAACTTGGCGAACTGCGCCGGCAACGCCGGGATCTCCTCGAGCAGCGCGTGGCCGGACTCGAGCCGGTTCTCGCGGGCGCCGCCGGTCGCCGAGGCCTGGAAGAGCCCCCACTTGAGGAACGTGTTCCCGACGTCGATCAGCAGGTGGAAGTCGCGCATGGGTGTCGGTGGATGCCGGGAACGATGCCGCGAGCGGCGTCGGGCGCGTGCCCGGCGCCGGACGCTCTCGTTTCGCTGGATGAGGGGAGAGGGGCGGTGCCGCGTGCCGCACCCGTGCAGCGATTCCGCAGGAAGCGTTGAGGCAGCGGTGATGCGCGTCGCCGGGGTGAGGGGCAGCCCATCGCCGATCGCCTCACATCGGATCCAGCGGGTAGATCGGCCGCACGAGCCTGCGGTACGGATACACCGACAGGTCGGCGTTCGTGACGCCCTCGCCAGCGCACTCGACGATGTGCGAGGCGATCGGCTTGAACCCGGCGCGGTAGTGGATGCGCGACTTGAGCATGACGTAGCGCTGCGCCCGCGGGTCGATGCCGGCGTGCGTGAAGACGCCGAGGTCGAAAGGCTCGTGCGGGCGCGACGTGACCACGATCTTCGCACGGCCGGTGTCGAGCACCGCGGTGCGCCCGAGATAGGTCCTGATCCCCGTGTACATGGGCCCGGTGATCGTGAACTCGCCGTCGGTGATGCGGGCGACGCGGCCGGCGACCTCGAGCGGCCGGCCCGGCAGGCCGATCGCCGGCATCGCGGTCCTGCCGCCGAGCGGCAGCCGCACGTCCTGCCCCTCGCCCGCCTCGACCATCGCGGCGACCGCCTGCGGATCGCGGATCGGCGCGATCGCGACGCCGTCGAGCTCCTGGCGCAGGATCTCGCCCACGACGGCCATCACGTCCTGCGCGCCGCCCGAGCCGCAGTTGTCGCAGTGGTCGATCAGGAGCACCGGCGCGCCGGGGTTGCCGAGCCCCAGCGCCTTCGCGCGAGCGACCGATTCGGCGAGCGGAGGCGCGTGGAACGCGTACTCGGCGCGGTGCTCCCACGCGGTCGCGAGCATCCGGTCGCAGACCTCGCGCGCCGCCTCGCGCCCGCCGCGGCGCGCGTCGCCGACGACGATTGCCGAGACGCCGGTGTGCGGCGTGTCGGCGTGCGGGAAGGACGGCAGCAGCGTGGCGGCGAGCACGCGGCCGTCGCGCTCCTCGGCGCGCGCGTAGTCGAGGATGTCGCCCGAGGGCCCGTCCTCGGGTGCGTGACGCATGATCGACGCGAGCAGCGGCTTCCAGCCCCACGCCATCACCGGGTCGATCGTCCCGTCGAGCGCGCGCACGAGGATCGCGCCGGCCCGCATGCCCGCCTCGTACATGTCGACGTGCGGATAGGTCTTGTAGCCGGTGACGACCGTCGCGTTGTCGACGAGCTCGCCCGACAGGTTCGTGTGGTAGTCGAGCGTGACCGCGATCGGGATGCCCGGCGCGATCCGTCGGACGCGCCGCGCGATCTCGCCCTCGGGATCGTCGCAGTCCTCGATCACCATCGCGCCGTGCAGGTCGAGGAACACGGCGTCGCACCCCGCGCGCACGGCGTCCTCGATCGGGCGCACGAGCGCCTCGAACGTCGCGCGCGACGCCTTGTTCGACGGCCACGATTCGGCGGCGACCGGCGTCGCGACCTCGGCGTGCTCGCGGGCGGCGAGGTCGAGGTAGGCGGCGAGCGGCGTGTTGGTGCCGCGAAAGCGCTCGACGACTTCACGGCCGAACGCCGGCCCCTCGCCGTGCCCGAACGACGAGAGCGGAGTGGGGATCGGCGAGAACGTGTTGGTCTCGTGCTTGACGAGTGCGAGGACGTAGCGGCGAGGCATCGTGCGGCGCTCCGGCCGTCAGGCCGCCGGCGGCACGAACGCGGGGCCGAGCGGCTTCAATCGCAGCCCCGGTCGCAGCCGCTTCCACGTGAACATCGTCGGGTCGGCCTTCGCGGGACCGGGCGCCGCAACGACGAGCACCTCGCGCGCGATGGGCTCGAAGTCGGCGCGGAAGTGCACCGAGCTCTTGAGCGCGACGACGCGCTCGGCGCCCGGCTCGACGCCGACGTGGCGGAACATCGCCTGGTCCGCGGCCTGGCACTTGACCGACGCCAGCACGACCCGGACGTTGCCGCGCCTGAGCAGCGCCATCGGACCCAAGTCCATCCTGAAGCCGTGGAACATCGGACCGGTGCAGGTGAACCGCCCGTCCGTCACGCGCTCGACGGTGAACTCGCCCTCGAGCGGCACGTGGCCCGGCACGCCCGAGATCTCGCCCAGGCGGAAGCGCGACGTCCGGCGCTCGCCGACCTCGTGCGCCTGCCTCGCGGAGGCGGGATCGATGAGGAGCCCCAGCACCGAGCCGGGCGCGTCGTGCGCGAGGAGGGCGGCGAGCAGTCCGGTCGTGTCGCCGTTGCCGCCCGCGCCCGGATTGTCCTGCGTGTCCGCGAGGACGACGGGGGCGCCCTCCACGCCGCGCTGCATCGCGCGGCGCACCGCCTCGTCGGGCGCGTGGAGCTCCATCTGGAAGTCGCGCTCGGCGTCGGCGATGGCCTGGCGCAGCGCCGCCACCGCCACCTGCACGCGCACCTCGTCGACGCCCATCCCGAACACCGCCATCCCGCACTCGGGGAAGTCCGCCATCGGGAAGCCCGGCGTGAACGAGAGCATCGCGCCGTGCTCCTGCTCGAGCCTCTCGAGCATCGCGTAGAGCGAGCGCGCGGGCTCGATCGTCGTGCACTGCGACGGCAGGCCGGTCAGGAAGTCGAGCGTGCGCAGGCTCTTCGCGAGCGGCGCGCCGTGGCGCAGGAGGTCGAGCAGCAGGCGCGCGGCGCGCGCGCCGGTCGCCGCCATGTCGACGTGCGGGTAGGTGCGGTAGGCGACGAGCGCGTTGCTGCGCTCGACCATCGCGCGCGTCACGTTCGCGTGCAGGTCGAGGCTCGCGACGACGGGGACGTTCGCGCCGACGACGTCGCGCACGCGGCGGAGCAGTTCGCCTTCGCCGTCGTCCAGGTGCTCGGTCACCATCGCGCCGTGCAGGTCGAGGTAGACGCCGTCGACCGGCATGGCGTCGGCGAGCCGGCGCAGCATCTCGCCCGCGATCCGCTCGTAGGCGTCGCGCGTGACCTGGGCCGAGGGCGACGCGGCGCCCCAGGCGAGGCCGACCGTCCGGTGGCCCGCCGCGTGCAGCACGTCGAGCGCGCCCGCCGCCGGGATGTTCGCGCCGTCGAGCCGCGACGCGATCCCGTCGCCGAAGCACAGCGGCGGCCAGCCGCCGCCGGACTCGAAAGCCGCGTAGTCGGCCTTCGTCGGCGCGAACGTGTTCGTCTCGTGCTGGAATCCGCCGACGGCGATGCGCGCCATGGAGCCTCCGGGTGGCCCGGCAGCGTAACGCAGCGGGCGCCGGTTCGACAACCGCGAGCCGCGAGGGGCGGGTGCCGGACCCGTGCTCGATCGGCGCACGACGAAGCGGGCGATGGCGGACGCGCCGTGGCCATGGAGTGCGGGCGAATCCGGCGCGTCCGGCGATCGAAGGGCGTCGGGCTGGAGCCCGCCCCACACGAGGCGCCCGTCGGCGGGCCTTCGGACCGACGGGGCCGAGGACTGCGACAAGCGTCGGGCAGCCCGACCCGCCGGGGGACGCCGCCGCTACTCGACGTCGTAGTACTCCCAGCGGTGCGCGAGGAACGGATGCCGCTTGAACCCCTTGACGCGCGGCTGCACGAGCCAGTTCGAGATGCGCGTGGGCCCGATCTCCCAGACGCCGTACGCGTTCACGAGATCGGTCATCCTCGCGTAGAGCGCGCTGCGCTCGGCGCCGTCGGGGAGCCGGCGCGACGCTTCGTAGAGACGGTCGTACTCGGGGAGCCGCAGCCGCGCGTCGTTCATCATCCCGATCTGCTTCGAATAGAGCAGCGCGTAGGCGGAGTCGGGGTCCGGCGTCGACACGATCCAGCCCAGTCCCCACATCTGCAGCCTGCCGGCCTCCGCCATCTTCACGAGGTCCGGCCACTTCTGCTTGAGGAACGTCATCCGGACGCCGATCGCGTCCATGCTCTTCTTCCAGAGCTCGTCGGACGCGCGGTCGGTCGCGTTCGGCGTCGACGCCTTCTCGACGGCGAGCGGCCGGCCGTCGGGGAGCTCGCGGTAGCCGTCGCCGTCCCGGTCCTTGTAGCCGAAGCGGTCGAGCAGCGCGCGCGCGGCCGCCGGGTCGAACTTCTGCAGCGGCGGGCGCTTCGGGTCGTACCCTTCCGTCCACGGCGGCGAGATCTGCGTGGCGGGCACCGCCTGGCCGTTGCGCAGCAGCCGGATCTCGGAATCGCGGTCGTAGCCCATGATCATCGCGCGGCGCAGCGCGATCTTCTCCTGCGAGTAGCCGCCGACGACCGGGTCGTCGAGGTTGAAGTAGGTGAAGTTGAGCGCGGGCTCGAGCTGCCGCGAGAGCGTGATCCCGCGCTTCGCGTACGCGGGCTTCAGCCGGTCGCCGTCGAGGACGTTCGGTGCCAGGTCGCCGGGCAGGTCCACCATGTCGATCTCGCCGCTCTCGAACGCGAGCAGCCGCGGCTGCGGCTCCTCGATGATCGCGATCTCGACGCGCGGCACGAGCGGGAGCCTGCGCCCGGTCAGGCCTTTCGCGATCGGCGCGTCCTCCGGCGCGGACGGCGCCGGATACCGCACGTCGCGCCACGCCGGGTTCGACTCGAGCACGATGCGCTGCGAGCGCCGCCACTCGGCGAGCCGGTACGGTCCGGTGCCGACCGGGTGCTCGGCGACGCGGTTCGACGCGTCGCGGTAGCGCTCGACCACCTCGCGCGCGACCGGCGCGAACGTCACCGTCGTCAGCCAGTGGCGGAACCCGTAGTAGGGCTGGTTGAACGTGACGCGGATCGTGTAGCGGTCGAGCGCCGTCAGGCCCTCGATCGGCGCGTCGTAGTCGAACGCGCCGCTCTTGCGCGCCGCGGCGATCGCCTCGTTTCCGCCGACGAGGCGGTTCTCGAGCACGTGCACGAAGTACGAGCGGACCTTCGGGTCGAGCAGGCGCTTCCAGCTGTAGACGAAGTCGGCGGCGGTGAGCTCGCGCGGCTTGCCGCCGAACGCCGGGTCGTCGGCGAAGCGCAGGCCCTTCTTGACGCGGATCGTGTACGTGGTGAGGTCGGCCGACACCTCGGGAAGTCCGTCCGCCGCCGCGGGCGCGAGCTTCGCGGGCCGCGCGAAGTAGTCGTACGTGTAGAGCGGCTCGAAGATGGCCTGCGCGATCGTCGACGAGTAGTTGTCGGTGATCGCCGGCGGGTCGAAGCCGGTCTCGGCGACCGGGAACGCGACGCGGATCGCCTTCGCGGCCAGCGCGGGCGGAGGGGCGGCGATCGCGACCGCCACGGCGAGCGCCACCGCGACGAGCGCTCGCTGCGGGCGTCGCGGCGCCGGGGGAGGATCGGAACGGCTGCCGGGAGTCACGCCTGTCTTATACTTGCCCGGATCCGTTTTCGGCAACGTCCCGGCGCGCCGATCCCCATTCCGATGTCGATCGTCCTCTACCTCGCGGCCATCGTCGCCTGCGGCGGTCTCGGCGCGGTGTTCGGCTGGGCCGTCGCAGGCGCGATCGGGCTCACGGGCACGCCGATGGCGCTGGTCGCGGCGTTCGTCGCGATGGTCGTGGCGACGCTCCTGTGGATCGCCGGCGCGGCGCTGCTCGGGAGGAAGCGATGAGCGCCGCCGGGCCGTCCCAAGGCGCTCGCCCCCTTCTTCCGGAGGGGGTGCGCGAAGACGCGCGAGCGGCGAGCCCGGGGGAGGCGTCCTGATGAGCGACGATTGCGCCGATCGCCTGCTCGCCGCCGTCGACGGCGGGCCGCAGATCGCGCCGATCACCGACGCCGATCCGCACTTCGGCGTCGAGCGCGCGTACGAGACGCTCGCGGCATTGCACGCGCGCCGCGTCGCGCAGGGGTGGCGGCCGGTCGGACGCAAGATCGGCTTCACGAACCGGACGATCTGGCCGCGCTACAACGTGTACCGGCCGATGTGGTCGCACGTGTGGGATCGCACGGTCGCGGACGCGCCCGACGGCGTCGCGACCGTCGACGTCTCCGGGCTCCACGAGCCGCGCATCGAGCCCGAGGTCGTGTTCGGGCTGTCGGCGCCGCCGCCCCCGCAGGGCGGCGCGCGCGAGATGCTCGACGTCGTGGCCTGGATCGCGGCCGGATTCGAGATCGTGCACTCGGTGTTTCCCGGCTGGCGATTCCGCGCGCCGGACTGCACGGCGCAGTTCGGGCTGCACGGGAAGCTCGTCGTCGGCCCGCGGCGGACGGTGGGCGAGGACGAGCGCGACGCGCTGTTCGCGCTCCTGCCGGTGTTCGAGGTGACGCTGCGCAAGGACGGTGCGGTGGAGGATACCGGCGTCGGCGCGAACGTGCTCGACAGCCCGGCCCACGCGCTCGCGCACCTGCGCGACGTGCTCGCGTCGCAGCCGCTCTCCCCGCCGCTTCGGGCCGGCGAGATCGTCACGACCGGCACGATCACCGACGCGATGCCGGTCGCGGCCGGCGAGACGTGGACCAGCGACTACGGCGCGCTGCCGGTGCGCGGGCTGACGGTGACGATCGCCGGCGTGGCCGCCACGCCGTCCCCCAAGGCGGCGGCGTGAGCCCCTGCCGGTGTCGGGGTTGGCCCGGCTACGTCGGCCGAGTAGCATCGCGTCTTTTCCTCGGAGGAGGCCCGTCGTGCGAATCGCCCTCCTGGTATCGTTTGCGATGCTCGCGGCCGCTTGCACGACCCCCGGGCCGTCCGACGGCGCGGAATACCGCGAGACCGAGTACAAGACCGGGTCCAACCTCCCGCAGAAGCGCAACCGGGAATTGCCGGTCGAGCAGCGATCGATCGACCCGGCCGCGATTCCCCGCAACGCGTCGCCCGCGTCGCGCGTCGGCGGCTGACCTCCCGGTGGCCGCCGCTTGATCCGGCGGCCCGCCGCCCCGATTTCTCTGTTTTCCTTCCTCCCGTTTCAGCCATGTCCTCGCACGCCATCGACGTCGGCGCCCGCAGCTTCGACGAAGTCGTCATTCGCGGATCCCGCGAGCGGCCGGTGCTCGTCGACTTCTGGGCGCCGTGGTGCGGCCCCTGCCGGATGCTCGCGCCGATCCTCGACAAGCTCGCCGTCGAGATGGAAGGCCGTTTCACGCTCGCGAAGCTCAACACCGACGACGAGCAGGAACTCGCGGCGCGCTACGGCATCCGCGGCATCCCGAACGTGAAGGCGTTCGTCGACGGGCGCGTCGCGGACGAGTTCACCGGGGTGCTGCCCGAGGCCGGCGTCCGGGCATTCCTGGACCGCGTGATCCCCTCGCCGGCGACCCGGGCGATCGCCGAGGCGAAGGCTCGCCTCGCGGCGAAGGACGCGGTGGGCGCACTCGAGAAGCTCGACGAGGTGCACGCGCTCGATCCGGACGGCGAGGACGCGCTGCTCACGCGCGCCGAGGCGCTCGTGGCGCTCGGCCGGGGCGCGGAAGCGGGCTACGTGCTCGACGCGCTCGAGGCGCCCGCGCGCGTCCGCACGAAGCCGGTGCGCGACGAGCGCCGTCTCGCGACGCTGCGCGCGCGGGCGAAGCTCGCCGCGGGAGGCGGCGCCGACCTCGCCGCGCTCGCGCGCCGCGCGGCCGCGACGCCGCCCGACCACGCCGCCCGCCGCGAATACGCCGCCGCCCTCGCGGCGAACGGCGATCACGAGCGCGCGCTCGAGCTCCTGCTCTCGGTCGTCGACACGGACCGCGGCGCCGACGGCGACGCGGCGAAGAAGGCGATGCTGACGATCTTCGAGGCGCTGGGCTCCGACAGCGACCTCGCGCGTCGCTACCGGCGCTCGCTCGCCGCCATCGTCAATCGCTGAGTCGACCGCCGCCCGGCTTCGCCGTCCGCCTCGGCCACGACGACGTAGCGCAGCCGCCCGCCCGGCGCGATCGCGTCGAACGGCCAGCAGGTGACGAGCGTCAGCGTCGGCACGTCGGCGTCGCGCGGGATCGCCAGGTCGGCGGCGTCGGCGATGCGGGTCGCGACGATCCGGTAGTCGACGCGCACGCCGTCGGGCCGCTCGACGACGAGGGGGTCGCCGATCGAGGCGCGCGCGAGGAAGCGGAAGTGCGTGTCGCGGTGCGCGGAGACCACCGCGTTGCCGCGCTCGCCGGGGCGCGCGGTGCCGTCGAGCCAGCCGGGTCCCCACGCGAGCGTGCGGCCACTCGCGCCGGCGAGCACGAGGACCTCGGCCTCCTGGGCGGGCGCGTAGAGCTTCGCGACCGGACGCGTGTCCGCCCACGGCCAGGGCGCCGGCGCGGCGCCGCTCGCCTGCGCACGCGCCCACGCGACCGCGAGGAGGGCCTGCCCGGCCTCCGCCTTCGCGACGATCGCGCAAGCCGACGCGAGTGACGCGGCGGCCGCCGCGGCCGCGAGCCACGACAGCGCGTTGCGCACGCGCGGACCGTTCCCGATCGGGGAAGACTCGGCCGGGCCGTTGCCGGACCGCGCGCCCGGCGGGCGCCGGCCACGTTGCCCGGCCGCGGAAAGCCGGCCGAAAGGTCCTCCCCGATCGGGGACGGCGGAACGAGCGTCGGACGTCGATGCCATGGCGGGATGAAGGTCCGGCCCTCGTTCGATCAGCAAACGCGCCGGGCGAGCTCCGCGCGCGCGACGAGGCTCACGAGGCGGTCGCTCGGGGGGGCACGACGGCGGCGGAGCAGCCACGCGAGCGCGGCGAGCGCGATCCCGACGAGGAGCAGGAGCGGCGCCGGCGTCGCGGTCTGCGGCAGCCCGCCGACGAAGCCGGCCGGATCGAGACCCGCCGGCAACAGGCCGGGAATCGCGGTGCGTTGCGAAACGGTGCCCGCCGGCGCGATCGGCGTCACGTCGACCGCGACGAGGCTCGTGTACTTGCTGACCAGGTGGTGCTCGAGCGCGGTGGCGACGATCAGCGGGCGCACCTCGTCCTCGGGGGCGCCCTCGACGATCGCGTCCGACAGCGCCGCGATGCGCTCGCGCGCCCACAGCGCACCGATGCCCTCGGCAGGCGTGCCCGCGCCCGTCGCGAGCAGCGTGCCCCAGGCCTTGCTGCCGCGGCGACCGACGACCGACAGCGTCTGCGGCGCGCCGGCGAACGACGCCGCGGCCACGATCGGCTCTCCCGCGTACAGGTCGGGCAGCTCGTGCGGATACACTTCGGCGCCCACCGGCCAGGTGATCGAGAGGTCGGTGAGGGCGGGACGCTCGAGCTTCGCGAAGAGGGCGGTCATGCGCTCGCGCACGTCGCGCACGTCGCCGATGAACGTCGACGTGCCGCGACCGAACTGCGCGGCCTTCCGGATGAACCACGCGTTCGGCGCGGGGCCGATCGCGATCGTGTACAGGCGGCGATCGCCGAGCTGCGCGCGGATGAGCTTCAGGAGCTCGTGCTCGTTGCCCACGGCGCCGTCGGTCAGGAAGAACACCTGCCGCGCGTAGCCGGGCAGCGCGCGCGGCGCGAGCGCGGCGGCGAGCGCCGGCTTCATCTCGGTGCCGCCGCCGGCCTTCAGTCCCGCAACGAACTTCCCGGCCGCCGCGATCGTCGCCGGGTCGACCGGCATCGGCTCGGGGAAGAGCGCGCGCGTGCCGGAGTTGAACTCGATCACGTTGAACCGGTCGCCGGGCTTCAGGCGCGAGATCGCGAACTGCGTGGCTTCCTTCGCCTGGACGATCGACACGCCGCTCATCGACCCGGACGTGTCGACGACGAACGTGGCCTCGCGCGGCAGCACGGGTCCCGACGCGTCGACCGAGGGCGGCAGCACCATCACGAGCGCGTGCGTGCGGCCGTTCGCGCGCTCGGTGAACACCGCGGCGCCCGGCTCGGCGCCCACCGCCGGCTTCCACGCGAGCTCGAGGTCCCGGTCGGCCGGCACGACGCCGTCGGCGAGCTCGACGAGCGTGCGTCCGTCGGGGAGCTTCCCGACGTCGATCGCGTGGGTCGTGCTCTCGACCGAGGCGAGCGGGAAGCCGGCGTCGATCGTGACGGCGAGCGTCACCGGCGCGGCCTGCCCGTCGCCGGGAATCGCGAACGGCGCGGCGACGCGGCCGGCGTCCGGCACCGCATCGGCGGCGACGAGGTCCGTCTCGCCGGGAGCGTCCGCCGAGACGACGATCTCGCCCGGGACGTAGCGCGGCGTCACCGCGAGCGGGAAGCGCAGCCGGAACACGCCGGCGTCGTAGCGCAGCGTCTCCTGGAATTCGATCGTGACGACGACCTCGGCGCCGGGCGCGAGCTGCGCGACGCTCGTCGTGAAGAGGTTGGGGCGCTCCTGCTCGACGAGGCCCGCCTGCCTGCCTTCGCTCCTCGCCTGCTCGTAGGTGCGCTTCGCGGCGGCGCGCTCGCGCACGTCCCCTTCGATGACCCGGCCGTCGGTCTCGACGCGCAGGTGGTCGACGGCGGCCTTGTCGGGCAGCGGGAACAGGTAGACGCCCTCGCGCCAGGCCGGCGTCGGATTGACGAAGCGCTGCGTCACGGTCGTGCGCGCGACGATGCCGGCGACGTCGATCCGCACGTCGGTCGCGACGTGCGGCGCGGCGGTCGCGGGTGCGTCGCCCGAGGCGGCGAGCTTCAGCACGCCCCCGTGCGCGTCGGCGGCGGCCGGGCCGGACGTCCGCGCGGAAAGCGGCGCCGCCCCGGCCTGCGAGGCGACGATGAACACGGCGAGCGCTAGCACGAGGCTCACGAACACGCCCGTGGCGAGCCCTTCGAGCGCGAGCCGCGCGAGGCCGCGCCAGCCCTTCGGCGGGAGGAGGGGGGCGGGAGAGCGGACGGAAGTCGTCATCGAGGTCGCTCGGGGGATCCGCGTCGTGCGAGGGCGCCCCCAAGGGGAGGGAGGGCGCCGATGCGTCCGCGGATCCCCGAGCCTCCTTCTTCTTCGTTGATGGCGGCGGTCGTCTTCGCTGCTTGCGGCGCCCCGCCGGGCCGGCGACCGCACGATCGGCATTTCGCGCGCCCGACCGGGCGCGGCGCCGACGCGAATCGGGCGATCCGGCGAGCAATTCTGGAAAACCGGAGGCAAGCCCCGCCCGACGCGATGCGTCGATGTCGCTGCGGTATAGTCGCCGCGTCATGACCCGCCGCATCGCCATCGTCGAGGACGAGCCCGCGATCCGCGAGAACTACCGCGACGCATTGCGCCGGCAGGGCTACGAGGTCGCCGCGTACGCGACGCGCAACGAGGCGCTCGCCGCGTTCCGGACGCGCCTGCCCGACCTCGCGATCGTCGACCTCGGGCTCGGCGACGATCCGGACGCGGGATTCGCGCTGTGCCGCGAGCTGCGCTCGCTCTCGCCGGCCGTCCCGATCCTGATCCTCTCGGCGCGCGACGCCGACGTCGACATCGTGTCGGGCCTGCGCGTGGGCGCCGACGACTACCTGACGAAGGACGCGAGCCTGCCGCACCTCGCGGCGCGGATCGCGGCGCTGTTCCGGCGCGCCGACCTCTCGTCGTCGCCCGCGTCCGCCGAGGACGTCGTCGTGCGCGGCCCGCTCGCGCTCGACGTCAAGCGCATGACGGCGCGCTGGCGCGAGCAGCCGGTCGACCTCACGCTCACCGAATTCTGGATGGTGCACGCGCTCGCCCGGCATCCCGGCCACGTGAAGGATCGCGACGCGCTGATGCGCGAAGCGAACACCGTCGTCGACGACGGCACGATCACCTCGCACGTCAAGCGCATCCGCCGCAAGTTCCAGGCGGTCGATCCCGCGTTCGACCGCATCGCGACCGTGTACGGCATGGGCTACCGCTGGCTGGCCGATTGAGGGGCCCGGCCAGGCCCGCTTTCCCGCCGCGATGGCTCCCGCTCCGAAGGCCCGCCTCGGCATCCGCGCGCAGCTCCTGCTCGTGCTCACGGTGTTCCTGGCGCTGCCGTGGCTCGGCGTCGAGTACGCGCGCGAGCTCGAGCGCCTGCTGCGCGACGCGCAGGAGCGCACGCTCGCGGGCACCGCGCAGGCGGTCGCCATCGCGCTGCACGACCGGCCGCGTCTGTTCGACGCGCCGGTGCGCCTCGTCGCGCCCAGGGGCGGCGCGCCGCAGGACCTCGTCGACGCCGCGGCGGCGCGGCCGGTGCTCTCGGCCGGCGCCGCGGCCGCGGCGCCCGAGCTCGAGCAGATCCTGCAGGGCCTCACGCGCACGACGGCCCGCATCCGCGTCGTCGACCGCGATCTCGGCGTGCTCGCGCACGCGGGGAGCCTGAGGCGCGCGGCGGACGACGCGCCCGCCGCGCGCACGCTGCTCGACCCGCTCTACGCGCTGTTCCTGCCGCGTCCGAACGAGGACTTCGTCGACGACGACGGGAGCGGCAGCGTGCCGGCGCGGCGCGAGATCCTCGCGGCGCTCGACGGCATCCCGTCCACCGACCGGCGCAAGACCGCCGACGCGCGCGCGGTCGTCGTGACCGCCGCGCACCCGATCTGGGTCGGCGACCGCGTGCGCGGCGTCGTGCTGGTCGAGGAGACGACGAACGCCGTGCTCGCCCAGCGCAATCGCGCGTTCGAGCGCCTGTTCAACATCGTCGTCGCGATCCTGCTCGTCGGCTCGGCGGCGCTCACGCTCTACGCGACCTGGCTCTCGTCGCGCATCCGCCGCCTCGCGCGCGACGCGGAGGCCGCGATCGATCGCGACGGCCGCGTCCGGGGACCGCTGCCCGGCAGCGGCGCCCGCGACGAGATCGGCGACCTCGCGCGAAGCTACTCGGGCGTGCTCGCGCGGCTGGGCGCCTACGCGAGCTACCAGGAGCAGCTCGCCGCGCGGCTCTCGCACGAGCTGAGGACCCCGCTCGCCGTCGTGCGGAGCTCGCTCGACAACCTGAGCGCGTCGCCGCTGCCCGGCGACGCGCGCCCGTACATCGCGCGCGCCCAGGATGGCCTCGACCGTCTCGCCGCGATCCTCGCGCGCATGAGCGAGGCCGCGCGGCTCGAGGAGGCGCTCGGCGACGCCGAGCGCGTCCGGTTCGACCTGGGCGAGGTCGTCGGCGGTTGCGTCGAGGGCTACCGCGCCGCCTATCCGCAGCGCCCGTTCGCCTACGCGCCGCCCGGCGAGCCGCTGCCGGTGCGAGGGGCGCCGGAGATCGTCGCGCAGATGCTCGACAAGCTGGTCGAGAACGCGGTGGACTTCGCCACCGGCGGCGCGGTCGAGATCGCGCTCGTCCGGGACGGCGACCGGGCCCGGATCTCGGTCGCCAACGAGGGGCCGCCGCTGCCCGAGGGGGCGGGGGATCGGCTGTTCGAGCCGATGGTGTCGGTCCGCCCCCAGGAGGGACGCGCGCCGCACCTCGGGCTCGGGCTCGCGATCGTCCGGATCGTCGCCACGCGGCACGGCGGCGAGGCGCGCGCGGCGAACCGCGCGGACGGGCGGGGCGTCGTCGTCACCGTGACGCTGCCGCTCGCGTCCGGCGCGGCGGATTAGGCGACAATGGCGCCCTCGTCCCCACGCGCGCCCTCCCCCCATGCCCGCCTTCGCCGCGCAGCACCCGGCGCTCGTCGCTGCCGTCCTGCTCACGTGCTCGAACCTCTTCATGACGTTCGCGTGGTACGGGCACCTGAAGCACCTGAACGACCGGCCGTGGTGGGTCGCGGCGGTGATCTCGTGGGGCATCGCGCTGTTCGAGTACCTGCTGCAGGTGCCCGCGAACCGGATCGGCTTCGCGGCGCTCACGCTCGCCCAGCTCAAGATCATGCAGGAGGTGATCACGCTGTCGGTGTTCGTGCCGTTCGCGGTGCTCTACATGGGCGAGCCGGTCAAGCTCGACTACCTGTGGGCCGGCCTGTGCCTGATGGGCGCCGTCTACTTCATCTTCCGAACCTGATGGGACGGCTCGACGCAGCCGCGCGTCCCTCCGCGCGTCCCCGGCACGAGAACTGATCGTGGTCGTCCCGTTCTCGCGCATCTACGCGGCGTTCGCGGCCGGGTACCTGATGTCGTACCTGTTCCGCACCGTCAACGCGGTGATCTCGTCCGAGCTCACGCGCGAGCTGGGCCTGAGCGCGGGCGCGCTGGGGCTGCTCACGAGCACCTATTTCGTCGCGTTCGCGTCGATGCAGATCCCGGCGGGCATGCTGCTCGACCGCTACGGGCCGCGCCGCATCGAGCCGGTGCTGCTCGTCGTCGCGGCGATCGGGACCTTCGCGTTCGCCGCCGCCGACGGGCTGCCGGGCCTCACGGTCGCGCGAGCGCTGATCGGCGCGGGCGTCTCGGTCTGCCTGATGGCGCCGCTCAAGGGGATTGCCGTCTGGTACCCGCCCCAGCGACAGGCCTCGCTCTCCGGGTGGATCATGGTCGCGGGCGGCACGGGCGCGCTCGTCGCGACGGCGCCGGTCGAGCTCGCGCTGCGCGTCGTCGACTGGCGCACGCTGTTCGTGGTCTTCGGCGTGATCACGCTCGCGGTCGCCGGCGCGATCGCCTGGCGCGTGCCGGACCTGCCGCGCGTCGCGAACCCGCCGTCGTTCGCCGTGCAGTGGGAAGGCGTGCGCCGCGTGTTCTCGGAGCCGCGGTTCTGGTGGATCGTGCCTGTCGGCGCGATCGGCATGGGGTCGTTCATGGCGATCCAGGGGCTCTGGTCGGTGCCGTGGATGATGGAGGTCGAGGGACTGACCCGGGCCGAGGCGGCGCGCATCCTGCTCGCGATGGGCGTGCTGACGCTCGCGGGCTACCTCGGCCTCGGGTTGTTCGCGACACGCCTCGCCGCGCGCGGCTTCGGGCCGCGCCACATGTACCTGACCGGCTGGACGCTCCACGTCGTCGCGCTCGTCGCGATCGTCCTGCAGGCGCCCGGCGCCCCGTTCTGGTGGTGCGCCTACGGCTTCGGCGCGGCCGCCAACATCCTGGCGTTCACGGTGCTGAACCAGGGCTTTCCTACCGCCCTCGCCGGCCGCGCGAACACGGCGGTCAACCTCACGATGTTCGCGGGCAGCTTCGCCGCGCAGTGGGGGATCGGCGTGATCGCCGACGTCGTCCGGAGCGCCACCGGTGCGTCCGCCGCCGAGGGGCTGCGCGCCGCGTTCGTCATCGTGCTCGCGCTGGTGGCCGCCGCGTACCTGTGGTTCCTGGCGGGCTGGAAGCGCTACGCGGTCGCCGCGGCGCCGTCGCACGCCTGAGGCTCGCGATGCGCCTCCACGTCCTCGGCATCTGCGGCACGTTCATGGGCGGCATCGCGGCGATCGCGCGCGCGGCCGGGCACGCGGTCTCCGGGTGCGACGCGAACGTCTATCCGCCGATGTCGACGCAGCTCGCCGCGCTCGGCATCGAGCTGACCGACGGCTACGACGCCGCGCAGCTCGACGGCGTGGCGCGCGACGCCGACGTGTTCGTGATCGGCAACGTCGTGTCGCGCGGCAATCCGCTGATGGAGGCGATCCTCGACCGCCGCATGCCCTACGTCTCGGGTCCCGAGTGGCTGCGCGAGCACGTGCTCGCCGGGCGCTTCGTGCTCGCGGTCGCCGGCACGCACGGCAAGACGACGACCGCGTCGATGCTCGCGTGGATCCTCGACCACGCCGGGCTCGCGCCGGGCTTCCTGATCGGCGGCGTGCCGGCGAACTTCGGCGTCTCGGCGCGGCAGTCGGCGAGCGCGTTCTTCGTGGTCGAGGCCGACGAGTACGACACGGCGTTCTTCGACAAGCGCTCGAAGTTCGTGCACTACCGGCCGACGACCGCGATCCTCAACAACCTCGAGTACGACCACGCCGACATCTTCCCCGACCTCGCGGCGATCGAGACGCAGTTCCACCACCTCGTGCGGACGGTGCCGCGAAGCGGCCGGCTGGTCGTGAACGGCGCCGACGCCGCGCTCGCCCGCGTGCTCGCGCGCGGCTGCTGGTCGGAGGTGGAGCGCTTCGGGCTCGCCGAGGTCGCCGGTACCGGTCCCGGCTGGACGATCGCGGTGAACGGGGCGATCGAGCTGGGCGGGGCGCCGCAGGGCGTCCTGCGCTGGCCGGCGGACGCGCCGCAGCTCGGCGTCCACAACCGGCTGAACGCGCTGGCGGCGATCGCGGCGGCTCGCCACGCGGGCGTGCCGGTCGCGCACTCGCTCGCGGCGCTCGCCGAGTTCCGCGGCGTCGCGCGCCGCATGCAGGTCCGCGGCCGCGCCGCCGGCGTGACCGTCTACGACGACTTCGCGCACCACCCGACGGCGATCGCGACCACGATCGACGGCCTGCGCCGCGCGGTGGGCGCCGCGCGCATCCTCGCGGTGCTCGAGCCGCGGTCGAACACGATGAAGCTCGGCGCGATGAAGGACCGGCTCGCGGAGAGTCTCGAAGGCGCGGAGCGCACCTACTGCTACGCCGCGAACCTCGGGTGGGACGCGGCGGCCGCGCTCGCTCCGCTGGGATCGCGCGCGGGCGTGCACGACGACCTCGACGCGCTCGTGGCCGCCGTCGTCCGCGACGCGCGCCCCGGCGACCACGTGGTCGTCATGAGCAACGGCGGCTTCGGCGGCGTGCACGGCATGCTGCTCGCGGCGCTGCAGGCGAAGGAGGGCGCGGCGCCGGCTCGACGGGCGCCGGCCTGAACCCGCGAATGAGGGTCAGCCTCGATTCGACCCCTCGATTCGACCCTGGTCATGGCGCCGCTCGTCGTCTACCTGCACGGCTTCCGCTCGTCGCCGCAGTCGGTGAAGGCGCAGGCGATGGTGCGCGCGGTCGCCGCGCTGCCTGCGGCGACCCGTCCGTCGCTCGTCGTCCCCGACCTCGGCCACCGGCCCGCGGCCGCGATCCGGTACGTCCTCGACGTCGTCGCACGCGATCGGGGGCCCGGTGCCCCGCTGGCCTTCATCGGCAGCTCGCTCGGCGGCTACTACGCGACGCACCTCGCGGAGCGCCTCGGCGCGCGCGCCGTCCTGATCAATCCCGCGATCCGCCCCTACCAGGACCTCGAGCCGTACCGCGGAACGCAGACGAACATGTACACGGGCGAGTCGTTCGAGGTGACGGACGACCACTTCGACGAGCTGCGCGCGCTCGCGGTCCCGCGCATCACGCGCCCCAACCGCTATTTCCTGCTCGTGCAGACCGGCGACGAGGTGCTCGACTACCGGGAGGCCGTCGCGTACTACGGCGGCGCGTGGCAGTACGTGCAGGGCGGGGGCGACCACGCGTTCCAGGGCTTCGACGCGCAGATCCCCGCGATCCTGCGATTCGCGACGGCCGGCGGGCCGTAGCGCTTCGCGTGTCGGCCGCGTCCTGAGAATCGAACGCATTCCGGACCGCGACGTCGCGGCTGCGCGGCGCGCGCCGGTGCGGTAGCATTCGGGGCGACCATGCCCCTCGCCGAGGACTTCGAGATGCCGTTCGCCCGCACCGCTCTCCGCCTTCCCTGCGCACTGGCCGCCGCCGCGGCGGCGCTCGCCCTTGCCGGCGCCGTGCAGGCGCAGCAGTTGCGCACGTTCAAGGCCGGCTCCGGCCCCGACGAGCTGTGGGACACCACGATGAAGATGGAGATGCCGGGCATGCCGATCGCGATGCCCGCGCAGACCAGCCAGATCTGCCTCAAGAAGGATCGCAAGGCCGAGGACACGATCCCGAAGCAGGACGATTGCCGGCTCGTCGACTCGAAGACCGTCGGCAACAAGGTGACCTTCACGATGGATTGCGAAGGGAAGGAACCGATGATCGTGCACGGCGAGATCACGTCGTCGCCGAACGCCTACGACGGGAAGATGCGGATGAAGTCGAAGCGCAAGGGCGACGACACGGAGTTCACGCAGGTCTTCTCGGGCAGGAAGGTCGGTGCATGTACCGACCAGACCGAGCAGGTGGTCGCGAAGGCGAAGTCCGACATGGACGCGGCGGTGGCGAAGAACTGCGCGGAAGGCCTCGACCGGCTCCAGCCGCAGCTGTTCTTCGGCCAGGGCGCGATGTGCACGGGCCAGCAGAAGCAGTTCCGCGACAAGGTCCAGCAGCTGGCGACCACGATGCGCGAGCCCGCGGGCTTCCGCGACGCGCAGAAGAAGTACGGCACGCAGATGCTCCAGGACGCGTTCAAGGCCAGCAACGTCAACTACCAGCTCACCGCGCAGACCGCCTGCGACCGGGCGGTCGGATCGAAGGACTACGCGTTCCTCGGCAGCGGCAACTGCGACGAGAACGTGAAGCGGCTCGGTCCCGTTCACTGCCAGGGCCGCGACTACTACCTCGTCGACCGCAACCTGATCCCGCTGTGCAACCGCTACTCGTACCTGATCAAGGGCAGCGTCCCCGCCGGCGGCATGCCGGGCGCCGCGTCGCAGGGGTCGGCGCCGCCCCAGCAGGCCGCGCAGGAGCCGGCGAAGGCCGACCCGGTCAAGCAGGGCGTCGACGCGGTGCGCAAGCTGCTGCCGTTCTGACGGGACGCCGATGATGCGCCGCGCGCTGCTCGTCGCGGCGGCGCTCGCGGCCGGCGCCGCCGCGACGCCCTGCGGCGCGGCCGCGGCCGATCCGTGGCCCGGCGCCGCGGCCGCCTACCTCGTCCGCATCGACGGCGAGGTCCGCTGGGCGGCGAACGACACCGCGCGGCTCAAGCCCGCGAGCCTCACGAAGATGCTGACCGCGGTGCTCGCGGCCGAGGCGCTCGATCCGACGACCGAGGTCGCCGTGAGCCGGCGTGCCGCCGCCGCGGACGGCGTGCGGCTCGGCCTGCGCGCCGGCATGCGCCTGCCCGCCGAGCACCTGCTCGCGGCCGCGCTGCTCCGCTCCGCGAACGACGCCTGCCTCGCGCTCGCCGAACGCGTCGCGGGCAGCGAAGCCGCGTTCGTCGCGCGGATGAACGAGCGCGCGGCGGCGCTCGGCCTCGCGGACACGCACTTCTCGAATGCGTGCGGTTTCGACGCGCCCGATCACTACGCGTCGGCGCGCGACCTCGCGCGGCTCGCCGACGCCGCGCTCGCCCAGCCGCGCATCGCCGCGATCGTCTCGCGCGAATCCGGGACCGCGCGAACCTCGGACGGGAAGCTGTTCCGGTTCGACAACACCAACGTGCTGGTCGGGCGCGTCGACGGCGCGCGCGGCGTGAAGACCGGCTGGACGAAGGCGGCGGGCCGGTGCCTCGTCGCCGCGGCCGAGCGTGCCGGCACGCGCGTGCTCGTCGTGATGCTCGGCGCGCCCGATCGCTGGTGGGACGCGGTCGCGATGATCGAGTCCGCGTTCGAGGACGCGAAGGCGCGCCGCGGCGTGCGCCCGCCGTCGCCGCGACCGACGTGACGGCCCGCGGATCCGCGGCGCTGGTCGCGCTCGCGACGATCGCCGCGTACGCGGGCGCCGCCGGGACGACCTGGCAGTACGACGACTTCCGCGTCGTCGTCATCGACGGCGACGTCCACTCGTGGTCGGCGTGGTGGGCGTCCATGCCGGGGATGCGGCCGCTCACGAAGGCGAGCTACGTCGCGAACTGGCTCGTCTCGCCGGAGCCGGCCGGGTTCGCGGTGACGGGGGCGGCGATGCACGTGGCGTCGTCGCTCCTCGTGCTGGCGCTCGTGCGCCGCTGGCTCGCGGCCTTCGCGCCGGCGTTGCCGCGGCCGGGATTCGCGGCGCTCGCGGCCGCGCTCGTGTTCGCGCTGCACCCGGCGCAGACCGAGGCGGTCGTCTACATCGCCGGCCGCTCGACGGTGCTCTCGTCGCTGTGCACGCTCGCCGCGCTCTACGCGTGGGAGCGCGCGCGCGACGGGAGCCCATACGCCTGGCGAGCCGCCGCGATGGTGCTGTTCGCCGCGGCCCTCGCCGCGCGCGAGGTCGCCTGGCTCTTGCCGTTCGCGATCGTCCTGGTCGAGGTCGCGCGCGGCGGGCGCCTCGGCGACGCGCTGAAGCGCACGCTGCCGTTCTGGCTCGCCGCCGCCGCGCTCGCCGCGCTGGTCCTCGCGGTGCCGTCCTACCGGCGGCTGCTCGAGACGAGCCTGTCGATCCGCGCCCCGCTCGACAACCTCGTCGCGCAGGTCGACGCGGTCGCCTACCTGGTCGCTCACCCGCTCCTCACGCTCCGCCTCAACTTCGACCCCGATCTCGCCGCACGCGAGGCGATCGACGCCGCGTGGATCGCGAAGTCGGGCGCGCTCGCGGCGATCGTCGCGCTCGGTGTCGCCCAGGTTCGCAGGCGGCCGTGGCTCGGCTTCGGCATCCTGTGGTTCGTGCTCGCGCTCGCGCCGACGCACGGGCCGCTCGCGCGCTACGAGCTCGCGAACGACCGGCAGCTCCACCTCGCGATCGTGGGGCCCGCGCTGATCGCCGGCGTGCTGCTCGCCTCGTGGACGGCCCGCGCGGCCGCGAACGCCGCGCTCGCGCTCGCCGCGATCGTGCTGGGCGCGGCGACGTTCGTGCGCGTGGCCGACTACGCGAGCGAGGTGCGATTGTGGGAGGCGACGGTGCGGGCCAACCCCGCCAACGCGCGCGCCTGGAACAACCTGGGCCACGCGTGGCAGCTCGCCGGCGACCCGGAGCGCGCGCGTGCGGCCTACGAGCGGGCGCTCGCGATCGACCCCGAGCACCGCAAGGCGCGCGGCAACCTCGAGGCGCTCGATCCCCGTTGATCGCCGCGTGCGAGGGGAGCGGGCGCCGCGATGGTGCACTGCGTCTAGGTTCCGTCATCCTTCGCCGGTACCATCCGGTTCCATGATCTGGCGAAGTCGGCCCCGCTGACCCGCCCGCGAATCGCCGCGGGACGCCCGCACGCCCACCCGGCGTGACGCGACCCGCCGCGCATCGGCCGACCGTCCCGACCGTCGACACGACGACGCGACCCGCGCTCCGCCGGTCGCGACGGAAGGCCTCTCTCACGAGGAGCCTTCGCATGACGACGCTGACCCGGACCGGGAAGAAGCCCGGTCAAGCCCCTTTCGCCACGCCTGCCGCGACCGCGGGCCAGTCCGCCGCCGACTACGTGCGCCGCGAGCGCGCGTACGGCGCGCGCAACTACGACCCGTTGCCGGCCGTCATCAGCCAGGGCGAGGGCTCGTGGCTCACCGACGTCGACGGTCGCCGCTACCTCGACCTGATGAGCGCGTACTCGGCGGTGAGCTTCGGCCACGGCCACCCGCGCATCGTCGCGGCGCTCACCGAGCAGGCGCACCGGCTCGCCGTCACGTCCCGCGCCTACTTCAACGACCGGCTGCCGATCCTGCTCGAGCGCCTCGTCGCACTGACCGGGCTCGACCGCGCGCTGCCGGTCAACACCGGCCTCGAGGCCGTCGAGACCGCGATCAAGGCGTCGCGCAAGTGGGCGCACAAGGTCAAGGGCGTGCCCGACGGGCGCGCCGAGATCGTCGCGTGCCGCGGCAACTTCCACGGCCGCTCGATCACGATCACCGGACTGTCGACCGAGCCGCAGTACCGCGACGGCTTCGGCCCGTATCCGTCCGGCCTGACGACGATCCCGTACGACGATCCGGCCGCGCTCGAGGCCGCGATCGGACCCGACACCGCCGCGTTCCTCGTCGAGCCGGTCCAGGGCGAGGCCGGCATCGTCGTGCCGAAGGACGGGTATCTCGCGCGCTGCGCCGAGATCTGCCGCCGCCGCCGCGTCCTCCTGATCTGCGACGAAGTGCAGACGGGCCTGGGCCGCACCGGCCACCTGTTCGGCTGGCAGCACGACGGCGCGAAGCCGGACGGCGTGATCCTCGGCAAGGCGCTGGGCGGCGGACTGCTGCCGGTCTCCGCGTTCGTCGCGACCGACGACGTGATGCAGGTCTTCCACCCGGGCGATCACGGCAGCACGTTCGGCGGCAACGCGCTGGGCGCCGCGGTGGCGCTCGCCGCGCTCGACGTGCTCGAGGACGAGCGGCTCGTCGCGCGCTCGCGCGAGCTCGGCGAGTGGCTGCTCGCCGAGCTGCGCCGGATCGAGAGTCCGCTCGTCGTCGACGTGCGCGGCCGCGGCCTCTTCATCGGCATCGAGGTCGATCCGGCGAAGGCGACGGCGCGGCAGGTCGTCGACCGGCTGCTCGCGCGCGGCATCCTGTCGAAGGACACGCACGGCACGGTGATCCGGATCGCGCCGCCGCTCAACGTGCCGCGCGAGGCGCTCCAGTGGGCGGTGGGCGAGATTCGCGCGGCGCTCACGGACGTCGAGCGCGGGAGCGAGCGGGCGCCGTGAGCGGCGCGCGTCGGCTGGGGTAATCCCCGATTGCGCGCGCGGTGCGCGGCACGCATATTGCACCACGCCGCGCACCCCCTTCCGGCCCCGCGCGCGGGGCCGGACGACGACGGGCGGGATCGGCCCGCATGGATTCGACCCGGTACGCACGCACGCCGAAGGGCCACGACGAGATCGCGCAGGGTCGCAAGAACCTGCGCGGCAAGCTCAGGACCGTGCTGTTCCTGGTCGACGCCGCCAAGGGCGCCGACGAGCTCGGACGTCAGATCGCGCGGATCGGCGCGCCGGCCGACGCGCTTGCGCAGCTCGCGGCGGACGGCTACGTCGCGCCCGTCGGCGGCGAATCGTTCGCGCCCCCTCCGGGAGAAGGCTCGGTCGGCGATCGGATCGGCCGTTTCCGGATCGCGAAGGCGTTCATGAACGAGTCGATCGTCGACGCACGCGGCATCCGCGCGTTCGCGTTCACGCTGAAGCTGGAGCGCTGCGCGACGGCCGCCGACCTCGCCGCGCTCCTGCCGGACTACGCGAACGCGCTCGTGAAGTCGCTCGATCGCGAAGCGGCCCGCGCGCTCGTCGAGCACGCGCGCGAGCTGGTCGCGACGGCGATGCGCTGAGTCTCGGGCGATCAGCCCGGCGCGACGCCCGCCTCGTCCCGGTCGCCCGGCTCCCGCGGGCGCGCCCGCACGACGTGCACGCTGCAGTGCGCATTGGCGGTGACCGTCGAGGCGGCCGAGCGCCACCACGCGAGCGCGCGATCCGAGGGCGCGGGCGCTCCCAGGACGATCAGGTCGACGTGGTTCGCCTCCGCGAGCTCGAGCAGCGTGCCCGCGGGATCGGGCGACTCGACGACGTGGAGCGACTGGCGCGACGGCGGCAGCTGCAGCGGCTCGACCCAGTGCCGCAGGCGGTTCCGGTGCTCGAGCTGCTTGCCCGACTCGGTGTCCTCGAGGCGGTCCCCTTCGCCGACCGGCGCCGCCCTGATCACCGACACGAACATCAGCCGGAAGTCGTCGCTGACCGACACGATCGCGCGTGTCGCGGCGCGGAGCGCCGGGTGCCGCTCGTCGTCGGGATGCTCGGTGTCGACGGCGACGAGGACGACGGGCGCCTCGTTCCCGCGCGCCTGCGCCGCGACCGGATATGCGGGCCCGCGCCTCGACCGCCACCAGGACCGCAGCTGCGAGAGGAAGCCCTCGCCGGCGACGCGCTGCGCGCGCTCGGTCAGCTGGACGGCCTCGGGATGGCGCAGGTCGAACGCGACGTGCGCCGCGGAGGCGTAGCGGCGCGAAGGGTCGACTTCGAGCGCGTGCAGGACGATCTCCTGCAGCCACGGCGGCACGTCGGGATTCAGCGCGCGCGGCGGCCGTGGCGAGCGCCACAGGCGGTCGGAGAGGCCGGCGATCGTCGCCGGCTCGCCGAACGGGAGCTCGCCGGTCGCGAGCTGGTAGACGATCGCGCCCAGCGCGAAGACGTCGCTGCGCGGATCGCTGCGGTCGCCTCGGACCTGCTCGGGGGAGACGTACGCGACCGACCCCGCGGCATGGTGCCGCTCCTCGGCGAGCAGGTCCGGGTAGCGCGCGTGCCGCGAGAACCCGTAGTCGAGCAGCACCCACTCGCCGCTCGCTCGCGCGATGAAGTTCTCGGGCTTGAGGTCGAGGTGAGCGACGTCCTGGCGGTGCACCGAGTGAACCGCGTCGGCGAGGCCTGCGCCGATCCGCGCGACCTCGCCGGCGTCGAGCGGCGCCTTCTCGACGATCGCGGCGAGCCGTTCGCCGACGATCCGCTCCATCACGATCCAGGGCAGCGCGCCCGCGTCGCCGGTCGCGACGAACCGCGGCACGTGGGGACCGGCGAGCGTCGGCAGGATCATCTGCTCGATCTCGAAGCTCACGACGCCGATCGACGGTTGTCCCGCGCCGACGCCGGGAACCTTCATGACGAGCGGCATCGACGCGGCGCCTGCCGACGCCGGCTCCACCGCGTAGACGTAGCCGTTGCCGCCGGTGTGCAGCAGCGAGCCGACGCGGTAGCCGCCGATCTCGTCGCCGGGCCGGATGCGCTCGATCATCGGGCCGGGCATCGCACGCGGAGAACGGAGGCGCGCCGGCGGCTCAATCGTCGAGCGGACCGACCCGGCCGCGCACCATCAGCCCCGAGACGACTGCCGCAACGACGCCGACGCCGCCGAGGAACATCCAGAACCACGCGTAGCCGCGCGCGGCGTCGCGCACGGCCTCGGTCATCGACGCGTCGATCGAGGAGAAGCCGAAGCCCGCGTAGGCGATGCAGCCCACGGCGAACAGGAGCGAGGCCCAGAACGTGAATTGCGCGGAGATCTTCATCCGGAGGAGCGGCGACGGGGACGGTGGCGCGGGGCGTCAGATGCCGAGCTCGACGCGGTGCGCGAGCGCGCCGGGGAGTCCCGCCCGGCGAATCTTGTCCGCCGCCGCGCGGGCATCGTAGGGCACGCGGAAGAACGTGAGCTCCTGCCGCGAGTCGTCGAAGACCGCGTAGCCGGCCGCGGTCCGGCGGTCGCGCGGCTGGCCGACGGCGCCGACGATCGCGAGCCAGCGGCGGCGGGGCGACAGGGGAATCGGCGTGCCCGGCGTCGGCACGAACGGGCAGAAGCGCCCGCCCGCGTTCTCGAAATAGAGGCGCTGGTCGTGCACGTGCCCGCAGAACGTGTAGACCGCGCGCGCCTCGGCGACGCATCGCTCGGCGGCCGCCGTCCCGTCGACGTAGGTCCACCGCTCCGGCCGGTCGGCCGACGCGTGCACGAAGCACATCGCGCCCTCGCGGACGACGAGCGGCAGGCCCGCGAGGAACGCGCGCTGCCCCGCGTCGAGCGACTCGCGCGCCCACGCGATCGCGGCGCGCGCCTGGTCGTTGAAGTAGCCGGCCGGGCGCTCGAGCGCGTCGTCGTGGTTGCCCCTGACCGCGAGGGCGCCGCGCGAGACCTCGTCCCGCACGCGGTCGACGACGCCGGCCGCGTCCGCGCCGTAACCGACGAAGTCGCCGAGGAACGCGTGCCGGTCGACGCGCTGACCGCGCGCGTGGGCAAGGCATGCATCGAGGGCCTCGAGGTTGGCGTGGATGTCCGAGTAGAGGGCGAGTCGCACGTCGGCGGGGCGGTGGTCGGGCGGCCGGCGTCGACGATTATGCGCCGCCGTCCAGACAAGGCGGCCCCGGCGTGGAGGTCGCCGGGGCCGCGAACCGGGCGACGGAACGCCGCCCGGAAACCGCTCACGAGAGGGTCAGCGATAGGCGGACTCGTCCGCGTGCAGGTCGATGTCCTTGCGGTCCCTGAGGAAGACGAGGCCGATCACGAAGGTCATCAGCGCGACGACGATCGGGTACCAGAGTCCGTAGTAGATGTCGCCGGAGGCCGCGACGAGCGCGGTCGCGAGCAGCGGCAGCATGCCGCCGAACCATCCGTTGCCGATGTGGTAGGGCAGCGACATCGACGTGTAGCGGATCTTGGTCGGGAACATCTCGACGAGGAACGCCGCGATCGGCCCGTAGACCATCGTCACGTAGATCAGCATCACGAACAGGATGAGCAGCGTCATGCCCCAGTTGATCTGCTTCGGGTCCGCCGTCAGCGGGAAGCCCTTCGACACGAGCGCTTCCTTGATCTTCGCTTCGTCGAAGCCCTGAAGTTCGGTGTCTCCGATCTTCGTGACGACCGGCGAGCCGGGCGCGCCGTTCGCCGACGTGAACGAGAGGCCGAACTTCGTGAGCGCGTCCTTCGTCTTGTCGCACTCGGTGAACTTCGACCACGGGCCGACGAAGATGTGGAAGTTGCACTGCGCCGGGTCGGCGGTGACCGTGATCGGCGTCTTCGCCTGGAACGCTTCGAGCGCGGGGTTCACGTAATGCGTGAGGGCGCCGAACAGCGGGAAGTACGTGACCGCCGCGATCAGGCAGCCGGCGAGGATGATCTTGAGCCGGCCGATCTTGTCCGAGATCCAGCCGAAGAACACGAAGAACGGCGTGCCGAGCAGCAGCGACAGCGCGATCAGCGTGTAGGCGGTCATCCCGTCGACCTTGAGCGTGATCGTGAGGAAGAACAGCGCGTAGAACTGCCCGGTGTACCAGACGACGCCCTGTCCGGCGGTCGCGCCCAGCAGCGCGAGCAGCACGTACTTGTTGTTCGGGTAGCGCAGGAAGCTCTCGGTGAGCGGGGCCTTCGAGCCCTTGCCCTCGGCCTTCATGCGCTGGAACACCGGCGACTCGTTGAGCTTGAGCCGGATGTAGACGGAGAAGATCAGCAGGATGAGCGAGACCAGGAACGGGATCCGCCAGCCCCACTCGGCGAACTGCGCCGGCGTCATCACGCCGCCGAACCGGCAGATGCCGATGACCGCCAGCGACAGGAAGAACCCCAGCGTCGCCGTGGTCTGGATCCACGACGTGTCGTAGCCGCGGTAGCCGGGCTTCGCGTGCTCGGCGACGTAGGTCGCCGCGCCGCCGTACTCGCCGCCGAGCGCGAGTCCCTGCAGCAGACGCAGCGCGACCAGCAGGAGCGGCGCCGCCCAGCCGATCGACGCGAACGTCGGGAGCAGCCCGACCGCGAACGTCGAGAAGCCCATCACGAGGATCGTGACCAGGAACGTGTACTTGCGCCCGACCAGGTCGCCGATGCGGCCGAACAGGATCGCGCCGAACGGACGGACGAGGAAGCCGGCCGCGTAGGTGGCGAACGCGGAGAGCAGCGCGGCGGTGTCGTTGCCCTTGGGGAAGAACAGCGCGGCGAAGAACGGCGCCAGCGTCGCGTACAGGTAGAAGTCGTACCACTCGAACACCGTGCCGAGGGACGACGCGAAGATGACGCGCTTCTCTTCGCCGGAGAACCCTTGCGTGCCGGTCGATCCCGGCTGCTGTGCCACCGTGGCCATCTCGATTTCCTCCTCTAGGACTGCGCTGATCCGGTCGCGTCCTTCTTGCGGGACGCGTTGGACTGCAGGTGATGCGAACGCTCGTTGCCCGGGCGCGGCCCGGGCCGCCCGCGAAACGGCGATCGACGGGGCGGTGCGGTCGCGCGAGCGGCGGCTCGGGACGAGTCGCGGGCGATCGTGTGGGGGTCTCGGTGCCTCCGTGTGGCGCGACCCGCCGCGGGCGGGCGTCGAAAGTTCGCGGCGTGGGGGATCGGCCGATGCTAGCGACCGGGCGCGGCCCGAGGCTACTGGGGTTTCCCCAAGAACTGGCAGGCGGGCACCCGGCGCACGCGTGGCCGCGGGCGGCGTCGCTGCCGATTCGTCGCCGGGACGACGGTGTCGCGGCGCGCGCGGTGCGGCGCCGGCCCTTCCGAAGCGCGTTACGAAACCCGGTCGCCCGGCTGCGGCCCGAAGCAGAGCTTGAACAGCTCGGCCATCGAGGCGACGCCGAGCTTCGCGTAGATCCGGCCGCGGTGGAACTCGACGGTCTTGACGGTGACGAACAGCGCGTCGGCGATCGCGCGCGTCTGCCGCCCGGCGAGGATGAGGTCGAGCACCTCGCGCTCCCGTCGCGTGAGCGTGTCGAGGCCCGGCGGCGCGCGCGTCGTTCCCGCGGCGGGAGCCGCGCGCGAGGAATACGCGATCGCCTCGCGCACCGCGGCGACGAGGCGCGCGTCGTCGATCGGCTTCTCGATGAAGTCGAACGCGCCGCGCTTGATCGCGCGCACCGCCATCGGGACGTCGCCGTGTCCGGTCAGGAACACGATCGGCACGTCGAAGGTGCGCTCCGCCAGCTTCTCCTGCAGCTCGAGGCCGCTCATGCCGGGCATCCGCACGTCGAGGACGAGGCACGCGGGCTGCTGGGCGCTCCGCGCGAGGAAGGCCTCGGCGGAGGGAGCGGTCTCGACGGCGAAGCCCTCGGCGCGCAGCAGCATCGACAGCGCGTCGCGCACGGCTTCGTCGTCGTCGACGATCACGACCCTGGGGGCGGCTTGCGAGCTCATCGGGCGAAGGGGGGGAGGAGGATCTCGAATTCGGCGCCGCCGCCTTCGCGGTTCCGGTGCGTCAGGCGGCCGCGGTGCATCTCGACGATCGAGCGGCAGATCGAGAGGCCGAGACCGAGGCCTGCGCGCTTGGTCGTGAAGAACGGCGAGTAGAGCCGCTCCGACACGTCGGGCGGGATGCCGTGGCCGCGATCGGCGACGGTGACGCACACCGTGCCGTCGGCGGCGGGCGACGACGAGACGGTGAGGTGCCGCCGGGAGGAAGGACAGTCGCGCATCGCGTCGACCGCATTCTGCACCAGGTTGAGCAGGACCTGCTCGATCAGCACGCGGTCGGCCTCGACCGTCGGAATCCGCCGGTCGAGCTCGAGGCCGACCGACACGCCGGCGCGCTCGAGGTCGCGCTCGAGCCACGCGAGCGACTTCCGCACGACGTCGTTGACGTCGCAGGGCTCGAACGCCGGAGCACGGCGCTGCGTGAGCTCACGCAGGCGCTTCAGGATCTCGCCGGCGCGCACGGCCTGGGCGCGGCACTTCTCCATCGCCTCGCGGATCTCGCCCAGCTCGCCGGGAGCGCCTTCCAGCAGGCGCAGGCACGCGGCGTTGTAGCCGACGATCGCGGCCAGCGGCTGGTTGAGCTCGTGGGCGACCGTCGTCGTCGCCTCGGTGAGCGCGACGATGCGCCCGGTCCGGTGCATCGCCTCGACGTGCTGCCGCTGGAGGTCCTCGGCCGTGCGCTGCGCCGTGACGTCGTTCATCACGACGAGGTGCGCGCGCGCCCGGTCCACCCAGGTGATGTCGCGCGCCTGGACCAGGTAGCGGCGGCCGTCCCGCACGTCCACCACCTCGGTGCCGTCGCCCCACGAGGACGGCTGGGTCATCGAGGTTTCGCGCTCGCCGTGCGGAACGAACCGGCCCGCGATCGCGGGCACGTCGAGCGGGACCGCGTCGCCTCCGACCAGCGCGGCGAGCCGCCGGTTCGCGTAGGGCACCTTGCCGGCCTCGTCGGTCACGAACACCGCCGCGTCGATGCCGTCGAGCACGCGGAGGAACCGTTCGTCGGAATGCTCGAGCGCGTCGCGCAGCCGCGCGAGCAGCAGGCAGAACGCGGCGAGCGTCGCGCCGAGGACGATGCCGTCCCAGTAGAAGTAGACGTCGCGCGAATAGACGTGCAGCGAGCCGAAGCTCGCGGCCCACGCCAGCGCCGACAGGAGCGCGATTCCGACGCCCCAGCGCGGCCCCGCGTTCCAGGTCACGAGCGTCACCGGGGCGAGGTAGAGCATCGCGAGGCGCACCTCGAAGCCGGTCGCGAGGTCCGCCGCGGTGACCAGCGCGACCAGCGCGACCCCGACCGCAATGGCCGGCCCCCGGTCCAGGGTCGGCAACGTCGCCCGCGCGGCGCGCGCGGCGGGTTCCGCCGGGGAGCTTGCGCGGACGGTCCTGTCGGCCGGGTCGAGGGGCATGCGCGGGGAGGGGGGCGACGGGGGCATCGGCCCCCGGGATCGGCGCCGCGGCCATTATGGCCCACCCGGACGGCGCCGCGCCTATACTTGCCCCGATGTCCGCCGCGCTCGCCGCCCAGCTCGTCGTCGCGATCAGCTCGCGCGCGCTGTTCGACTTCGAGGAGGAGAACCGGGTCTTCGAGACCGCGGACGACCGCGCCTACATGAAACTGCAGCTCGAGCGGCTGCAGCAGCCGGCGAGGCCGGGCGTCGCCTACACGCTGGTCCGCAAGCTCCTGGGCTTCAACGCCGACGGCGTCCGCCGCGTCGAGGTCGTGATCCTGTCGCGCAACGACCCGGTGTCGGGCCTGCGCGTCTTCCGGTCGGTGCGCGGTTCGGGGCTCGCGATCGAACGCGGCGTGTTCACGCGCGGCCGCTCGCCGTTCGGCTATCTCCGCCCCCTCAACGCGAACCTGTTCCTGTCGGCGAACGCCGACGACGTCAAGGCCGCGCTCGACGCGGGCTACCCGGCGGCGCGCGTCTACACGCAGTCGGCGGCCGCGGACGCGCACCCCGACGAGGTGCGCATCGCGTTCGACGGCGACGCGGTGCTGTTCGCCGACGAGGCGGAGCGTGTCTACCAGGCGCAGGGTCTGGCGGCGTTCCAGTCGCACGAGGCCGACCACGCCGCGCGCCCGCTGCCGCCGGGGCCCTTCAAGCCGCTGCTCGAGGCGCTGCACCGGATGCAGGTTGCCGACGCGAGCGACGCGGTCACGATGCGACTGCGCACGGCGCTCGTCACCGCCCGCAGCGCACCCGCGCACGAGCGCGCGATCCGCACGCTGATGGACTGGAGCATCTCGGTCGACGAGGCGCTGTTCCTGGGCGGCCTCGACAAGGGCGCGTTCCTGCGCGAGTTCGAGCCCGACTTCTACTTCGACGACCAGACGCGCCACGTCGACTCGGCGGCGCGCCACGTGCCCGCCGGGCACGTCCCCCACGGCGTCGCGAACGAGTAGGCGCGGCCTCAGGTCGCGGCGGCGAGCCGGTCCGCCCGGCGGAACATCGCCTTCAGGAGCTCGCGCGCCACCACGATCGTGGAGGCGACGGCCACCGTGAGCGCCCAGTCGCCCGCGTCGAGCGCCGTCGTCCCGAACGCCCGCTGCAGCGCGGGCACGTAGATCACGGCGAGCTGCAGCGCGACGGCGAAGGCGATCGACGCCCAGAGCCACGCGTTCGAGAAGAGCCCCGCGCGGAGGCTCGCCTCGTCGGACCGGATGCACAGCACGTCGAAGAGCTGGAAGACCACGAGCGCGTTGAACGCGAGCGTCCGCGCGTAGCCGGTGTCGCCGCTGCCCTCGATGAGCCCGCCGGGCAGGCCGGCGTCGAGCAGCGCGAGCGTGCCGGCCGCCATCACGACGGACGCGACGCCGATGCCGATCCACATGCGGCGCGAGATCACGCCTTCGCTCGCCACGCGCGGCGGGCGCCGCATCAGCGTGCGGTCGAGCGGGTCGACGCCCACCGCGAGCGCCGGGAACGAGTCGGTGACGAGGTTGATCCACAGGACCATCGTCGCGGTGAGCGGCAGGATCAGGGTCTCGCCCCGGTCGGCCGCGATGCCCAGCGCGCCCGCCAGCACGACGCCGAGGAACAGCACCAGCACCTCGCCCAGGTTCGTCGACAGGAGGTAGCGCAGGAACTTGCGGATGTTCGCGTAGATCGAGCGGCCTTCCTCGATCGCCGCGACGATCGACGCGAAGTTGTCGTCGGCGAGCACCATGTCGGCCGCGTCCTTCGAGACGTCGGTGCCGGCGATGCCCATCGCGATGCCGATGTCGGCGGCGCGGAGCGCCGGCGCGTCGTTGACGCCGTCGCCGGTCATCGCGACGATCGCCCCGCCCGCCTTCAGCGCGCGCACGAGGCGGAGCTTGTGCTCGGGCGACGTGCGCGCGAACACGTGCCGGTGTGCGGCGAGGTCGCGCAGCCCGGCGTCGTCCAGCAGGTCGATTCGCGCGCCGGTCACCGCGTCCGTGTCGTCCGCGTCCGCGATCCCCAGCTCCCGCGCGATCGCGATCGCGGAGCGCGGGTGGTCGCCGGTGATCATGAGCACGCGCACGCCGGCCGCGTGCGCGGTCGCGACGGCGTCGCGGGCCTCGTCTCGCGGCGGGTCGATCATCCCGGCCACGCCCAGCCAGACGAACGCCTGCTCGTGGCCGGGGTGCAGCTTCTCGACGTCGCCGGGGTCCGTCACGCGTCCCGCGAGGCCCAGCGTGCGCAGCGCCTCGCCGGCGAGCGCGTCGATGCCGGCCTGGATCGCCGCGCGGCGGGCCGGCGAGAGCTCGACGTCCGCGGCGCCGACGCGCTCGTGGGTGCACCGCGCCAGCAGCAGGTCGGGCGCGCCCTTCGTGAACAGCACCGCGCGTCCCGGCGCGTCGCGGTCCTCGTGCGCGGTGCTCATGAGCTTGCGGTCGGACGAGAACGGGATCTCGCCCAGGCGCGGGAAACGGCGCGCGATGTCGGATTCGAGGCCCGCCTTCTCGGCGAGCACCTTGAGCGCGCCTTCGGTCGGGTCGCCGACGACGCGCCAGCGCCCTTCGCGGCGCACGAGCGAGGCGTTGTTGGCGAGCGTGCCGGCGGCGACCGCGGCCTCCAGCTCCTCCGCCAACGCGCCGTCCAGGCCCCTCTCGCCGTCGTGGCGGAGCTCGCCTTCGGGCGCGTAACCCGCGCCGGTCACGTCGACGCGGCCGCTCGCGGTGACGACCGCGCGCACCGTCATCTCGTTCTTCGTGAGCGTCCCGGTCTTGTCGGTGCAGATCACGCTCGTCGCGCCCAGCGTCTCGACGGCGGCGAGCTTGCGCACGACGACGTTGCGCTTCGCCATCCGCTGCATGCCCAGCGAGAGCACGATCGTCGTGACCGCCGACAGGCCTTCCGGCACGGCCGACACCGCGAGCGCGACCGTGTAGAGCAGGATCGTCGTCAGCGCCGCCGTCGAGAAGTCGCGGTACATCGCGAGCAGCGTCAGCGCGACGACGGCGGCGATCGCGACGACGACGATGCCCAGGACGCGGCCGGTCCGGTCGAGCTCCCGCTGCAGCGGCGTCGACTCCTGGGGCGCGCTCGCGAGCAGCGAGGCGATGCGCCCGATCTCCGAGCGCATGCCGGTCGCCGTGACGATCGCGAGACCGTGGCCGTAGCTCACGCTCGTCCCGGCGTGCAGCATGTTCGCGCGGTCGGCGAGCTCGGTGTCCGGGGGCAGCGGCGAAGGGTCCTTGTCGACGGGCGCGCTCTCGCCGGTGAGCGCCGCTTCCGCCGACTTGAGCGAGACGGACTCGACGACGCGCGCGTCGGCCGGGACCGCGTCGCCCTCCTCGACCACGATCACGTCGCCCGGGACGAGCGCGGCCGCCTCGAGGACGACGCGCTCCCCGTCGCGCACGACGAGCGCGGTCGGCGCGGTGAGCTGCTTCAGCCCCGCGACGGCGGCCTCCGCGCGCGCCTCCTGCGCGTAGCCGAGCATCGCGTTCGCGACGACGATCGCCAGGATCGTGAGCGCCTCGTAGGGCGCACCCCCTTCGCCTTCGAGGGCGTGCACGACGAAGGAGACCGCCCCCGCCGCGACGAGCAGCAGCACGAGCGGGCTCTCGAACTGCGCGAGGAACCGCCGCCAGCCCGGGACCGGCGGCCTGGGGTCGAGCGCGTTCGGTCCGGCGATCGCCAGCCGGCGCGCCGCCTCCGCGACCGACAGCCCGGCCGACGGGTCGACGTCGAGGCGCGCGGCGACGTCGGCCGCCGTGTGCGCGTGCGGGGCGAAGTCGACGGGGAACGGCTCGGAAGGGCGCGGCGATCCGGCGTCCATGCGGAGACCTTAGCAGGTCGCGGCAGGGCCGCTCTGACCTGTGTCATGCGCCGGAGCGCCCCGCGGCCCGGCCTCCCGGGCGTCGCCGGGCCATCGCGGTCCGGCCGTCAGGCGCGCCGCGCCGGCACGCACACGCGGCGCGAGCCGCCTCCGGGCAACGGGACGTCGACGACCGCCGCGTCCACGGCGTAGACCTCCCGCAGCGTCGCCGGCGTGATCGCGTCGCGCGGCGGCGCGTCGGCGACGAGGCGGCCGCCGGCGAGCAGCGCGACGCGGTCCGCGCACAGGAAGGCCTGGTCGGGGTCGTGCGTCGCCATCATCACGCCGATGCCCGAGGCGGCGAGCGCGCGGACCTCGTCGAGCACGCGCACCTGGTTGCCGAAGTCGAGGCTCGCGGTCGGCTCGTCCATCACGACGAGCGGCGCCTGCTGCGCGAGCGCGCGCGCGATCAGCGCGAGCTGGCGCTCGCCGCCCGAGATTCGCGTGTAGACGTGGTCGGCCAGCGGCGCGAGCCCGAGGCGCGCGAGGCACTCGTCGGCGACGTCCACGTCGTGCTTCGACGGCGAGGCGAACGCCGACAGGTGTGCGGTGCGTCCCATCAGAACGACGTCGCGCACCGTGAACGGAAAGTAGCCCGCGTGCGCCTGCGGCACGTACGAGACGCGCTTCGCGATCTCGCTCCGCGCGAGCGAGGCGATCGGGTCGCCGCCGAGGCGCACCTCGCCGCCCTGCGCGGGGAGGAGGCCGAGCAGCGTCCGGAACAGCGTCGACTTGCCGCCGCCGTTGGGGCCGAGCAGGCACACGATCTCGCCTGCGGAGAGCGCGATCGTCACGCCGCGGCCCACCGGGTGGTCCGGGTAGCCGAAGTCGAGGGCGAGGCCTTCGAGGCGCGTCATCGGCGGCCCTGCGGAACGGAAAGGTGCCGGCGCAGCGGAGCGAAAGAGCGCCGGGCTGAAGCTCGAGCCGAGGGGAATGCGGGTCCGACCCTCGTTTCGGCGGTGCGGCGGCCGGTCGGGGAGGATCGGCCCTCGCCCGCCGAACGACGCACCAGCGGATCCGGGCTCGCGCGGCGCGCGGTCACTGCCAGCTCCTCCGCGCGCGCACGAGCTGCCACAGGAACAGCGGCGTGCCGACGAACGCGGTGAGCACGCCCAGCGGGATCTCGATGCGCGCCGTCGTGCGCGCGAGCGTGTCGACCGCGAGCAGGAACGCCGCGCCGAGGATCGCCGACACCGGCAGGAGGCGCGAGAAGTCCGGGCCGACCGCGAGCCGCGCGAAGTGCGGGATCACGAGACCGATCCAGCCGATGATGCCCGAGATCGAGACGGCCGCGGCCGTCATCAGCGTCGCCGACCCGATCACCGCGAGCCGCACGCGCGTCGTCTCGACGCCCATCGCCCGCGCTTCCTCGTCGCCGAGCGAGAGGAGGTTGACGCGCCAGCGCAGCAGCCAGAGCGGGACGAGCCCGATCGCGATCGCCGGCAGCGCGGACGCGAGGTCGGCCGGTGTGGCGCCCGCGAGGCTCCCGAGCAGCCAGAACGTGATCGCCGGCAGCTGGTTGTACGGGTCGGCGAGCACCTTGAGCAGCGCGACGCACGCGCCGAGCAGCGCGCCGACGAGCACCCCGGCGAGCACGAGCACGAGCAGCGGGTCGTGGCCGCGCACCGCCGTCGCGATCAGGTAGACGAGCGCGACGGCGATAAGGCCGAACGCGAACGCGAATCCCTGGATCGCGAGCACCGGCAACGCGAGGAAGATGCCGAGCACGGCGCCGACCGCCGCGCCGCCCGACACGCCGAGGATGTCGGGCGACACGAGCGGATTGCGGAACAGGCTCTGGTAGGCGGCGCCCGCCGACGCGAGCGCGGCGCCCACCGCGAGCGCCGCTCCGATGCGCGGCCCGCGCACGCTCCAGACGATCGCCTCGACCGTCGGCGCGACGCCCGACTCGCCGCCCGTGAGCTTCGAGGCGAGGATCGCCGCGAGGTCGCCCGGCGCGACCGGGTAGCGGCCGACCGCGAACGCGAGCACGACGGCGATCGCGAGCGCCGCGAGCGCCCCCGCCGCGACCCACGCAGTGCGCGCGGTCATGCGGGCGGCGCGCGCTCCGCGGTCGCGATCAGCGCGTCGAGCTCCGGTTCGCTCGGCGTCCGGTGGTAGAGCCGGAGGTAGAAGTCGCGCACGACGGGGCGGAGGTCCTCGGGGAAGGCGTCAGGATAAAGGATGCGGCCGAGCCAGCGCATGCCGACGAGCCGGTTGATCGACGGCGGGAAGTCGATCCAGCCGAACGGCTCGGCGGGCGCGAGGTGGATGCGCCCGGTGCGCACGGCCGCGATCGGGCGCCACAGCGGGTCGCGGCGCACCGACGCGAACCAGTTCGGGTCGGTCGTCACGATCACCTCGGGATCCCACGCGAGCACCTGCTCGAGCGAGACCGCGACGAGCCCGCCGCGGCCCATCGCCGCCGCGACGTTGGTGGCGCCGAGCCGGTCGATCACCTCCATGTTGATCGAGCCCGCGAGACCGGTGTCGAGGCCGCGCGGGCCCCGGCCGTAGTAGAGCCGCGGGCGCTTCGTCGGCGGCACCGACGCGACGCGCCTCGCGACGTCGTCGACCGTGTCCTTCGCGTAGCGCGCGAGCGATTCGGCGCGCGCTTCCTCGCCCGTGAGCGATCCGATCGTGCGGACCGCGCCGGGAATCCGGTCGAACGCGCCGTC
This sequence comes from Burkholderiales bacterium, assembly GCA_046347845.1. GTDB lineage: Bacteria > Pseudomonadota > Gammaproteobacteria > Burkholderiales > Casimicrobiaceae > VBCG01. Next base: position 315,851 of record JAXMFH010000003.1, on the reverse strand, counting down.
GAGCAGCAGGTACGGGATGCCGGTCTGCTTCTGGACGCGGTCGGCGAGCGACGCGAACGTGTCGTTCACCGCGCCGTAGTCGACGATCAGGTCCGGGCGCGACGCGACGACCGCCTCGAGGTTCGCGCTGCCGCCGCGCCCGGTGAGGCGCCCCGTGACCGGGAGGTCCGCGTACCTGCCCGGGACGAATGGCCGCTCCGCGGGGCGGAACGGCGTCGTCCAGCCGAGCAGCGTGTCGGGTGCGGCCGCGAAGACGAGGATCGAGGCCGGCGGACCGGCCGCGAAGAGGCGCGTCGCGCGGGCGGGGACGCGGACCTTCCGGCCCGCGTCGTCGACGATCTCGCGCGCGGGTTGGGCGCGGGCGGCCGGCGGCCACGCCGCCGCGAGCGCCAGCGCGCCGGCGTCGCGCAGCCAGCGCCGGCGGTTCATGCCCGCGGAGCTCAGGCCTTCCCGACCATCACGTCGGAGGCCTTGACGATCGCGCTGGCGGTGTCGCCGACCGCGAGCTCGAGGTCGTCGACCGCCTCGTTCGTGATCGCGGCCGTGACGACGGCACCGCCGTGGATCTGGATGCGGACGTGCGCCGTGGTCGCGCCGCGCTTCACTTCGATCACCTTGCCTGCGAGCACGTTGCGGGCGGATAGCTTCATCGCGTTCTCCTGGAGGATCGTCACGGCAATGCGAAGCCGTGCCGCTCGATGATACGCCGCCCCTCCGGCGACAGGACGAAGGCGGCGAACCTGCGCGCGGCGTCGGGCGCGACCGAAATGACCGTGATCCCGTAGTCGGCCCCCACCGCCAGCGCCGGCGGAACCGCGGTGACGACGAGCGACGGATGCTCGCGCTGCGCGACGATCGCGTTCGTGCAGTAGGTGAGGAAGACGTCCGCCTGGCCGCCGGCCACCAGCATCCCGTAGACGGAGCGGTCGGGCGGCGGGGGCGGCGAGTCCGGGCCACCGGTGAGCTTGAGCGCCTTCGCCGCGAGCGCCTGCTCGGCGCCCGGCCGGAGCGTGCCCGCCTTCGCGAACAGCTCGAACGCGTAGTCGCCCGACGGGTCGGCCTTCGGCGTCGAGGTGCCTAGCTTCACCTGCGGATCGAGCATCCGGTCGAGCAGCGTGTCGGTCGCGACGCGCGCGGCCGGCGTCGACAGCGCGCACAGCTGGTTCCGCGCGAACAGCGAGACCGGCCCCGCGCGGCCCGCGGCGGCGAGCGACTGCGGATGCTCCATGTTCGCGGATGCGAACACGTCCGCGGGCTCGCCCTTCGCGATGCGGTCGCGCAGCAGGCCCGAGGCGCCGAACGTCGGCGCGACCGGGCCGCCGCCCGCGGCCGCCCAGGCGGCGGCGAGATCGCCCATCACGCCGCGCAGGCTGCCGGCCGCGTAGAGGCGCACCGGCTCCTGCGCGGCCGCGGCGGCGCTCATCGCGAGGGCGGCGGCGGCGACGACGAGGCGCGCACGCATCGTCACTTCGCGTCGGGGAAGAACAGCTGCTCGCCGCCGACCTTGTAGCTCGCGATCGCGGCCTGGCCCTCCTTCGAGACGAGCCACTCGATGAACGCCTGCGCCTCCGGGACCTTGACGTGCGGGTGGCGCGCCGGGTTCACCATCATCACGCCGTACGGGTTGAACATCCGCTTGTCGCCCTCGACCACGATCACGAGGTCGCCGCGGTTCTTGAACGAGAGCCACGTGCCGCGGTCGGAAAGGAGGTAGGCGTTCATCGACGACGCGGTGTTGAGCGCCGGCCCCATGCCGGAGCCCGTCTCGCGGTACCACGATCCCTTGCCCTTTGCCGGATCGACGTCCGCGAGCTTGAAGTAGCGGAGCTCCGCCATGTGCGTGCCGCTCCGGTCGCCGCGCGACACGAACGGCGCCTTCGCGTCCGCGATCCGCTTCAGCGCCGCGGCGATGTCCTTCGTGCCGGCGACCTTCGCCGGATCGGCCTTCGGGCCGATCAGCACGAAGTCGTTGTACATGACGTCGCGCCGGCCGATCCCCCAGCCTTCGGCGACGAACTTGTCCTCGGCCGGCCGGTCGTGCACGAACACGACGTCGGCGTCGCCGCGGCGGCCGACGTCGAGCGCCTGGCCGGTGCCGAGCGCGACGACCTTCACCTGGATGCCGGTCTTCTGCGTGAACATCGGCAGGATGTGGCCGAAGAGACCGGACTGCTCGGTGGACGTCGTCGACGCGACGACGATCGACTTCGGCTGCGCGGCGGCCGGCAGCGCGACGAGCGCCGCTAGCGCGGCGGCGAACAGCGTTCCGATCAGGCGGCGGCGGTGAGTCTCCATGGCAGCTCTCCTTCGAGGTAGGCGGCGGCCTCGGCCGTCGCGGGGCGGTGGAAGAAATCGGCGGCCGCACTGCGTTCGCAGAGACGTCCGCCGTGGAGAAAGAGGATCTCGTCGGCCAGGCGTCGCGCCTGCCCGAGGTTGTGCGTGACCATCACGATCTTGGTGCCGGCGTCGTGGATCGCCTGCACGATCGCCTCGATCGCGCGCGTCGAGCCGGGGTCGAGGTTGGCGGTCGGCTCGTCGAGGAACAGCACCTCGGGTGCGAGCATCCACGCGCGCGCGAGCGCGAGCCGCTGCTGCTCGCCGCCGGACAGCACGCGGGCCGGCTGGTGCGCGACCGAGGCGAGCCCGACGCGGTCGAGCGCCGCGCGCGCGCGCTCGCGGCGCTCGGCGCGGGGGACGCCCGCGAGCGCGAGCGCGAAGCGCAGGTTGCCGGCGGCGCTGCGGCGGAACATCACGGGCCGCTGGAACACCATCGCCTGCCGGCGCGGCGCGCCGGGCGTTTCCCGCGCCGACCAGCGGACGTGGCCGGAGGTCGGCGCGAGGAGCCCGTGCATCACGCGCATGAGCACGCTCTTCCCCGCGCCGTTGGGGCCGAGCACGACGGTCCGGACGCCCGGCTCGAGCTTGAGGCTCACGCGGTCGAGGATCGTGCGCCCGCGGGCGGCGAACGACACCTCGTCGAGCAGGAGCGGCAGGATCGGCGCCGGCGCGAGGCTAGCCATGGCGCCGTTGCGCCGCGTCCTTGATCGCGGTCGCGAGGATGTTGAGCGCGAAGACGATCGCCAGCAGCACGATGCCGAGGCCCACCGCGAGCGGCAGGTCGCCCTTCGAGGTCTCGAGCGCGATCGCGGTCGTCATCACGCGCGTGACGCCGTCGATGTTGCCGCCGACGATCATCACGGCGCCGACCTCGCTGATCGCGCGGCCGAAGCCCGCGAGCACGATCGTGAACAGCGTGTAGCGCACGTCGACGAGGAGCGCGAGGCCCGACGACCAGACGCCGGCGCCCAGCGACAGGAGCTGCTCGCGCGACTCGCCCCACGCGTCGGCGACGACCTGGCGCGTGAGCGCGGCGAGCAGCGGGAACACGAGCACCGCCTGCGCGACCACCATCGCCGAGGGCGTGAACAGGATGCCGAGCGCGCCGAGCGGGCCCGAGCGCGACAGCAGCAGGTAGACGGCGAGCCCGACGACGACCGCCGGGAGGCCGAGCAGCGCGTTCAGCGTCGTCACGACGCCGCGCTTGCCGGGGAACTCGGCGACCGCGACCGTCGCGCCGAACGGGAGCGCGAAAAGGCTCGCGACCGCGACCGACGAGACGCTCACCTGCAGCGAGAGCAGCACGATCTCCCCGAGCTTCGGGTCGAGACGGAGCACCATCGCGACGGCCTCGGAGAAGGCGAGGGAGATCGTGTTCAAGGGTCGCGTCGAGAGGGCCGCTTCGGGCCGGGAGAGCCGGGGGCGCGATGTCCGCGCCGCGCGCAGGGTCTCGTGCCCGTGCCGCGCGCCGGAGCGGCGAGTGTAGGCAAGCGGGCGGGCTCCCGCCTGATATGCAAGAATCTGCCTATATGCGGACGCTGCGCGCGACCATCGGCTGGCGGCTCGCGGGCCGGACGGGCCACGAGCTCGACACCCGCGTCGTCGAGCTCGTCGCGCTGGCGGCCCGGCACGGCTCGCTCGCGGCCGCCGCGCGGGCGGCCGGCCTGCCCTACCGCACGGCGTGGGCGCTCGTCGCCGCGGCGGAGCGCGCGCTGGGGCACCGGCTGCTCCTGCTCGAGCGCGGCGTCGGGGCGCGGCCGGCGGCGCTGGGCGAGCGCGTCCTGCGGGCGAAGGCCGAGGCCGAGCGTCTCCTCGACGCGCGCCGGGACGCGGTCGACGTGCGCCTGGGCCACGAGCGCGCGCCGAAGGAGCGCCCGGGGCTGCGGATTGCCGCGAGCCACGACCTCGTGCTCGCGGAGCTGCGGGACGCGTGGATGCGCCGCCTCGGCATCGCGATCGCGTTCCACGGGAGCGCCGAGGCGATCGACCTCTTCCTCGCGGGGCGCGCGGACCTGGCCGGGTTCCACGTCGCCATGGGGACGCCGGGGTCAGGCCCTCGTTTCGGAGGGTCTGACCCCGGTGTCCCCGCGGGCCCGCTGCTCGCCGCCCTCGACCCGTCGCGCGACGCCGTCCTGCCGTTCGTAGAGCGCACGCAGGGGCTGATCCTGCCGCGCGGCAACCCGGCGGGCGTGCGCTCGCTCGCCGACCTCGTCGCGAAGCGGCTGCGCTTCGTCAACCGCCAGCCCGGCTCCGGGACGCGCATCGCGCTCGAAGGGCTCCTCGCGCGCGAAGGGGTCGACCCGGCCGGCATCGCGGGCTGGACGCGCGAGGAGTTCACGCACGCGGCGGTCGCGGCGACGGTCGCGGCCGGCGAGGCGGAGGCGGGATTCGGCCTGCAGGCCGCCGCCGCGCAGCTCGGGCTCGCGTTCGTGCCGCTCCTGCGCGAGCGCTACGCGTTCGCGTGCCGCCGTCGCGAGCTCGCGGATCCGCGCGTGCGCGCCTTCCGGCGCCTGCTCGCCTCGCCGACCGTCGCGAAGGTCGTCGCGCCGCTGCCGGGCTACCGGCTCGCGGCGCGCGAGCGATCGTAGGGGCTGCGCGGCTCAGCCGACCGGCTGGGCGCCGGCCCGCGCGGGCGCGGTCACGGCCGGGCGCGCGCCGGTGATCGCGTCGGTCACCGTCGCGGCCGCGAGCCAGTCCACCACGAACTGCAGGGCGGCGAACGGCGTGTCGCCCTTCGCGCGGCGCCCGTGGTAGAGGGCGAGCTGCACGTGCGCGCTCGTCCCTTCGGCGAGGATCTCGCGCACGCGCGCGAGCGGACGCTCGCAGCCGAGCGCCTGCGCGTCCTCCGCGACGAGGTCGAGCAGGCGGCGGATCGTCTCGCGGGCGTCGACCGGCGGAGTCCCGTCCTGGGACAGGAACTCCGCGTCGAGCCCGAAGCGCTTCGCGCGCCAGCGGTTCTCGTCGATCAGACGGCGCGTGAACGGCGTCCACGCCGGCGAGAGCTCGGGGCGCCGCGCACACAGCCGGACGAGGCAGCGGTAGAGCGCCGCGATGGCGAGGGAATCGGCGAGCCGCGTGCACGCGTCGCAGATGCGGAGCTCGAGCGTCGGGTAGCGCGTCGCCGGCCGGATCGCCCACCACAGGTACGACGCGTCGCCGGCGGCGCCGCCGGCGGCGAGCAGCTCGACGAAGCGCAGGTACTCGGCCTCGCTCTCGAAGTGGTCGGGGATGCCGGTGCGCGGCCACTCGTCGTAGGCCGCCTGCCGGTACGAAAGCAGGCCGGTCGCCGCGCGGTTCCAGAACGGCGACGAGGTCGAGAGCGCGAGGAACGCGGGCAGCCACGGCATCACGCGGTTCATCAGCGCGACGCGGTCGATGCCCCCGGGCACGGCCACGTGCACGTGCAGCCCGCACAGCACGTTGCGGCGGGCGACGATCTGGAAGTCCTCCATGAGCCCGCGGTAGCGGCGCTTCGGCGTCTCGACCTGCTCGCCCCAGGCGGCGATCGGATGCGTGCCGGCCGCGACGACGCGCAGGTCCTTGTCGATCGCGACCTCTCCGATCGCGCGGCGCATCCGCATCATCTCGTCGTGGGCGTGGTCGCAGCGGTCGAACACCGGCGAGACGAGCTCGACCTGCGAGTGCAGCAGCTCGGGTGCGACCGCCTCGCCCAGCCGCCGGCGGCAGGCACGCAGGAACGAGCGCGGCACGGAGCCCGCGAGCGAGCGCGAGCGAGGGTGCGCGAGGAAGAACTCCTCCTCGATGCCGAACGTGTAGCGGAACGTCTCGCGGTCGTCGCGCATGGCTCTCCCTCGCGCGGGATCGGGGGCCCCGCGTCGGACGACACTATGGCGCGCGGGGGCGCGCGGGTCTGTCGGACATGCCCGGATTCCCGGCGCCCGGGCTAGGGGAGATCCCTTACGTCCGCAGGCGGACCACGGGCGCCGGGCGGGCCGGACGGCGAGGCGTCACCGGCGAGCGAGGCGCTTGCGCCCGTAGAACGGGTACTGAGGATCGTTGTAGCCCGGCGTCGACGGGTGCCCGGGCTTCACGAGCGCGTCGACGAGCGCTTCGTCCTCGTCGGTCCACGGCGTGCCGAGCGCGGCCGCGTAGTCGTTCCACTGCGCGAGCGTGCGCGGGCCCGCGATGACGCTCGTCACGATCGGGTTCGCCCATAGCCACGCGAGCGCGAACTGCGTCGCCGTGCGCCCGGTCTTCTCCGCGTGCGCCTTCAGCGTCTGCGCGATCGCGAACGACTCCTCGCGGAACTCGGTCTCCAGGATCCGCGCGTCCTTGAGCGCGGCGCGCGAATCGGCGGGTGCCGCGCCGCCGGGCGCGTACTTGCCGGTCAGCACGCCGCGCGCGACCGGCGAGTAGGGCGCGACGCCGATCCCGTAGTGGTCGCAGGCCGGCAGGATCTCGACCTCGGGCATCCGGTTCAGCAGGTTGTAGTAGGGCTGGCAGACGACCGGCTGCGGCACGCCCTCGCGTTCGCAGGCGCGCATCACCTCGGCGATGCGCCAGCCGCGGTAGTTCGAGACGCCGAAGTAGCGGACCTTGCCCGCGCGGATCAGGTCGCCGATCGCGCCGACCGTCTCGTCGATCGGCGTGCGCGGGTCGTCGCGGTGCAGGTAGTAGACGTCGATGCGGTCGGTCCCCAGGCGCCCGAGGCTCGCGTCGCAGGCGCGCAGCACCCACGAGCGCGAGAGGCCGCCGTTGTTGCGCTCGCCTTCGGCCATCCGGTTGCCGACCTTGGTGGCGAGCACCCAGTGGTCGCGCTCGCCGCGGATCGCCTGGCCCGTGATGCGCTCGGACTCCCCGTACTTGTAGACGTCGGCGGTGTCGACGAAGTTGACGCCGGCGCCGCGCGCGCGCGCGACGATCTCGCGCGCCTCCGCCTCGCCGGTGCGATCGCCGAAGGTCATCGTGCCCAGGCACAGCGTCGACACCTGGAGGCCGCAGCGCCCGAGGCGCCGGTAGGTCATCGTGCTCATCGAAGCTCCGTGGAACGCCCGCGCCACGCGGGCGCGGGCGGCCGTGCGCCGCTCAGGCGTCCGTCGCGCGCAGCCGCTCCATGTCGGGGACCGGCAGCGCGCGCCGCAGCACGGTCTCGGCGAGCCAGACGGCGGCGCGCCGCGCGCGCGCCGCGACCGTCTCCGGCGGCATCTGCAGGAAGTCGTCGTTGTAGACGTCGAACGTGTAGTTGCCGTAGTAGCCGATCGCGTCGAGCCGCGCGACGAATCGCGCGAGGGCGTCGCTGTGCGCGCCCTCGCCGGGGAACACGCGGAAGTGGCCGGCGGTGCGCGCCTGCTCGTCGGGCGTCGAGAGGTCCTGCCACAGGTAGTCCGACAGCTGCACGACGAACACCTGCCCGGGATCGACCGCGTCGAGCTCGTCCTCCGGCACCGACGCGGCGAGCACGTCGAACGCGTCGATCGCGACGCCGAGGTTCGGGCAGCGCGCGCCGAGCACGATTTCGGCGGCGGCCGGGAAGTCGCGCACGGCGCCGCCCCACGGCAGGCCCTTGTAGGCGATCCGGATGCCGAGCGGGATCGCGAGCACGGCGAGCTTCGCCAGGTCGCGCGCGATCGTCTCGGGGCGCCGGTCGGCGTGCGCCGACGTGGACGCCTCGACGAGCAGCAGCCGGCCGCCGAGCGCGCCGCAGACCTCGAGCATCGACTTCGCGACGTCGACCTTGTACGCGTGCAGCGGCCCCGACACGCCCTCGAAGTCGCGGAGCACCTCGAGCCCGGTCACCGCGAGGCCGCTGGCCCGCACGGCGCGCACGCCCGCGTCGACGCCGCCCGGGTGGCCGACGACGTCGGCCGCCGAGATCGTCGTCTGCGCGAACCCCGCGCCGCGGATCGCCGCGAGCTTCGTCTCGAGGGACCCCGCGAGCGACGCGGTGTCCATGCCGAAGTCGTGGAAGATCATGCGCTCGCGCGCGCCGGCTCGGGCTCGCTCTTCACCAGCTCGAACATCACGCCGCCGAGCTGCGGGCGGGTCAGCGCTCCGCGCTCGTTGGTGTGGACGCGCTCGGTCGACAGGAACTCGACGCCGCGCTTCTCGAGCGCCGCGACCGCGGCGAGCACGTCGGGCGTGCCGAAGCCGATCCGCTGCAGGTGCTCGTCCATCGGCGCGTAGCGCGCGGTGTACTCGGGCTCGATCAGCTGCAGGAAGAAGTTCCTGCAGGGGCTCCGCAGCAGGTGGCCCTTGGGCATGATGCCGAAGCGCACGCTGTCGGGCACCGGCGCGAATCCGAAGATCCTCCGGTAGAACTCGGTCCAGTCGGCGGTGCGGTCCGGCGACACGTACTGGACGAGGCCGAAGAAGTGCATGCCGGCGATCGCCGGCGGGCGCGGGTCGACCGTCGGGATCCGGCGGAAGTCGATGTCGTAGATCGAGAACTCGTCGTAGCGGTCGACGAAGTAGATCAGGCTCTCGCCGACGCCGTGGATCGCCGGGATGTTGAGCTCCATCGGCAGCGCGCGCACCGGGATCTCCCACGCGCCCAGGTCGAGCGCGCGGCGGAACGCGGCCTGTGCGTCGCGCACGCGGACCGCGAACGCCGAGAGCACCGGCCGCTCGGTGGGCTGCGTGATGCGGGGCACGTCGGCGGGCTGCGCGTTGACGACGACGTTCATCGTGCCCTGCCGGTAGAGCTCGACCTCGCGCGAGCGGTGCCGCGCGATGGGGCGGAAGCCCATCGTCTCGAGCAGCCCGCCCAGCGCCTGCGGGCGCGACGTGGCGAACTCGATGAACTCGATGCCGTCGAATCCGAGCGGGTTCGCGGTTTCCGGCGAGGTTTCGCGGTCCAGGGCGTTCATCGTCGTCTTGTCGCGGCGCGGGACGTCGAGGCCATTCTATCGGACCGGGGATCGGCGGTCACGGTCCCGCCCGGCCGGCCGGCGCGCTCACTTCCCGCCGCGCGAGCGGCCGATCACCTCGTAGACGGCGAGGAGGTCGGCGATCGGGATCTGGCCCGGCGCCGAGGCGCCCTCGCCGATCGCGAACGAGAGCGACGACCCGAACACGCCGCCGACCATGCGCGTGACCGCGCCGAGCGGCCCCATGGACATGCTGATGAGCGGGATGCGCGACTTCGCGTCCGCCTGCGCGGTGGCGGAGAGCAGCGCGAGCACGTCGGCGCGGTCGCGCGGCATCACCGCCACCTTCGCGACGTCCGCGCCCAGACGCTCGGCCTCGAGGAAGCGCTGCACGAGGAACTCGACGCCGGGCGTGTAGCCGAAGTTGTGGTACGAGAGGATGAGGCGCGTGCCCGCCGCGCGCGTCGACGCACGCACCTCGCGGACCTGGTCGGGGTCGTTGCCCATCTCGAAGTCGATCAGGTCGACGAGCCCGCTCGCCGCGACGGCGGCGTAGAGCTTCACGACCTCGGCGTCGCCGATCGGGATCGCCTCGCCGCCCTCGCGCACCGAGCGGCGCGTGAAGACGATCGGCGTGTCGCCGACGATGGCGCGCATCGCGCGGCCGGTCTCGATCACCGCGGAGGCGTCCGCGATCGCGTCGAAGTAGTCGACGCGCCACTCGATCACGTCCGGGCGCTTCGCGTGGACGCTGGCGGTCTCGGCGAGCAGGCGCTCGCGGGTGCGGCCGACGAGCGGCGAGCAGACGAGCGGCCGGTCGCCGCCGAGCGGGCGGCCGCGGAGGTCGAGGGGCTTGGCGGGAGTCGTCATGGCGGTCCTTGCGTGTCGCGGGCGCGGCGGCTTCGTGCGCGGGGCGGTCGCCGGACGCCGCGCCCCCTTGTCCGGGGAAGCGTAGCAGATGGCCGGCCGCGGTCCGGGTCCTCGCGTCAGCCCTTGTAGCCGAACAGCCGCGGCAGCCAGAGCGTGAGGTCGGGCACGAACGCGATCAGCGCGAGCGCCGCGATCATCACGTAGAGGAACGGCATCACCTCGCGGACGATGTCGCGCAGCGGGACGTCGGCGATCTTGTTCATCATGAACAGCAGCAGGCCGTAGGGCGGGGTGACCAGCCCCAGCATGATGTTGACGACCGCCATCACCCCGAAGTGGACCGGGTCGACGCCGATCGCGGTCGCGGTCGGCAGCAGCACCGGCAGGATGACGAGGATGATCGTCGTGCCCTCGAGGAAGCAGCCGAGCACGAGCAGGAGCGCGTTGACGAACAGCAGGAACGCGATCGGCGACATCTCGTGCGCCCTCATGAACGCGGAGAGCGTCTTCGGGATGTTCTCCGACGTGATCACGAAGTTGAACACGAGCGCCCCGGCGATCAGCATGCCGATCGAGGTCGTCACGCGCGCGCTCGTCGTGAGCGACCGGTAGACGTCCTTCCATCCCACGCTGCGGTAGAGGAAGGCCGAGACGAGCAGCGCGTAGAGCGCCGCCACGGCCGCGGCCTCCGTCGGCGTCGTGATGCCGCTGTAGAGACAGCCCAGCAGGATGACCGGCATCAGGAGCGCGGGCATCGCGCGCCACGCGACCCCCGGCAGCTCGCGCAGCGGCACCTTCTCCTCGACCGGGAAGTGGCGCTTCTTCGCCGTGTACGCGATGAGCGCCATCTGGACGACGCCGAGCAGGACCCCGGGCACCACGCCGGCGAGGAACAGGTAGCCGATCGAGGTGTCGGACACCAGCGCGTAGAGCACGAGCGGGATCGACGGAGGGATGACCGGGCCCAGCACCGACGACACGCAGGTGAGCGCCGCCGCGTAGGCCGGCGTGTACTTGCCGTCGCGCGTCATCAGCGTCTGCATCAGCTTGCCCGAGCCGGCGGCGTCCGCGAGCGCCGAGCCGGACATGCTCGCGAACACGATGCTCTGCAGCACGTTCACCTGCGCGAGGCCGCCGCGGTAGCGGCCCACGATCGCGTTGCAGAAGCGCAGCAGCCGGTCCATGATCGCGCCCGCGTTCATGAACTCGGCGGCGAGGATGAACAGCGGGATCGCGAGGAGCAGCTGGCTCGCCATCATGCCGTTCAGCAGCTGCTCGGCCGCCGTGCCCAGGTCCTGGCCCGCGAGGAACAGCCAGAGGATCGAGCCGCCGATCATCGCGTAGGCGACCGGCAGGCCGACGAGGCTCAGGCCGACGATCGCGAAGAGCGAGAGCGCGAACGGGCTGGCGAGGTTCACAGGCCGGAGGTCGACTGGGTGATGTCGGCCTGCTCGGGCGCGCGGCCGCGGAGGGCCGCGACGAGCGCCCACGCATAGCGCACGATGATCGCGACCGCGAAGACGACGTAGACCGAGTAGAGGAGGTCGAGGCGGATCTTCAGGTACGAGGTGCTCTCGACCTTCATGAACGTCACGTACTTGACGGTCGCCGGCAGCGCCATCCCGAACAGGACGACGGCGCAGAGCGCGACCGCGAACCCGACGACCCGGCGCCCGACCGGCCCCAGCCGGCCCGAGATCAGGTCGAAGCGGACCTCCTCGCTCTCCTTCAGCCAGAACGCGGAGCCGAGCAGCGTCATGTAGAGCCAGGCGACGACCGAGAGCTCGGAGGACCAGCCGATCGGGAAGTTGAGGAAGTAGCGGAAGACGATCTGGACGATGAACGCGACGAACATGATCGCGAGCAGCGCCGCGACGACGTTCTCCGCGCGCCGCCGCATCCAGTCGACGAGTCGTGCGATGTTCATGGGAAGAGGCTCGGGCTGCGCCCGGCTGCGGGACGATCCGTTCCCGATCCAACCGGGGGGCGGCCGCGGGCCGCTCGCGCGGCCCGCGACGGCGCCCGCGGCGCTACTTGACCGCGAGGATCCTGTCGAGGATCCCCGGCGCCCACTCCTTCGCCTCGTCGGAGGCGAGGTAGACCTTCTGCGCGTAAGCGCGGAACGCTCCCACGTCGGGCGTGTAGACGTCGAGCCCCTGCTTGCGGAACGCGTCGGCGAGCTCCGCCTCGCGCTTCAGGTGCTCCTGGACGCTCCAGCCCAGCGCCTTGTCGGTCGCGGCCTGGAAGGATCGCTGCTTCGCCGCGCCCAGGCCGTTCCAGGTCTTGAGGTTCATGCAGAGCACGTCGAACGCGACGAGGTGCGAGGTCAGCACGATCTGCGACATCACCTCGTAGAACTTCATGTTCTGCACGTTCGGCAGCGGGTTGTCCTGTCCGTCGATCGCGCCCGTCTGCAGCCCCGTGTAGGTCTCCGCGTACGCCATAGGCGTGGGGTTCGCGCCGAGCGAGCGGCCGAGCAGCTGCCACGCGTCGCCCGGGGGCATGCGCAGCTTGATGCCGGCCAGGTCGGCGGGCGTGTTGATCTTCTTCTTCGGCTTGAGGCCCACCTGGCGCGTGCCGAAGAACGTCGGGCCCAGGATCTTGATCTTCAGCTGGTCCTCGGCCTGCTTCTTCATCTGCGCGCCGAGCTCGCTCGCGAAGAACGCGAGCACGTGGTTCGCGTCGCGGAACGTGTAGGCGGAGGTCAGGACCGACCACGCGGGCAGCTGCTTGCTGATGTCCTGCGGCGCGACGTTGCCGAGCTCGAGGTTGTCGCGCTGCAGCGCGACGAGCTCGGTGCCCTGCTTGAACAGCGTGCCGCCGTAGAACGGCTCGATCCTGACGTCGCCCTCGACGTCCTTCGCGAGCATCCGGATCATGTCGGCCCGGATGTCCTTGTCGGAGAAGACGGCGGCGAAGCGCATCGTCGGCTTGTCCTGCGCCCACGCGGGGACGGCGTGCGCGGCGGCGACCGCGGCGCCGGCCTTGAGCAGCGTGCGGCGGTCGATCGTGATGGCCATGGTGGTTCCTCCTCGGTGAAGACTGCGTTTACCGGGCCTGCGCGGCCCCGAGCCAGCCCAGGACGATGTCGACGACCGTGGCGCGTCGCCGCGCCACGTCGCCCTTCGCGCCCATCTCCCGCTGGAAGAGGGTGCCGAACGTGTACTGGTTGGTGACGTTGAACATGCCGAGCGACGCGATCGCCATGTGCACGTCGACCGGGTCGACGTCGCGCCGGAACTCGCCCGCGGCCTGCCCGCGCGCGATCACCGCCGCGAGCAGGTCGACGATCCGGCGGTTGAGCGTGCGCAGCGGCGGCGAGCGCTTCATGTGCCGGCCCTTCGCCTGGTTCTCGGCGACGACGATCCGCACGAAGTACTCGTGCCCGACGTAGTAGTCGTAGGTGAACTCGACGATGCGGCGGATCGCCTCGGCCGGCGGCAGATGGTCGAGCTCGAGCTCCCGCTCGGCGTCGCGGATCTCGGCGTAGACGCGCTCGAGCACCGCGAAGTAGAGCTTCTCCTTGCTGCCGAAGTAGTAGTTGATCAGCGCGCGCGTGGTCTGCGTGCGCGCCGCGATCGCGTCCATGCTGGCGCCCTCGTACCCCCGGGCGGCGAACTCCGCCGTCGCGGCGGCGAGGATGCGCGCGCGGTTCGCCTCCGGCGCCTTGGGCTTGCGCATCGCGCTCGTGCGGGGGGAGGGGACCGGCAGCGTCATCGGCGTCGCGGAATTGACGGACCTGTCAGGAAAATTTAACAGGATCGCCAGTTCCGGGCAACGGGGCGGCACGATGCGCTGCAGCATGCGCGAGCCGTCAGTAGGAGACTTTCGCGACCGCGCGGAGCTCGTCGGGGGTCGCGGTGCCGAAGCCGAAGAACTCGAGGTAGGGCGGGATCATCTCGAAGAGCATGTCGGTCCCCACCTGGTAGCGGCAGCCGCGCGCGCGCGCCGCCTCGAGCAGCGGCGTGATCTCGGTCTTCATCACGACCTCGCCGACGAACGTGCGCGCCTCGAGCCGCGACGCGTCGACCGGCAGCGGGTCGCCTGGCATCATGCCGAGCGGCGTTCCGTTGACGACGAGGTCGTAGCCTCCCGGGTCGCGGCTCGCGAGCCGGACGTCGAGCGCCGGGTAGTGCTTGCGCAGCCGCCCGGCGAGCGCCTCGGCGGTGTCGGCGCGCAGGTCGAAGAGCGCGATCGTCCCGACGCCCGCCGCGGCGAGCGACGCGGCGATCGCCGAGCCCACGCCGCCGGCGCCGACGATCAGGCAGCGCGCCCCGCGGACCGCGAATCCCTTGCGGGCGAGCCCGCGCACGAAGCCGGTGCCGTCGAACATGTCGCCGAGCAGCGTGCCGTCGGGGCGCAGCAGCACCGCGTTGCACGAGCCCGCGATCTCGACCGTCGGCGTGATCTCGTCGACCAGCGCGACCGTCGTGACCTTGTGCGGCATCGTGATCAGCGCTCCGCGGATGTTGGTGAGCCGGAAGATCGAGCGCAGGAACGCCGGGTAGTCGTCGGCCTTCACGCCCATCGGCACGACGACCGCGTCGATGCCGCGGCGCTCGAACCAGGGGTTGTAGATCAGCGGGGCCTTGAACGACTCGGTCGGGTAGCCGACGTGGGCGACGAGGAGGGTCTTGCCGCTGATCATGGACGTCCTGGCAAGAGACTCGGGATCGGGGCTACGAGGCGAACTCGGCCTCGTGCGCGGCGAGGTACGCCTTCGCGGTCTCGAGGCAGCGGAACGCGTGCTCGGCGTAGCCGGTCTCGTGCACGTGCCCGAGGTGCGGGAGCTCGATCGAGTAGGGGACGCGCGGGATCCGGCGCAGGATCCCCGCCACGTCGATGCCGCCCTCGCCGAGGTACAGGCGCGCCTCGCGCATCACGTGGATCATCTCGTCGCGGTCGGTCGGGATCCGCGCCGGCGCGTCGCAGATCTGCGCGAAGTGGAACCACTCGCGCGGCAGCGCGGCGAGGTCGGCCGGGTCGTCGCGCGCGCGGTGGAAGTGGTGGGTGTCGATCATCAGGCCGGCGTTGTCCCGCTTCACCGAGCGCAGCACGTCCACGGCGCCCGCGAGGTCGTGGACGCCCGCGATCGGCACCGACTCGAGGTCGACGGTGAGGCCGAACGGCCTCGCAAGGTCGCAGATCTCGGCGAACTTGTCGAGATAGAAGGCGCGGTCGTTCGACCAGATGCTCGACAGCACCGCCCGCGCGCCCAGCTTCGCCGCCACGTCGAACTCCGGCACGTAGGCCTTCGGGTCGACGCCCTCCTTGACGCGCGCGAGCTCGATGTCGTGGAGCCGCACGCCGGTCGACTCGAGCGCCCGCTTCGTCTTCGCGAGGAGGTCCGGGTTGCGGGCGAGCCCGTAGTCCGGCTCGCCGGGCAGCCCCATGAAGATCGTGCGGACGCTGACGTAGTCGTAGCCGGCGCGCGCGGCGATGTAGATCATCTCCGGCGGCGGGCAGCCCATCACGGTGAGGTGCGCGAGCGAGAATTCGTGCTTCGCGCCGGCCTCCCGGGGGGACGGGCGACGCAGCGCCCGCGCCGGCGGCGTGCCGGCGCCGATGGCGGAGGCTTTCCTCGACAGCTGGTCCATGGCGATCTCCTGGGGCGGGTAGCCGGCGATCGGGGACGGGGGCCTCAGTCGCCGGTCGCGACGTGATGGACCTTCCTGTCCGGCGAGTAGATGTCCATGATGTTCCAGTGCCCGGCCGTGGGCACCGGCTCGTTCTTCATGTAGACGTCGATGACGACCGGCTTCCTCGACCGGATCGCCTTCGCGAGCGCCGGCTTGAGCTCGGCCGCCGAGGCGATCTTCACGCCCTCGACGCCGTAGGCGCGCGCGATCGCCGCGTAGTCGGGCGACCACGACCTGCCGTCCTTCTCGAACACGGTGGCGAACGTCGTGCCGTAGTGCGCGGCCTCGAGGCCCGCGATCGTGCCGAACGCGTGGTTGTTCATGATCACCCAGACGACCGCGATGTCCTCCTCGAACGCGGTGGCGAGCGCCGCCGGGTTCTGGCCGAATCCGCCGTCGCCGACGAGCGCCACGACGACGCGGCCGGGCTGCGCGACTTTCGCGCCGAGCGCGGCCGGCGACCCGAAGCCCATCGTCGCGAAGCCGCCCGGCGTGAAGATGCTGCCGGGCGTGTAGATCGGGAACTGCTGGCCGACGCCGTTCTTGTTCCAGCCGACGTCGGTGCACAGGATCGCGTCGCGCGGCAGCACCTCGCGCAGGTCGGCGAGGATCCGCTCGGGCCGCATCGGCCACGCGTCGCTCTGCATCGCCTGGCGGTTGCCCGCGACGAACTTCGCGCGGTTCGCCGCCATCTCGGCGACGAGCCTGTCGCGCTTGACGCCCTTCGGCGCCATCTTCCGCGCGACGCGCAGGAGCACCTTGAGCGCTTCCTTCAGGTCGGCGACCGCGCCGATCGCCGCCGGGTAGTTGCGGCCGATCTCGGCGGGGTCGATGTCGATGTGGACGAGCTTCGTCGGCGGGAAGCGGAACGTGTACGCCTCCTCCCACGAGCTGCAGTCGGCCTCCGAGAAGCGCGTGCCGAGCGCGAGGATCCAGTCGGCGTTCCGGCACTTGTCGTTGATGTACTTCGTGCCCCAGAACCCGGTCATCCCGAGGATCAGCGGATGGTCGTCCGGCAGCGCGCCCTTGCCCATCAGCGAGTGCGCGACCGGCAGCGACAGGTGCTCGGCGAGCTCGCGCATCTCGTCGGCCGCCCGCGCGAGCAGCACGCCGCCGCCCGCGTAGATCACCGGCGCCTTCGCGTCGAGCAGCGCGCGGACGATCCTCTCCGCGGTCTCGTCGTCGAGCGAGGGCTTCGCGAGCGAGCGCGTGTTGGCCGAGACGCGCTTCCAGTGCGCCGGGTCGGACGCCTTCGAGAAGACGTCCATCGGCACGTCGACGAGCACCGGGCCCGGGCGGCCGCTCTCGGCGAGCGTGAACGCCTTCCCGAGGATCTCGGGCAGGAGGTGCGCGGAGTCCACGCGCCACGCGCGCTTGACGAACGGCCGGTAGATCTCGAACTGCGACGCGTCCGCGTGCAGGTTGACCTCCTGGTGCGGGTGCTTGCCGTAGTAGTGCGTCGGCACGTCGCCGGCGATCACGACCATCGGGATCGAGTCGAGCGACGCGTTGGCGACGCCGGTCGCGGCGTTGGTGAGCCCGGGCGACAGGTGCGTGAGCAGCACCGACGCCTTGCCGGTCGCGCGCGCGTACCCGTCGGCCGCGTGCGCGGCGACCTGCTCGTGGCGCGTGTTGACGAACCGGATCCTGCGGCTCTTCGAGAGCGCGGCGAGCACCGCGATGTTCGTGTGGCCGCACAGGCCGAAGACGTGCCGCACGCCGCGGGCCTCGAGGTACTTGACGAGCTGCTGCGCGACGGTGTCCTTCATCGGCGGTCCTTGCGTGCTGGGGGTCGGGGAGCGCATGGCGGGGGTCTCACGGGCGTACCGGTGCGGGCGCGGCGAACTCGGCCGGCAGGTCGCGCCGCGCGGGGCCGCTGTACCGGTAGGGAATCTCGGGCGGCATCGGGCCCATGATCCGGCGGCCGCGCTGCTTCTGCTCCCACGCGTGGGCGAGGATCCCGACCGACCGCGAGAGGATGAACAGGCCGCGGCCGAGCTCGGGCTCGAAGCCCAGCTCGCAGAAGATCACGGCGGTGATGCCGTCGATGTTCATCGTGATCGGCTTGCCCTTTTGGGCCTTCAGCGCTTCCTCGACGGCGCGGCCGATCCGGGCGTAGCGGCCCCCGATCGCGCCGCCCGCCTCGGCGCGCTCGAGCAGCGCGTACAGCGGCGCGACGCGCGGGTCGATCGGATGGAAGCGGTGGCCGAAGCCGGGCATGATCTTCTCGCCGGCGGCGCGGTGCTTCGCGAGCACCTTGCTCGCCGCCTCGACGAGGTCGCCGCGCTCGCCGGCCTCCGCGTCGATCTCGCGGTAGCGCTCCATGCACTGCTGGCCGGCGCCGCCGTGCACGTCGTCCAGCACGTTGATCGCCGAGGCCATCGCGCCGTTGACCGGCAGCCCGCAGGTCACCGCCATGCGGGAGATCGCGATCGACGGCGCGTGCGGCCCGTGGTCGACGCCGGGCACCAGCGCGGCTTCGAGGAGCTCGGCCTGCGCCGCGGTCGGCAGCTCGCCGCGCAGCATCAGCCAGATCATCTCGGGGAAGCGCACGCGGCCGATCAGCTGCTCGATCGGGTAGCCGCGGATCGCGATCTCTCCCGGGTGGATGTCGATGATCGACGTGTCCCACCACGCCGAGGCGCCGGCGAGGGTCTCTTCCGCGGACTTCATCGGGGCCGCCTCGCCGGTCAAGTCGTGATCGTCTCGACGTCGGCCTCGAGCGCCGGGTCGTAGAACGCGCCGAACAGCTCCTCGTCGGAGGGCCTGTCCTCCCTGATCGGCACCGACACCCAGGTGGTGTTCATGTAGTGCTTGAGGTGCACGTTCTCGGAGACGATGTTGCCGCCCCAGGTGCCGCAGCCCAGGCTCGAGGTCATCGGCATCCCGTTGTTGAACGCGCCGGCGTTCGCCTTCGACTGCGGCTGGCGCACCATGATCCGCGACACCGGCGCGACCAGCGCGAGCGCGTCGACGTGGCTCTGGTCGAACGAGTAGATGCCGCAGGAGTGGCCCTTGCCGCCGACCTCGTAGATCGCCTTCATCATCGAGAGCGCCTGGTCGAAGCCCGAGTACTTGTAGACGGCGAGCAGCGTGGTGAGCTTCTCGCCCGAGTACCGGTGATCCTTGCCGATGCCGTCGCCGTGCACGATGATGAACTTGCGGTCGGCCGGGATCGTGAAGCCGGCGATGCTCGCGAGCTGCTGCGGCGCGATCGCGACGGTGTTCGGCGTGCGGTGGCCCTCGTCGTCCCACATCGCCTTCCTCAGCAGATCCTTCTCGCGGTCGCTCGCGAGGTGGCCGCCTTCCCTCTGGAGCTGCGCGAGCATCCGGTCGAAGATCGACGCCTCGATCAGCAGGTTGCCGTCGGCCGAGCAGCCCGAGCCGAAGTCGGAGGTCTTCGACAGCCGCGTGTTGCGGGCGGCCTCCTCGATGTTCGCGGTCTCGTCGATGATCATCGTCGAGTTGCCGGCGCCGACGCCGTAGGCGGGCGTCCCCGAGCTGTACGCGGCGCGCACCATCGGCTGGCCGCCGGTCGCGATGATCAGGTCGGCGCGCGCCATCAGCGCCTGCGACATCGGGATGTTGACCTTCGTGAGGCACTGCAGGATGTCGGCGGGCGCGCCCTCGCGCTCGAGCGCCTCGCGCATCAGCCGGACGGTCTCGTACGAGGTCTTCTTCGATCGCGGGTGCGGCGAGTAGATGACGACGTCGCGCGCCTTGATCGCGTAGATCGCGTTGCCGGCGGGCGTGAGGTCCGGGTTCGTCGTCGGGACGATGCACGCGACGATCCCGGCGGGCTTGCCGTACTTGACGATGCCCTTCTCGGGGATCTCCTCGATCACGCCGACGCTCTTCTGCCGCAGCGCGTCGCGCAGCACGCCGCGGATCTTCATCCGCTTGCCCATCCGGCTCTCCGCGTCGCCCAGGCCGCTCTCGGCGATCCCCATCTCGACGAGACGGGAGAACGTCCGCTTGTTCGCGACCGCCCACGCGACCGCCTGGCAGAGCCGGTCGACGCGCGCCTGGTCGTAGGTCTCGATGATCGCGAGCGCCTTCCTCGCGCGCGCGAACGCCTCGTCGAGCTCCTGCTGCTGTTCGGGGGTGATCCCCTTCGGGGGGGCGGTCGCGGCGGACATCGTCGTACCTCGTCGGTCGGGAAGGGGAGGAGGGCGTCTGCGGGGACGGGAGCAGGTTCGGTCGCGGCGGACGGGATCGGGGGCGGCGCGGCAGCCGCACCGGTCGCGTTCCGGGACGGGCCCTCGGGCTCGATCCGCGGCGGCCTTCGCCCGGCGGATTCATTCCGCTCCGGGGCCGTCGCCGTCCGCCACGATAGGAGTCCGGCGGCGGCCGGGTCAAGGGCGCAGGGCGGCGAGATGTGCGCCTGGCGCCCGAAATGTTTGAAAAGGCCCCGAAAGTCGCGTATGTTTAGCCGAGAGATAGCCGTTGGGCGAACATTGTGTTCGCCAGACGAACGCACGACACCGACCGTCGCCCCCGAATCTCCGTCGCCTGCGATGGCTGCCGCCGACCCTGCCGCGCCCGATTCCCCGGCCCCGACCGCTGCGGAACCGTCGGTCCGTCCCGCGCCGCGCTTCGAGGCGCACGGCCTGTCGGCCGCCGCCATCGACCGGCTGGCCGAGGACGGCGATTTCGTCGCGGCGCTCGGCCGCGGGCTCG
Source organism: Burkholderiales bacterium (assembly GCA_046347845.1). Classification (GTDB taxonomy): domain Bacteria; phylum Pseudomonadota; class Gammaproteobacteria; order Burkholderiales; family Casimicrobiaceae; genus VBCG01. The sequence continues at coordinate 295,498 of JAXMFH010000003.1, read as the reverse complement.
CGGTCCTGCTCGCGCTGTCCGACAAGCGCCGCCGCATGTCGATCGCGCAGGTGAGCCACCAGACCGGCATCGCGCGCGCGACCGTCCGCCGGAGCCTGCACACGCTCGTGCGGCTCGGGTTCGTCGCCGTCGACGAGGCGCGTCGCTTCTATCTGCGCCCGCGCGTGCTCTCGTTCAGCCACGCCTACCTGTCGGCCTCGCCGATCGCGGTCCTCTCGCAGCCGATCCTCGACCGGCTCGGCGAGTCGCTGCGCGAGGCGTGCTCGCTCGCGACGCTCGACGACGACGAGATCGTGTACCTCGCGCGCTCGGCCACCTCGCGCGTGATGTCGCCGTTCCTCAACGTCGGCCGGCGGCTGCCCGCGTACTGCACGTCGATCGGCCGGGTGATGCTCGCGCACCTGCCGCCCGACGCGCTCGACCGTTACCTCGCGAATGTCCGCCCGGTCCCGTACACCGAGCACACGACGACCGACGTCGGCGAGCTCCGCGCGATGCTCGCGAAGGTCCGCGAGACCGGCTACGCGTACGCGAGCCAGCAGATGGAGCTGCGGCTGTGCACGCTCGCGGTCCCGGTGCGCGACACGGGTGGGCAGGTCGTCGCCGGCATCAACGTGATCCTGCAGAACCGGCTCGTGCCGGGCGACGAGATGTCGGCGCGCTTCCTCGTGCCGCTGCAGCAGGCGGCGCTCGAGCTGGGCTCCGCGCTGCTGCCGTAGCCCCGGTCCCTCCGCCCCGCGCGCCGGTATAATCGCGCCTCTTCCGATCGACCCCCCCGGGTCTCGAAGCCCGGGCGACCGCGTCGCCGGGCGCCTCCAGGGTCCGCGCTCATGAATCTCCTGTTCGAGGACGACGGCCAGCTCAAGGCCGGCACGGTGCTCGCCGACCAGGAGACCTCGCTCCAGGTCGAGGTGTCGACCGGGCGGCGCATCAAGGTCAAGGCCGCGAACGTGCTGCTGCGCTTCGCGTCGCCGGGGCCCGGGGAGGCGCTCTCGCGGGCCGCCGAGATCGGCGCGAGCCTCGATCCGCACTTCCTGTGGGAGGTGTCGGGCGACGACGAGTTCGCGTTCGACGCGCTCGCGCGCGAGTACTTCGGCGCGAACGCCAGCGCGCCGGAGCTCGTCGCGACGCTGCAGGTGCTGCACGCGTCGCCGATGTACTTCTACAAGCGCGGCAAGGGACGCTACCGCAAGGCGCCCGCCGACGCGCTCGCCGCGGCGCTCGCGTCCGTCGAGCGGAAGAAGCGCGAGGCCGCGCAGGTCGCCGAGTGGGCGGCGGCGCTGAAGCGCCGCGAGTGGCCGCCCGAGCTCGCCGCGAAGCGCACGATGCTGCTCTACCGGCCCGACAGGAACGCGCTCGAGTGGAAGGCGCTCTCGGCGGCGTGCGAGGCGGAGCGCACGACCCCGGTCGCGCTGATGTCCGCGTGCGGCGCGATTCCCTCGACGCACGACTACCACTACGACGCGTTCCTCGCGCAGGCGTTCCCGCGCGGCATCGCGTTCCCCGAGCTGCCGCCGCTCGCGCCCTTGCCCGAGCTGCCCGTCGCCGAGGGGGTGCGCGCGTTCTCGATCGACGACGCGACGACCGTCGAGATCGACGACGCGTTCTCGGTGCGCGAGCTCCCGGGCGGGCGCACCTCGGTCGGCGTCCACATCGCGGCGCCCGCGCTCTCGATCCGGCACGGCGACGCCTACGACGCGGTCGCGCGCTCGCGCCTGTCGACCGTCTACATGCCCGGCCGCAAGATCACGATGCTGCCGGACGCGGTCGTGCGCGCGTTCTCGCTCGCGGCCGGCGAGCCGAAGCCCGCGCTCTCGCTCTACGTCGAGCTCGACGAGCACGGCGCGCCGGTCGCGCATCGGACCGTCGTCGAGCGCGTGACGGTCGCCGCGAACCTCGCGCTCGACAAGGTCGGCGAGGCGTTCGCGAACGCGCTGCCCTCGCCCTCGGACCCGCCGTGGACGCAGGAGCTCCGCGCGCTGTGGAGGCTCGCGCAGCGGCTGTCCGAGGCGCGCGGCAAGCCCGACGTCGCGCGCGTCGACTTCAGCTTCGACGTCGACTGGGACGCGACGACCGCCGTGCCGGAGCCGGGCCGTGCGCGGATCGTCCCGCGGCCGCGCGGCTCGCCGCTCGACAAGCTCGTCTCCGAGCTCATGATCCACGTGAACGCCACGTGGGGGCAGTTCCTCGCCCGCGCGGGCGCCGCGGGTCTCTACCGCGTGCAGTCGGCGGGCAAGGTGAAGATGAGCACGCGTCCCGGCGAGCACCAGGGGCTCGGGCTCACGCACTACCTGTGGTCGAGCTCGCCGCTGCGCCGCTACGCCGACCTCGTCAACCAGCGGCAGCTCGTCGCGGTCGTGGCCGGCGAGCGCCCGGTCTACGCGGCGAACGACGCCGAACTGGTGGCGGCGATGGCCGACTTCGAGGCGACCTACTCGCAGTACGCCGAGTTCCAGGAGCGCATGGAGCACTACTGGTGCCTGCGCTGGCTGCTGCAGGAGGGGGTGACCGAGGCCGCAGGCACGGTCGACCGCGAGGGCGTGGTCCGGCTCGACGCGATCCCGCTCCGCGTGAGGCTCGCCGACCTGCCGCCCCTCGCGCCGGGGACGCCGGTCCGCGTGCAGGTGCTGCGCGTCGACCTCCTGGGGGCGGCGTTGGAAGCGCGCTACGCCGGACCCGTCGAAAAGGCGTTCGCGGGCACGGAAGCTGCTCTGTAGGCTGCAGTTTCCCTACAATCGGACTGTTCCGGTCCCTCCTCGGCGCCCACGACCGACCCGGTGTCCCGCAAGAACCCTCCGGCCCAGCCGCGCCCCGACGGCGCGGCCTCCGGCGAGCCCGAAGCGCAGCCGCGCCCGCGCAAGCGCGCTCCGCCGAAGGCCGCGGAGCCCGCGACGACCCGGGAGGCGCCGGCCACGGCGGCCGCTTCGGCCGCGGCGAAGCCCCGCGCTTCCGCGCGCCGCGCGCCGGCCGCCGACGCCCCGAAGGCCGCCCCCGCCGATCCGCCTGCGCCGACGCCGATACGCGGCCGCGCCGCAGGTGGGACCGGCGCCAGGCCGGCGGCGACGGGCGTGCGCTCGGCGCGTGCCGTCGTTCGGCCGCTCGCGGCCGTCGAGCCGGCGCCCCCGCAGGGCGCGCTGCCGCTGGCGACACCGTCGCGCGCCCGGATCCATCCGGCGGGCGCGCTGCCTCCGGCGCGCATTCCGCCGGAGGCGCTCGTGACGCCGCGCCGGGCGACGCTCGTCGCGTTGGCGGCCGGTCTCTCGGTGGTCGTGCACGCGACGGTGCTCGCCGTTCACTTCGCACCTGCGGACCTGAGCCGCATGTTCGACCGCGGCCCGCCGCTCGAGATCGCGCTCGTCAATGCGAAGACGAAGGAGCGGCCGCAGAAGGCCGACATCCTCGCGCAGGCCAACCTCGACGGCGGCGGCAACACCGACGCCGACCGGCGCGCGAAGACGCCGCTGCCGGTGCTGCCGAAGGACACGCAGCGCGACGACATCGCGCTCGCGAGCGAACGCATGCAGAAGCTCGAGCAGCAGACGCAGGAGCTGCTCACGCAGTTGCGGAGCGTCCCCTCGCTCGCAGTGCAGCCGAAGCCCACCGAGAACGCCGAGCGCACCGACTCGCCGACCGCGAACGAGATGATGCAGCGGACGCTCGAGGCGATGCGGCTCGAGGCGCAGATCGCGAAGGACATGGACGCCTACCAGAAGCGTCCGAAGCGCCGCTTCGTCGGCGCGCGCGCGGAGGAGTACCGATTCGCGCGCTACGTCGAGGACTGGCGGCTCAAGGTCGAGCGCATCGGCAACCTGAACTACCCGGAGGCCGCGCGCGCGCAGCGGCTGTACGGCAGCCTCATCCTCACCGTCTCGATCCGCTCGGACGGGACGCTCGAGAACGTCGAGGTCAACCGTTCGTCCGGCCACCGCGTGCTCGACGCCGCCGCCGTGAGGATCGTCGAGATGTCGGCGCCCTACGCGGCGTTCCCCCCCGACGTCCGCCGCGACACCGACATCCTGCACATCACGCGCACGTGGACGTTCACGAAGGCGGACGAGCTGGTCAGCCAGTAGTCAGGAGTCAGTTGGCAGTTGGCAGTGAGCGCGGCGTCTCCGCAGGCGGCGCATGGGGCGCCGATGTCGGGCGCCGCCGCTTCGACACGCTAGAATTCCGTTTTCGCCGGTTCGCCGGTTCGCCGGTTCGCCGGTTCGCCGGTTCGCCGTCCTTCCGCCGGGCGTCGTCTCACGAATGCCCCGCATCCGCGCCCGATGCGCGGCCAGTGGAGACACCGCGCTCACTGCCAACTGCCAACTGACTCCTGACTCCTGACTCCTGATGCCCGACCGCTACGCCGTGATCGGCAACCCGATCGCGCATTCGAAGTCCCCGATCATCCAGACGGCGTTCGCGCAGGCGACCGGCCAGGACATGAGCTACGAGCGGCTGCTCGCGCCGCTCGACGGCTTCCGCGCGACGGTCGAGCGGTTCGCTGCCGAGGGCGGCCTCGGGCTCAACGTCACGATCCCGTTCAAGCTCGAGGCGTTCGAGCTCGCGACCGAGACGACGCAGCGCGCGCGGCTGGCCGGCGCCGTCAACACGCTGAAGCGGATCGACGGCGGCTGGCTCGCCGACAACACCGACGGCGCGGGCCTCGTGCGCGACCTGATGCACAACCACGGCGTCGCCGTGGCGGGGCAGGCGGTCGCGATCCTCGGCGCGGGCGGCGCGGTGCGCGGAATCCTGAAGCCGCTGCTCGACGCGGGCGCGGCGGTCGTCGCCATCAGCAACCGCACGATGGCGAAGGCCGAGGGCATCGCCGCGCACTTCTCGCGGTACGGCCGCGTCGAGGCCGTCGCGCCCGGCGCGTTCGGCGATCGCCGCCACGCCATCGTGATCAACGCGACGAGTCTCGGCATGGGCGGCGCCGAGGTCGCCGGGTTCCCGTTCGCGCCGACGATCTTCGCGCCGGGGGCGTTCGCCTACGACCTCATCTACTCGGACCGGCCGACCGCGTTCATGCGCTGGGCGCGCGCGCACGGCGCGGCCGGTGCCGCCGACGGCATGGGCATGCTGATCGAGCAGGCGGCCGAGAGCTTCGCGCTGTGGCGCGGCGTGCGGCCGGACACGAAGCCGGTGTTCGCGCTGCTGCGCCCCGGCGCCTGACGAGGCGCCGCCGATGGCGGGCGCGTCGCCCGGCCGTTTCGTGCTGCGGGCGCTCGCGGCGCTCGCCTTCCTGTTCGTGCTCGTGCAGGCGTGGTTCGCCGCGCACGTGCTCTGGTACCGCTGGCAGCCGCCCGGCGAGACGGCGTTCATGGCGCAGCGCCTCGCCGAGCTGCGCGAGAAGGACCCGAAGGCGACGATCAGGTTCCAGTGGGTCCCCTACGAACGCATCTCGACGCATCTCAAGCGCGCGGTGATCGCCGCCGAGGACGCGAAGTTCCTCGAGCACGAGGGGTTCGACTGGGAAGGCATCGCGAAGGCGCGCGAGAAGAACGAGAGGAAGGGGCGCGTCGTCGCGGGCGGGTCGACGATCACGCAGCAGCTCGCGAAGAACCTGTTCCTGTCGCCTTCGAAGTCCTACGTGCGGAAGGCCCAGGAGGCGATCATCGCGCTCATGCTCGAGGCTCTCCTGCCCAAGCGGCGCATCCTCGAGCTCTACCTGAACGTGATCGAGTGGGGCAACGGCGTGTTCGGCGCCGAGGCGGCGGCGAAGCGCTACTTCGGCATTCCGGCTTCGCAGCTTTCCGCCGAGCAGGCGGCGCGGCTCGCCGCGATGATCCCCTCGCCGCGCCGCTTCGAGCGAAATCCGGGGTCCGAGTACCTCGACGGGCGCGTCTCGACGATCCTCGCGCGGATGCCTTCGGCGATCGTTCCCTGACCCCCGGATTCCCGCGGGTCGAGCTTCGACTTGCCGCCTGTCGATGGGGCGGGCTCCGTCGGACTGAACGCCGGCCCGCACTTCCGCGCCTGCAGTGGGTCCGGCTTCAGCCGGACGCCCTTCACCGCGAGGATCCGGCGCGTCTTTTCGCTGTCGAAAGCACACGCGGGCGCGTAGAATGCCCGCGCCCCCGACGCGCTTGCCACGACGATTGTCCCCGCCGCCCCCATGTCCGAGATCGCCGACCAGACCCCGGCCGAAGGCGGCGAAGCGCGCGTGCGCGTCGAGGACGCGCTCGCCGAAGTCACCGCGCTGATCCGCAAGAACCGGCTCGTCGAAGGGCTGGTCCACGAGCAGGCGGCGCATGCGTCCGACGCGCAGCGCGCCGAGCTCGTCGAGAGCCTCGTCACCAAGCAGAACCGCGCGGCGCTCGCGCAGAAGCTCGACCGGCTCCACCCGGCCGACATCGCCTACATCCTCGAGGCGCTGCCGCTCGACGAGCGGCTCTACGTCTGGGACCTGATCAAGTCCGCCGAGCGCGACGGCGACATCCTCGTCGAGGTGAGCGATGCGGTCCGCGAGTCGCTGATCTCGTCGATGGATACCGACGAGCTCGTCGCCGCCGCCGGAACGCTCGAGGCCGACGAGCTCGCGGCGATCGCCGAGGACCTCCCGCAGGAGGTCATGGACGACGTCTTCCGCAGCATGCCCGTGGAGGAGCGCGAGCAGCTGCGGGCGGCGATGTCGTTCGAGGAGGACATGGTCGGCGCGCTGATGGATTTCGAGGACATCCAGGTGCGCCCCGACGTCACGCTCGAGGTCGTGCTTCGCTACCTGCGCCGCTTCGACCAGCTCCCGTCGCAGACCGACCAGGTGTTCGTCGTCGACCGCGACGAGAAGCTCCTGGGCGCCCTGCCGATCGCGACGCTCATCGTCAACGATCCCGAGAAGACGGTCGCCGACGTGATGACGCCCCCCGCGGTCAAGCTGCAGCAGCACGAGAAGGCCGACGCGGCCGCGAGCGCGTTCGAGCGCTACGACCTCGTCTCGGCGCCGGTCGTCGACACGAACGACCGGCTCGTCGGCCGCGTGACCGTCGACGAGGTGCTCGACTTCGTCCGCCAGCGCGGCGAGGAAGGCGTGCTGGCGCAGGCCGGCCTGCGCGAGGAGGAGGACGTCTTCGCTTCGGTCTGGAAGTCGTTCCAGAACCGCTGGACCTGGCTCGCGGTCAACCTGATGACCGCGTTCTTCGCCTCGCGCGTGATCGGCGTGTTCGAGGGCTCGATCGCGAAGCTCGTCGCGCTCGCGGCGCTGATGCCGATCGTCGCCGGCATCGGCGGCAACTCCGGCAACCAGACGATCACGATGATCGTGCGCGCGGTCGCGCTCGGCCAGGTCACGCGCGAGCACGGCGGCAAGCTGATCCGCAAGGAGCTCCAGGTCGCGCTGCTGAACGGCGTGATCTGGGGCGGCGTGATGGGGCTCATCGCGATGATGCTCTACAAGGACGTGATGCTCGGCCTCGTGATGATCCTCGCGATGACGCTCAACCTGCTGCTCGCCGCGATGATGGGCGTGCTGATCCCGATGACGATGATGCGGATCGGCCGCGATCCGGCCGTCGGCTCGTCGGTGCTGATCACCGCGGTGACCGACTCGGGCGGCTTCTTCATCTTCCTCGGCCTCGCGACGGTCTTCCTGCTCTGATGCGCCGGCCCTCGCGCCCGGGGGGTCAGGCGACGACGGCGAGGATCACGTCCGAGGGCTTCACCAGCACCGTCACCCGGGCGCCCTCGCGCAGACCGAGCGAGGCGACCGCGCCCTGCGTGACGATGGCGACGACCGGGACGCCGCCGTCGGCGTCGATCGCGACCTCGGCGTTCACCGCCCCGGACACGACGCGCATCACGGTGCCCTCGAGCCGGTTGTCCGCCGAGATCTTCGCGTCCGAGAGCCCGGTCGCCAGCACGATCGCGGACGACTTCACGAGCGCGATCACGCCCTGGTGCACGCGCAACGGGAGCGACGACGCGCTCTCGCGGGTGACGATCGCGAGGAGGCGCGCGCCGCCGGCGAGCGTCACCTCGACCTCGTCGTTGACGGCGCCGGCCCGCAGCGCGGTGACCGTGCCTTCCCACTGGTTGCGTGCGCTGGTCCGCATGTTCAGCACCTCGAGGATCGAGAAGTTGCGGTCGAGATCCATGCCCGCCCGGTCGAGCGCGGCGACGAATCGCCGGTGCACGGCGTCCACCTGCTCGAAGCGCTCCACGAGCCTCAGGCCGTAGCGCGTCAGCTTCGTGAATCCGCCGCCCCGGCCGCCCGCGGTGCGCTCGACCAGGGGCTCGCCGGCGAGCGCGTTCATCGAGTCGATCGCATCCCACGCCGACTTGTAGCTCAGGCCCAGGAGCTTCGCCGCCTTGTTGATCGACCCGTGCTCCGCGATCGCCCGCAGGAGCGCGATGCGCCCGGGGCCGCCCAGGTTGCGGTCGCCGGCGGCGATCCAGAGAGCGCCGCGGAGCGCGAGCGGTCCGCGCCGCTTGCGTCGTTCGCGGGTCATCGCGAGTGCGGGGTCCGCGACATCAGGCCGCCGGACGCCGCGCGCCGTGGTCGCGGTCGTCCGCGGCTTCGTCGACCACGCGACCCTGATCGAGCCGCACGACCTCGTCGCCCAGCACGCGCACGTCCTCGTCGTCGTGCGTGATGACGAGCATCGGGAGGCCGAGCGCGGCCTGCAGCTCGACGAGCTCGTCGCGCAGGCGCGCCCGCAGCTGCCGGTCGACCGCGGCGAACGGCTCGTCGAGCAGGAGCGCGCTCGGACGCGTGACCAGCGCGCGCGCGAGCGCCGTGCGCTGCCGCTGGCCGCCGGAGATCTGGTGCGGGTAGTGGCCGGCGACCGGTTCCAGCCCGAATGCGGCGAGCCACCGCTCGACCTCGGGGTCGCCGGCCTGCCGGCCGGGGTTGCGCCACCCGGCGCGCCGGGCGAACGCGATGTTCTGGCGGACGGTCAGGTGCGGGAACAGCGCGTACTCCTGGTAGACGTAGCCGAGCGAGCGTTCCTGCGGCGTCAGGCGGACGCCGGCCTCGCTGTCGTACAGCACGCGCCCGGCCACCGCCACGCGGCCCCGATCGGGGGTCGCGGTGCCCGAGATCACGCGCAGCGTCTGCGTCTTGCCCGCGCCCGAGGGGCCGAACAGCACGACCCGCGACCGGGCGCTGGTGAAGGTGACGTCGAGGTCGAACCGCACCGTCCCCTGCCGGAGCGTGCGGCGGAACGCGACGTCCCAGACCGTCGTCATCGCGTCAGCCCCGCGCCGCCACGTGGCCCGGGACGAGCCGGCCGGCGCCGAGCAGCACCGCGAGACAGGTGATCGACGTCACCGCGACGAGGAAGTTCGCCGTGTCGTCGCGGCCCGCCTGCACCGCCTCGTAGACGGCGATCGACAGCGTCTGCGTCTTGCCGGCGATGTTGCCGGCGACCATCAGCGTCGCGCCGAACTCGCCGAGCGAGCGCGCGAACGCGAGGAGCGCGCCGGCGAGGATGCCGCGCCACGCGAGCGGCAGCGACACGCGGAAGAACACGCCGGCCTCGCCGATGCCGAGCGTGCGCGCGGCGTCCTCGAGGCCGGGGTCGACGGTCTCGAACGCCGCGCGCGCGGCCTTGAACACGAGCGGGAACGAGACGACCATCGCGGCGATGACGGCCGCCTGCCACGTGAAGATGAGCCGCACGCCGAAGTGCTCGAGCAGCCAGGCGCCGACCGGTCCCTGCGAGCCGATCACGACGAGCAGGTAATAGCCGAGCACCGTCGGCGGCAGCACCATCGGCAGCGTGAAGGCCGCGTCGAGCACGTCGCGCCCCGCGAAGCGCCAGCGGCTCATCGCGTAGCCCAGGCCGACGCCGAGCACGAGGTTGAGCGCCGTGGCCCAGCCCGCGACCTTGAGCGTCAGCGCGAGCGCGATCCAGGCGGTGTCCACGAAGCCGGCTCCCCGAACGGCTCAGGGCTTCCCGAACCCGTGGCGCGCCAGCACCGCCTGCGCCCGCGCGCCGCCCAGGAACTCGACGAACCTGGCGGCGACCGCGGCGTTCGGCGAGCCGGCGACCACCGCGACCGGATAGAGGATCGGCTTCGTCGTCGGCACGGTGAGCGCGACCTTCACCTTGCCGGTCATGATCGCCGCGTCGGTCGCGTAGACGAACGCGGCGTCGACCTCGCCGCGCGCGACGTAGTCGAGGGCCTGGCGAACGTTCTCCGCGCCGACCATCCGGGGCTCGATCGCGCTCCACAGGCCGGCCGCGTCGAGCACGGCCTTCGTGTAGCGGCCCACCGGCACGCTGGCCGGCAGCCCGATCGCGATGCGCGCGTAGGGCGCCTGCGCGAGGTCGCTCACGGCGCCCGGCACGTTCGCGCTCGCGGCGGGCACGATCACGACGAGCGCGTTGGACGCGAAGTTGCGTCGCGTCGCGGCATCGATCAGGCTCTTCGCCCGCGCCTGGTCGAGCGTCTCCTCGTCGGCACTCGCGAACACGTCGGCCGGCGCCCCCCTCGCGATCTGCTGCAGCAGCGCGCCGGAGGCGCCGAAGTTGAACTGGACCCGGGTTCCGGGACTCGCCGCCTCGAACATCGGCCCCAGGTCCCGGAACGCGTTGGTGAGGCTGGCGGCGGCGGAAACGGTGAGGTCGGCGGCGAACGCGGCGGCAGGCGCCGCCAGGGCGAGCCAGCAGGCGAGGGTGGCGGCCAGGCGCTTCACGGGGGTTCCCGCCATCGAAAAGGCCCACTATACACAACGGTCGGCGGCCCCGGGGATCTGCCAGCGTGACGGCCATGGATTGCCCGACGCCCCAGCGATATGGGATCATCTACATAACGATGGCATCGATCGAGAGCCGGGAGGGCGGACGGTGAACGGCACGGATCGCGGCGACGGCGCGGCCCCCTGGGCGGCGGCGATCCTGAACGACGGCGCGCGCGACATCGACGCGTTCCTCGCCGAGATCGTCGCGGGCGAGCGCGCGCGCGGACGGAAGATGCAGGGCATGCTGATGACCTACCCCGACCGCGGCGCGGGCTGCGCGAGCGCGATGGTGCTGGTCGACATCGCGACGAACGAGTCCTACCTCGTCTCGCAGGCGCTCGGCAGCGGGTCGTCGTCCTGCCGCGCCGACACGCAGGGCTTCGCGCGGGCGAGCGAGGTGTTCCGCCGGGCGCTCGCCGCGCCGGGCGGCGAGGTCGACCTCGTCGTCTGCAACCGCTTCGGGGAGCTGGAGGCGGCAGGCGGCGGCTTCTCGGCCGAGCTGCTCGAGCTGATGGCGGGCGGCGTGCCCCTTCTGACCGTGGTCGCGCCGCGGTTCCGGGACGCGTGGACGCGCTTCACGGGCGGCGCGACGCTGCTTCCCGTGGACGCCGCCGCCGTCCACGCGTGGATCGACGCGGCGCTCGCCGCCCGCGCGGACGCTTCGTAATTCCCGTCGGGGCCGCTTTCGCCGACGCGCGAATCCGGCGCGGCGGTTCGTGCGTCGCCGGCGAATTCGGCGGGCCGCGCCACCGACCCCCTATAATTCGCCGCGACATGATGCGAGCGATGCTCCCCGACCATGATGTCCGCGAGACCGCGTCGGCCGCGGGGTCTTCCCGCGAGCCCTCGCGCGGCGTCCGCGCGGGAGCAGGGCGGTGAACGGCCGCGCGCCGCCGAGAGACGTGCGCATGCACGGCTTCGCGCAGCGCGCCGAGGTGAGCGCGGTGTGGCGCTGGATCGACGCGCACGCGCGGCCGCTCGCCGAGGAGACCGTCGACCTGTCCGATGCCGCCGGTCGCGTCCTGGCCGCGCCCGTGATCGCTCCGATCGACGTGCCGGCCTTCGACCGCTCGGCGATGGACGGCTACGCGCTGGTCGGCACCGACAGCTCCGGCGCGAGCGAGTACAACCCGCTCGCGTTCGCGGTCGTGGGCCAGGCGATGCCGGGGCAACCATACGGCGGCGCGGTCCCGTCGGGGAGCGCGGTGCGGATCATGACCGGGGCCGCGATTCCGGCGGGCACCGATGCCGTCGTGCCCGCGGAGTACGCGCAGGAGCACGACGGGCGCGTCGAGATCGTGCAGGCGGTCGCGCCGGGCAAGAACGTGGGCCTGCGCGGCGAGGACATCCGCACCGGCAGCGAGGTCCTCTCGCCGGGCCGCGTGCTGCGGCCCCAGGACCTGGGGCTGCTCGCGTCGCTCGGCCTCGCGCACGCGACCGTGCACCGGCGCCCGCGGGTGAGACTGATCGTCACCGGCAACGAGATCGTGCCGCCCGGCGAGCCCAAGGGCGCGCACCAGATCTACGACGCGAACTCGCCGATGCTGCGCGCGCTGGTCGCGCGCGACGGCGGCGTCGTCGAGTCGCATCGCAGGCTGCGCGACGACGCGGAGGCCATGCGCGCGGCGCTGCTCGAGCCCGGCGCCGACGTCGTGCTCGTCTCAGGCGGGTCCAGCGTCGGCAGCGAGGACTTCGCGCCGCGCCTCGTCGCGGAACTGGGCGAGCTCGCGATCCACGGCGTCGCGATGCGCCCGTCGAGTCCCGCCGGTGCCGGGCGCATCGGCGAGACGCTCGTGTTCCTGCTGCCGGGCAACCCGGTCTCCTGCCTGTGCGCCTACGACTTCTTCGCCGGCCGCGCGATCCGCCTGCGCGGCGGACGCCCGGCGACGTGGCCGCACCGCACGCGCACCGCGGTGCTGGCGCGCAAGATCGCGTCGGCCATCGGGCGCGTCGACTACTGCCGCGTGCGGACGAGCGGCGACGAGGTCGAGCCGCTCGCGATCAGCGGCGCGTCGATCCTCTCGTCGACCACGCGCGCCGACGGCTTCGTGGTCGTGCCCGGGGAGAGCGAAGGCTACGCCCCGGGCACGACGGTGACCGTGTACCTGTACGACTGAGACCGCGTCGCGATGACGAGCTCGCCCCCGAAGGCCGATCCGCGGCAGACGCAGTTCCTGAACGTCCTCACGCGCGACGAGGCCGCCGCGCGCTTCCGGTCGCAGCTCGACCTCGCCCCGCTGGGACGCGAGGTCGTGCCGCTCGCGCGCGCGCTCGACCGGGTGCTCGCCGAGGACGTGCGCGCCGACGTCGACGTGCCGGGCTTCGATCGCTCGAACGTCGACGGCTTCGCGCTGCAGGCGGCCGACACGGCCGGCGCCGCCGAGGAGGACGCGCGCACGCTCGCGCTGACCGGCGAGGTGCTCTCGCCGGGCGTGGCGCCGGCGATCGCGGTGCGCAAGGGGGCGGCCACGATGATCGCGACCGGCGGCATGGTGCCGCGCGGCGCCGACGCGGTCGTGATGGTCGAGCACACCGAGACCGGCGACGACGGGCGCGAGCTCGTCGTCTCGCGGCCGGTCGTGCCCGGCGAGAACGTGAGCTACGCCGGCACCGACATCGCGCGCGGCGAGACCGTGCTCCGCGCGGGTCAGCTCCTCACCTCGCGCGAGATCGGCGTGCTCGCGGCGATCGGGCGCGACGAGGTCGCGGTCTACCGGCGGCCGCGCGTCGCCGTGTTCTCGACCGGCGACGAGATCGTCGCGCCCGGAGCGCCGCTGCGTCCCGGCGCCGTCTACGACTCGAACGCCGCGATCATCGGCGCCGCCGTCGAGGAGCTCGGCGGCGAGTGCGTGCCGCTCGGCATCGTGCCCGACACCGAGGAGGCGCTCGCGCAGGCGCTCGCCCGCGGCCTCGAGCACGACGTCGTGATCTTCTCCGGCGGCACGTCGAAGGGCGCCGGCGACATCTCGTACCGGATCGTGAGCCGCCTCGAGGATCCGGGCATCGTCGCGCACGGCGTCGCGCTCAAGCCCGGCAAGCCGATCTGCCTCGCGGTCACCGGCGGGAAGCCGGTCGTGATCCTGCCGGGATTCCCGACCTCGGCCGTGTTCACGTTCCACGAGTTCGTCGCGCCGGTGATCCGCGCGTACGCGGGCCGGGCGGAGGACGAGCGCCGGACCGTCGAAGCCGTGATGCCGATGCGCGTGAACTCGGAGCGCGGGCGCACCGAGTACCTGCTCGTCGGCCTCGTGCGCGGCGAGTCGGGGCTCGCGGCGTACCCGATGGGCAAGGGCTCGGGCTCGGTCACCGCGTTCAGCGCGGCCGACGGATTCGTCACGATCGACCAGCACACCGAGATCGTCGACGCGGGCGCGCGCGTGCGGGTCCAGCTGATCGGCGGGCGCATCGAGCCCGCGGATCTCGTGGTCATCGGCAGCCACTGTGTCGGGCTCGACCTCGTCGTCGGCAAGCTCCTGCGGCGCGGCGTCCGCGCGAAGACGATGCACGTCGGCAGCATGGGCGGGCTCGCGGCGGCGAAGCGCGGCGAGTGCGACGTCGCCGGCGTCCACCTGATGGATCCGGCGACCGGCGTCTACAACACGCACCTCCTGACCGACGCGCTCGCGCTCGTTCCCGGCTACGGGCGCATGCAGGGCGTCGTGTTCCGCCGCGGCGACGCGCGGTTCGAAGGACGGTCGGCCGGGGATGCGGTGCGCGCCGCGCTCGCCGATCCCGACTGCACGATGGTGAGCCGCAACGCGGGCAGCGGCACGCGCGTGATCATCGACCGGCTCCTGGGGGCACGCCGGCCGCCCGGCTGGGGCGTGCAGACCCGCTCGCACAACGCCGTGGCCGCGGCGGTCGCGCAGGGGCGCGCCGACTGGGGCGTCGCGATCGGCACCGTCGCCGCCGCGTACGGGCTGGGGTTCCTGCCGATCCAGGAGGAGCGGTACGACTTCGTCGTGCCCAGGGCCCGGCTCGACCGCCCGGCGGTCCGGGCGTTCCGCGCCGTCCTCGACGACACCGGGACGCGCGCCGAGCTCGAGGCGCTCGGCTTTCTCGTCTAGCAACGTTCCGCCGCTGGCCCGAACGTCCGTCGGCCTGTACGGCCCCCCGCGAACGCCGCCGGCAGTACCATGGGCGGGCCGAGCGTCGGGGTGGCCTGCCGCCCCGCGTGCCCGCCCGTCCGGCGGCCGAGCCGGCCAGGGAATAGCCCCCGGCCCCCGGCTGTTGGCCCCATCGATTCCATCCACGCAAGGGGAGATCCGATGAAGAACCGCATCGCCAGCATCACGTTCGCGACCGCCCTGGCCGCCCTCGCCGCCGGTTGCGCCACCGTGCCGCCCGACCCGGCGAAGGCCGTCGACGGCGTGCTCGTCGACGGCAAGGGCATGACGCTCTACACGTTCGACCGCGACGTCGGCGGCAGCGGCAAGTCCGCCTGCAACGGGCCCTGCGCGCAGAACTGGCCGCCGTTCCACGCGACGGCCGACACGCCGCCCAACGCCGCCTGGCAGATCATCACGCGCGACGACGGCAGCAAGCAGTGGGCGTACAAGGGGCAGCCGCTCTACACGTGGGCGAAGGACACGAAGCCGGGCGACCGCACCGGCGACGGCTTCAACAACGTCTGGAAGGTCGCGCGTCCCTGACGGAACCGGCTTGCCCGCGGCGTCCCCACGCCGCGGGCGGCGCGGGCCGACGTTTCCCCCACTCCCCAGGCCCGCGCCTTCTTTCCCGTGGTCGACGCCCCGCTGCCGCAGCCGGAACTGCTGGCCGCGATCCCGAGGCTCCGCCGCTACGCGCGGGTGCTGACCGGCGACGGGGCGCGCGCCGACGATCTCGTCCAGGAGACGCTGGCGCGGGGCTGGGAGAAGCGAAGGCTCTGGCAGGCGGGAACGGACCTCCGCGCGTGGCTGTTCACGATCATGCACAACGTGTTCGTGAACCAGCGGGCGACCGCGGTGCGCGAGGCGGGCAACGTCTCGCTCGACGCGGACTCGGAGTCGGGGCGCGGGGCGTGGCAGATCCCGGTGCCGGCGGGCCAGTTCGCCCGCGTCGAGCTGGCCGAGATCATGCAGCAGGTGGGCCGGCTGCCCGACGAGCAGCGCGAGGTGCTGCTGCTCGCGGCGGTCGAGGAGATGAAGTACGAGGAGATCGCGGTGGCGCTGTCGGTGCCGGTGGGCACCGTGATGTCGCGGCTATCGCGCGCGAGGGAGAAGCTGCGCAGGATGGCCGACGAGCGGCCCGCCGCGCTGAAGCTTGTCAGGTGAACGGACGGAGCCGACGATGAACGGGATCGCGACGAGCGTGGGGGTTGACGACCGGGCGGACGCCCGGGCGCCGTCGGCCGCCCTGCCGGCGGGCGGATGGAGCCCGCTGCTCGGCGAGATCGCGCTCGCGCTCGAGACGGCCCTGCGCGCGGCCCGCGCGATCCCTCACGCCGCGATGGGCCGGCCCTCGGGCCTGGGCGAGGTGCCGGTCTGGGGCGCGGCGCGTTGCGCGCGCGGCGGCGAATCCGCGCCGGGCGGGGCGGGGTTGCGATGACGGCGATGCCGATCACCGACGACGACCTGATGGCCTACGCCGACGGCCAGCTCGCGGCCGAGCGCCGCGAGGCGGTCGAGCAGGCGATCGCGCGCGACGCGTCGCTCGCCTCGCGCGTCGCCGCGATCCGCGAGCAGAACGCCGCGCTGCGCGACGCGCTCGACCCGTGGCTCGCCGAGGCGATCCCGCCGCGGCTCCTCGCCGCGGCCGAAGGCCGCGCGGGCGGCGGGCGCCTGACGCGCATGTGGCCGGCGTTCGCCGCGGCCGCCACGCTGGTGCTCGGCATCGCGGTCGGCTGGTTCGGGCGCGACGTCGTGCTCGAGCGCTCGGGCACGCCGACGACGTTCGCGCGCCAGGCTGCGCTGACGCACGTCCTCTACGCGGCCGACCAGCGCCGTCCGGTCGAGGTCTGGGCGAACGAGGAGGAGGGGCTCGTGCGCTGGCTCACGCGGCGGTTGTCGTACGACGCGCACGTGCCGAACCTCAATTCGCTCGGCTACGCGCTCGTCGGCGGACGGCTCGTCGCCGGCAACGAGAAGCCGACCGCGCTCGTCATGTACGAGAACGTCGAGAAGCAGCGGCTGACGCTGCAGTGGCGCGTGACCAGGGAGAAGGCCGGCGAGCCCGGCGAGACCTCGTTCCGCTACGCGCTGGAGAACGGCGTCGGCGTGTTCTACTGGATCGAGGACGAGTGCGCGTACGCGCTCTCCGGCCCGCTCGACCGCGCGCAGCTCCTCGCCGTCGCGCGCGTCGTCTACGGCCAGCTCGGCGAGCCGACCAAGGCGAAGCCGGCCACCGTGCCGCCCGGCGGGAGCGTGCCGAAGCAGGTGCCGCAGCCGCCCGTACAGGGGTAGCGGCGTCGCTGCGTCGGCGAGGGGCCCCGCCGCAGGCGGGGATCGACGACGCGGGATTGCGATCGCCGCAGGCGGCCGACGCGGAACGCTTCGCATCGCAGGAACGATCCAAGGAGGCCGCCGGGGGCGTTCCATTGCCGCTCGTCAGCGGGTGTTCGGGGCCGCCCGCCAGGCTCATCTGGCGAGCCTGCCGCGCTCTACC
The DNA here is from genome assembly GCA_046347845.1 of Burkholderiales bacterium. Taxonomy (GTDB): domain Bacteria; phylum Pseudomonadota; class Gammaproteobacteria; order Burkholderiales; family Casimicrobiaceae; genus VBCG01. Next base: position 278,223 of record JAXMFH010000003.1, on the reverse strand, counting down.
CTCGTCGGCGCGGCAGGGTTGCTCGGGGGCGGCTTCCGCGCCCTCGGCGCCCAACCCGGGCAGCCTGCGCCGCAATGACACGAGGCGACGGGATCGCGCCGCGCGGCGGGCGCGGACCGCTGGCGCGCGGGATGCGCGACAATCGCGCGTTCGCCTCCGAGACCCGCGGCGGTCCGGCGGCGGCGACCCGACGACGCCAGCCCGGACCCACGACGATGCAGCGAGCCCCCGCAAGCCCCGGCGATCCGGTCGCCGCGATCGAGACGCCCGCGCTGGTGCTCGACCTCGACGCGTTCGAGCGCAACGTCGACGCGATGGCGCGCGAGGTCGCCTCGCGCGGCCTGCGGCTGAGGCCGCACGCGAAGTCGCACAAGACGCCCGCGATCGCGCAGGCGCAGATCGCGCGCGGCGCGGTCGGCGTCTGCTGCCAGAAGGTCGACGAGGCCGCGGCGTTCGTCGAGGCCGGCGTCAAGGACGTGCTCGTCACCAACGAGGTCGTCGCGCCCGCGAAGCTCCTGCGCCTCGCGGCGCTCGCGCGGCAGGCCCGGATCGGCGTTCTCGTCGACGATGCACGGGCGATCGCGCCGCTCGCGCACGCGGCGAGCCACCTGGGCACGACGGTCGACGCGTACGTCGAAGTCGACGTCGGCGCGGGACGCTGCGGCGTGCGTCCCGGCGAGGCCGCCGCGACGCTCGCGCGCCAGATCGCCGGCGACCGGTCGTTGCGTTTCGGCGGGCTGCACTGCTACCACGGCGCCGCGCAGCACCTGCGCACGCCGGAGGAACGGCGCGACGCGATCGCGAAGGCCGCGTCGCTCGCCGCCGAGTCGCGCGACGCCGTGGTGCGCTCGGGGATCGCGTGCCCGATCGTCACGGGCGCGGGCACCGGCACCTGGGAGCACGAGATGGCCTCGGGTGTCTGGAACGAGCTGCAGCCGGGCTCCTACGTGTTCATGGACGCCGACTACGCGCGCAACACGCCCGGCCAGGGCGAGCGCCGCTTCGAGCACAGCCTGTTCGTGCTCGCCGCCGTGATGAGCGTGCCGACGCAGGGCCGCGCGATCTGCGATGCGGGCCTCAAGGCGTTCTCGTTCGACTCGGGGCTGCCGCTCGTCTGGCGGCGCGACGACCTGGTCTACCGCAAGGCCTCCGACGAGCACGGCGTGCTCGAGGTCGTGCAGGGCGCCAAGCCGCCGGGCCTGGGCGAGCGCCTGGCGCTCGTGCCCGGCCACTGCGACCCGACCGTCAACCTGTACGACTGGATCGTCGCGTACCGCGGCGAGCGCGTCGAGCACGTGTGGCCGGTGGCCGGGCGAGGAGCGCTCGGGTAGGCGCGCCGATCGGGCGGGACCAGCGAGTTCCACGCGACGATGACGGAGACTGCGAAAGGCTCGATTCCGGCGCGCGTCGGCCTCGACCACGTGCACCTGTTCGCGTCCGACGTCGTCGCGACCGTCGAGTTCTTCCGCACGATGTTCGGCGCGACCGTCGTGTGGGACGAGCAGGCCGCGGGCGTGCGCAACGTCCGGCTCGCGCTGGGCCGCGCGTTCGTCAATCTGTACGACCAGCCGCCGAAGGCGCCGCGCGGCGGCGCGTTCCACCACCTCGGCATCGAGACCGACGACCTCGACGCGCTCGTCGCGCACATGCGGGCGCACGGCGCGCGGTTCCGCAATCCCGTGCGCGACGAGCCGAAGTTCCGCTACGTGATGGTGGCGGGACCGGACGACCTGCTCATCGAGCTGTTCGAGTGCCGGGAGCCGGGGAGCTGGGGCATCGAAGGGAGCGCAGGGTGAGGGGCGGCGGGGTCACGGTCGCCAGGATTCCGTGCGTCCCGGGAGATGGTCGGCCGGCCCCCGCGCGCAGGCTTGGCGCGCTCGCTCGCCCGGTTCGATGCGCGTTATAGTTGGCGTCGGCGTCCGTCGACCGATTCCAAGGGAGGCTTCCGTGCACCTGACCCCCTCGCAGCGCCGGCAGTTCGACCGCGACGGCTACCTGTTCTTCCCGGGCCTGTTCTCGGCCGACGAGGTGGGGGTGCTCAACGACGCGGTCCCGGAGCTCTACGCGCGGCGCGAGGTCTACAACGTGCGCGAGAAGGGCTCGGACGCGGTGCGCACGAACTTCGCGGCGCACCTGTACAGCGAGCCGTTCGCGCGGCTCGCGCGGCACCCGCGCATGGTCGACGTGGTGGCGGACCTGCTCGGCGAGCCGGTCTACATGCACCAGTTCAAGATCAACGGGAAGATGGCGTTCGAGGGGGACGTCTGGCAGTGGCACCAGGACTACGGCACCTGGCGCGCCGACGACCTGATGCCGACCGAGCGCGCGATGAACATCGCGGTGTTCCTCGACGACGTGAACGAGTTCAACGGCCCGCTGATGTTCATCCCGGGCAGCCACAGGAAGGGCGTGCTCGACGCGCGGCACGACGTCACGACCACGAGCTACCCGCTGTGGACGATCGACCACGACCTGATCCGCAGGCTCGTCGACCGCGCGGGCGGGAAGAACGGCGGGATCGTCGCGCCGAAGGGGCCGGCCGGCTCGATGCTCGTGTTCCACTCGTGCCTCGTGCACGCGTCGACGTCGAACCTCTCGCCGTTCGACCGGGTGAGCGTCTACCTGTCGCTGTGCGCGGTGTCGAACCACATCCGGCGCTTCAAGCGGCCCGAGTACATCGCGCACCGCGACTTCACGCCGATCTCGACGCTGCCCGACGACTGCCTGCTCAAGCCCTATCCGGTCGAGCTTCCGTGGAAGAGCGGCATGCCCGCGTCCGCGCTGCAGACCTCGCTCGACGAGCTCCCGGACGATACGCGACGCGCCGTGGGGGCCGCGCATTGAGCGAAGCGGCGTTCCACGGCGTCTTCCCGTATCTCGTCTCCCCGATCAGGCCGTCGGGCGAGGTCGACGACGAGGTGCTCGCTCGGCTCTGCGACGATCTGATCGCGGCCGGCGTCCACGGGCTGGCGCCGCTCGGGTCGACCGGCGAGTTCGCGTACCTGTCGCCCGCGCAGCGCCGGCGCGTCGTCGAGGTGACGATCGCGGCGGCGCGCGGGCGCGTGCCGGTCGTCGCGGGCGTGGCGTCGACGACGACCGCCGATGCGGTCGCGCAGGCACGGGAATACGAGCGCCTCGGCGCCGACGGCATCCTCGCGATCCTCGAGGCGTACTTCCCGATCTCCGACGACGGCGTCCGATCCTACTTCACGGCGATCGCCGGGGCGGTGGGCCTGCCCGTCGTGCTCTACACGAACCCGAACTTCCAGCGGTCCGACCTCACGCTGCCGGTCATCGGAGAGCTCTCGCGCGTCCCGAACATCCGCTACCTCAAGGACGCGTCGGTCAACACCGGGCGGCTGCTGTCGATCGTCAACCGCGTCGAGGGGCGCATGCAGGTGTTCGCGGCGTCGTCGCACGTCCCGGCGTGCGTGATGCTGATCGGCGGCGTCGGCTGGATGGCGGGGCCGGCGTGCGTCGCGCCGCGGCAGAGCGTCGAGCTCTACGAGCTGTGCCGGCGTGGCGACTGGAAGGGCGCGATGGAGAAGCAGCGGCCGCTGTGGGCGCTCAACCAGGCGTTCGCGAAGTACAACCTCGCGGCGTGCATCAAGGGCGGCCTCGTCCTGCAGGGCTACCCGGTCGGCGATCCGCTGCCGCCGCAGGCGCCGCTCTCCGCGGAAGGCGTCGCCGAAGTGCGCCGCGCGCTCGAAGCGATCGGCGCGTTGGGGAGTGGGGTCGGGTACGGGGCCCAGCCTCCAGCGAAGGCCGGGCCCCGTACCTGACCCCGGTGTTCAGATGATCGAGGCCGTCTCGGGAATCTGACCCCGGTTTTCCGATGAGAGCGAAAAGCGTCGCCTGGGGCGTCCTCGGCACCGCGAAGATCGGTCTCGATCGCGTGCTTCCCGGCATGAAGAAGAGCCCGTGGTGCGACATCCGCGCGATCGCGTCGCGCTCGGAGGCCGCCGCGCGCAAGGCGGCGGAAGCGCTCGGCATCCCGAAGGCCTACGGGTCGTACGAGGCGCTGCTCGCCGACCCCGGAATCGAGGCGGTCTACAACCCGCTGCCCAACCATCTGCACGTGCCGCTCACGCTCGCGGCGGCGCGCGCGGGCAAGCACGTGCTGTGCGAGAAGCCGATCGCGCTGAACGCGGGCGAGGCGGCGGAGCTCCGCGAGGTCGCGGGCAAGGTGCTGGTCGCCGAAGCGTTCATGGTGCGTTTCCACCCGCAGTGGCTGCGCGCGCGAGAAATCGTGCGCGAGGGGCGCATCGGCACGCTGCGCGCCGTGCAGGCTTTCTTCGCGTACGACAATCCGGACCCGGCGAACATCCGCAACATTGCGGAGATCGGCGGCGGCGGGCTCTACGACATCGGGTGCTACCCGATCGTCGCGGGACGGTTCTTCTTCGAGGCGGATCCGGTGCGCGGCATCGCGCTGTTCGAGCGCGACCCCGCGTTCGGCACCGACCGCCTGACGAGCGCGCTCGTCGATTTCGGCGACGGGCGCCGGCTCGACTTCACGGTGTCGACGCAGCTCGCGCCGCACCAGCGCGTCGAGCTCTCGGGGACGAAGGGCCGCATCGAGATCCCGATCCCGTTCAACCCGGCGCAGGGCGCCGTCACGAGGATCCTCGTCGACGACTGCTCGTCGCTGGACGGCGCCGGGATCCGCGTCGAGACGCTGCCGGAGAGCGACCAGTACGAGCGGCAGGGCGAGGCGTTCTCGCGCGCGGTGCGCGGCGAGATTTCGCTGCCGTTCGGCGTCGAGGACGCAGTCGCGAACATGCGCGTGATCGATGCGCTGTTCCGGTCCGAACGGAGCGGGGCGTGGGAGGCGGTCGGCGCCTGACCTCGCGACGCTGACGGGGGGATAATCGTCGGATGGGTGCCGTCGACGTCGCAGCCCGGATCGTGCCCGGCCGAATCGTCGGCGGCGAGTGCGCCTTCGGGCGGCGCGGCGAGCTTTTCGAGACTGCGGTCGTCGGCGAGGTCGACGGCCGGCCCGGTCGCAGAAGGGGGCTCCACCGGCCCGGCGGCACGCATCGGGCGGCGTGCCGATGACGCCCGGCGCGTTCGTGTTCTTCGCTTTCCTGCTGTGCATGGCGGCGATCGCGCTCGCGGTGATCGGGCGGCTCGCGCTGTGCGGCTGGCGCGTGGCTCGGGGCGGTCGATCCGGGCCGGCGGCGGCATGCGCCGGGGGGATCGCGCTGATGGTTGCGCTGGCCGCGTGGTTCGCGTTCGTCGGCTTCGCCTACGGTGTCGCGCACACCGGGAAGACGGTCTGGACGGACTTGCGGGCGGCGGCGCTCGCCGGCCTGCCGCTCGTCGTCATCGGCTACTCGCTCTGGCGCATGGCCGGGCGGCTCGAAAGGAAGCCGGAGGGACCGAATGGCTGAATCGCGGGCGCCGCGCCGGCGTTCGCGCGTCATGCGTGCCGCGCGGGTCGCACCGCGGCTCGGCGTCGCTCTGGCGCTCGCCGCGCTCGCGGCCGCCTGCGGCGACGCGTTCCTCGGCGACACCGACAAGGCCCGCATCGGGCTCGCGGTGGACCCGGCCCGCACGAGACCCCTGGACGAGGTGACGCGGTGGCGGCCGATCGAGGGCGGCGCGAGCTACCTCCGCGTGCTCTCGCCGACGCTGCCGCCGGGCGCCGAGGCGGTCGTCGTGCCTTACGTGAAGGAGAGAAGCGCGGGCGGGCGCGACGGCATGCCGTCCGAACTGGGCGGCCTCAAGGCCGGGCCGGGATCGACGTGGGCCGACGTCGTGTCGGTCGAGTCCGACCGGCCGCAGATCGTCGGCGCGGAGCGCGTCGAAGGCGTCGGTGCGTCCGACCTCCATGCTGCGCGGATCGTCGCGCGCGAGCGGGGCGAGGCGCGCGTGACGTTCCGCGTGCAGCCGCTCGACGAGAGCGGGCGCCCGACGCGCGACGCGCCGATCGAGGACTCGATGATGATCGAGGTGCGGCGTTGAAGGAAGCCGCGCCGGCGGCGAGCGTAGGGGAGGTTCCGCCGTGACGGCGACGTGCTCGGTGTTCGTCGCGACGAGCCTCGACGGCTGCATCGCGCGCGAGGACGGCCGGATCGACTGGCTCGAACGGGCGAACGCCGTCGTTCCCCCCGGTGAGGACTGCGGGTACCGGGAGTTCTTCGACTCGGTCGACGCGCTGGTGATGGGACGCGGCACGTTCGACCTCGCGGTCACGTTCGACCCCTGGCCCTACGGCGGCAAGCGCGTCGTCGTGATGACGCACGCACCGGCGACACTCGCGGTGCCGCCCGCGCTCTCGGCGTCGGTGTCGGCGACCGACGAGTCGCCGGCGGCGCTCGTCGCGCGACTTTCCGCTCAGGGCGCGAAGCACCTCTACGTCGACGGCGGCCGGACGATCCAGTCGTTCCTGGCGGCCGGACTGATCGACCGGATCACGATCACGACGGTGCCGGTGCTGCTGGGGTCGGGGCTTCCGCTGTTCGGGCCGCTGCCGGGCGACGTGAGGCTCGTCCTCGAATCGACGCGTTCCTGGCCTTTCGGGTTCGTGCAGGGCACCTGGCGCGTCGAACGGTGACCCCGGAGGCCTACGAGGCCTGGTACGCGACGTCGCGCGGCCGCTGGATCGCCGACGTCGAGTACGCGATGTTGCGCGGCATGCTCGCACCCGAACCCGGCGACACGCTGCTCGACGTCGGCTGCGGGACCGGGCACTTCGCGCGGCGGTTCGCGCGCGACGGCCAGCGGGTCGTCGGGATCGACCCCGACGCTGACGCGATCGGCTGGGCCAGCGCGCACACCGCGTGGGGCGAGCGTTACCTCCGGGGCGTCGCAGAGGCGCTGCCGTTCCCGGATCGCTCGTTCGACGTCGTCGCGTCGGTCGCCGCGATCGGCTTCGTGCGCGACCCGCGAGCGGCGATCCGCGAGATGACCCGCGTCGCGCGGCGGCGGATCGTGCTGGGCACGCTCCACCGGCGCAGCCTGCTCTACCTCCGGAAGGGACGGCCCGGTCGCGAGGGCGGCTACGCGGGCGCCCGGTGGCACGACGCGCGCGAGGCCCGCGCGTGGCTCGAGGGCCTGCCGGTCGCCCGGGCGCAACTGCGCTCGGCGGTCGTGCTGCCGGGCGGCGGGGGGCTCGCGCGTGCGGTGGAGGCGATCTGGCCGCGCAGCCTGCTCGCCGGCGCCATGCTCGCGATCGCGGCCGACGTCGTGCCCGGCGACGACGCGCGTCCTCGTGGCACACTCGCGCCGTGAAGCTCGCCGACATCGCGATCTCGCCCTCCCCGGACCGTGCCGGCTGGACGCGGCTTTCGGGCATCGTCCGCTACGACGCCCCGCAGGACGGGAAGCGCGAGGAGGCGTACTGGGTCGAGTTCCCGGACGCGCACGCCGATGCGATCACGACGAGCGGCAACCCCTGGCTCGCGTGCCTGCTGCCGGTCGCGGTCGAGATCGGCGAGCCGCTCGTGCTGTCGCGCCCGGTCGACGCCCAGATGCTCGACTTCGCGGGCGACCGGATGGCGATCTGGCACTGGTGGAATCCGCGCCACGTGCCGGTGCGCGTCGAAGCCGACGTCGAGGCGGCGCCCGCGAAGCCGGGCGCGAGGACCGTGAGCCTGTTCTCGGGCGGCGTCGACTCGTTCCACACGGCGCTGACGCCGCGCGCCTGGCCGATCGACGACCTGCTCGTCATCCACGGCGCGTTCGACCTGATGCACGCCAAGCGCGAGTCGTTCGAACGCGTGCAGGCGAAGCTGCAGGCGGCGGCGGACGCGCTCGGCAAGGTGCTGATCCCGACGGCGACGAACCTCCTGCAAACGCGGCTCGGCGCGACCGACCTCGCGTACATGTCGCAGGGGTCGATGATGGGCGCGGTGCCGCTCGCGCTCGAGCGCCGCTACGCGCGCATCCTGATTCCGTCGAGCATCGACCTGGACTGGAAGGCGGCCTGGGGCACGCACCCGATCACGGACGCGATGCTGTCGACGTCGGCGACGATCGTGACCGAGGACGGACTTGCCACGCGGCGGATGGACAAGACCGAGTTCGTCGCGCGATCGGACGTCGCGCTCTCGACGCTGCGCGTGTGCCTGTTCACCGGCAACGAGACCAACTGCATGCGCTGCGAGAAGTGCCTGCGCGCCGCGATCGCGCTCGAGGCGATGGGGGTTCTGGACCGCGCGCCGGCGTTCGGCACGGCGAAGCTCGACGTCCGGCGCGTGGCCAGGATGCCGATCGGCGATCCCGACGTGCGCCACTACTACGAGGAGCTGATTCCGTTCTGCCGCGAGCGCGGCCGCGGCGATCTCGCGGACGCCATCGCGCGCTCGCTCGCGCGCGCGAGGAGGCACGATCCGTTCCGCCCGCTGGTGAGGAGGCTGCGCAAGCTGCCGGTGGTCGGCGCCGTGACGAACTGGCTCGAGTCGCGCGTGCACGAGCCCGGCGTCACCTGGCATCTCCCTCAGTGATCCCGAAATGAGGGTCAGACCCGATTCGTCCGAAATGAGAGCCGGGCCCTCATTTCCCGGTCGAAGGCGCCCACGCGATTCGAAGGCCGGATCCGGATCGGCGCTCCTGGCGTGGCGGCGCCGTCGCCGACGGCGGTTTGACTCTCGATCGGAGGAGACTCCACCGGGGCGGGGACGATGAACCTGCTGCGCATCGACGTCGATCGATCGCCGGATCGGCCCGCTGCGACGAGGCTGTCGGGCGTCGTCCGCTACGACCACCCGCGCGGCGGGCCCGCCGAGGAGACGTACTGGTACGACGTCCCCGACGCGTTCGCATCGTCGATCAGCGAGTCGGGCAACCCGTGGCTCGCGGGACTGCTGCCGGTCGCGGTCGCGCTCGGCGAGCCGCTCGTGCTGTCGCGCCCGGTCGATCCGCTGCTGCTCGACAACGCGCCCGCGCTGATGGCGATCTGGCACCACTGGCACCCGCACCGCAAGCCCGTGGCGGTCGAGGCCGACGTCCTCGACGCAGGCGCGCCCGCCGGCGGCCCCGCGCGCACCGCGAGCTTCTTCTCGGGTGGCGTCGACTCGTTCCACACCGCGCTCGTGCCGCGGCACGTGCCGGTCGACGACCTGCTGCTCGTGCTCGGCACGTTCGACCTCGCGAGCGGCCATGAAGCGTCGTACGAGCGCGTCCGCGCGAAGATGCAGTCGGCGGCCGACGCGATCGGCAGGACGCTGGTGCCGGTGACGACGAACCAGATGAAGACGCGGATGGCGGCGAGCGATCCGAAGTACCTCGCGGGCGGAGGAATGCTGGCCGCTGTGGCGCTGGCGCTGGAACACCGCTACGCACGCGTGCTGGCGTCCGCGAGCACGGACCCCGGCTGGTTCGATCCGCTCGCCGGCCACCCTTACCTGACGCCGCTCCACTCGACGCGCGGCACCCGATTCGTCGAGGAAGGCTTCGGGTGCTCGCGCGTCGCGAAGACGGAGATCGTCGCGCGCAACGACGACGCGCTCGCGGCGCTCCGCGCCTGCTTCATGAGCGGCGACGAGACCAACTGCGGCGAGTGCGCCAAGTGCATTCGCACGATGATCGCGCTCGAGGCGCTGGGCGTGCTGCGGCGCGCGTCGTTCGGGCGGGCAACGCTGCCGGCTTCGCGCGTCGCGCGCGCGACCGTCGTCGACGAGCACGAGCGGTACTATTATCAGGAGCTGCCGCCGTTCTGCCGCGCGCACGGCCGGCCGGATCTCGCCGAGGCGGTCGAGCGCGCGCTCGCGCGGTCGCGCCGGCACGACCGGTTCCGGCCGTTCGTGCGCTGGCTGCGCAGGTTCCCGGTTGTCGGGCCGGCGACCCATCGGCTCGAGGCGCTCGTGCAGGACAAGGGGCGCGTCGACTATCGGCCGCCGCGCGAATGAGGGTCTGACCCTCGATTCCGCGGAGGACCTCAGAGAGTGACGAGTCCGCGCGGCGTGCGCAGCATCGCGGCGAGCCGCGGCGCCGCGCCGTAGGTCACGCGCAGCGCCTCGCCGAGGCCCAGCGCCGCGAGGGCGGCTCGAATCGCGGCGGGATCGGGGTGGGACGCCGCGAGCTCGACGAGCGACACGCCGTCGTCGGGCAGCCCGTCCGCGGGATGGCGCGAGACGTCCCACTGGATCATCGTCGGCAGCACGCCGCCGCCGGGGCGCCTCCCGTCGTCGGGGATCGTGATGCGCCAGCGGAAATCGCCGCGCGACATCGGATGGACGCGTCCCGGATCGACCTTCGCGCCGGCGGACGCACGCTCGATGTCCGAAGTGCGCGCGACCCAGTGGACCAGGCGCGGCCGGTCGCCGATCTCCGCCTGCATCGCGGCGTCGTCGAGATCGAACCAGCGCGGCCGCGCGGGCCGCGGCAGGCCCGGGTCGATCGCGATCAGCTCGAGATAGACGCGCGTCCCCAACCGCACGAGCGCGTTGTGCGTGCCCATGGCGACGTGCTGGCCGCCGGGACGCGGCGCGACGCCGGTCAGGTCGGCGACGTACTCGATTGCCTGCGCGAGCGTCGCGCCGGCGACGACGAGGTGGTCGAGCTCCGCCACGCTCATCGGTTCGCCTCCCCCGGGCTTGCCGCGCGCTCCGAAGCGTCGAAGTCGAGCTCGATCCGCGCGCCGTTCGGGTCGAAGAAGAACACCTGCCAGACGCCGGAGCCGACCTGCCGCCGGCACGCGTGGTGGAGGCCCGCGGCCTCGAGCTGCGCGAGCTTCGCGTCGAGACCGCGGGCCGAGAACGCCATGTGGTCGATCACGCCGGGCCTGAGGTCTTCGCGCCGCCGTCCGCCCACGACGTGGAGGATCGGCGATCCGCCCGCGTAGAGCCACGCCCCGGGGAAGCCGAGGTCGGGCCGCGCGCCCGGCTCGAGGCCGAGGAACTCGCGGTAGAACGCGACCGTCCGGTCGACGTCGTCGGTCAGGATCGTGAAGTGGTTCATCGCGTGGACCGTCATCGCCCGTCCTTCTCGCGCTGCGCTGTCCCCGAATGCTACGCCGGCGCGCGCGCCCACACGAGGTCGAGGAACGCGCCGGCCATCGCGGTCGCGTCGGGGCCCGCGGCGTCGTTGAAGGGCAGCGAAGCGTCGCCGCCGCTCCACGCGTGGCCGAGTCCGTCGATCTCGACCAGCCGTGCGACGATCGCGCCGTCGCGCGCCCACTCGCGCAGCGTGTAGCCGCGGCCGCGCACGGGCGATTCGCGGCGCGCACGGTCGGCGTCGGGCAGCGTCGACTCGGCGCCGCCGGGGACGTCGACGCTGTTTCGTGCGAGGTACTGCCGGACCAGGGCCGACGCGTTGCGTGCAGCGACGACCTCGTCCGCGCGACCCTGGATCGCGAGCAGCGGCACGCGACCGGCTGCCCCGCCCGCCGCCGCGCGCGCCTCGCGGCCGATGTCCGCGACGTCGGTCTCGGGCCCGCGCTTCATCACGGTCAGCGCGGTGAGGGGCGATGCGGCGGCGCCGCACGCGATGCCGGCGACGGACACGACGGCCCGCACCCGGTCGCCGTGACGCAGGCCGAGGATCGCCGCGAGCGCCGCGCCGGCCGAGAGGCCGATCGCGGCGGTGCGCGCCGCATCGGCCCGGCGCCACCGCATCGCCTTGCGCATCATCGCCGCGACGATCGCCGCCTCGCCGCGACCCGCCGCCGTCGCGCCGTCGAACCAGTTCCAGCAGCGGAACGGATTCGCCGCGTCCTTCTGGCGCGGGATCAGCACGTAGCTTCCGAGCCGGTCGGCGAGTGCCGCGATGCGCGTCCCGCGCGCGACCTCCTCGGGCGTCTGCCTGCAGCCGTGCAGGAGCACGACGAGCGGCATCGGACGGAAGCGCGACGCGCCCTTCGGAACGTAGAGCAGGTAGCGCCGGCGCGGCCAGATCGACGGGTTGAGCGAGAGCCACCCGCGCCACGAGAACGCCGCGCCCTCGACGTAGCGACCCGGCTGAGGCTCGCGCCGGAACCATCCGGCGACCGTCGCCTTGACGCGCGACCAGAAGCTCATCGCCCCTCACCCCGGCCCGCTCCCCGCAACGCGGGGAGGGGGAGCTCGTCCGATGGCACGTGGTCCTCTCGCTGCAACGCGGAGAGAGGGAATCCGTCCGATGGCACGCGGTCCTCTCGCTGCAACGCGGGGAGAGGGAATCCGTCCGATGGCACGCCGATGCGCCGATTCTCTGCGCGGCTTCCGTCGAGCGGGAAGCGCCCGTTCGCCCCGGCCACCGTCCCGGCTCCCTCTCCCCGCCCCCGCGGGGAGAGGGCGGGGGCGAGGGGCGGCGAGCCGCCGGCGCGTCCGCTCAGATCAGGACGATGTCGAACTGCTCCTGCGTGTACAGCGTCTCCACCTGCAGCGAGATCGGCTTCCCGATGAAGTCGCCCAGCCCCGCGAGGCTCTGCGACTCCTCGTCGAGGAACATGTCGATCACCGACTGCGACGCGAGGATGCGGAACTCGCGCGCGTTGAACTGCTTCGCCTCGCGCAGGATCTCGCGCAGGATCTCGTAGCAGACCGTCTGCGGCGTCTTGAGCTCGCCGCGCCCCTTGCAGGTCGGGCAGGGTTCGCACAGCACGTGCGCGAGCGACTCGCGCGTGCGCTTGCGCGTCATCTCGACCAGGCCCAGCTGCGTGAAGCCGTTGACGGTGAGGCGCGTCCGGTCGCGCTCGAGCGCGCGGTTCAGCTCCGCGAGCACGGCGGCGCGGTGGTCCGCGTTCTCCATGTCGATGAAGTCGATGATGATGATGCCGCCGAGATTGCGGAGCCGCAGCTGCCGCGCGATCACCTGCGAGGCCTCGAGGTTGGTCTTGAAGATCGTGTCGTCGAAGCTGCGCCCGCCCACGAAGCCGCCGGTGTTGACGTCGATCGTCGTGAGCGCCTCGGTCTGGTCGATGATCAGGTAGCCGCCGGACTTGAGGTCGACGCGCCGCGCGAGCGCCTTCTCGATCTCGTCCTCGACCGCGGCGAGGTCGAACAGCGGCCGGTCGCCCGCGTAGTGCTCGATGCGCCGCGCGAGCGCCGGCGTGTACTGCTCCGCGAACTCGCTCATCCTCTGGTGCGTCTCGCGCGAGTCGACGAGGATGCGCGCGGTCTCCTCGGTCGCCATGTCGCGCAGCACGCGCTGCGCGAGGTTCAGGTCCTGGTAGACGAGCGCGGGGGCGGGCGACTGCGTCGAGCGCGCGGTCAGGTCGCTCCACAGCTTCGTCAGGTACTCGATGTCCGACTGCATCTCGCGCTCGCTGGCGGTCTCGGCCATCGTGCGGATGATGAAGCCGCCGGGCAGGCCCTCGGGCAGCAGGTGCTGGAGCCGGCCGCGCAGCTGCTCGCGCTCGGCCTCGTCCTCGATGCGCTGCGAGATGCCGATGTGCGAATCCTGCGGCAGGTAGACGAGCAGCCGCCCGGCGAGGCTCACCTGCGTCGACAGCCGCGCGCCCTTCGTGCCGATCGGGTCCTTGATCACCTGAACGAGGAGGGCCTGTCCCTCGTGCAGGATCCGCTCGATCGGGCGTTCGGCGCCGCCGTGGCCGTTCTGCCGGTGCTCCCAGATGTCGGCGATGTGCAGGAACGCCGCGCGCTCGAGCCCGATCTCGACGAACGCGCTCTGCATGCCGGGCAGCACGCGCGCGACGCGGCCGAGGTAGATGTTGCCGACGAGGCCCCGCGCGCTCGTGCGCTCGATGTGCAACTCCTGCACGACGCCCTGCTCGAGCATCGCGACGCGGGTCTCCTGCGGCGTTACGTTGATGAGGATCTCATGGGCCATCGGCGGGGAAGGGCGGGCATCGTCGGAATCCTCGTCGGCGGCCGCCGGGGGCGTCCGCGGAAAGCGCATCCCGCCGGAACCGGGATCGAGCGCGGTCCCCGAGGCGGTGGTCAGCCGCTCATAGTACGGGAAAACCCGCCCTGGCGAGCAGCGCCGCGGTCTCGGCGAGCGGCAGCCCCATCACGCCCGAGTAGCTGCCGTCGAGCCGGGTGACGAAGGCCGCGGCGACCCCCTGGATCGCGTAGCCGCCCGCCTTGTCGCGGAACTCGCCGGTCGCGACGTAGGCGGCGACCGCCACCTTCGAGAGCGGCGCGAGCGTCACCTTCGACGCGGACATCGCGAAGTGCAGCTCGTCCTGCCAGCGCACCGCGACCGCGGTCACCACGTCGTGCGTGCGGCCGGCGAGGTGCGCGAGCATGGCCTTCGCCTCGCGCTCGTCGGCGGGCTTGCCGAACACCTCGCCGTCGAGGATCACCTCGGTGTCGGCGCCGAGCACCGGGCGCGGCTCGAGGCGGCGCGCGGTCATCGAGTGCCAGCCCGCGTTCGCCTTCGTGCGCGCGATGCGCTCGACGTAGTGCAGCGCCGGCTCGCCGTCGTGCGCGACCTCGAGCACGTCGGGCGGACGCCCCCCCGACGCCTCGCGCAGGCGCAGCACGTCGAACGCGACGCCGATCTGCGCGAGCAGCGCCTGCCGGCGCGGGCTCTTCGACGCGAGCCAGATCCTCGGATGTTGCGACGGCGCGGCGCTCATTCGCGGTGGTAGGGGTGGCCCGCGACGAGGCTCGCCGCGCGGTAGATCTGCTCGGCGAGCACGATGCGCACGAGCGCGTGCGGCAGCGTGAGCGTCGAGAGCGACAAGCGCGCGGCGGCGCGCTCCTTGAAGCCGTCGTCGAGGCCGTCCGCGCTGCCGATCACGAACGAGAGCGCGCCGGCCGACCCGCGCCAGCGCTCGAGCCTCGACGCGAGCTCGCGCGTCGTCCACGCCGAGCCCTTCTCGTCGAGGGCGACGACGGTGGAGCCGGCGCACGCGGCGTCGAGCCGGCGGCCCTCCGCCTCCAGCAGCTGCGGGACGCTGCGGCCGCGGTCGCGCGGCTCGGGCTTCAGCTCGACGAGCGAGAGCGGCCAGTCGCGCGGCAGGCGCGACGCGTACTCGCGGTAGCCGGCGGCGACCCAGTCGGGCATCCGGTGCCCCAGCGCGACGATCGCGATCTTCACCGGTCGCGCGGGCGAGCCGCGGGCGCCGTCAGGCCGCCTTCGCGGCCTTCGTCCGGCGTGCCGGACGGGCGGTCCACAGCTCCTCGAGGTTGTAGTACGCGCGCACGGCCGGCTGCATCACGTGCACGACGATGTCGCCGGCGTCCACGAGCACCCATTCGGCGCTCTCCTCGCCCTCGACGCCGACGATCGACGCGCCGGCCTCCTTGAGCATGTCGCGCACGTGGCTCGCGAGCGCCTTCACCTGCCGGTTCGAGTCGGCGCTGGCGATGACGAGCGTGTCGGCGAGGCTGGTGAGCTTGCGGACGTCGAGGACGGTGATGTCGTGGGCCTTGATGTCCTCGAGGGCGGAGACGGCGACTTTCGCGAGCTTGTCTTGGCGCATCCGGGCGGGTCAGGCGGCGTAGAGCCGATGCTCGGCAATATAGTCCCAAACGGCGGGGGGCAGCAACGCGCGGACGCGCTCGGCGTCGGCGCCGCCGCGCGCGAGCGAGGCCCGGATCGCCGAGGCCGAGATGTCGCGGGGCACGATCCGCACGACGAGGATCCGGCCGGCGGGCGAGGCGAGGAGCTCGCCGGCGCTCGCGGCGCGCCGGCCGCGCCAGAGCGGCACGAGCGCGTCGGGGAGCGCGGCGTCGAACGGATCGCCCGGACGCGCCGCGACCGCGAGGTGGGCGAGCTCGATGAGCTCCCGCCACCGGTGCCAGGTCGGCAGGCCCCGGAACGCGTCGGCGCCGAGGATCAGGACGATCGGCCGCCTCGCGTCCTCGGCGCGCAGCTCGTCGAGCGTGAGCGCCGTGTAGGACTTTCCCTGACGCTCGAGCTCCCGCTCGTCGATCGCGAGGCCCGGATGCCGCTCGATGGCGAGCCGCAGCATCGCGAGGCGGTGCGCGGCCGAGGCGCCGGGCGCCGCGCGGTGCGGCGGGTCGCCCGCCGGCACGAGGCGGACCTCGGGGACGCCGAGGGCGCGCCGCGCGTCGTCGGCGAGCCCGAGGTGCCCGAGGTGCACCGGGTCGAACGTGCCGCCGAGCAGCGCGACCGGTTCGGCTTGCGGCGGCATCACCCGATCTCCCGCGCCGCGCCGGTCGCGACGAACTCCGCGTGGTCGATGCGCGTCTCGATCGCTCGCCGCGTTTCGTCGTTGATGAGTCCGGCATCCAGCATCGCGAAGAGCTCCCGGCGCTCGGCCTCGATCGCGACCGCGGCGAGCCGCCGGTGCAACGTCTCGGCGCGGTCGGCCTCGTCGCGCGCGTCCGCGCCCGCGGCATGGCGCGCCGCCCGCGCGCGGTAATCGGCGACGAGCCGCGCGCCCAGCGAGGCGTCGTCGCCGGGCGGGAGGGTCGCGAGCTCGCGCTCGAGCGCCTGCGCGGCCGCCCCGGCGATCGCGGCCTCGGCGGCGCGCCGCTCGCGCTCGTGCGCGCCGTCGTCGCGGACGCCGAGGCGCCCGACGAGCCACGGCAGCGTGAGCCCGTTGACGAGAAGCGTCGAAATGATCGTGGTGCCGGCGAGGAAGATCACGAGGTCGCGTCCCGGAAACGCGGCGCCCGCGGCGGTCGCGACCGGCACCGACAGCGCCGCGGCCATCGTCACCGATCCGCGCAGCCCCGCCCACCCGACGAGGAACACGGCGCGCGCGTCGCGCGGCGGCTCGCTCGCGCGCACGCGTCGCGACAGCAGCACCGGCAGCCAGGTCCCCGGGTAGACCCACGCGAGCCGGACCACGTTGACGACGAGCCACAGCACGGCCGCGTAGAGCGCGAGCATCGCCGGCGGCTCGGTCTTCGCGAGCGAGGCGATCGCGCCGGGCAGCGTGACGCCGAGCAGCAGGAAGACGAGGCCGTTGAAGACGAACAGCAGCATCGCCCAGACCTCCCACGCGTGCTGCCGCGTCGCCGGCGACAGGTAGCGCGCGTCGTGCCAGCCGCCGTAGAGGCCGGCCGCGACGACCGAGAGGATGCCCGAGACGCCGAGGCCCTCGGCCGCGAGGTACGCCGCGAACGGGGAGAGCAGCGACAGGATCGTCTGGATCGTGGGATCGTCGACGCAGACCCGCTTCAGCCCGACGCGGAGCGCGCCGATGAGCCACGCGCAGGCGAAGCCGACCGCGAGCCCGCCGCCCGCGAGCCAGGCGAGCTCGCCGCCGGCCGAGACGATCGAGAACGTCCCGGTCGCGACGGCGGCGACCGCGAACTTGAACGCGACGAGGCCCGACGCGTCGTTGATCAGGCTCTCTCCGCCGAGGATCGCGTTCACGCGCGGCGGCATCGGCAGGCGCGCGGTCATCGCGGCGGTCGCGACCGCGTCGGTCGGCGACACGATCGCCCCGAGCGCGAACGCCGCGGCGAGCGGCAGCGCCGGAATCAGCGCGTGCATCGCGTAGCCGACCGCGACGACGGTCGCGAACACGAGGCCGAACGCGAGCAGGAGCACCGGGCGCATCGCGTCGCGGAACTCGCGCTTCGGCATGAGCCACCCGTCCGAGTAGAGCAGCGGCGGGATGAAGAGCAGGAAGAAGACGTCGGGGTCGAGGTGGATGCGCTCGAGCCCCGGCACGAGGCCGATCGCCACGCCGCCGGCGATCATCACCATCGGCACGGGCAGCGACGTCGAGCGCGAGACCGCGCCGAGCAGCGCCAGCGCGACCAGGAGCGCGAGCACGACTTCGATCGTGACGAGCGGCGGCGCCATCGGGCGGCGGGCGGGCGGCGCGGTCAGAAGCCCGAGCCGGGCTCGTCGAGGTAGGCGAGCTCCTCGGGCGTCGACGCGCGGCCGAGGATCGCGTTGCGGTGCGGGTAGCGGCCGAAGCGGCGAACCACCGCCGCGTGCTTCTCGGCCCATTCGAGCGGCCCGCGCTCGCCCGTCTCGCGCGCGAGCGCGCCGAAGAGCTCGAGCGAGCGATCCTGGGCGGCGGCGTCCTCGGCGTGCTCGAACGGCAGGTAGAGGAACCAGCGCTCGTTCGGACCGAGCCCGCGGTCGAAGCCGGCGTCGACCGCGCGCCCGGCGAGATCGAGCGCGAGCGGGTCGCCGGCGAACGCGCGAGGCGTGCCGCGGAAGACGTTGCGCGTGAACTGGTCGAGCAGCAGAATGCGCGCGAGCGCGCCGCGCGGCGTCGCGCTCCACGCCTCGTAGGCGCCGGCGAGCGCCGCCTCGATCGCCGCGCCGTAGCGGGTGCGGATCTCGGCGTCGAACGCGGGATCCTTGCGGAACCAGCGCGGGTCGGGCGCGGCGGCGCCGAACCAGAACGCGTGGATGTCGCCGGCGAGGGCGGGATCGTCCATCGGCGTATCATACGGGGACGGGAAAGGCCGGGGCGACCCCGGCTTTTCCCGTTCGTTTTCCCCCGGCCCCCGGCCATGCACGCGCCCGCCGCCACCGACCACAAGACGCTCGCGCTGCTGGCCGCGTGCCAGGCGCTGCTGCTCATCAACGCGGCCGGCCTCATCTCGATGCAGGGGCTGGTGGGCTACATGCTGGCGGACACGAAGTCGCTCGCCACGCTCGGCGCGACGACCTACGTGATCGGCTCGGCGCTGGCGGCGATGCCCGCGTCGCTCTGGATGGCGCGCGTCGGCCGCCGCGCGGGCTTCATGACCGGCGCAGCGATCAACGTCGCCGGCTGCGGCCTCGCCGCGCTCGCGCTCTACCTGAAGAGCTTCCCGCTCTACTGCGTGGCGACGGCGATCGTCGGGATCTACCAGGCGATCGGGCTCCAGTACCGGTTCGCGGCCGCCGAGGTCGCGACGCCCGCCGATCGCGCGAAGGCGATCTCGTGGGTGCTGGCCGGCGGCATCGCGGGCGGCGTCCTCGGCCCGGAGTCGATGCGCATCGCGCGCGACTGGTTCGCGACGCCGTTCGCCGGCTCGTTCGTCGTGCTCGCGGGCTACGCGCTCGTCGCGATGGCCGTGCAGTCGCGCGTGCACGTGCCGAAGCCCGCGCGCCAGGAGCGTTCGAGCGCCGGGAGGCCGCTCGCCGAAATCGTCCGCCAGCCGGTGTTCGTCGTCGCGGTGCTGTCGGCGGCCTTCGGCTACGGCGTCATGAACCTGCTGATGACCGCGACGCCGCTCGCGATGGACTTCTGCAGCCACCCGTTCGCGCAGGCGGCGATGGTGATCCAGTGGCACGTCGTCGGCATGTACGCGCCGGGGCTCTTCACCGGTTCGCTGATCAGGCGGTTCGGCGTCCTCAGGGTGATCGTGGCCGGCGTCGCGCTCGTCGCCGGATGCGTCGCCGTCGCGCTCGCCGGCACGAGCGTCGCGCACTTCCTCGTCGCGCTCGTGCTGCTCGGCATCGGCTGGAACTTCATGTACACCGGCGGGACGACGCTCCTCACCGAGGCGTACGAGCCCGCCGAGAAGGCGCGCGCCCAGGGAGCGAACGACCTCGCGATCTTCGCGACGATGGGCGTCTCGTCGTTCTCGTCGGGCGCGCTCGTGTCGGTCGCCGGCTGGGAGCGGATGAACCTGTTCGCGCTCCCGGTGCTCGCGGCCGTCGTGGCCGGCGTGGTCTGGCTCGCGCGGCAGCGCGGGGCGCGCGCGGCGACGCCGTGACGGGTGCCGCGATGGCGCCGACGGCGATCCGCGACGTCCGGTTCTTCACCGCCCGCTCGACGCTTTCGCGGCCGATCGCCGACGCGACGCACGCGATTCCCGCTATCCGGTTCGTCGTCGCGCGGATCGAGCTCGCCAGCGGTGTGGCGGGACAGTCGCACCTGCTCGCGTTCCACTACTCGCCGCACGCGATCGCCGGCGCCTGCCGCGACCTCGAGGCGTTCCTGCACGGGCGGGACGCGCTCGACACCGAGGCGGCGATCCGCGACTGGGACGCCGAGAGCGAGTACTTCGGCCGGGCCGGCGTCAACCGCTGGGCGCTCGGGCTCGCGAATCTCGCGATGTGGGATGCGCGGGGGAAGCTCGCGGGCGCACCGGTGTGGAAGCTGCTCGGCGGCGAGGCGCGCCCGGTGCCGGTCTACGGCAGCGGCGGCTGGCTCTCGTACTCGGACGGCGAGCTCGTCGACGAGGTGACCGGGTACGCGAGGCGCGGCTTCCCCGCGGTCAAGGTCAAGGTGGGCTCGAAGGCGCCGGGCCGCGACCTCGAACGGCTCGCGCGCGTGCGCGAGGCGGTCGGGCCGCACGTGCGCGTGATGATGGATGCGAACCAGGGATTGAGCGTCGACGCGGCGCTCGAGCTCGCGCTGGCCGCGCGAGGGCTCGGGATCGATTGGTTCGAGGAGCCGATCGACCACCGCGATTTCGACGGCTATGCCGCGGTGCGCGCGGGCGCCGGCATCCCGATCGCGATGGGCGAGCGCGAGTACGACCTGGTGCCGCTGCGCGAGCTGGCACGGCGGCAGGCGATCGACCTGTGGCAGCCGGACCTGCTGCGGCTCGGGAGCGTCGAGGCATGGCGCGCGTCGGCGGCGCTCGCGCATGCGCACGGCATCCCGGTGCTGCCGCACTACTACCGCGACTACGACGTCGCGCTGCTCTGTACGATCCCGAACGGCGCCGGCGCCGAGTCGTTCGACTGGATCGATGCGATCGTCGACCGGCCGCTCCGGGTCGAGAAGGGCTTCGCGTACCCGCGCGAGGAGGCGGGCTGGGGCTTCGCGATCCGCGACGACGCGCTGTCGCCTCTGTGAGCGCGGAAAAGGGAAACGAGGGTCAGACCCTCGTCTCGGCCCGGTCCCGCGTCGAACTGAGGGTCTGATCCTCGATCTCGGCGCGCCGTTCGATGCGCGATGGCGTGACGCCGGCCCACTCAGGTCCTGACCTGCCCGCTCCCGAGCACGATCCACTTGCGCGAGGTGAGGCCCTCGAGGCCGACGGGACCGCGCGCGTGCAGCTTGTTGGTCGAGATGCCGATCTCGGCGCCCAGCCCGAACTCGAAGCCGTCGGCGAAGCGCGTCGACGCGTTCACCATCACCGAGCTCGAGTCGACCTCGCGCAGGAAGCGCATCGCCGCCGCGTGGTCGTTCGTGACGATCGCGTCGGTGTGCTGCGAGCCGTACTTCGCGATGTGCTCGATCGCGTCGTCGAGCGAGTCGACGATGCGCACAGCGAGGATCGGCGCGAGGTACTCGGTCGACCAGTCCCCCTCGGTCGCGGCCTTCATCGCGGGCACGATCGCCCGCGAGCGCTCGCATCCGCGCAGCTCGACGCCCTTGTCGAGGTAGATCGCGCAGAGCGGCGGCAGCACGC
Source organism: Burkholderiales bacterium (assembly GCA_046347845.1). Taxonomy (GTDB): domain Bacteria; phylum Pseudomonadota; class Gammaproteobacteria; order Burkholderiales; family Casimicrobiaceae; genus VBCG01. The sequence continues at coordinate 257,095 of JAXMFH010000003.1, read as the reverse complement.
GCCGAGCGATGCCCGCGTGCACGAGCAGCGTCTCCATCGTGTTGCACGGCGAGTAGCGCTGCGTCTTCGCGTTGTCGGCGATCCGGATCGCCATCGCCGCGTCGGCGGCCGCGTCGACGTAGACGTGGCAGACGCCGTCGAGGTGCTTGATGACGGGCACCTTGGCTTCGCGCGCGATCCGCTCGGTCAGGCTCTTGCCGCCGCGCGGCACGATCACGTCGACGTGCCGCTCGTCGGCGATCAGGTGCCCGACGGCCGCGCGGTCGGTCGTCGCGACGACCTGGACCGCCGCCTCGGGCAGCCCGGCGGTACGCAAGCCCTCGTGGACGCAGGCGGCGATCGCGGTGTTGCTGCGGATCGCCTCGGAGCCGCCGCGCAGGATCGTCGCGTTGCCCGCCTTGAGGCACAGCCCCGCGGCGTCCGCCGTCACGTTCGGCCGCGACTCGTAGATGATGCCGACGACGCCGAGCGGGACGCGCATCATGCCGACCTGGATGCCGGTAGGCCGGTAGCGCATCTCCGAGATCTCGCCGACCGGGTCGGGCAGCGCGACGATCTGCTCGAGGCCCTCGGCCATCGCGGCGATCGACTTCGGCGTGAGCGCCAGCCGGTCGACGAACGCCTCGTCGTGCCCGGCCGCGCGCGCCGCGGCGACGTCCTCGGCGTTGGCGGCCAGGAGCTTCGCCTCGTCGCGCCGGATCGCGGCCGCCATCGCGCTGAGCGCGCGGTCCTTGGCCGCGGTGTCCGCGCGCGCGAGCACCCGGGCTGCGGCGCGCGCCGCCTCGCCGACGCCGCGCATGTAGCCGGCGACGTCGTCGAACGTGCCCAGTCCGGGGACGGCGAGGTTGGTCATCGGGGGATTGTAGCGCGGCCGTGGCCGGCGAGCGCCCCGGCGCGGTCAGTCGCCCGACAGCGTGCCCTTCTGCGACAGCAGCACGGCGATCGGGCGCGTCGCCGCGAACTCCGAGAACACGATCGCCATGACCGCGGTGATCGGGACCGCCAGGAACGCCCCGGACAGGCCCCACAGCCCCGACCAGATCGACAGGCTGACGAGAATCGCGGCGGGCGAGAGGTTGAGCGAGTTGCCGAGCAGGTACGGGTCGAGGAAGTTGCCGATCGCGAACTGCACGACGACGAGGACGAGCGCCAGCGCGACGACCGTGTTGGCGTCGCCGAACTGGACGATCGCCATCGCCGCCGGGAAGAAGACGGAGAGGAACGACCCGATGTAGGGGATGTAGTTGAGCAGGACGATCAGCATCGCCCAGAACGTCGCGAACTCGAGGCCGTACCAGGCCATGACGAGCCAGCTCACGAACGCCTGGAGGATGCCGAGCAGCGTCTTGAGCGCGAGGTACGACCCGACGCGCGCGTTCACGTCGGCGACGATCTGGCGGATCCGCGCGGCGTGGCGCGGGTCGGAGGCCAGCCGGTCGACCTTCGCGGCGAACGAGCGCTGCTCGACGAGCAGGAACGTGACGTAGAGCAGGACGACGATCGCGCCGCCGAGGATCGACGCGGCCGCCGCCACGGTCGAGCCGATGAGCGCCTGGAGGCTGACCTGGTCGCGCACGACCTGGCGCAGCGTCGCCCAGGTGGGCTCGCTCTCGAAGCCCACGCGCGCGGCGAGGTTCTGGATCGTGCCCAGGAGCGACGCCTGGTACGCGGGCGCGCGCGCGGCGACCCTGTCGATGTTGTCGATGGCTATGTAGGCGATCAGCGTGAGCGCGCCGACGCTCGCGATCACCGCGAGCGCGTAGCGCAGTTGCAACGGCAGCGCTCCGCCGACGACGGGAATCCTGGCGAGCTGGCGCGTGAGTCCCACGATGACGAACACGACGAGCATCGCCAGCACGATCGGCGCGAAGACGCCCTTGCCGAGGTAGAGCACCCACCCGACCATCAGCGCGAGCATGCTGCCGTAGACGAACGCCTCCAACTTGAGATGGGCCGGGGCCGGAGGCGCGGTGCCTTGCGGCGAGCGGGGCGGTTCGCCGGCGTTGTCCTGCGTGCGCGGATTCACGGGCCGCCTGCCGCGGGAGCGGCGTCGACGATCATCCGCGCATTCTAGCGTCCCGCGCCCGCGGCGCGGGCGCGCCCGCTCAGGGAACGAACCGGTAGCCGACGCCCGTTTCCGTCGTCAGGTGCCGCGGACGGGCCGGGTCCGCCTCGAGCTTGGCGCGCAGCCTTCCCATGTAGACGCGCAGGTAGTGGCTGTCCTCGGCGTGCGAGGGGCCCCAGACCTCGCGCAGCAGGTGTCGATGGGTCAGCACCTTGCCCGGGTGGATCGCCAGGTGCGCGAGGAGCCGGAACTCGACCGGCGTGAGCTTGACCGGCTGTCCGGCCCGCGACACCGTGTGATTGGCCACGTCGAGACGGACGTCGCCGAACGCGATCTCGGTGGTCGAGCTCTCGGGCGTGCGCGCGCCGCGCCTGAGCATCGCGCGGAGACGCGCAACGAGCTCGCCGACGCCGAAGGGCTTGGTCAGGTAGTCGTCGGCGCCGGCGTCGAGCGCGTCGATCTTGTCCTGCTCGTCGGCGCGCGCGGACAGCACGAGGACCGGCATCGTCGAGAACGCGCGCACCTCGCGGATGAAGTCGAGGCCGTCGCGGTCCGGGAGGCCGAGGTCGAGGATCGCGAGGTCGGGCTTGCGGGTGCCCGCGTCGATCACGCCGCGCGCGCAGGTCTCCGCCTCCGCGACGCGATAGCCCTCGGCCTCGAGCGCGGCCCGCACGAAGCGGCGGATCTCCCTCTCGTCCTCGACGATGAGGATCGTGGGCTTCAGGTCGATGTCGAATCTCCCGTCGACGCGGCGCCGGCGCCGCCTTGCTCGCCGTCGCCCTCGTCGTCGACAGGCGGCGGCTCCCCGGCGGGCAGCGTGAAGACGAACCGCGCACCGCCGCCCTCGCGATTCTCCGCCCGTATCGTCCCGAGGTGGGCCTCGACGATCGCCCGGCAGATCGCGAGCCCCAGGCCGACGCCGGGCAGCCCGGACTCGGGCGCGCCGCGCGCGAACTTGTCGAAGATCGCCTCCTCGCGCCCCGGCGGGAGGCCGGGGCCCCGGTCTTCGACCGCCGTCGCGACGAACGCGCCTTCGCGCTTCGACGCGATGCGGATCGGGGACCCGGCCGGCGTGTACTTGGCGGCGTTGTCGAGCAGGTTGACGAGCACGCGCTCGATCAGCACCGCGTCGCACGAGACCAGCGGCACGTCGTCGCCGATCGCCACGTCGATCGGCCGGTCGCGCAGCGCGGGCCCGAGCTCGAGGATCGCGCTGCCGGCGAGCTCCTGCAGGCTTTGCCAGTCCTTGCGCAGCGAGACGCGGCCGGCCTCGAGCCTGGCCATCTCGAGCAGGTTGTCGACGAGGCGCGCCGTCCGCCGCGCCTGGTCGCGGATCGCGAGTGCCGTCGACGAGGGCGCCTCGGAGGCCTCCGCCGCCAGCTCGCGGGCGAGCGTCTCCGACAGGCCGACCAGCGCGGTGAGCGGCGTGCGGAGGTCGTGCGAGAGCGCGGCGAGCAGCGAGTTGCGCAGGCGCTCCGATTCCATCGACACGAGCGTATCCTGCGCGACCGTGACGAAGTGAACGCGCTCGAGCGCGATCGCGACCAGCGCGGCGCAGGTCTCGAGCAGCCGCCGCTGCTCGGGGACCATCAGCGTGCGCGGAACCGAGGGCTCGACCACGAGCACGCCGCGCGTGCGCATCGGCGCCTTGAGCGGGAGGTACAGGGCGGGCGCGGACGGCAGCGTGTCGGTGCCGGCGCCCGCCGCCTCCGCGTGGTCGAGCGACCAGCGGGCGATCGCGGCGTCCGCCTTCGGCGGCTCGGCCGGCAGGTCGACCGCCTCGAGCGTTTCGTCGTCGCGGAGGACGAAGACGGCGACCTTCGAGCGTGCGATCGACGCGACGTAGCGCGCGCCGATCCCGGCGACCTGGTCGTCCTCGAACGCGCCGGAGAGCTCGCGCGCCATCTCGAAGAGCTGGCGCGCGCGGTCCTCGCGGTAGCCCGCGACACGCGCCTGGTAGCGCAGGCTCGCGGTGAGCTGCGCGACGACGAGGCCGACGGCGAGCATCACGGCGAACGTGAACAGGTATCGAACGTCGGTCACCGCTAACGAGAATCGGGGCGGCACGAACAGGACGTCGAACGCGAGCACGTTGACGATCGCCGCGAAGACGGCCGGGCCCCGCCCCTGCGTCGCCGCGGTCACGACCACGGCGAGCAGGAACAGCATCGCCGTGTTGGCGAGGTCGAGGTACTCGAAGACCGCGAGCGCCGCCGCGGCGGCCGCGGCCGAGATCCCGAGCGCGATCGCGTACCGCCGCCAGCGCACCGCGGACGGTCGCTCCGCGCCACGCGGACGCTCGCCGGGCTCGGCCGGCGCGCGGCTGACGACGATCACGTCGATGTCGGGCGCGCGGTCGCCGATGTGCGCGGCGGGATCGCGCCGCAGGCGTTCCCCGAGGCTCGGCGCGCCCGCGCGCCGGCCGAGCATGATCCTGCCCAGGTTGTGCGTGCGCGCGTAGTCGACGAGCGAGGCGACGGGGTCGGTCCCCGCCACCGTCGCGGTTTGCGCGCCCAGGTCCTGGGCGAGCTTCAGCACGCCGAGGATCGTGCGGCGCCGTGCTTCCGGAAGCTGCTGCAGCGCCGGCGTCTCGACGTAGACCGCGTGCCACGGAACGTCGGCCTCGGCCGCGAGCCGGGCTCCCGCGCGCACGACCTTGTCGGAGCCCTCGCGCGGACCGATCGCGACGAGCAGCGCATCGCGGGCCTTCCAGACGCCGCCGCCGACGCGCTCGCGCCGGTAGGTCCGCATCTCGTCGTCGACGCGGTCCGCCGTGCGCCGCAGCGCGAGCTCGCGCAGCGCGAGCAGGTTGCCCTTGCGGAAGAAGTGGCCGGCGGCGCGCTCCGCCTGCTCGGGCACGTACACCTTGCCCTGCTTGAGCCGCGCGAGCAGGTCGTCGGGCGGCAGGTCGACGAGGACGACTTCGTCGGCGTCGTCGAACACGCGGTCGGGAACCGTCTCGCGAACCTCGATGCCGGTGATGCTGCCGATGACGTCGTTCAGGCGCTCCAGATGCTGGACGTTGACGGTCGTGTAGACATCGATGCCGGCGCCCAGGAGCTCGTCGACGTCCTGCCAGCGCTTCGGATGGCGGGAGCCGGGCGCGTTGGTGTGCGCGAGCTCGTCGACCAGGATCACGGCCGGGCGGCGCGCGAGCGCGGCGTCGAGGTCGAACTCCCGGAGCGTGCGCTCCCGGTACTCGACCTGACGCAGCGGAAGCGTCTCGAGGCCGGACGCGAGCGCCGCGGTCTCGCTGCGGCCGTGCGTCTCGACGACGCCGATGACGACGTCCGCGCCCTCGGCCTTGAGCCGCCTCGCGGCGGTCAGCATCGCGTAGGTCTTGCCGACGCCGGGCGACGCGCCGAAGAACACCTTGAGGCGGCCGCGGGCGGCGCGCGCCTCCTCGGCGGACACGCGCTCGAGCAGCGCGTCCGGGTCGGGGCGGCCGGGCTCGCGCGCGTCGGACATCAGCGCATCTTATCCAACGCCAGGTTGAGCGCGAGGACGTTGACGCGCGGCTCGCCGAAGAGGCCCAGCAGCGGCCGCTCGGCGTGCGCCGCGACCAGCTCGCGCACGCGGTCGGGCGTGACGCCGCGCGCCCTCGCGACGCGCCCGATCTGCCACTCGGCCGCGGCGAGGCTGATATGCGGATCGAGTCCCGACGCCGACGCGGTGACGAGGTCGACGGGCACGGGGGCCGTGTTGCCGGGATCGGCGGCGCGCAGCGCCTCGACGCGGCTCTTGACGGCATCCAGGAGCGCCGGGTTGGACGGACCGAGGTTCGAGCCGCCCGACGAGCCGCCGTTGTAGGGCTGCGGCGAGGTCGCCGACGGCCGGCTCCAGAAGTGCCTGGGCGAGCTGAACGGCTGGCCGATCAGCGACGAGCCGACCGCCTTGCCGTCGACGACCACGATCGAGCCGTTCGCGGCGTCGCGGAATGCGAGCTGCGCGACGCCGGTGATCGCGAGCGGGTAGATGATGCCGGTGACGAGCGTCAGCGCGGCGAAGACGACGAGGGCGGGACGAAGTTGGGCGAACATGGACGACTCGCTAGGCGAGGTGGAGCGCGACGAGCAGGAGGTCGATCGCCTTGATGCCGATGAAGGGGACGACGATGCCGCCGAGCCCGTAGACGAGCAGGTTGCGGCGGAGCAGCAGCCCCGCGCCGAGCGCGCGGTAGCGCACGCCCTTCAGGGCGAGCGGGATCAGCGCGACGATGACCAGCGCGTTGAAGATCGTCGCGGACAGCACCGCGGACGCCGGCGTCGCGAGGCGCATCACGTCGAGCGACCCGAGCGCGGGATAGGTCGTCGCGAACGCGGCGGGAATGATCGCGAAGTACTTGGCGACGTCGTTCGCGACCGAGAACGTCGTGAGCGAGCCGCGCGTCATCAGCATCTGCTTGCCGATCTCGACGACCTCGATGAGCTTGGTCGGGTTGCTGTCGAGGTCGACCATGTTGCCGGCCTCCTTCGCGGCCTGGGTGCCGGTGTTCATCGCGACCGCCACGTCGGCCTGCGCGAGCGCGGGCGCGTCGTTGGTGCCGTCGCCGGTCATCGCGACCATGCGGCCGGCACCCTGGTGCTCGCGGATCAGCGAGAGCTTGGCCTCGGGCGTCGCTTCGGCGAGGAAGTCGTCGACGCCGGACTCGGCGGCGATCGCGGCCGCGGTGAGCCGGTTGTCGCCGGTGATCATCACCGTGCGGATGCCCATGCGGCGCATCTCGGCGAAGCGCTCCTTGATGCCCGACTTCACGATGTCCTTGAGCTCGACGACGCCGAGCACGGCGGCGTTCTCGGCGACGACGAGCGGCGTCGACCCGGCGCGGGCGACGTCCTCGACCGCGCGCGCGACTTCGACCGGGACCGCGCCGCCCTCGCCCGCGACGAACGCGGCGATCGCGTCGGGCGCCCCCTTGCGGACGCGGCGGCCCGGGAGGTCGACGCCGCTCATCCGCGACTTCGCCGAGAAGGGAACGAACGACGCGCCGAGCTTCGCGAGGTCGCGCTCGCGGATGCCGAACGACTGCTTGGCCAGCACGACGATGCTGCGGCCCTCGGGCGTCTCGTCGGCGAGCGACGCGAGCTGCGCCGCGTCCATCAGCGCCCGGTCCGGCACGCCCGGCGCGCCGATCACCCGCGCGGCATGCCGGTTGCCGAGCGTGATCGTGCCGGTCTTGTCGAGCAGCAGCACGTCGACGTCGCCGGCCGCCTCGACCGCGCGCCCGGACGTGGCGATCACGTTCGCGGCGAGCATCCGGCTCATCCCGGCGATGCCGATCGCGGACAAGAGACCGCCGATCGTGGTCGGGATCAGGCACACGAGCAGCGCGACGAGCACGGTGATCGTCACGACGCCGCCCGCCTTGTTGACGTCGACCGCGTACGCGGAGAACGGCCACAGCGTCGCGGTCGCCAGCAGCATCACCAGCGTCAGCGCGATCAGCAGTATCGTGAGCGCGATCTCGTTGGGCGTCTTGCGGCGCTTCGCGCCCTCGACCATCGCGATCATCCGGTCGAGAAAGGTCTGGCCGGGGTCCACCGTGCAGCGCACGACGATCCAGTCGGACAGCACCTTGGTGCCGCCGGTGACCGCCGAGAAGTCGCCGCCCGACTCGCGCACGACCGGCGCGGACTCGCCGGTGATCGCGGATTCGTCGACCGTCGCCATGCCCTCGATCACCTCGCCGTCGCAGGGCATCGTCTCGCCCGCCTGCACGAGCACGACGTCGCCCTTGCGGAGCTCGGAGGCCGGCTGCTTCCACGAGCTCGACCCGAATCGCGGCTCGCGCAGGCGCGTCGCCCAGGTCTCCTTCTTCATGCCGCGCAGGCTGGCGGCCTGCGCCTTGCTGCGCCCTTCCGCGAGCGCCTCGGCGAAGTTCGCGAACAGCACGGTGAACCAGAGCCACAGCGTGATCCAGCCGATGAACGCCGCGGGCGCCTCGCCCCGGCCGACGAGCGCCTGGATCCACAGCGCGGTCGTGAGCAGGCTGCCGGCGTAGACGACGAACATCACCGGATTGCGGAACTGGTCGCGCGGATCGAGCTTGCGGAACGCGTCGACGATCGCCGGACGCACGAGTTCCGGCGCGAACATGGGCAGGCGGGGACGGGTCACGGCGGGGCCTCTAGCGCGCGGCGAACAGCATCAGGTGCTCGACCGCCGGCCCGAGCGCGAGCGCCGGAAGGTAGGTGAGGGCGCCGACGAGGAGCACGGTGCCGATCAGGAGCGCGACGAACAACGGGCCGTGCGTCGGCATCGTGCCTCCGGTGGCCGGCGCGCGCTTCTTCGCGGCGAGCGAGCCGGCCGCGGCGAGCACCGGCACGATGACGCCGAAGCGTCCGAGCGCCATCGCGACGCCGAGCCAGGCGTTGTAGAACGGGGTGTTGACCGATAGCCCCGCGAACGCGCTGCCGTTGTTGTTCGCGGCGGACGAGAACGCGTAGAGGATCTCCGAGAAGCCGTGCGCACCGGGGTTGAGGGTCCCCGCGCGGCCGGCGTCGGCCACCACGGCGATCGACGTGCCGACGAGCACGAGGAACGGCGTCACCAGCACGGCGATGGCGACCATCTTCATCTCGAAGGCCTCGATCTTCTTGCCGAGGTACTCGGGCGTGCGCCCGATCATCAACCCGGCGATGAACACGGCGAGGATCGCGAAGACGAGCATGCCGTAGAGCCCGGAGCCGACGCCGCCGAAGACGACCTCGCCCAGCTGCATCAGGAGCATCGGCACGCCGCCGGCGAGCGGCAGGAGCGAGTCGTGCATCGCGATCACCGCGCCGCAGGACGCGGCGGTCGTGATCGTCGCGAAGAGCCCGGACGCGGCGATGCCGAAACGGACCTCCTTGCCCTCCATGTTGCCGCCCGATTGCGTCGCGGACGCCGCCTGGTCGACGCCCAACGGCGTGAACGAGGGGTTGCCGGCCTGCTCGAGCCCCATCGACGCGACGGCGAAGACGACGAACAGGATCGCCATCGTCGCGAGCACGGCCCAGCCTTGCCGCGTGTCGCCGGCCATCCGGCCGAACGCGTAGCACAGGCCGCCGGGGATCAGGAAGATCGCGAGCATCTGCAGGAAGTTGGTCAGCGCGTCCGGGTTCTCGTAGGGATGCGCCGAGTTCGCGTTGAGGAACCCGCCGCCGTTGGTGCCGAGCATCTTGATCGCCTCCTGCGAGGCGATCGGGCCCATCGGAAGCGTCTGCGTGGCTTCGGACTTCGATTCCTCGATCGGCTTGCCGGCCGCGTCGACGACCGGCTTGCCGTCGGCGTCGGTCTTCGGGACGGTGAAGGTCACCGGCTCCATCATGGTCACCGTGCCATAGGGCGCGAAGTTCTGCACGACGCCGCGGCCGGCGAGGAACAGCGCGAACACGAACGAAATCGGCAGGAGCACCCAGACCGTCGCGCGGGTCAGGTCGACCCACAGGTTGCCGATCGTGGCCGACGAGTGGCGCGCGAGGCCGCGGATCAGCGCCCAGGCGACCGCGATGCCGGTCGCGGCGGACAGGAAGTTCTGGACCGCCAGCGCGAGCATCTGCGTGAGGTAGGACATCGTCGACTCGCCGCCGTAGCCCTGCCAGTTCGTGTTGGTCACGAACGAGATCGCCGTGTTGAACGACGAGTCGGGGCTGACCGCGCCGAACGCCTGGGGGTTGAGCGGCAGGAATCCCTGCAGTCGCTGCAGCGCGTAGACGAACAGCACGCCGATCGCGCTGACCGCGAGCGTGCCGAGCGCGTAGCGCTTCCAGTCCATCTCGTCGGTCGGCACGCGCAGCGCGCGCAGCACGGCGGATTCGGCGCGTGCGAGCGGGCCGGGCAGGCGACCGTCGGCGACGGCCGCCAGCCACAGCCCCGTCGGCTTGACGAGCGCAAGCAATGTCGCGAGGTAGAGGGCGAGCAGCGCCCAGGACGAGGCGGTCATGTCAGATGTCCTCGGCGTGGAAGAGCGCCCACACGAGGTAGGCGAACAGGAACGCGGTCAGCGCCGCGCCGATCCACAGGAAGGCGGTCACGTGGGCCTCGACTTCGGGGGACGTCGATCGGAAGGCGGCGCCGCGTCAGGCGTGCGCCGGCGTCCGCGTCGCGTGCGAATCGCGCCGCGACGCCCGAAGGCGCTCCAGGGCGCGGAAGGCGGCGACGCCGCCGACGAACGGCACGAACAGGGCGCCGACGATGGCGGCGCGGAAAACGAGGGGCGAAACCACGAAGACGTCGTTCATGACGGACTCCCGAGCTTCGCGCAATACGCCGTGAGGCCCGCGAGGGCGGCGAACAGGACGAGAACGAACGCGATCCAGACGGCGTCCATCGGAAGCCTCACTCGATCCGTATCGGCATGGTCGCCATGTTGGCGGCCCGGGGCGCTGATCCACGTCAATACTCGACGGCCGGGCATCAACGCCGCATCAATAAACGATCGGGGCCTCCCCGGAGGTCCGGAGTTCGCGGTTTCGTGACGCGACCGGGCCCACGATGGAGCGGGTCCCACCTTCGGAGCCCACGCCATGGCCGTCAAGCCCGTCTCGACCTGCCCCCACCTCGTCGCCCGCGACATCGACGCGCGCGACGCCGATGCGCTGCTGCGCGTCGCGGCCGACGTCCTCGCGCGCGCCGGCGGAGCCTCGCCCGACCTCGCCTTCCGCGCGCTTTCGCGGCGAGAATCCGCCGCCTCCACCGCGCTGGGCGTCGGCGTGGCGGTGCCGCACGCGCGGCTTCCCGGCCTCGACCACCGCCTGACGGCGCTGCTCCGGACGCGCTATCCGATCGCTTTCCGCGCGCCCGACCACAAGCCGGTGAACCTGCTCTACGCGATCCTCGTGCCGGAGGACGGCCATCCCGACGACGATGTCGCGTTCCTGGGTCGCGCGGTCGAGGCGCTGGACGAACGCCCGGTGCCCGCCGCGCTGCTGCACGGGACGGACGACGACGCGCTCAAGCGCGCCTTCGTCGACCGGGAGGAGCGCGAGCCCTCGGCACCCCGCCGGGCGGGGGCGGGGAACGCGGCCCCCGGCGTCAGCGCCTGAGGTCGATGCGCCGCACGCCGTTCTCGCCGCCGATCAGGATCGTGTCGGCGCCTCGGCGCGCGAACAGGCCGACGGTGACGACGCCGGCGACCTGGTTGAGCTCGGTCTCGAGCTTCACCGGGTCGAGGATCTTCAGGTTGCGCACGTCGAGGATCACGTTGCCGTTGTCGGTGGTGAAACCCTGGCGCAGCTCCGGCTGGCCGCCCATCCGGACGAGCTCGCGCGCGACGTAGCTGCGCGCCATCGGGATCACCTCGATCGGGAGCGGGAAGCGCCCGAGCACGTCGACGAGCTTCGAGCCGTCGACGATGCAGACGAACTTGCGCGAGGCGGCGGCGACGATCTTCTCGCGCGTGAGCGCGCCGCCGCCGCCCTTGATCATCGCGCCGTGCTCGGTGACCTCGTCGGCGCCGTCGATGTAGACGGACAGGGACCCGGTGTTGTTGAGCTCCTCGACCGGGATGCCGTGCGACCTGAGCCGCTCGGCGGTCTTCACCGACGAGGCGACGGCTCCCTTGATCCTGCCCTTGATCTTCGCGAGCTCGTCGATGAAGAAGTTCGCCGTCGAGCCGGAGCCGACGCCGATCCACTCGCCTTCGACGACGTGCGCGATCGCGTCGCGCGCGACGGCCTGCTTCAGTTCGTCCTGGGTCATCGCGGGCTCCTTGGCGGAAGCCCGCATTCTACGCGGCCGGAGCGGACGCGCGTGCTTCCGCCCCGGCCGTCGGCGCCGTCAGGCCATTTCCGGCGCGCAGAACCGCACGCCCTCGCCCGCCCATCCGCGGTGGGTCGTGAAGTCGAGGTAGATCGACTCGTCGGTCGTGAAGCGGTGGTTCGGCGCGCCGGTCATACCGTTGTTGTACATCCGGTAGACCGGCGTGTGGAACGCCGGGCACGTGCCGCCCGCCGCGGGCCTGATGAAGAACGCGATCTTCTCGTACTGCCAGTTCGGATTCGCCTTCACGACCTCGCACTCGGCGGGATCCGCCGTGTAGAAGTGCGAGCTCTTCGGCGCGACCGCGGTCGTGAAAAAGCGGCACACAGGCACCACGCCCCCCGTCGCATTGACGTGCGTCAACGCGACGCGCGCGGCGATCCGCGCGCGGAGGGCGGTTCGCTTGTCAGCGCTTCCGCGCCGGCGGCAGGTCGGTGCAGACGCCCTCGGCCGCCTCGGCCGCGAGGCCGACCGACTCGCCGAGCGTCGGGTGCGGATGGATCGTGCGGCCGATGTCGACCGCGTCGGCGCCCATCTCGATCGCGAGCGCGATCTCGCCGATCAGGTCGCCCGCGTGCGTGCCGACGATGCCGCCGCCGACGATCCGGTGCGTCGTCGCGTCGAACAGCAGCTTCGTGTGCCCCTCGTCGCGGCCGTTCGCGATCGCGCGGCCCGACGCGGTCCACGGGAACAGGCCCTTCGTGACCGCGATGCCCTTCGCCTTCGCCTCGTCCTCGGTCAGGCCCGCCCACGCGATCTCGGGATCGACGTAGGCGACCGACGGGATCACGCGCGCGTCGAAGTGGCTCTTGTGGCCGGCGGCGGCTTCCGCGGCCACGTGGCCCTCGTGCACCGCCTTGTGCGCCAGCATCGGTTGCCCGACGACGTCGCCGATCGCGTGGATGTGCGGGACGTTCGTGCGCATCTGCGAGTCGACCGGGATGAAGCCGCGGTCGGTGACCGCGAGGCCCGCCTTCTCCGCCGAGATCTTCTTCCCGTTCGGAGCGCGGCCGACGCTCATCAGCACGAGGTCGTAGGGCTGCGGGCCCTGCGGCGCGCCCTCGCCCTCGAACGTCGCGTACACGGCGTCGGCGCGCGCCTCGACCGCGACCGTCTTCGTCTTCGTCATGATCCGGTCGAAGCGGTGCTTGTTGTGCTTCTCCCAGACGCGGACGAGGTCGCGGTCGGCGCCGGGCATGAGCCCGTCCATCATCTCGACGACGTCGAGCCGCGCGCCCAGCGTCGAGTAGACGGTGCCCATCTCGAGCCCGATGATGCCGCCGCCGATCACGAGCATGCGCTTCGGCACGCCGGAAAGCTCGAGCGCTCCGGTCGAGTCGATGATCCGCGTGTCGTCCGGGATGAACGGCAGGCGGACGACCTGCGATCCGACCGCGACGATCGCCCTCTGAAATCGGACGACCTTCTTCTCGCCGGTCTTGTCCTGACCCGCGCCCTCGGTCAGCTCGACCTCGACGTGGTGCGGGTCGAGGAACTGGCCGACGCCGCGCACGATCTCGACCTTGCGCGACTTCGCCATGTGCGCGAGGCCGCCGGTGAGCTTGCCGACGACCTTGTCCTTCCAGCCGCGCAGCCTGTCCAGGTCGACCTGCGGCGCGCCGAACGAGATGCCGTGCGCCGACATCGCCTTCGTCTCGTCGACCACCGCGGCGACGTGCAGCAGCGCCTTCGACGGGATGCAGCCGACGTTGAGGCAGACGCCGCCGAGCGACGCGTAGCGCTCGACGATCACCGTCTTCATGCCGAGGTCCGCGGCGCGGAACGCGGCGCTGTAGCCCCCGGGGCCGCCGCCGAGCACGAGCATCTCGCATTCGACGTCGACCTTGCCGGCATAGGCCCCGGCCGGCGCGACGGCGACCGCCGGCGCCGCCGCGGAGGCGGGCGCGGGTGCCGGAGCGGACGGACGTCCGGCCGAAGCCCTGGCCGCGGCGGCAGGCGCGCTCCCTCTCCCGCTCGCGGGAGAGGGCTGGGGCGAGGGCGCCGTACCCGCCGCATCGAGCACGAGCACCAGCGACCCTTCGCTCACCTTGTCGCCGACCTTGACCGCGATCGACGTCACCGTGCCCGCGACCGGCGCGGGAACGTCCATCGTCGCCTTGTCGCTCTCGAGCGTGACGAGCGCGTCCTCGGGCTTCACCGTGTCGCCCGGCTTCACCAGCACCTCGATCACCGGGACGTCCCTGAAGTCGCCGATGTCCGGGACCTTCACCTCGACGGCGGCCATCGCGAGGCTCCTAGAGCATCGCCCGACGCATGTCGGCGAGCAGTTGCGCGAGGTAGGCGGTGAACCGCGCGGCGGCCGCGCCGTCGATCACGCGGTGGTCGTACGAGAGCGAGAGCGGCAGCACGAGCCGCGGCGCGAACGCCTTGCCGTCCCAGACGGGCTTCGTCGCGCTCTTCGAGACGCCGAGGATCGCGACCTCGGGCGCGTTGATGATCGGCGTGAACGCGGTGCCGCCGATGCCGCCCAGCGAGCTGATCGAGAAGCACCCGCCCTGCATGTCGGCGGGGCCGAGCTTGCCCTCGCGCGCCTTCGCCGAGAGCTCGCCCATCTCCCTCGCGATCTGCAGCACGCCCTTCTGGTCGGCGTTCTTCAGCACCGGCACGACGAGCCCGTTTGGCGTGTCGGCCGCGAAGCCGATGTGGAAGTACTGCTTGAGCACCAGGTTGTCGCCGTCGAGCGAGGCGTTGAAATCGGGGAACTTCTTGAGCGCGGCGACCGAGGCCTTGATGAGGAACGCGAGCATCGTGAGCTTGACGCCCGACTTCTCGTTCTCCCGGTTGAGCGCGACGCGCAGCGCCTCGAGGTCGGTGATGTCCGCCTCGTCGAACTGCGTGACGTGCGGGATCAACACCCAGTTGCGGGCGAGGTTCGCGCCCGAGAGCTTCCTGATGCGCGAGAGCGGCCTCGCCTCGACCGGGCCGAACTTCGCGAAGTCGACCTTCGGCCACGGGATCAGGTTCAACTCGCCGCCGCCGCTGATCGCGCCGGTGCCCGGCGCGGAGGGAACGCCCATCCCGCTCAGGATCTTCTTGACGTACGCGCGCACGTCCTCGACGAGGATGCGGTTCTTCGGGCCGGTGCCGGTCACCCTCGCGACGTCGACGCCGAGCTCGCGCGCGATCGCGCGCACCGACGGCGACGCGTGCGCGTGGCGGAAGGCCTGCTCGTCGATCGGCGCGGCGGGCACGGGGGCCGCCGCCGCGGTTGCCGGCGCGGGCGCCGCCATCGGCGGGGGAGACGCGGGGGCGCCCTTTTCCCTTCCCCCTGCTTCCCTCTCGACCGCACCCGCCGCCGCGGGCGGAGCCCCGCTCCCTCTCCCGCTCGCGGGAGAGGGCTGGGGCGAGGGCGGCGCGCCCGCCGCCTCGACGACGACGACGAGCGAGCCCTGGCTGACCTTGTCGCCGACCTTCACCGCGAGCGACTTCACCGTGCCTGCGACCGTCGACGGCACGTCCATCGTCGCCTTGTCGCTCTCCAGCGTGACGAGCGCGTCGTCGACCTTCACGACGTCGCCGGGCTTCACGAGCACCTCGATCACGGGCACGTCGGTGAAGTCGCCGATGTCGGGCACCTTCACGTCGACGGCCGCGCCGGCCGGCGCCGGGCCCCCGCTCCCGCCCCCGGAGGAGGGCCGGGGTGAGGGCGCCGCGCCTGCGGGCGAGGGCGACTTCGCGGGCGCTGCCGGCGCGGGCGAAGGCCGTCCGGCTGGAGCCGGACCCACGTTCGTGCTCGACGCTGCGCTTTCGAGCACGACGACCACCGCGCCCTCGCTCACCTTGTCGCCGACCTTGACGGCCACCGACTTCACGGTGCCGGCGGCGGTCGACGGCACGTCCATCGTCGCCTTGTCGCTCTCGAGCGTGACGAGCGAGTCGTCGACCTTCACGGCGTCGCCCGGCTTCACGAACACCTCGATCACCGGCACGTCCGTGAAGTCGCCGATGTCGGGAACCTTGACCTCGATCGTGCTCATCGTCGGCGCTCCGCTCAGACGGTCCACGGCGCCGGCTTGCCGGCGTCGAGCCCGTACTTCCTCATCGCCTCGGCGGCCTTGCTCGCGGGCAGCTTGCCCTCGTCGGCGAGCGCCTTCAGCGCGGCGAGCGTCACCCAGTGGCGGTCGACCTCGAAGAAGTGGCGCAGCTTCTCGCGCGTGTCCGAGCGGCCGAAGCCGTCGGTGCCGAGCACCGTGTAGCGGCGCGGCACGTACGCGCGGATCTGCTCGGCGTAGGTCCGGATGTAGTCGGTCGCGGCGATCACCGGGCCCTCGGTGCCGGCGAGGCAGCGCTCGACGTGCGACTGCCGCTGGGGCTCGCCCGGGTGCAGCAGGTTCCAGCGCGACGTCGCGTGGCCGTCGCGCGCGAGCTCGGTGAAGCTCGGGCAGCCCCAGAGGTCCGACTCGACGCCCCAGTCGTTGCGGAGCAGGTCGGCGGCCGCGATCACCTCGCGGAAGATCGTGCCCGAGCCCAGCAGCTGCACGCGCGGCGCGCCCTTCTTCCCCTTGCCGCCCTCGCGGAACCGGTACATGCCCTTGATGATGTCGGGCGCGGCGCCCTCCGGCATCGCCGGGTGCGCGTAGTTCTCGTTCATCACCGTCAGGTAGTAGTAGCAGTCCTGCTGCTCGGCGAGCATGCGCCTGAGACCGTCCTGCACGATCACCGCGACCTCGTAGCCGAACGTCGGATCGTACGAGATGCAGTTCGGGATCGTCGACGACAGGACGTGCGAGTGTCCGTCCTCGTGCTGGAGCCCCTCGCCGTTCAGCGTCGTGCGGCCGGCGGTGCCGCCGAGCAGGAAGCCGCGCGCGCGCATGTCGCCCGCCGCCCACGCGAGGTCGCCGACGCGCTGGAAGCCGAACATCGAGTAGAAGATGTAGAAGGGGATCATCGGCACGCCGTGCGTCGAGTAGCTCGTCGCCGCCGCGATCCAGTCGCACATGCCGCCGGCTTCGTTGATCCCCTCCTGCAGGATCTGGCCGTTGCGCGCCTCCTTGTAGAACATCAGCTGGTCGGAGTCCTCCGGCGTGTAGAGCTGGCCCTGCTGGTTCCAGATGCCGAGCTGCCGGAACATCCCCTCCATGCCGAACGTGCGCGACTCGTCGGGGACGATCGGCACGACGCGCTTGCCGAGGTGCTTGTCGCGGACGATCGTCTGCAGGATCTGCACGAACGCCATCGTCGTCGAGATCTCGCGGTCCTCGGTGCTCTTCAGGAACCGCTCGAACGCGGCGAGGTCGGGCACGATCAGCGGCTCGGCCTTGCGGCGGCGCGCGGGCAGGTAGCCGCCGAGCTCCATGCGGCGCGCGCGCATGTAGTCGAGCTCCTTCGAGCCCTCCGGGAACGTGACGTACGGCACCTCGTGCAGCTTGTCGTCGGGGACCGGGATCTGGAAGCGGTCGCGGAAGTTCCGGATCGACCCGCCGGTCATCTTCTTCTGCTGGTGCGTGATGTTCTGCGCCTCGCCGGACTCGCCCATCCCGTAGCCCTTGATCGTCTTCGCGAGGATCACCGTGGGCTGGCCCTTGTGGTTCACGGCCGCGTGGAACGCCGCGTAGACCTTGTGCGGGTCGTGGCCGCCGCGGTTCAGGTTCCAGATGTCCTCGTCGGACCAGTCGGCGACGAGCTCCTTCAGCTCCGGCGTGTTGAAGAAGTGCTCGCGCACGTAGGCGCCGTCCTTCGACTTGAACGTCTGGTACTCGCCGTCGACGCACTCCATCATCCGGCGCATCAGGATGCCCTTCTTGTCGCGCGCGAACAGCGCGTCCCAGTGCGTGCCCCAGATCACCTTGATCACGTTCCAGCCGGCGCCGCGGAAGTCGCTCTCGAGCTCCTGGATGATCTTCCCGTTGCCGCGCACCGGCCCGTCGAGGCGCTGCAGGTTGCAGTTGATGACGAAGATCAGGTTGTCGAGGTTCTCGCGCGACGCCATGCCGATCGCGCCCATCGACTCGGGCTCGTCCATCTCGCCGTCGCCGCAGAAGCACCAGACCTTCCGGTTGTCGCAGTCGATGAAGCCGCGGTTGTCGAGGTACTTCATGAACCGCGCCTGGTAGATCGCCATCAGCGGCCCCAGGCCCATCGACACGGTCGGGAACTGCCAGAAGTCGGGCATGAGCCACGGGTGCGGGTAGCTCGAGATGCCCTTGCCGTCGACCTCCTGCCGGAAGCTGTCCATCTGCTCGGTGGTGAGCCGGCCGAGCATGTAGGCGCGCGCGTAGACGCCCGGCGCCGAGTGGCCCTGCACGAAAACGAGGTCGCCGCCGTGCTTGTCGGAGGGCGCGTGCCAGAAGTGGTTGAAGCCGACGTCGTAGAGCGTCGCCGCGGAGGCGAAGCTCGCGATGTGGCCGCCCACGTTCGTGTTCTTGTTCGCGCGCACGACCATCGCCATCGCGTTCCAGCGCGCGTACGAGCGGATCCGGTGCTCGATCGCCTGGTCGCCGGGGATGCGGACCTGCCGCTCGGTGGGGATCGTGTTGATGTAGGCGGTGTTGGCCGAGAACGGCAGGAACGCGCCGGCGCGCCGCGCGCGTGCGATCAGCCCCTCGATCAGGAAGTGCGCGCGGTCGGGACCCTCGTTCTGGATCACGCCCGACAGGGCGTCGAGCCACTCGCGGGTTTCCTGGGGGTCGGGATCGTTCGGGATCGTCGCGTCCATGGTCGTCGAAGCTCCGGCGGGGGCGGGGGAAGGCGTCGGGAGTTGCTGCGGGAGGCCTCCCGATTCTAGGGAGATTGCCGCGGGCTGTATTGCTGCGCCGCGTCGCGCCGCGGGCGAGCCGTGCGCGGCCGCGGCGTGCTCCCCGCGCCGAGGCAGGCAAACATTACCACATCATGGAAATGATTTCCAAATCGCTGGTTCGAGGTGGCGTTCCCCGATCCGAAGCCGGCGGGATCGGGGCGCGAGGGTCGGGACGCCCCAGAGCGGCCGGCGAAGGTCGCTGGCCACCGGCGCCCAGCGGAGGATCCGGTCTCCTACCGCGACGGTGCCGGTTTGGAGTGTCAGTGCTTACTTTCGCTGGAATGCTCGTCCCTGGACGAAACCGCCGGGATGATCGCGAACGCGAACGCGGCGGCTGCCGCGAGCAGCGCCGTGGCGGCGAAGCCGGAACGGGTGCTGCCGGTCAGCGCCGCCAGCGCGCCGAAGAGGGGCGGACCCGCGACGACGCCGCTGAACGTGATCACGCCGGCCGCGCCGGTGATCGCTCCCGCGTCCCCCTCCGGGGCGCGGCGGGCGAGTTCGGCGAGTTGGACGCCGTTCCAGCCGATCGCGGTGGCGCCGAACACGGCGACCAGGGGATAGATGGCGAGCGCGGGCCAGTCCGGCGTCGCGAGTGCGGCGAGCGCCGCGCACGCGGAGGAGACGAGCCCGGTCGTGCCGAGGACGGCGAACGGCGCGCGCGTGCGGTCCGCCACGTAGCCCCACAGGATGCGGCCCGCGACGCCGCCCGCGGTCGCGACCGACAGCGCGAGACCCGCCGCGATCAGCGACCAGCCGAGCGTGCCGGTCAGGTGCACGACGAGGAAGCTCGTGAGCGACACCTGCGCCGCCGCGTACGCCCACGAGATCCACGCGAGCGGCGCGAGCCGCGGATCGGCGATCACGCGCCGGACGCGCGAGAGCGCGTGGCCGAGCGTCGCCGGGGCGTCGGCCCGGCGGCCGGTGTCGAGCGCCGCGCGGATCGGTTGCGCGGCGGCGATCACGACGATGCCGAGCGCGGCCACGACGGCGAACGCGCCGCGCCACCCGGCGGCGAGCGCGACCGCGGGCAGCACGGCGCCGGCGATCGCGGCACCCGCCGGCACGCCGGTCTGCTTGATCGAGAACACGAGGTTCATGCGCGCCGCGGGCGTCGTGCGCGCGAGCACGTGGGACGACGCCGGCGTGATCGGGCCGTAGCCCAGTCCCATCGTCACGGCGGCGAGCACGACGAGCGGCAGCGCCCCCGCGCCGGAGGCCGCGACGCCGGCGATGCCGACCGCGCAGAGGGCGACGCAGGTCTGCGAGACCCGGATCGCGCCCAGCCGTGCGATCCAGGCGCCCGAGACGAAGCTCGCGCCCATCGCGCCCAGGTAGACGAGCCCGACGAAGACGCCGACCCAGCGCGCGGGCACGCCGAGGTCGGCGGCGATCTCCGGCGCGAGGACCGGCACGGCGGTCGCCGAGAGCGACGTGAAGACCTGGATCGCGAGCGTCGCGGCGAGCGCGACGCCCGCTCGCCGCGCCGGCGTCATCGGGCGGCTCCCCGGCGCCCGCCGCGCGACGGCCTCCGCCCGCTCACCGTGAGCGCGGACGGTCGACGACGACGCCCGCCTCGGTCACGACGGTGTCCATCGTGATGTCGTGCGGCGCGGAGGGCACGGCGTCGACGATCTGCGCGGAGAACGCGCCCGCGACGCGCGCGGCGCGCGCCGGCAGCACGGGCAGCAGCCGGTCGTAATAGCCGCCGCCGTAGCCGAGCCGGCCTCCGGAGCGGTCGAACGCGATCCCGGGCACCAGCACCCAGTCGACCGACGCGGCCGGGACGCGCTCGCAGCCCGGGGACGGCTCCGGCAACCCGCGGTAGCCGGCGACGATGTCGCGCGAGGGATCGACGATGCGCCGCAGCTCGAGCATGCGGGCTCCCTCGTCCACGCGCGGCAGCGCGACGATCTTGCCCGCGGCGAGCGAGCGGACGATCAGCGGGCGGGAGTCCCACTCGCTGCGGAACGGCGCGGTCAGCAGCACGGTGCGCGCGTCGACGAACGTCGGGAGCGCCGCGATGCGGTCGACCAGGGCCGCCGATGCCCCCGCGCGCCACGCGGGATCCAGCGCGTCTCGCACCGACGCGACCGCGGTCCGCATCGCCTGCTTCGCCTCGCGCAACGGGGCGCCGACCGGGGCGGCGGTGCGATCGTGGGGCATGCGGCAATTCTAGCGTCGGAGCCCCCCGACGCCACGCCCCGCGTCGCCGCGTGGCGATCTCCGCCTATAATCCGACGCCTCGACGCCGCGGCCGCGGCGCGCCTCCCACCAAGCCGATGAAGAACGCCCACCAGGTCCATCGCGGCCGTCGCGACGCGCTGATCGCGGCGATGCGCAGGCACTCGGGCGGCGGGCTCGCGCTCCTGCCGACCGCCGCCGAGGCGATCCGCAACCGCGACTCGACGTATCCGTACCGGCACGACAGCTACTTCTACTACCTGTCCGGCTTCCCCGAGCCGGAGGCGGTCGTCGCGCTCGTCGCCGACGCGGCGGGCGACCGGCACGTGCTGTTCTGCCGCGAGAAGAACGCGGAGCGCGAGATCTGGGACGGCTTCCGCTACGGGCCCGACGCCGCGAAGGAGATCTTCGGCTTCGACGAGGCCCACCCGATCGGCGAGCTCGACCGCATGCTGCCCGACCTGCTGGCGGACCGGCCCTCGCTCCACACGCCCGTCGGCATGCACGCGGACTGGGACCGGCGCATCGCGGCGGCGCTGAACGAGGTGCGCGCGCGCGTGCGCACCGGCGTCACCGCGCCCGACGAGATCGTCGACGTGCGCGGGACGCTCGACCGGATGCGCCTGGTCAAGGACGCGCACGAGCTCGAGCTGATGCGGCGCGCGGGCGCGATCTCGTCCGAGGCGCACCGCCGGGCGATGGCGCGCGCGCGGCCCGGCTGGCACGAGTACGAGGTCGAGGCCGAGCTCGCGCACGAATTCCTGCGCCAGGGGGCGCAGGCGGTCGCGTACCCGTCGATCGTCGCGAGCGGCCCGAACGCGTGCGTGCTCCACTACCGCGACAACGACCGCCGGATGGCCGACGGCGACCTGCTCTTGATCGACGCGGGCTGCGAGTACCGCGGCTACGCGTCGGACATCACGCGCACGTTCCCGGTGAACGGCCGCTTCTCGGGGCCGCAGCGGGACGTCTACGAGCTCGTGCTCGCCGCACAGCTCGCCTGCCTCGACGCGGTGCGTCCCGGCGCGCCGTTCCAGGACTACCACCGCGTCGCCGAGCGCGTGCTGGCCCAGGGGCTCGTCGACCTGAAGCTGATCGAGGGCCCGCTCGACGCCGCGCTCGAGAGCGGCAGCTACAAGCGCTTCTACATGCACCGCGCCGGCCATTGGCTCGGCATGGACGTGCACGACGCCGGGCACTACCAGGAGAAGGGCGAGTCGGTGAAGCTCGAGCCCGGCATGGTGCTCACCGTCGAGCCCGGCCTCTACCTCCGCCCGGGCGAGGGCGTGCCCGAGCACTTCGCCGACATCGGCGTGCGGATCGAGGACGACGTCGTCGTGACCGCGGACGGCATCGAGAACCTGACCGGGCACACGCCGAAGACCGTGGCCGAGGTCGAGGCGGCGTGCGGGGACAGATGACAGGAGTCAGAGGTCAGGGAACAGACGCGGCGGAGGCCTGCGCGGCGCGGTGGGCGCGAGCGATCGCGCATGGAGGGTGCCGCTCCATGGATTTCGAGAGACCGCCGCTGCGTCGTGGACGGATGACGAATCGTTACGCCACCCATCCCTTGTTCGACGCATCCCGCGCGATCGCTCGCGCCCACCGCGCTGCGCCTCACGCCGCCGCGTCTGTTCCCCGTCCTCTGCCTCCTGTTTCCTGATTCCTGATGCCTGACGTCTGCATCGTCGGCGCCGGCCCCGTCGGCTCGGCGCTCGCGCTCGCGCTCTCGGCCTCGGGCGTCGACGTGGTCGCGCTCGACGCGCGGGCGCAGCGCGCCACGCTGCGCGGCGACCGGACGCTCGCGCTGTCGCACGGCGCGCGCCTGATCTTCGACCGGCTGTCGGTCTGGGGGGCGCTCGCCGAGACGCCCGGAGCGGTGACGCCGATCGAGCGCGTCGACGTCTCGCAGGCGGGCGGCTTCGGCACCGTCGCGCTCGACGCGGCCGACCTCGGCCTGCCGGCCTTGGGCTACGTCGTCTCGTACGTCGCGCTCCAGTCCGCGCTCGACGCCGCGACCGAGCTCGCGGGCGTGGACGTCCGCTACGGCACGACCGTCGAGCGCGTCGACGCGGGCCCGGACCGTGCGCGCGTGCACCCGACCGGCGGCGGCGAGCCGATCGAGGCGGGCCTCGCGGTCGTCGCGGACGGCACCGGTGCGGCGCTGTCGGGCATCGAGCGCGTGCGCCACGACTACGGGCAGGTCGCCGTGATCGGCAAGATCGCGACCGCGCGGCCGCACGAGGGGCTCGCCTACGAGCGATTCACGCCCGAAGGGCCGATCGCGCTGCTGCCGGAGGACGACCACTACGGCTTCGTCTGGACGCTCGAGCCGGGACGCGCCCAGGAGACGATCGCGCTGCCGGACGAAGCGTTCGTCGCGCGGTTCGCGGCGCGGTTCGGGCGTCGGCGGACCGACTTCCTGCGGTCCTGGGGCCGGAAGTCGTTTCCGCTCGTGCTGGAGTACGCGAAGCCGCCGGTCGCGGCGCGGATCGTGGCGATCGGCAACGCGTCGCAGACGCTGCACCCGGTCGCCGGGCAGGGCTTCAACGTGGGGCTGCGCGACGCCTGGGAGCTGAAGCGCGTGATCGCGGGGACGCCGCGCGAAGCGATCGGCGCGCGCGCGATGCTCGACGAGTACGTGGCACGCCGCCGCAAGGACCGCTGGGCCGGCCTCGCGTTCACGCACGGCCTCGTGCACCTCTTCGGCACCGACCTGCCGTTCGTCCGCTGGCCGCGCGGCCTCGGGCTCGCGCTGCTCGACGCGGTGCCGCCGCTCAGGCGGTCGTTCACGCGCGCGATGCTGTTCGGCGCCTGAGGACGCGCGAACGCGCGTTCGCCGCCCGCCGCGAGGGTCGCGCGTGCGGGCAAAGCCGGTATAATCCGCGTCCCTCCGCCTTCCGCCGTTCCCGCGAAACGTCCGTGCGCATCGGCCCCTACGCGCTGCCGAACAACCTCGCCGTCGCTCCGATGGCGGGCGTCACCGACCGGCCGTTCCGCCAGCTTTGCAAGCGGCTGGGGGCCGGCTACGCGGTGTCCGAGATGGTCGCGTCGAATCCCGCGCTGCGCGGCACCGCGAAGTCGATGCGCCGGATCGATCACGCGGGCGAGGTCGCGCCGGTCGCCGTGCAGATCGCGGGCGCCGACCCGGCGACGATGGCCGACGCCGCACGCTACAACGTCGACCGGGGCGCGCAGATCATCGACGTCAACATGGGCTGCCCGGCGAAGAAGGTCTGCAACGTCGCGGCCGGCTCGGCGCTGCTCGCGGACGAGCCGCGCGTCGCCGCGATCCTCGAGGCGGTCGTCCGCGCCGTCGACGTGCCGGTCACGCTCAAGATCCGGACCGGCCCGTCGCCCACGCAGCGCAACGCGGTGCGCATCGCCCGGATCGCGGAAGCGGCCGGCATCGCCGCGCTCGCCGTCCACGGTCGCACGCGGGCCTGCGCGTTCACCGGCGAGGTCGAGTACGCGACGATCGCGGAGGTCAAGCGCTCGGTCGGCCTCCCGGTGTTCGCGAACGGCGACATCGACTCGCCCGCGCGGGCGAGGCGCGTGCTCGACGCGACGGGGGCCGACGGCCTGATGGTCGGGCGCGCCGCCCAGGGTCGCCCGTGGATCTTTCGCGAGATCGCGCACTTCCTCGCGACGGGGGAGCGCCTGCCGCCGCCCGAGGTCGCGGAGATCCGCGGGCTCGTCGTCGCGCACCTGCACGACCACTACGCGTTCCACGGCGTCGAGACCGGCGTGCGCACCGCGCGCAAGCACGTGGGCTGGTACGTCGACGGGCTCGACGGCGGCGAGGCGTTTCGCCGCGAGTTCAACGCCTGCGAGACGACCGCCGCGCAACTCGCGGCGATCGAAGCCTATTTCGACCGGCTCGCCCTGAAGGGCGACCGGCTCACCGAGGCGAGCGCGCCCCCCGAAGGCGCCGCCTGCGACCGCGCGGCCGCCGCCCGCGCCCAGCCGAGGCCGTGGGTCGGGGAGGCCCTTGCCGCGTGACCCGAAAAGTGCGCCTGAACGGTAGCAACGAGATCGGCCGCAGCGTCGAAAGGTCGCTCGACGAGTATTTCCGCAAGCTCGACGGCGAGCCGGCGCACAACGTCTACGAGATGGTGATCGGGCACGTCGAGCGCGCGCTGCTCGCGGCGATCATGGAGCGCGCGTCGCACAACCAGACGCACGCGGCCGACATGCTCGGGATGAACCGCAACACGCTGCGGGCCAAGCTCGCGAAGTACAAGCTCCTGTGATGGGTGCGCCCGTCGCCCAGGCGCTCCTGTCCGTCTCCGACAAGACGGGGCTCGTCGAGTTCGCCCGCGCGCTCGCCGCGCGCGGGATCCGGCTCCTGTCGACCGGCGGCACCGCGCGCGCCATCGCGGACGCCGGCCTGCCGGTGACCGACGTCGGCGCGTACACGGGCTTCCCCGAGATGCTCGACGGGCGGGTCAAGACGCTGCACCCGAAGGTCCACGGCGGCATCCTCGCGCGCCGCGACCTCGCGTCGCACGCGGAGGCGCTCGCCGCGCACGGCATCCCGACGATCGACCTCGTCGTCGTCAACCTCTACCCGTTCCGCGAGACCGTCGCGAAGCCGGGCTGCACGCTCGAGGACGCGATCGAGAACATCGACATCGGCGGACCGACGATGGTCCGCGCGGCCGCGAAGAACTGGCCGCACGTCGGCGTCGTCGTCGATCCCGCCGACTACGCGGCGATCGCCGCGGAGCTCGCGCGCGCGGGCGGCGTCCTGTCCGACGCGACGCGCTTCTCGCTCGCCCGCAAGGCGTTCGCGCACACGGCGGCCTACGACGGCGCGATCGCCAACTGGCTCACGGCGCGCGCGCCGGACGGCACGGCCGAGACGTTCCCGCAGTCGTTCCGCTACTCGGGCGAGCGCGTGCAGTCGCTGCGCTACGGCGAGAACCCGCACCAGTCGGCGGCGTTCTACCGCGACGAGGCGCCCGCGCCCGGCACGATCGCGACCTTCGTCCAGCGGCAGGGCAAGGAGCTCTCTTACAACAACATCGCCGACTCGGACGCGGCGTGGGAGTGCGTCAAGTCGTTCGACGCGGCCGCCTGCGTGATCGTCAAGCACGCGAATCCCTGCGGCGTGGCGCTGGGCGGCTCGACGCTCGAGGCGTACCGGCGGGCGTTCTCGACCGACCCGGTGAGCGCGTTCGGCGGCATCATCGCGTTCAACCGGCCGGTCGACGCGGCGACGCTCGAGGCGGTGGCGGCGCAATTCGTCGAGGTGCTGATCGCGCCGGGCTACACCGAGGACGCGCTCGCGGTGATCGCGCAGAAGAAGAACGTGCGCGTGCTCGAGGTCCCGATGCCGCCGGCGGGCGCGTCGACGCCGCAGCTCGACTTCAAGCGCGTCGGCGGGGGCCTGCTCGTGCAGACGGCCGACGCGAGGCAGGTCGCGTCCTCGGAGCTCAAGTTCGTCACGCGCCGCAAGCCGACCCCGCGCGAGCTCGAGGACCTCCTGTTCGCATGGCGCGTCGCGAAGTTCGTCAAGTCGAACGCGATCGTCTACGTGAAGGACGGCATGACGCTCGGCGTGGGCGCGGGCCAGATGAGCCGCGTCGACTCGGCGCGCATCGCCGCGACCAAGGCCGCGTCCGCGAAGCTCGACCTCGCGCACTCCGCCGCGGCCTCCGACGCGTTCTTCCCGTTCCGCGACGGCCTCGACGTCGTCGCCGACCAGGGCGCGACGGCGGTGATCCAGCCGGGCGGCAGCGTTCGCGACGACGAGGTGATCGCGGCGGCCGACGAGCGGGACCTCGCGATGGTGTTCACCGGCATCCGGCACTTCCGCCACTAGGGGCGCGCACGACGATGAAGAAGAACAAGCGGTGGTCGATTTCCGCGGTCGCGCTCGCCGGCGCGCTCGCGCTGCCCGCGCTGGCGCAGACGCCCCCCGCGGCGGACGCGCCGAGCCGGCCGGACTGGTCGAAGCCGGATCGCTCGACGATCGAATGGCTCGCGTCGCATCCGAACCCGTTCATCTCGGCGGACAGCGTCGGCGAGCCGCTCGAGAAGCGCAAGTGGGTGAACTGCTCGGGCATGTGGGCGTGGGCCGCGCGGCAGTGCGACGGGCTCAAGGCGGCGTGGTACCAGGGCCGCGCGACCTGGTACGTGAGCGGCTACGCGTGGCACGTTCCGGGCACCTGGACGGAGGAGAAGCTCGCGGAGCTGAACGAGCGCGCCTGGGGCGGAGGCTACGGCTTCGCGCGGACCGACGAGCGCGGCGACAACTACAGCTGGTACGCGCTGGTGTTCCGCGACTCGCATTTCGAGACGACCGCGATGGCCGGCTGGGGCGCGATGACCTACTGGCCGGCCAAGGGGGACGTGGCGGCCGGCCTGGGCTACACCGCGTTCATCATGATGCGGCCCGACATCGCCAAGGGCTGGCCGTTCCCCGCGGCGCTGCCCCTCGCGTCGGTGAAGATGTACGGATTCGAGGTGCTGGGGACGTTCATCCCCAAGCTCAACGGCGGGATCAACCACGGCGACGTCGCCTACTTCTTCGCCCGCTACCAGTTCTGACACGGCGCGGCGTCCCCACGCATGAACGTCCTGGTCATCGGCAGCGGCGGGCGCGAGCACGCGATCGCGTGGAAGCTCGCGTCGTCCCCGCGCGCGGCGCGCGTGTTCGTCGCGCCCGGCAACGCCGGCACCGCGCGCGAGGCGGGCGTCACGAACGTCGCGATCACGGCGATCCCCGAGCTCGTCGCGTTCGCGCGCAAGGAGGGCATCGGGCTCACGATCGTCGGGCCCGAGGCGCCGCTCGCCGCGGGCGTCGTCGACGCGTTCCGCGGGGCCGGGCTCGCGATCGTCGGCCCGACGCGCGCCGCCGCCCAGCTCGAGGCGTCGAAGGACTACGCGAAGGCTTTCATGGCGCGGCACGGGATCCCGACCGCCGAGTACCGGACGTTCACCGACGCCGCGCCGGCGAAGGCGTACGTCGCCACGCGCGGCGCGCCGATCGTCGTCAAGGCCGACGGCCTCGCGGCGGGGAAGGGCGTCGTCGTCGCCGCGACCGTCGACGAGGCCTGCGCCGCGGTCGACGCGATGCTCGTCGGCCACTCGATGGGCGAGGCGGGGGCGCGCGTCGTCGTCGAGGACTTCCTCGCCGGCGAGGAGGCGAGCTTCATCGTGCTCGTCGACGGCCGCAACGTGCTGCCGCTCGCGTCGTCGCAGGACCACAAGCGGCTGCGCGACGGCGACCAGGGGCCGAACACCGGCGGCATGGGCGCGTACTCGCCGGCGCCGGTCGTCACGCCGGCGCTGCACGCGCGCATCATGCGCGAGGTGATCGGGCCGACGGTCGAGGGGATGGCCGCCGACGGGATCCCGTACACGGGCTTCCTCTACGCGGGCGTGATGATCGACGCCGCCGGCACCCCGCGCGTGCTGGAGTTCAACTGCCGGCTGGGCGATCCGGAGACGCAGCCGATCATGGCGCGCCTGAAGAGCGACCTCGTCGACCTCGCCGAGCACGCGGCGCGCGGCACGCTCGACCGCGTCGAGGCCGAGTGGGACCGGCGCGCGGCGCTCGGCGTCGTGCTCGCGGCGCACGGCTACCCCGAGAACCCGCGGCGGGGCGACCCGATCACCGGACTCGACCGCATCGACGCGGCCCGGCACCCCGGCGTCGCGGTGTTCCACGCGGGCACCTCGCTCGAGGGCGGGAGCGTCGTCACGAGCGGCGGGCGCGTGCTCTGCGTGACCGCGCTGGGCGACTCGGTCAAGCTGGCGCAGCGCGCCGCGTACGCGGCGATCGCCGAGATCCGCTTCGACGGCATGCAGTTCCGCACCGACATCGGCCACCGCGCCGTCGCGCGGCGCTAGCGCGCGGCCTGCCGCGCGGGCACGGCTTCGCGCAATCCCCACGAACACGACGATGGACACGGCGGCGGTCCGCGACTACCTGACCGGATTGCAGGAGCGCATCGTCGCGCGCCTCGAGGCGGTCGACGGCAGGCGGTTCCTGCGCGACGCGTGGGAGCGGCCGGAAGGCGGCGGCGGCGTCTCGCGCCTGATCGAGGATGGCGGCGTGCTCGAGCGCGGCGGCGTCAATTTCTCGGACGTGCGCGGCGCCTCGCTGCCGCCGTCCGCGACGGCGCACCGCCCCGACCTCGCGGGACGCTCGTGGCAGGCGATGGGCGTGTCGCTCGTGATGCACCCGCGCAATCCGCACGCGCCGACGGCGCACATGAACGTGCGCATGTTCGTGGCGATGCGCCAGGGCGCCGAGCCGGTCTGGTGGTTCGGCGGCGGCATGGACCTGACGCCGTACTACGGGTACGACGAGGACGCGATCCACTTCCACCGCAGCTGCCGCGCCGCGGTCGCGCCGTTCGGCGCCGATCTCTACCCGCGCTGGAAGCAGGCGTGCGACGACTACTTCTACCTGAAGCACCGGCGCGAGCCGCGGGGCGTGGGCGGGATCTTCTTCGACGACCTCGCGGACGGCGGCTTCGACCGGTCGTTCGCGATCGTGCGTTCCGTGGGGGACGCGTTCACCGACGCCTACGTCCCGATCCTCGAGCGCCGGCGCGGCCGGCCCTACGGCGAGCGCGAGCGCGACTTCCAGGCGTACCGCCGCGGCCGCTACGTCGAGTTCAACCTCGTCTGGGACCGCGGCACGCTGTTCGGGCTGCAGAGCAACGGGCGCACCGAGGCGATCCTGATGTCGCTGCCGCCGATCGTCCGCTGGCGCTACGACTGGCGCCCGTCGCCGGGCACGCCCGAGGCGCGCCTCTACGAGCGCTACCTCGTTCCGCGCGACTGGGCGAACGGGCCGGCCGCGGACGCCTGAGCGTCGGACCGCGCGGCGACTCGCCGCGCATGCACCGGGAACTCCACCCAATGAGCGACCAGGCGACCTCCCGCGACGTCCACCTTCTCGAGACGAAGCTCGACTCGGAGTCCGTGTTCGACGGGCGCCTGCTGCACGTGCGGCGCGACACGGTGCGCCTGCCGTCGGGGCGCAGCGCCACGCGCGAGTACATCGTGCATCCGGGCGCGGTGCTCGTGGCGCCGCGGCTGCCCGACGGGCGCTGGGTGGTCGAGCGTCAGTTCCGGTATCCGGTGGGGCGCGTCTTCGTCGAGTTCCCTGCAGGCAAGCGCGATCCGGGCGAGTCGGCGCTCGAGACCGGTCGGCGCGAGCTCGCCGAGGAAGCGGGCTACGAGGCGGCGTCCTGGACGCGGCTCGGCCTGATTCACCCGTGCATCGGCTACTCGGACGAGGCGATCGAGCTGTGGCGCGCCGACGGGCTCGTCCACGTCGGCGCGAAGCTCGACGACGACGAGCACCTCGAGGTCCTCGCGATGAGCGGCGCCCAGCTCCTCGCCGCGCTCGACCGCGGCGAGATCACCGACGCGAAGACGGTTGCCGCGCTCTTCTTCCTCGAGCGCCACGGCGGGCTCCGGTGATCGCGCGCCGCGTGCGCGCCCACGGGCGCGTGCAGGGCGTCGGGTTCCGCGACGCGATGGTGGACGCCGCGACGCTCGCGGGCGCGCAGGGCTGGGTGCGCAACCGGCGCGACGGCACCGTCGAGGCCTGGGTGCAGGGCGACGAGTCGGCGGTCGAGCGCGTGCTGGCCTGGGCGCGTCGGGGCCCGAGGCTCGCGCAGGTCGAGCGCCTCGAGGTCGCGGAGGTCGAGGCCGACGCGACGATCGCCGGGTTCGATCGCGCGCCGACCGCGTGAGCGGGACGGCGGCGGGCGGCGGTCAGCCGCGCCCGCAGAGGTCGCGCCACGCGACGTAGGTCGCGCAGGCGATCAGCGGCAGCGCGATCACGAGCCCGATCCCCATCGTGAGCAGGCCGAGCGCGAGCAGCGCCAGCGCGATCGCGCCGTACGCGACGAACGCGCCGGGATTGCGCGCGAACGCGGCCGCGGAGACCGCGAACGATCGCGCGAAGCCCGCGCCGCCGAACAGCGCGGCGAGCGGCACGAGCGACAGCGGCAGCGATACCGCGATGCCCGCCGCGTAGATCGCGAGGACGGTGAGCGAGTCGAGGTCCGCAGGCGTCGCGGTGGGGTTGAGCAGGTTGACGCCGGCGAGCGCGTCCGCGGCGATCCACTCCGCGCCGAACGTGACAACCGACGAGAGCACGATCGCGCCGATCGCCCCCGCGCTCGCGCGAAACGCAGACAGCGCGTGCGCGAGCCGCGGGCGTGCCCCCGCCTCGGCGGCCGCCGCGCCGTAGAGCATCCCGCAGGCGACGAGCGGGACCACGACCTTCGACGCCAGGGGGCCGGCGTCGGGCACGAGCTCGAGCGCGACCTGCGCGATCACCGTGATCGCCGCGAGCAGCGACAGCGTCGCCGGCCCGCGCTTCCACAGGCGCATCGCGTCGCCGTACCAGACGAGCGCGCGCGAGACGGGCACCGACGCGATCGAGCCCGGCCCGGATTCGGCCGGCATCACGCGATGGGTCGGCGACCCGGCGACCGAAGGGCCGCCCCGAGGTCGCCGTGCCCCCCGGGGGGAAGCAAACGACGCTCGCTTCGGGGGGGTGTCATCCCGCCCCCCAAGGGCGCCGGCCCCCTCGGGGGGAGGCGCGCGAAGCGCGCTCCGGGGGGATCAGAACGGCGCCCGTCGGGCCGTCCCAAGGGCGCGTGCCCCCTCGGGGGGAGGCGCGCGAAGCGCGCTCCGGGGGGATCACCGCGCCCGCCGGGCCGTCCCAAGGGCGCGTGCCCCCTCGGGGGGAGGCGCGCGAAGCGCGCTCCGGGGGGATCACACTACGCCCCCACGCCGAGATACGCGGCGCGCACCTTCGGGTCGTGCAGCAGCGCCTTCGCGTCGCCGGAGAGCGTGATCTCGCCCGACTCCATCACGTAGCCGCGGTGCGACACCTCGAGCGCGAGCTTCGCGTTCTGCTCGATCAGGAGGATCGTCACGCCCTCGCGGCTCACGGCCATCACGGTCTCGAACACCTTCTGCACCATCAGCGGCGCGAGCCCCATCGACGGCTCGTCGAGGAGGAGCAGGCGCGGGCGCGACATCATCGCGCGTCCCATCGCGAGCATCTGCTGCTCGCCGCCCGACAGCGTGCCGGCGGTCTGGCGGCGGCGCTCCTTCAGGCGCGGGAAGAGCTCGAACACGCGCTCGACGTCCGCGCGGATGCCGTCGCGGTCGCTCCGCGTGTACGCGCCCATCGCGAGGTTCTCCTCGATCGTGAGCGCGCCGAATACGCCGCGCCCCTCCGGCACCATCGCGAGGCCGCGGCGGACGAGCTGGAAGGCCGGGGCGCCGGTCACGTCGTCGCCGTCGTAGCGGACCGTTCCGCCCGACACCGGCTGGAGCCCGGTGATGCCCTTCAGCGTCGTCGTCTTGCCCGCGCCGTTCGCGCCGATCAGGCAGACGAGCTCGCCCTTGCCGACGACGAGGTCGACGCCCTTGACCGCCTGGATGCCGCCGTAGGCGACCTTGAGGCCTTCGAGAGCGAGCAGGGGCGCGGCGGTCGTCACCTCAGGCGCCCTTGAGGTTCAGCGCGACCTCGCCGCCCAGGTAGGCGGAGATCACGGCGGGGTCCTTCTGCACCTCGGCGGCGGGGCCCTCGGCGATCCGCTTGCCGTAGTCGAGCACGAGCACGCGGTCGCACACGCCCATCACGAGCTTCATGTCGTGCTCGATCAGGAGGATCGTCGTGCCGTCGCGCCGGATGTCGTGCAGCAGCGCCTCGAGCGAGGCGGTCTCGGTCGCGTTCATGCCGGCCGCGGGCTCGTCGAGCGCGAGGAGCTTGGGGTCGGTGGCGAGCGCGCGCGCGATCTCGAGCCGCCGCTGGAACCCGTAGGGCAGGCTCTTCGCGAGGTCGTTCGCGCGCGACGCGACGCCGACGTACTCGAGGAGCTCGAGCGCGCGGCGCTCGATGGCGGCTTCCTCGCGCCGCGTGCGGCGGTCGCGCGCGATCGCGCCGAAGACGCCCGCCTTCGTGCGGACGTGGCGGCCGACCATCACGTTCTCGAGCGCCGAGAGGTTCGCGAACAGCCGGATGTTCTGGAACGTGCGCGCGATGCCGCGCCCCGCGACCTCGTGCGGCTTGAGGCCCGCGAGCGGCCGGCCGTCGAACGTGAACGAGCCCTCGTCCGCCTCGTAGATGCCGGTCAGCACGTTGAACAGCGTCGTCTTGCCCGCGCCGTTCGGGCCGATCAGCCCGTAGATCTCGCCGTGGCGGATCGTGAAGTCGACGTCGGAGAGCGCCTGGACGCCGCCGAAGCGCTTGCCGATGCCGGCGGCCGTGAGGAGCGGGGAGGACTCGGACATCGTGTCGGGCCCGTCCGGTCAGCCGCCGGCGTTGCGACGCGTCTCGAGCTCGCGCTTGCGCAGCGCGGAGGGCAGGATCCCGGCGGGACGGAACAGCATCATCAGCACGAGCGCGAGCCCGAACAGCAGCATCCGGATCACCTCGGGGTCGAGGATCATCCGGCCGAAGATCGCCTTCTGCGCCGGCTCCACCGTGTAACGCAGGATCTCGGGCACGAACGACAGCAGCACGGCGCCGACGACCACGCCCCAGACGTTGCCCATGCCGCCCAGCACGACCATCGACAGCACCATGATGCTCTCGACGAGGATGAAGCTCTCGGGGCTGATGAAGCCCTGGATCGCCGCGAACATGCCGCCCGAGATCCCGCCGAACGACGCGCCCATCGCGAACGCGAGGAGCTTCATGTTGCGCGTGTTGATGCCCATGGCGCGCGCGGCGATCTCGTCCTCGCGGATCGCCTCCCACGCGCGGCCGATCCGCGAGTCCTGCAGCCGCAGGTTGATCGCGATGATGACGAGGAGCACGACGAGGAGCAGGTAGTAGTACTTCATCGGCCCGGTGAACGTCAGGCCGGCGATCGTCTGCGGCTTCGAGAAGTCGAACGACCCGATGCGGAACGGGTCGATCAGCGAGATGCCCTGCGGGCCGTTCGTGATGTTGACCGGCTGCGACAGGTTGTTCATGAAGATCCGGATGATCTCGCCGAACCCGAGCGTCACGATGGCGAGGTAGTCGCCGCGGAGCTTGAGCGTCGGAGCGCCGAGCAGCACGCCGAACAGGCACGCGACCGCCGCGCCGATCGGCAGGATGACCCAGAACGGCAGGTGGAGGCCGAAGTGCGGGCTCGCGAGCAGCGCGTAGACGTAGGCGCCGACCGCGTAGAACGCGATGTAGCCCAGGTCGAGCAGGCCCGCGAAGCCGACGACGATGTTGAGCCCCAGCGCGAGCAGGCAGAACAGGATCGCGAGGTTGGTGATGCGGACCCAGAACGTGCCGATGCCCGTCAGGACGAACGGCAGCACGACGAGCGCGACCGCCACGAGCGCGAGCCCCGCGAGCGCGGCGGCCGGGCGGTGCCTCAGGTCGAAGATCGGGTGCACGTCGGCCTCAGGCCCGGTCGGAGACGCGTTCGCCCAGGAGCCCGGAGGGCCGGAACACGAGCACGAGGATCAGCACGATGAAGGCGAACACGTCCTGGTAGTTCGAGCCGAACAGCGTGACGTTCGGGTCGCTCGCGCAGCGCTCGGCGAGCGCGTCGGACCAGCCGGCGAGCTGGCACAGGTTCGTGAGGTCGCCGACGTAGCCCGCGCCCAGCGCCTCGATCACGCCGAGCAGCAGCCCGCCCAGCATCGCGCCCGCGAGGTTGCCGATCCCGCCCAGCACGGCCGCCGAGAACGCCTTCAGCCCCAGGAGGAAGCCCATCTGGTAGTGCGCGATCCCGTAGTAGCTCCCGACCATCACGCCGGCGACCGCGCCGAGCGCCGCGCCGATCACGAACGTGACCGAGATCACGCGGTTGATGTCGATGCCCATGAGGCCCGCGATCGACGGGTTCTGCGCGACGGCGCGCATCGCGATGCCGAGCTTCGTCCGGTAGACGAGCGCGAGGAGGCCGCCCATCATGGCGACCGACACGAGGATGATCGCGATCTGGACGTTGGTGATCGTCGCGCCGTTCGGGTTGCCGGTGAGGTGGAGCGGCACCGTGTGGATGATCTGCGGGTACGACAGCGGGTTGCGGCTCCAGATGATCATCGCGAGGTGCTGCAGGATGATCGACAGGCCGATCGCGGTGATCAGCGGCGCGAGGCGGGGCGCCTTGCGCAGCGGGCGGTAGGCGGTCCGCTCGAGCGTGTAGCCGACCGTCATGCAGACCGGCACCGCGACCAGCGCGCCGATGAGCACGATCGCCACCGGCGGGATCGGCACCTGCGCGCCGGTGAGCGCGACGATGACCGAGTACGCGGTGAGCGCCCCGATCATCACGACCTCGCCGTGCGCGAAGTTGATGAGCTGGATGATCCCGTAGACCATCGTGTAGCCCAGCGCGACGACCGCGTAGACGCTGCCGAGCGTCAGGCCGTTCACGAGCTGCTGCAGGAACGTATCCACGCGTCAGGAGTCAGGAGTCGGCGGACAGGGATCAGGGGCGGCGGCGATTCGGGTGGCGGCGCGTCGGGCGCCGGGCCGGGTCTACGCAAAACGGCGCGGGTGGACGGTCACGCGCCGCGATTGTGCGGCCGGCGGGCAGCCTCGGCAACTGCGTCCGCCCTGCCCTCTCAAAAAAAACGGCGCCCCGGAGGGCGCCGTTCTAGCGCTGCGGAAGCGCCGGTTACTTCTTGGGCGCTTCGGGGGCCGGAGCCGACGGGGTCGCCGGCGCCGCGGGAGGCGTGGCCGGGGCCGCCGCCGGGGCGGGCGCCGCCGCCTTCAGGAACTCCTCGAAGCCGAGGCTCTTGCCGCCCTGCACGACCGCGATCGGCTCGACCTTGCCGTTCTTCAGCGTGAAGATCGTGATCTCGGCGTTCTTGCGGTCGCCCTTCTCGTCGAACTCGATCGTGCCGGTCGCGCCCTTGTAGCTGATCTTCTGCAACTCGGGCAGGTACTTCGCCGGGTCGGTCGAATCGGCCTTCTGCATCGCGGCGATCATCAGGTTGACCGCGTCGTAGAAGAACGGCGCGTACTGCT
Source organism: Burkholderiales bacterium (assembly GCA_046347845.1). Classification (GTDB taxonomy): domain Bacteria; phylum Pseudomonadota; class Gammaproteobacteria; order Burkholderiales; family Casimicrobiaceae; genus VBCG01. The sequence goes on along the minus strand of JAXMFH010000003.1, from coordinate 221,377 downwards.
TCACGTCGCCGAACTTGGCCTTGAACGCGTCGTTGAACTCCTTGCTGGCCGCCGAGGCAGGCAGGCCCGCCTGCGAGCAGATCAGGCCTTCCGCGGCCGCGCCGGCGAGCTTCGCCATCTCGTCGGTGCAGGCGCCGTCGCCGAAGCTGAACATCGCCTTGATGCCGAGCTCGCGGGCCTGCTTGATCATCGGGCCGCCGGTGGCGTCCATGCCGCCGTAGAACACGGCGTCCGGGTTCTTGCCCTTGATCTTGGTGAGGATCGCCTTGAAGTCGGTCGCCTTGTCGTTGGTCTTCTCGCGCGCGACGACCTGGACGCCGGCCGCCTTCAGCGTCTTCTCGACCTCGTTCGCGAGGCCTTCGCCGTAGGCGGTCGCGTCGTCGGCGATCGCGACCTTCTTGATCTTCTGCGAGGCGAGGTACTGCGCGACGGCCGGGCCCTGCTGGTCGTCGCGGCCGACCGTGCGGAAGACGTTCTTGAAGCCCTGCTCGGTGAGCTTCGGGTTCGTCGCCGAGCCGGAGATCATCGGGATGCCGGCCTGGTTGTAGACGGCGGAGGCGGGGATCGTGACGCCCGAGTTCAGGTGTCCCGCGACGCCCGCGACCTTCGCGTCGACGAACTTCTGCGCGATCGTCGGGCCCATCTTCGGGTCGGCCTGATCGTCCTCGCTCATCAGCTCGAACCGGACCAGCTTGCCGCCGATCCTGAGCTTCTTCGCATTCGCCTCCTCGACCGCGAGGCGCGCGCCGTTCTCGTCGTCCTTGCCGAGGTGCGCGATCCCGCCGGTCAGCGGGCCGGCGTGGCCGATCTTGACGACGACGGCCTCCTCGGCCTTCGGGGCTTCGGCCTTCTTCGGTTCTTCCTTCTTGCCGCAACCGTAGGCGGTGATCAGCGCGGCCGCGACCAGCGTCAGGCCGAGCTTCTTCGACAGGTTCATACGGGGCTCCTCCGGGGTGACCGGAATGGGATGGAAAAGAAAAACGGCGGATTATTGCCCCGCCCTACCGGGGTGTCAATTCGACCCGGGGGGACCTCCCGGGGGGCGGACGGGGCGCCGGCGCCGCCGGCCGGTCCGGGGAGGGGGCATTCCGTCGGGCGCCCGCGCGCTTCGTCGCGCGGGATTGGCGGGACGGGCCGGTCGGTGCCAAGCTTCGTCCTCCGAGGACGGCCGAATCCGGCCGCCGGGGCAGGCGCATCCAACCCGCGATCCGGTGGGGTGCTGCGCGGGCGGGTCGACCGGGCGCCGCTCGCCGAGGGAGGGGGAACGATGGGATTTCGCATCACGCGGCGCCGCTTCGCCGGCGCGCTCTTGGTCGCGGTGCTCCTCGCGGGCGGCGCGGGCTACGCGCTCAAGGGGGGCTTCAAGGGCGACGCCGCCGCCGCCGGGGCCCAGGCGGGGCCGGCGCAGGTCCCGCTCGAGTTCGGCGCCTCCGAGCTGGTCTACGTCACGGCCGCCCCGATGGCCCGCTGGCTGCCGGTGTCCGGCACGCTCGCGCCGGTGAACCAGGCGACCGTGAAGGCCAAGGTCTCCGGCGACGTGAAGCAGGTCAACGTGCGCGAAGGCGAGTCGGTGCGCGCCGGGCAGGTGCTCGCGCGGATCGACACGGCCGACCTCGAGGCGAGGCTGATCGAGCGCCAGGGCGCGCTCGAGAGCGCCCGGGCGCAGATGGCGCTCGCCGAGAAGACGCGCGCGACCAACGTCAAGCTGCTGAACGAGAAGTTCATCTCGCAGAACGCGTTCGACAGCTCGCAGTCGGGCTACGAGGTCGCGAAGGGCAGCGTGAAGAGCGCCGAGGCGCAGGTGCGCCTGGCCGAGAACGCGCTCCAGGACGCGCTCGTCGTCGCGCCGATCGACGGCGTCGTCCACAAGCGCCACGTGCAGCCGGGCGAGAAGGTCGCGTTCGACGCGCCGATCGTCACGGTCGTCGACCTCGCCGACCTCGAGCTGCAGGCGCTCGTGCCGGCGATCGACATCCCGGGCATCGCCACCGGGATGCCCGTCGAGCTCGCCGTCGACGGCTACGGCGAGCGCAAGTTCACCGGGCGCATCGGCCGCATCAACCCGTCGACCGAGCCGGGCACGCGCGCCATCATGATCTACGTGGGGCTCCGCAACCCGGACGCCGCGCTGCGCAGCGGGATGTTCGCGACCGGGCGCATCGCGCTCGCCGCGAGCGAACCGATCGCGACGCTGCCGATCGGCGCGGTGCGCACCGAGGCCGGCCAGAGCTACGTCTGGACGATCGAGGGCGGCAGGCTCGCGCGCCGCATCGTCGTGCTAGGGCGCCGCGACGAGACCGCCGGGCGGGTCGAGATCCGCACGCCGCTGCCCGCGACCGTGCCCGTGCTCGCCTCCCGCTTCGACAACCTGAAGGACGGCGCGCCCGCGCTCGTCAAGGCGCCGACCGCGTCGCGGAACGCGACGCACGCGACGGGGAACGCGGAGGGATGACGCGGACCGTTGACAGTAGACAGTTGGCAGTTGGCTGTGGCGGCGGCGCATCGAAGCGCCGGGAAATCGCGGGGTCGCGTAACGAATCTCGCAATGAAACGCCGTGTTTGACTCTTCGATGGTCACCCTGCGCAGGCGCGGCCGCGCCGCCCGTTCTCGCTGCCAACTGTCAACTGCCAACTGAGTCCTGATATGTGGATCACCCGCACATCGATCGCCAACCCGGTCTTCGCCACGATGGTGATGATCGGCATCACGGTGCTCGGCCTGTTCTCGTACGCGCGGCTGCGCGTCGAGCAGCTGCCCGACGTGAGCCTGCCGTTCGTCATGATCATGACGACCTACCCGGGCGCCGCGCCGGAGGCCGTCGAGGCGGACGTCACGCGCCCGATCGAGGAGGCGGTGAACCAGGTCTCCGGCGTCAAGCGGATCTACTCGAACTCGCGCGAGGGCTCGAGCCAGGTGTTCGTCGAGTTCCGCCTGTCGACGAACGTGGCGCAGGCGGTGCAGGACGTCCGCGACAAGATCGCTCTGGTTCGGCCCGGGTTCCCGAGGGACGTGAAGGACCCGCTCGTCAACCGCGTCGAGAACGAGAACAGCCAGCCGGTCGCGTCGCTCGCCGTGCTCTCGCAGACCACCGACCTGCGCGAGCTCACCTCGCTCACCGACCAGGTCATCGTCAAGGCGCTCGAGAACCAGCCGGGCGTCGCGCGCGTCGACGTCAACGGGCGCGTGACGCGCCAGATCCTCGTCCAGATCCGGCCCAACGCGCTCACCTCGCTCGGCATCGGCATCGACCAGGTGATCGCGGCGATCCGCGAGGCGAACCAGGACGTGCCCGCCGGGCGGCTCACGCGCGGCCAGAGCGACGCGGTCGTGCGCATCGAGGGAAAGCTCAAGGATCCCGAGCAGTTCAACCGGATCATCGTCGCGCAGCAGGGCGGCGGCCCGGTCTACCTGTCGCAGGTCGCCGACGTCATCGACGGCGAGAAGGAGCTCTCGAGCTACGCGCGGATCAACGGGCGCCCGGCGATCACGCTCGACGTCCAGAAGGCGCAGGAGGCCAACATCGTCGAGACCGGCCGGAACGTGAGGGCGGCGGTCGACTCGCTGAAGGCCCGGCTGCCCGCCGACGTCGAGGTCCGCGTCACCTACTCGACCGCCGACCAGGTCGAGCGGGCGGTCGACCGCGTCAAGCAGACGATCGCCGAGGGCGCGCTCCTGACCGTGCTGATCGTGTTCCTGTTCCTGCACAGCTGGCGCAGCACCGTGATCACCGGCCTCACGCTGCCGCTCGCCGTCGTCGCGACGTTCATCGCGCTCTACGCGTTCGGGTTCACGATCAACTTCCTGACGCTGATGGCGCTGTCGCTGTGCATCGGCCTCCTGATCGACGACGCGATCGTCGTGCGCGAGAACATCGTCCGGCACCTGTCGCTCGGGAAGGACCACGTCCGCGCGGCGCGCGAGGGCACCGAGGAGATCGGGCTCGCCGTGATGGCGACGACGTTCGCGATCGTCGCCGTGTTCGTGCCGATCGCGTTCATGAGCGGGATCATCGGCCGCTTCTTCTTCCAGTTCGGGCTCACCGTCACGGTCGCCGTGCTGGTGAGCCTGTTCGTGAGCTTCACGCTCGACCCGATGCTCTCGTCGGTCTGGCACGACCCGCCCGAGTCGCGGTTCCGGTACGCGCCCTGGCTCGGCCGGCTGATGGCCCGCATCGAGCGCGGCGTCGACCGCGTGCACGTGATCTACGGTCGCGTCCTCGACTGGGCGCTCGGGCACCGCAAGAGCGTGATCGCGATCGCGCTCGCCTCGTTCTTCGGCAGCTTCCTCGTCGTGCCGCTCGTCGGCACCGAGTTCATGCCGCAGTCGGACCAGGGGTTCGTCTCGCTGCGGCTCAACACGCCGGTCGGCTCCAGCCTCGAGTACACCGACGGCAAGGTGCGCGAAGTCGAGGAGGTGCTGCGGAAGTTCCCCGAGATCGACCTCGCGATGACGACGGTGGGCACCGAGGACGGGCGCAACTACGCGCGCGTCAACCTGAAGCTCGTCGACCGCGCGAAGCGCTCCCGCTCGCAGAGCGAGCTCGAGCGCGAGATCCGCCGGGCGCTGCGCCCGGTGCCCGGCATCGAGCTCGCGTTCGGCTACGACCGTCCGATCTGGTTCAACCTGCTCGGCCCCGACCCGGACACCCTTTCGCGGATCGCGAAGGAGTTCGCCGACCGGGCGGCGAAGGTCCGGGGCATCGCGGACCTCGAGACCTCCGACAAGGCCGCGAATCCGGCGCTGTCGATCCGGCTCAACAACGACGTCGCCTCCGACCTCGGCATCACGGTCCAGCAGGTGGGCGCGACGATCCGGCCGCTGCTCGCCGGCGACACCGTGAGCTACTGGCTCGCCCCCGACGGCCAGAACTACGAGGTCAACGTGCAGCTCGGCAAGGACGATCGCCGGATGGCCTCCGACCTCGGCAACCTCTACCTGTCGACGAACAAGCGCGGCCCCGACGGACAGCTCCGCATGGTGCCGCTGCGGCAGGTGGCCGAGCTCGTCGAGACGACGAGCCCGCAGATCATCAAGCGCCAGGACCTGCAGCGGCGCGTCGGCATCTACGCGAACGTCGAGGGGCGCCCGGCCGGCGACGTCGGCAGCGACGTGCAGAAGATCGCCTCGTCGATGCAGCTGCCGCCCGGCTACTCGCTGCAGGCGGCCGGCCAGCAGCAGGACATGCAGGAGTCCTTCCAGGCCGCCCTCGCCGCGCTGGCGCTCGCGATCGTCTTCATCTACCTGATCCTCGCGTCGCAGTTCGCGAGCTTCACGCAGCCGCTGGCGATCATGGCGAGCCTTCCGTTCTCGCTGATCGGCGTGTTCCTCGCGCTGCTCGTCACGAGAACCACGCTCAACCTGTTCTCGATCATCGGCTTCATCATGCTGATGGGCCTCGTGACCAAGAACGCGATCCTGCTGGTCGACTTCGCGAACCGGGCGCGGCGCGCCGGGGCGAGCCTCCACGACGCGCTGAAGGACGCGGGACAGGTGCGGCTGCGGCCGATCCTGATGACCACCGCGGCGATGATCGGCGGCATGCTGCCGCTCGCGCTGGGGCTGGGCGAGGGCGGCGAGAACCAGGCGCCGATGGGCCGCGCGATCATCGGCGGCGTGATCACGTCGACGCTGCTGACGCTCGTCGTCGTGCCGGTGCTCTACGCGTACCTCGACCGCTGGGCCGAGGCGCGCCGGGCCCGCCGCGAGCGGCGCGCCGCGCGCCGGGCCGCCCGCGCGGGATCCCCTGCGGCCACGCACGGGCCGGCGGCGGCCGACTGAGGGGCGAATTGACGTGGGATAATCGCAGACGGCATAATAACTGACCGCCGGTCATTTGATCGAGGCAGAGGAGGTCGAGGCGTCCGCCCCGGTGATCGGGGTCACGGACGCGCGGCGTCCCCCGGCGCACAGTGCGATGCCGTGCCGTCCCCCTCCCGAGCGAATCCGATGGACTTCGAGCAAGCGCGGTTCAACATGGTCGAGCAGCAGATCCGTCCCTGGGACGTGCTCGACCCGGTCGTCCTCGACCTCCTGTTCGCGGTGAGGCGCGAGGAGTTCGTCCCCGCCGCGCACCGCGCGCTGGCGTTCGCCGACCTCGAGATCCCGCTCGGGCACGGCGAGGCGATGTGGGCGCCCAAGGTCGAGGCGCGCGTGCTGCAGGAGCTGCAGCTTCGTCCCGGCGAGTCGGTGCTCGAGATCGGCACCGGCAGCGGCTACTTCGCCGCGCTGCTCGGGAGCCTCGCCGGCCGCGTCACGTCGGTCGAGATCCGCGAATCGTTCGCGCGCGACGCGGCCGCGAAGCTCGCCCGCGCCGGCTTCGGCAACGTGAGCGTGGCGACCGGCGACGGCGCGCGCGGCTGGGGGAAGGACACCTACGACGCGATCGTGCTGACCGGCTCGACGCCGGTGCTGCACGACGCGTTCTTCGGCCAGCTCGCCCCGGGCGGGCGCCTCTTCGCGATCGTCGGCGACGCGCCGGCGATGTCGGCGCGGATCTACCGCTACCCGGCGCCCGCCGCCCGCACCGTCGTCCCGCTGTTCGAGACGGTCGTGAAGCCGCTCGTGAACGCGCCCGCGCCGGCCCGGTTCGAATTTTGATCCGCGAGATCGCCCCTGCCGAGCTCGCCCGCTGGCGGGCGGACGGGAACCGTGAGCCGCCCGTCGTGGTCGACGTCCGCGAGGGCTGGGAGCTCGCGTGCTGCGCGCTCGACGACGTCGTCCACGTGCCGATGCGCGAGCTGCCCGGACGGGTCGGCGAACTGCCGCGCGGGCGCGACGTCGTCCTCGTCTGCCACCATGGCGTGCGCAGCCTGCAGGTCGCGCGCTACCTCGCCCGCCTGGGGTTCGACGCGGTCTGGAACCTCACGGGCGGCATGGCGGCCTGGGCGGACCAGGTCGATCCCGCGATGCCCCGGTACTGACGAGCCCTCCGGAAGCTCCACGATGAAACGACGCCTACTCGCCCTCGCCGTCCCGCTCCTGTTCGCCGCGCTGCCCGCCGCGGGCGAGGACCTGATGGACATCTACCGAGACGCGCAGCGCAACGACCCCGTGCTCGCGTCCGCCCGCGCCGCGTGGCTCGCGACGCAGGAGCGCGCGCCGCAGGCCCGGGCAGGACTGCTGCCCTACGTCGCGCTCTCCGCGTCGGCGAACGCGAACGACACCTGGCTCGAGACCCGGGCCAACCCGACGACGACGGCGAGCGGCAACTGGCAGGACTACGGCGCCACGATCAGCGCGACGCAGCCGATCTACCGCTACCAGAACGTGCTGGCCTTCGACCAGGCGAAGCGGCAGGTCGAGCAGGCCGACTTCACGCTGGCCTCGGCGCAGCAGGACCTGATCATCCGCGTCGCCGTCGCGTACTTCGACGTGCTCCTCGCCGAGTTCAACGTCGAGCTCGCCGTCGCGCAGAAGGCGGCGGTGTCCGAGCAGCTCGCGCAGGCCAAGCGCAACTTCGAGGTCGGCGTCGCGACGATCACCGACACGAACGAGGCGCAGGCGAACTACGACCAGATCGTCGCGCAGGAGATCAGCGCGCGCAACGACCTCGACAACAGGACGACCGCGCTCCGCGCGATCATCGGACGGGCCCCGCGCGACCTGAGGAGGCTCGGCGCGGCCTTCGACCCGGCGCCGCCGCAGCCCGACTCGCTCGACGCGTGGCTCGACCGCGCGCTCAAGGAGAACCTCGCGGTCCGGATCGCCCAGTACAGCTACGACATCGCGACGCTCGAAGTCGACCGGCAGCGCGCCGGCCACTATCCGACGGTCGACCTGGTCGGCACGCTGCGGGCGTCCGGCGCGAACGGGAGCTCGTCGTCGGACTACACGTTCAACTCGCGCACCGCCGCGATCGGCGTCGCGCTCAACCTGCCCCTCTACCAGGGCGGGTTCGTCGACTCGAAGGTCCGCGAGGCGGTCGCCCTGCAGGACGCCGCGCGCGACGCGCTCGATCTCGCCCGACGCAACGCGCTGTACAACGCGCAGGTCGGCTATGCCGGCGTCAACAGCTCGGTCGCGTCGGTGAGGGCGACGACGCAGGCGGTCCAGTCGGCGGAGGTCGCGCTGCAGTCGAACCGGCTGGGCCAGGAGGTCGGGGTGCGCACGAACCTCGACGTTCTGAACGTCCAGCAGGCCCTGTTCACGCAGCGCCGCAACCTCGCGCAGGCGTACTTCAACTACCTGATCAACACGCTGCGGCTCAAGGCGGCCGTCGGGGGTCTGAACGAGCAGGACCTCGAGGCGCTCAACCGCCGGCTCGGCGGGTAGCGAGCGTCCGGCGCGCCTCCACGAGGGGCGTCGGGTCGCCGCCGCGGTCCCGCGGGCGCACGAATCGTCCGGAAGCGAGCGGCTCGCGATGTCGCGCCGGGAGCGGCGCCTTGCGCGGGACGCTCAGCGGGCGCGCCGGCTCACGCGGGCGGCGACGAACGCCCAGGTGCGGTCGGTGGCGCCGCGGTGCGCGGCGAGGAACGTCGCGGCGCACGAGCGCATCGCTTCGCGGCGCGCCGCGTCGGCGAGGAGCGCCGCGGCCTGCGCGAGCATCGCATCCGCGTCGGCGACCCGCAGCGCCGCGCCGGCGGCCACCGCGCCGTCCGCCGCGTCCGCGAAGTTGAACGTGTGCGGCCCGACGATGACCGGCGTCCCCGCCGCGATCGCCTCGATCAGGTTCTGGCCGCCGAGCGGGACGAGGCTCCCGCCCACGAACGCGACGTCGGCCGCGCCGTAGTAGCCCGCCATCTCGCCCATCGAGTCGCCGAGCACGACGCGCACGCCGGCGGCGACCGGCCGGTCGTCCGTTCGCCTCGCGTGCGCGATCCGGCGCGCGGCGAGCATCGCGGCGACGCCCTCGAACCGCTGCGGGTGGCGCGGGACGAGCACGAGCAGCGCATCGCCGGGCAGCGGGGAGCGCGCGAGCGCGTCCAGGATCAGCGCCTCCTCGCCTTCGCGCGTGGACGCCGCGAGCACGACCGGACGGGCGCCGAGGAGCGCTCGCAGGCGCGCGGCGGTCTCGCGGCCGTTCGCGGGCGGCTCGACGTCGAACTTCAGGTTGCCGGTCACTTCGACGGCGCTCGCGCCGAGGGCGGTCAACCGCGCGGCGTCGGCGGGCGTCTGCGCCGCGACGCCCGCGAGCGACGCGAGCAGGGGCCGGATCAGCGGCCCGGCGCGCTCGTAGCGGCGCGCCGATCGCTCGGACAGGCGACCGTTGACGAGGAACAGCGGGACGCGGGCGGCCGCGGCCTCCGCCGCGAGGTTCGGCCACAACTCGGTCTCCATCAGCAGGCCGAACGCCGGGTGGAAGTGCGCGAGGAAGCGCCGCATCGCGCCGGGCAGGTCGTAGGGCAGCCACGCGAGCACGACGCGCTCGCCGAACAGCGCGCGGCCGGTCTCGCGCCCGGTCGCGGTCATCGACGTGACGAGGACCGTGGCGGCGGGCCGCTCGCGCAGGATGCGCTCGACCAGCGGCGCCGCCGCGCGCGTCTCGCCGACCGACACCGCGTGGACCCAGACCACCTCGCCGGCCGGAGCGGGCGTGTCGTAGCGTCCGTACCGCTCGCCGACGCGCTCGAGGTAGCCCGGCTCGCGCCGCGCGCGCCACCAGAGGCGCAGCGGCGCGAGCGGCGCGAGGAGGCGCCAGGCGAGCGTGTAGAGCGCGCGCATCCTCAGCACCCCGGCGCGCGCCGAAGCATCCCGCCGAGCGCCGCGCGCGCGTCCTCGACGGTCGGCGACTCGCCGCGGCCGCCGAGGTCGCGCGCGTGTGATCCCGCGATCGACGTGCCGGCGAGACGGGCGTCGGTCACCGTGAACAGCGCGAGCGTCGGCGTGCCCAGCGCCGCCGCGAGGTGCGTCAGCCCGGTGTCGACGCCGACGACCGCATGCGCGCCCGCGAGGAGCGCGGCCATCGCGTCGAGCGGGGCACGCGGAGGAACGCGTGCACGCTCGAGTCCCGCCGCGAGCGCGCGGCCCGCTCGCTCCTCGCTGTCGCTCCCGTGCGGCAGCACGACGTCGAATCCGGACGCGTCGACGTCGGCGAGCAGCGCGCGCCAGTGCGCCTCGGGCCAGCGCTTGTCGTCTCGGGAGGTCGCGTGGACGGCGACGACGTAAGGCCGGGCGGGGGCGAACGCGGGGAGGGGCGGCAGGGTCCAGCGCCAGCGCGGCGGCCCTTCGACCGCGTAGTCCAGCGCCGCGCCGGCGAGCCGCCGGCAGCGCGTCGCGAAGTGGAGGTCGCGCGGCACCGCGTGATGCATCTGGTGGAACAGCGTCGCGACCGGCTCGCGGATGCTGGAGCGATCGAATCCGTGGCGCGGGCCGGCCGCCACGCGCGCGAGCACGCCCCCCTTCACCTGCTCCTGCAGGTCGAGGATCGCGTCGTAGCGCTCGGCACGCAGCGCGGCGCGCATCTCGCCGATGGCGCGCCATGTGGCGCCCGACAGCGGCGAGCGGCGCCACCGGCGGATCGCAACCGGGATCGTGCGCCGCACGTCCGCGCACATCGCGGGCAGCGCGACGAAGGCCTCTTCCGCGAGCCAGTCGACGGCGAGACCGGGGCGCGCCGCGGCGACGTCGCGGGCGATTGCGAGCGCCCAGACCACGTCGCCGAGCGACGAAGGGCGCACGACGAGGACGCCGCCCACCGCGTCATTCCCCGGACGGAGGCCCGGCGCGGCCGGTCTCGCGGCCGCGTCCGGTGCGGGAGGGAGCCGGGCAGGCCGCGCCCGGGCGACGGGGCCGGGAGCGGACGCGGCAACGCGCCGTGGTCCGGTAGAATCGGGGCGTCACGAACGACAGGGCGCGCGCCCCGCACGCGACCCACGGATGGCCGGCACGCTGCCTCTTTCGCTGGTGGTGATCACGCGCGATGCGGCGAAGGACATTGCACAGTGCCTCGCGTCCGCCGCGTTCGCGTCGGAGATCGTCGTCGTCGACTCGGGCAGCCGCGATGATACCGTGGAAATCGCGGAGCGCTCGGGCGCGCGCGTCGTGGTCGAGGCGTGGCGGGGCTACGGGCCGCAGAAGGCGTACGCGGTCGGCCTGGCCGCGAACGACTGGGTGCTGTGCCTCGACGCGGACGAGCGCGTGACGCCCGATCTCGCCGCCGCGATCGCCGCGCTGTTTCGCGCCGGCACGCCGCCGCGTGCCGCCTACGCGGTCGCGCGCCGCAATCGCTTCCTCGGCCGCTGGCTCGCGCACGGAGAGGGCTACCCCGACTGGCAGGCGCGCCTGTTCGACCGGCGCCGCGCGCGCTGGTCGGTCGATCCGGTCCACGAGCACGTCGTCGCCGACGGCCCGGTCGGCCGGCTCGAGGGCGACCTGCTGCACGCCTCCGCCGAGTCGATCGCCGACTACGTGGAGAAGCAGAACCGCTACACGACGCTGCAGGCCGAGGCGATGCACGCGCGCGGCGAGCGCGCGGGCCTCGCACGGACCGCGCTCTCGCCGGTCGCACGCTTCCTGCGCTTCTACGTACTGAAGCTCGGCTTCCTCGACGGCGCGGCCGGGTTCGCGCACATCGCGATCGGCGCGTTCGCGAGCTTCCTCAAGTACGTGAAGCTCCGCGCGCTCGCGCAGGGGGGCGGCGAGCCGTGAGCCGGCGCGTGCTCGTCACCGGCGCGGCCGGGTTCATCGGCATGCACACGGCCGCGGCGCTGCTCGACCGCGGCGACGAGGTCGTCGGCGTCGACAACCTCGATCCCTACTACGACGTCGCGCTCAAGGAGGCGCGGCTCGCGCGGCTCTCGGGGCGAGCGCGCTTCGCGTTCGAGCGCCTCGACCTCGCGGACGCGGACGCCACCGCGCGGCTCTTCCGCGAGGGCGCTTTCGACGGTGCCGTGCACCTGGCCGCGCAGCCCGGCGTGCGGTACTCGCTCGTCAACCCGGCCGCCTACTTCCGCGCGAACGTCGACGCGTTCGGCTGCGTGCTCGAAGGCTGCCGCCACGCGCGCGTGGGCCACCTCGTCTACGCGTCGAGCTCGTCGGTCTACGGCGCGAACCACACGCTGCCGTTCTCCGAGGACCAGCCGACCGACCACCCGGTGAGCCTCTACGCGGCGACGAAGAAGGCCGACGAGGTGATCGCGCACAGCTACAGCCACCTCTACCGGCTGCCCTCGACGGGCCTGCGCTTCTTCACGGTCTACGGCCCGTGGGGGCGCCCCGACATGGCGCCGATGCTGTTCACGCGCGCGATCCTGGCGGGCGAGCCGATCAAGGTGTTCAACCGCGGGCGCATGCGCCGCGACTTCACCTACGTCGACGACATCGTCGAGGGCGTCGTGCGCGTGCTCGACCGGCCGCCCGGCCCGCACCCGGCCACCGGCGCGCCATACGCGGTCTACAACATCGGCAACCACGAGGCGGTCGAGCTCGACGAGTTCATCGCGACGCTCGAGCGGCTGCTCGGCCGCACGGCGAAGCGCGACCTGCAGCCGATGCAGCCGGGCGACGTGCCGGCGACCTACGCGTCGATCGACCGTTTGCGCGCGCTGACGGGCTTCGCCCCGCGCACGCCGCTCGCCGAGGGACTCGCGCGGTTCGTCGCCTGGTATCGGGAGTGGCATGGGGAGGGCGGGCGATAGGCGATGGGCGATGGGCGATAGGCGATAGGCGATAGGCGATAGGCGACGGGCCCCTCACCCCGACCCTCTCCCCGCATGCGGGGAGAGGGAGAAGGTCGGGGTGCGCGCCTCGCTCCGCCGCTCGCTTTCCGCTACCCGTTGCCCATTGCCGATTGCCGATTGCCCGGCATCTGCCGCCCGCCGCCGTTTCGGGTCCTCGCGGGTGATAAAATCGTCGCCCCCCCGCATTGGCGCTCCCATGATCCTCGTCACCGGCGGCGCCGGCTTCATCGGCGCGAACTTCACGCTCGACTGGCTCGCGGCGACCGGCGAGCCGGTCGTGAACCTCGACAAGCTCACCTACTCGGGGAACCTCGGCAACCTCGCGCCGATCCGCGGCGACGCGCGCCACACGTTCGTGCGCGGCGACATCGGCGACCGCGCGCTCGTCGCCGACCTGCTCGCGCGCCATCGCCCGCGCGCGGTCGTCAACTTCGCGGCCGAGACGCACGTCGACCGCTCGATCCACGGTCCCGACGCGTTCGTGAAGACCAACGTGCTCGGCACGTTCGAGCTGCTCGAGGCGGTGCGCGGCCACTGGTCGTCGCTCCCCGAGGTCGAGCGGGAGGCGTTTCGGTTCCTGCACGTGTCGACCGACGAGGTCTACGGGACCCTCGATCCGGCCGACCCGCCGTTCTCCGAGACGACGGCCTACGCCCCCAACAGTCCGTACTCGGCGTCGAAGGCCGCGTCCGACCACCTGGTGCGCGCCTACCACCACACGTACGGGCTGCCGACGCTGACGACCAACTGCTCGAACAACTACGGGCCGCGGCAGTTCCCCGAGAAGCTCATCCCGCTGATGATCGCGAACGCGCTCGCGGGCAAGCCGCTGCCGGTCTACGGGGACGGCCAGCAGGTGCGCGACTGGCTCTACGTGTCCGACCACTGCTCGGCGATCCGCGCGGTGCTCGAGCGCGGGCGGACCGGCGAGACCTACAACGTGGGCGGCAACGCGGAGATGAAGAACCTCGACGTCGTGCACGAGCTGTGCGCCGTGCTCGCGCGCGAGCGGCCGGGACGCGACTACGCGTCGCTCGTCACGTTCGTCAAGGACCGGCCGGGCCACGATCGCCGCTACGCGATCGACGCGCGCAAGATCGAGCGCGAGCTCGGCTGGCGGCCCGCCGAGACCTTCGCGACCGGGCTCGCCAGGACCGTGCGGTGGTACCTGGACAACGGCGCGTGGCTCGAGGCGATCCAGACGCGCGAGTACCAGTCGTGGATCTCGCTGCATTACGAGACCGCGGCGTAGGGACGGGGGACGCGATGGCGCGCAAGGGGATCATCCTCGCCGGCGGCTCGGGCACCCGGCTCTACCCGGTGACGCAGGTCGTCAGCAAGCAGCTCCTGCCGGTCTACGACAAGCCGATGATCTACTACCCGCTGTCGACGCTGATGCTCGCCGGCATCCGGGACATCCTGCTCATCTCGACGCCCGAGGACACGCCGCGCTTCGCGCAGCTCCTGGGCGACGGCTCGCGCTGGGGCCTCTCGCTCTCGTACGCGGTGCAGCCCTCGCCCGACGGGCTCGCGCAGGCGTTCGTGATCGGCCGGGACTTCGTCGGCCGCGACACCTCCACGCTCGTGCTGGGCGACAACATCTTCTACGGCCACGACCTGCACGTGCAGCTCGAGCGCGCGACCGCGCAGGCGCACGGCGCGACGGTCTTCGCCTATCCGGTCGCCGACCCCGAGCGCTACGGCGTCGCCGAGTTCGACGCCGCGGGCCGCGTCGTGAGCCTCGAGGAGAAGCCGAAGGTCGCGAAGTCGCGCTACGCGGTGACCGGGATCTACTTCTACGACAACCGCGTGCTCGACGTCGCGCGCGACCTGAAGCCGTCGGCGCGCGGCGAGTTCGAGATCACCGACGTCAACCGCCGCTACCTCGAGTGGGGCGAGCTCGCCTGCGAGGTGATGGGGCGCGGAATGGCCTGGCTCGACACCGGGACGCACGAGTCGCTGCTCGAGGCCTCGCAGTACATCGAGACGATCGAGCGCCGGCAGGGGCTCAAGATCGCGTGCCCCGAGGAGATCGCGTGGCGCCTCGGCTGGATCGACGATGCGCGGCTCGAGGAGCTCGGCGCCGCGATGGCGAAGAACAGCTACGGCCGCTACCTGCTCGGGCTGCTGCGCGAACCATCGCTGCGCTGACCCGCCGCCGATGCGCGTCACGCCGACCGCGATTCCGGACGTGCTCGTCGTCGAGCCGCGCGTGTTCGGCGACGAGCGCGGCTTCTTCTTCGAGAGCTGGAACCGGCGCGCGCTCGCGCAGGCGGGACTCGACGTCGACTTCGTTCAGGACAACCACTCGCGCTCGTCGCGCGGCGTGCTGCGCGGCCTGCACTACCAGATCCGCCATCCGCAGGGCAAGCTCGTGCGCGTCGTCTCCGGGGAGGTGTTCGACGTCGCGGTCGATTTGCGCCGCGGCTCGCCGACGTTCGGCCGCCATGTCGCCGTCACGCTGTCAGCCGAGAACAAGAGGATGCTGTGGGTGCCGCCGGGCTTCGCGCACGGATTCTGCGTGACCTCCGAGTCCGCGGACTTCCTCTACAAGACGACCGATTACTGGCACGCCGAGCACGAGCGCACGCTGCTCTGGAACGATCCCGCGCTCGGCATCGCGTGGCCGCTTTCCAGCGCGCCTGTGGTCGCCGCGAAGGACGCGGCGGGCACGCCGCTCGATCGCGCCGAGACCTACGCCTGGGCCGGATGGCGACCATCCTCGTGACCGGCGCGGCCGGCCAGCTCGGCCACGAGCTCGTGCACGCGCTCGCGCCGCTGGGCGAGGTCCTCGGCCTCGACCGGACGCAGCTCGACCTCGCCGACGCCTCGGCGATCGCGGCGACCGTGCGGCGCGCGAAGCCCGCGCTGATCGTCAACGCCGGCGCCTACACGGCCGTCGACCTGGCCGAGAAGGAGGTCGAGCTCGCTCGCGCCGTCAACGGCCTGGCGCCGGGCGTGCTCGCCGACGAGGCGAAGCGCATCGGCGCGGTGCTCGTCCACTACTCGACCGACTACGTGTTCGACGGCGCGGCGAGCGCGCCGTACGACGAGGACGCGCCGGTGCGTCCGCTTTCGTCCTACGGCCGCTCGAAGCTCGAGGGCGAACGCGCCGTCGCGGCGAGCGGCGCGCGCGCGCTCGTGTTCCGCACGAGCTGGGTCTACGGGCGGCGGGGAAAGAACTTCCTCGTCACGATGCAGCGGCTCGCGCGCGAGCGGCCGGAGATCCGCGTCGTCGACGACCAGACCGGCGTGCCGAACTGGTGCAGGGATCTTGCGCGGGGGACGACGCGCATTGCCGCCCGGGGACTGCCATGGCTCGCCGAGCGCAGCGGGCTCTACCACATGAGTGCGACCGGCGCGACGACGTGGTACGGTTTCGCCCGGGCGATCCTCGCGGACCTTCCATCGGTGCGGGTGGTGCCGATCACGACGGCGGACTACCCGACGCCGGCCCGGCGGCCCGCCTACGGCGTGCTCGGCACCGCGAAGTTCGAGCGGACCTTCGGGTTCGCGCTGCCCGCGTGGCGCGAGTCGCTCGCCGAGTGCCTGGCGTCCGGCGCGGAACCCGTCGGCGAATGACGGGTCGCAAGCGTTGGGGTCGGGGCAGGCAGGTGCGGCGCCCCGCCGGAAGCAATTACTCAGAGGCCAAGGGATGACGATGCGATTCGTGGTGGTCGCCGCAGCGGCGATGCTGGCGGTTCCGGCCTTGGCGGCCGAGCCGGTCACGCGCGTGCCGGGCGCGCAATACCGGCCTGCGACCGTCCAGAAGGCGTTGGTGCCGGTCCCGATGCGCGTCGAGACCAGCGCGGCCTCGCGTCGGGTCGAGCTCGCGGTGCCCACCGCTTCCGAGCGCGCCAAGCTCGTCGAGCTCAATCGCAACGCTGGGAGCGCGCGGGCGGCGCCCGGGCGCCCGCAGTTCATCGGCTTCGGCCGCGAGGTCGCGCTCGCCGACCGGCGCCTCGACCTCGCGAAGCTCGCCTGGACGACGCTCGAAGGCGGCGACCGCGCCGCGCGCATCGAGATCGCGTCGGCGGGTGCGGCGAGCGTTCGCGTCGCGCTCCGTTTCGCGCAGTCGACGCCGGGGCTCACGTTCCGCTTCGCGTCCGCGTCGGCGGCCCGGGCGATGGACGCCGTGTCCGCGAGCACCATCGCGCAGGCAACCGCGCGTTTCGGCGAGTACTGGTCGCCGGTGATCGAGGGCACGCGCGCCGCGGTCGAAGTCGAGGCGAAGGCGGGCACCCCGCTCGACGGCCTTGTGCTCGAGATCGCTCGTGTCTCGCACCTCGTGGCCAGCCCGACGGCCTCCGCGGCCGACGAGCTCAAGCTGCTGCAGGACATCGGCCGGTCGGGCTCGTGCAACATCAACGTCAAGTGCGTGCAGCCGCAGGACGACGCGCTGCTCCACCAGGCCGCGGCGACCGGCAAGCTCGTGTTCACCGTCCCCTCGGGCGCCACGGCGCGGTGCACCGGCACGATGATCAACGACAGCGCGAACTCGTTCACGCCCTACCTGTTCGGCGCCAACCACTGCTTCGAGACCGCCTACGAGGCGTTCACGCTGAACGTCTGGTGGTTCTTCGACGCCCAGTCGTGCGACAGCCCGACGACGCCGGGAAGCTACATCGAGCAGACCGGCGGAGCGATGCTGCTCGGACGCAGCCAGGACTGGGACTGGGCGCTGCTGCGCCTCAACACGATGCCGCCGGCGGGTGTCTTCTACAGCGGCTGGGACACGGCGACACTCGGCAGCGGCGTCAGCGTCGAGATCTACCACCACCCGAGCGGCGACCTCAAGAAGTGGAGCCTGGGGACGACGTTCGGAAACGTCCCGGTCGACTTTGCCGGCCCGGCGGGCGGCCCCGGTGCCTTCACGCGCGTCGTCTACACGGACGGCACGACGGAAGGCGGCTCGAGCGGCGGCGGGCTCGTCACCTTCGACGGTTCCAACTACTGGCTGCGCGGCGGCCTGCTCGGCGGCGACGCCCTCTGCAGCAACCCGAACGGATCCGACTACTACTCGCAGATCGGCGTGATGATGCCGCTCGTGCGCCAGTATCTGACGCCGACGAGCCAGGTGCCCGGGCTCGTCGTCTCGGTCGAGTTCTACCACGCGAACCTCGACCACTACTTCATGACGAGCGCCCCCGCCGATATCGCGGCCCTCGACTCGGGCCAGATCGTCGGTTGGGAACGCACGGGCTTCCGGTTCCTCGCCTACGACGCGCCCGGACCGGGACGGAGCCCCGTGTGCCGCTTCTACCGCAAGCCGCAGTTCGGCGACTCGCACTTCTACTCGGCCGACCCGTTCGAGTGCGCGCGCGTGGCGGTCGACTACGCGGCCGAGTGGGTGTACGAGAGCCCGGCGATCTACTACGTGGCGCTGCCCGACGTCGCGACCGGCGCGTGCCCGGCCGATACGAAACCGGTCTACCGCTTTCTCAACCTCTTCGAGATCAATCACCGCTACACGACCGAGGTGACGGTCGCGCAGGCGCTGTCGGCGACGCCGGGCTGGATCCCCGAGGGCTACGGCCCCGGCCCGCTCTACCCGGTGATGTGCTCCCCGAACGGCAGCTGATCCAGGGGACGGCGGCGCACCCCGCGCGGTCCCGACGGATCAGAAATCGAGCCCGCACCTCGCGGCCGACCCGGCCGCGAGCGTGCGGCCCGCGCCGGCGGCGACGATCGCGTTCGTGCCGAACGTGATCCCCCCGTACCGGTCGTCGCGCCGGTAGGTCGATAGCGTCGCGAGCGGCTCGGTGCCGGTCGACGCGCTCGCCTGGTCGACCGTCGTCACCTGGCAGCGCGTGCACGGCTTCACGGGCTTCAGCACGACGTCGCCGATGGCGATCGTCGCGAGCAGGTCCTCTTCGTGCGGCCCGAGGCCGTCGAGCACGAGGTTCGGCCGGAAGCGGTTCATCGGGACCGGCGCTCTGCCGCGCGCGGCGAGCCGCGCGTTCAGCTCGTCGAGCGACGCCTGACCGATGACGAGCACCGGGTAGCCGTCGGCGTAGCGCACCTGCGCGCCCGAGTCGCCCGCGTACTCGCGGTTGCTGTAGCGCGGCAGCGACGGATCGAATCGCACGATCCGCACGTCGCTCGCGATCACTGACGAAAGCCAGCGCGCGGCCTCGTCGCCGGCGTCGAAGCCGCGCACCTGCGAGCTCCAGACGACCACCTCGCGAGCCCGGCCGCTCGTGTCCGCCGCCAACGCGATCGGCGCGAGGCCCGGCGCATGCAGCACGACGCGCCCGTCCTCGATCGCGGCGCGCACGAGCGCAAGGCGCGGGAACTCGCGCTGGCTCACGAAGCGACCGTTGCGGTCGACCGCCATCCACTCGCGGTCGGCCACGCCGCCCCAGGCCAGGCCGGTGACGCGGACCTCGGCGGCGTCGACCGGGATGCCGGTTGCGCCCTTGAGCGGATAGAGGAGGATCGATGCGATCCGCGCGTCCATGGGTCGCGGCCTGCGGGCTGGGGGTGGAAACGAATCGGGCGGCGGGGTCGCCCCGGCCGCCCGACGGGTGGACGCGAGCGGTCGCTCCTAGCGGAGCCCCTGCGCGTAGTCGGCCAGCGCCTTCATCTGCGCTTCGGTCATGCCGCGGACGACGCCGACCATGATGCGGCCGTTGATGTCCTTGCCGCCCTTGTCCATGCCGCGCTCGCCCGACTTGAACGCCTTCAACTGCGCGAGCGTGTAGTCCGACCACTGACCGGACAGGCGCGGATAGTTCTTCGGAACCCCGGCGCCGGTGGGCCCGTGGCACGCGCTGCACGCGGGAACGCCGTTCGCCGGGTCGCCCGCGCGCCACAGCCGCTGGCCTTCCCGGGCGAGCGCCGCGTCCTTGGCCTGCTGGGGCTTCGGCGTCTGGCCGGCGAAATAGGCGCCCAGCGACACCATGTCGGCATCGGTCAGCGCCGCAGTCATGCCCTGCATGATCGCGTTCTGCCGGATGCCGGCCTTGAAGTGCGAAAGTTGCGTGGTGATATAGTCGGCCGGCATGCCTGCGAGCGAGGGATTCGCGGGCGTCGGGCTCGACCCGTCCGCCCCATGACACGCCGCGCACACCTGGTTGACGATTTCTCGCGCCTTCGCGGGATCGGGCTTGGCGGGGGCTTGCGCGAGCGCGAGCACCGGCAGACCGAGCGCGGCGGCCAGGAGCAGCGTGCGTTTCATTTCCGGACTCCTCTTCGGGCTTGACGTCGGCGCGCGGTCCGGTGGGACGCGGGCCGGGTTGAGCGGGGCTTGGGCCTTGAACAAACACGACATTGTAGCCGAGAAGGCCGGGCAGGGAGGCGCCGAGCCCCGCGCGCTCCGGGGGGCGCAGTTCCTGATCGCCGCCGCGGCGCTCGAGCAACTGCCGCCGCCCGGGCCGCCTGAGGTCGCGTTCGCCGGCCGGTCGAATGCCGGCAAGTCCAGTGCGATCAACGCCTTGGCGGGCCGCAACCGGCTCGCCTTCGCCAGCCGGACCCCGGGGCGCACGCAGCAGATCGTGCTGTTCGGACTGCCGGGCGGGTCGATCGTCGCCGACCTGCCGGGCTACGGCTACGCGGCGGTGCCCAAGGCCGTCAAGCGCGCCTGGCAGGACGTCCTCGCATCCTATGTCGCGACCCGGCCCTCGCTCGTCGCGCTGGCCCTGGTCGTCGACGCGAGGCACGGTCTGAAGCCGCTCGACTTCGCGCTCCTCGACGGTTTCCTGCCCTCGGGGCGGCCGGTGATGGTGCTCGCCACCAAGTCGGACAAGCTCACGCGCAGCGAGTCGGCGCGCGCCGCGGCGGCGATCCGCGCGCAACTGGCGGAGCGGTATCCGGGCCAGGCGTCGAACGTCGCGGTGATTCCGTTCTCGGCGACGGCGAGGACGGGCCTCCTCGAGGCCGATGCGATCCTCGCTGGCTGGCTCGCCGCGTAGCGCGGCGGGCGCGGAAAAGAAAAGGCCCCGCGATCAAGGGGAGTGATGCGGGGCCTTGGAACGCCCGCCGCAGCTTGCCGACTGCGTCGGGCACCCGCTCAGGGAGGGAAGCGGGAGACGTCTCCGTCTGCTTGCTGTGACCATTGACCCCCATCAGAGTTCCGCAGCGGGGGCGCCGCAATAATCGAACCGGGGTAAACCCCGAAGGGAGAGTGGTCGATGCCCAAGCTGTCGCCGGCCCCGACGGTGGTTTCGGGATTGAAGCAGGCGCTCGTTCCGCACGCGCCGTTCTCCGGCATGTCGTCGGGGGATCTCGAGCGTGTCGTGCGCGCATCGAAGCTGCGCTACTTCGCGCCCGGCGAGACGATCCTCGTGCCCACGGACGGGCGCCCGTCGCAGTGCTTCGTCATCAAGCAGGGGGTGGTGCGCGGCGAGCGGCCGGCGCCCGACGGGACGTTGCGTCCGGCCTGGGAGCTCGTCGCGGGCGAGATGTTCCCGCTCGGCGCTCTGCTCGCGAACCGCGGAGTGACCAGTCACTACCGCGCGGGGGGCGACGTCTTCTGCCTCGTGTTCCCGGTTTCGGTGTTCGACCAGCTGGTCTCGGGGTCGCCGGTGTTCCAGGACTTCTGCACGCGGCGGCTCGCGCACCTGCTCGACCTGTCGCGCGCGAACGTGCAGGCCGAGTACGCGGCGACGGTGACCGAGCAGCGCGGCCTCGCGACACCGCTCAGGTCGATCACGCGCAACGCGCCCGTGACGGTCGCGCCGGACACGCCGATCGGCGACGCGCTGAAGTCGATGGAGGAGCGGCGCATCGGCTCGCTGCCGGTCGTCGACGCCGAGGCGAAGCCGCTCGGCATCTTCACGCGGCAGGACGTGATCGGGCGCATCGTGCTGCCCGGCCTGGCGCTCACCGCGCCGATCTCGAGCGTGATGAGCCGGCCCGCGCTCACGCTGAGCGGCGACGCGACGGCCGGCGACGCGGCCCTCGTGATGGCGAAGCACGGCATCCGCCACGTCGTCGTGACGGCCGCGGGCGGCGAAGTCGCCGGCGTGGTCTCGGAGCGCGACCTGTTCGGGCTGCAGCGGCTCTCGGTGCGCGAGCTCTCGAGCGCGATCCGGCGCGCGGCCGACGTCCCCTCGCTCGTCCAGAGCGCCGCCGACGTGCGCGCGCTCTCGCACGCGCTCGTCGCGCAGGGCGTCGCGAGCGGTCAGCTCACGCGCATGATCGCGAGCCTCAACGACCAGATCGCCGCGCGCATCCTCGACCTCGCGGCGCCGAAGCACGAGCTCTCGGGGCTCGCGCTCTGCTGGCTCGGGATGGGCTCCGAGGGCCGCAGCGAGCAGACGATCGCGACCGACCAGGACAACGGGCTCATCTTCGTCGCGAACGACGAGTCGGCGACGCCCGACGCGATCCGCGAGCGCCTCCTGCCGCTCGCGCGCGAGGTGAACGAGGCGCTCGACGCTTGCGGCTATCCGCTGTGCAAGGGCGGCGTGATGGCGATGAACCCGCGCTGGTGCCTTTCGCTCGACGAATGGCGCGCGGCGTTCTGGCAGTGGATCGACCGCGGCGACCCGAAGAGCCTGCTCGCGAGCGCGATCTTCTTCGACTTCCGCGCGCTGTGGGGGGAGGAAGGGCTCGCGACGCAGCTGCGCGCCGACATCGCGGCGCATGCGGCGGCCAATCCGCGTTTCCTGAAGCAGATGAGCGACAACGCGCTCACGAACCGCCCGCCGCTCAACTGGTTCGGCGAGCTCTCGGGCCAGTCGGACGCCGCGGGCGTCGAGGGCATCGACCTCAAGATGAGCGGCAGCGTTCCGTTCGTCGACGCCGCGCGCATCTTCGCGCTCGCGACCGGCGTCACCGTGACCAACACGGTCGACCGCCTCGAGGCCGCGGGCGCGCGCAAGGGCGTCCCCGCCGACGAGATCCGCAGCTGGGTCGACGCCTTCGAGTACGTGCAGCTCCTGCGGCTGCGCACGCAGCACCGCCGCGCGTCCGGCGACATCGAGGCGGGCGGCGCCGCGAACGTCGTGCCGCTCGCCGATCTCTCCGCGCTCGACCGGCGGATCCTCAAGGAGGCGCTGCGGCAGGTGCGGATGATCCAGCAGCGGCTCGAAGTCGACTACCCGGGGTGATGAGCCTCCTTGCCCGACTCTTCGGCGGCAGGGCGTCCGAGGGCGACGCGGACGCGCGGCTCGTCGTCGTCGACACCGAGACCTCCGGTCTGGACCCGGAGCGCGACGACCTGCTCTCGATCGGCGCGGTCGCGGTCGACGGCGCCGGCATCCTGCCCGACGACAGCTTCGAGGTCGTGCTGCGCAACCGGCCGGCCGGCGACGCGTCGAACGTGGTCGTGCACGGGATCGGCTACGGGGCGCAGGCGGCCGGCGTCCCGGCGCCCGAGGCGCTGGCGTCGTTCCACGGGTACCTGGCGGGCGCGCGCTGCGTCGGGTTCCACGCGGACTTCGACCGGAAAGTGCTGCGCCGCGCCTGCGCCGCGGCGGGCGTGCCGTTCGACGAGCGACCCTGGCTCGACCTCGCCTACCTCGCCGGATCGCTGCGGCCCGAGACCTACGCGCGCGGCGGCCGCAGCCTCGACGACTGGATGACCCTGTTCGGCATCGAGAACGCGGCGCGGCACAGCGCGGCCGGCGACGCGCTCGCGACCGCCGAGCTCCTGCTGCGGCTCCGGTCGCTGGCAGCCGCGCAGGGCGCGCGCGGCTTCGACGGGATGCTCGGCGTGGCGAAGCAGCAGAAATGGCTCGCGGGCGGCCGCTGAAGCGGGCATCCGCGCAACGCCCGGGGGCGCCCCGCGACGTCCTTCGGCACCGCCGCCCTTCGCGCTACCATCGGCCTGCCTGCGCGATCTCGATCCGGGTGCGCCCCGGGCCCCTGACACCATGACCCAGCCCTTTTCCGCCCGCTTCCCCGACGCGCGGCCGCGCCGCATGCGCCGCGACGACTTCTCGCGCCGGCTCGCGCGCGAGACGACGCTCACGGCCGACGACCTGATCCTCCCGGTGTTCGTGCTCGACGGGGCGGGACGCGAGGAGCCGGTACCCTCGCTTCCCGGCGTCTCGCGAAAGTCGTTCGACCGGCTGTGCCGCGACGCCGAGGCCTGCCTCGATCTCGGCGTGCCGGCGATCGCGCTGTTCCCGGTGATTCCCGCCGAGCTCAAGACCGCCGACGCGGCGCAGGCGTGGCGGCCGGACGACCTCGTGCCGCGCACCGTGCGCGCGCTCAAGTCGCGCTTCCCCGAGCTCGGCGTGATCACCGACGTCGCGCTCGATCCCTACACGAGCCACGGGCAGGACGGGCTGATCGACGCGTCGGGCTACGTGATGAACGACGAGACGGTCGAGGCGCTCGTCAGGCAGGCGAAGAACCACGCGGCGGCCGGCGTGGACATGGTCGCGCCTTCCGACATGATGGACGGGCGCGTCGGCGCGCTGCGGCGCGCGCTCGACGCCGAGGGGTTCCAGCGCACGCGCATCCTCGCCTACTCGGCGAAGTACGCGTCGTCGTTCTACGGCCCGTTCCGCGACGCCGTCGGCTCGGCCGGCAACCTGAAGGGCGGCAACAAGCACACCTACCAGATGGACCCGGCGAACTCGGACGAGGCGCTGCGCGAGGTCGCGCTCGACGTCGCCGAGGGCGCGGACATGGTGATGGTGAAGCCGGGGCTCCCGTACCTCGACATCGTGCGGCGGGTGAAGGACGCCTTTCGCATGCCGACCGCGGTCTACCAGGTGTCGGGCGAGTACGCGATGCTCAAGGCCGCCGTGCAGATGGGCTGGCTCGAGGAGCGCGCGTGCGTGCTCGAAGTGCTCGTCGGGATGAAGCGCGCGGGCGCCGACGCGATCCTCACCTACTTCGCGCTCGACGCGGCGCGCTGGCTCAAGGGGTCAGAGCCGTAATT
Source organism: Burkholderiales bacterium (assembly GCA_046347845.1). GTDB lineage: Bacteria > Pseudomonadota > Gammaproteobacteria > Burkholderiales > Casimicrobiaceae > VBCG01. The sequence goes on along the minus strand of JAXMFH010000003.1, from coordinate 196,920 downwards.
TTTCGTGGCTCACCTCGCGGGCATCTCCCCCACGCCGAAGAATTACGGCTCTGACCCCGCCGACCCCGCTGACCCCGCGAGCAGCGCCTCGACCGCCGCCGCGTCCAGACGCGACGCCTCGCGGCCGTGCCGGTCCCGGCGCGGGCGGGCGCGCATCGCGGCCGGCGTGAGCACCGACAGCCGCACGCCTCCCCGCCGCGTATCGACGTAGAGCTCGTGGACGTCGCCCGCGCCGGCCGAGGGCATCGTCCGGTAGTCGACGCCCGCATTGAGGAGCGCGAGCTCCACCGCCTTCGAGTCGTCCGCGCAGAGCTCGATCCGGATGTCGCTGTGCACGGAGGCCCACCCCTCCGCGACGGCGCCGACGAGCCGCGCGTCGAAGCGCGCGAGGTGGCGCAGCCAGCCCAGCGCCTCGGTGCGCCGCTCGTGCAGCATCGCTCGATGGCGCTCGCCGCCGAACAGCGCGTGGTGCTCGACGAGGGCATCCTCGACCTCGTCGTCGCCGGGCAGCGCGACGCGGTCGGGGAGCCCGAGCTCGCGCGCGGCCTTGCGCTTCGCCGCCGACCAGTCGTTCATCCCGTGCTCGGCGATGAGCCGCGCCGCGGCCTGCGCGAGCCGGGTCCGGTCCTGTCCGTCGGGGCCGAACCCGTGCCGGCGCCCGGCGCGGAGCGCCTCGTGCGAGGCGGACGGACGTCGCGGGCGGGACATCAGAACAGCTGGTTGCGAACGTCCTGCGCGGTGCGACCGCCCGTCGACGGCGTCAACGAGTCCTCGCGGCCACGCGGGACCGATTCGGCGAAGAACCAGTCGGTCACCGAGCTCGAGTCGTCGCGCAGGCCCGTCGTCTCGTTGATCCGGACCTGCACGACGCCGGAGGGCACCTCCAGCGGTCGCTCGGGCACGCCCTTGAGCGCGCGCTGCATGAACGTGATCCAGATCGGCAGCGCGGCCACCGCGCCGGTCTCGTTCGTGCCCAGCGTGCGCGGCTGGTCGTAGCCGATCCACGCGATCCCGACGATCGCGGGCGTGTAGCCGCAGAACCACGCGTCGACGTTTTCGTTGGTCGTGCCGGTCTTGCCGGCGATGTCCTTGCGGCCGAGCGACTGGGCGCGCGTCGCGGTGCCGTACGCGACGACGTCGCGGAGCATCGTCGACATCACGAAGGCGTTGCGCGGGTCGATCGCCTGCTCGGCGGTCTCGCCGGCGACGACCGGCTCCGCCTGCGACAGCACGTTGCCTTTCGCGTCGCTGATCTTCGCGATGAGGTACGGCGCGATCCGGTAGCCGCCGTTCGCGAAGACCGAGTAGGCGCCGCCCATCTGGACCGGCGTCGCGGACCCGGCGCCCAGCCCCATCGTCAGGTAGGCCGGGTGCTGCTTCGGGTCGAAGCCGAACCTCGCGATGTAGTCCTGCGCGTACTGCGGCCCGATCGCCTGCAGCACGCGGACGGTGACCAGGTTCTTCGACTTGGCGAGCGCCGTGCGCAGCCGCATCGGCCCCTCGAACTTGCCGTCGTAGTTCTTGGGCTCCCAGTCCTCGGCGCCGGTCTTCTCGGCGGGCACGAAGAACGGCGCGTCGTTGACGACGGTCGCCGGCGTGAACCCTTTCTCGAGCGCGGCCGAGTAGATGAACGGCTTGAACGCGGACCCCGGCTGCCGCTGCGCCTGCGTGACGTGGTTGAACTTGTTGCGCTCGAAGTCGAAGCCGCCGACGAGCGCCAGGATCGCTCCGTCCGCGGGGCGCAGCGCCAGGAAAGCGGCCTCCGCCTGCGGGAGCTGCGCGATCGTCCAGCGCCCCTTGTCGTCCTTGGCGAGCCGGATCACCGCTCCCCGTCGGATGCGCTGGTTGGCCGGGGTCTTGTCCGACAGGTTCCGGGCCGCGAACTTGAGGCCCTCGCCGTCGACGACGACCGTGTCGCCGCTCGAGAGCACCGCGCGGACCTCGGTCGCCGTCGCCCCGGTGACGACGGCCGAGGGCAGGTTGTCGCTGTCCGGCGATTCCTGGAAGGCCCGGTCCAGCGCCTGCTCGGCCTCGACGGGATCGTCGGGCAGGCTCACGTAGGCCTCGGGCCCCCGGTAGCCGTGGCGGCGGTCGTACTCGAGCACGCCGCGCCGGACGGCGGCGTAGGCGGCGTCCTGGTCGACGGACCGGATCGTCGTCCACACGGTGATCCCCTTCGTGTAGGCCTCGTCGCCGTACGCCTCGAAGACCACCTGCCTGGCCATCTCGGCAACGAACGCTGCCCGGGCCGGCACGGACTCGCGGACGCCCTGCCGGGTCGCGAGTGGCGCGGTTCGTGCTTGTTCGTAGTCGGCATCCGAGAGGTAGCGGAGGTCGTGCATGCGACGGAGCACGTATTCCTGCCGGATCTTCGCCCGCCTGGGGTTGCTGATCGGGTTGTACGCGGACGGCGCCTTCGGGAGCCCCGCGAGCATCGCCGCCTCGGCGGGGGTCAGGTCCTTCAGGGACTTGCCGAAGTAGATCTGCGCCGCGGCCGCGAAGCCGTAGGCCCGCTGGCCCAGGAAGATCTGGTTGACGTAGAGCTCGAGGATCTCGTCCTTGGACAGGTTGGCCTCGATCTTCCAGGCGAGCAGGACCTCCCGGAGCTTCCTGGTGAGCGTCTTCTCCCGGGTGAGGAAGAAGTTGCGGGCGACCTGCATCGTGATCGTGCCGGCGCCCTGCTGGGTGCCCGAGACGACGTTGGAAAGGGCGGCACGGAGCACCGAGACGTAGTCGACGCCGCCATGCTGGTAGAACCGCTCGTCCTCCGCCGCCAGGATCGCGTTCTTCATGAGGTCGGGAACCTCGCCGATCCGGACGACCGCCCGGCGCTCCTCCCCGAATTCGCCCAGGAGGTCGCCTTCGGCCGAGACGATCCGGAGCGGCACCTTGGGCTGGTAATCGGTCAGGGTCTCGAGCGAGGGGAGCGTCGGATAAAGCAGGGCCAGCACGAAGGCGCCGAGCAGCGCGCCCACCACGGCGAGGCCGAGGGCGACGGAGCCGACGTAGAGGAGCCAGCGCTTTAGCACGGGGGAATAAAACTTGCTCTAGCGGACGGGTCAGCCCCCGGATTGTGGGCAACCATGCAACAACCCATCCGGCCGGGGGGCAAAAGGTTTGACATCGTTGTGGGTTGCTGCCAGAGTTTAATGTAAGTTGTCAGCATTGACGGCGACAGGGACATGCTTGCCGAAAAATTCTCCGGAGTGCTCGAAGCCTTCAAGACGAAGGCCCCGACGCTGATCGGCGTCGACGTCGCGTCGACGTCGATCAAGCTGGTCGAGCTCTCCGAGGCCGGCAAGGGCACCTTCCGGCTCGAAAGGTACACGATCGAGCCGCTCCCCAAGGACACGGTCCAGGACGGCAACATCGCTAATCTGGACCAAGTCAGCGACGCGCTCAAGCGTGCCTGGAAGCGGCTCGGCAGCCGCAACCGGAACATCGCGATGGCGTTGCCCGCGGCAATGGTGATCACGAAGAAGATCATCGTCCCGTCCGGGCAGAAGGAGGAGGAGCTCGAGCTGACCGTCGAGGCGGAGGCGAACCAGTACATCCCGTTCGCGCTCGACGAGGTGAACCTCGACTTCCAGATCCTGGGCCCCGCGCCGAACAACCCCGACGAGGTCGAGATCCTGATCGCCGCCTCCCGCAAGGAGAAGGTGGAGGACCGCGTCGCGATTGCCGAGGCCGCCGGGCTCAAGCCGCGCGTGATGGACGTGGAGTCCTACGCGACGCAGGAGGCGTTCCGCCTGATCACGCCCTCGCTCCCGGCGAACGGCCGCGACCAGAACATCGCGTTCGTGGACATCGGCGCGCACATCACGCACTTCTACGTGCTGCGCAACGGCCAGTTCCTGTTCTCGCGGGACCAGGCGTTCGGCGGCAACCAGCTCACGCATGACATCCAGCGGGCGTTCAACCTGTCGCCCGAGGAGGCCGAGTCGGCCAAGAAGAACCAGGGCCTGCCCGAGAACTACGACGCCGACGTCCTCCAGCCGTTCATGGAGACGCTCGCGCTCGAGATCACGCGGGCGCTGCAGTTCTTCTTCACGTCGACCGCGTACAACCAGGTCGACCAGATCGTGCTCGCCGGGGGCTGCGCCCTGCTGCCGGGGCTGGACGAGCTGGTCGCGAAGCGCGCCGGCGTGGCGTCCGTGATCGCCAATCCGTTCGCGTCGATGCAGGTGTCCGACCGGATCCGCCCGCGGCAACTCGCGCAGGACGCGCCGATGCTGATCATCGCGGCCGGGCTCGCGATGCGGAGCTTCGAATGAGTGTGATCCCCCCGAAGCTCGCTTCGCGAGCCTCCCCCCAGGGGGCCGGCGCCGCCTTGGGACGGCCCGGCGGCGGCGCGATCCCCCCGAAGCTCGCTTCGCGAGCCTCCCCCCAGGGGGCCGGCGCCGCCTTGGGACGGCCCGACGGCGGCGCGATTCCCCCGAAGCTCGCTTCGCGAGCCTCCCCCCAGGGGGCCGGCGCCGCCTTGGGACGGCCCGGCGAAGGCGCCGCGACCGGCCGGGGCCGCGCCCGAAGGGCCGCCCCGAGGGCGCGGCCTGCCCCCTCCTGGAGGAGGGGGGGCGCGACGCGCGCGAAGCGCGCTAGCCTGGGGGAGGCCGTGTAATGGCCGCCGCCGTCCGCATCAACCTGCTGCCGCACCGCGAGCAGAAGCGGCAGGCCCGCCAGCGACAGTTCGTCTCCTTCGCGGTGCTGCTCGCGATCCTGGCCGCGGCGGTCGTGGGCCTCGTCCACATGATCTTCGCTGCGAAGATCGACGACCAGAACGCGCGCAACAAGCTCCTCAAGAGCGAGATCGCGAAGCTCGACGAGCAGATCAAGGAGATCGACAGGCTCCGCGACCAGATCCAGCAGGTGCTCGCCCGCAAGCAGGTCGTCGAGAACCTGCAGGCGAACCGCAGCGAGGCGGTCCACCTGCTCGACCAGATCGTCCGCCAGCTGCCCGACGGCATCTACCTCAAGTCGCTCAAGCAGACCGGGACGCGCGTGCAGATGGTGGGCTACGCGCAGTCCAACGCCCGCGTCTCGACGCTGATGCGCAACATCGAGGCGTCGCCGTGGATCGCGGCGCCCGAGCTCGTCGAGATCAAGCTCGTGTCGCTGCCGGGCGCGGCCCGCGGCGCGCCGCCGCAGCAGGCGAACGAGTTCACGCTGAATTTCCAGGTGAAGCGCTCGGCGCCGGGGTCCACGGCGCCGCCGGCCCGGCCCGGTTCGCCCGTCCCCGCGCCGGCCGGGGCCGCCGCCCGCGGAGCCAAGGCATGAACCTCGACGAACTCCGCCGCCTCTCGCTGCACGACGTCGGCAACTGGCCGATGCTGCCGAAGGCGCTCGTGCTGGGCGCGATCTTCGTCGTCATCGTCGGCCTGGGCGCGTTCTTCGACTGGAAGGACCAGTGGGAGACGCTGGGCCGCGCGCAGACCGAGGAAGGGACGCTGCGCGAGCAGTACTCGCAGAAGAAGGCCAAGGCGATCAACTTCGACGCCTATCGCGCGCAGCTCGCGGAGGTCGAGCAGTCGTTCGGCGCGCTGGTGAAGCAGCTGCCCAACCGCTCCGAGATCGACGCGCTCCTGACCGACATCAACCAGGCGGGGCTCGGCCGCGGCCTCGTGTTCGAGCTCTTCAAGCCCGCCGCGCAGGAGAAGATGGCGGACTTCTACGCCGAGCTGCCGATCGCGATCCGGATCACCGGCAACTACCACGACATGGGGGCGTTCGCGAGCGACGTCGCCCAGCTCCCGCGCATCGTCACGCTGAACGACGTCTCGATCGCGAACGACAAGGGCACGCTCAAGATGGACGCGGTGGCGAAGACGTTCCGCTACCTCGACGAGGACGAGATCGCCCGCCAGCGCGCGCTCGCGAAGCAGGCGAAGGACAAGGCGAGGAAGAAATGAGCGTGCGCCGCGCCGTCATCGTCGCCGCCGCTCTGGTCGCCGCGGGCTGCGGCGGGGAGAGCCACCAGGACCTCCGCGACTGGATGCGCGAGCAGGGCAAGGGCGCGCAGGGCAAGCTCGAGCCGCTGCCCCAGATCCAGCCCTACGAGCCGTTCGCCTACAACGCGTTCGACCTTCCCGACCCGTTCAAGCCGCGCAAGATCGAGCCGGCCAAGGGCGGCGGCGGGCTCGCCCCGGATCTCGCGCGGCGCCGCGAGCCGCTCGAGAGCTATCCGCTCGAATCGCTGACGATGGTGGGCACGCTCGCGAAGAACAAGGCGGTCTATGCGCTGGTGCGCACGCCCGAGAAGGACATCTACCAGGTGCGAAGCGGAAACTTCATGGGACAGAACTTCGGCGTCGTCACCGGCATCACCGACACCGAGATCAAGCTGAAGGAGCTGGTGCAGGACAGCGCGGGCGACTGGACCGAGCGCACGTCGACGCTGCAGCTCCAGCAGCCCGACCCGAGGACACAGGGGGGGAAACGATGAGCGCAATCTTCGCCAACCGGGTCCGGAGCGCCGCGGCCGACGCCGTTCGCGGCCTCGCGGTCGGGCTCGCCGCGATCGCGGCGCTCGTGAGCGTGCAGGCGTGGGCGCAGAGCGCGAACAGCATCGACCAGGTCACCGTCTCGAAGGGCACGTCCGGACGCACGATCGTCAAGTTCACGCTGCGCAACCCGCCGGCGAACGCGCCGGCCGGCTTCGCGATCGCGAATCCCCCGCGGATCGCGCTCGACTTCCTCGACACGGCGAACGGCCTGGGGGCCACGCAGCGGCAGGTCGACGACGCCGCGCTCCGCAGCCTGAACGTCGTCCAGGCCGGCGCCCGGACCCGCGTCGTGTTCAACCTCAACCGCCCGCAGACCTACGAGACCAACGTCGAGGGCAACGCCGTGCTCGTGACGCTGATCGACCAGAGCGAGCAGCTGGACGCGACCGCGCAGGTCGTCCAGCGCTTCGCCGAGGCCCGGCCGGGCGACGTGCAGCACGTGCTGCGCGACGTCGACTTCCGGCGCGGCCGCAACGGCGAGGGCCGGATCGTCGTCGACATGTCCGACGCGGCGACCGGCATCGACATCCGACAGCAGGGCCGTCAGCTGATCGTCGACTTCATCAAGACGTCGCTTCCCCGCAACCTCGAGCGCCGGCTCGACGTGCAGGACTTCGGAACGCCGGTCGTGTCGGTCGAGACCTTCGCGCAGGGATCCAACACGCGGATGGTCATCGAGCCCAAGGGGCTGTGGGAGCACTCGGCCTACCAGACCGACAACCGGTTCATCGTCGAGATCAAGCCGGTGCAGGAGGACCCGAACCGGCTGACGCAGGGAACGCGCGGCGGCTACAAGGGCGAGAAGGTCTCGTTCAACTTCCAGAGCATCGACGTGCGGTCGGTGCTGCAGGTGATCGCGGACTTCACCGGCCTCAACATCATCACGAGCGACACCGTGCAGGGGTCGCTGACGCTGCGGCTCAAGGACATCCCCTGGGACCAGGCGCTCGACATCATCCTGCAGTCGAAGGACCTCGACATGCGGAAGAGCGGCAACGTCGTCCGCATCGCGCCGCGCGAGGAGCTCGCGATCCGCGAGAAGCAGCAGCTCGAGTCGGCCGCGCAGATCAGCGAGCTCGAGCCGATGCAGGTCGAGTCGTTCCAGCTCAACTACATGAAGGCGTCGGACTTCGCGAACCTGCTGTCGACGAACCGCCAGCAGCAGTTCGGGCTGGGCGCCGGCCAGACCGCGACGACGGGCGGGCAGGGCTCGATCCTGTCGAAGCGCGGCGTCGCGTTCGTCGACCCGCGGTCCAACGTGCTGTTCGTGCAGGACACGCCGGCGAGGCTCGAGGAAGTGCGCAGGATGATCCGGCAGCTGGACATCCCGATCCGCCAGGTGCTGATCGAGGCGCGCATCGTGATCGCGAGCGACAAGTTCAGCCGGCAGCTGGGCGTGCGCTTCGGCCAGCAGACCGGCTTCACGTTCAACCGCGGCCGCTACTCGGTCGGCTCGACCGGCTCGCTCAACACGCAGCCGACGGTGCGCACCGAGGGCGACCGGATCGTCCGCGAGACGCGGACGCCGACGCCGTTCGAGATCGCGTCCCCGACGGTGGCGCCCTACGGCTACCCGGGCTACTCGGATCCCCAGGCGCTCAACATCAACCTGCCGATCGCGAACGCCGCGGGCCAGCTCGCGATGACGCTGATCAACCTGGGCAGCGGCAACCTGATCAACCTCGAGCTCTCCGCGCTCGAGGCGGAGAACCGCGGCAAGGTCGTCTCGAGCCCGCGCGTGATCACGGCCGACAACCAGAAGGCGCAGATCGAGCAGGGCACCGAGATCCCGTACGTCACGCCCTCCACCGCGAACTCGCCGGCGACCGTCCAGTTCAAGAAGGCGGTGCTGCGCCTCGACGTGACGCCGCAGATCACGCCCGACAACCGGATCATCATGACCGTCGAGGTCCGCAAGGACTCGGTCGGCTCGTACGTCCAGGTCGGGCAGGGCTTCCAGGTGCCGGCGATCGACACGAAGAACGTCGTGACCCAGATCATGGTCAACAACGGCGACACGGCGGTCATCGGCGGGATCTACGAGGAGACGATCCGCAACGACGTCGACAAGGTGCCGTACCTGGGCGACATCCCGCTGTTCGGCTACCTGTTCAAGCAGACCGGCCGGTCGAGCGACAAGACCGAGCTGCTGATCTTCCTGACCCCGCGCGTCGTCAAGGAGACCGTGAGCGCGGTGAAGTAGCGACCCGAGCTCGGCGGCGAGGGACCCCGTCGGCATGGCCGACGGGGATCGACGCCGATGATGGCGAGTGGTCAGAGCGGCCGACTCGCGACGACTGCGCGATTCGCGGATCGTACGAGGAGGCCGCACCCGAGCTCGGCGGCGAGGGGCCGGCGAGGAGCGGTTCCCGCCATTCGCGGGGACTCGTTCGCCGGCCCTGCGCTCGTCTCGGGTCGCATCCCCGCGCGAGCGCGGGGCCCCTGCTCCGCCTCGACGATCGCCCGTCGGCAGGCCGGCGGGGATCGACGCCGATGGTGGCGAGTGGTCGCAGCGGCCGACTCGCGACGCTTGCGCTATTCGCGAATCGTACATGGAGGCCGCCGGCGGAACGCGCGGAAGTCGTGCGCGCCGCGACCGGCCCGCCGGGCGCCATTCGCTACAATCCGCCGATGCAGTTGCGCCGCGGCAACCTCTATCTCGTCGGCCTCATGGGAGCGGGCAAGACGACGCTCGGGCGCCTGCTCGCGCGGCGGCTGGGCAAGCGCTACGTCGACGCCGACCACGAGCTCGAGGGCCGGCTCGGCGTCACGATCCCGACGATCTTCGAGATCGAGGGCGAGGCCGCGTTCCGCGACCGCGAGGAGGCGGTGATCGCCGATCTCGTGGCCCTCGAGAACATCGTGCTCGGCACCGGCGGCGGCGCGGTGCTGCGCGAGGCGAACCGGCGACGCCTGTCGGCGGGCGGCACGGTCGTCTACCTGCACGCGGAGCCGTCGACGCTCTACGAGCGCGTGCGTCACAGCCGCCACCGGCCTCTCCTGAAGGCGGCCGATCCGGCGGCCAGGATCGCGGAGCTCTACGCGCAGCGCGACCCCCTCTACCGCGAGGTGGCCGACCTCGTGATCCCCTCGGATCGCGACGAGGTGATGCGCGTGGCGCGCGACTGGGAGCCGCCGCAGGGCGCGGGGACGCAGGGCGCTCCCTGCGACACGGCGAAGGATGCCCGATGAAGCGTCTCGACGTGGCCCTGGGGGCCCGGAGCTACCCGATCATGATCGGCCGGGGCGTGCTCGCACGCGCGGGCGAGCTCGTGCCGTGGGAGACCGGCCGGGCGGTGGTGGTCACCAACGCGATCGTCGCCGCCCATCACCTGCCCGCGCTCCGCACGAGCCTCGACCGGGCCGGCGTCGCCCTCGAAGTCCTGCTGATCCCCGACGGCGAGCAGCACAAGAACTGGGACACGCTGAACGACGTGTTGACGCGGCTCCTCGAGCTCAAGGTCGACCGCCGCACGCCGGTCGTCGCGCTGGGGGGCGGCGTGGTCGGCGACCTCGCGGGCTTCGCGGCGGCGATCTACCAGCGCGGCATCCCCTACGTGCAGGTGCCGACGACGCTGCTCGCGCAGGTCGACTCGTCGGTGGGCGGCAAGACCGCGGTCAACCATCGGCTCGGCAAGAACATGATCGGCGCGTTCCACCAGCCGATCGCCGTGCTCGCCGACACCGGTTGCCTCGCGACCCTTCCCGCGCGCGAGGTCGCGGCGGGGCTGGCCGAGATCGTCAAGTACGGCGCGATCCGCGACGGCGCATTCTTCGCGTGGCTCGAGGGGAACGTGCGTTCGCTCGCCGGCCGCGACGACGAGGCGCTCGCGCACGCGATCCACGAGAGCTGCAGGATCAAGGCCGAGATCGTGGCCGCGGACGAGCGCGAGACCGGCGAGCGCGCGCTGCTCAACTTCGGCCACACGTTCGGCCACGCGATCGAGACCGCGACCGGGTACGGCACGTGGCTCCACGGCGAGGCGGTCGGCGCCGGGATGCTGCTCGCGTCCCGTCTCTCCGAGCGCGTGTGCGGGCTGCCCTCCGGCGAGCGCGCGCGCCTCGAGGCGCTGGTGGCCGCGGCAGGGCTGCCGACCGTCGCGCCGAAGCTGCCGCTCGACCGCTGGCTCGACCTGATGGGGCGCGACAAGAAGGTGGAGCACGGCCGCATGCGCTTCGTGCTGCTCGAGCGGCTCGGGCAGGCGGCGGTGCGCGCGGACGTCGACGAGCGCGACCTCGCAGCGGTGCTCGCCGACTGACGGCCGCGTCGCCGAGGGGGACGGAGACGGCCCCGCAAACGAAGACGGCGATCCGCGGATCGCCGTCTTCGCCGGAGCGGCGAAAGAATCAGTTACACGTGATCGTTGCGGTCCGCGTCTGCTGGCGTCCGGTGCTGCCGCCGTCGACGACGATGACCGTGGTCGCGCCGCCCCCCGTGGCGAGGCCGCTGACCGCGACCGAGCCGCCGCTGGTGTTGACGACGGGCGGCGTGACCGTGCCGCCCGCGGGCGTCAGGCTCACGTTGTAAGGCTCGGTGCCGCCGGTGATCACGAAGTTGAAGGTCTTGCCCGTGCAGGCGTCGCTCGACGTGGACGTCGGCGTCACGACCAGCGTCGGGGGCGTCGGCGTCGGGGGCGTCGGCGGGCTGTCGGAGCCCGGGATGTTGATCAGTGTCGCGGTCGTCGTCTTGCCGGCCGAGTCCTGGATCGTGAACGTGAGCGGGTCGACGCAGCTGCCGTTGGTCGTCGCCCGGAAGAAGCCGCCGCTCGCCGGCACGACGGGGGACGAGATCACGACCGCGGTCGGGAACGTCGAGGCGACCGTATACGGGGGCGTGCCGCCGTAGATGTAGTAGTCGATCATGAAGCCGGACGAGCACGACGTGTTGTACTGGGTCTGGATCGTCGCGGTGGGCGGCACGACCGACAGGTTGTTCGTCGACGTCGTCCGCTCGATGACGAAGTTCGCGATCTGCTGCTGGCCGGTCGCGACGTCGGTCGCGCGGATCTGCGCCTGCTGCGTCGTCGCGCCCGCGAGCGCCTGGATCTGCACCTGCGCGGCGCCGGCCGCGTCGGTCACGACGGTCAGCGTGGACGTCGCGGGCAGCGCGGGGTTGCTCGTGAGGATCGAGTACGCGCCGTAGACGGTGTCGAAGCGGATCTGGCGTCCCGGCAGCGGTGCGCCTCCCACGCCCGTGGCGACCGCGAGCACGCCAGCCGTGTCGCCGTCGCAGACGTTGTTGCCGCAGTTCCCGCTGGAGGGCGTGACCGTGAGGCCGTTCTCGAACAGCGGGGCGTAGCGCACGACCACGTTCGCGATCGCCGACTGCCCGGACTGGTCGGACACGGTGATCGCGACCGGGACGTCGGTGCCGACGGCCACCGGGTTCGCGACCAGCACGACCGTGTCGCCCGCGACGTTGAGCGGCACCGGCAGCACCGCCGAGTTGTTCGAAAGCGCCTGATAGGGCGCCACGCCGCCGACGATCTTGATCGTCGCCGGCACCTGCGAGTAGGCGATGACGATGCCCGCGGGCAGCGTCGAGAGCACCGGGACCGGGGTCGTCGGCGTCACCGGGCCGTTGATGGCGCCGCCGCCGCCGCCGCAGGCGGTCAAACCAAGAATGCCGGACGTGGCCACGAGCATGGCGACCGGGCGGAGCCAGCCGGTCAGGCGAACGAGGGACATGGCGTGTTCCTGATGATGTTGTCCTGAAACCGGAGCGTCCGGATACCTGTTTTGAACGTTGCAACAACGAGATAGCTGAATCTCTTTAGATTAGAACGCAAGAGCCGGGTCCGTGCAAGGCTTTTGCGCCCCGCGGCAGCCGCGATCCGGCGGCCGCTGTTGCGCGGATGCCGGGGAGGGCGGGGTTTCTTGTCGCATTGCAGCAAGCCGAGTAGCATTGGAGGGTTTCGCCCCCGCACTCGCGCAGCAATCTTCGCGCCTGCGGCCGGGGAGCCGCGGCGTCGCGGCCGGCCCGGAAACCAGGATTGACGGGAGGACAGACTGTGCGCGACGGATCCAGGCACGACGATGGGGAAGCGAGGGGCGGCCGCCCGCCCGTTCGCCAGGGCATGTACGACCCCGCGCACGAGCACGACGCGTGCGGCCTGGGCTTCATCGCGCACATCAAGGGACGCAAGAGCCACGGCATCGTCACGCAGGGCCTGAAGATCCTCGAGAACCTGTCGCACCGCGGTGCGACGGGCGCCGACCCGCTGCAGGGGGACGGGGCGGGCATCCTGATCCAGCTGCCCGACGCGTTCCTGCGCCGTGCGTGCGGCAAGCTCGGCATCACGCTGCCGGCGGTGGGCCAGTACGGCGTCGGCATGGTGTTCCTGCCGCAGGAGCCGGCCTCGCGCATGGCCTGCGAGCAGGAGATCGAGCGCGCGATCGCGGCCGAGGGGCAGGTTCTGCTCGGCTGGCGCGACGTCCCGACGAACAACGAGGGGCTCTCGGAGCGCACGAAGGAGGTCGAGCCGGTCATCCGGCAGGTGTTCGTCGCGCGCGGGTCGCGCGACATGGACCAGGCCGCGCTCGAGCGCAAGCTCTACGTGATCCGCAAGCGCGCCGGCCACGCGATCCAGGCGCTCGCCCTCAAGCACGGGAAGGAGTTCTACGTGCCGTCGTTCTCGACGCGCACGCTCTGCTACAAGGGCATGCTGCTCGCCGACCAGGTCGGCAAGTTCTACCTGGACCTCGCCGACGAGTCGATGGTCTCGGCGCTCGCGATGGTGCACCAGCGCTTCTCGACCAACACGTTCCCGACCTGGGACCTCGCGCACCCGTTCCGCTACGTCTGCCACAACGGCGAGATCAACACGCTGCGCGGCAACTTCAACTGGATCCGCGCGCGCGAAGGCGCGATCGCCTCGACGGTTCTCGGCGACGACCTCCCGAAGCTCTTCCCGCTGATCTACGAGGGCCAGTCCGACTCGGCCTCGTTCGACAACGCGCTCGAGCTCCTCGTGATGGGCGGCTATTCGCCGGCCCACGCGATGATGATGATGATCCCCGAGGCGTGGGCGGGCAATCCGCTGATGGACGAGGACCGGCGCGCGTTCTACGAGTACCACGCGGCGCTGATGGAGCCGTGGGACGGCCCCGCCGCAATGGCGTTCACCGACGGGCGCCAGATCGGCGCGACGCTCGACCGCAACGGCCTGAGGCCCGCGCGCTTCGTCGTCACCGACGACGACTACGTCGTGATGGCCTCGGAAGTCGGGGTGCTCGAGATCCCCGAGAAGAAGATCGTCAAGAAGTGGCGCCTGCAGCCGGGCAAGATGCTGCTGGTCGACCTCGAGGCCGGACGCATCGTCGACGACGAGGAGCTGAAGCGCACGCTCGCGACCGCGAAGCCCTACCGCGAGTGGATCGACCGCTGCCGCCTGTCGCTCGAGGCGATGCCCGAGCCCGCGCCCGCGCAGCCCTCCGAGGTGCCGCTGCTCGATCGCCAGCAGGCGTTCGGCTGGACGCAGGAAGACCTCAACGTGATCCTCGCGCCGATGGCACAGACCGGCGAGGAGGCGATCGGCTCGATGGGCAACGACGCGGCGCTGCCCGTGCTCTCCGACCGGCCGAAGGTCTTCTACCACTACTTCAAGCAGCTGTTCGCGCAGGTCACGAACCCGCCGATCGACCCGATCCGCGAGGAGCTCGTGATGAGCCTGGTCTCGTTCATCGGCCCGCGGCCGAACCTGCTCGCGGTCGACTACGAGCCGGGCGTCACCGAGCCGCCGATGCGCCTCGAGGCCGACCAGCCGATCCTCACCGCCGAGAACATGGAGAAGCTGCGTCACGTCGAGCTCTTCTCGGGCGGCGCGTTCCACGCGGAGGAGCTCGACATCTGCTATCCGGCGGCGTGGGGCGCGAACGGCATGGAGGCCGCGCTCGCGAGCCTCGCCGCGCACGCCGTCGACGCGATCCGGAAGGGCCGCAACATCCTGATCCTGTCCGACCGCACGGTCGGCCCGGATCGCCTGCCGATCCCGGCGCTGCTCGCGACCGCGGCGGTGCACGAGCACCTCGTGAAGATGGGCCTGCGCACGTCCGCGGGACTCGTCGTGGAGACCGGCTCGGCGCGCGAGGTGCACCACTTCGCGCTGCTCGCCGGATACGGGGCCGAGGCGATCCACCCCTACCTCGCGCTCGAGGCGCTCGCCGCGCCCGGCGCGCCGATCGGAGACCTCGACCCGAGGGACGCGCAGAAGAAGTTCGTCAAGGCGATCTGCAAGGGGCTCAACAAGGTCATGTCCAAGATGGGCATCTCGACCTACCAGAGCTACTGCGGCGCGCAGATCTTCGAGGCGGTGGGACTCCGCAAGGCGTTCGTCGACAAGTATTTCACCGGCACCGCGAGCGTCGTCGAGGGCATCGGCCTCTTCGAGGTCGCCGAGGAGGCGGCACGCCTGCACCGGATCGCGTTCGGCGACGACCCGCTGCTCGCGCAGAGCCTCGACGCCGGCGGCGAGTACCACTACCGCGTCCGCGGCGAGGAGCACATGTGGACGCCGGACGCGATCGCCAAGCTGCAGCATGCGGCGCGGGCCGGGAGCTTCTCGACGTACAAGGAATACGCGTCGCTCATCAACGAGCAGAGCCGCAAGCTCAGGACGCTGCGCGGCCTGTTCGAGCTCAAGGCCGGCGCGCGCCCGCCGGTCCCGCTCGACGAGGTCGAGCCCGCGAAGGAGATCGTCAAGCGCTTCGCCACGGGCGCGATGAGCCTCGGCTCGATCTCGACCGAGGCGCACACGACCCTCGCGGTCGCGATGAACCGCATCGGCGGCAAGTCGAACACCGGCGAGGGCGGCGAGGACGCGATGCGCTACCGGGCGGAGCTCCGCGCCGGCCGCAGCGCGGTCGCCGAAGGCGATACGGTGGGATCGGTGATCGGCCGCGACCGGATCGAGCGCGACATCGCGCTCAAGGCCGGCGACAGCCTGCGCTCGAAGATCAAGCAGGTGGCGTCGGGGCGCTTCGGCGTGACCGCGGAATACCTGACCTCCGCCGACCAGATCCAGATCAAGATGGCGCAGGGCGCGAAGCCCGGGGAGGGTGGCCAGCTGCCCGGCCACAAGGTGTCCGAGTACATCGCGATGCTGCGCTACTCGGTGCCCGGCGTCGGCCTGATCTCGCCGCCGCCGCACCACGACATCTACTCGATCGAGGACCTGGCGCAGCTGATCCACGACCTCAAGAACGCCAACCCCCGCGCGTCGATCTCGGTGAAGCTCGTCTCCGAGATCGGCGTCGGCACGGTGGCCGCGGGCGTCGCGAAGGCGAAGTCGGACCACGTGACGATCGCCGGGCACGACGGCGGCACCGGCGCCTCGCCGGTGTCGTCGATCAAGCACGCGGGCACGCCGTGGGAGCTCGGCCTCGCCGAGACGCAGCAGACGCTCGTGCTGAACCGACTGCGCGGCCGCATCGCCGTGCAGGTCGACGGGCAGATGAAGACCGGCCGCGACGTCGTGATCGGGGCGCTGCTCGGCGCCGACGAGTTCGGCTTCGCCACCGCGCCCCTCGTCGCCACCGGCTGCATCATGATGCGCAAGTGCCACCTCAATACCTGCCCGGTCGGCGTGGCGACGCAGGACCCGGTGCTGCGGCGCCGGTTCAGCGGGCAGCCCGAGCACGTCGTCAACTACTTCTTCTTCGTCGCGGAGGAAGTGCGCGAGCTGATGGCCGCGCTCGGCTTCCGCCGCTTCGACGAGATGATCGGGCGCAGCGACCTCATCGACATGAGGAAGGGCGTGGACCACTGGAAGGCGAAGGGGCTCGACTTCTCCAGGATCCTCTACCAGCCGCCGATGCCCGCGTCGGTCGCGCGCTCCCACTGCGAGGAGCAGGACCACGGCCTGAAGGGAGCGCTCGACCACGCGCTGATCGAGGGCGCGAAGCCCGCGCTCGAGAAGCGTCAGCCGGTCAGGCTCGCGCACCGGATCCGCAACGCGCACCGGTCGGTGGGCGCGATGCTCTCCGGCGAGGTCGCGCGCCGCCACGGCCACGAGGGCCTGCCCGACGACACGATCCACGTGGCCTTCGAGGGCATCGCCGGCCAGAGCTTCGGCGCGTTCCTCGCGCACGGCGTGAGCTTCGAGCTCAAGGGCGCGACGAACGACTACGTCGGCAAGGGGCTCTCCGGCGGGCGCATCGTCGTCTACCCGGACCCGGCGTGCCCGGCGAAGCCGGAGGAGAACATCGTCGTCGGCAACACGGTGATGTATGGCGCGATCGCCGGCGACGCGTATTTCCGCGGCGTCGCGGGCGAGCGGTTCTGCGTGCGCAACTCCGGCGCGAGCGCGGTCGTCGAGGGCACCGGCGATCACGGCTGCGAGTACATGACCGGCGGCACGGTGACGGTGCTCGGCCGCACGGGTCGCAACTTCGCGGCCGGCATGAGCGGCGGGATCGCCTACGTCTACGACGCCGACGGCACGTTCGCGCAGCGCTGCAACACGTCGATGGTGACGCTCGAGCGCGTCCTTCCCGAGGCCGACCAGGCTCGCGAGGAGCGCGAGCTCGCCGCGGCGGGCAAGGCGCGCGCGCGGCACGCGAACCGCTCCGACGAGGCGCTGCTGCGCGAGATGGTCGAGCGGCACCTGCGCTTCACCGGGTCGGCGGTCGCGCTGGCGATCCTCGACGACTGGGAAGCCGCGCGGGCGCGCTTCGTCAAGGTGTTCCCGAACGAGTACAGGCGCGCGCTCACCGAGCTCGCCGCGAAGACGGCCGCGAAGCCGGCTGCGGCGAAGGAGCGGGCCGCCGCGTAGCGCGAGAGGGGAGTCGGGAGCGTCGCGCCTGGTGGCGAGGCGGCCTGCCGATCCGCCATCCACCCCTACGCCGCGCCTTCGACGGACCCTCGCTCGCGTTCCCGCTTCCCTATCGCCTTCTCCTGCCTCGCCTTCGACGAGCCCTCGCGCGCCCCCCCGCCGCGCCCTTCCCCCTACTCCCTTCTCCCTTCCCCCATGGGCAAGATCACCGGATTCCTCGAGCTCCAGCGCATCGCCGAAGCGGCCGAGCCGCCGGGCGAGCGCGTACGCCACTACCGCGAGTTCGTGCTCGCGCTGGACGAGGACGCTGCCTCGAAGCAGGGCGCGCGCTGCATGGATTGCGGCATCCCGTTCTGCCAGTCGGGCTGCCCGGTCAACAACATCATCCCGGACTGGAACGACCTCGTGTACCGCCGCTCGTGGCGGCAGGCGCTCGACACGCTGCACTCGACCAACAACTTTCCCGAGTTCACCGGGCGCGTGTGCCCGGCGCCCTGCGAGGCGGCGTGCACGCTCAACATCAACAGCGATCCGGTCGGCATCAAGTCGATCGAGCACTTCATCATCGACAAGGGCTGGGAGGAGGGCTGGGTCGTGCCCCAGCCGGCCGCGGCCAGGACCGGGCGGCGCGTCGCGATCGTCGGCTCGGGGCCCGCGGGGCTCGCGTGCGCGCAGCAGCTCGCGCGTGCGGGCCACGACGTCGTCGTGCTCGAGAAGAGCGACCGGATCGGCGGCCTGCTCCGGTACGGAATCCCGGACTTCAAGCTCGAGAAGCCGTCGATCGACCGCCGCATGGCGCAGATGTCCGCCGAGGGCGTCGAGTTCCGCCCCGGCGTCGAGGTCGGGCGCGACGTGGCGCCGGACGCGTTGCTCGCCGAGTTCGACGCCGTCGTGCTGGCCGGGGGCGCCGAGAAGCCGCGCGACCTGCCGGTGCCGGGCCGCGAGCTCGCCGGCGTGCACTTCGCGATGGAGTTCCTGCCGCAGCAGAACAAGATCGTCGCGGGCGACCGCGTCGCGGGGCAGATTCTCGCGACCGGCAAGCACGTCGTCGTGATCGGCGGCGGCGACACCGGATCCGACTGCGTCGGCACGTCGAACCGCCAGGGCGCCGCGTCCGTGACGCAGTTCGAGCTCCTGCCGCAGCCCCCCGAGCACGAGGACAAGCCGCTCGTGTGGCCCTACTGGCCGATCAAGCTGCGCACCTCGTCGTCGCACGAGGAGGGCTGCAAGCGCGACTGGTCGGTCGCGACGAAGCGCTTCGAGGGCCGGGACGGGCGCGTCGAGCGGCTCGTCGCCGTCCGCCTCGAGTGGACGCGCGGCGCGGACGGCCAGATGAGGATGACCGAGGTGTCCGGGAGCGAATTCGAGCTCAAGGCCG
Source organism: Burkholderiales bacterium (assembly GCA_046347845.1). Taxonomy (GTDB): domain Bacteria; phylum Pseudomonadota; class Gammaproteobacteria; order Burkholderiales; family Casimicrobiaceae; genus VBCG01. The sequence goes on along the minus strand of JAXMFH010000003.1, from coordinate 178,270 downwards.
ACCTCGTGCTGCTCGCGATGGGCTTCACCGGCCCCGCGGCCGCCTCGATGCTCGACGGGTTCGGCGTGGCACGCGACGCGCGCACGAACGTGTCCGCGAACACGGACGACTACCGGACGAGCGTCGAGAAGGTGTTCTCCGCGGGCGACATGCGGCGCGGCCAGTCGCTCGTCGTCTGGGCGATTCGCGAGGGCCGCCAGTGCGCGCGGGCGGTCGACGCGTTCCTGATGGGCGAGTCGTCGCTGCCGCGATGACGGCGCAACGCGGGGCGTCGGAGGTCGGGAGTCGGACCTCGTGCCGCGCGCAGGCCGGCCGGCGTCCGCGAGCCTCGCATTCCCCGGGCCGGACGCGATAGCGGCCGCCCCCCGAGCCCCGACTCCCGATCACCGCATCCCGTGCTCCACAACGACACGTTCCTGCGCGCGCTGCGCCGCGAGCCGACCGACCACACGCCCGTGTGGCTGATGCGGCAGGCAGGACGCTACCTGCCCGAGTACAACCGGACGCGCGCGCGCGCGGGAAGCTTCATGGCGCTCGCGCAGACGCCCGAGCTCGCGACCGAGGTGACGCTGCAGCCGCTCGACCGCTACCCGCTCGACGCCGCGATCCTGTTCTCGGACATCCTGACGGTGCCCGACGCGATGGGCCTCGGCCTCTCGTTCGCCGAGGGCGAGGGGCCGCGATTCGCGCGCACCGTCCGCGACGAGGCGGCGGTGGCGGCGCTCGCGGTGCCGGACCTGGCCAAGCTCCGCTACGTGTTCGACGCGGTCGCGTCGATCAAGCGCGCGCTCGCCGGGCGCGTTCCGCTGATCGGCTTCGCCGGCAGCCCGTTCACGCTGGCCTGCTACATGATCGAGGGCGGCGGCAGCGACGACTACGCGACGGTGCGGACGATGGCCGCCGCGCGGCCCGACATGCTCGCGCGCATCGTCGACGTGAACGCGCGCGCCGTCGCGGCCTACCTGCGCGAGCAGGTCGTCGCCGGCGCCGACGCGCTGATGATCTTCGACACCTGGGGGGGGCTGCTGAGCGCGGCCGCCTATCGGCGCCACTCGCTCGCGCCGATGCGCGCGGTGCTCGCCGCGCTCGCCGCGGATCCGGCGACGCGCGCGACGCCGACGATCGTATTCACGAAAGGCGGCGGCGGGTGGCTCGACGAGATCGCCGCGTGCGGCGCGTCGGCGGTCGGGCTCGACTGGACGGTCGACCTCGCGCAGGCGCGTGCGCGTGTCGGCGACCGCGTCGCGCTGCAGGGCAACCTCGACCCGCTCGTGCTCCTCACCGATCCGGAGACCGTCGCCCGCGAGGCGGCCGCGGTGGTCGAGGCGGCGGGACCCGCTCCCGGGCACGTCTTCAACCTCGGGCACGGCATCGTGCCCCGGACGCCGCCCGACAACGTCGCTGCGCTGGTCGAGGCGGTGCACCGGGCCTCCCGGCGCCCGCGCTAGCCCGACATCCGCCGCAGCGGGGCGCGCGGGGCTTGACAAAGCCCGAAATTGGGTGTCCCGGGGCCACTTATGCACATCGGCGATGTCCGGGACACTGTCACGGCGGTGCCTCGGCGGGTCCCGGAGTGCGGGCGCACAACTCGTTGATTCGTCGACGGAAAAATAGGGCCTCCCTGTGAGGTATTTCGGCGCTTCCCGCCGGGCGCGCAGCGGCTCGCTCTCTCGCGTGCAATTGCTCACAAAGTTATCCACAATCGGTGGGGACAATTTCTGGATTGCAGCGAAATGAAGCACTTGCAGCGCTAAGCTGCGAGCGATCATGAGGATTTCGAACACTACAACCTGTCCCGCGCGCGTGGGGCGCGCGCCCGCGGCATCGTGAGTTACGCACGCGTCGCGGTGCCCGCGGCGACCGGACGGGCTTTCGACTACTGGGTGCCCGAGGGCCTCGGCGTCGAGCGGGGTTCGCTGGTGCGCGTGCGGATCGCGCGACGCCGCTGCGTCGGCGTCGTCACCGGCGTGCACGCGACCTCCGAGATCGAGCGCGAGCGGGTGCAGCCGATCGACGACGTGCCGGCGTTGCCGCCGTTGCCCGAGGACGTCGTCGCGCTCGCCGAATTCGTGGCCGGGTACTACCGGGAGCCGATCGGCCTCGCGCTCGCGCTGGCCGTGCCGCCGGTGCGCGCGGGCGTGCGGCGCCGCGCGCTGGCGCCGCCGGCGGCGCTCGCCCTGACCGAGGCGGGACGCGCCGAGCTTCCGGCACGCGCCGTGCGGGCGCCCGCGCTGGCGGCCCTGTTCGCCAAGCTCCGGGACGCCCCGGAAGGCCTGGGTCGCGAGGCGATCGCTGCGCTCGCACCGACCGAGCGCCGGCGCCTCGCGGCGTGGCGTGCCGCGGGATGGATCGCGGAGCCCGCGCCGACGGCGAGCGCGCGCCGCATCGAGCCCAACGACGCGCAGCGGGCCGCGATCGAGGCGATCGACGCCGCCGCGGGGCGCTACTCGGTCACGCTGCTGCAGGGCGTGACCGGCAGCGGCAAGACCGACGTCTACGCGGCGGCGGCCGCGCGGGCGATCGCGCGCGGCGGCCAGGTGCTTCTGCTCGTGCCCGAGATCAACCTGACGCCCCAGCTCACCGCGCGCTTCGCGGCGGCGCTCCCCGGCGTGCGCATCGCGACGCTCCACAGCGGACTCTCCGACGGCGAGCGCCTCGACCACTGGAAGGCGGCGGCGTCCGGCGACGCGGCGCTCGTCGTCGGCACGCGCCTCGCGGTGTTCGCGCCACTGCCCGGCCTCGCGCTCGCGATCGTCGACGAGGAGCACGACGCGTCCTACAAGCAGCAGGACGGCGTGCGCTACCACGCGAGGGACGTCGCGATCGTGCGCGCGCGTGCCCGCGCCGTCCCGATCGTGCTCGGCAGCGCGACGCCCTCGCTCGAGACCGTGCTGCACGCGCGCGACGGACGCTACGCGCGCATCGTGCTGCCGCAACGCGCGGACCCGCGCGCGCGCGCGCCCGCGATCCGGTTCGTGCCCGAGGGCGACCCCGCCGCCCGCGAAGGCCTGAGCGGTCCTCTGCTCGAGGCGATCCGCGAGCGGCTCGCGCGCCGCGAGCAGTCGCTGGTGTTCGTGAACCGGCGCGGCTACGCCCCGTCGCTCAAGTGCACGGCCTGCGCGTGGGAGGCCGGGTGCCCGCGCTGCAGTGCGCGGCTGGTCGTCCACCGCGCCCCGGCGTGCCTTCGCTGCCACCACTGCGGCCACGCCGAGCGCATTCCGCGGGCGTGCCCGTCGTGCGGCAACGTCGACCTGCACGCGCGGGGGGTCGGGACGCAGCGGCTCGAGGCGGCGCTCGCCGAGGCCTTCCCCGACGCGCGCGTCGCCCGCGTCGACCGCGACACGACCCGCGTCCGCGGCGCCTTCGAGGCGATGCGCGAGCAGATGGCCGCCGAGGGCATCGACATCCTCGTCGGCACGCAGATGCTCGCGAAGGGGCACGACTTCCCGCGTCTCACGCTCGTCGGCGTGATCGGCGCCGACCAGGCGCTCTACAGCGCGGACTTCCGCGCGGCCGAGCGGCTGGCCGCGCTGCTGTTCCAGGTGGCCGGACGCGCGGGCCGCGCGGCGCTGCCCGGCGAGGTCGTCGTGCAGACCGCGTTCCCCGCGCACGCGGTCTACCTCGCGCTGGCGGCCGACGACTACGACACGCTCGCGAGCGACCTGCTGGAGGAGCGGCGCGTCGCCGCGCTCCCGCCGCACGCGCACCTGGTGCTGCTCGCGGCGGAGGCGTCGTCGCGGGACGAGGTCGACCGGTTCCTCGCGGAGGCGGAGCGCGAGGCGCGCGCGGCGCGCGCGCGGGCGCGCGCCGCCGTCGACGTGCATTCGCCGGTGCCCTCGCTCCTCGCCCGGCGCGCGGGGCACGAGCGCGCGCAGCTCGTCGCGCAGTCGGCGCGACGCCCCGAGCTCGCACGCTTCCTCGACGCGTGGCTGCCGGCGCTGCGGTCGCTGCCCGGGCGCCGCGTGCGCTGGAGCCTCGACGTCGATCCGATCGCGCTGTGAGCGCCGTGCTGCCGTCCGCGCTTCCGCCGGGCTAGAATACCGCGCTGCAACACACCAGGCGAACCGTGAACGATCCGAAGACCGAGCTCGAGCGGTTGCTCACCGCCCACGCGAGGGCCGCGATGCCCGCGCTTGCCGACGTCGAGGTCGTCCTCGACCGGCCGCGCGATTCCTCGCACGGCGACTACGCGACGAACGTCGCGCTCGCCGGCGCGAAGGCGCAGAAGAAGGCGCCGCGGGACGTCGCGCAGGCGCTCGTCGCGCTCGCGGGAGGGGACGCCGCCGTGCGCGCGCTCGTCGAGTCGCTCGACGTCGCGGGGCCCGGCTTCGTCAACCTGCGGCTCTCGCCGGCCGCGCGGCAGTCGGTCGTGAAGCGGATCCTCGCCGAGCGCGGGGCGTTCGGCCGGACCCGCGCGCTCGCGGGCGAGCGCGTCATGGTCGAGTTCGTCTCGGCGAACCCGACCGGGCCGCTGCACGTGGGCCACGGCCGGCAGGCGGCGCTCGGCGACGCGATCTCGTCGCTGCTCGAGTCGCAGGGCGCGTCGGTGACGCGCGAGTTCTACTACAACGACGCGGGCCAGCAGATCCAGAACCTCGCGATCTCGGTGCGCGCGCGCGCGAAGGAGATCCTGGGCGAGTCGGGCGAGTTCCCCGAGGACGGCTACCGCGGCGAGTACATCCGCGAGCTCGCGCAGCGCTACCTCGACGAGGTGGGGCACGACCTCCACGACATCGAGTCGATCCGCCGCTACGCGGTCGCGGAGCTGCGCAAGGAGCAGGACCGCGACCTGCAGGCGTTCGGCGTGCGCTTCGACAACTACTACCTCGAGAGCTCGCTCTACACCGACGGCCGCGTCGACGCGACGGTCGAGCGGCTCGCGTCGTCGGGGATGACCTACGAGAGCGAGGGGGCGCTGTGGCTGAAGACCACCGCGTTCGGCGACGACAAGGACCGCGTGATGCGGAAGTCCGACGGCGGCTACACGTACTTCGTGCCCGACGTCGCCTACCACGTGACCAAGTGGGAGCGCGGGTTCGCGCGCGTCATCAACGTGCAGGGCTCCGACCACCACAGCACCGTCGTGCGCGTGCGCGCGGGGCTGCAGGCGCTCGGCCTCGGTATCCCGAAGGGCTACCCCGACTACGTGCTGCACAAGATGGTGACGGTCATGCGCGGCGGCGAGGAGGTGAAGATCTCGAAGCGCGCGGGCAGCTACGTCACGCTGCGCGACCTGATCGACGAGGTGGGGCGCGACGCGGTGCGCTTCTTCCTCGTCTCGCGCAAGGCGGACAGCGAGTTCACGTTCGACATCGATCTCGCGCGCTCGCAGTCCGAGGAGAACCCGGTCTACTACGTGCAGTACGCGCACGCCCGCGTCGCGTCGGTGCTCCGGCAGGCGGGCCTCGCGCGCGACGCCGCGGTCGAGCGGGGCGCGTCGGCGGACCTCTCGCCGCTCGCGAGCGCGCACGAGCGGATGCTGCTCAACCGGCTGGCGGACTTTCCCGCCGAGCTCGCCGCCGCGGCGCACGAGCTCGCGCCGCACCAGATCACGTTCTACCTGAAGGACCTCGCCCAGGCGTTCCACGGTTACTATAATGCCGAGCGTTTCCTCGTCGACGACGCGAAGGTGCGCGACGCGCGGCTCGCGCTCGTCGTGGCGGCCGGCGAGGTGTTGAGGAACGGCCTGTCGGTGCTCGGCATCGGTGCGCCGGACGAGATGTGACGGCTTCCGCGGGCACGATGCCGCCGCGGCCTCCCCTGCCCAGGACGCGATGACCGGACCCCGAAGCACGGCCCCGACGAAGCCCCGCGCGACCGCGAAGCACGGCTCGCGCAAGCCGGCGTCCCGAACGGCAGGCGGACGCCGCGCGGGGGCCGGCGGCACGCTGCTCGGCATCTTCATCGGGCTCGCGCTCGGGCTCGCGCTCGCCGCGGCCGTCGCGTGGACGCTGATGGGCGGGCGGCAGGGCGCGGCGTCGCGCTCGCAGGAGGCGGCGGTCGCGCCGCGCGACGCGAAGCCCTCGAAGTCCGAGAGCCCCGACAAGCCGCGCTTCGACTTCTACAAGATCCTCCCGGGCGGCGAGGAGCCGAAGATCGCGGCCGAGAAGCGGCCGGCCGATCGTTCCGACCGCGCGGTGGCCGACAAGGCGGCGGCGAAGACCGCGGAGCCCGCGAAGGCGGGGGACCGGGCGCCCGAGAAGGTGGCGGCCGCGGAACCTTCGGCCGAGAAGGGCGCCAAAGCCGGGGACCGGTACTGGCTGCAGGCGGGCTCGTTCGCGCAGGAGTCCGACGCGGAGAACCTCAGGGCCCGGCTGGCGCTGGCCGGCTGGGAGGCGCGGGTGCAGTCCGGCACGGTGCCCGACAAGGGCGTGCGCTACCGCGTGCGCCTCGGGCCCTACGACAACCCCGACGAGCTCAATCGCATCAAGGCCCAGCTCGCGCAACGAGGCTTCGACGCCGCCGTGATCAAGTACTGAAGGCTTCCCGCGGTCGGCGAGCCGGCGGCCCCGAGCGATCGGCGCCCCGCCACGACCCCCACCCGGCCCCGCGCGGGCCGTCCCCGGAGATATCGCCCATGCCCGCTGCCCTCACGTTCCCCGGAATCCGCGGCGTCGCGCGCGCCGCGCTCGCGCTCGTCGCCGCGCTCGCGATCGCCGCGCCCGCGTCCGCCCAGTACACCGAAGGCAAGGAGTACCTGCGCTACAAACAGCCGTTCCCGGTCGAGACCGGGAAGAAGATCGAGGTGATCGAGTTCTTCTCGTACGGCTGCCCGCACTGCGCCGACCTCGAGCCGCACATGCAGGCGTGGATCAGGCGCCTGCCGCCGGACGTGCAGTTCCGGCGCATCCCGGTCGCGTTCCAGCCGGCGTGGGAGAACCTCGGCCGCGTCTACTACACGCTCGACGCGCTGGGCGAGGAAGCGAAGCTCTCGCCCGAGGTGTTCGTGGCGATCCACGGCAGCGCGCACCTCAACCTCGCGCAGGAGCAGAAGTTCTTCGACTGGGCCGCGTCCAAGGGGCTCGACCGCAGGAAGGTCGAGGACACCTACAAGTCGTTCGGCGTCGCCGGGAAGATGGGCCGGGCGAAGCAGGCGGCGCAGGCCTACGGCATCCAGTCGGTGCCGACGCTGATCGTCGACGGCAAGTTCCTCGTGTCGTCGAGCACCGCGGGCTCGCACGAGCGCGTGCCCGGCGCGCTGGACGCGGCGATCGCGGTGGCGCGCGCCGAGCGTCCCAAGTGACGCGTCGGCCCGGCGGGCGCAGGTGGCTGCCGCGCCTCGCAGCGTCTTCCTGACCGGCGCGTCGTCGGGACTGGGCGAGGCGCTCGCCCGGCATTACGCGAAGCAAGGCGCGACGCTGGGGCTCGTCGCCCGGCGGGCCGGCGAGCTCGAGCGCGTCGCGCGATCGCTCGCGCCGGCCGTCGTCGCGACCTACGCGGCGGACGTCCGCGACGCGGGCGCGATGCTCGCCGCCGCGCGCGACTTCGTCGGCAGGCACGGCCTGCCCGACGTCGTGATCGCGAACGCCGGCGTCTCGCGCGGCACGCTCGTCGAGCACGCGGAGGACCTCGAGGCGTTCCGCGCGGTGTTCGACACCAACGTCGCCGGCATCGTCCACACGTTCCACCCGTTCGTCGCGCCGATGCGCGACGCGCGTCGAGGGACGCTCGTCGGGATCGCGAGCCTCGCGGGATTCCGCGGGCTGCCGGGATCGGCCGCCTACTCGGCGTCGAAGGCCGCGGCCATCCGCCTGCTCGAGAGCCTGCGCGTCGAGCTCCGCGCGAGCGGCGTGCGCGTCGTCACCGTCTGCCCCGGCTACGTCGCGACGCCGATGACCGCCCGCAATCCCTACCGGATGCCGTTCCTGATGGACGCCGACCGCGCCGCGGCCTCGATCGCGGGCGCGATCGCGAGGGGCAAGCGATTCCACGTGCTTCCGTGGCCGATGGCGCTCGTCGGCGGCCTGCTCCGCGTGCTGCCGCGGCCGCTCTACGACCGCGCGTTCGCGAACGCGCCGCGCAAGCCGCGGCGGGCCTGAGTCCCCGCGCGCGGGATCCGGGTCCGCGGCTACGGCGATCGCGCGTCCGCGCCCCAGTCGCCGACGGTGTGCACGCGCTCGCCGGCGGCGATTCGGCGCGGCGTTCCGCGGCTCGCTGCGCTCTCCGCCAGCGCGGCGGGCACCGCGGCGGCGAGGCCGGCGCGCGTGTCCGGGTCCGCGAGCGCCCGCTGCAGTCCGTCGGGATCGATCCAGTCCGGGACGCCCCGCACGACGTGCAGGTAGACGCGGCCGGTCGACGGATCGGCGAACGAGACCTCGCGGAAGCGCGCGACGCAGGCCGCGAGGAACGCCGTGTTGTTCGCTGGCGCGAGCAGGGCGTCGTCCGCGTAGAGCGCCTCCGGCGCGCGCGCCTCGACGTCGACCTTGCGGAAGCGCTCGATGTCCATGAGGATCGAGGCGTCCAGCACGACGAGCGCGTCGTTCCAGCCGAACGCCGCGGTGCGCGGCGGCGAGCCGCGCGGCGTCGTGTTGTCGAGGAACTCGAAGTGCACGCGCTTCTCGGCGCGGGAGATCCACGTGAAGAAGAGCTGCGGCATCCCCGAGTACGCCTCGACCGCGTGCGCGAGCGTGTCGTCGACCGCCTTGTAGCGCCCGACGTCGAGTCCCCGGTACCACGCGCGCTCGACGAGCGCCTCGGGCGGCGTGACGAGGAAGAACAGGTAGACGATCTGCCCGAAGCGCGTCAGCAGGTTGCTGCCCGCCTCGTCGGAGTCGGGCGCGAAGCTGTCGAAGCGGAACCGGTCGATCAGGAGGTGCGACATCCGGCCCTGCCCGGCCTTGCGCGCCATGTAGCGGTCGAGCTTCTGGTCGACGATCCGGAGCTCCTCGCCGGTGAACGCGCCGGCGTACTTGTACGCGGGGCCGAGGCTGCCGTAGTCGAGGAGCTGCTTGCGCCAGATGTCCGGGCTGATCAGCGCGAAGTCGCTCCAGCGCACGCCGATGCGTCCGGCGAGCCGCTTCTGCAGCGGCCGCATCGTGCTCTTGCCCGCGGCCGACGGTCCCTTCGTGTTCATCACGACCGGCGCGTCCTGCGCGGGAAGGAGCGAGTAGCCCTCCGCGACCGCGCCGTCCAGCACCAGCGGCTCGACCAGGGCGCCGACCGCGTCGCTGCCCGCGTCATTGGCGGCGAGCGTGATCGCCACGCGCGCGATCGCGGCGGGGTCGCCCCACAGGGCGCCGTGCCTGACGAGCACCGCCGCCACGGTCCGGGCGAGCGAGCGCTGCGCGGCGCGCTCGACCGGATCCTGCAGCTGGCGCGCCTGCGCTTCCCATTGCGCGACCGCCTCGTCCGGCCGGCGAGGCGCCGCCGCGGCCGGCGCGGCCGCCACGCTCGCTCCCAGCATCCGGGCCAGCAGGCCCGGACGGGCCGGCGGCGGCGCGGGCGCGGCCGGCGCGACCAGCGCCGCGAGCTCGCGCTCGACGATCCCGGTCACGCGCGCGCGGACCGCCTCGTGAGCGTCGACGATCGCCGCCATGCGCGGATTCACGTGGCGGTCGAGCAGCACGCGCGTGATCGCGCGAAAGCTGATGCCGAGGTCCTCGATGCGCTCGCCGTCGGGCACCGAGACGTTGGCGGTCACGCGCACCAGGAGCTCGTGCAGCGCGAGCCGCTCGGGACGGAACGCGACGAGGTCGCAGAGCGGCAGTCCCGTGAACTCCGCGAGCTCCTCGGCGTCGGCGAGCGCCGTCGACACGTGCTCCGGCCGGGACACGGTCGCGAGTGGGAGGAGATCGCGGGGAATCTGCGAGGAGATCCCCGGATTCCACGGCCCGTGGGCGGAGGCGTCGGCGACGTCGGCGATCATGGCGACGCGCGCGGCGGCTCGCGGCGCGCACGTCCCGCGACGGTACACAGGGGGCCGCGGGGGCGCAACCGCGCCCCCGCGGCGCGGGGTCACTCGACCGGGACGCGCACGCCGAGCGTCACCGCGTAGTAGTTGCCGTCGCTCTTGCCCGCGGTCGCGCTCGCGGTCAGGTAGGCCGCGACCTTGCCGAAGTCCCGGCTCGCGCCGAGGTTGAACAGGAAGTAGTTGTCGTCGGGCTCGAACGCGCCGACGCTGTAGGTGCCGCCGAGCAGGACCGGCGTCGCCTCGATCGAGCGCGCGTCGGCCTTCGCGTCGTACTCCCACGTGACGCGCCCGAACGGGCGCACGGCGCCGAGGGTGCCGCCGAGCTGCCAGCCGAGGCTCGTCTGCAGCGCGTCGCGCTCCTGCTGGCCGTAGGCGAGAGCCGACGACGAGCTACCCTGCTCGTAGAACTGCCGCACGCGCGCCTCCTGCCACGTCAGCCTGGCGTAGGGACCGTGCAACAGCTCGCCTGCCGAGAACCAGTAGCCGCCGGCGAGGCTGCCGAAGTAGTGCCAGCCGGTCGTCTCGCCGCGCTCGGTGCGCGATTCCGCGCCGAGCTGGATCGTGCGGTGGACGTCGCTGTAGTCGAGATAGCCGGCACCCAGCCGCAGGCCGAGGTACCAGGGCCCCGCGCCGTAGCCCGCGTAGAACGTGCCCGTGGTCTCGCGCAGCGTGTAGCCGGCGTCGCCCATGTCGCCCTTGTTCTCGGTGTAGCCGAACGCGCCCCCGATCAGGATGCGATCGGAGAGCACCGTGTCGCTGCCCACCGCGATCGTCGTGACGTCCGCGTCGCCGGAGATGAACGAGCCCTTGAGGTCGGGGTTCGCGTAGTCGATCGCCACCCACGGCTGCAGCCTCGCGCTCGTGCGCGGCGTGCCGAAGCTCGACTGCATGCGGCCGTCCAGCGCGCGGAAGTTCGCGGCCTCGACCGCGAGCGGGGCTTCGCCGAGCGCCGCCATCTTCTGCGGACCCTCGATCATGCTCGCCGCGAGTTGCGCGATGATCCGGTGCGCCGCCGTCGTCGGGTGGCTGCCGTCGGCGAACACGTAGGTCTCCGGCGCCTCGGGCGAGGCGAGCGTTTGCGGCGTGCAGAACGGCGAGTAGACGCGTCCCGCGACCACCGACGTGCACGCGGTCCCGGTCGAATTCGAGAATCCGTACCGCGCCGGGTCGGCCATGATCTCGTCGAACAGCGCGAACAGGTTGACGCGGATCACGTTGCCGCCGAGCGCGTCGAGCGCGCCGTTGAGCGTCGCGTTGTAGAGGCTCACGACCTGGCGGATCGTCGCGGCCTGCCCGGTCGAGATCCCGTCGGGGCTCTTGCCCGCGTCGGGCAGGTTGAACACGAGCAGGCTGCGCGCGCCCGCCGCCTGCAGCTGCGCGATGCCCCCGGCGAGCTGCGTCGCGGCGAGCGACATGTTCGCCTGCGCCTGCGCCGCGGTGATCTGGCCGGCCGAGTAGAGCTCGAACTGGGTGAACAGGTCGTTGCCGCCGCCCCACACCGAGTAGAGCGCGCCGCCGTCGAGCGGCCCGTGCGCGACGAACTGCGCGATCTGCGTCACGACGGGCGTCGCGCCGGCGGTCGGCGGGAAGTTCGCGGGAGACCCGGGGTTCTCCGCGACGCGGGCGCCGAGCTCGGCGTAGTTGTTGCCGCCCTGGTTGCCGGGCGTCGACGACAGGCCGTAGCGCTGCGCGAGGTAGGACGGCCACAGCGGGAGCGGGTTCGTCGTCGCGGTGGCGGCGTCGGGCGGGAAGATCGGCAGCGGCCGGAACGAGCCCACGTCGGACAGGCTGTCGCCGAAGCTGTAGAAGTTCGAGAATTGCGCGGACGCGACGCCCGCGGCGAGGGAGCAGCCGAGGGCGGCAGCGAGGCGCGTGAACGTGGAGAGGCGCATGGATCCTCCTGCGTTGGCGGGCGCGCGGTGCTGGCGCAGTCCGAATTGTAGGACTTCGCGCGACGCCTGGGCGCGGGCCGGCGCGCCGGGGGTCAACCGCGCCGGCGCGCGGGGCGTTGATGACCGGCAAGGAGGGCGACGATGAGGAGCATCGGGACGACGCATCGGTGGCAGGCCGGACGACGCGGTGCGAGGGCGGCTGCCGTCGCGGTGATCGGAGCGCTGCTGTTCGCCTTCGGCATCGCGCCCGCGGGCGCGCAGGACGACGACCTTCCCTCGCGCGTCGGGCGCCTTGCCGACGTCGGCGGCGAGGTCTTCCACGCGCCCGAGGACCGCGCGTCCGACTGGGCGAGCGTCGGCCTCAACTTCCCGGTCACGAACGGCGACAACCTTTGGGTCGCGCAGGGCGGGCGCGCCGAGATCGACTTCGGCGCGGGGCAGGTCCGACTCGCCGACGAGACGAACGTGCACGTCTCGCGCCTCGACGACCGCGCGCTCGCGCTGTTCGTCGCGCAGGGCCGCGTGATCGTGCGGCTGCGCGTGCTCGACGCGGGCGAGGTCGCGCGCATCGACACGCCGAACACGCAGGTGGTGCTGACGCGGCCCGGCCTCTACCGCGTCGACGCGTCGCCGGACCGCCAGCGCACCGTCCTGGTCGTGCGCGAGGGCGAGGCGATGCTCCCGTCGCAGGGCGGCATGCAGCAGGTCCTCCCGGGCCAGACCGCCACCGCCGACGGGTTCGACACGACGGTCGTCCAGGTGCGCAACGGCGTCGCGACCGACGGGTTCGACGCGTGGAGCGCGGACCGCGACCGCCGCTACGCCCGCGCGTCGCGCTACGTGTCGAGCCAGATGATCGGCGCCGCGGATCTCGCCGACTACGGAACCTGGGAAGGCGAGACGTCGTACGGCGCGGTCTGGTTCCCGAGGGTCGCGGCGGGCTGGGCGCCGTTCCGCGACGGCTACTGGACCTGGATGACGCCCTGGGGCTGGACGTGGGTCGACGCGGCCCCTTGGGGCTTCGCGCCGTCGCACTACGGTCGGTGGGTGTTCGTCGGCGGCCGCTGGGGATGGTGCCCCGGCGCGTACGTCGCCCGCCCGTTCTGGTCGCCCGCGATGGTCGGCTGGGTCGGCGGCGCGGGCTGGGGGCTGTCGCTCAGCTTCGGCGCGCCGGTCTACGGCTGGGTGCCGCTCGCGTGGGGCGAGCCGTTCCGGCCCTGGTGGAGCAACTGCTCGTACCGCTGCTGGACGCACTACAACCGGCCCTATGCGGTGCGCACCGACGAGCAGGTCTGGCGCAACCCGCCGCCGCGCTACCGGAACGTCGATCACCCGGGCGGCATCACGGCGGTGCCGGGAGCGGCGTTCACGGGCTCCCGTTCGGTGTCCCGCAACATCGTGCCGGTCAATTCGAGCCAGATCGCGGCGATGCCCATGCTCGCGTCCGCGCCCGGCGTCGAGCGCCCGGGCGCCGGCCACATCCCGCTCGTGAAGCCGGGCACGGCGAACACGCCGAGGCCGGCGTCCGTCTACGTCCCGCCCGGCCGCAACGGCTTCACGACCTCGAAGCCGCTCGAGACCGGCGGAGCGGCGCAGCGCGCCGTCACGCCGTCCGCGCAGGTTCCCGCTTCGACCCAGCGGCCGGTCACGTCGGTGCCCGGTGCCGGCAAGCCCGGGAGCGCCGGCGCGGGCGGAGCGCCGGTCGCGCGCGAGTCCTACGTTGCGCCGCCGTCCGGCGCGACGCCGGGGGGCATGCCGCCGGCCGCCTCGACGCCGGGCGCGAAGCCCGCGCCGTCGACCTCGACGCCGGCGCTGCGCAGCGGGCCGCCCGCCTACCACGCGCCGGTCCAGCGCGAGACGCTGCAGACCTATCCGCAAGGGTCGCAGCGCGCGCCGTCCGCCTCGACGGAGCGCCGGGTGGCGCCGCCGCCGACCTCCGCGCCGGGCGCTGCTCCGGCCCCGGTCGCGCGTTCGGTGCCACAAGCGGCTCCCCAGGTGCAGCACGCGCCGGCCCCGCCGCCGTCCGCGCGGCCCGTCGCTCCGCCACCGTCATCGTCCGGCGGAAACGGCAAGCCGCACGGCGGGGACGGCGGCAAGGGCGGCTCGCAGGATCACGCCGGAGGCGGACGCCCGGGCGGCGGCCAGGCCCAGGGAGGCGGCGACAAGCCGGGCCAGGGGCGCTGATGCGGCGCCCGAAAGCGACGACGCCGGGCGGGCCCGGCGTCGTTCGCTTCCGGAGACGGCGTCGCGGTCAGTTCGCGACGAGCGCCATCCGCTTGCCGCCGTCGAGCAGCTTGACGCGCTCGCCCTCGTTCGCGGGCGGCCGCTGGCTGTAGGTCAGGTTGCGCACGGTGCCGTCGTCCATCCTGACGGTCACCGCCCAGTAGGTCTTCTTCTTCACTTCCTTCTCGACCTGGTGGCCCGCGTAGGCGCCCGCGCCGGCGCCGACGATCGTCGCCGCGGTGTTGCCGCGGCCGCTGCCGAACTGGTGGCCGACCACGCCGCCGATGACCCCGCCGGTGACCGCGCCCACGCCGGTCCCCTTGCCTTTCTCCTCGACGTAGCGCATCGACTGGATCACGCCGCAGTCGGTGCACTTCGACGCGGACGTCTGGGCGGACGCCGCCGGCGGCAGCGGCAGGCCGCAGGCGAGGGCAGCGAGCGCGACGAGCGTCGCGGCGTGGCGGGCACGGTGCATGATGTTCTCCGGTCGTTCTCGAGGACGGGCGCGCGGGCCGGCCTAATCTACCAAGCCGCCGCGGTGGCCGCCACCTTCCCGAGGGTCAGCGCCCGTCGGCGCGAATGCGCACGTAGGTGCCCGGGGCGTCGCCGAGCGCCTTGAGCTTGCCCTTTCCGGGGATGCGCGGCGCGACCTCGCGGCCGGTCCGCGCGGCGATCCACGCCTGCCAGTCGGTCCACCACGAGCCCTCGTGCTGCTTCGCGCCCTCGAACCACTCGTCGGCGGACGGCGGCAGCTCCTCGTGGGTCCAGTAGCCGTACTTGTTCGCCGACGGCGGGTTGATCATGCCCGCGATGTGGCCCGAGCCCGAGAGCACGAAGCGCGCGGGGCCGCCCAGGACCGAGGCGCCGGCGTAGGTCGCCTTCCAGGGCGCGATGTGATCCTCGATCGCCGAGACGAAATAGGTCGGCACCTTCGACTTCGAGAGGTCGATCGGGACGCCGGCGAGCGTGACGCCGCCGGGCTCCCGCAGCGCGTTGCGCATGTACATGTTGCGCAGGTAGAAGCTGTGCATCTGCGCGGGCATGCGCGTCGAGTCGCAGTTCCAGTGCAGGAGGTCGAACGGGAACGGGTCGCGGCCCAGCAGGTAGTTGTTGATCACGAACGACCAGATCAGGTCGTTCGCGCGCAGCATGTTGAAGGTGTTGGCCATCTCGCTGCCCTCGAGGTAGCCGCGCTCGCGCATCTTGCGCTCGAGCGAGGCGACCTGGGCCTCGTCGATGAACACCTCGAGCTCGCCGGCGCGCGTGAAGTCGATGAGCGAGGTCATGAACGTCGCGCTCGCGATGCGCCGGTCCTTCTTCGCGGCGAGCCAGCCGAGCGTCGCGGCGAGCAGCGTTCCGCCGAGGCAGTAGCCGACCGCGTTGACGTCCTTCGCGCCGGTCGCCCGGCCGACCGCGTCGAGCGCCGCGAGCGTGCCCTCGGTCAGGTAGTCCTCGAAGTCCTTGCCCGCGAGCTTCTCGTCCGGGTTCACCCACGAGACCACGAACACGGTGTGGCCCTGCCCCACCGCCCAGCGCAGGAACGAGTTCTTCTCGCGCAGGTCGAGGATGTAGTACTTGTTGATCCACGGGGGGATCACGAGCAGCGGCCGCTCGCGCACCTTCCTCGTCGACGGCTCGTACTGGATCAGCTCGATGAGCTCGTTGCGGAACACGACCTTCCCGGGCGTCGTCGCGATGTTGACGCCGAGCTCGAAGGCCTTGGTGTCGGTCATCGAGATGCGCAGCTTGCCGTTGCCGCGCTCGATGTCGTCGAGCAGGTTGTGGAGCCCGCGGACCAGGTTCTGGCCGCCGGTCGCGATCGTCTCCTTGAACACCTCGGGATTGGTGAGCGCGAAGTTCGAGGGCGCCAGCGCGTCGATGTACTGGCGCGTGAAGAAGTCGACCTTCTTCCTCGTCTGCTCGTCGAGGCCCTCGACGCTCGCGACGTTCTCGTGCAGCCAGCGCGCGGCGATCAGGTAGCTCTGCTTGACGTAGTCGAACAGCAGGTGGTCCTGCCAGTCCTCGTGCTTGAAGCGCTTGTCGCTCTTGTGCGGCTCGGCGACCGGGGCGACCGGCGCGCCCCACGCGCGCAGCATCGAGTTCTGCCAGAGCGTCATGTACTGCTGCCACAGCGCCATCTGCGATTCGGCGAGGCGCGCCGGGTTCGCGAGCATGTTCGACGCGAGCTCCATGAACGCCTTGCCGAGGCCGAGCTCGTCGGCGAAGAGGCTCTTGCCCGAGTGCGTGTGACGCGCGGCGAAGTCGCCGAGGAGCTTCGCGCTCTTCTCGGCGGCCGAGGCCATCGACTCGGCCAGCGCGATCGGGTCGAACGCGGGGCGTGCGTCGTCTTGCGGGCTCGTGGCGGAGGCGGTGGGCGTGGACATGGCGGGATCCGGAAGGGGCGTGGGGAAGACCGAAGGGGATCAGGCGGCGAAGCGCACGGCGCCGTCGCGGTCGACGAAGCGCTTCGCGCGGCCCGTGCGCCACAGGTGGTTCAGGTGCGCGATCGCCTCGCCGGCCGCGAAGAAGCGCTGCTGGAGGTCGAGCGGGCGGCGGAACAGCACCGGCACGAGGTCGCCGGCCGATGGCGGCGCGCCGGCGGCGGCGAGGGCCTCCTCGAGCTCGGAGAGGCGCGCCTCGTGGTGCGCGCGCAGCTCGGCCACGCGCGCCGCGACGCCGCGGAACGGCATGCCGTGCGACGGCAGCACCAGCGTGTCGCCGGGCAGGCGCTCGAACGCCGCGAGCGAGGCGAGGAAACGGCCCAGCGGGTCGCCGTCCGGCTCGACCGGCCAGACGGAGACGTTCGTGCTGATGCGCGGCAGCAGCATGTCGCCGGAGATCAGGACGCCCGCCGAGGGGTCGTAAAGCGAAGCGTGCTCGGGCGAGTGCCCGTAGCCGGGGATCACCGACCAGTCGCGGCCGCCGAACCGGACGGCCTCGCCGGCGATCATGCGGTCGATGACGCGCGGCGCTTCCGGCACGCCTCGCGCGTACGCGTTGCCGCGCGCCACGAGCGCGTCCACCTGCTCGCGCTCGAGGCCGTGCGCCATGAAGAGCGCGCAGCTGTCGGCGAGCGCGTGCGCCGCGCGCTGGTCGATCACCGCGTGCGCGGTCAGGAACTCGGCCTGCGTCATGCTCACCGGCGCGCCGAACCGCTTCGCCAGCCACGCGGCGTTGCCGAGGTGGTCGGGGTGGTAGTGGGTCGCGACGACCCTCGCGATCGGCGCGTTCGAGAGCGTCGAGGCGAAGTGGCCCTCCCACAGGCCGCGCGTCGTGTCGTTGCCGTAGCCGCTGTCGATCGCGGTCCAGCGGCCGTCGGGCTCGCGCGCGAGCCACAGGTTGATGTGGTCGAGCGCGAACGGCAGCGGCATCCGGATCCAGACCAGCCCCGGCGCGACCTCGGTCGCCTCGCCCGGGGCGGGCGGGTCCGCGTACGGATACTGGAGCAGGCTCTGGGGCGGGGCGTTCACGGGGGCTGGGCGCGATCGGGCGCGGCGCGGGGGGCGGGCGAGGGGCCGCCCGCAAGGCGGCGCCGGTTCCGAGCCGCGTTTGTGCGGTGCAGCAAAAACCGCGATCATCGGCGATCCTGCCGGACGCGTCAACCCGCTATGGTATCGTGAGGCGGCCTCCGCGGCGCCCTTCCGAGCCGCTGCCGCGCCCCGCGATGAACGCCTCCCGCCGCAAGTCGACCCCCGAGCCCGGCGCCGCGGGCCGCGACGCCCAGTACTCGATCTCGCAGCTCGCCGCCGAGTTCGCGCTGACCACGCGCGCGATCCGGTTCTACGAGGACGAGGGGCTGCTCGCGCCCCGCCGCGCCGGCCAGTCCCGCATCTACGGGGAGCGCGAGCGCACGCGGGTCAAGCTGATCCTGCGCGGCAAGCGGCTCGGGCTCGCGCTCGCCGAGATCCGCGAGATCCTCGACCTCTACGATTCGCGGGAGGGCGACCGCCGGCAGCTCGCCCGGTTCATCGAGGCGCTCGAGCACCGCCGCCGCCAGCTCGAGGTTCAGCGCGGCGACATCGACGCGCTGCTCGACGAGATCGCGGCGATCGAGCGCGACTGCCGGCGGCGGCTCAAGGACGCGGACGTCGGACGGGCCGCCGCGGCGCGCCCCCGCGGCGCGGCCGCGGCGGGCCGCGGGTGAGGCCGGCGCGGCCGGGCGTCCGAGGTTGACGTTTACGTAAACGTCATCGAGAATCGCCTGCGCGAGCCGCCCGCGACCGGCGGCGCCCCGACCCGCGACACCCCTCCCATGACGAAGAAGACCGGACTTGCCTACGGGACCGCCGAGGGCGCCGGGCGCGTGCGCGCGAGCTTCGCGCGGCAGGGCGCGATGCGGACGATCGGCGCGATGCTCGACGCGGTCGAGCCGGGCTACTGCGCGGTCTCGATCAGGCCGCATCCCGAGGTCTCGCAGCAGCACGGCTACGTGCACGCGGGCATCGTGTCGGCGATCGTCGACTCCGCCGGCGGCTACGCGGGCTACACGCTGTTCCCCGCCGGCTCGTCGGTGCTGACGGTCGAGTTCAAGGTCAACCTGCTCGCGCCCGCGAAGGGCGACCGGCTCGTGGCCGAGGGCTTCGTCGTCAAGCCCGGGCGCACGCTCTGCATCACGCGCGGCGAGGTGCACGCGGAGCAGGGCGGGAAGCGTACGCTCGTCGCGATCATGCAGCAGACGCTGATGGTGATGCACGGCAAGGACGACGCCTGACGCGGCCGGACGCGCCGCGCCCGAATCGAGGACGACCATGACCACGACCCTTCCGTCGATCGACTTCCACCACGGCGAGACGATCGACATGCTGCGCGAGACCGTGCGGCAGTTCGCGGCCGACGAGATCGCGCCGCGCGCCGCGGCGATCGACCGCGACAACGCGTTCCCGATGGACCTCTGGCGCAAGATGGGCGACCTCGGGCTCCTGGGCGTCACGGTCGAGGAGCACTACGGCGGCACCGCGATGGGCTACCTCGCGCACGTGGTCGCGATGGAGGAGATCTCGCGCGCCTCGGCGTCGGTGGGCCTCTCCTACGGCGCGCACTCGAACCTGTGCGTCAACCAGATCCGGCGCAACGGCAGCGACGAGCAGAAGCACAAGTACCTGCCGAAGCTCGTATCGGGCGAGCACGTGGGCGCGCTAGCGATGAGCGAGCCGGGCGCGGGCTCCGACGTCGTCTCGATGCGGACGCGCGCGACGCGCTGCCCGGGCGGCTGGGCGCTCACCGGCAGCAAGATGTGGATCACGAACGGCCCGGACGCCGACACGCTGGTCGTCTATGCGAAGAGCGACCCGGAGGCCGGCGCGCGCGGCATCACCGCGTTCCTGATCGAGAAGGGGATGAAGGGGTTCTCGACCGCGCAGAAGCTCGACAAGCTCGGGATGCGCGGCAGCAACACCTGCGAGCTCGTGTTCGACGACTGCTTCGTGCCCGACGAGAACGTGCTCGGCGCGCCGGGCCGCGGCGTCAACATCCTGATGAGCGGCCTCGACTACGAGCGCGCGGTCCTCGCGGGCGGTCCGCTCGGGATCATGCAGGCGTGCATGGACGTCGTCGTCCCCTACGTGCACGAGCGGCAGCAGTTCGGCCAGCCGATCGGCGAGTTCCAGCTGATGCAGGGCAAGCTCGCCGACATGTACACGACGATGCAGGCGTCGCGCGCCTACGTCTACGCGGTCGCCCAGGCGCTCGACCGCGGCCACGCCGGCACGGCGGCGCGCAAGGACGCGGCCGGCGCGATCCTGTACGCCGCCGAGAAGGCGACCTGGATGGCGGGCGAGGCGATCCAGTGCCTCGGCGGCAACGGCTACATCAACGAGTACCCCACCGGTCGGCTGTGGCGCGACGCGAAGCTGTACGAGATCGGCGCCGGGACGAGCGAGATTCGCCGGATGTTGATCGGCCGGGAATTGTTCAACGAGACCAAGTAGGCGCCGGCGTGTCGAATCGATCGCCTGTTTTTCATCCGAGAGCCATCGTATGCTGAATGACCCGATCGTGATCGTCGGCGCCGCCCGCACGCCGATGGGCGGCTTCCAGGGCGACTTCGCGTCGCTGGCCGCGAGCGACCTGGGCGCGGTGGCGATCCGCGCCGCGGTCGAGCGCGCCGGCGTCGCGCCGGGCGACGTCGACAAGGCGATCATGGGCTGCGTGCTGCCGGCGGGGCAGGGCCAGGCGCCCGCGCGGCAGGCGGCCCTCAAGGCGGGGCTGCCGCAGTCGGTTCCGTGCACGACGGTCAACAAGATGTGCGGCTCGGCGATGGAGGCGGCGATCCTCGCGCACGACATGCTGGCCGCAGGATCGCACGACGTGATCGTCGCGGGCGGCATGGAGTCGATGACGAACGCACCCTACCTGCTGCCGAAGGCGAGGTCCGGCTACCGCATGGGCCACCAGACCGCCTACGACCACATGTTCCTCGACGGCCTCGAGGACGCGTACGAGAAGGGCCGGCTGATGGGCACGTTCGCCGAGGACTGCGCGGCGAAGTTCTCGTTCACGCGCGAGGAGCAGGACCGCTACGCGCTCGCGTCGCTGTCGCGCGCGCTCGCCGCGAACGAAGACGGTACGTTCGCGTGGGAAATCGCGCCGGTGACGGTCGCCGGCCGCAAGGGCGAGGTCGTGATCGACAGGGACGAGCAGCCCGCCAAGGCCGCGCCGGACAAGATTCCCCTGCTCAAGCCGGCGTTCCGCAAGGACGGCACCGTCACCGCCGCGAACTCGAGCTCGATCTCGGACGGGGCCGCGGCGCTCGTGCTGATGCGCCGCTCGACGGCCGACCGGCGGGGCCTGAAGCCGCTCGCGGTCGTCGTGGCGCACGCGGTGCACGCGGCCGCGCCGGGCGACTTCCCGACCGCGCCGGTGGGCGCGATCGCGAAGGTCCACGCGAAGTCGGGGTGGACCGCGAAGGACGTCGACCTCTACGAGGTGAACGAGGCGTTCGCGGTCGTCGCGATGGCGGCGATGCGCGAGCACGGCATCGCGCACGACCGCATGAACGTCCACGGCGGCGCGTGCGCGCTCGGCCACCCGATCGGCGCGTCGGGCGCGCGGATCGTCGTCACGCTGCTCGGCGCGCTGCGCAAGCACGGCAAGCGCCGCGGCGTCGCGTCGCTGTGCATCGGCGGCGGCGAGGCGACGGCGCTCGCGATCGAGCGGCTCTGACCGGCGCGGCGCGAATCCGGGTTCCCCGGGGAGGCAACGATGATCGCAGTCGACACCTGGCTCCTGTTCGCGGCGGCGTGCGTCGCGCTCGCGATCACCCCCGGCCCGAACCTCGTCTACCTCGTCGCCCGGACGGTCGCCCAGGGGCGCCGCGCGGGACTCGTTTCGCTGGCCGGCACCACGACCGGGTTCGTCGGGCACGTGCTCGCCGCGGCGTTCGGGCTCTCCGCGGTGCTCGCGGCAGTGCCCGTCGCCTACGACGCGATCCGGTACGCCGGCGCCGCCTACCTCGCGTGGCTCGCGTGGACGACCTGGCGCGATGCGAAGCCGCTGCCCGGCGCCGCCGCGCCGGCGCCGGCGCCGCCGGGCGCGCTCTTCCGGGCGGGCGTGCTGACGAGCCTGCTCAACCCGAAGGTCGCGCTGTTCCAGCTCGCGCTCTTCCCGCAGTTCGTCGACCCCGCGCGCGGCGGCGTGCTCGCGCAGTCGCTCGTGCTCGGCGCGACGCAGATCGCCATCGTCGGGGGGTGCGACGCGCTCTGCGTGCTCGCGGCCGCGGACCTGAAGCGCCGCTTCGCCGGCGCGTCGCGCTGGGCGGTGTGGTCGAGGCGGCTCCTCGCGGGCGTGTTCGGCGCGCTGGCGGTGCGGCTCGTGATCGAGAGCCGCCGCTGACGCGCGCGGCGCCTGGCCGGACGGGGTGAGACGATGCTGCTCAACGAGGAACAGACGCTCGTCCGCGACACGATGCGGGCGTTCGCGCGCGAGCGCCTCGCGCCGAACGCCGCGCGCTGGGATCGCGAGCACCACTTCCCGCGCGAGGAGCTCTCCGCGCTGGGCGAGCTCGGGGCGATGGGCGTCGTCGTGCCCGACCGCTGGGGCGGCGCGGGCCTCGACTACGTGTCGCTCGCGGTCGCGCTCGAGGAGATCGCGGCGGGCGACGGCGCGACGAGCACGATCGTCTCGGTGCAGAACTCGGTCGTCTGCGGGCCGATCGCGGCGTTCGGCAGCGACGATCAGCGCGCCCGCCACCTCGTGCCCCTGGCCCGCGGCGAGAAGCTCGGCTGCTTCTGCCTGACCGAGCCGCACGTCGGTTCCGACGCCGGCGCGATCACCACCCGCGCCGAGCGCGACGGCGACGGCTACGTGCTGAACGGCGTCAAGCAGTTCATCACGACCGGCAAGCACGCGGACCTCGCCGTCGTGTTCGCCGTGACCGACCGCGCGGCGGGCAAGAAGGGGATCTCGGCGTTCCTCGTCGAGACCGGCACGCCCGGCTACGTCGTCGCCCGCGTCGAGGAGAAGATGGGCCAGCGCGCGTCCGACACCGCGCAGATCGTGTTCGAGCGCTGTCGCGTGCCCGCCGCGAACCGGCTGGGCGACGAGGGCCAGGGCTACCGGATCGCGCTCGCGAACCTCGAGGCCGGGCGGATCGGCATCGCGGCGCAGGCGGTCGGCATGGCGCGTTCGGCGTTCGAGGCCGCGCTCGCCTACGCGCGCGAGCGCACGACCTTCGGCAAGCCGATCTTCGAGCACCAGGCGGTGAACTTCCGGCTCGCGGACATGGCGGTCGAGATCGAGGCGGCGCGCCAGCTCGTCTGGCACGCGGCCGCGCTGCGCGACGCCGGCGAGCCCTGCCTCAAGGAGGCGTCGATGGCGAAGCTCTACGCGACCGAGATGGCCGAGCGCGTGTGCTCGGCCGCGATCCAGGTGCACGGCGGCTACGGCTACGTCGCGGACTTCCCGGTCGAGCGCATCTACCGCGACGTGCGCGTCTGCCAGATCTACGAAGGCACGAGCGACATCCAGCGGCTCGTCATCGGAAGGCAGCTCGCCGGGTGAGGGGAGGGAGCGTGGGTGCACCGATCGAGTTCTGGTTCGACTTCAGCTCGCCCTACGGCTACCTCGCGGCGCAGAAGATCGAGGCGCTCGCGGCGCGCCACGGCCGGCCGGTCGACTGGCGCCCGATGCTGCTGGGCGTCGCGTTCAAGGTCGCCGGCACCGCGCCGCTCGTCGAGGTGCCGCTCAAGGGCGACTACTCGAGGCGCGACTTCGAGCGCAGCGCCCGCTTCCACGGCATCGCGGACTTCCGGCTCCCGGCGAAGTTTCCGATCCCGACGCAGGCGCCCGCGCGCATCTTCCTGTGGGCCAAGTCGCGCGATCCGGGCTCGGCGGCGCGCGTCGCGAAGGCGCTCTTCCGCGCGTACTGGGTCGACGGGCGCGACATCTCGAGCCCGGACGTCGCCGCGGCGGTCGCCGGAGAGGCCGGGCTCGACGCGGCGGCCGCGCGCGCGGTCGTCGACGATCCGGCGTGGAAGGACGCGCTGAAGCGCGAGGTCGAGACCGGCCTCGCGCGGGGCGTGTTCGGCTCGCCGTTCGTGATCGCCGACGGCGAGCCGTTCTGGGGCCTCGACCGCTTCGACCAGATCGACTGGTTCCTGGGCGCCGCGCCGGCGAAGGAAGGCCGCGTGCGCGCCGTCTCTCACGTGCGTCTGGTCACCGCGGACCTGCCCCGGTGCATCGCGTTCTACCGGGACGTGCTGGGGCTTAAGCTCGCCGTCGACGTGCCGGGCATCTACGCCGAGTTCGAGACGGCCGGCGCGCGGCTCGCGCTCGTCGGGGAGGCGACGATGGGGGCGGTCGTCGGGCGCCCGGCGCCGCGCGCGGGCGACGCCGTCGTCGTGTGCCTCCAGGTCGACGACGTCGACGCGATGGCGGCGAAGGCGAAATCCCGCGGCGCCGCGCTCGTCCGCGAGCCGCACGACCAGCCGACCTGGCTGCAGCGCGTCGCGCACCTGCGCGACCCCGCGGGCAACCTCGTCGAGCTGTGGACGCGACTCGCGCCGCCGCGCTGAAGGAGGAGGCTTGGCCGAGTACACGCTCCACTGCTTCGCCCAGTCCGGCCACGCCTACAAGCCGGCGCTCGCGCTCGAGCTCGCCGGCGCCGACTGGGCGCCGCGCTTCGTCGACTACTTCGGCGGCGAGACGAGGTCGCCCGCGTACCGCGCGATCAACGTGATGGGCGAAGTCCCGGTGCTCGAGCACCGCGGTCGCACGCTCTCGCAGTCCGGCGTGATCCTCGACTACCTGGCGGGCACGCTTCGCCGTTACGGCGCGCGCGACGACGACGAGCGGCGCGAGATCCTGCGCTGGCTCCTGTGGGACAACCACAAGCTCACGAGCTACACGGCGACCTACCGGTTCATGCGGGCGTTCGCGAAGGACGCCGATCCCGGCGCGATGGCCGAGTTCGGCCGGCGCGCGCGCGCCGCGTGGTCGGTGCTGGACGCCCACCTCGCCGGCCGCCGCTACGTGGTCGGCGACCGCCTCACGATCGCCGACCTGTCGATCTGCGGCTACCTGTTCTTCGATGACGAGATCGGGGTAGACTGGGACGAATTCCCCGCGATCGGCGCCTGGCTCGCGCGGATCCGGTCGCAGCCGCGGTGGAAGCCCCCGTACGCGCTGATGCCCGGCCACCCGCGCCCCTCGTCGACCTAACCATGCCCGTCCTCGAAAGCCGGCTCGACCCGCGCGACCCCGTCTTCGCGCAGAACCGCGAGGCGATGGGCGCGCTCGTCGCCGACCTCCGCGCGAAGGTCGCCGAGGCCGAGGAGGGAGGCGGCGAGGCCGCGTGCGCGAAGCACGTCGCCCGCGGCAAGCTGCTTCCGCGCGAGCGCGTCCGCGCGCTGGTCGACCCGGGCAGCCCGTTCCTCGAGTTCTCGCCGCTGGCCGCGTACGGCATGTACGACGGGACGATCTCGTCGGCCGGGATCGTGACCGGCATCGGCCGCGTCGCGGGGCGCGAGTGCGTGATCGTCTGCAACGACGCGACCGTCAAGGGCGGCACCTATTTCCCGCTGACGGTGAAGAAGCACGTGCGCGCGCAGGAGATCGCGCGCGAGAACCGGCTCCCGTGCATCTACCTCGTCGACTCCGGAGGGGCGAACCTGCCCAACCAGGTCGACGTGTTCCCGGATCGCGACCACTTCGGACGGATCTTCTACAACCAGGCGACGATGTCGTCCGAGGGCATCGCGCAGATCGCCGCCGTGATGGGCTCCTGCACGGCGGGCGGCGCCTACGTTCCCGCGATGGCCGACGAGTCGATCATCGTGCGCGAGCAGGGGACGATCTTCCTGGGCGGGCCGCCGCTCGTGAAGGCGGCGACCGGCGAGATCGTCAGCGCCGAGGAGCTCGGCGGCGCCGACGTGCACACGCGCATCTCGGGCGTCGCCGACCACTACGCGCTCAACGACCACCACGCGCTCGCGATCGTCCGCTCGATCGTCGCGAAGCTCGAGCCGCCGCGCCGCGCCGGCGTCGAGGTCGTCGCGCCGAGGGAGCCGCTCTACCCGGCCGACGAGCTCTACGGGGTCATCAACGCGGACATCCGCAAGCCCTACGACGTCCGCGAGGTGATCGCGCGCGTCGTCGACGGCAGCGAGCTCGACGAGTTCAAGGCGCGCTACGGCACGACGCTCGTGACCGGCTTCGCGCGCCTGTGGGGCTACCCGGTCGGCATCGTCGCGAACAACGGCGTGCTCTACGGCGAGTCCGCGCAGAAGGGCGCGCACTTCGTCGAGCTGTGCTGCCAGCGCGGCGTGCCGCTCGTGTTCCTGCAGAACGTCACCGGCTTCATGGTCGGGCGCAGGTACGAGACCGGCGGGATCGCGAAGGACGGCGCGAAGATGGTGACCGCCGTGTCCTGCGCGCAGGTGCCGAAGTTCACCGTGATCATCGGCGGCAGCTACGGCGCCGGGAACTACGGGATGTGCGGGCGCGCGTACTCGCCGCGGTTCCTCTGGATGTGGCCGAACGCGCGCATCTCGGTCATGGGCGGCGAGCAGGCGGCGACGGTGCTCGCTACGATCCGGCGCGATACGATCGAGGCGAAGGGTGGAAGCTGGAGCGCCGACGAGGAGGAGGCGTTCAAGGCGCCGATCCGCGCGCAGTACGACCGCGAAGGCCATCCGTACTACGCGAGCGCCCGGCTGTGGGACGACGGCGTGATCGACCCGGCCGACACGCGGCGCGTCCTCGCGCTCGCGATCTCGGCCTCGCTCAACCGGCCGATCCCGCCGACGCGGTTCGGCGTGTTCAGGATGTAGGGACGACCATGGCGAGGAAGAAGGCCGCCGGCGCGGTGGCGCCCCCGGGCGCGCACGAGACGATCGAGGTCGTGCGCCGCGAGGGCGTCGCGCTGATCGGGCTGAACCGGCCCGCGGTGCACAACGCGTTCAACGAGACGCTGATCGCGGAGCTCACGGCGGCCGTGCGCGAGGCGGGCGAGGATGCCTCGGTCCGCGCGGTCCTGCTGCACGGCGCCGGAGCGAGCTTCTGCGCCGGCGCCGACCTCGACTGGATGCGCCGGATGGCGGGCTACGGCCGCGACGAGAACCTCGCCGACGCGAACGCGCTCGCCGCGATGCTGTCGACGATCGCCCAGTGTCCGAAGCCGACGGTCGCGCGCGTGCACGGGCCCGCCTACGGCGGCGGCGTCGGCCTGATCGCGTGCTGCGACGTCGCGATCGGCGCGAACGACGCGGCCTTCGCGCTCTCCGAGGCGAAGCTCGGCCTCGTTCCCGCGACGATCGGCCCGTACGTCGTGGCCGCGATCGGCGCGCGCCACGCGCGGCGGTACTTCCTGACCGCCGAGCGCTTCGATGCGGCCGAGGCCTACCGGATCGGCCTCCTGAACGACATCGTGCACCCGCTCGAGCTCGACAGCCGCGTGAACGAGCTCCTGGGCGCGCTGCTCGTCGCGGGGCCGAACGCGCAGCGCGAGGCGAAGGCGCTCGTCCGCGCGATCGCGGGCCGCCCGATCGACGCGGAGGTGATCGCGGACACCGCCGAGCGGATCGCGACGGTGCGCGCCTCCGACGAGGCGCGCGAAGGCGTCGCCGCGTTCCTCGCGAAGCGCTCGCCCGCGTGGGTGCCGCCCTCGCTGCGGCCCGCGAAGCGCAGCCGCTGAGATGCCCGCCGACGCGACGTTCGACGTCTGGCAGCTCGTCGCGATGGCCGCGGCGCTGGGCTGGGCCTCGGGCGTCCGGCTCTACGCGGTGCTCTTCATCGTCGGCGGGCTGGGCTACCTGGGCTGGATGCCGCTCCCGGGAGGCCTCGGCGTCCTCACCCACCCGTTCGTGCTCGCCGCGTCGGGCTTCATGTTCGTCGTCGAGTTCCTCGCCGACAAGGTCCCGGGCGTCGACACCGTGTGGGACGCCGTGCAGACGTTCGTGCGGATCCCGGCCGGCGCCGCGCTCGCCGCGAGCGTGTTCGGCGACGGCTCCGCGGCGTCGGCGCTCGCGGCCGCGATCCTCGGCGGAACGCTCGCCGCGGGCAGCCACCTGACCAAGGCGGGCGCGCGGATGGCGATCAACACGTCGCCCGAGCCGTTCTCGAACTGGGCGGCGTCGTTCGGCGAGGACCTCGCGGTCGGCGTCGTCCTCTGGCTGGCGTGGGCGCATCCCTATGCGGCGCTTGCCGTGCTGCTCGTCCTCGTGCTCGCGATGGCGTGGCTCGTGCCGAAGCTCTTCCGGTTCGTGCGGCGGCTGTTCGACCGGGTCGCGGGCCTGGGAGGCGTCCGCGGCAGCATGACGGGCGGCGTCGGCGACCTCGAGCGAAAGGCCTGACGTGTTCACGAAGATCCTGATCGCGAACCGCGGCGAGATCGCCTGCCGCGTCGCGCGCACCGCGCGGCGCCTGGGCATCGCGTCGGTGGCGGTCTACTCCGACGCCGACGCGAACGCCGCGCACGTCGCCGCCTGCGACGAGGCGTACCGGCTCGGGCCGCCGCCGCCGCGCGAGAGCTACCTGAACGGCGCGCGCATCCTCGAGGTCGCGCGCGCCTGCGGCGCGCAGGCGATCCACCCGGGCTACGGTTTCCTGTCCGAGAACGAGGCGTTCGCGCGGGCCTGCGCCGAAGCCGGCGTCGTGTTCATCGGGCCGCCGCCCTCCGCGATCGCGGCGATGGGGTCGAAATCCGCCGCGAAGGCGATCATGGGCGACGCGGGCGTGCCCCTCGTGCCGGGCTACCACGGCGACGACCAGGACCCGGCGCTGCTCGCGAGGGAGGCCGCGCGCATCGGCTTCCCGGTGCTGATCAAGGCGACCGCGGGCGGCGGCGGCAAGGGCATGAAGATCGTGCGCTCCGCCGCCGAGTTCGACGGCGCGCTCGCCTCCGCGCGGCGCGAGGCGCAGGCCGGGTTCGGCGACGACCGCGTGCTGATCGAGAAATACCTGACCTCGCCGCGCCACATCGAGATCCAGGTGTTCGGCGACACGCACGGCCGCGTCGTCTCGCTGTTCGAGCGCGACTGCTCGGTGCAGCGGCGCCACCAGAAGGTGCTCGAGGAGGCGCCCGCGCCCGGCATGACGGCCGAGCGGCGCCGCGCGATGGGCGAGGCCGCGGTCGCCGCGGCGAAGGCGATCGGCTACGTCGGCGCCGGCACCGTCGAGTTCATCGCGGAGCAGGACGGCACGTTCTACTTCATGGAGATGAACACGCGGCTGCAGGTCGAGCACCCGGTGACCGAGATGATCACCGGGCAGGACCTGGTCGAGTGGCAGCTCCGCGTCGCGTCCGGCGAGCACCTGCCGCTCTCGCAGGGCGAGCTCGCGATCCGCGGCCACGCGATCGAGGCGCGCCTCTACGCGGAGGATCCCGACCGCGGCTTCCTGCCGTCGATCGGCCGGATCGAGCACTGGCGCATCCCGGAGCCCGGCCCGCGCGTGCGCGTCGACACCGGCTTCGCGGCCGGCGACGAGGTCTCGCCCTGGTACGACCCGATGCTCGCGAAGCTCGTCGTCTGGGGCGAGGACCGCGAACGCGCGCGCGCGACGCTGCTCGCCGCGCTCGCCGAGTGCGAGGTGGCCGGCGTCGCGACGAACATCGCGTTCCTCGAGCGCACGGTCGCGCACGAGGCGTTCGCGTCGGGCCGGCTCGACACGGGCTTGATCGAGAAGCACCACGCGGCGCTCTTCCCGTCGCCGGGACGCACGCCGGCGATCGCGCTCGTCGCCGCCGCGGTCGACGAGCTCGCCGCGGCGCAGGCCGGCGCGCTGCCGCCTGCGCGCGCGACCGCGGACCCGTACTCGCCGTGGCTCGCGACGGACGCGTGGTGGCCGCTCTCGTCGCGCCACGCGGCGGGGTTCGCCTACCTGGACGGCGACGAGCGCGGCGAGGTGCGGCTCTCGGGCCCGCTCGACGCGCTGTCCGCCGAGATCGAAGGCAGGCGGATCGCGGTGCGCGCCTCGCGCGCGGGCGACCGCTGGCGGCTCGACGTCGGCTCGCAGCGGCTCGACGCGAAGGTCGTTCGCCTGGGCGAGGACCGGCTCGTGTTCGCGCCGGGCGTCCGCCGCCGGCTGCGCTACCTCGACCCGCTCGCGCACGCCGGCGAGGAGGCGCCGCACGCCGGCCACATGACCGCGCCGATGTCGGGCACCGTCGTCGCCGTGCAGGTGAAGGTCGGCGACCGCGTCGCGCGCGGCGCGCCGCTGATCGTGCTCGAGGCGATGAAGATGGAGCACACGATCGTGGCGCCGGCGCCCGGCGTCGTGACCGCGGTCAACTTCGCGGTCGGCGACCGCGTGCCCGAGGGCGCGGACCTGGTCGACCTCGAGGACCTGCCGCCGGCGTGAACGTGCTGCTCGCCGTCGCCGAGCGGCCGGAGCGCGCCGACCGCTGGCACGCGTCGTTCGCGTCGCTGCTGCCGGACGCGGCGCTGCATCGGTGGCCGGACGCCGTGCCCGCGGAAGTCGACTACGCGCTGGTCTGGAAGCCGCCGGCCGAGGTCTTCCGCCGCGTGCGCGTGCGCCGCGGGATCTTCAACCTGGGCGCCGGCGTCGACGCGCTGCTCGCGATCGACACGCTGCCGCGCGACGTCCCGGTGATCCGGCTCGAGGACGCCGGCATGGCCGCCCAGATGGCCGAGTACGCGGTGCTCGCGGTGCTCCGCGAGTTCCGCGACGCCGACCGCTACGCACGCGCGCAGCGCGAGGGCCGGTGGTCGCCGCTCGAGCGGCGCGACAGGCGCACGTTCGGCGTGGGCATCCTGGGCGCCGGCGTGCTCGCACAGGCCGTCGTACGCGCGCTCGCACCCTTCGGCTTCCCGCTCGCCACCTGGAGCCGCTCGCCGCACGCGATCGACGGCGCGGAGTCGTTCGCCGGCGCGCCGGCGTTCGTTCCGTTCCTCGCGCGCTCGCGCATGGCGATCGCGCTCCTGCCCTCGACGCCGGAGACCCGCGGCCTCCTCGACGCCGCCGCGTTCGCGGCGCTGCCCGCGGGCGCGCACGTCGTGAACCTCGGCCGGGGCGACCTGATCGTCGAGGCGGACCTCGTCGCCGCGCTCGACCGCGGCCACCTCGGCCACGCGACGCTCGACGTGTTCCGCGACGAGCCGCTGCCCCCCTCGCACCCGTTCTGGCATCATCCCGGCATCACGATCACGCCGCACGTTTCCGCGGTGACGCTCGTCGGGGAGTCGGCCGCGCAGGTCGCCTCGAAGCTCCGTGCGCTGGAGCGCGGGCTGCCGGTGTCCGGCGTCGTCGACCGCTCGAAAGGATACTGACCCATGCCCGCGCGTCCCGGCCTTCCGAAGCGCGTCCGCCTCGTCGACGTCGGCCCGCGCGACGGGCTGCAGAACGAGAAGGGCGTCGTTCCGACCGACGTCAAGGTGGCGCTGATCGAGGCGCTCGGGGACGCAGGCCTGCCGTCGATCGAGGCGACGAGCTTCGTCTCGCCGAAGTGGGTCCCGCAGATGGCGGACGCCGCCGAGGTGATGGCGCGCATCCGCCGGCGCGCCGGCGTCACCTACGCGGTGCTGACGCCGAACATGAAGGGCTTCGAGGGCGCGCTCGCCGCGAAGGCGGACGAGGTCGTCGTGTTCGGGGCCGCGAGCGAGGCGTTCTCGCAGAGGAACATCAACTGCTCGATCGCCGAGTCGATCGAGCGCTTCGGCCCGGTCGCGCGCGCGGCGCTCGATGCCGGAATGCGCCTGCGCGGCGCGATCTCGTGCTGCCTGGGCTGTCCCTACCAGGGCGAGGTGAAGCCCGAGGCGGTCGGCTACGTCGCGAGGCTGATGCGCGACATCGGCGTGCAGCACGTCGGCGTGGCCGACACGATCGGCGTCGGCACGCCGGGCGCGACGCAGCGCGCGATGGAGGCGGCGCTCGCGGTGTTCCCGATCGGGGAGGTCAGCGGCCACTTCCACGACACCTACGGCATGGCGCTCGCGAACGTCTACGCGAGCCTCGAGCTCGGCATCGCGACGTTCGACGCGAGCGTCGCGGGGCTGGGCGGCTGCCCGTACGCGAAGGGCGCGACCGGCAACGTCGCGACCGAGGACGTCGTCTACCTGCTGCATGGGCTCGGCATCGAGACCGGTGTCGACCTCGCGAAGCTCCGGGCGGCGGGGCGCACGATCTCCGGCTTCCTCGGCCGGCCGACGTCGTCGCGCGCCGCGAAGGCGCTCGACGCGAAGGAGGCGGCGTGACGACCGGGGCGCGCGGGCGGGGCGGTCCGGGGGTCGCATCGCCGTGCGTATCGGTCTGCGTGATGGACCCCGCGTCGGGCCTCTGCCGCGGGTGCCTGCGCACGCTCGACGAGATCGCGAGCTGGATCTCGCTCGACGACGACGCACGCCGCGCGATCGTGGCGAGCCTGCCCGCGCGCCGGGCGGCGTTCGCGGAGGGCGCCGCGGCGGCTCCCGAGGACGCCGGCTCGCGGTGAGCGGTCGGAACCCCGACCGATGATCGTCGACTGGTACTTCGACTTCGTCTCGCCGTTCGCGTACCTTCAGAGCGAGCGCCTGGCGTCGCTGCCGCCCCGCGTGTCGATCCGCTACCGCCCGGTGCTGTTCGCCGGGATCCTGAACGCGAACGGCCAGAAGGGGCCGGCCGAGATCCCGGGCAAGCGCGCGTTCACCTACCGGTTCGTCGTCTGGCAGGCGCGCAGGCTCGGCATCCCGATCAAGTTCCCGCACGAGCACCCGTTCAACCCGCTGCCGCTGTTGCGCCTCGCGATCGCCTGCGACTGCGCGCCGGACGCCGTTCACCGGATCTTCCGCTTCGTCTGGCGCGACGGTCGCCTGCCGGACCTGCCGATCGAGTGGGCGGAGCTCACGCACGACCTCGGCGCCCACGACGCCGATGCGCGCATCGCCTCGCCCGAGATCAAGGAGGCGCTTCGGCGCAACACCGACGAGGCGATCGCGCGCGGCGTGTTCGGCGTGCCGACGCTGGCGATCGGCGACGAGCTGTTCTGGGGATTCGACGCGACCGCGATGGCGGCCGACTACGTGCTCGCGGGCTGCCGCTACGAGGATCCCGAGTACGCGCGCGTCGCGTCGCTGCCGGTCGGCGCCTCCCGCGACGCGCGGCCGCCGAAGGGTGCTTCGGCGAAGCGGAAGACGAGGATCGTCGGCACGGCGAGCTGACGCGGGATCGCGCTCAGCGCTCGTCGGCGGGGACGGGTCCCGCCGCGAAGCCGTGCCGGATCAGTCCTCGGATCGAGGAAGGGCTGTAGCCCGCCTCTCGCAGGAGCTCCCAGGTGTGCTGTCCTTGCGCGGGCGCCTCGCGCTCGACGCGGAAATCGTGGCCGGAGAGCTTCCAGGGCGGCGCGTACGAGCGCGCGCCGTCCGTGCCCTTCACGACCATGCCGCGTGCGGCGAACTGCTCGTCGTCGATCGCCTCGCGCAGCGTCAGGACCGGCGTGACGCAGGCATCGACGCCCGCGAACCGTTCGATCCACTCGGCCTGCGTGCGCGCGCCGAACACCGCCTCGAGCTCCGCGCGCACGCGCGCGCCATCGGCGCCGGTCGCGAGCCCGCCCGCGACGAGGTCGGGCCGCTCGATCGTCGCGCACACCTCGCGCCAGAACTTCTCCTCGAGCGCGCCGACCGCGAGCCAGCGGCCGTCCTTGGTCGGGTAGACGCCGTAGCAGGGGACGCCGCCGGTGAGCAGGTCCTCGCCGCGCGGCGCGGTGCGCCCCTGCTGCTCGAGCGCGTGCAGCGCGAAGATGTTGTGCGCGAGCGAGCCGTCGGCCATCGCGACGTCGACGCGGCGGCCGCGCCCGGTCGCGCGCGCGCCGACGAGCGCCGCGAGGATCGCGACCGCGGCGGTCATCGCGCCGCCCAGGAGGTCCGCGATCTGCAGGTTCGAGAGAGCGGGTGGTCCGCCGCGCGTGCCGGTCTGGTCGAGGACGCCCGCGTATCCCAGGTAGTTGATGTCGTGCCCGGCCGCCATCGCGCGCGGGCCGGTCTGGCCGTAACCGGTGATCGACGCGTAGACGATCGACGGCCAGTCGCGCCGGACGCGCTCGCAGCCGAAGCCCAGCGCGTCGAGCACGCCCGGGCGGAAGCTCTCGACGAGCACGTCGGCCCGGCGGAGGAGGGCGGCGAACGCGTCGCTCCCGTCCGCCTTCTTGAGGTTCAGCGCGACCGACCGCTTGTTGCGGTTCACCATCCGGAAGAACGCGCTCGTCGCGCCCGGCTTCGCGCCCAGCGTGCGCGCATAGTCGCCCGCTCCGGTGTCCTCGACCTTGACGACGTCGGCGCCGAGGTCCGCGAGGTGCATCGTGCAGACCGGGCCGGGCAACAGGCGCGTCAGGTCGAGGACGCGCACGCCCGCCAGAGGCGGGGCGTCGGCGGGAGGGATTGCGTCGCTCACGCCGTGAGCTCGTCCGCGCCGGGGATGCCCAGCTCGCGCTTGACCGCGCGCGCCGTGGCGATCGCGTCGGCGAGCGTCGCGCCGAGGCAGGTGACGTGCCCCATCTTGCGGCCGCGCCGCGCCTCGTGCTTGCCGTACAGGTGGAGCTTCGCGAGCGGGTGCGCGAGGACGCGCGCCCAGTCCGGGTCGCGCGGCGCGACCGCTTCGGGGCCGTCGAACCAGACGTCGCCCAGCAGGTTCACCATGACCGCCGGCGTGTGCTGGACCGTGTCGCCGAGCGGCAGGCCGGCGAGCACGCGTGCCTGCTGCTCGAACTGCGAGGTCGCGCACGCGTCGATCGTGTAGTGGCCGCTGTTGTGCGGCCGCGGCGCCATCTCGTTGACGACGAGCTCGCCCGGGCGCGTGACGAACATCTCGACGCACAGCACGCCGCGGTAGTCGAGCGCGCCCGCGACGCGCGTCGCCACCTCGCGCGCCCGCTCCGCGAGGCCCGCGTCGACGCGCGCCGGCGCGATCGAGACGTCGAGGATGCCGTCGCGGTGACGGTTCTCCGCGACCGGCCAGGTGACCGTGGCGCCCGTGTCGTCGCGCGCCACGACGACGGACACCTCGCAGGCGAGGTCGAGGAAGCGCTCGAGCACGCAGGGCACGCCGCCCAGCCGCGCGAAGGCGGCCGGAACCTCGGCTGGGGTCGCGATGCGCACCTGCCCCTTGCCGTCGTAGCCCAGTCGCGCGCTCTTGACGATGCCCGGCGCGAGGGCCGGATCGGCGTGCGCCGCCTCGTCGGCGCTGCGCAGGATCGCGTGGGGTCCCACGGCGAAACCGTGCCCGGCGAGGAACGTCTTCTCGCTGATCCGGTCCTGCGCGATCGCGACGCTCGCGGCGGAGGGCGTCACCCGCGCGGAGGCCGCGAGGAAGTCGAGCGCGGCCGCGGGCACGTTCTCGAACTCGGTCGTGGCGGCCGATACCAGCGCCGCCAGCCGCGCGAGCCCCGCCGCGTCCAGGTAGTCGGCGTGGATGTGGCGGTCCGCCACGCTCGCCGCCGGGCCGTCCGCGGCCGGGTCGAGGACGGCGACGCGGTAGCCGAGGCTCTGCGCCGCCATGCAGAACATGCGCCCGAGCTGGCCGCCGCCCAGCAGTCCCAGCCACGATCCGGGAGGAATCGCGTTCATGCGCTTCGGCCTGCGGTCACCGTGTGGGCGGCGCCCGCGATTCGTCCTGGCGTCGATCCCCGAGTCGAATCGCGTGCGATTCGCCTCGGGGCCCCTCGCCGCGTGACGAACGCGGGTCTGCCCAGCAGTCCCAGCCACGATCCGGGAGGAATCGCGTTCATGCGCTTCGGCCTGCGGTCACCGTGTGGGCGGCGCCCGCGATTCGTCCTGGCGTCGATCCCCGCGTCGAATCGCGCGCGATTCGCCTCGGGGCTCCTCGCCGCGTGACGAACGCGGGTCTGCCCAGCAGTCCCAGCCACGATCCGGGAGGAATGGCCTTCATGTGCTTGCGCGAGGCGCGCGAGGCCCGCGGCCGGCTCCGCGAGCGGTCAGGAGGGCTTCGGCTCGGGCGGCACGCGCATTGCGCGGGCAGCCGTCGTCTGCTTGACGCGGAACGCGGCGAGCTTGCGCGCGATCGCCGGGTCGGTGGCCGCGAGCATCGCCACCGCGAACAGCGCGGCGTTGGCCGCGCCCGCCTCGCCGATCGCGAACGTCGCGACAGGGATGCCCTTGGGCATCTGCACGATCGACAGGAGCGAATCCTCGCCGCGCAGGTACTTCGACGGCACCGGGACGCCGAGCACCGGCACCGTCGTCTTCGAGGCGAGCATGCCGGGCAGGTGGGCGGCGCCGCCGGCCCCGGCGACGATGCAGCGGAGCCCGCGCGTCTGCGCATCCTCCGCGTACTCGAACATGTCGTCGGGCATCCGGTGCGCCGACAGGACGCGCGCCTCGTAGGGGACGCCGAACGCGTCGAGCTGGGCCGCCGCGTGCTTCAGCGTGTCCCAGTCGCTCTCGCTGCCCATCACGACGCCGACCAGCGGCGCGGCGCTCTTGCGTTGTGCCATCGGAAGCCGCTCCCTCGGTCGGCGTCGGCCCGCGGCCGGGCGCGGCGCACCGATTCTAGCAATCGCCGCCCGCGTCGTCGAACCGGCGGCGCCGGACGTTGTCCCAAGGGCATCGGCCCCGGTTGTCGGGGGGGCGTCCAACGACGAAAATACGCTTCCGTGAAAGCCCTACCTTCGATGGCCGCGCTCGCGCTGGCGCACGCTCTGTCCGCCGCCGCGCAGGGGACCGACGCGGACATCCTCGCGGCGAAGGCGGCGTTCGACCGGGGCGACCGGGCGAAGCTCGAGGCGATCGCGCCGCGCGCGTCGGGACACCTGCTCGAGCCCTACGTCGCCTACTGGCGCTTCAAGCTCGGCATCGACACCGCCGATCCCGAGGCGGTGCGCGCGTTCCTCGCGCGCTACGCGTCGACGCCGCTGGCCGATCGGCTGCAGGCCGATTGGCTCAAGTCGCTGGGCAAGCGGGGCGACTGGGCGCGCTTCGCCGCCGCCTACGGGACCGGCGGCTACGACGACGTCGAGATCCAGTGCTACGCGGTCCAGGCGGCGCGCCAGCGGGAGGGCGACGCGGCGCTCGCCGCGGCGAAGCCGCTGTGGTTCTCGGGCCAGTCCACGCCCGACGCCTGCGAGCCCCTGTTCGCCGCGCTCGTCGCGCGCGGATCGCTCTCGAACGACGACCGCTGGGCACGATACCGCCTGGCGATGGAGGCGGGCAGCTTCCGGCTCGCGCAGCAGATCGCGGGCGACCTGCCGACCGCGGAGCGCATCCCGGCACGATCGTTCCAGCACGTCGACGAGCGCCCCCCGACGCGACTCCTGCAGGGCGGCTTCCGCTGGAGCTACCGCGACGGGCACGAGCTCGCTCTCTACGCGCTCGAGCGGGCCGCGAGGAGCGACCCCGACGGCGCGCGCGAAGGGTGGCTCAAGTGGCGCGGCAAGCTGTCGGCGTCCGAGCGCGCGTGGGGCAACGCGCGCCTCGCCTACCACGCGTCGCGCCAGCTCGCGCCGTGGGCGAACGACGCGTGGCGCGAGCCGCTGCCCGCGACGATGACCGCCGACATGCACGCGTGGCGCGCGCGGGCGGCGCTCCGTGCGCGCTCGTGGGGCGACGTCGGCGCCGCGATCGACGCGATGCCGCGCGCGCAGGCCGAGGAGCCGGCGTGGCGCTTCTGGCGCGCGCGGGCCGCGATGGCGGCCGGCCGAGAGGACGAGGCGCGCGCGACGTTCGCCGCGCTCGCGGCGGAGCACGACTACTACGGGCTGCTCGCGGCCGAGGCGCTCGGCTCGTGCGTCGACCCGAAGAGCGCGCCGACCGTCCCCGATCCCGCCTGGCAGGCGCGCTTCGGCGCGCGCGACGACGTCGCGCGCGTCGTGAAGCTCGCCGAGCTCGGCATGCGGTCCGACTCGCTGCGCGAGTGGCAGGCGGTCGTGCGCGGCTTCGACGACGACGCGCTCAACCAGGCGTCGATCTACGCGGCGGGCCGCGGCCTGCACGACCGCTCGATCAACACGGCGAACCGGACGCGCGAGCGCCACGACTACGCGCTCCGCTACCCGATGCCGTGGCGCGAGCAGTTCTCGGCCGCCGCGCGCGACAACGCGGTCGAGGAGGCGCTGCTCCTCGGCATCGCGCGCCAGGAGTCGCGCTTCGTGCCCGAGATCGTCTCGTCGGCCGGCGCCGTCGGCCTGATGCAGCTGATGCCGGCCACCGCGCGCTGGGTCGCGAAGCAGTCGGGCCGCGGCGACTACAAGCCCTCGCGCATCAACGACCTGGACGTCAACACGCAGTTCGGCGCCTTCTACTTCAAGTACTGGCTCGACCGCCTCGACGGATCGCCTGCGCTCGCAGCCGCTGCGTATAATGCCGGCCCGGGCCGAGCGCAGGCGTGGCGACCCGCCGAGCCGCTCGAAGGCGCGATCTGGGTCGAGACGATTCCGTTCAACGAGACGCGGGACTACGTGAAGAAGGTGCTCGCCAACTCGGTCTACTACGCGCACGCGCTCGGCGACCCGTCGACCGACGTACGGCAGCGGCTCGGGACCGTCGGCCCGCGCGTCCCGGCCGGCCCGCTGGCGGCGAAGGATTGACGATGCGCGCCGTGACGACGCCCCCGACGCTCGCTTCGCGAGCCTCCCCCCAGGGGGCCGGCGCCGCCTTGGGACGGCCCGGCGGCGGAGAGATCCCCCCGAAGCTCGCTTCGCGAGCCTCCCCCCAGGGGGCCGGCGCCGCCTTGGGACGGCCCGGCGGCGGCGCGATCCCCCGACGCTCCCGACGCCGGCTGCGCGCGCTCCCCCGACGCTCCCCCCAGGGGGCCGGCGCCGCCTTGGGACGGCCCGGCGGCGGCGCGATCGTCGTGCTGGGCGGCAGCGGGTTCGTCGGGAGCGCGCTCGTCGCGCGCCTCGCGGCGGACGGCCGGTCGGTCGTCGTGCCGGTCCGGCGCCGCGAGCCCGCGCGCCACCTGATCCTGCTGCCCACCGTCGACGTCGTCGAGGCGGACGTGCACGATCCGGCGGCGCTCGCCTCGCTCGTGCGCGGCGCCGGCGCGGTCGTGAACCTCGTGGGCATCCTCCACGAGTCGGGACGCAACACGTTCGCGCGCGTGCACGCGGAGCTCGCGCGCAACGTGGTCGCGGCGTGCCGCGCCGGCGGCGTGCGGCGGCTCGTCCACATGAGCGCGCTCAACGCCGATCCGGCGGGGCCGTCGCGCTACCTCGCGTCGAAAGGCGAGGCGGAGGCGGCGGTCGCCGCGTCCGGGCTCGCCTGGACGATCTTCCGCCCGAGCGTGATCTTCGGCGCGGGCGACAGCTTCCTCGCGCTCTTCGCGCGCCTCGCGCGGGCGCTGCCGGTGATCGCGCTCGCGTGCCCCGACGCGCGGTTCCAGCCGGTGCACGTCGGCGACGTCGCGGCGGCGTTCGCCCGCTCGCTCGACCTTCCGGCGACCGAGGGCCAGCGCTACGACCTGTGCGGGCCGAAGGTCTACACGCTGCGCGAGCTGGTGCGCTACGCGTCCGAGACCGCGGGCGCCGTCCGGCCGATCGTCCCGCTGCGCGGGGCGCTCGCGACGATGCAGGCGTTCGCGCTCGAGCACCTGCCCGGCAGGCTCATGACCCGCGACAACCTCGCGTCGATGTCGAGGGACAGCGTCTGCGGCTGCGCGTTTCCGCCGGTGTTCGGCGTCGAGCCCGTGGCGCTCGAGGCGATCGCGCCCTCCTGGCTGGCGCCGGAAGCGAGACACGACCGCTACGACACGGTGCGCGCCTCGGCGGGGCGCTAGCCCGCGCGTCGCGCGCCGGCGGCGCATCGCAGCGATGGCGCGACCCCTCCCGCAGCCGGTGCACACCTATCGCGTGGGCGGCTCGGTCCGCGACGAGCTCCTGGGCCGGCCGCGGGCGGACCGCGACTGGGTCGTCGTGGGCGCGACGCCCGAAACGATGATCGCGTCGGGATTCCGGCCGGTCGGCCGCGACTTCCCGGTGTTCCTGCATCCGGAA
This sequence comes from Burkholderiales bacterium, assembly GCA_046347845.1. GTDB lineage: Bacteria > Pseudomonadota > Gammaproteobacteria > Burkholderiales > Casimicrobiaceae > VBCG01. The sequence goes on along the minus strand of JAXMFH010000003.1, from coordinate 138,873 downwards.
ACGCGCGAGGAGTACGCGCTCGCGCGCACCGAGCGCAAGCACGGCACCGGCTACCGCGGCTTCGAGTTCTTCGCGTCGCCCGACGTGACGCTCGAGCAGGACCTCGCGCGCCGCGACCTCACGATCAACGCGATGGCGCGCGACGAGCGGGGCGCTCTGATCGATCCGTACGGGGGCGCGCGCGACCTCGAGGCCGGCATCCTGCGCCACGTGTCGCCCGCGTTCGCCGAGGATCCGCTGCGGGTGCTGCGGGTTGCCCGGTTCGCCGCGCGCTTCGGCTTCGCCGTCGCGCCCGAGACCGAGGGGATGATGCGCGCCATCGTGCGCTCGGGCGAGCTCGCGACGCTCGCGCCCGAGCGCGTCTGGCAGGAGCTCGCGCGCGGTCTCATGGAGCCGCGCCCGTCGCGCATGCTGGCCGTGCTGCGCGAGTGCGGCGCGCTCGCGGCGCTGCTGCCCGAGGTCGACGCGCTCTACGGCGTGCCCCAGCCGCCCGGACCGCACGCCGAGGTCGACGCGGGCGTCCACCTGTCGCAGGCGCTCGACTATGCGGCGGATCGCGGGTTCGAGCTCGCCGTGCGCTACGCGGTGCTCGGCCACGACCTCGGCAAGGGGGCGACGCCGCGCGAGGCGTGGCCGCGGCACGTCGGGCACCAGGCGCGAAGCGCGAGGCTCGCGGAGCGCCTGTCGGCGCGGCTGCGCGTGCCGGTCGATTGCCGCGATGCCGCGCGCCTGGTCGCGCGGCATCACACCGACGTCGCGCATGCGGAGGAACTGCGCCCGTCGACGCTGCTCGACCTGCTGCTCGCGGCCGACGCGCTGAGGCGGCCGGGGCGGCTGGCCGTGCTGCGACAGGCGTGCGAGGCGGACCGCAATTCGCGGCCGGGCCACGCCGGCGGCGGCGACCGTCCCGGCGAGTGGCTCGCGCGCGCGCTCGAGGTGGTTCGCAGCGTCGACGCCGGCGCGATCGCGCGCACGGCGCCCGCCGCAGGAATCGAGCGCGCGATCCGCGAGGCGCGGCTCCAGGCGCTGCGCGCGTGGCGCGCGCGGGCGCAGGGCGGCCTGCTGCTGGAGTGAGAGGACGTCGCCGGGCGTCCAGCGCCGAGCGCTGAGCGCTCGGCGCTACACCCGGTACGCGACCGCCTTCATCACACCGGCGGCCGCCCGCATCACGTCGCGCACCGGTCGCGGCAGCTCGACGGCGCCCGCGGCCTGCGCCATGGCGCCGTGCCGCGCCTCGTCGTCGCGCATCGTGTCGACGATCGCGCGGCTCTTCGCGTCCGCGGGCGGCAGCGAATCCAGGTGGCCGGTCAGGTGCTCCTCGACCTGCCGCTCGGTCTCGACGACGAAGCCCAGGTTCACCCGGTCGCCGGCGAGTCCGGCGACGACGCCGATCGCGAACGATCCGGCGTACCACAGCGGATTGAAGAGCGAGGGCCGGTCGCCGAGCTCGTCGAGCCGCGACTGGGTCCATGCGAGATGGTCCTCCTCCTCGCGCGCGGCCGTCGCGAAGCGCGCCTTCACGTCCGGGTCGCGGGCGACGAGCGCCTGCGCCGCGTAGAGCGCCTGCGCGCACACCTCGCCGGTGTGGTTGACGCGCATGAGCCCCGCCGCGTGCCGGCGGTCCGCGTCGCCGAGGTCGACGGGCGGCAGTCCCGCGCCGGGAACCGGGCGCGACGACGTCGCGACGCCGGCGAGCGTGCGCAGCGCGCGATCGAAGCCGACGATCAGGTCGTCGAACGAGGGACGGGGGAACGCGAAGGCCATGCCGGCATGGTAGCGCATCGCGTGCGTCGCGGCGCCGGAACGCGCGCGGCATGCCGTCGCAACGCCCGGCCGTCCGGGAAACCCCGAAAAAAAAACGGGCGCCCGCGAGGGCGCCCGTCCGGTGCTGCGTTCCCGGTCGGAGAGACCCGGGGGAACCGTCGCGCTTCTTAGAAGAAGTGGACGATGCCGGCGACCAGGCCTTGCGGCTTGCCCTGGCCGGTCAGGCCGCCCGTCGTCGCCGACTGGTTGACCGGGTTGATGTTGAACGTGTAGCGCGCGTTGTCGTCGTTCACGATCGCGACGTAGCCGACGTAGGTCAGCGTACGCTTCGACAGCGGGTACGTGTAGGAGATCACCCACTCGTCCGACGCCGTGCTGCTGCCCTTGACCAGGCCGCCGACCTGCGTGCCGTCCGCCGCGCTGCCCTTGCCGTCGTTCGCACGGATCCAGCCGAAGTAACCCTGGCCCGGGCCGAGGTTGCCGGTCAGCGAGATGCCGTACAGGTCGCGCTTCAGGCTGCCGCCACCCGCGTCGTAGTCGAGCCGCTCGTAGACGCCGGCGAGACGCACGATGCCGAAGTTGTAGCCGCCGGCGATCGAGAAGGCCCAGTCGTTCGCGGTCGGGGTACGAACGTTCACGTTCTGTTCGTACGCGAGACCGGCCTGCCACGGGCCGTTGTTGTAGTAGCCGCCCATCGAGTAGACCATGCCGTTGCGGTTCGACGACTCGGTCTGCTGCGAGAACTGGAAGCTGCCCGTGAAGCCGCTGAAGTTCGGCGAGTCGTAGCGCACCGAATTGCCGAGGCGCGCGTCGAAGCCGCCCTGCGCCTTCGAGAGCGGGCCCTGCGCCCAGAGGGACGCGGTCGACAGGATCGACGTGGTCAGCGTCGGGACGTTGCCGAAGATCGGGTGGATGTCGTCGTACGGAGCCAGGAAGTTGCCCAGCTTGACCGTACCCCAGCCGCCCTGCAGGCCGACGAAGGTTTCGCGACCGGCCAGCGTGCCGCCGCCCGCGTCGCCGCTGATCGACGACTCGATCTGGAAGATCGCGTTCAGGCCGCCACCGAGCGACTCGGTCCCGCGCACGCCGAGGCGCGACGAGTTCGAGCTCAACCGGTAGATCCACGGCTCCGTCGTGCCTTCCGGCTGGTTGCGAACCTGGACGCCTTCCATCGAGATGTTCAGGCGACCGTACAGCGTCACGTTCGCGGTCTGCGCCTGCGCGGCCAGCGGGGCCGACAGCACACCCGCGACGGCGAGAGCGACAAGCTTCTTATTCATGAAGTCTCTCCTCTATCGGAAAAAGTCGGCCGGGAAGCTCTTCGTTTTCCCGGCCATGGCAACCTTCTCAGGTCAGTCGAGAAGTTGGTCTCATTGTGCCAAAGCGCCCAAATCAATGGCAACAAAGGGCCCCGGCGGGGTCGAGGCCCCTTGCGGGCTGTTGTGCCGAAGCAACATGCCGGGCCGGATTTCTGACCGATGCCAGTTTCCAATTCGAACGAAGAGCATGATCTAATTATATGATGTTAAACATGAAATTAAGTTCTCCGTCCCTCGGGCGTCCGGTCAGGGTCGCCAAGTTCGCATTCCTCCGAACGCCCTCCCCGGGGCGAGTCCCCGAACCGGGGGTCGCGGACGCATTTTTCGCGCTGCGGGACCGGGACGCCTGATGGCGGCCGTGCTGGCGCCGGCGCTCGCCTTCGGCCTCTCCGCCGCGGGGATCGCGGTGCTCGCCCGTTTCCCGGCGCTCGCGCCCCGCGACCGTCCCAACGAGCGGTCGCTGCACGAGGGCGTCGTTCCGCGCGCCGGCGGCTGGGCCGTGATGGGCGGATGGTTCGTCGCCGCGCTCGTCGCGGGTCCGCCGCCTGCGATGTCCGGCGCGTCGTTCGCAGCGCTGCTGGCGGCGCTCGCCGCGCTGTTCGCGGTGTCGCTCGTCGACGACTACCGCGGCGTCGCGGCGCACTGGCGCATCGCGGTCCAGTTCGCGTGCGCGGCGCTGGTCGCGGCCGCGCTCGCCCGCGACGCGCACGTGGGCGTCGCCTGGGCCGCGGCGACCACGCTCGTGATCGTCGCCGCCACGAATTTCTACAACTTCATGGACGGCAGCGACGGGCTGGCCGGCGCGATGGCGGCCACCGGCTTCGCGTCGCTCGCCGCCGGCGCATGGCTGGCGAGTGCGCCGCACGCGACGCTCCTCTCGCTCGCGGCCGCCGCGCTCCCGTTCCTCGCCCGGAACCTGCCGCCGGCGCGCCTCTTCCTGGGCGACGCGGGTTCCGCGCCGATCGGGTTCCTCGCCGCCGCGGCGGGCGTCGCGGGCGTCGCGGGAGGGGTCTGGCCCGCCTGGTTCCCGGTGCTCGTGTTCCTGCCGTTCGCGGCGGACGCCACGGTGACGCTCGCAAGGCGCGCGCTCGCCGGCGAGCGCGTTTGGGAGGCCCACCGCTCGCACTACTACCAGAGGCTCGTGCGCCTGGGCGCCGGCCACCGGGGAACGCTCGCCGTCTACGCCACTCTGATGGTCGGATGCGGCGCCTCGGCGGTCGCCTGCGTGGCGGGCCGGCCGGACGCCGGCCCGGTCGCGCTCGCGGCCTGGAGCGCGATCGTCGCCCTCGTCTTCGCGGCGATTGATTATCATTGGCGGCAACGTGCGTGATTCGTCCCTGAACCTCAACTGGCGCGCCGGGCTCGCGTTCGCCCACGACGTGTGCGCGGCGGGCGTCGCGTGGACGCTGCTCTACGGCGTCCGCTTCAATTTCGACGTGCCCGAGCCCTACCTCGCGGACCTCGGGTGGTCGCTCGCGTGGATCCTGCCGCTGCAGGCGGCGATCTTCCTGGGCTTCGGGCTCTACCGCGGGCTCTGGCGCTTCGCGTCGATCGTCGACCTCCAGCGCATCGTGCTGTCGGCGGGGCTCGGCGCGATCGTGATCCCGCTCGTCATCGTGATGCTCCAGGTGCAGGCGTCGGTGCCGCGCAGCGTGCTCGTGCTCTATCCGCTGGTGCTGATCTTCCTGATGGCGGGCAACCGGTTCGCCTACCGGATCTGGAAGGAGCACCGGCTCTACAGCCCGCTCGCCGCGCTGGGCGAGCCGGTGCTCGTCGTCGGCGCGGGCGAGGCCGGCGCGCGGCTCACGAAGGAGCTCGCCCGCAGCCGGCAGTGGCGCATCGTGGGCCTGCTCGACGACGATCCGCGCAAGCACCGCCGCCACATCCGCAACGTCCCGGTGCTGGGGCCGATCGCCGGGCTCCCGCACTGGGCGCGCCGCTACGGCGTGCGCAAGGTGATCGTCGCGCTGCCCTCCGCCCACCACGCGGTGCGGCGGCGCGCCGCGGAGCTGTGCGCCGAGCACGGCCTGCAGGCGCTGACCGTCCCGTCGTACGAGGAGCTGATCAGCGGCAGCCACGCGCTCACGACGATCCGCAGCATCGAGCTCGACGACCTGCTCGGCCGCGATCCGGTCGTGCTCGACAGCGCGGGCCTCGCCGAGTGGCTCGGGAACCGCGTCGTGATGGTCACCGGCGCGGGCGGCTCGATCGGCGCGGAGCTCTGCCGCCAGATCGCGAAGTTCCGGCCGGCGCGCCTCGTGCTGTTCGACATCTCGGAGGCCGCGCTCTACGAGATCCGCACCGCGCTGGGCGACGAGTTCACGCAGCTGCCGATGGTGAGCGTCGTGGGCGACGTCAAGCACGCCGCGCTCGTCGAGGACGTGCTCGCGCGCGAGCAGCCGAACGTCGTGTTCCACGCGGCGGCCTACAAGCACGTGCCGCTGATGGAGGAGACGAACGCCTGGCAGGCGGTGCGCAACAACGCGTACGGGACCTGGGTGATCGCGCGGGCGTCCGTGGCCGCGAAGGTCGAGAAGTTCGTGCTGGTCTCGACCGACAAGGCGGTCAACCCGACGTCCGTGATGGGCGCGTCGAAGCGGCTCGCCGAGATCGTCTGCCAGACGCTGCAGGGCGGCGGCACCGCGTTCGTCGTCGTGCGCTTCGGCAACGTGTTCGGGAGCGCCGGGAGCGTGATCCCGCGCTTCCGCGAGCAGATCGCGCGCGGCGGCCCGGTCACCGTCACGCACCCGGACATCACGCGCTACTTCATGTCGCTGTCGGAGGCGACGCAGCTCCTGCTGCAGGCGGGCCTCATGGGCCGCAGCGGCGAGATCCTCGTGCTCGACATGGGCGATCCGGTGCGCATCCTCGACCTCGCGCGCGACATGATCCGGCTGTCGGGCGCCGATCCCGACCGCATCCCGATCGTGTTCACCGGGTTGAGGCCCGGCGAGAAGCTCTACGAGGAGGTGCTCGCCTCCGAGGAGGCGACGCGCCCGACGCCGCACCCGAAACTGAGGGTCGCCGGCGTGCGCGAGGCGAACCGCGACGCGGTGGGCCAGATGATCGCGCTGTGCGAGCGCGATCGCGCCGCGGGAGACGCGGAGGTCCGCGCCCGGCTGCAGAGCTGGATCCCCGAGTACCTGCCGCCTGCCGGCGCGCCGGTCAAGCCGCTGCCCGCGTCGGCGACTGCCTCCGGCGACGAGGCGCGCGCGCCCACGCCGCTGCGGGCGCGGCGGTAGGGGTCAGAGACGCAATTCGCGCGACTCGTCGGCGCGAACGCGCCGACGCCGTCGCGAATTACGTCTCTGACCCCCCGGACCCCTCGCGCAGCCGCCGCTCCCCGAACGCCACGAGCAGCGCGAGCATCGTCCACAGGAAGCGCGCGTTCGTGCGGTAGAAGAAGTCGTCGGTCAGGTTCTTGACGACGACGCCCGCGAGGATCGCGAGCCCGGCGATGCCGGCGAGCGCGAGCGCGTCGTCGCGCGAGCGCGCGTAGCCCGCGAACCGCCACGCGGCGGCGGCGAGCGCGGCGACGAACAGCGCGAGGCCGATCGCCCCGGTCTGCAGCCACACGCTCGCGAACGCGTTGTGGGCGTGCGTGAGCGTCGGGTCGCCGAGCGCGCGCGAGAGCTCCGGCCCCAGGATGTTCTTGCCGAACCCGTGGCCGATCCACGGGCGCTCGGCGATCCTGTCGCGCACGGCCGGCCAGATCGCGAGGCGCGGGTCCTCGGCCACCGAGCGCTCGATCGACGCGGGCGGGGCCTGCGTCGTCTCGGCCTTGCGCCATGCCACGTCGACGAGCGCCGCGGCGAGGAGCGCGGCGAGCATCGCGAACGCGAGCGCGCGCCGGGCGAGCGCCGCGCGGCCGGCCGCCGGCCAGCGGATCGCGCTCGCCGCCCCCGCCACCGCGAGGGAGGCGAGGAGCGCGGGCCACACCATCCGGTTCTCGGTCGCGCGCGCGCTCGCGAGCGCGAGGAAGAGCAGCGCGATCGCGGCCGCGGTCGGCGCGCGGCCGGTCCCCCATCCGGCGGGGGCGGGTGCGCGCAGGAGCAGGATCAGCGGCGCGGCGATCACGACGTGCGTCGACCAGGTCCCGACGCCGTGGTGCGCCGCCTGCATCGCCTGCTCGCTCCAGGGGCTCGCGGTGAGCCGCACGACGATCGAAGCCGCCGCCAGCGCCGCGAACGCGGCGAGCACGGTCGCCACGTAGCGCCGGAACACGACGGTCTCGCGCAGCGACAGCATGACCGCGGCCGCCCCGATCGCGAGCGCGGCGACCTCGGTCCACACCTCGCCCGCGGAGAGACGCGGATGGACCGACCACGCGATCGACGACGCCGACCAGGCGGCCCACGCGAGGAACGCCGCGGCGGCCGCGCGCGCGGGGCGCGAGAGCGCGGCGTCCGAGCGCGCGTCGGCGCGCAGCAGGAGCGCGAGGGCGACGAGCGCCATCGCGCCGAACACGGTCGACCGCACGACGAGCGCGAGGTTGGTCTGCAGCAGCACGAGGTAGGCCGCGCCCAGGATCGCGAGCGCGTCCTTGAGCCGCGGCGTGGCGATCATTCGCGCGCGCCTCCCGGGGCGAGCGCGATGTCGAGCGCGGCGAGCACGTCCCCGGGCGCGATCCGGCGTACGTCGTCGCGCTCCCCGACGAGCGGCACGTGGACGAGACCCGGATTCGGCGAGCGGGCGCGCGCCTTGAGCAGCCCCTGGCGCGGATCGGACCACAGCGAGACGACGGTGATCGGGAACGCGGCGTCGAGGAAGTAGACGGCGTTGAGCACGCCCCCGTCGGGGGCGACGAGCGCGGCGCAGCGCTTGCGCACGAGCGCGAGCATCGCGAGGAAGCCGGTGCGGCCTCGGAGGTCGATCACGTTCGGCGCGGCGAGCGGCGGGTCGCGGCCCTGGCCCAGGAGCACGAAGCGGACGTCGTGGCGACGCGCGGTCTCCCGGAACAGCGCGAGCCACGCGTCGGCGGGCCAGTCCTTGACGTAGTCGTAGTGGCGGGCGGTCTCGGTGCTGGCGTGCACGGCGATCCAGGGGCGCGGATCGCCGGCGTCGACCAGGGGATCGGACAGCGCGTCGTACGCCGGGTTCCAACGGAGGCGCGGCGGCGAGGGGCGGCGCGCGGACGCGAGCCAGCGCGTGGCATCGGGCGCGTCGATCGCGAGCGCGCCTGCGCGAGGGTCGGCGGGGAGGCGCGCGCAGGCCTCGACGGCGGACGTGCGGTCGCCGCGCGCGAGGCCGGGTACGACGTGCACGGTGCGCGCGTCGGTCAGTCGGAACGGCTCCTCGAGGTCGGCGCGCGTCACGACCTCGATCGACACGCCCGGGATCCGCTCGCCCGCGCGCGCGAACATCGGCGTGAGTCCCAGCGCGATGTCGCCGAGCCCGCGGTTCCAGAAGAACACGACGCGGTCCCGGCGCTCCCGGGCGCCGCGGGCGAGCGCGCGCTCGTAGGGGTCGCCCGCGAGGCGGTCGCCGATCGCGCGGAGGCGCCGCGTGAGCGCGCTCATCGGTCGACCTCCCCCGGGCTCGCCGCGGGAGTGATCCCCCCGGCGCGAACTTCGTTCGCTTCCCCCCGGGGGGCAGCGTGTCCTCGGGGCGGCCCAGCGGACACGGTGGCTTCGCGCGCCCCCTTTTGGAGGAGGGGGCGAGCGCCTCGGGACGCGGCGTTCGCAGGGAGCAGGGGCCCCGTTCGCTGGCGAACGGGGATGCGACCGGCCGCGAATCGCCGCGAGGCGGCCGACGCTCCGAGCGTCGCATGACGTCGACGGTTCGAGGAGGCCGCGGCGTTCGCAGGGAGCAGGGGCCCCGTTCGCTGGCGAACGGGGATGCGACCGGCCGCGAATCGCCGCGAGGCGGCCGACGCTCCGAGCGTCGCATGACGTCGACGGTTCGAGGAGGCCGCGGCGTTCGCAGGGAGCAGGGGCCCCGTTCGCTGGCGAACGGGGATGCGACCGGCCGCGAATCGCCGCGAGGCGGCCGACGCTCCGAGCGTCGCATGACGTCGACGGTTCGAGGAGGCCGCGGCGTTCGCAGGGAGCAGGGGCCCCGTTCGCTGGCGAACGGGGATGCGACCGGCCGCGAATCGCCGCGAGCCGGCCGACGCTCCGAGCGTCGATGACGTCGACGGTTTGAGGAGGCCGCGGCGTTCGCAGGGGGGAGCCTCGGGACGCGGCGTTCGCAGGAGCAGGGGCCCCGTTCGCTCGCGAACGGGGATGCGACCGGCCGCGAATCGCCGCGAGCCGGCCGACGCTCCGAGCGTCGCATGAGGTCGTCCTCGCAAGGAGGCCGACGGCCGTGCGGCGCTCGGGGTGACCTCCCCCAGGCTCGCCGCTGGCGCGGCTTCGCGCCCCCCCTCCCGGAGGAGGGGGCGAGCGCCTCGGGACGCGGCGTTCGCAGGGAGCAGGGGCCCCGTTCGCTCGCGAACGGGGATGCGACCGGCCGCGAATCGCCGCGAGGCGGCCGACGCTCCAAGCGTCGCATGAGGTCGTCCTCGCAAGGAGGCCGACGGCCGTGCGGCGCTCATCCCTCGCTCCGGACCTCGCGCGGGTCCGGCCTCGCGAGGACGTCGTCGATCGCCGCGTCGACCGCGTCGACGTCGATCGCGTCCATGCACCGCGGGTGCGGGCACTCGGCCGTCGAGCGCCCGCAGCGGCGCACCCACGCGATCTCGCGGCGGAAGAGCACCCGCTGGTCGCGACAGGGGAACGGGTCGACCGTCACGCCTCTCCACGGCATCGCGGCGTAGAAGCGTCCCGGTCCCGTGATCGTCGCGGAGCCGGGACCGTAGAGCGTGACCGAGGGCGTGCCCGCCACGCGGGCGAGGTGCGCGATGCCGGTGTCGGGCGACACGAGGAGCGCGGCGCGATCGAGGAGCGCGCGCATCTGCGGCAGGTCGAGGTCCCCGGCGTACGACCGGCGCTCGGCGGCGGGATCGCAGGCGCGCACGAGCGCGTCCTCGCCGCGACCCGCGGACCACACCGGCTCGAGGCCCCGCGCGGCGAGGCGCCCGGCGATCGCGCGCCAGCGATCGGGCGCCCAGTGCTTGAGCGGCGTCGACGCGCCGACGTGGAGGATCGCGTAGCGTCCCGCGGGCGCCTCGAACGGGGCGGCGGGACCGGCGGGCCAGCGCGCGGGCGCGTAGGGGGCGGGCGGCGGGCCGTCGGCGAGCGCCGCGACGATGTCGCTCCACGCGGCAGGCGCGTCCGGGTAGGGGACGAGCCGGTCGACCGGCCAGTTCCGGTAGGCCGGGCGGTCGCCCGCGAGCGCGACGATCCAGCGCGCGCGCATCGCCGCGGCGAGCCACGCGTAGCCGTTGTCGCCGGGCACGAACGCGAGGTCGAACGGCGGCTCCTCGAACAGCGTGCGCGGGGGATCGCGCCGGTCCCAGGCGATCGCGCGCAGGCCGTAGGGCCGCGTCGCGTACAGCGGCGCCGAGGCGCGCGGCACGGTCATCGCGAGGTCCGCGCCCGGATGCCGCTCGGCGAGCTTCGCGACGAGCGCGGTCAGCATCAGCGTGTCGCCGAGCAGCAGGTGGTGGGCGATCAGGATGCGGCGCGGCTCGGCAGGCGGGGCGCGGCGCGCGAAGCGGTCGGCGACCGCGCGCGCGGCGACCTCGGCGCGGATGGCGAGCCGCGGGCGAGCCGCGCTCACGGGGCAACCTCGTCCGGGCAGGCCGCGGCCGCTCGCCCCTGCAGCGGACGTCGTTCGCCACGTTCCGAACGGGCTCCGCGTCGCCGGGACATCGCCGTGCAGCTCATGCCCGGGCGTCCGCGATCGCGCGGCGGAACGCCGCTTCCATCCGGTCGAGCATCGTCGCGAGCCCGTAGCGCGGCGCGACGTACGCACGCGCCGCCGCGGCGAGGCGCGCGCCGAGCGCCGGATCGGCGAAGAGCCGCGCGATCGCCGCCGCCAGCGCCGCCGCGTCGCCCGCCGGCACGACGAGCGCGGTGTCGCCGTCGCGTGCGATCTCGGGGATCGCGCCGGCGGAAGTCGTCACGCACGGGATGCCCGCGAACATCGCCTGGAGGAGCGCCTGCGGCACCCCCTCGTTGGCCGTCGACGGCAGCGCGAACACGTCGAGCGCCGCGAGCCACGGGGCGACGTCGCGCTGCTGGCCCGCGAAGCGCACGCGCGCGCCGAGCGCGAGCGCCGCCACCTGCCGCTCCAGCGCCTCGCGCTGCGGGCCGTCGCCGACGACCGCGAGCAGGACGTCCGGATCGCTCAGCCGCGCCAACGCGTCGACGAGGTGGCGATGTCCCTTCCAGCTGCGCAGCGTCGCGACGATGCCGACGATCCTGGCGCTCGGCGGAAGCCCGAGGGCCCGGCGCGCCTCGTCGCGCGAAACCGTCCCGAACCGCGAGGCGTCGATGCCGGTGGGGATCGAGTCGACGCGGGCGGGGTCGAGCCCGTTGGCGCGCACGAGCTGCGCGCGCAGCGCTTCGCCGGTCGTGACGACGCGCGCGGTCGCCTTGCGGTAGAGCCAGCGCGTGGCCGGGTCGCCGGGCACCGGCACCGAAACGTGGCGCGTGCGCACGATCGCCGGCGGGTCGCGCACCAGCCGGCACGCGAGCGCGGCGAGCCAGCTGTCGATCGAGCTGTGCGTGTTGACCACGTCGTGGCGCGCCTCGCGGAACGCACGCGCGAGCGCGAGCACGCCGGCGGGCCGCCGCCGCCCGATCGGGAGCACCGTGCAGCGCACGCCGTAGCCCGGCGCTTCCTCGGCGATGCGCGACCCCGGTGCGGCGTAGAGCGCGACGCGGTGCCCGCGCTCGAGGAAGCCGCGCGCCTCGGTGAGGATGCGGATCTCCTGCCCGCCCCAGCCCATCGAGGCCTCGGTGTGCGCGATCGACAGCGCCGTCATCGCGCCGCGGTCAGGCGCCGCCGGAGTGGGCGAACTGGATCCTGTGCAGCCGGGCGTACGGGCCGTCGCGTGCGATCAGCGCGGCGTGCGTGCCCTGCTCGACGATGCGGCCGTGGTCGAGCACGACGATGCGGCTGGCGTGCTCGATCGTCGACAGCCGGTGCGCGATCACGATCGTCGTGCGCCCGCGCATCAGCGCCTCGAGCGCGGCCTGCACGTGCCGCTCCGACTCGCTGTCGAGCGCGCTCGTCGCCTCGTCGAGGATCAGGATCGGCGCGTCCTTGAGGATCGCGCGGGCGATCGCGATGCGCTGGCGCTGTCCGCCCGACAGGCGCACGCCCTGCTCGCCGACCGGCGTGTCGAAGCCCTGCGGCAGCGCGCGGACGAAGTCGAGCGCGTGCGCCGCCTCCGCCGCGCGCTCCACGGCCTCGCGCGGCGCGCCCGCCATCGCGCCGTAGGCGATGTTCGCCGCGATCGTGTCGTCGAAGAGCAGCACGTCCTGCGAGACCATCGCGATGTGGCGGCGCAGGCTCGCGAGCGACAGCGTCGTGACGTCGTGGCCGCCGACGAACAGGCGCCCCGACGAAGGCTCGTAGAAGCGCGGGATCAGGTTGACGAGCGAGGTCTTGCCGCTGCCGGACGCGCCGACCAGCGCCACGGTCTCGCCCGGCGCGATCGCGAGCGACACGTCGGCGAGCGCGTCGCGGTCCGTGCCCGGATAGCGCAGCGACACGCGCTCGTAGCGCAGCTCGCCGCGGATGCCGTCGAGCTCGACGGTGCCGTGGTCGGGCTCGTCCTCTCGGTCGAGGAGCCCGAAGATGCTCTCGGCCGCCGCGAGACCGCGCTGGATCGACGCGTTGACGCCGGACAGCGCCTTCAGCCGCTCGAGCAGCGTGATGAGCGCGACGACGTACGAGGTGAACGTCGGCAGGTCGAGCCGGCCGGTCTGGCTCTGCTCGAGCGCCGCCCAGATGATGAGCCCGACCGCGACCGCGGCGAGCCCCTGCGTGAGCGGCGAGCTCGCGGCGCTCGCCGCCGACTGCTTCGTCATCGCGACGCGCAGCGCGTCGGCGGCACGCCCGGCACGCTCGCGCTCGTAGCCCTCGCCGCCGAAGACGCGGACGATCCGGTGCCCGCCGATCAGCTCCTCGAGCACGTGCGTCATGCGGCCGGTGCGCGTCTGGATGTCGCGCGCGATGCGCCGCAGGCGGCGGCTGAAGTAGCGGATCGTCACGCCGACGACCGGAAGCACGACGAACGTGAGCAGCGTCAGGCGCCAGTTGAGCCACATGAGCCAGCCGAAGCTGGCCGCGATCGTGAGCGTCGAGCGCACCGCCGTCGTGATCGTTCCCGACGCCGCGGACGCGAGCTGGTGCGCGTCGAACGTCACCTTCGACTGCACGACGCCGGCGGCGGTCTGGTCGTAGAACGGCGTCGGCAGCGCGAGCAGCTTGTCGATCAGCCGGCGCCGGAGGTCGAAGACGACGCGGTGGCCGGTGTAGGCCATCCCGTACTCGGACACGTACGAGCCGATGCCGCGCAGCGCGAACACCGCGACGACCGCGAGCGGCAGCCAGCGCGTGCGCTCCGCGTCGGGCGACTGGAAGTTCTGCACGACGGGGATCACCAGCCACGCCATCAGCAGGTCGCCCGCGGCGACCGCGACCATCCCCAGCACCGCGATCGCGAACGTCCACCAGTAGGGGCGGACGTAGCCCAGGAGCCGGCGGTAGAGGGTGGAGCCCGTCATCGGGGAAGCGATCGGGGGCGGGCGGCGCGCCGCGCGCGTGCGAGGCGGAAGCGGACGCGGAGTATAGCGCGCCGTCCCGCTACGTCCCGCCGTCCGCGGGAGGCGAACCGGCGCCCGGCGCGCTCGCCGCCGGCGGCTCGGGCGCGGCGGACCGCGAGGCGGGCGCGCTCGACGCCGCGGCGGGGGCACTGCGCCGCCGCGCCACGCTCGCGGCGAGCAGCTCGCGATAGAGCAGCACGAGCGCGAGCGTCATCGCCTCGGGGGTGAGGGGCTCGACCGCGCGGCGCGCGTTCGCGCCCATGCGGTCCCGGAGCGCCGGGTCGAGGAGCGCGCGCATGTGAGCGGCGAGCGCGTCGACGTCGCGCGACGGGCAGGCGAGGCCCGCGTCGTTCGCGGTCAGGAGCTCGGCCACGCCCGACTTCGTGCTGGTCACCACCGGCAGCGCGCACGCCATCGCCTCGAGCGCCGCGTTCGGGCAGGGATCGTAGATCGTCGGCAGCACGAACGCGTCGGCGGCGCCGAAGTACGCCTTCGGGTCGGTCTGCGGTCCCGCGATGTGCACGCGGCCCGAGAGGCCGAGCGAGCGGGCGAGCCGCGCGTACCGCTGCGGGTGCGCCTCGCGACCGACGACGACGAGGTGCGTCGCGGCCGGCAGCGTCGCGAGCGCGCGGATCGCGGTCGCGACGCCCTTGCGGCCGTAGCCCGAGCCGACGAGCAGGAACACCGTGTCCTGCGGCGGGATCCGGTGCGCCTCGCAAACCCGCTCTCGGGCGACGCGTAGCCCCGGGTGGAACGCCGCGCAGTCGACCGCATTGCGGATGACGTGGAGCTTCTCTTCCGGGTAGCCGTAGCGCTCGCGGATCTCGTCGCGAACCATCGCCGAGTTGCAGATGACCGCCGAGAGCCAGGGGCTCTCGAACAGCCGCCGCTCGGCGTCGAGCACGTAGCGGTGGTAGGGGCTCGCGCGGAGCGCGAGCCGCTCGAGCGGCCCGGCCGCCGCGAGACGCTCGTCGAGGTAGGCGGCGTGCACGCCGTCGCCCGCGCGGTACACGTCGCAGCAGGCGACGCGCTCGTGCGATTGCACGAGGTCGGCCTTCGTGCTCCCGATCGCGCGGCACACCTCGCGCGCGAACGAGACGTCGCGCCACAGCCGGCCGACGTAGAACGGATCGACGATCGTGGGTTCGATCAGCTGGAGCCGCGTATCCGGCCACTCGCGCGTATAGAGCGAGATCGCGACGCCGCGCTCGAGCAGCGCCTCGAGCGCGCCCTCGACGAAGCGCTCGGCGCCGCCGTAGGGCGTGTAGCGCTGGCGGATGACGGCGAGCCGCATCAGGCTGCCTCCCCCGGGCTCGCCGCCGGCGCGTCTAGGCGCACCCCCTCCTGAAGGAGGGGGCGAGCGCCTCGGGGGGCGGCGTTCGCAGGGAGCAGGGGCCCCGTTCGCTCGCGAACGGGGATGCGACCGGCCGCGCATCGCCGCCGGCCGGCCGACGCTCCGCCGTTCGCATGACTCCAACCGCGCAAAGAGGCCGGCGCCCGCGCGGCGCTCTGGGCAGCCTCCCCCGGGCTCGCCGCGGTCGCGGTCCCCGGCCGCGAGCCCGGTTCGCTTCCCCGGGGCAGGGGCCTGCGTCCTCGGGTCGGCCGCCCGGCGCTCACGCGACCGTGTCCTCGAGCAGGCTCGCGACCGCCGCGTGCACGCGCTCGACCGGCAGCGTCGTCAGGCACTCGGACACCTTGCTCCCGCCGCAGCCGTCGAGGCCGCAGGGGCGGCACGGATGCGCGGAGCTCACGATCCGGTGTGCGACGCGCCACGGTCCCCACGCCACCTCGGACGACGGGCCGAACAACGCGACGGCCGGCGTGCCGACGGCCGCGGCGATGTGCATCGGCGCCGAGTCGACGCCGACGAACAGGCGCGCGCGGGCGGTGACCGCGGCGAGCTCGCGCAGCGAGAGCGCGCCCCCCAGGTCGGCGACGCGCCCCGCGGCGGCCGGGGGGAGGGCCGCGACGATCGCGTCGAGCATCGCGCGCTCGCTCGCGTCGGGCGCGGCCGTGAGCGCGACCGGGAGTCCGTCGGCGACCAGGCGCGCGACCAGCTCCGCGACGCGCCCCGAGGGCCAGCACTTGAACAGCCACCGCGATCCCGGGTGCACCTGGACGAATCCGCCGCGCGCGAGCCCGCGTTCCGCGAGCAGCGCGTCGGCCTTCGCCTCCGCCTCGGCGCCCGGGACCATCACGAGCCGGCGCGCCTCCTCGGGAGGCTCGATCCCGAGGCGCCGCAGCGCGTCGAGGTTCTGCTCGACCATCGGCCGCTCGGTGGCGCGCGGCAACCGGTAGAAGTGCGTGTAGTGGCGCTTCCACAGCCACGCGGCGCCGCGCTCGGTCGCGCGCTCGGAGGTGACCGCCCAGCGCGGCTTGAGGCGCCGCGCGAGCGCGATGCCGCGCGGGTGCTCGGTCAGGTGCACGAGGAGGTCGTAGCGCCGCGCGGCGAGGTCGCGCATGAGCGCGCGCTCGGCGACGAGCTGCGCGAGGGGACCCGCGCGCTTCCACGCGCGGTCGATCGTGTGGAGCCGGGAGAGCGAGGGGTGGCCGGCGAGCATCGGCGCGGTGTCGAGATAGACGAGCGCGTCGACCTCCGCGTGCGGCGCCGCGGCCTTGAGCGACGAGATCACCGGCGAGGCGAGCAGCACGTCGCCGTGGTGCCGCAGCTTGGTGACGAGCGCGCGCTTCAGTTCGGCCAGCGGGACGGCGTCCGAAAGCGGGCTCGGCATGGGGGCAACGATAGCAAACTTCGCGCGTGCCCGGGCCCGTCGCCAGCGCTCACTCGCGGCGAATCCCGTGCGGGCGAACGCGCGGCGCGGCGACGGGTGGCCGGGTCCCCGCCGGGTCCCGGCCGACGATACGGTACAATGCCCGACCCCGCCGCCGGCCCCCTCCCATGCCGCTCGACGCCGTATCCGCCGCGCAGAAGGCGCAGATCCTCGCCGAGGCGCTGCCCTACATCCGGCGCTTCCACGACCGCACGATCGTCGTCAAGTACGGCGGCAACGCGATGACCGAGCCGAAGCTCAAGGCCGGCTTCGCGCGCGACGTCGTGATGCTGAAGCTCGTCGGCATGAACCCGGTGATCGTGCACGGCGGCGGACCCCAGATCGGCGACCTCCTGAAGAAGATGGGGATCGCGAGCGAGTTCCGGCAGGGCATGCGCGTCACCGACGAGCGGGTGATGAACGTCGTCGAGATGGTGCTGGGCGAGCTCAACCAGGAGATCGTCGGCCTCATCAACCAGCACGGCGGCAAGGCGGTCGGCCTCACCGGCCAGGACGGGGCGTTCATCCAGGCGAGCAAGATGATGCTGCGCGACGACGCGTCGGGCGCGGACGTCGACATCGGGTACGTCGGCGAGATCGAGCGCATCGATCCCGAGCTCATCCAGCTGCTCGACTCGCGCGACTTCATCCCGGTGATCGCGCCGATCGGCGTGGGCGGCGCCGGCGAGGCCTACAACATCAACGCGGACCTGGTGGCCGGCAAGCTCGCCGAGACGCTGCGCGCCGAGAAGCTCGTGCTGATGACCAACACGGCCGGCGTGCTCGACAAGCACGGCAACCTGCTCACCGGCCTCACGGCGAGCGAGATCGACCGGCTGTTCGCCGACGGCACGATCCACGGCGGGATGCTGCCCAAGATCGGCTCGGCGCTCGACGCGGTGAAGAACGGCGTCAAGAGCTCGCACATCATCGATGGCCGCGTCGAGCACGCGCTGCTGCTCGAGGTGCTCACGAACGAAGGCGTCGGCACGATGATCCGCGCCGACGAGCCGGCGCCCGCGGGCGCCTGAACGCGGACGAGCTGCGATGGCCGCCAAGCCCGGCGAACGCCGCCTGCAGATCCTGCAGACGCTGGCTTCGATGCTCGAGAGCCCGCGCGGCGACAAGGTGACGACCGCGGCGCTCGCGGCGAAGCTCGACGTCTCGGAGGCCGCGCTCTACCGCCACTTCGCGAGCAAGGCCCAGATGTTCGAGGGACTGATCGAGTTCGTCGAGTCGACGATCTTCACGCTCGCGAACAAGGTGCAGTCGACCGAGGCCGACGGCGTCGCGCAGGCCGAGCAGATCGTCGCGCTGCTCCTCGGGTTCGCCCAGAAGAACCCGGGCATGACGCGCGTGCTGGTCGGCGACGCGCTCGTCAACGAGGACGAGCGCCTGCAGGCGCGCATGAACCAGCTCTACGAGAAGCTCGAGGCGACGCTGCGCCAGTCGCTCCGCACCGCGCAGATGGCGAATGCCTGGCACGGCGACCCGGCGTCGGACGCCGCGGCGCTGTTCGCGTTCGTGATGGGGCGCTGGCTGCTCTACGCGAAGAGCGGGTTCAAGCGCCTGCCGCAGGACGGCTGGGAAGGCCAGCGCAAGTTCCTGTTCGACTGAGCCGGTTCCGCGCCATGCGCCGTCTCGTGATCGCGTCGCTCCTGGCCGCGGCCTGCGGCGCCGCGCTGGCGCAATCGGCGCCCTATCCCGACGGCCCGCGCATCCCGTCCCTCCCCGAGGCGGCGTTCGAGCGCATCGACCGGGCGCTGCGCGACCGCGTCGCCACGGCCGACGACGCGGACGCGCTGTTCGTGCGCGGCCTGCAGGCGACGATGGACCCGGGCGTGCGCATCGCCGACCTCGCGGCGGCGTGGCGGCAGCGTCCGTCCGACATGCTGCTGCTGTCGAGCCTCGCCGACGCGTGCCTGCTGCGGGCGGTGCCGACCTGGGCCGACTGCGCGGCGATCGACCCCGCGTCGCGCTTCGCGTCGCGCGACCCGGACAATGCGGTCGCCTGGGTGCTGCTCGCCGAGCGGGCGCGCCAGCGCGGCGACGTGCCGGGCATGCGCGAGCAGGTCGCGCACGCGGCGACGCGCGCGCGGTTCGACGCCTACCGCGACCGCGGGGGCGCGGCGGTCCTGCGCGTGCTCGACGCGGTGCCCGCCGTCGCCCGCGAGCCGGAAACCCCGTTCGCGGCCGCGGCGCTGGCCGCCCTCCGCGCCGACGTCGCCGCAACCGAGGCGGCGACGATGTGCCAGCGCGGAGTGCCCGGCGTCGGCCCGGAGATGGAGCCGTCGTGCCGCCGGCTCGCGCGCACGATGGCCGAGCGCGCGGACACGTGGTCCGCGCGGCTCACGGGGCTGTCGATCGCCTGGAGCTGGGCGGCCGACGAGCCCGAGCGCTCCCGCCTCGTGGCGGAGCGTGACCGCGTCACCGCGTCGAGCCTCGAGTGCAACGCCGCGAAGCTTGCGCTGATCGAGGGCCTCAATCGCGACGCCGCGACGCGCGAGGCGGCGCGCCGCATCCAGGCGGCCGCGATCGAGGACGCGCTGACGCAGGGCGAGCCGGCCGTATGCGCGCGGCTCGTGGAGCGCGCGAGGGAAGCGAAGTTCCTTTGATGGGGTCAGAGCCGTAATTTTCGTACGTCCGTTTCCGATGGGTGGAGCGGCTCCGACGAAGATTACGGCTCTGACCCCATCAGGTGACGCGCAGCGCCGTCGGCACGATCAGGCAGCCCGAGATGCGCCAGGCGCCCCCGCGCTGCTGCTCCATCGTGTAGATCGCGATCAGCACGGTCTCGTCGGGCATCACGAGCTGCAGCGGCTGGACGACGCGCCCCTCGACGACCGCCCCCTCGAGCAGCTGGGCGTCGCGCGCCTCGGCGAGCGGCGCGTACGACTCGCGGACCATCGCGAGGAACGTCCTCGCGTTGCCGAACCGCTCCCGGACGCCGGGGGACGCGTAGGCGAACGCCCGCCGCGCATCCCCGGCGACGATCGCCGAGCGCTGGTCGGCGACGGTGGCCCGGATGGCGTTCCAGTCCGCGGGAGAGAGCTTCGCCTCGGGGGCCTGCGCGAACGCGACCGACGCCGCGAGCGCGAAGAGCGCCGCGAGTCCTCGAAGTCGTGCCAGGGCGCTCATCGCCGCGACGCGCAGACGGGGCACGCGGGGTCGCGCGGGACGCGCATCTCGCGCCAACTCGCCGCGAGCGCGTCGTAGAGGAGCAGGCGGCCCGCCAGCGTCGTGCCCACCCGAGCGAGGAGCTTGAGCGCCTCGCCGGCCTGCGTCGCGCCGACGATCGCCACCAGCGGCGCGAACACGCCCATCGTCGCGCAGCGCGTCTCCTCGAGCTCCTCGCCCTCGCCGAACAGGCAGTGGTAGCAGGGCGAGGCGGGATCGCGCGCGTCGAACACCGCGACCTGGCCGTCGAACCGGACCGCCGCGCCGGACACGAGCGGCACACGCGCGTCGACGCACGCGCGGTTGATGTCGTGGCGCGTCGCGAAGTTGTCGGTGCAGTCGAGCACCACGTCGGCTTCGGCGGCGAGCGCGGCCAGCTCGGCCGATCCGATGCGCTTCGCGATGCGCACGTAGACGGGCTCGGGATTGATCGCGGCGAGCCTTCGCGCGGCCGCCTCGACCTTCGGCGCGCCGACGTCGTCCATCGAGAACAGGATCTGGCGCTGCAGGTTCGTGAGGTCGACGCTGTCGGCGTCGACGAGCGTGATCCGCCCGACACCCGCGCTCGCGAGGAACTGCGCGGCCGGGTTGCCGAGCCCGCCGACGCCGACGACGAGCGCGCGCGATGCCGCGAAGCGCTCCTGCGCGTCGGGGCCGAGCGCGTCGAGCAGCAGGTGGCGGCTGTAGCGGAGGAGCTGGGTGTCGTCCATGTCGGGGTCGCCTGCGACATTATCGCCTTTGCGGGACTGGCTGGTCCGCGAGCTGGTGTGAGACGATGGCGAGGCGAGCCGGCGCGGTGCCGCCGCGAGCACCCGACGGTTCGGCGCTGCGGCGGGCTGCCGTCATGCCGTCGAACGACTCCCGCCCCCGAATGTCCGCACGAGCGACGACGCCGAGAACCCTCGGGACATCGGTCGCCTGGAGCGTCGCCGCGAGCCTGCTCCTGTCCGTGACCCTCGGCTACGCTGCCCCGCCCTCGGCGGCGGCCGCCGACTACGCCGGCACCGCGACCTGCGCCGGCTGCCACGCGAAGGAGCACGAGGCCTGGCGCGGCTCGCAGCACGACCGTGCGATGGAGGAGGCGAACGAGCGCTCGGTGCTGGGCGACTTCGGCGGCGCGCGATTCACGCAAGGGGGCGTGACGAGCCGCTTCTTCAGGCGCGACGGCCGCTACTTCGTCAACACCGACGGCCCCGGCGGCAAGCTCGCCGACTTCGAGATCCGCTACACGTTCGGCGTCTACCCGCTGCAGCAATACCTGATCGAGCTGCCCGGCGGCCGACTGCAGGCGCTCGGCATCGCGTGGGACGCTCGGCCGAAGGCGCAGGGCGGCCAGCGCTGGTTCCACCTGTATCCCGGCCGCAAGCTCAAGGCAGGCGACCCGCTGCACTGGACCGGCATCGACCAGACGTGGAACTACCAGTGCGCGGACTGCCACTCGACGAACCTGCGCAAGCGATACGACGAGGCGACGCGGACCTACCGGACGACGTGGTCGGAGATCGACGTCGGCTGCGAGGCCTGCCACGGTCCCGGCTCGCGCCACGTCGCCTGGGCGAAGCTCGACGAGGCCGCCCGCCGCGGCGACGCGTCGAAGGGGCTCGCGGTCGCGCTCGACGAGCGGCGCGGCGTCGCGTGGACGATCGACCCGGCGACCGGGAACGCCGCGCGCTCGGCGCCGCGCGCCTCGAATCGCGAGATCGAGACCTGCGCGCGCTGCCACTCGCGGCGCGGCCAGTTCGGCGACGACTGGCAACCGGGGATGCCGTTCGGCGACGCCTACCGGCTCGCGCTCGTCGAGCCCGGCCTCTACTGGGCCGACGGCCAGATGCGCGACGAGGTCTACGTTCACGGCTCGTTCCTGCAGAGCCGGATGCACGCGAAGGGCGTGAGCTGCTCGGACTGCCACGATCCCCACACGCAGAAGCTGCGCGCGCCGGGCAACGCGGTGTGCGGCCAGTGCCACGCGCCGTCGCGGTTCGACGTCACGGCCCACCACCGTCACGCCGCCGGATCGCCGGGGGCCGCGTGCGCGGCGTGCCACATGCCGACGACGACCTACATGGTCGTCGATCCGCGCCACGACCACTCGATGCGCATCCCGAGGCCCGACCGCAGCGTGGCGCTGGGCACGCCGAACGCCTGCACGGGTTGCCACGCGAAGGAGGGGGCGAAGTGGGCGGCCGACGCCGTCGCACGCTGGCGTCCGCAGCTCAAGCCCGGGTTCCAGACCTGGGCCGAGGCGTTCGACGCCGGCGACCGCGGGGCGCCGGGCGCGCAGGCCTCGCTCGCCGCGGTCGTGAACGATCCCGAGGTCCCGGCGATCACCCGCGCGAGCGCGATCCCGCGCCTCGTCCGGCATCCGGGACGCGCGACCCTGCCCGCGCTCGAGAAGGCGCTCGCGGATCCCGACCCGATCGTACGGCTCGCCGCCGCGAGCGCGCTGCGCGACGCCGATCCGGCATTGCGGGTGCGGCTGCTGCCGAAGCTGCTCGCGGATCCGGTCCGCGTCGTGCGCATCGAAGCGGCGCGCGGGCTCGCCGGTGCGCCCGAGGCGCGCCTCTCGGCGGACGACCGCGGGCGCCTCGCGAAGGCGCAGGACGAGTTGCTGGCGGCGCTGCGCTACGACGCCGACCGTCCGGAGTCGCAGACCGAGCTCGGCGGCTGGCACGTCGCGCGCGGGCAGGCCGAGCAGGCGGCCGCGGCCTACCGGCAGGCGCTCGCGCTCGACCCGACCTACGTCGCCGCGTCGGTCAACCTCGCCGACCTGCTGCGCGACCTCGGTCGCGAGCGCGAGGCGGAGGCGGTGCTGCGCGACGCGATCCGCGCGGATCCCGCCGCCGCCGCCGCGCGCCACGCGCTCGGATTGTCGCTCGTGCGGCAGAAGCGGACGCCGGAGGCGCTCGCCGCGCTCGGCGAAGCGGCGCGGCTTTCCCCCGGCGACGCGCGCTTCGCCTACGTGTACGCCGTCGCGCTGCACGACGCGGGCCACCGCGCGGACGCGACGAGGACGCTCGAGGCGGCGATCGCGCGCCACCCGTACGACCGCGAGATCCTGCTCGCGCTCGCGAGCTACGAGCGCGAGGCCGGCAACCTCGGGAAGGCGGCGCAGCGCGCGAAGCTGCTCGTCTCGCTCGAGCCGGACAACGCCGGTCTCGCGCGGTTCGCGCAGGAGCTCGAGGCGGCCGCCGCGCGGCCGGGGGCGAAGCGCTGACGCCGCGGCCCGCGACGAACCCCGAAACGAAGCGCCCGGCACGGGGCCGGGCGTTCGCGGGCCGGACGATGGGTGGCGCTACTTCTTCGCCGGCGTGACCGTCGTCTCGACGGTGTTGGCGACCGCGACCGACCGGATCGAGGCGACGACCGGCTCGCCCTTCAGGTGGTTCATCGCCTGCTTGAGCTGGAAGTCCTCGGCCGCGCCGAACTCGAAGCGCGGGGCCGGCGTCGCCGGCTTCGGCGCGGCGGGCGCGGAGGGGAGCGTGCTCGCCGGCGCGGTCGCCCCCGCCGGGGTGGCGCCGGTGGCGCGCGGCGTCTCGAGGTGCCCTTCGAGGTTCGCCTCGCGAATCCTGGCGCCCGAGTCGCGGCCATCGTCGATCGCGATGTCGGGCTCGATGCCCTTCGCCTGGATCGAGCGGCCCGCAGGCGTGTAGTAGCGCGCCGTCGTGAGCTTGAGGCCCGCGTTCGTGCCGATCGGCAGGATCGTCTGCACCGAGCCCTTGCCGAACGTCGGCGCGCCCATGACGGTCGCGCGCTTGTGGTCCTGCAGCGCGCCCGCGACGATCTCGGAGGCCGACGCGGTGCCGCCGTCGACGAGCACGACCATCGGCACCTTCTTGACGCCGGCGGGCAGGTCGCGGAACCAGTCGTCGCCGCGGCGCTGGTAATTCTCGCGGCTCGCGGTCAGGCGCATGCGCGCGTCGGGCGTGCGGCCGTCGGTGTAGACGACCAGCGCGTCCTTCGGCAGGAACGCCGCGGACACCGCGACCGCCTGGTTGAGCAGGCCGCCCGGGTCGGCGCGCACGTCGAGCACGAGGCCCTTCAGCTCGCCCTGCCTGTAGAAGTCCTTCAGCGCCGCCGCGAGGTCCTGGCCGGTCCGCTCCTGGAAGTTCCGCACGCGCACGTAGCCGTAGCCCGGCTCGAGCATCTTGGCGCGCACGCTCTTGACGTTGATCTCCTCGCGGACGAGCGGGAACGTGAGCAGCCCCTCGGCGTCCTTCCGCACGACGGTGAGCGTCACCGTCGTGCCCGGCTTGCCGCGCATGAGCTCGACCGCCTTGTTGAGCGGCATGCCGCGCGTCGCGGTCTCGTCGATCTTGACGATGAGGTCGCCCGACTTGATGCCGGCGCGGAACGCCGGCGTGTCCTCGATCGGCGAGACGACGCGCACGACGCCCTCCTCGATACCGACCTCGATGCCGAGCCCCCCGAACTTGCCCTGCGTGCTGACCTGCAGTTCCTTGAAGGCGTCGGCGTCGAGGAAGTCCGAGTGCGGGTCGAGCCCGTGGACCATCCCGTTGATCGCCTCGCGGATGAGCTTCTCGTCGGAGACCGGCTCGACGTAGTCGCTCTTGATCTTGCCGAACACCGCGGCCAGCAGCTGCAGGTCCTCGTAGGGGATCGGGAGCCTCGCCTCGCGCTGCGCGACCGCCGAGAAATTGAGCGTCAGCAGCGCGCCGAGCACGGTTCCGATGCCGATCAGTCCCGCCTTCTTCCAGCCGTTGTCCATCGTGGTCCTCGTGTGGCGCGCCGCCTCGCGCGTCCGGGGAACTCCCCGGGCCTGACGGAAAAGTATACGCCGCGGTCGTCGTCGCCGCCGGCACGCGCGGGACGGGCGGAAGCGCCCGTTCGTCGGCGATTGGGCCCGCCGGCGCGCAGCAAGTTCCCCGGGGGGGATGGACGGGACGCGCGCCCACGGAAGCTTCGTGAGCGAATCCGCCCAGGGCCGACCGGGGCGCGACCGCTGCGCGGCAGAACCGCCACCGTCGGGTCATCCGGCTCCCGCCCGGCAGCCTATGGTCCGAGAGTAAACGCTTACATTCCGCGTGGCGCCGGCGACCGACCTCGGGACCCTGCGACGGCCCCTCGCGAAGGCCGGGAGCCGTGGCACCCGGGGGTCCGCCGGGCCGCGGGTCAGGCCGGCTCGACCAGGGGCCGGCCGGTCATCTCGGGCGGGCGGGGCAGCCCCATCAGCGCGAGCAGGGTCGGCGCGATGTCCTTGAGCGCGCCCCCGGGCGCGACCGTCGCCGGCCGCCCGACGTAGACGAACGGGACCACGTCGAGCGTGTGCGCCGTGTGCGGCTGGCCGGTCGAGGGGTCGTGCATCATCTCGGCATTGCCGTGGTCCGCCGTGATGATCACTTCCCCGCCGGCGCGCTGCGTGGCCTCGACCACGCGCCCGATGCACGCGTCGAGCGCCTCGCAGGCCCTGACGGCCGCGGCGAAGATGCCGGTGTGGCCGACCATGTCGCCGTTCGCGTAGTTGCAGACGATCGCGTCGTAGCGGCCGCTCCCGATCGCCTCGACCAGCCGGTCGGTGACCTCGATCGCGCTCATCTCGGGCTTGAGGTCGTAGGTCGCGACCTTCGGCGAGGGCACGAGGATCCGGTCCTCGCCCGGGTAGACGTCCTCGGTGCCGCCGTTGAAGAAGTAGGTGACGTGCGCGTACTTCTCGGTCTCGGCGATGCGCAGCTGCGTCTTCCCGTGCTTCGCGAGCCACTCGCCGAAGCCGTTCGCGACGGTCTGCGGCCCGAACGCGGCCGGCAGCCGCGCGAACTCGTCGCCGTAGCGCGTGAGGCACGCGTACGCGGCGAGCTTCGGCACGCGGGCGCGCTCGAAGCCGTCGAACGACGGATCGGTGAGCGCGCGCGTGATCTGGCGCGCCCGGTCGGCGCGGAAGTTCATGAACACGACGACGTCGCCGTCGTCCATCGTCGCGGCGCGGCCGTCGGGGCCGGCGACCACGGTCGCCTGCACGAATTCGTCGGTCTCGCCGCGCGCGTAGGCGGCCTCGAGCGCCGCCATCGCGCCGGCGGCCGTGAACGGCGCCCGTCCGTCGACGAGCGCGTCGTAGGCCGGCTTCACGCGTTCCCAGCGCCGGTCGCGGTCCATCGCGTAGTAGCGGCCGGTGACCGTCGCGATGCGTGCGCCGGGGTGCTTCGCGCACACGGCTTCCATGAAGCGGATCGACGCCGCGGCGCTCTTCGGCGGCGTGTCGCGCCCGTCGAGGAACGCGTGCACGAGCACCCGCGTGACGCCGCGGGCAGCGGCCATCGCCACCATCGCCGCGAGGTGGCGCTCGTGGCTGTGCACGCCGCCGGGCGAGAGCAGCCCCATCACGTGCAGCGCGCCGCCGCCGTCGCGCGCCCGGGCCATCGCCTCGGCGAGCACCGGGTTCGACGCGAACTCGCCGGTCTCGATCGCGTGGTCGATCCGCGTGAGGTCCTGGTAGACGACGCGGCCGGCGCCGATGTTGAGGTGCCCGACCTCGGAGTTGCCCATCTGTCCCTCGGGGAGCCCCACGTGCTTCTCCGAGGCGTCGATCGTTCCGTGCGCGAAGTGCGCCAGCAGCGCGTTCCAGTGCGGCATCCGCGCCCGCGTGATCGCGTTGTCGGGGGCGTCGGGGCGACTGCCGAACCCGTCGAGGATCAGCAGCACGACGGGTCGGGGAGGGCGGGCGGGGGCGGGGTCGGGCATCGGCGGCGCGGCGGGGTCGCGGGTCGAGCGGGCGGGCGCGCCGCCTCGCTTATAATTCTACCTTCGGCCCCTCCGCGCGCGCCGCCGCCGCCGCCCGATCCATGTCGGTCCTCGCCTTCCTCGAGAAGAACTGGATGCTCGTCACCGTCGCGTTCGTGTCGGGGGCGATGCTCGTCTGGCCGCTCGTGCAGCGGCGTTTCTCGCCGGTGCGGGAGCTGGGCACGCTCGGGGTCACGCAGCTCCTCAACCGGGACGCGCTGCTCCTCGACGTGCGGGAGACCAACGAGTACGAGCAGGGCCGCCTGCCGAACGCGATCCACATCCCGCTGTCGCAGCTCGCCGGGCGCATCGGTGAGGTCAAGGCGAAGCACGACCTGCCGGTCATCGTCTACTGCGCGAGCGGCCGGCGCAGCCGGATGGCCGGCGCGACGCTCGCGAAGGCCGGGTTCAAGGACATCTATCACCTGAGCGGCGGGATGGCCGCGTGGCGCGGCGCCGGACTGCCGGTGGAGAAGTGAGATGGCGCGGGTCACGATGTACACGACGGGCGTCTGCCCCTACTGCCAGCAGGCCGAGCGGCTGCTCGCGATCAAGGGCGTCGCGTCCATCGACAAGGTGCGCGTCGACCTCGACCCGGCGCGGCGGCAGGAGATGATGGAGCGCACCGGCCGCCGCACGGTCCCGCAGATCTACATCGGCGAGGTGCACGTCGGCGGCTACGACGACCTGGTCGCGCTCGACCGCGCCGGGGGCCTCGAGCCGCTGCTCGCGAGCAGCTGACGGACGCCGCGGTTCCGGGCGGGCCGTACCCGGCGCGCCCCCCCGCGGCGACCGCTCGCCCCCCGCAGGCCCGTCGGGGGCGCCCCGTCGTCCGCGGGGGCGGACCGCGGGTCGCGTATAATTCCGCGTTTTTCACGCCCAGTCCCCAGGATCCCCATGGCCGAATCCCTCGTCTCCCAGAACGCCGTCAAGGTCTCGGTCGAGAAGATCTACATCAAGGACCTCTCGCTCGAGAACCCGGGGTCGCCGCAGTCGTTCAGGCTCTCGGAGCCGCCCTCGATGGAGATCGGGCTGCGCTCGCGCGCCGACCAGGTCGAGCCGGACGTCTACGAGGTGATCCTGACCATCACCGTCACGGCGACGGCGGGCGAACGCACGGTGTTCCTGGTCGAGGTCGCGCAGGCCGGCATCTTCACGGTGCAGGGAGCGTCGCCCGAGGCGCTGCAGCCGATCGTCGCGATGCACTGCCCCGCGATGCTGTTCCCCTACGCGCGCCAGGCGATCGCGAGCGCCACGATGAACGCCGGCTTCCCGCCGGTGCACCTGCAGCCGATCAACTTCGAGGCGCTCTACGCGCAGCAGCTGCTGCAGAAGTCCGAGGCCGGCGCCCCCGCCGCCGCCTGACGCGCATGACGCGTCGCGCGGCTGCGATCGCGATCGCCGCCGTCGGCGCGGCGGTGCTCGCGCTTCCGGTGCGCGCCGCCGACTTCCGCACGACCGCCGAAGCCCCGACGGTGCTCTACGACGCGCCGTCGGCCAAGGCGCGCCCGCAGTTCGTCTTCGGTCGCGACGTGCCGCTCGAGGTGCTGGTCACGGTCGAGGGCTGGACGAAGGTGCGCGACGTCGCGGGCACGATCGGCTGGATCGCCAACAAGTCGCTGGCCGAGCGACGCGTGCTCCAGGTGCGTGTGCCGTCCGCGGAGGTGCGCGCCGGTCCGGACGATGCCGCGCCGATCGCGTTCCGCGCCTCGGAGAACGTGCTGCTCGATCTCGCCGAGCCCGCGGCCTCGCCGGGCTCGACGTCCTCGCCGGGCTGGGTGAAGGTCCGCCACCGCGACGGCGCCGTCGGGTTCGTCCGCGTCTCGCAGGTCTTCGGGCTGTAGGCATGTCCCCGACGGCCGCCAGGATCGCCGTCGTCGGCGCCGGCGCGTGGGGCACCGCGCTCGCTTGCCACCTCGCGTCGCGCGCCCACGCGAAGCCTCGCGTCGTGCTCGTCGCGCGTACGCCGGCGCGTTCGGCGGAGCTCGAGCGTGACCGCCGCAACGACCGCTACCTGCCCGACGTGCCGCTGCCCGAGTCGCTGGAGGTCGACCACCGCATCGAGCGCGCCGTCGACGCCGACCTCGTGTTCGCCGCGACGCCGGTCGGCGAGCTCGACGCCGTCGCGGCGACGCTCGCGGGCGCCGGCGTGCGCGCACCGCTCGTCTGGCTGTCGAAAGGCTTCGTCGCCGCCCCCGGGGAGCCGGCCGGCGTCGGGCTCGCGCATCGGCTGATCGCGCCGCGCTGGCGTGCGCCGGTCGGCATCGTCTCCGGCCCGAGCTTCGCCGGCGAGGTCGCGCGCGGGCTGCCGACCGCGCTCGTCGCCGCCGCCACCGATCCGGTCCTCGCGGAGCGCGCTGCCGAGCTCCTGCGCGGCGACACGCTGCGCGTCTACCGGTCCGACGACCTCGTCGGCGTCGAGGTCGGCGGGGCGGTCAAGAACGTGCTCGCGATCGCCGCGGGACTCTCCGACGGGCTCGGCTGCGGGCACAACGCGCGGGCGGCGCTCGTCACGCGCGGGCTCGCCGAGATCTCGCGCCTCGCGGTGGCCGAAGGCGGCCGGCGCGAAACGCTGATGGGGCTCGCGGGACTCGGCGACCTCGTGCTGACCTGCACCGGCGACGCTTCGCGCAACCGCCGGGTGGGGCTCGGCCTCGCGCGCGGACAGGGCCTCGAGGCGATCCTCGCGTCGCTGGGTCACGTCGCGGAGGGCGTCCACGCGGCGCGCGCCGCGCGTGCGCTGGCGCGCCGACACGGCATCGAGATGCCGATTGCCGAGGCGGTCGCGCGCGTCCTCGACGAAGGGCTTTCCGCGCGCGAGGCCGTCGAAGGACTGCTCAGGCGCGAACCGCGCGCGGACGAGCGCTGACGCCCCGCCTCAGGGAGCGTCGGGCGGCGCGGCGCGAAACGCGTTCTGCCGCCACGCCTCGTAGACGGCCACCGCGACGGCGTTCGACAGGTTGAGGCTGCGCACGCACGGGCGCATCGGAATGCGCAGCCGCCGGTCGGGCGGGAAGGCGTCGAGCACGCCGTCCGGCAGCCCCGCGGACTCGCGTCCGAACACGAGCACGTCGCCGGGCACGAACGCATTGTCGTAGAGCGATCGCGCCGCCTTCGTCGTGAACGCGAACCAGCGCCGCGGCGCCGGTGCGTCGAGCGTTGCGCGGCACGCCGCGAGGTCGCGGTGGACCTGCACGCGTGCGTACTCGTGGTAGTCGAGGCCGGCGCGCCTGAGCTCCCGGTCCTCCATCGCGAACCCGAGCGGCTCGACGAGGTGGAGGTCGCAGGCGGTGTTCGCGGCGAGCCGGATCACGTTGCCGGTGTTGGGCGGGATCTCGGGCTCGACGAGGACGATCGCGAACATGCTCTCAGCGCCCGGCCGGCGTGCGCGCGACGACCCAGACCTCGACCCGTGCGGCGCCGCCGCGACGCAGCGCCGCCGCGGCCGCGGCGGCGGTGGCGCCGCTCGTCATCACGTCGTCGACGAGCGCGATCCGCGCGCCGGCGAACGGCCGGGTCGTCGCGAAGGCGCCGCGCACGTTGCGCACGCGCTCCCGCCACGCGAGCGAGGCCTGCGGCGACGTCGGGCGCGATCGCACGAGTCCGCCGGCGAGCGGGAGGCCCGTCGCGCGTCGCAGCGCGCGGGCGATCTCGCGCGCCTGGTTGTAGCCGCGCTCGCGCTGGCGCGCGCCGTCGAGCGGCATCGGCACGATCGCGTCGACGCGCGAGGTCGCGTCCGCGTCCGTCGCGGCCCGGGCGAGCAGCGCGCCGAGCGCCGCGGCGAGCGGCAGGTCGGCGCCGTACTTGAGGCGCTGAACGAGCCGGTCGAGCGGAAACGCGTAGGCGCCCGCCGCGATCGCGGCGTCCCACGCAGGCGCCCGCGCGAGGCAGTGGCCGCACACCGCGCCGCCGGGCGAGGGCAGCGCGCATCGCGGGCAGGCGTCGCGCGGCGGCGCCACGGTGCGGGCGCAGTCGGGGCAGAGGCACGCGTCGCCCGACGCCGAGGCGCACAGCGCGCAGCGCTGCGGCAGCCCGAAGCTCGCGGCGGCGCGCAGGCCGGCCGCGGCGGCGGCGCGCGACTTGTAAAGCGCTGCGTTCGCGGAATTTGACAAGCGCACCGGGGCCCCTCGACACTCGCCGCGATTGTAGAGGGCCGCGCCCGGGCGCGGCGTTCCGACGTTCGACCGATACCGTCCCCGATGCTCGACGAACCGAACTCCGCAGGGCCCGGCCTCGATCCCGCCGCCGGGCGCGCGAACGAAGGCAGGCGGCGCGACCCGCGCTGGACGACCGAGGCGGTGCTCGCGCTCTTCGAGCTTCCGTTCGCCGACCTCCTCTACCGCGCGCAGCAGGTCCACCGGGCGAACCACGCGGCGAACGCCGTGCAGCTGTCGACGCTCCTGTCGATCAAGACCGGCGGCTGTCCCGAGGACTGCGGCTACTGCCCGCAGGCGGCGCGCTACGCCACCGGGGTCGACAACGAGGCGATGCTCGGGCTGGAGCAGGTCCTCGACGCGGCCCGCGCCGCGAAGGAGGCGGGGGCGACGCGCTTCTGCATGGGCGCCGCGTGGCGCGGCCCGAAGGACCGCGACCTCGCGCCGGTGCTCGACATGGTGCGCGGCGTGAAGGCGCTGGGCCTCGAGACCTGCTGCACGCTCGGCATGCTGAAGGACGGGCAGGCCGAGGCGCTCGCCGAGGCGGGCCTCGACTACTACAACCACAACCTGGACACGTCGGCCGACTTCTACGGCGAGATCGTGACGACGCGCGGCCAGGACCAGCGGCTCGACACGCTCGAGCGCGTGCGCGCCGCGGGCGTCCACGTCTGCTGCGGCGGGATCGTCGGGATGGGCGAGTCGCGCCGCGCGCGCGCCGCGCTGATCGCGGAGCTCGCGAGCCTCGACCCGCCGCCCGAGTCGGTGCCGATCAACCACCTCGTGCAGGTCGAGGGCACGCCGCTCCACGCGAAGCTCCATGGCGAGAGCGCGATCGACCCGCTCGAGTTCGTGCGCACGATCGCCGCCGCGCGCATCGCGATGCCCGCGTCGATGGTGCGGCTCTCGGCCGGGCGGCGCGAGCTGGGCGAGGCGGTCCAGGCGCTGTGCTTCCTCGCCGGCGCGAACTCGATCTTCTACGGCGAGAAGCTGCTCGTCACCGGCAACCCCGACGTCGACGCCGACCGCCGCCTCTTCGGGAAGCTCGGGCTCACGCCGGCCTGACGGCCGCGCCCGCGCGGCGCGCCCCTCCGGATGCACGATCCGCTGATCGATTCGCTCGAACGGTCGCTGGCCGCGCGCGCCGCCGCCGGCCTCGGGCGGCGCCGCCGCGTCGTCGCCTCGCGCGCGGGGCCGCGCGCCGTCGTCGACGGGCGCGAGCTCGTCTCGTTCGCGAGCAACGACTACCTGGGCCTCGCCGGCGAGAGCGCCCTCGCGCAGGCGGCCGCCGAGGCGGCGCGGCGCTGGGGCGTCGGGTCGACCGCGTCGCACCTGCTCGGCGGACACTACGAGGCGCACGAGGCGCTCGAGGACGAGATCGCGGCGTGGACGGCGCCGTGCCCGGGCGCGCGCGCGGCCGCGTTCTCGACCGGCTACCTCGCCAACCTCGCGATCGTCTCCGCGCTCGCCGACCGCGACACCGACGTGTTCGCCGACCGCCTGAACCACGCGTGCCTCAACGACGGCGCGCTGCTCGCGCGGGCGCGGCTGGTCCGCTACGCGCACGGCGACGCCGGAGCGCTCGCCCGGCGGCTCGAGGCGTCGGACGCCCCGCGCAAGCTGATCGCGACCGACGCGGTGTTCAGCATGGACGGCGACGTCGCGCCGCTCGCGGAGCTCCTCGCGCTCGCGCACGCGCACGACGCGTGGCTCGTCGTCGACGACGCCCACGGCTTCGGCGTGCTGGGCGGCGGCCGCGGGACGCTCGCCGAGCTCGGCCTCGCGTCGCCCCGCATCGTGCTGATGGGCACGCTCGGGAAGGCCGCGGGCGTCGCCGGGGCGTTCGTCGCCGCGCATCCGGCCGTCGTCGAGACGATCGTGCAGACGGCGCGCCCGTACGTCTACACGACCGCGGCGCCGCCGATGCTCGCGGAGACGCTCCGCGCGAGCCTCGCGCACGTGCGCGACGACGCGTGGCGCCGCGAGCGGCTCGCGCGCCACGTGGCGCGGTTCCGCGCCGGCGCCTCGGGGCTTCCGTGGCGCCTCGGCGCCTCGCGCACGCCGATCCAGCCGGTGATCGTCGGGGAGGCCGCCGCGGCCACCGCGCTATCGCGCGCGCTCGAGGAGCGCGGCGTGTTCGTGCCGGCGATCCGTCCGCCGACGGTGCCGGACGGCACCTCGCGCCTGCGGGTCTCGCTGTCGGCGGCGCATGCCGACGACGACGTCGACGCGCTCGTCGACGCGCTCGCGGACGCCGCGAAGGGCGAGCGATGATCGCGGCCGCGGCGACGCCGCGTCGGCGGCTGGCCTGGGGGAGGTCGTGCCGCGCCCGCCGGGCCGCCCCGAGGGCGCGGGCCCCCTCCTCGGGGAGGGGGTGTGCGACGCCGCGTCAGCGGCTAGCCTGGGGGAGGTCGTGATGATCCACGTCGAAGGCGTCGGCGCGGGTCCGCCCCTCGTGCTGCTGCACGGCTGGGGTCTGCACGCCGGGCTGTTCTCGCCGCTGCTGCCCTCGCTCGCGAGGCGCACCCGCGTCCACGCGGTCGACCTGCCGGGCCACGGGCGCAGCGCGCCGGTGTCGCCCTGCACGCTCGACGCGATCGTCGATGCGGTGGCGGGCGCGCTTGCGGACGAACGCGGCCCGCTCACGGTGCTCGGCTGGTCGCTGGGCGGGCTGGTCGCGATGCGCTGGGCGCTGCGCGATCCCGAACGGATCGCGCGCCTCGTGCTGGTCACGACCTCGCCGCGCTTCGTCGCGGGCCCCGACTGGCCGCACGCGATGTCCGCCGAGACGCTCGAGCGCTTCGGCGACGAGCTGGAAGTCGCGTGGCGGCCGACGTTGCAGCGCTTCCTCACGCTCCAGGTGCAGGGGAGCGAGGAAGGGCGCGCGACGCTCGCGCTGCTCCGCCACCACCTGCACGCGCGCGGCGATCCGTCCCCGCACGCGCTGCACGAGACGCTCGACGTGCTGGCGTCGACCGACCTGCGCGGCGACGTGTCCCGGATCGGCGCGCGCACGCTCGTGATCGCGGGGGCGCGCGACACGCTCGTGCCCGCCGCGGCGGGCGAGTGGCTCGCGCGCGCGCTCCCGGCCGCGACGTACGCGCGGATCGAGGGCGCGGCGCACGCGCCGTTCCTCTCGCACCGTGAGGCGTTCGACCGCGCGCTCGACGGCTTCCTCGATGCCCGCTGACCCGCGTTTCCCGGCCCCCGACCCGCGCGACCTCGACGCCCGCGCGGTCCGTCGCGCGTTCGGGCGCGCCGCGGCGACCTACGACGGGGCCGCGGCGCTCCAGCGCGAGGTCGGTGCGCGGCTCGCCGAGCGGCTCGACGTCGTGAGGCTCTCGCCCGCGGCGATCCTCGACGCCGGAAGCGGCACCGGCGAGGCCATCGGCGAGCTCTCGGCCCGGTACCCGGCGGCGCGCGTCGTGGCGCTCGACGCCGCGCTGCCGATGCTCGTCCACGGGCGCGCGAGATCGATGCGGGGCCGCTCGCTCCTCTCGCGGCTCATCGGCCCGTTCGGCCGCGCGGCGACGCCGCCGGCGTTCGTCTGCGCGGACGCGACGGCGCTGCCGCTCGCGGGCGTGTGCGTCGACCTCGTCTGGTCGAACCTGATGCTCCAGTGGGTGAGCGACCTGCCGCGCGCGTTCGCCGAGTTCCGGCGCGTGCTCAGGGTCGGCGGGCTCCTCACGTTCACGACCTTCGGCCCCGACACGCTGAAGGAGCTCGCGCGCGCGTTCGCGCGCGTCGACGGGCACACGCACGTCAGCCGGTTCGTCGACATGCACGACCTCGGCGACATGCTCGTGCAGGCCGGCTTCGCCGATCCGGTGATGGACATGGAGATGCTGACGGTGACCTATCCCTCGCCCTCGGCGCTGCTCGCCGAGTTGAAGGCGATCGGCGCGACCAACCAGACGCGCGGCCGCCCGCGCGGGCTCACCGGCCGGCGGCGGCTGGCCGCCCTCGA
This sequence comes from Burkholderiales bacterium, assembly GCA_046347845.1. Lineage (GTDB taxonomy): Bacteria > Pseudomonadota > Gammaproteobacteria > Burkholderiales > Casimicrobiaceae > VBCG01. Next base: position 104,328 of record JAXMFH010000003.1, on the reverse strand, counting down.
GGACGGGCTCGCGCGGCTCGCGAAGGACGGCCGCCTTCCCGCGACGTTCGAGGTCGTGTACGGGCACGCGTGGAAGGGCGAGCCGAGGAAGACGGCGGAGGGGCTGCCGGTGGTGAAGTGGCATGGGAGAACGCCATAGGCGGTAGGCGATAGGAGATAGGCGACAGGAGATAGGCGACAGGAGATAGGAGATAGGAGATAGGAGATAGGCGATGGGGGCGCGGAGGTTCGCCGTCCATGGGCCGTCCCGTGCCGCGGCGAATCGGCACGACGCGGTGTTCCGATCTCCGATCTCCTGTCTTCCATCTCCGCCTCTCCGCCTCCCGCGTCCCGCCCCATGCCCCGCACCCTCTTCGTCACCGGCACCGACACCGGCGTCGGCAAGACCGTCGCGTCGGTGGCGCTCTTGCGCGCGCTGGCGGCGTCCGGCCGCCGTGCGGTCGGCATGAAGCCCGTGGCGGCCGGGATCGACGCGGGGGACGAGGTCAACGCCGACGTCGCCGCGCTCTTCGCCGCGGGGAACGTCGACGCCCCGCTCGCCGACCGCAATCCCTACTCGTTCGCCTCGCCGATCGCTCCGCACGTGGCGGCGGCGCGCACCGGCGTCACGATCGACCTCGAACGCGTCGCCGCGGCGCACGCGCGGCTCGCCGGCCGCGCGGACGTCGTCGTCGTCGAGGGGGCCGGCGGACCGCTCGTGCCGATCGGCGACCGGCAGGACATGCTCGATGTCGCCCGGCGGCTCGCCGCGCCCGTCGTGCTGGTCGTGGGCGTGCGGCTCGGCTGCCTCCACCACGCGCTGGCCGCGGAGCTCGCGATCCGCGCGCGCGGGCTCGAGCTCGCGGGCTGGGTCGCGAACCGGATCGATCCGGGCATGGCGGCGGCGGAGGAGAGCATCGCCGCGCTCGACGCGCGGCTGCCGGCGCCGCGCGTGGCCGACCTCGCCTGGGGCGATCCCGTCGCCCCCGGTCCGGTCGACCTCCGCAGCATCGGCTTCGCCTGACGCCCCGCCTCGCCCGGATGCCTTGATCCGGGTCAGCCGTTCGCCGCGGCGCGGCCACCCCTCTGGCCGGGAAATTGATCCATGTTAATATTCCTAAGTTTCCGCGAGCTGCCTCGCCAGCGCGCTCCGGCGAGGACCGCTCCATTTCGGGGCACGCTCCGCGCCGGTCCGCCCGGCACGGGGACCGCGGCCACGACGCTCCCGCAATGCCCTTCACGGACAGCCCCCTCACGACCGACGAGCAAGCCTGCGTCGTCGCACGCCGCCAGGGTTCGCTGGCGCCGCGCCAGCGCTGGACCGTGTACGGGGCGTTCGCCGCGGGGAGCCTCGCGCTGGCGTTCACGCTCGCCGCGGGAGGCGTCTGGCCGGTGCTCCCGTTCTCGGTGCTCGAGCTCGCGTGCCTCGCGGCCGCGTCCGCGTGGCTCGAGCGGCGCGCCCGCGACGTCGACCGGCTGACGCTCGTCGGCGACCGGGTCGTGGTCGAGGTCGAGCGGGGCGGGCGCGCGACGCGCCGGGAATTCAACCGCCTGTGGCTCCGGGTCGAGGTCGACCGGGAACGCTGGACGCGCGAGCCGCGGCTCGTGCTCAGGAGCGGGCGGGACGCGGTGCCCTTCGGCGAGACCGTCCCGGCCAGCGAGCGCCTGGCGCTCGCCCGCACGATCAGGGGAGTGCTCGGCGCGCGCTAGCGGCCGGGCATCGGGGATTCGAGAACCACGCAGGGGTCGAGGACAGCATGGAGCGCACTTCCAAGGGGACCCGGGGCCGTCGCCTCGCCGCCGCAACCTTCGCCGCGCTGACGGGGCTGCCGGGTGTCGCGGCCGCGGCGCGCGAGTGGAACCTGCAGACGCCGGTCACGGAGATCGCGCGGCAGCAGTACGAGCTGCACACGTTCATCTTCTGGATCTGCGTCGTCATCTTCGTCGGCGTGTTCGGCGTGATGTTCTACTCGCTGTTCAGGCACCGGAAGTCGGTCGGGCACCAGGCCGAGCCGTTCCACGAGAACACCGTGGTCGAGATCGTCTGGACGGTGATCCCGTTCCTGATCCTGCTGTTCATGGCCTGGCCGGCGACCAAGACGATCCTCGCGATGAAGGACACGACGGCCTCCGAGCTGACGATCAAGGTCACCGGCTACCAGTGGAAGTGGAACTACGACTACCTGCAGGAGGGGTTCGGCTACTACTCGAACCTCTCGACGCCCCTCGCGCAGATCGAGAACCGCGAGCCCAAGGGCGAGCACTACCTGCTCGAGGTCGACCACCCGATGGTCGTGCCGGTCGACACGAAGGTCCGCGTGCTGATCACCGCGGGCGACGTGCTGCACGCCTGGTGGGTGCCGGCGTTCGGCGTCAAGCAGGACGCGATTCCCGGCTTCGTGCGCGATTCGTGGTTCCGGGCGGAGAAGATCGGCACGTTCCGGGGGCAGTGCGCGGAGCTCTGCGGCAAGGAGCACGGCTTCATGCCGGTCGTGGTCGAGGTGAAGTCGAAGGAGGACTACGCGAAGTGGGTGGCCGAGCAGAAGGCGAAGGTGGCCGCCGCCGCGGAGGACCCGTCGAAGGTGTGGGACGAGAAGGCGCTCGCCGAGCGCGGCGAGAAGATCTTCGCCGCGAACTGCGTCGCGTGCCACCAGGCCAACGGCAAGGGCGTGCCGGGCGCGTTCCCGGCGCTCGACGGCTCGAAGGTCGTGCTGGGGCCGTCCGCCGACCAGATCGGCGTGCTGCTGAACGGCCGCCCCGGCACCGCGATGGCCTCGTTCAAGCAGCTGTCGAACACCGACCTCGCGTCGGTGATCACCTACACGCGGAACGCCTGGAGCAACAAGACCGGCCAGGCGATCCAGCCCGCCGAGATCCAGGCCGCCCGCAAGTGACGCGCGCCGCGCCCGAACCGAACGCGATTTTGAGGAGAACGCGATGAGCAGCATCCCGCACGATCACGTCGCCGGCCACGGCCACGACGCGCACGACCACCGCCCGAGCGGGATCATGCGCTGGATCACGACGACCAACCACAAGGACATCGGCACGATGTACCTGTGGTTCTCGTTCACGATGTTCCTCGTGGGCGGCGTGATGGCGCTGACGATCCGGGCCGAGCTGTTCCAGCCGGGCCTGCAGATCGTGCACCCCGAGTTCTTCAACCAGCTGACGTCGCTGCACGGCCTCATCATGGTGTTCGGCGCGATCATGCCGGCGGCGGTCGGGTTCGCGAACTGGATGATCCCGATGCTGATCGGGGCGCCGGACATGGCGTTCGCGCGGATGAACAACTGGAGCTTCTGGCTCCTGCCGCCCGCCGCGATCCTGCTGATCACCTCGCTGTTCGTGCCCGGCGGCTCGGTCTCCGCCGGCTGGACGATGTACCCGCCCCTGACCGTCGAGATGGGCATGGGGATGGACCTCGTGATCTTCGCGATCCACATCATGGGCGCGTCGTCGATCATGGGGTCGATCAACATCATCACGACGATCCTGAACCTGCGCGCGCCGGGCATGACGCTGATGAAGATGCCGCTGTTCTGCTGGACGTGGCTCATCACGGCGTACCTGCTGATCGCGGTGATGCCGGTCCTCGCTGGCGCGGTGACGATGCTGCTCACCGACCGCCACTTCGGCACGTCGTTCTTCAACGCGGCCGGCGGCGGCGACCCGGTGCTGTTCCAGCACATCTTCTGGTTCTTCGGCCACCCCGAGGTCTACATCATCATCCTGCCGGCGTTCGGGATCATCTCGGAGCTCCTGCCGGTCTACTCGCGCAAGCCGCTGTTCGGCTACGCGTCGATGGTCTACGCGGTCGCGGGCATCGCGATCCTGTCGTTCATCGTCTGGGCGCACCACATGTTCACGGTCGGCATGCCCACCGCCGGCCTGCTGTTCTACATGTACGCGACGATGCTGATCGCCGTGCCGACCGGCGTGAAGGTGTTCAACTGGACCGCGACGATGTGGAAGGGGTCGATCACGTTCGAGACGCCGATGCTCTTCGCGCTCGGCTTCCTGTTCCTCTTCACGATGGGCGGCTTCACCGGGCTGGTCTGCGCGATCATGCCGGTGGACATCCAGATCCACGACACCTACTACGTCGTCGCGCACTTCCACTACGTGATGGTGGCGGGCAGCCTGTTCGCGTTCTTCGGGGGCGTCTACCACTGGATCCCCAAGTGGACCGGCACGATGTACTCGGAGAAGCTCGGCCGCCTGCACTTCTGGCTGTCGCTCGTGTTCTTCAACGTCGCGTTCTTCCCGCAGCACTTCCTGGGCCTGGCCGGCATGCCGCGGCGCATCCCGGACTACGCGACGCAGTTCGCCGACTGGAACGCGGTCTCGTCGATCGGCGCGTTCGGCTTCGGCCTCTCGCAGCTCGTGTTCCTGTGGGCGGTGATCAAGTGCATCCGCGGGGACGGCGAGAAGGCCCCGGCGAAGCCGTGGGAGGGCGCGACGACGCTCGAGTGGACGCTGCCGTCGCCGGCGCCCTACCACACGTTCGAGACCCCGCCGGTCGTCAAGTGAGGCACGCGGGGCGCGGCTCGCGCCCCGCCGCCCGAGGATCCCGCGATGAACGACGTCCAGCAGCCCCCCCTCCCGGCCGGCGACCCGGAGGCGCGCGCGCGCATCCGCCGGACCGCGATCATCCTCGCGTCGATCGCGATCGTGTTCTTCGCCGGCGTGTTCGCGTCGCGCGCGTTCGGGGACACGAGCCTCGGCATGACGATCGTCGGGGCGGCCGTGTTCCTGTTCCTGCTGCTCGGCATCGGGCGGCACCTGCGGCGCAAGTGAGCCGCGGCGAGCGGGGCTACCTCACGTGAACGACGTCGCCAACGGGTCGATCCGCACGGACAACCGCAGCCTGCTCGTGCGGCTGACGGTGATCGCCGCCGCGATGTTCGCGTTCGGCTACGCGCTCGTGCCCTTCTACGAGAAGATCTGCCGCGTCACCGGACTGCGGGACCTCGACCGCCCGGCCGAGGCGCGGAACACGCAGGTCGACGCGACTCGCAGCGTGCGCGTCGAGCTCGACGCGAACACGCGCGGGCTGCCGTGGCGCTTCCGTCCGCTCGCGGCGTCGATCGACGTCCACCCGGGGGCGGTCAACCAGATCGAGTACGAGATCGTCAACGAGACCGGCCGCCCGGTGACCGGGCAGGCGATCCCGAGCTACGCGCCGCGCAACGCCGCCGAGTACTTCCGGAAGCTCGACTGCTTCTGCTTCACGACGCAGACGCTCGGGCCGGGCGAGCGGCGCCGGATGCCGGTCGTGTTCGTGCTCGACCCCGAGCTGCCGAAGGACGTGCCGACGATCACGCTGTCGTACACGTTCTTCGAGGTCGAGGGCGGCGCGTCGGCCGGCGGCAAGGGGAGCGCGGCGGCGGGGTCCTGACCCCCGCGCGGCGCGGTAACGACAGGCACCGAGGAAGGCGAAAAGGGAGCGACACGATGGGTTCGACGACGACCGGCGGACAGCCCGCCTATTACATCCCGCAGCCGTCGCACTGGCCGATCACCGGCTCGGTGGCGCTGCTCCTGCTGGGGATGGGCGCGGCATTCTGGTTCAACGGCGTCGCCGCCGGGCCGTGGCTCGCCGCGGCGGGCTTCGCGGTGCTGCTCGTGATGCTGTTCGGCTGGTTCGGCACCGTGATCGGCGAGTCCGAGTCGCGGCTCTACAGCAAGCGCGTCGACGTCTCGTTCCGCTGGAGCATGAGCTGGTTCATCTTCAGCGAGGTGATGTTCTTCGCCGCGTTCTTCGGCGCGCTGTTCTACGTGCGCAACCTGTCGGTGCCCGACCTCGCGGCGGGATCGATCACCGGCAACACGCTGTGGCCGAACTACGCCGCGCAGTGGCCGACCGCGGGCCCCTACGGAACCACGCCGTTCACGCCGATGGGCGCGATCGGGATCCCGCTGCTCAACACGATCATCCTGCTCTCGTCGGGCGTCACGCTGACGATCGCGCACCACGCGCTCAAGGCGGGCCATCGCGGCGCGCTGGCGTTCTGGCTGTTCGTGACGATCGCGCTGGGCTTCACGTTCCTCGGCTTCCAGGCCTACGAGTACATGCACGCCTACAGCGAGCTCAACCTGAAGCTCTCGTCGGGCGTCTACGGCTCGACGTTCTTCATGCTGACCGGCTTCCACGGCGCGCACGTGACGATCGGCGCGATCATGCTGTCGGTGATGCTGGCCCGGGTGCTGAAGGGCCACTTCGACGCGCAGCACCACTTCGCGTTCGAGGCGGCCGCGTGGTACTGGCACTTCGTCGACGTCGTGTGGCTGCTGCTGTTCGTGCTCGTCTACTGGCTGTAGCGCGCGCCGTACGCGCAGGCGCGAGGCCGCACGGTCGACCCGTGCGGCCTTTTGCTTCGTGGGGGAGCGGGGATTCGACCGGCGGCGGGCCGCCCCGCGATCGGCGCGCGAAGCGCGCTCCGGGAGGAAGCTACCGGAGGCCGCCGGGGCCGATCCAGCCCAGCCAGTACGAGACGAGCAGGAACGCGACCACCGAGATCGACAGGCCCACGCGCACCGCGAGCGCGATGACGACGCGATGGCCGCTGCCGCGGTCGCGGTAGAGGAACACGAGCGCCGTGAACAGCGCGACGACGACGGCGACGAGGCCGAGGATGACGACGATCTTCATGGACGGGCGCGGGCATGCGTGCGCCGCCGGACCAGTCTAGCACCCCGATGACCCCGGCTCCGGCCCTGGACGTCGGCCCGGCGGGCGGACGCCGCGGCCGGGCGCGGCGCGCGATCGTCGCGTTCGCGACCGTCGCGTCGGTCGCGCTGTTCGTGGCGGCCGGCAACTGGCAGCGCGACCGCATGCACGCGAAGGAGGAGGCGCGTGCGGCGCTCGAGGCCGCGTCCGCGCGGGCTCCGGTGCCGCTGCCGCGGACCGACGACTGGGCGGACTGGCGCTACCGGCGCGTGATCCTGTCGGGCGAATGGCGCGGCCGCGCGCAGGTGCTGATCGACAACAAGGTGCAGCTGGGACGCGCGGGCTTCCACGTCGTCGCGCCGCTCGCGCTCGACGACGGCCGCGTCGTGCTCGTCGACCGGGGCTGGATCGCCGCGGCGGCCGGCGCCTCGCGCGTGCCCGAGGTTCCGGCGCCCGGCGGCAGCGCGTCGGTCACCGGCCGGATCGCGCTGCCCCCGGCGCGCTACGTCGAGCTCGGCGACGCCGGGAACGCGGGCAACGTCTGGCAGAACCTCGATCCGGCGCGGATCGCCGCGCACAGCGGCCTTCCGCTGCTGCCGATCGTCGTCGAGCAGGACGCCGAGGGCGCGCCGGCCGACGGCCTCGTGCGGGCGTGGCCGGCGCCCGACACCGGCGTCGACACGCATCGCGTCTACATGATGCAGTGGTACGCGTTCGCGGTGCTCGCGGCGGGCCTGTGGATCGGCTTCGAGGCCCGGCGCCGGCTCCGCGCGGGGAGGGATCGCTGATGGCCGCGACCGGCAAGCGGAGCACGCGCACGCTCTGGCTCATCCTCGCCGTGTGCGCGGCGCCGCTCGTCGCGTCGTACGCCGCGTACTACCTGCTGCCATCGCGCCAATCGATCAACTACGGCGAGCTCCTCCCGACGCGGACCGCGCCCGCGCTCGCGGGGACGCGCGCCGACGGCGCCGCGTGGAAGCTCGGGGACGAGCAGGGCCACTGGGCGATCGTGCTCGCGGCGGACGCCGCGTGCGACGAGTCCTGCGCGACGCGGCTCTACGCGACGCGCCAGGCGCGGACGATGCAGGGCCGCGAGCAGGAGCGCGTCGCGCGCGTCTGGCTCGTGACCGGCGAGGGTGCGCCCCGCGCCGACGCGCTCCGCGAGCATCCGGAGCTCGTGGTCGTTCGCGCCGACGCCGCGACGATCGCCCTCCTGCCGCGCGGCGCAGGAGCGATCTACCTGGTCGACCCGCTCGGCAACCAGGTGCTCGCGTGGCCCGAGCGCCCGGACGTCCGCGGCATCGCGCGAGACCTCTCGCGTCTGCTCAAGGCCTCGCGCATCGGTTGACGCGCATGCCCATGACGACGCTAGGGCGAAGCCGGCCGCAGGGCGTCGCGCCAAGGTAGAATCGCGGTTCCGCCGGACGCCCCCCGATGACCGCCGTCGCCCTCGCCGAAACCCGGCTGAAGCAATTCCTCGCGCTCGCGAAGCCCCGCGTCGTGTCGCTCATCGTCTTCTGCGCGGTGATCGGGATGTTCCTCGCGGTGCCGGGCCTGCCGAATCCCGGGGTCGTCTTCGCCGCGACCGTCGGCATCGCGCTCGTCGCGGGGGCGGCGGCCGCGATCAACTGCCTCGTCGAGCAGAAGATCGACGCCAGGATGCAGCGCACCCGCGCGCGGCCGCTGCCCTCCGGCGTGCTCACGTCGCGGCAGACGCTGCTCTTCGCGACGCTCGTCGGCGGCGCGGGCCTGCTGATCCTCGGGCGCTGGGTCAACGCGCTGACGATGTGGCTCACGCTGGCGACCTTCGTCGGCTACGCGATCGTCTACACGGTGCTGCTCAAGCCCGCGACGCCGCAGAACATCGTGATCGGCGGCGCGTCGGGCGCGATGCCGCCGGTCCTGGGCTGGGCGGCGGTCACCGGCGAGGTCTCGGCCGAGTCGCTGATCCTGTTCCTGATCATCTTCGTCTGGACGCCGCCGCACTTCTGGTCGCTCGCGCTCTACCGCACGCAGGACTACGCGCGCGCGGGCCTGCCGATGCTCCCGGTGACCCACGGCTCGCGCTACACGCGCCTGATGATCGTGCTCTACACGTTCGCGCTGGTCGCGGTGACGCTCCTGCCCTACGCGATCCGCATGAGCGGCCCGGTCTACCTCGCGAGCGCGCTCGTGCTGGGCGGCGTGTTCCTCGCCTACGCGATCGCGCTGTACGTCCGCTACTCCGACGCGCTCGCGCGCCGGACGTTCGCGTACTCGATCGCCTACCTGGCGGCGCTGTTCTCGGCGCTGCTCGTCGACCACTACTGGCGCTAGCGGCGCCGCCCGGGGTCGCCGCCATGCCTCGCGCTTCCCGTCCTCCTGCCGCGCTCCGGTTCCTGACGTGCCTGGCGGCGCTCGCCGTGGCGCTGGCGCTTGCCGCCTGTGGCCCCGCGACGCCGAAGTTCAAGGGGTCCGACGTCACCGGCAGCGCGTTCGGTCGCGACTTCGCGCTCGTCGACGCCGACGGGAAGCCCCGCACGCTCGCTGACTACCGCGGCAAGGCGGTCGTGCTGTTCTTCGGCTACACGCAGTGCCCCGACGTCTGCCCGACGACGCTCTCGATGCTCGCCGGGGCGATGAAGGCGCTGGGCGCCGACGCCGACCGCGTGCAGGTGCTGTTCGTGACCGTCGACCCGGAACGCGACACCGCCGAGCTGCTCAGGCAGTACGTGCCCGCTTTCGACCCGCGCTTCGTCGGCCTGCGCGGCGACGCGGCGCAGACCGAGGCGGTCGCGAAGGAATTCCGGATCATCTACCAGAAGGTGCCCGGCGCGACGCCGGAGACCTACACGGTCGACCACTCGGCCGGCCTGTTCCTGTTCGACCCGGCGGGGCGGCTGCGCGTCTACGAGGGCCACGGCCAGCCGCCCGAGACGCTCGCGCACGACCTCCGCGCGCTGCTGAACGAGAAGTAGCGGCCCTACCGCTTCCTCTCGATCAGCTCGATCTTGTAGCCGTCGGGATCCTGCACGAACGCGATGACGGTCGTGCCGCCCTTGACCGGGCCGGCCTCGCGCGTGACGGTGCCGCCCTTCGCGCGCACCGCCTCGCAGGCGGCCTTCGCGTCCTCCACCTCGATCGCGACGTGGCCGTACGCCGTCCCGAGCTCGTAGCGGTCGACGCCGTAGTTGTAGGTGAGCTCGAGCACGGCGTGCCCGTCCTCGTCGCCGTAGCCGACGAACGCGAGCGTGTAGCGCTGCTCGGGCCGGTCGGTCGTGCGCAGGACGCGCATGCCGAGCACGTTCGTGTAGAAATCGATCGACCGGGGGAGGTCGCCGACGCGGAGCATCGTGTGCAGGATGCGCATGGGTCAGAGCTCGATCATCTCGAAGTCTTCCTTGCGCGCGCCGCACTCGGGGCAGCTCCAGTTCGGCGGGATGTCCTCCCACTTCGTGCCGGCGGGAATGCCTTCGTCCGGCAGCCCCGCGGCCTCGTCGTAGATGAAGCCGCAGATCAGGCACATGTATTTCTTCAACTCGGGGCTCCCGTTTCGTGGCGCCGCGCCGGCGCGGCGCGCGCGTTCTCGGGCAGAATTATAGGGGGGCCGGGCCTCCGCCGGCCGCGACAACGAACCCTTCCCCGATGGTCCTCGTCAACTTCGGCTCGGGCCCCTACCCGCTCGGGGGCTGGATCAACGTCGACCTCGATCCGGCGGGCCGCCCCGAGGTGGTCGCCGACCTCTCGCGCGGCCTGCCGTTCGCCGACCGCTGCGCGGACGCGATCTTCACCGAGGACTTCGTCGCGCAGCTCGAGCCGGACGCGCTCGGCTACTTCCTCGCCGAGTGCCGGCGGATGCTGAAGCCGGGAGGTACGCTGCGCGTGCTCACGCCGGACCTCCGCCGCTTCGCGCGCGCCTATCTCGAGGAGCCCGACCACCTGGTCCATATCTGGAAGGCGGCGGTGGGCGTCCCGCTGCCCAACGGCACCGCGGGCGACGTGCTCAACCTCGGGATGAAGCTCGCCGGGCGCTGGCAGTACGACGTCGAGACGTTCGCGCGGATCGCCGCGCGCGCCGGGCTCGACACCGCCGTGTCCGCCTACGGCGAGAGCCGGCACCCGGCGATGCGCGGCATCGACCTGCGCAAGCCCGACGAGGCGATCAGCATGTACCTCGAGTGCACGCCGCGATAGCGGCGCGACTGCGCGCGCGCCGGTAAGCGCCGCCGGGGCCGCGCGCCGCGCATCGGGTACCATGATGCGCTTCCGCCGCGTTGCGCGGCGCGCTTCCCCTGGCCCCTCCGACGATGCCGAGCGAACCCGTCCCCGGCGCCCCGCCCGTGGTCCTCACGTTCGCGGCGTCCGATCCGTCGAGCGGCGCGGGGCTGCAGGCGGACCTGCTCACGCTCGCCAGCATGGGCTGCCATCCGCTGTCGGTCGTCACCGCGATCGCCGTGCAGGACACGACCGGCGTCGAGGGCGTGCTCCCGATGGAGGCCGAGTGGGTGGCCGACCAGGCGCGCTGCGTGCTCGAGGACATGCCGGTCGACGCGTTCAAGATCGGCGCGCTCGGCAGCGTCGAGAACATCGCGGCGGTCGCCGAGATCCTGGCCGACTACCCGGACGTGCCGCTGATCCTCGACCCGGTGCCGTCGATCGGGCGGCGCGACGCGCACGCGACCGAGGCGATGACGCAGGCGCTGCGCGACCTCCTGCTTCCCCAGACGACGATCGCGACGCCCAACGGTCACGAGCTCCGTCTCCTCGCCGAGACGGAGGACGACGAGGAGCCTTCGGTCGCGGAGTGCGCCGAGCGCCTCGTGTCCGCGGGCTGCGAGTTCGTCCTCGTGACCGGGACGCACGAGGGCGCGCGCGAGATCGTCAACACGCTCTACGGCAAGGGAGGCGTCGTCCGGACCGACACCTGGGCGCGGCTGCCGGGCCCGTTCAACGGCGCCGGGTGCACGCTCGCCTCGGCGATCGCCGCGATGCTCGCGAACGGGCTCGAGCTCGCCGACGCGGTCCGCGAGGCGCAGGACTACACGTGGAACGCGCTGCGCAGGGCCTACCGGCCGGGCATGGGGCGCTTCCTGCCCGACCGCCTGTTCTGGGCGCGCGAGGAGAGCGACTCGCGCGGCGAGGAGGCGGAGCCGCCGCGCGCCGCCGACGCCCGTGGCAGCCACTGACGGCCGCGCCGCGCTCGCCGCGCGCCTCGCCGGGCTCTACGCGGTGACGCCCGACGAGGACGATACCGCGGCGCTCGTCGCGAAGTGCGCGGCCGCCCTCGACGGCGGCGCCCGCGCGATCCAGTACCGGAACAAGCGCGCGCCTTCCGCGCTGCGCGAGGCGCAGGCGCGCGCGATCGTCGCGCTGTGCCGCGCGCGCGGCGCGCTCTCGATCGTGAACGACGACGCCGCGCTCGCCGCGCGCGCCGGCGCCGACGGCGTCCACGTCGGCGAGGAGGACGGCGGCGTCGCGGCCGCGCGCGCGATCGTCGGCCCTGGCCGGATCGTCGGCGCGTCGTGCTACGACGAGCTCGCGCGCGCGGCCGAGGCCGTCGCGCAGGGTGCCGACTACGTCGCGTTCGGCAGCTTCTTCGCGTCGGGAACGAAGCCGCACGCCCGCCGCGCGAGCCTCGACCTCGTCGCACCCGCGCGCGAGCTGGGCGTGCCCGTCGTCGCGATCGGCGGCATCGACGAGCGCAACGCCCGTACGCTCGCCGACGCGGGCATCGACGCGGTCGCGGTCATCGGCGCGGTGTTCGCGCACGACGACCCGCGCGCGGTCGCCGCGGCGTCGCGCCGGATCGCGGCGGCCTTCGCTCGCACGGAGCCCGCCCGGGCATCCGGCTGACCGGGCGACCCGACCGGACACTCCTCCGCCTCCAGGACGCGATCGACCATGACCCGCAACGACGAGCTCTTCGAGCGTGCCCAGCGCACGATCCCCGCCGGCGTCAATTCCCCGGTCCGCGCCTTCCGCTCGGTCGGCGGCACGCCGCGCTTCTTCGTGCGCGGCGAGGGCCCCTACGCGTGGGACGCCGACGGCCGCCGCTACGTCGACTACGTCGGCTCGTGGGGCCCGGCGATCGTCGGGCACGCGCACCCCGAGGTCGTGCGCGCGGTGCAGGACGCCGCGACGCGCGGCCTCTCGTTCGGCGCGCCGACCGAGCTCGAGATCGAGATGGCCGAGACGCTGGTGCGGCGGATGCCGTCGATCGAGCTCGTGCGCCTCGTGTCGTCCGGGACCGAGGCGACGATGTCGGCGCTGCGGCTCGCGCGCGGATTCACCGGCCGGCCGAAGATCGTGAAGTTCGAAGGCTGCTACCACGGGCACGGCGACAGCCTGCTCGTCAAGGCGGGCTCGGGCGCGCTCACCTTCGGCCAGCCCTCGTCGGCGGGCGTGCCCCCCGAGATCGCGAACCAGACGGTCGTGCTGCCGTACAACGAGCTCGACGCGCTCGACGCCGCGTTCCGCGCGGAGGGCGACGCGATCGCGGGCATCATCGTCGAGCCGGTCGCCGGCAACATGAACCTCGTCGTGCCCTCGCGCGAGTGGCTCGCCGCGCTCCGCGCGACCTGCGACCGCCACGGCGCCGTGCTGATCTTCGACGAGGTGATGACCGGCTTCCGCGTGCACCCGGGCGGCGTGCAGGGCCTCACCGGCGTCACCCCCGACCTGACGACGCTCGGCAAGGTGATCGGCGGCGGGATGCCGGTCGGCGCGTTCGGCGGGCGGCGCGACGTCATGCAGAAGATCGCGCCGCTCGGGCCCGTCTACCAGGCGGGCACGCTGTCGGGCAACCCGGTCGCGGTCGCCGCCGGGCTCGCGACGCTCGCGCTCACCGAGGCTCCCGGCTTCTACGACCGGCTCGCCGCGAAGACGCGTGCGCTGACGGAAGGGCTCGCCGCGGCCGCGAAGCGCGCTGGCGTCGCGTTCTGCGCGAACTCGGTCGGCGGCATGTTCGGCCTGTACTTCGCCGATCGCATCCCCGAGTCGTACGCCGACGTGATGACCTGCGACAAGGATCGGTTCAACCGCTTCTTCCACGCGATGCTCGACGCGGGCGTCTATTTCGCACCTTCCGCCTACGAGGCGGGGTTCGTGTCGGCCGCGCACGGCGACGGGGACATCGCCGACACGGTCGCGAAGGCGGAGGCCGCCTTCGCGATGATGCGCTGAGACCGGCCCGCGGGCCCACGATGCGCGAAGCCGACGTCACGATCCTCACGCGGACGATGGGGCGCCCCTGTCTCGCGGACGCGGCCGCGTGCATCGCCGCGCAGACGGCGCGACCCCGCGAGTGGCTCGTCGTCGACGCGTCCGGCAGCGGCATCGAGGTTCCCGCCGCCGGCGAGGTCCCGGTGCGCGTCGTCTCGTCGGGGACGCGGCTGCTGCGTGCCCGCGCCGGCAACCTGGGTTTCGACCACGCCAGCGGAGCGCGCATCGTCGTGCTCGACGACGACGACCTGCTGCGCCCGGCCTTCGTCGAGCGGTTGTCCGACGCGCTCGACGCGAATCCCGGCTGCCTCGTCGCGTACTCGGACGTGCGCGTCGACACCGGCGATCCCGATCGTGCCGGCGTCTATCGCTTCGAGTACTCGGAGCTCCTGCTGCTTCGACGCAACCTCTTCCCGCCGAACGGCGGGATGTTCGACGCGTCGCTCGTCCGCGAGCGCGGCGTCCGCTACGACCCCGCGCTCGACTGGTTCGACGACTGGGACCTGTGGCTGCAGATGTCCGCGCACACGCCGTTCCTGCACGTGCGGGAGGAGCTGGCCGTCTACCGGCTCGGCCTGTCGCAATCGGGCTGCTGGTACACCGACGCGCCGGACGCCGACCCGGTCCTGCGCGGCCACGAAGGGATCGTCCGTGCGCGGTTCGCCGCGCGGCGGGAGCACGCCGAAGCGCGGCACGTGGCGCTCAAGGCGCGAGCCCGGGCGCTCGCCGCCGCCGGCCGTTGGAACGAGTGCGCGCAGGCCTGGCTGGCCGCGCATCTCGATTACCACTACGACCCCGAGCCGGTGATCGGCTACGCCGAGATCGCGCTCGCCGCGGGCGAGGCGTCGGCGGCGCGCGCGACCGTCGACAACGGCCTCGCCCTCATGCCGGACTCGTCCGAGCTCCATCGTGCGCTCGCGGCGCTGCTCGACCGCGCCGGCGACCCGGAGGCGGCGCGAATCGCGCTCGCGCGGGCGGAGGCGCTGGCGGTGGAACCGCCCTACGACACGCGGATTCCTCAGGGATAGGGAGCCGCGCGGCGGGCGCGCGCCGCGGCCGGTCGGCGTCGCGCCGGCGAGGCTCGCCGTCGGGCGCGCGCGAAGCGAGGGCTCGCGAGCCGCAGGCGCTGTGCGTCGATCCCGCGCGCGGTGCCCGGCTGCGGCTACGCGCGCCCGCGCGGACGTGCGCAGGCCTCAGGGGACTCCCTTCGATCCGCGCCGGTCGACCGGCGTCGCGGCGCGCAGCTTGTTGACGTGGCCTTCGGGCGCGTCGCTTCCATCGGGCAGCTTGCCGAGGAAGTAGTAGCGCTGCCACGCCTCGGCGAGCGTCGCGGGATCGCTCTGCGCGAACCGGCGCATGAAGTCGTCGCGCCGCTCCTTCCACGCGTGAGCCTGCGCGGCGAGCGCCGGATCGTCGGCGAGACCGCGGATCTCGGGCTCGAACGAGGCGATCGCGTCCGCCGGGACCGGGAACACCATGCAGACCGGCTCGCCCTTGTCGAACGTGACGCGCCCGGGCCGCGTCATCTGCCAGTTCATCGTGAACGGGTAGGGCAGCCAGTTCGTCTCGACGATGCCGGTGAGCGGGGCGATCCCGTCCTTCGGCCGGTTGAGCGGCCCGGTCGCCATCAGGTTCCAGCCCGGGGGCGTGCGAAACAGCCAGCCCAGCGCGAACGTGACGATCCCGAACGCGAAGTGCGACATCGCGTAGCGCGCCACGCGCGGGTCGCCGTCGAGCGCGGCGATCCTCATGCTGACCGGCCGCGGCCCGCCGTCCCAGACGATCTCGAGGTCGCAGGGCGCGCCGACGGTCCAGCCGTGGGCGTTGGCGATCGCGAGCGGCAGGCAGCGGTACGCGTGGCGGTCCGGGATCCGGTCCATCCAGTCGCGCGTTCCCGGCGCCGGCGCGAGCGGCAGCGGATCGTCGTCGAGGGCGAAGCACTCGAGTTTCATGGGGGAGGCGTCCTGGGGCTGGGGCCCAAGGATGCCATGCGACGTCGGCGAGCGCGGGAGCGAGGCCGTCGATCGGGGGCCAGGATCGTCGTAAGTGGTTGCCGCACAAGCATTTCTTTCGTTTCGCCTCCTGCGGTCTGCTAGAATGAGTGAACTCGGACCGCGCGGCGCGGATCGAACCGTCCCCTCCACGACCGACCCGTCGATGTCGATTCCGGCGAAGCGGCTGGGGGAGATCCTGATCGAGCGAGGCAAGCTCGACGCGGGCTCCCTCGACCGCGCACTGAGGCTCCAGCAGGACTCCGGCGAGCGCCTGGGCGCGCTCCTGGTGACGCTCGGCCTCGTCGCGCCGCGCGACGTCGCCGACGCGCTCGCCGAGCAGCTCGGCATGCCGCTGCTCGACGGCGCGGGCTACCCGGAGCTCCCGATCCTCGAGGAGCGCGTCTCGCCGAGGTTCCTGCGCGACGCGCGCGCGCTGCCGGTGCGCGAGGACGCCGACGAGCTCGTGCTCGCGATGGCCGACCCGACCGACCGATACGCGATCGACGCGTTCGCGATGGTGACCGGGCGCCGCGTGCGCCCGATGGTCGCGGTGCCCGGCGACCTCGACGCCGCGCTCGAGCGCCTCTACGGGAGCGGCAAGACGGCGGTCGGCCAGATCGTCGGCGACGACGTCGAGATGCGCGGCGACGAGATCGCGTTCGACGCCGACGTCCAGCAGCTGAAGGACCTCGCGTCCGAGGCGCCGGTGATCCGGCTCGTCTCGCTCCTCATCACCAACGCGCTCGAGGCGCGCGCCTCGGACATCCACATCGAGCCGTTCGAGAACCGGCTCGTCGTGCGCTACCGGATCGACGGCGTGCTGCACGAGGTCGAGTCGCCGCCCCGGCGCCTGTCGGCCGCGGTGATCTCGCGCGTCAAGATCCTCGCGAACCTCGACATCGCCGAGCGGCGGCTGCCGCAGGACGGGCGCATCCGGCTGCGCGTGCAGGGCAAGGAGATCGACCTGCGCGTGTCGACGGTGCCGACGATGCACGGCGAGAGCGTCGTGATGCGGATCCTCGACAAGGGCGGCGTCGCGCTCGACTTCGCGAGGCTCGGGTTCCTCGACGACACGCTCGAGCGCTTCAGGCACGCGCTGAAGCAGCCCAACGGGATCCTGCTCGTGACCGGCCCGACCGGCTCGGGGAAGACGACGACGCTCTACACGGCGCTCGACGCGCTGAACCAGCCCGACGTCAAGATCCTGACGGTCGAGGATCCGGTCGAGTACCAGATGCCCGGCATCAACCAGATCCAGGTGAAGCCGCAGATCGACCTCACGTTCGCCAACGCGCTGCGCTCGATCGTGCGCCAGGACCCGGACGTCATCATGATCGGCGAGATCCGCGACCTCGAGACCGCGCAGATCGCCGTGCAGTCCGCGCTCACCGGCCACCTCGTGCTGTCGACCGTGCACACGAACGACGCGCCGGGCACGATCAACCGCCTGCTCGACATGGGCGTCGAGGACTACCTGCTCACGTCGACGGTCGTCGGCATCGAGGCGCAGCGCCTCGTGCGCACGCTGTGCCCGCAGTGCAAGGAGCCGTACACGGCGCTGCCCGAGATGGTCGAGCACACCGGCCTCGCGCGGTTCGCCGGCGACGGACCGGTGACGCTCTGGCACGCGAAAGGGTGCCACCACTGCTCGCACACCGGCTACAGCGGGCGCGTGTCGATCATCGAGATGATGCCGATGACCGACGCGCTCCGGGCGCTCGTGATGAAGCACGCGACCGCGACCGAGCTCAAGGCGCAGGCGGTGCGCGACGGCATGGTCACGATGTACGAGGACGGCCTGCGCAAGGCCGTGGCCGGCGTCACCACGGTCGAGGAGGTCCTCCGCGCGACGCGCGAGGACTAGGCCGATGCAAAAGGCGCTCGCGCGGGCGGGGGACGATGTGACGGCAGCGTTGCGCCTTTCCCATCGGGAAGGGCTCGACGCGGTCGCCTTGGGGGGCCGCGTTCGCAGGGAGCAGGGGCCCCGTTCGCATCCGAACGGGGATGCGACCGGCCGCGAATCGCAGCCGGCCGGTCGACGACGGGGACCCTGGTCACTCCTCGACGGAGTGGGAGGCCGGCGGCCCGGCGGCGACCGCCGGCAACGGCGCGAAACACCGGGCGCGGCGTGCGGCGAACTGCCTTCGTGCGCTGCCCCGTACGACGGACGTCGCTGAGGAAATGCCGCTCTTTCGCTACAAGGCGGTCGCCCCGGGCGGCGCGGTCTCGACGGGCGAGCTCGACGCCGCCAACGAGGCGGAGATCCTCGACCGGCTGCGCGACCAGGGGCTGATGCCGATGCAGGTCGCGCCCGCGGCGGGCGGGACCGCGACGGCGGCGGCGGCGCGCGTCGCGCGCGAGCCACGCCGCGGGCTCTTCCAGTCGAAGCGGGTGACGCGCGACCAGCTGATGGCGCTGACGCGCGAGCTCGCGACGCTCCTCCGCGCGGGGCTCCCGCTCGACCGCGCCCTCGAGACGCTGATCGGGCTCGCGCCCACCCCCGCGGTGAGCGCGCTCCTGCAGGGCATCCGCGACGAGGTCCGCGGCGGCAAGGCGCTCTCGCAGGCGCTCGACGCGCGCCGCGAGGTGTTCTCGCGCTTCTACGTCAACATCGTGCGCGCGGGCGAGGCCGGCGGCGCGCTCGCCACCGTGCTCACGCGGCTCGCCGACACGATGGAGCGCAACAAGGAGCTGCGCGAGACGGTGAAGAGCGCGCTCATCTACCCGGTGATCCTGATCGGCGTCGCGGTCACCTCGGTGATGATCCTGCTGATCTACGTGGTGCCGCAGTTCCAGCAGACCTTCGCGCAGGCGGGCAAGGCGCTGCCGCTGCCCACGCTCGCCGTGATCTTCGCCGGCACGTTCCTGAAGAAGTGGTGGTGGGCGCTGATCGCCGGCGTCGCGCTCGCCGTCGCGTGGTTCCGGCGCAAGCTCGGCCAGGCCGCGTTCCGGGGCCGCTTCGACGCGCGCCTGCTCGCGATGCCGCTCGTGGGCGACCTGGTCGCGAAGGTCGAGGTCGCGCGCTTCGCGCGCACGCTCGCGACGCTGCTGGGCAACGGCGTGACGCTGCTCGCCGGGCTCTCGATCGTCAAGGAGACGATGGGGAACGCGGTGCTCGGCGCCTCGCTCGACGGCGTGACGGCGCGCCTGCGCGAGGGCAAGGGGTTCGGCCGCCCGCTGGCCGAGACCGGGCACTGGCCGAAGCTCGCCACGCAGATGATCCTGGTCGGCGAGGAGTCCGGCCGCCTCGAGGAGATGCTCGGCCGGGTCGCCGACGTCTACGACCGCGAGGTGCAGGTCGCGATCAAGCGCTTCCTCGCGATCCTCGAGCCCGCGCTGATCCTGGGACTCGCGGTCCTGATCGGCGGCATCGTGTTCTCGATCCTGCTCGGCGTCATGGGCATGAGCGAACTTGTCGGATGAACCCGGTCTAACCCCAGGCTGCGGGCACGGGTATCCGTGTCCGCCGTCTCCCTTTGGCGACAACCATGAACCGCAAGCTCTTCCTCCGGATGCCGCAGCGCGGCATGACCCTGATCGAGATCCTCGTCGTGCTGGTGCTGATCGGCATCGTGCTGGGGATCGTCGGGGGCAACTTCATCGGCCGCGGCGAGAAGGCGAAGGCCGACGCCGCGAAGATCGAGATCGGGCAGATCGGGCAGGCGCTCGACCTCTACAAGCTCGAGATCGGCCGCTACCCGTCGTCGTCCGAAGGGCTGCAGGCGCTCGTGACCGCGCCCGCGGGCGTGGCGAACTGGAACGGCCCGTACTGGAAGAAGGCGCAGATCCCGAAGGACCCGTGGGGCAACGAGTACCGTTACACCTCGCCCGGCCAGAAGGGCGCCTACGACATCGTCTCGCTGGGCGCCGACGGCAAGGAAGGCGGCGAGGGGACCAACAAGGACATCACGAGCGCGGACTGACGCCGCGCGCGACCCACGCCCATGGCGTCGACCCTCGCGATCCCCTGCGCCCTCGCGGGTCGGGCTTCAGCCCGACGCTTTTCGCGCGGCATGACGCTGATCGAGATCCTCGTCGTGCTCTCGATCATGGCGATCGGCGCCGCGCTGGTCGTGCCGATGGTCTCCGGCGCCGGTGTCTCCACCGGCGACCTCAAGGCCGCGGCGCGCCAGCTGGCCGCCGGCCTGCGCCTCGCGCGGAGCGAGGCGATCACCGAGCGCCACGAGACGGTCCTCACGCTCGACCTCGAGAAGCGGAGCTTCCGCGTCGCGAAGTCGCCGCGCGAGGTCGCGCTGCCGCAAAAGGTCGAGCTCAAGCTCTTCACCGCGCAGTCCGACCTCGTGAACGAGCGGCAGGGGTCGATCCGCTTCTTCCCCGACGGCGGCAGCAACGGCGGGCGCATCACCGTCGCCTCGGGCGAGCGCAAGTACGAGGTGGACGTCGACTGGCTCACCGGCCGGGTCGCGATCCTCGACTAGCCATGCCGCCTCCCACACGCGCGCCAGGCGCGGTCCGACGCGGCCGCGGGACGGCGGTCCCTCGTGCCGCGAGGGGATTCTCGCTGCTCGAGGTGCTGGTGGCGTTCGTGATCCTCGCGCTCGTCGCGACCGCGCTGTTCCGGCTGTTCGGCGGCGCGCTCGGCAACGCGGGCGTCGCGGAGGACGCGAGCCGCGCGGTGCTGGTCGCGCAGAGCCGGCTCGACGCCGCGCGCACCGAGCTCCGGTCGGAGTCCGGAACCGAGGACGACGGCCGCGTCGCGTGGACCACGCGCGTGGAGCCCTGGGAGGCGCCCGACACGCCGCAGGCGACGGGCGCCGCGACGCAGTTGCTCGCCACGCAGCTCTACCGCGTGAGCGTCGAGGTCCGCTATCCCGGCGCCGGCGGCCGCGAGCGCACGCTCGCGCTCTCGACGCTCAGGGTCGCGCGCCGGGACCTCGGGCGATGAGGGCGCTCCCGGCGAATCGCGAGCGCGGCTTCACGCTCGTCGAGCTGATGGTCGCGCTCGCGCTGCTCGGGCTCATGTCGGCCACGCTCGCGGGCTCCCTCGCGCTGGCCGGCCGCAGCTGGGACGCGGGCGAGACGAAGGTCGCCGACACCGCGTCGATGCGCGTCGCCCAGGAGTTCCTGCGCTCGCAGCTCGAGGGCCAGCACGCGCAGCGCATGAAGAAGATGCCCGACGTCCCGATCCTGTTCGGCGGCGACCGCGGCGAGATGCGCTTCGCCGCGCCGCTGCCCTCGCGCGTGGAGGGCGGAGGCATCTGGTACTACCGGCTGCGCGTCGCCGAGGTCGACGGCCATTCGAGCCTGATCCTCGACCGGATGGTGCCGGACGTGACGGCCACGTCGATGCCCGACTTCGGCGGCGCGGAGCACTCGGTGCTCGCGACCGACGTCAAGTCGGTGGCGATCGGCTACCTCGGTCCCGATCCCGGCGTCGCGACCGGCGCGGGCTTCGAGCCCGCGTGGCGCGACCGCTGGGAGGACACGCAGCGGCTGCCGATGATGATCCGCATCGACGTCGAGCCCGCGCGCGGCGCGAAGTGGCCGACCCTCTACGCGTCGCCGCGCGAGGCGCCCGAGGCGGCGTGCCGGGCCTGGGACAACGCGCGCGCGCGTTGCGCGCAGGGGTGACGCCGATGCGAATCCCCGGCTCCCGATCCCCGGAGGCGAGGCGCCAGGCCGGCATCGCGCTCGTGCTGACGCTGTGGCTCACCGTGCTGCTCACCGCGATCGCCGGCGGCTTCGCGTACAGCATGCGGACCGAGGCGCTCGCGGCGGGCAACGCGATCGGCGTCGCGAGGGCGCGCGCGGCGGCCGACGGCGCGGTGGAGCGCACCGCCTTCGAGCTCACGCGGCCGAGGCTGCCCGGCAGCTGGCTGCCCAACGGTGCGCCGCACGAATGGAAGGACGGCGAGATCGCGATCGCCGCGAGCGCCACCGACGAGACCGCGAAGATCGACCTGAACGCCGCGGGCGAGGCCCTGCTGCGCGGCCTGTTCACGACCATAGGAGGTGCCGACCCGGACGCGGCGGTGCGCCTCGTCGACGCGCTCATGGACTGGCGCGATGCCGACGACCTGCGCCGCCCGAACGGCGCCGAGGCCGCCGACTACCTCGCCGCGGGGTCGAAGGTGCTCCCGGCGAACGCGCCGCTGGAAACGATCGGCGAGGTCTCGCGCGTGCTCGGCATGACGCCGGCGATCTACGCGCGGATCGCCGGCAGCGTCACCGTCTACTCGCGCCAGGCGGGCGTGAACCCGCTCACCGCGTCGCGCGAGGTGCTCCTCGCGCTGCCGAACGCCGATCCCGCGACCGTCGACGCCTACCTCGCCACGCGCGACGAGGCGATCCGCGCGGGCCTCCCGCCGCCGACCTACGCGGGCGCGAGCGGCTTCGCGTCCGGCGCGATCCAGACCTGGCGGATCCGGGCGCAGGCGACGCTCCCCGATGGTGTAACCTTCGTCCGCGAAGCGGTGCTGCGGCCCTCGCCCGATCCCGCGAGACCGCTGATCGTGCTGGCCTGGCTCGAGGGCGCTTCCGCGCCGGCCGCCGCCGGCGCCACGACCGACGACAACGATGCCGCCCGACCGTAGCTTCTCGATCGGCCAGGTTGCCGCGTCGCTTGCCGGGCTCGCGAAGCGCTCCGGCGCGACGGGCCTCCTGCGCTGGTGGGCCTCCGAGCTCGCGCCGCTCGTCCCCGCGCCGGCGCGGGGCGCGATGGCCCGTCGCCGCCTGCGTCCCGTGGTGGCCTTCGAAGGCGACGTCGCGACGATCTGGCGGCCGGCGATGCGCGACGGCGGCGTGACGATGCAGCGCGCGGGCGAGATCCCGCTCGCGGGCGACGCCGCCGCGGTCGCGGCGGCGGGGCGTGGCGCCGTCGCGTCGCTCGCGCGCGTCGCGTACGGCGGCGTGACGGGGACGCCGCGCGTCCGCATCGCGATCCCGCGCTCGTCGGTGCTGAGGCGCACGCTCACGCTCCCGGGCGCCGTCGAGGAGAGCCTGCGCCAGGCGGTGGGCTACGACCTCGACCGCCTGACGCCGTTCAAGTCCGACGAGCTCTACTACGACGCGGTCGTCGCCTCCCGCGATGCCGCCCGCGGCACGATCGCGGTCGATTTCGCGGCCGTGCGCCGCCCCGTCGTCGACGCGGCGATGGCGCACGTCGCGGCGTGGGGGGCCGACGTCTCCGGCGTCACGCCCGACGACCCGTCGTCGGCCACGCCGTCGCGGCTCAACCTCGTCCCGGACGAGGCGCGGGTCGCGCCGGCGCCGTGGAAGCGCTGGCAGTTCTGGGTCCCGCTCGCCGGACTCGCCGCGGTCGCCGCGGTCGCCGTCGTGCTGCCCGTGTGGCAGAAGCGCGACTACGCGATCGCGTTGATCAACAGGGCCAACGCGGCGCACGAGCAGGCCGCGGTCTCCGAGCGCCTGCGCACCGAGCTCGAGCGCGCGGCGTCCGACTACAACTTCGCGCTCGAGCGCAAGTACGCGTACCCGCCGGTCGTGCGCGTGCTCGACACGGTGACGCGCGCGATGCCCGACGACACGTGGCTCACGCAGCTCGAGATCCGCACGCTTCCCAAGGGCCGCGAGCGCGACCGCGAGATCGTGATGCGCGGCGAGTCCGCGAACGCCGGGCGGCTGATCCCGGTGCTCGAGGAGACCGGGATGATCACGCAGGTCGCGCCGCGCTCGCCCACGACGAAGATCCAGCCGGGGCCCGGCGAGGTCTTCGACCTCGGCGCGCAGCTGAAGCCGCTGGCGCGGCCCGCGATGGTCGCGCTCGTCGGTCCCGACGCGCCTGCGCCGGCGCCTCCTCCGGCCCCGGCGGCCCCCGCCGCGCCGCCCCCCGCCGCCGCGGTGACGCCCGCCGCCGCGCCGTCCGCAGCGGCGGACGCGGAAGCGCAGCAGCCCGCCGAGGCGCCCGCGCCCCCGCCGGCGGCGCCACGCCAGGCGGCGCCGGCTGCCGTGCAGGCGCGCCCCTCCGGACCGCCTGGCCTCACGCCCTCCACGCCCGCGACGCCGAGGACGAAGCCCTCGGCCCGGCCCGCGCCCGCGGCGTCCGACCCGAACGCGCAGGACGTCGGGGCCGGCATGAAGGCGGGCAACCGCAGGCGCTCCCGCGAGGACGCGCAGACGCAGGGCGGCGACGCCGGGGACGGAGGCCGCCAGTGACGCAGGCGATCCTGTCCCGCCTCACGCCCGCGCAGTCGCGCGCGCTCGCGCTCGCGCTGCTCGTCGCGGCGGTCGCGCTCGTGCTGGGGCTCCTGCTCGCGCCGGTGGTCCTGCTGCATCGCCACTACGACGACGCGATCGAGCTGTGGACGGCGAGGCTCGAGACCTACCGCCGCGTCGCCGCGCAGGCGCCCGAGCTCCGCCTCGCGCTCGACGCGATGCGCGCGAAGGACGGCCGCCGGTTCTTCCTGAAGAACACCGCCACGAACCTCGCGGGCGCGGAGCTGCAGGAGCTCGTCAAGGGCGCGATCGAGTCGGGCGGCGGCCGCATCACGACGAGCCAGAGCCCCGCGCCGCGCGAGGACGGCGCGTTCCGCCAGGTCGTCGCCAGCGTCCAGTTCTTCGCGACGGTGCCGAACCTGCAGCGCATCCTGCATGCGATCGAGACGCGCGAGCCCTACCTCGTCGTCGAGAACATCACGGTCCGCCCGACGAACGCGTTCCGCGGCTTCAAGCCCGCCGTCGGGCAGGATCCGGAGGTCAACGTGCAGCTCGACGTCACCGCTTGGGCGATGCCGGAGGGCGGAAAGCCCGCGCCGCCGCCCGGGGCGCGCCCGTCGCCATGAGCGCCGCACGGCCGTCCGAAGGCGCTCGCCCCCTCCTCCAGGAGGGGGGGCGCGAAGTTGCGCCAGCAACGAGCCTGGGGGAGGTTACCCGATGAGCGCCCTCGATCCCCGTCTCTCCCGCTGGCTCGTCTGGCTCGCGCCGTTCGCGCTGCTCGCGCTCGCGATCGGCTGGCAGACCGATTGGGGACGCGAGCTCAGGCGCGCGCCGCCTCCCGAGACGCCGGTCACGCCCGCGCCGGTGGCGACGACGGTGCTGCCGGAGTTCCGGATCGAGGGCGGCGTCGCATCGATGGCGGCGACCGTCGAGCGCCCGCTGTTCAACGCGACGCGGCGCCCCGCCCCGCCCGCGGTGGCCGATGCCGCCAAGGCGACGATCCAGCGCGGCCAGTTCACGCTGACCGGGACGCTCGTGACCGACAAGACGGCGATCGCGTTCCTCAGGGAGACCGGCGGGGCCGGCAAGGCTCGCAGCGTGAGGAAAGGCGAGTCGATCAACGGCATGACCGTCGCCGAGGTGACCTCCGACCGCGTCCGCTTCACGATGGGCGACGACGCCGAGGATCTCGAGCTCAAGGTCGCCAAGGGCCCGAAGACGACGGTCCAGCCGGCCGCCGAAGGAACGCAGCAGGCGGCGCCCCAGGCGGCCGGCGCTCCGCAGCCCCCGCCCCCGGGCCAGGGCGACGTCGGCGGCGTCCGGCGCGCCGCGCAGGGCGGCCTTTCGGGGCCCGGCAACGCCGGCGACAACCTCCGGGCGAACCGCCGCGCGGCCCGCGCCGCCGAGGCGCAGGGCGGCGCGCAGCAGGGCGCCGCCCAGGCCCAGCAACTGACCCGCCAGCAGCGGCGCGCGCAGCAACAGGCGCAGTGATTGCCCTCGAGGAACCGATGATGACCCGACGACCCCTCCGCACCGAGCCGACGCCCCGCGCGGCCGTGCCGCGCGCCGCCCTGGCGGCCGCGCTCGCCGGGGCGCTCGCGCTCGCCGGCTGCGCCACGGCGCCGGAGACGAAGGAGGCGCCCCCGGCCGAGAAGATCCGGCCGTCGCTGCAGCCGGACGGGCTGTCGCCGGGCCTCGCCGCGACCGCCGCGCGCGTCCAGACCGGCGCGTCGGACTCGCCGGACCGCGCGAAGGTGTTCAAGGGGACGGGCGTGCTCCTCGAGGGGCAGCCGGCGGGCGGCGGGCTCGTCGCGATACCGCCGCGCGCGCGCAAGGACGCCGCGGGCAACGTGAGCCTCAACTTCGAGGGCGCGGACATCCGCGAGGTGATCCGCAACGTGCTGGGCGACATCCTCGGCGCGAACTACGTGATCGACCCGGCCGTCGGCGGGCAGGTGACGATCCGCACGTCGTCCGGCCTGCCGCGGTCGTCGCTGCCCTCGCTGCTCGAGACGCTGCTCCGCATGAACGGCGCGACGATGATCCTCGACGGCGAGGACGGCGTCTTCAAGATCGTTCCGCAGGGGGCCGCGGTGCGCGGCAACGTCACGCCGATGCTCGGCAACAGCGCGCGCGCGCTGCCGCCCGGCTTCTCGGTGCAGATCGTTCCGCTCCTCTACGTGAGCGCGCGCGAGATGCTGAAGATCCTCGAGCCGATCGCCAAGGACGCGCAGGCGGTTCGCGCGGACGACCTGCGCAACCTGCTGATCCTGTCGGGGACCGAGCGCGAGTTGAAGCACCTGATGGACACGATCGCGCTGTTCGACGTCGACTGGATGAAGGGCATGTCGGCGGGGCTCTTCCCGCTGCAGAGCGCCGACGTGAAGACCGTGGGGCAGGAGATCGAGAAGCTCCTCGGCCAGAAGGACGCGAACCCGCTGGGCGGGCTGATCCGGATCGTGCCGATCGAGCGCATGAACGCGCTGCTCGTCGTGACGCCGAACCCGGCGCTGATCGAGCGCGTCCACGAGTGGATCGAGAAGCTCGACGCCGGCACCGGCGGCGAGGGCGTGCGCTTCTACGTCTACCACCTGCAGAACAGCCGCGCCGAGCGCGTCGGCCCGCTCCTGCAGCAGGCGTTCACCGGGCGCGCGGCGCCGCAGGCGCCCGCGCAGGCCCCGACGCTCGCGCCGGGGACGCCCGCCGGCCAGATCGTGTCGCCGCCGGCGTTCCAGCCCCAGGCCACGCCGCTGCAGGCGCCGCCGTCCACCGTCGTGGTCAACCAGCCCCCCGCGCAGCCGCAGCCGGGCGCGGCCGCGGCGGCGATCCTGGCCGCGGCGGCGTCGGGCGCCCAGGGCGCACAGGCCGCGCAGGGCGTCGTGCGGAACATCCAGGTGGTGCCCGACAAGGACAACAACACGCTGCTGATCGTCGCGACGCCCGCCGAGTACCTGATCATCGAGTCGGCGCTGAAGAAGCTCGACGTCGCGGCGCGCCAGGTGATGATCGAGATGGTGATCGCCGAGGTGTCGCTCACCGACAACTTCCAGTTCGGCGTCGAGTGGTACTTCCGCAACGGCGCGAACCAGGCCGGCGGCAACTTCCGCCGCGGCACGACCGTGGGCAACCTGTTCGACACCGCGGCGACGGTCGCCGGCGCGGGGCTCGCCGCGCGCGTGCCGGGCTTCAACTACCTGCTCTCCGGCGCGTTCCCCGGGGGCATCCAGGCCGCGCTCTCGCTGCTCGGCACCGCGGCGAACACGAAGATCGTCGCGAACCCGCAGGTCGCGGCGCTCGACAACCAGAAGTCGACGATCAAGGTCGGCGACCGCATCCCGATCACGCAGCAGACGCTGGTCGGCGGCACGACCAACGCCGTGACGACGACCTCGCAGTACATCGACACCGGCGTGCTCGTGTCGGTGACGCCGCGCATCAACGCGGGCGGCCTCGTCACGATGGACATCCAGGCGGAGGTGAGCAATCCCGGCGACGTGACGACCGCCGGCGAGGCGCCGCCGATCAACACGCGCTCGCTGCAGTCGATGGTCGCCGTGCAGAGCGGCGAGACGCTCGTGATGGGGGGGCTGATCCGCGACACGAAGACGCAGGGCTCCGAGGGCATCCCCTGGCTCTCGAAGCTGCCGGTGATCGGCGGCCTGTTCGGCGCGCAGGACATCAAGGACACGCGCTCCGAGCTCGTGCTGTTCGTGACGCCGCGCGTCGTCGAGTCGCAGAACGACCTGCGCGCGGTCATCGACGACCTGCGCCGGCGCATGGAGCGGCTCGACACCACGTTCATGCCGTCGCTGCGCCTGCCGGCCGACCGGCTGCCCGCCGGCACGTCGGTCTTCCCGCCGCTGCCGGCGACGGGCGGGAGCGAGCCCATGGGGGGGCCGTGGTACCCGTCGACGGCGCCCGGCGGAAAGCCGCCGGCCGTCGACGGCGCGATGACGCCCGAGCGCGCGGCCGCGGAGATCGCCGCGGCGAGGGCCGCGCAGGAGAAGGCGGCCTCGGAGATCGCGGCCGCGAAGGCGGCGCAGGAGAAGGCCGCGGCCGAGTTCGAGGCGGCCAAGGCCGCGCAGGCGAAGGCCGCCGCGGACTCCGCCGCGGCGAAGGCGGCGCAGGAGAAGGCGACGGCGGAGGCCGCCGCGGCGAAGGCCGCCCAGTCGAAGGCGGCGCCCGCCGCGCCCGAGCCGCCGGGCGCAGGCGCAGCGCCGGGTGCCCCCGCTGCCGCCCCCGGGCCCTCGCAGCGGCGCCAGCGCTCCCGGACCGGCACGCCTCCTGCTTCGACCGTCCAGCCCTCCCCCTGAGACCGGCCCCCCGGGGCTCCTGCGGGGGCGGGCGGGCCCTGAAAAGGGGCAGAGTGTCGGGCGCAGGCGACATCCGCACTGCGGGCGAGGCGCGAAAACTTGCATTTTTGGTGTCGGGCAGCGGCGACATTGACGATTTCCGGGGATTTGCTTAGGCTTTCTCCCGAAACCGGCGCCGCGGAGGCGTCGGATGGCAGCCGCCAGACGGCGGATTCCCCGAAAGTGTCGCCGTTTGGAGACGTTCTCATGGATTTTCGCAAGTCTCGCAGCGTCCGGCTGGCGCCGGCGCTGGCCCTGGCCCTCGCGGCGTGCGCCACGGTGGGCCCGATCACCGCGGAGAGCCCCGCCGACGCGAAGCAGGCGCAGGTCGTGGAGCGCGCGAACGCGCGCGGCACCGCGCTGGTCCAGGGCGACCTGGACGCCGCCTACGAGTTCCTGTCCGAGGGCTCCAAGGCCGTGATTACCAAGGACAATTTCAAGCGCCGCATGGCGCTCGTCCCGTTCCGCGCCTATCGGCTCGAGACGGCGAGCTGCGAGGGCGCGACCTGCAAGGTGCAGTCGAAGCTGACCTACGACCATCGGCTGATGAAGGGCGTGACCACGCCGGTCACCGAGCTCTGGGTGATCGAGCGCGGCAGCGTGTATTTCGTGTTCCCGGCGAGCTAGGCCGGGCTTCGTTGCAGATTTCCAACACGGGGGCGTCGGGGCGAAAAGTTCCGATTGCCAATCGG
The DNA here is from genome assembly GCA_046347845.1 of Burkholderiales bacterium. GTDB lineage: Bacteria > Pseudomonadota > Gammaproteobacteria > Burkholderiales > Casimicrobiaceae > VBCG01. The sequence goes on along the minus strand of JAXMFH010000003.1, from coordinate 75,305 downwards.
GAGACGCTTGGCATAACATTGACGCGCTGTTGGTTCCAAAGTGATCACTTAAATAGCAAACAGAGGAGTCATCACCCACTATGAACACCTTCAAGAAGAAGTCGCTCTACCTCGCCGTGGCGGGTGTCAGCGCGCTGGGTGCCGGGTCCGCGAGCGCGGTGTCGCTCAACGCGGACGGCCTGGGCCAGGTGCTGATCTATCCGTACTACACGGTGCGCGAGACCTCTCCGGGCAGCGCGTACAACTCGCTGCTCTCGGTCGTCAACTCGACCGGCTCCGCCAAGGCGGTCAAGGTCCGCTTCCTCGAAGGCAAGAACAGCCGCGAAGTCCTCGACTTCAACCTGTACCTGTCGGCGAAGGACGTGTGGGTCGCGGCGGTCATTCCGACCGCCGACGGCGCCGGCATCGTCACGCCGGACAACAGCTGCACGGACGGCCAGGTCTCGCAGGACGAGAGCAACCCGACGCCGTTCGTCAACTACGCCTACACGGGCGACTTCGACGACCCGGCGAACGACGACCTCGACCGCACCCGCGAGGGCTACGTCGAGATCATCGAGATGGGCACGATGTACGGCTACGGCGCGTACGTGGCGACGCACGTCAACGGCGTGCCGCGCAACTGCGACTACCTGCGCGCGCGCTTCGATACCGGGACGGTGTTCGCGGCGTACTACGTGCGGCCGCTCACCGGCGGCCTGTTCGGCACGATGACGCTGATCAACGTCAACACCGGGATGGACTTCGGTTACGACGCGACGGCGCTCGCGAACTTCCACGCGTACGGCGACCTGTTCTACAACCCGGGCGACATCCGGCCGAACTTCCGCGACGCCGACCCGGTGTCGCTGGTCGTGCAGAACGACCTGAACTTCGGCCAGGCGCAGGCCTACATCACGAGCTGGAACGTCCCCGCCGGCTTCATCGGGTACGCCGGTGTCGACGCGGTCTCCGCGGTGCTGATGCACGACAACATCTACAACGAGTTCGTCCTCGACAAGGGCACGGCCTCGGGGACGGATTGGGTCGTGACGCTGCCGACGAAGGGCGTGCCGAACGCCTACTACAACTCGTTCGTGTACGCGGGCCAGGACAAGGCGCTGAGGGTCAACAAGCTGTTCCAGCGCAACTTCGTGTCGACGGGCTCCTGCGACGACATCGGCTTCTCCAAGTACGACCGCGAAGAGAAGGTGATCCGGACGTCGACGTCGTTCTCGCCGCCGCCGCCCACGAAGACCGACTCGATCTGCTGGGAAGCGAACGTCATCACGTTCAACAGCAGCAACGTGCTGGCCTCGAAGAACGTGCTGAACGCGAGCACGACGTTCGAGCACGGCTGGGCGGCGATGTCGTTCTACCCGCTGGCCTCGAACGCGACCGCGGTCCCGGCGCTCTCGCTGGTGCACCGCCTGGGCGGCAGCTACACGACGTCCGTCAACCTGCGGAACGGCACCACGAGCTTCTGGAACGCTGCGACGTACTACGGCCTGCCGGTCGTCGGCTTCTCGGCGATCACGTTCTCGAACGGCAACGTGGACGGTGCGCTGTCGAACTACGGCGGCAACTACAACCACAAGTCGACGCGCTACGTCTCGCCGTAATCGACGCCACGTCGCAACAGCAGTCCTCGAAGGCGGAGCTCCGGCTCCGCCTTTTTTTCGCCCGCGTCGACGGCATCGACCGTCCGGCGCGCGAGCGTCGTGCGTCCGCGAATATTCGCGTGGCTTCGCGCGACGCCGGGGCCGCAGAATGCCCGCGTGGACCGAGGTTGCCGCAGGCACGTGTATTGCACGCTACAGGATCGCCGCGCGCGTCCCTGGAAATCGGCCGCGGACCGCGGGTGCACTCGACGCCGCGCGCACGTGCCCGAGCCGGACGATTCCTGACGCACGGCGTCAGCGTCCCCCGCGGGCCGCGGCGCGGCGAGGTCGCCGGGCGTGGCCTCCGAGGCAGGGACACGCGCCGTTCGTCGGACCGGGGCGGCCGATGCGCCCGGAAGTCGGACGGCTATGCGGTTGTCATGCTGACAGCGGCCGGATTTGACTCTATAATGGACCGATAATTGCTATAAGACGTCGGGGGATCAACCAGGAGCGTCTCATGACCCAACTGTTCTCTACATTGTCTCGTGCGGCGCTTGTCGCGATCGGCCTCTCGGCGGCCCCGGCGGCGTTCGCGCAGGGCACGCTGAGCTGTCCGACCGGATTCACGCCGCTGGTGAACGGCAACGAGGTGACCTGCCAGATGGCCTGCGCCACCGGCACGCCGACGCCGACGATCAACGGCTCGTCGCTGTCGTTCACCTGCAGCGGTGGCGGCGGCGGTGACGTCGCGCCGAGCGGCTGCAAGATCACGGCGAGCCCGTCGTCCGGATCGTCCGCCACCGACGTATCGCTGACCCTTTCGTGCACGGGCGGCACGCTGCCGATCAACGTTGCCTGGCAAGGCGCGGCGCCGGGCAACTGCCCGTCGGGCACCGGAGCGATGGACGCACTTACAAAGAACTGTACGGTCCCCGGGGTCTCGCAGACGACGACGTGGACGGTCTCGCAGTTCTCGAACTCGGTCGGCAATGGGACGGGCAACGCGAATAAGTCCGCGTCGTTCACGTTCCAGCAGGGCGGCGGCGGCAGCGGCGAATATGCGCTGTGCAACGCGGCGGGCGTGTCCGTGGCGCAGGGCTTCAAGTATCCGGCGCGCAACGTCTACACGAACGGATACGGCTCGCTCGGGCTGGGCGACGGCCTGGTGTTCAAGATGGTCGTCACCTCGCTGCGGTCCGGCGGCGGGCAGTGGTCCGGCAACTACGGCGGCGTGAAGGAGTGGGCGCTCACGACGACGGCCTGCGACTTCTCCGGCGCCACGACGGTGCAGGGACAGCAGGGCCGCGCCACGGACTTCAACGTGTACTACAGACTCAGCCCGGGGACCTACTACTTCAACGTCCGCGAAGTGCAGGGCTGCGGCGGTGGCGACTGCTCGATGAACGGCAAACTGGACTAGAATAACGTCCGCGCACCCGCAAGCGCCGCCCCGCCTCGTGCGGGGCGGCGCGTTTTTGTACCCGGAAAACGTCACTCGATGAAACCCACCCTGCTCGCCGCCGCGGCGTGGCTCTCCGCGACCCTCGCCGCGCCCGCCTGGGCGCAAGGCCCGACCCTCGTGCCCGCCCCGGGACAGGCGCCGCCCCCGGCGGTCGCGCCGGCCGGCGCCCAGACCGCCGCCGTCGCGATGCCGCCCGACACGGTGCTCGCCGACAACGGCATCGTGCGCGTGACCCGCGCCGATTACGACCTCGAGCTCACCAAGCTGCCGCCGGACATCCGGGGCGGCTTCGCGACGACCGAGCGCCGCGTCCTCGACCTGATCACGAAGCTCCTCGTCACCAAGACGCTCGCCGCGCAGGCGGACTCGAGCGGCCTGATGCGCGACCCGATCGAGGCGGCCAGGCTGGCGGCCGAGATCGAGCGCTACAAGGCGCAGGTGGTCATCCAGCAGATGGACGCCGAGAGCGCGAAGCGCTTCGACGCGAACCTTCCCGCGTGGGAGGCGCGGGCGAAGGACGTCTACGCGATGGATCCCGCGCGCTGGACGCAGCAGGAGCAGATCGCCGTCTGGCACATCCTCTACCGGCCCGACAAGCGGGGCGGGCCCGAGGGTGCGATGAAGGCCGCGCAGGACGCCCGGGCAAAGATCCTCGCCGGCGCCGACTTCAGCCGGATCGCGCGAGACGCCGACGACCCCGCGGCGGCGCGAAGCGCCGGCTACATCGGCCTGATGTCGCGCGGGACGCTCGACCCGGAGTTCGAGAAGGTCGCGTTCTCGCTCGCGCCCGGCCAGCTGTCCGAGCCGGTCGTCACCCCGTTCGGCGTCCACCTGATCCGTGTCGAGAGCCGTGTCGACGCGCGCAAGCTCTCCTTCGACCAGGCGAAGCGCGACATCCTCGCCGAGCTCAAGCAGAAGTACGTCGCGTCGGAGCGCGAGGCGGCGCTGGGGGGGATGCAGGAAAAGGCGCGCGCGAGCGCCGACATGGCGCTCGTCGACCGGATGGTGATCCGGGTGGACCCGGGCGTCGTCGACCTCGACCGCGCCCAGCGCGAGGCGTTGCGGTCGAGGGGCAGCCGGCCCGCGAACTGACCGGACCCGCGCGGATCCCCCCGCCCGGAGCGTCGATGAACGGAAGCGCCGGCGCCGCGCCCCCCGAACGCGGCGCGGCCGTGCGCCCGCTGCGCGCCGTCGGCGCCGCGCTCTTCGTCCAGTTCTTCCGGCGCGAGGCGACGACCCGTTACCTCGGCAGCGTCACCGGCCTCGCGTGGGCGCTCGTCCACCCGATCGCCCTGCTCGCCGTCTACCACTTCGTCTTCACGTCGATCTTCCGCGCGACCGGCTTCGCGGGCTCGTCGTTCCTCGCGTTCGTCGCGGTCGCGCTGTGGCCCTGGCTCGCGGCGCAGGAGGCGATCCAGCGCGCGGCGGTGTGCGTGCCCGGCTACGGCGGGCTGATCCGCAAGGTCGCGTTCCCGCACGAGGTGGTCGTCTACGCGTCGGTCGCCGCCACGCTCGCGCTCCACTTCGTCGGCTACCTCGTCGTGCTCGCGGCGCTCCGCGCGACGGGCGAGCCGATCCACCTGGAGGGCCTGCTCGTCGCGGTGCCGCTGTGGGCGGTGATGGCGATCGCGGTGGCCGGCATCGCGCTCGCGCTCGCGTCGCTGCAGGTGTTCGTGCGCGACGTCGAGCACGTGCTGATGCCGGTGCTCATGATGCTGATGTACCTGACCCCGATCCTCTATCCGCTGTCGCTCGTCCCGGAGCGGCTCCGCGGCTGGGTGTCCGCGAATCCGTTCACCTGGCTCGTCGGGCGCCTGCGCGCGGCGCTGCTCGAGGGACGGCTCGCCCCCGAGGCCGGCGACCTCGCGGCGCTCGCGGTCGCCCTCGCGCTCTTCGCGGCGGGCCGCTGGATGTTCCGCCGGCTCTCGCCGTACTTCGAGGATTTCGTGTGAGCCCGCTCCTCGAGCTCGCCGGCGTCGGCAAGGACTACGCGAAGGTCGAGACGCGCGGCGGTCGCCTCGCGCTCGTCTGGGACCTGTTGCGGGGGAAGGGCGCCTCGCACGCGTTCACGGCGCTCGACGGCGTGTCGCTGACGATGAAGGCCGGCGAGTCGCTCGGCGTGATCGGCGAGAACGGGGCCGGCAAGTCGACGCTGCTCAAGGTCGTCGCGGGCGTCATCAAGCCCACGCGCGGGACGGTGAGCGTGCGCGGGCGCATCGGCGCGCTGCTGGAGCTCGGGTCGGGCTTCCACCCCGAGTACACGGGCGCGCAGAACATCGACCTCGCGGCCGCGCTGCTCGGGATCACGCCCGCCGAGCTCGCGGAGAAGCGCGAGGCGATCGTCCGCTTCGCCGACCTCGGAGCGCACCTGGACGACCCGATCAAGCACTACTCGTCGGGCATGGTCGTGCGGCTGGGCTTCGCGGTCGCGACGGCGCTCTCGCCCGACGTGCTGATCACCGACGAGGTGCTGGCGGTCGGCGACGAGTCGTTCCAGAAGAAGTGCATGGCGTGGATGGAGGGCTACCTCGCCGGCGGCGGCACGCTGCTGCTGTGCTCGCACAGCATGTACCACGTCCAGAAGCTGTGCCGCCACGCGCTGTGGCTGAAGGAGGGCCGCGTCGAGCGCTACGGGCCGGCGATCGAGGTGACGCAGGCCTACCTCGCGTGGCACGAGGAGAAGTCGGGCGGCGCGGCCGCGCGGAGGCCCGAGGTCCGCACCGGCGAGGGGCCGGACGTGCACCGCGTGAAGTCGCTCGCGCTCGAGCCCGGCGAGTTCGTGCGGGCGGGCGATTCGCTGATGGTCCGCGGCGAGGCGTACTCGCCGGACGGCCGGCCGCCGGTCGTGCTGGTCGGCATCGTGCGCGCGGACGGGACGCCGGTGTACGGCGTCGCGACCGACATGGACGGCGTGGCGCCCGCGCACGCGCACGGCGACCGGTTCACGTTCGCGCTGTCGCTCCCCGCGCTCGCGCTCCTGCCGGGCAAGTACGCGGTGCGCGCGCACGCGCTCGATCCCGAGGGGCTCTACCTGTTCGACCACGTCGAGGTGCCGCTCACCGTGACCGGCGAGTCGCGCGAGATGGGCCTCGTGCGCCTCGAGCACGCGTGGCGCGACGTCGTCCCGCGCGAGCCCGCGAACCGCGCGAACCGGGGTCAGATTCGAATCTGACCCCGGAGTTCGATCGATGGCGCAAGTCCGCTGGGACGCGATCGCCGACCTCGTCGACGTCGTCGAGCTCGACGATGCCGCGGCCGCGCGCGAGGTCGGCCCGCTGTTCCGGCGCGCGTTCGGCGACGAGCTGCCGGATTTCCCGCGGCATTTCGTGCTGCGGTACGTGGCCGGCGGCGAAGCGGTGCCGCTCGCCTACGCGCACTTCACGCCCTGGGAGGATTGCTACCTGGGCGGCGGGATGGCGTTCGACGAGCGCGCCTACCGCAGGCTGCCGGCCGCGCACCGCGCGCGCATCCGCGCGGCGGGCGGCGTCACGGAGTTCCTGCTGCGGCGCATCCGCGCGATGCTCGCCGACGCCGTCGCGCTGTTCGGCCACGTCGGCGAGCCGCGCGCCGAGCGCGTCGACCTGCGTTCGGGCTACGAGCGCACCTCGCATCCCCACGTGATCGTCTGCTGGCAGCGCGCGCTGCCGCCGGCGGAGCGCGACGCCCTGCTCGCGCGCGTCGCGGCGATCGGCCCCTTCTGACCGGAACGAGGGTCAGGGTCAGATCCGCGTTTCGCGCGGACGCCGGGCGGCCGCCGCGGGCGGGCCCGCTCACGCCAAGCGACCGAGCAGCGCCTCGAGGCCCTCCGGGCTCGACCAGTCGCGCCCGCACACGAACCGGGGCAGGTTCCACCGGTCGTCGCCGCGCGACATCGGGCGCGCCCCGTCGCCGAACGCCGCGTCGACGCCGATGCGCACGTGGTGGTGCGGGAAGTAGTCGCGCACGAGGTAGTCGTTCGCTTCCCCGTACGGATAGGCGAACAGCCGGTCGCCGGGGTTGGGCGCGACGCGCCGCAGGTGCGCGGTCGCGTGGGCGATCTCCTCCTCCGCGAGCGCGAAGCTGTCGATCGACCGGAACGTGCCCGTCGCGCGCGGCCTTCCCATCAGGTGCGCGGCGAGGTCGTGGTTGTGGTCCCAGCTGTGGCTCGCGATCGCCGCGTGGCCGCTCGCGACGGCGGCCGACCACCACGCGTCGGTCCACCAGCCGAGGCCGGCGAGGCCCACGCGGTCGATGTGCTCGCGCGTCTCGCGCGAGACGACCACGAACGACGTCGCGTGCGCCTCGCGGGGAGCCGCTCCCGCGGCGCGGAAGTCCGCGAGGCAGTGGTAGAGGCTGCGCTGGACGCCGTGCCGCGGGTGCGGCAGGTCGCGCCAGTCGAAGTCGGTGCCGTCGTCGAACGTGATCGCGAGGGTGCGCGGCCCCGTCCACTCGGCGTCGCCGGCGAGCCAGCGCGCGACCGCGCCGGGCAGCGGAACGATCCGCCACCCGAGACGGTCGATCGTCTCGAGGTCGGAGGCGAGCGCGACGTGGTCGTTGGTCGCGTAGTCGTTCCCGGCGACGTTGACGCCGTGGTAGGTCAGGATCGGAAGGCGGGCCCCCATGGCCGCGAGTGTACCCGCCGCGCCGGCCGCCCCGCCTGCGCCCCGGGGTCGATCGGCTAGAATTGCACGTTTGTCCTGTGCCGCGCAGGCGCCGCGGCCGGGCCGTTCCATGGCAGACGATCTCAAGTTCACCGGCGAGCGATTCGTCCCCGGCATCGAGGGCGAGATCGTCTACGAGCACGTCCACCGCTACGCGTTCGCGCGGCGCTATGCCGCGGGCCGGCGCGTGCTGGACGTCGCGTGCGGGGAGGGCTACGGCAGCGCGATGCTCGCGGGCGCCGCGCGCGAGGTCGTCGGCGTGGACATCGACGCCGCGACCGTCGCGCACGCGCGCGCCGCGTACGCGTCGATCCGCAACCTGTCGTTCGTCGAGGGATCGGCCGCGAAGCTCCCGGTCGCCGACGCGAGCGTCGACCTCGTCGTCTCGTTCGAGACGATCGAGCACCTCGACGTGGACGACCAGCCGCGGATGCTCGCCGAGTTCGCCCGCGTCCTCGCGCGCGGCGGCGCGCTGGTGCTGTCGGCGCCGAACCGGCCCGAGTACTCGGAGTCGCGCGGCTACGTGAACCCGTTCCACCGCCACGAGCACGACCGCGCGGAGCTCGAGCGCCTGCTCGACGCGCACTTTCCGGCCCGCGCCTGGCACGCGCAGCGCGTGTGGCTCGGCTCGACGGTGTGGCGGGAGGGCGGCGGGAGCGACGTCGAGGCGCTCGTCGGCGACGCCGCGGGCGTCGCGCGGGCGGGTCCGCCTCCGGCCATGTACTTCGTCGTGGTCGCCGCGCGCCGCGCCGCGGACCTGCCTGCGCCGGGGCCCGCCGTCTCGATGTTCTCCGACGTGGGCGAGACCGAGTTGAGGCGCGCCTCCGCGTCCGCCGCCGAGGCGATCCGGCTCGACGGCCTCCTGAAGGACCGCGAGCGCGTGATCGCCGAGCGCGACGCGCAGCTCGAGCGGGCGAATGCGCACGTCGCGCATCTCGAGCGGCTCGTCGCGGCGCGCGATCCGCTGATCGCGGAGCGCGAACGGCTCGTCGAGCAGCGCGACCGGCAGCTCGGCGTGGTCAACGAGCGCGCCGCGCGGCTCGAGCAGCTCGTCCTCGAGCGCGAGCGGCTGGTGGCCGAGCGCGACGAGCTGCTCGCGCGGACCAATGACCGCGCCAGCCGCCTCGAGGAGCTCGCCGCGTTCCGCGAGCGGCTCGTCGTCGAGCGCGACGCCGCGCTGGCCGCGCGCGACGCGCGAATCGAGGCCGACGCCCAGGCGCTCGCCGCGCTCCGGGAGACGGAGGCGGCGGCCCAGAGGCGCGTCGCCGAGCTCGAGCGGCTGAACGCCGAGGAGCGCGCGCGCCTGGCCGACGCACGCCGCCGGATCGACGAGGTCGAGGCCGAGTGCGGGCGGCTCGACCGCGCGCTCGACACGCAGGAGCGCATCATCGCCTACCGGCAGTCGTTCCGCTGGTGGCTCGCGCTGCCGTGGATGCGCGTGAAGCTCTTCCTCTCCCGCCTGTCGGGGCCGTGAGCCGTGAGCGGGTCCTACGCGATCGACGTCGTCGTCCCGGTCTACAACGCGCCGGAGGACCTGCGCCGCTGCGTCGCGAGCGTGCTCGCGCACACGCGCCCCGGCTACCGGCTCGTGCTGATCGACGACGCGTCGCCCGACCCGGGCGTCGCGCGCGTCTTCGAGGAGATCGCGCGGGAGAGCCACGCGCACGTCGAGCTCCTGGTGAACGAGCGCAACCTCGGCTTCACCGGGACCGCGAACCGCGGCATGGGGCTCTCGCGCCGCGACGTGGTGCTCCTCAACAGCGACACGATCGTCACCGACGGCTGGCTGGACGCGCTCCTGCGCTGCGCCGCCGCCGACCCGACGATCGGCACGATCACGCCCTGGTCGAACAACGCGGAGATCCTGTCGTACCCGCGGTTCTGCGTGGACAACGCGTGGCCCGAGGGCGCCGATCCCGCGCCGCTCGCCCGCGCGTTCGCGCGCGCCGCGGTGCCGAGCTACCCGGACCTGCCGACCGGCGTCGGCTTCTGCTTCTACGTGCGCCGCGCGATGCTCGACGCGATCGGCGGATTCGACCCGGCGTTCGGCGCGGGCTACGGCGAGGAGAACGACCTGTGCATGCGCGCGGCCGCCTCCGGCTGGCGCAACGTGCTCGCGGACGACGCGTTCGTGCTGCACGTCGGCGGGCGCTCGTTCGAGAAGCAGAAGGAGGCGCTGGTTCCGAAGAACACCGGGACGCTCGTCGCGCGCCATCCCGGCTACCTCGCGCTCGTCCACGAATACGTCGCCGCGGATCCCCTCGCGCCGCTGCGCGCCGCCGCGACGCTCGCGCTCGACGCGGCCGCGTCGAGCGGCGTGCTTCACATCCTGCACCACCAGGGCGGCGGGACCGAGACGCACGTGCGGGCGCTGGTCGCGGCGACGCGCGGACGCTGCCGCCACGCGATCGCCGTCGCCGTGGGCGACCGCTGGCGCGTCGAGGCGCACCGCGCGGACGGCGGATCGATCGCGTTCGAGATCTCCCGGCTGCCCGACGAGCCGTGGCGCGACTTCCTGGGCGGGCTCTGCGCGACGCTGGGCGTCGGGCTCGTCCACGTCCACAACGTCTCCGCGTGCCGACCGGGCCTGCTCACCGCGCTCCCGGCGCTCGAGCTGCCGTTCGGCTACACGGTCCACGACGTCAACGCCGGCTGCCCGACGATCACGTTCCTCGGTCCCGACGGCATGTACTGCGGCGCGCAGACCGACCCCGCCGCGTGCGGCGCGTGCCTCGCGGCGCAGCCCGCGTTCGCGGGCGTCGACATCGTCGAGTGGCGCGAGTCGCACCGGCCGCTCGTCGAGCGCGCGGCCTTCCTGGTCGCCCCGTCGCGCTGGGCGGCCGACACGCTCGCGCGCTACTTCCCGGCGGCGGACGTGAAGGTCGTGCCGCACGGCATCCCCGAGGCCGCGCCCCGGCACGCGGGCACGCGGCTCGCGGTGATGCTCCCCGACGACGGCGTGCCGACCGTGGCCGTGCTGGGCGCCGTCGGCCCGGACAAGGGCGCGCGGCGGATCGAGCGCCTGGTCGACCTCGCGCGCGAGCGCGGCGCGAACGTCCGCTTCGTGCTGATCGGCTACCTCGACCGCCAGCACGCGGCGTGGCAGAGCGACGACGCGCGCTTCACCGTGCACGGCCGCTACGATCCGCGCGACCTGCCCGACCTCCTCGCGCACTATCGCGTCTCGATGGTGCTCTACCCGTCCGCGGGTCCCGAGACCTTCAGCTACACGCTCTCGGAAGCGTGGAGCGCGGGACGGCCGGTGCTGGTGCCGCCGATCGGCGCGCTGCCGGAGCGCGTGGCGCCGACCGGCGCGGGCTGGGTCCTCGACGAGGCCGAGTGGCGCGACGAGCGGCGGATGCTCGATCGGATCGAGGCGCTGCTCTCGCCCGCGCGGGCCGGCGATCTCCAGAGGGCGTCGCGCGCCGCCGCGGCGATGCCGCGCATCACGCTCGAATCGATGGCGGAGGCGACGCTCGCGTGCTACGAGGCGGCGCTCGTCGATCGCCGCCCGGCGTCGCACCGGCCGCTCGCGCCGGAGCGCGTGCGCGATGCGCTCGGCTATCGCCCGTGGACGCCCCCGGTGCCGCAGCGCGCCGCGGCAGCGGCGCGCGGCAGCGCGGCGAGCCGGTTCGCGCAGACGGCGCTCAAGCTCCGGCAGTCGTCGGCGGGCCCGCTGCTCCGCGCGATCACGCCCGGCTTCGTGCGCGAGGCGCTGAAGGCGCGGCTCAAGTGAACGCGTCCGGTTCGCCCCGGCGCCGTCGCTCCTTCCTTCGGCAGGAGGGGGACGAAGCCGCGCGCGAGGCGTTGTCGGGGGAGGGCGTCCGTTGAGCGCCGGCAAGCGGATCGACTGGGTCGCGCGCGGGCGCGAGCACCAGTGGTCGGGACGGCCGATCCCGGCGCTGTTCTGCTTCAAGCGCGCGATCGCCGAGCATCCGGCGAACGGAGACGCGCGCTTCGTGCTGGGCGAGGTGCTCTGGCAGCTCGGCGTCTTCGAGGTCGCCAAGACCGCGTGGCGCGAGGCGACGGACGTCGCGCCGAGGCATCTCGCGAGCTGGCTCGCGTACACCGAGGCGTGCCTCGCCACCGGCGACGCGGCCTCGGCGCGCTCGGCGGTCGACCGGGCGCTGGCGCTCGACCCGGCGAGCCCGCCTGCGCGGACGCTGCGCCTGATCGCGGCGGCCGCGCTCGGGGAGCCCGACGCAGACTGGCGGGCGTTCGCCGATGCGGTGCGCGCGGACCCGGGACTCGTCGCGACGCCGGCGCGCGCGCAGCTCATCGCGGCGGCGCTCGACCGCGCGCCCGATCTTCCCGGGCAGCGGTCGTTCTTCGAGGTGCTCGCCTCGATGCCCGGAAAGGCGCCGCTCGAGCTCCTGGCGAGCCTCGTCTCGCACGGCGCTAAGGCCGGTGCCGCGCCCAACGTGAGCGCCGCGCTGGACGCCGCATTCGAGGAGGCCGGGCGTCGCGAGGCCGTGCCCGGCGCGCACGACGCGTTCCGCCGCATCGCGAACGCCGCGCGGGAGCTCGGACGCCCGGACGACGTCCGGCGTCTCTCGTCCGCCTACGCGAAGGCCTGCGTCGGGGCGTACGCGCCGGCCGTGCCGCTCGCGTGGCCGCGCCGCACGGCCGGCGATGCGCTGCGGATCGGCGTGCTGGTGTCGCCCGACTCGCCGCCCGAGGCGCTCGCGGCGCTCTCGGCGCTCGCGGGGGCGGATCACGAGATCACGGTGGTCGCGCTCGTCGCGCCGCCGGACGCCCGCGCGCACGTCGCGTCGCTCCCGTTCGCCTCGAGCCTCGCGATCGCGGCGGGCGCAGCACCGGATCCGTCCAGCGCGCGCATGCTCGCGTCGCGCGATCCCGACGTCGTCCTCGACGCCGTCGGCCTGCGCGCCGCCACGGGCCCCTGGCTCGCGCAGCGCCCGGGCCGCGCGATCTGGACGCTCGCCGACCTGGAGCCGCCGCTCGCCGACCGGCGCATCGACCCGTCGGCGCCGGCGCTCTCCGCTGCGCTCGCGGCGGTTCCGCGCCCGCGGGAGGGCGCGCTGTCGGCCGGCGCGCTCGCCGCCCGGTGGACGGCCGGACTGACCGCGCATCAGGGCGGCGACCCGGAAGCCGCGCGGACGGCGTACTCGGCGGTGCTCGACGACCAGCCGGCGTTCGCGCCGGCCCGTCACTTCCGCGCGCGCGTCGAGTGGGATGCCGGCGACCTGGACGCAGCGGAGCGCGACCTCGCGGAGGCACTGGACGCGGCGCCCGCGTATGCGGACGCGCGCGTCGACGCGAGCCGCCTCGCGCTCGAGCGCCAGAAATTCGCCGCGGCGATCGCGACGGCGAGCGCCGGGCTGGCGCGCGATCCGGCGCACCTGGGCCTGCTGCGCGGGCTGGGCCATGCGCTGCTCCGCGTCGGCGACGGCGCCGCCGCCGCCGCCGCGTTCGAGCGGGCGTCGATGCTCGAGCCGCTCGACGCGGAGACGCAATACAACCTCGGGGTCGCGCACCAGCTCGCCGGGGACGCCGAAGCCGCGGCGCAGTCGTACCGTCACGCGATCGCGTTCGACCCGGCGTTCCTCGACGCGACCTTCAACCTCGCCGTGCTGCTGCAGCAGCAGGGGCATTCGAAGGCGGCGGAGACGGCCTACCGCGGGCTCGTCGCCCGCGACCCGAAGCGCGACGCGGCGTGGAAGAACCTGGGCGAGATCCTGCGCGAGGAGGGCCGCCTCGACGAGTGGGCCGCGAACTTCCGGCGCTTCGAGGCCGCGTGCCCCGACTCGCTGCTGCTCGCGGTGCAGGCGCTCGAGGTGTGCCAGTTCGAGGCCGACTTCGCGCGGCTCGACCGGTATCTCGACGGGCTGCGGCAGGAGCGCTACCGCGCGCCCTCCGACACCGCGCTCGTCGACGCGCTCGAGGAGCTCCTCTACCTGCTGCTGTTCTTCGACGTCGAGCCCTCGGTCGTGCACCGGTTCGCCCGGACCTACGACGAGGCCACGCGGCGCGTGTACGGCGCGCAGCGCCCGAGGCCGGCGGTGCGCGCGCCCGGCCGTCTGCGCGTCGGCTACCTGTCCGCGGACCTGCGCGACCACGTGATGGGCAAGATGATGTTCGAGGCGATCCGGCGACACGATCGCGATCGCTTCGACGTGTTTCTCTACTCGATGTCGGACAAGCGCGACCGCTGGACCGAGCGCTTCGAGAAGGTCGCGACCGCCTTCCGCGACGTGTCCGGGCTCGCCGATCGCGAGGCCGCCCGCGTGATCGGGGACGACGACCTCGACCTGCTCGTCGACCTGCAGACGCACACGAAGGGCGCGAAGCCGGGCATCCTCGCGCTCAAGCCGGCGCGCGTGCAGATCACGCACGTGGCGAGCGCCGGGACGCTCGGGCTGTCCGCGATCGACTACAAGCTCACCGACGCCTACGCCGACCTGCCGGAATCCCAGGAGGAGCAGGTCGAGCCGCTGCTCGCGATGGCGGGGTGCGTGTACCCGTACCGGGCGGTCTCGCCCGAGAAGGTGCCCTCCGTCTCGCGCCGGCAGCTCGGGGTTCCCCGCGACGCGTTCGTGATCGGCGCCTTCGTGACGCCGATGAAGCTGTCCCGGCGCTGCCTCGCGCTCTGGAAGGAGATCGCCGACCGCGTCCCGGCGGCGCGCTTCGCGTTCTCGCCGATCCGGCGCGAGCACCGCGGCGCCTACGAGAAGCTGGCCGCGGCGGCCGGCATCCCGGCCGACCGCCTGCTGTTCCTGCCGCAGGGCCGCAACGACGCGGAGAACCAGTCCCGCTACCGCGTCGTCGACGCCGTCCTCGACCCGATGCCGTTCGGCAACGTGAACGGCACGATCGAGCCGCTCGCGATGGGCGTGCCGGTCGTCACGCTCGTCGGCCGGCGGCACGGCGAGCGCACGTCGTGGTCGATGCTCGCGAACCTCGGCGTGACTTCGACGGTGGCGCAGTCGGGACGCGACTACGTCGAGATCGCGGTGCGCCTGGCCGAGGACCCCGCGTTCATGCGCGAGACCCGCGAGGCGATCGCGGCGCGGCTTCCCGCGTCGCCGCTCGCCGACGGCGACGCCTACGCGCGCAACCTCGAGGCCGCCTACCTCGCCGCGCTCGCGCAGAAGGCGCCCGAGGCGCTCGAGGCGGCCGGCGTGGCGCCGCCCGTCGTGCGATGAGCCGGGCCTGCGCGCGGGGCCGGCGGGCCCGGGCGATCCGGCGCGGGTGAGCCGGTCGCAGGGCGCTCCGATGTCCGATCCGCGACTCGCGACCGCGCAGCGTGCGCTCGACGCGGGCGACCCCGCGGGGGCGGCGCGGGCCGCCACCGCGGTCGTCGACGACGTCCGTGCGGCCGCGCCGGTCCGTTCGCTGGCGCTGCGCATCCGCGCGGAGGCCCGCGCGATGTCGGGCGACGCCGCCGGCGCGGTCGCGGATGCGCGGCGTGGAGCGGAGCTCGCGCCCGCCGACGCGCGCGCGTGGAACGCGCTCGGCATCGCCGCCGCGGACGCGGGCGATCCCGCCCTCGCGGTCGACGCCTTCGGCCGTGCGACGCGGCTCGATCCCTCGTACGCGCGCGCGTGGACGAACCTCGGCAATGCGCTACGCGGACGGGGGCGCCGCGCCGAGGCGCTGGCGGCGTTCGAGCGCGCCGTCGCCGCCGACCCGCGCTACGCCTTCGGCTGGACCAACCTCGCCGTCGCGCGGCGCGACGACGGCGACGACGCGGGCGCCCGGCTCGCCGCGGAACGCGCGCTGGCGGTCGACCCGCGCCAGCGCACCGCGGAGCTCGTGCTGGCCGGCGTGGCGCGGCGCTCGGGCGACCTCGACGCCGCGATCGGCCGTTACGAGCGGGCGCTGGCGGCACGGCCCGCGGACGCGGCGACGCGCCTCGCGCTCGCAGGCACGCTCGCGGAGCGCGACGACCTGGACGCGGCGCGCGCCGCCTACGCGCGGGCCGCGGCCGACGACCCGGGGCTGCTCCGCGCGAGCCTGGGCGCGGCGCTCGCGCTCCCGATGATCGTCGCGGGCGACGAGGCACTCGCGCGGTCGCGCGCGGCGTTTCGCGACGGCGTCGCGCGGCTGCGCGCGGACCTCCCGCCGCGCGCGGCGGCCATGCCCGCGGCGCGCGTGCTCGACGAGATGCGCTGGACCAACTTCCTGCTCGCCTACCACGGCGAGGACGACGTCGCGCTCCAGACCGCCTACGGCGACCTCGTGGCGGCGACGCTCGAGGCCGGGCGCGTTCCCGCGCACGTCGGTCGGGCGCCGTCGCGGGCCGGGCCGCGAGGCGCGGGCGCGCGGCGCCGCGTCGCGTTCGTCTCGGCGTTCCTTCGCGACGGGACGGTGGGCCGCTACTTCGAAAGCTGGATCACCGACCTGCCGCGCGACCGGTTCGAGGTCGTCGTCCATCACGTCGGGCACGGCGACGACGCGCTGACCGCGCGCGTACGCGCGCGCGCCGAGTCGTACGCGCAGCACGGCGGCGCGCGCGCGCTGGAGATCGCGCAGGCGGTCGTCTCGGGCGAGCCGGACGTCGTCGTCTATCCCGAGCTCGGCATGGACGCGACGACGTTCGCGCTCGCGGCCCTGCGCCTCGCGCCGCTGCAGTGCGCCGGGTGGGGGCATCCGGTGACGAGCGGGCTCGCGACGATCGACGCGATGTTCACGCCCGGCACGATGGAGCCGGGCGGCGGCGACGCCCACTACCGCGAGCGCCTGGTGCGCCTGCCCGGGCTGGGCACCCGCTACGCGAGGCCCGTGCTCCCCGCGCGCGCGTCGCGCGAGTCGCTCGGCCTGCCGGTCGAAGGGACGCTCCTGCTCTTCCCCCAGTCGCTGTTCAAGCTCCACCCGGCCGACGACCTGCGGATGGCGCGGGTGCTCGCGGCGTCGCCCGGCGCGCGGATCGTCGCGTTCGCCGGGCGCCATCCGCGGCTCACGGCCGGGTGGCGCTCGCGGCTCGATCCGGTGCTCGAGCGCCACGGCGTCGCGCGCGATCGCGTGCTCGTGCTGCCGCAGCGCGGCCACGACGACTACCTGCGCGTCAACCTCGCGTGCGACGCGATGCTCGACAGCGTGCGCTGGTCCGGCGGCAACACGAGCCTCGACGCGATCGCCTGCGGGCTCCCGATCGCGACGCGGCCCGGCGCGTTCATGCGCGCACGCCAGAGCGCCGCGATGCTCCGGATCGCCGGGGTTCCCGAGCTCGTCGCGGACGACGAGGACGGCTGCGTCGCGATCGCGGCGCGCCTTGCCGCCGATCGCGACTGGCGCGAAGCGGTGTCGGGGCGGATGGTCGCGGGCGCCGAGGCCCTGTTCGACGACACCGAGCCGATCGAGGCGCTCGCCGCGTTCCTCGGGCGCGGCTGACCGGGGGATCAGTCGAGCGGCGTTTCCGCCCAGGCGCGCTCGATCGCGGCCTCGAACGAGCGGGCGTACCGGTCGAGGTCGAAGAGCGGCAGCGTGTCGCGCCGCTCGCGCAGCGCGAACGCCAGTGCTCGGAGGCGTTCCCGGTCGCGGGCGAGCGATGCCGCGGTGCGGACGTAATCGTCGAGACTCGCGGCGACGAGCTCGGGAAGGCCCGCCGCGCGCAGCTGGCTCGCGCTCGCGCGCGCCGCGAACGTGCGCCCCGCGCACGCGATCGCCGGCAGGCCGACGAACAGCGCGTCGTTGACCGTCGTGTGGGATCCGAACGGCACGGTGTCGAGGAACAGGTCGGCCAGCCGGAACCGCGCGAGGTAGCGCGGGATCGGCTCGGGCCGCGCGAACACGAGGCGCGACGGATCGACCCCCCGCACCCTCGCGTACTCTCGCACGCGCGCCGCCATCCCGGTCGACTGCTCGCGCAACCAGAGCACCGATCCCTCGACCTGCCGCAGGATCTCGAGCCACGCGTCGAAGGTCGGGGGAAGGATCTTGTAGGCCGCCATCTGCGCGGCGAACACGACACCGTCCTCCGGGAGCCCGTAGCCGCGCCGCGTGAGCGGGGACGGGTCGATCGAGCGCGAGACGTCGCTCGGCAGGTAGCACGGGTCGACGTAGAGCGGCTTCTCGACGAAGTGCGCGGCGGACGCCGGGGGCACGCAGTACCGGTCGGTCAGGATCCAGTCCAGGGCGACCGATCCCATCGTCCCGGTGAAGCCGAGGAAGTTCACCTGCACGGGAGCGGGCCGGTGCGCGAGCACGTCGGCGATCGGCGCACCCGTGTAGCCGGTCAGGTCGAACGCGACGTCGATCCCGTCCGCGCGCATCGCGTCGGCGACCGCCCACGAGTCGATGGCCGGGAACGCGCGGAACGTGTCGGCCGCGTCGGCGAGCCGCGTCCGCGTCGAATCCTCGACCTGGAGGCCGGGCGAGTAGGCGAACACGCGGAAGCGCGCGCGGTCGAACCGCTCGAACAGGCCGACGACGAGGCGGCCGACCGGATGCTCGTGGAAGTCGGTCGAGACGAACCCGAGGTTGAGCCGGCCGTCCGGAGCGCGGCGCGGCGGGCGCTTCGGCGCGGGGGGGAGGACCTCGCTCGCGGCCCAGCGCATCGCCACCGTGCGCTCGACCGCCGGGTCGTCGTCGATCGCCATCAGGACGAACGGCACGACGCGGCCGTGCGCGGGGGACGTCGGGCGCACGGCGCCTTCGAGGACGCGCGCGCGGTCCTCGTCGAACCCGCGCCACACGCACTCGAAGCCGTTCGAGTGCAGCAGCATCGAGCGCGCGTAGGTGTCGTCCCGGTCGAGCGCGACGGCCCGCGCGAGCGCGAGCGCGGCCGGACCGAACTTCCGCTGCTCGACGCGGGCGAGGCCGAGGCTGCGCCAGACCTCGACCGAGTCCGGGACGAGCTCGACCGCCCGTTCGAGGCTCGCCTCGGCCTTCTCGGCGTTGCCGCACTCCCGGAGGCAGACGGCGCGGTTCGCCCAGATGGCGGCCGGCGGCGAGGGCATCCGCGCGACGACGTCGTCGAACAGCGGCAGCGCGTCGTGCGGCCGGTGCTGCTGGAAGAGGTTCTGCGCGAGATTGGCGAGCGCGTTGAGCGAGCCGGGATCGCTCTCGAGCGCCCGCCGGTACAGCGGTTCGGCGTCCGCGACGCGCCCGTCCTTCTCGAGCGCGAGGCCCAGGTTGTTGAGGAGGGCGGGATGGTCGGGCGCCATCGCGAGCGCGCGCTCGAACAGCTCGACCGCGCGGCCGTAGTCGCCCGCCTCCCGGCAGAAGTCGCCCAGGAAGAACAGCGATTCCGGGTCGTCGGGCGCCGCGCGATGGGCCTGCTCCCAGAGGGCGCGCGCCCGCGCGGCATCGATCGGCCGCAGCGCCTCCGCGAGGAGCTTCAGCGCCGCGAGGTCGTCCGGCGAGGGTCCGAAGTGACGGACGACGATGTCCGCCGCGCGCGCGTGCAGGCCGTTCCGCAGCGCGAAACGCGCCTGTTCGAGCGGATCGCCTCCGGCGTCGGGCGCCTCCACGGTCGCCGGGCCGGGCACCGCCGGCGGCGAGGGCACCTCGCTGCCGTGGCAGTGCTTGTAGCGCTTGCCGCTGCCGCAGGGACAGGGGTCGTTGCGCGACTTCGGGGGCGCGATCATGGCGACGCGGGGACGGGCATGGCATCGAGGGCGCGCGACACCTGCGCGACGACGGCCGACCAGTCGCCGGGCGAAGGCTGGCGGAACAGCCGCGCCGACGGATACCAGGCGCTCGTCGCGCCGTCGATGCCCCAGCGCCAGTCGGCCGAGTACGGCAGCAGAATCCACAGCGGCCGCCCGAGCGCGCCCGCGAGGTGCGCGTTGCTCGTGCACACGCTGATCACGAGGTCGAGCGCCTCGATCAGCGCCGCCTTGTCGGCGAAGTCGTTGCGCGCCTCGAGCTGCCGCAGCGAGCGTGCCGCGGGCACGGACGCGACCTGCTCCTCGCCGTCGACGCGCTGCAGCGAGTACCACGCTATGTCGCGCTGCTCGAGCAGCGGAGCGAGCGCCGCGAGCGGGCAGGAGCGGCGCCGGTTGTTCGCCTGGACCGGGTTGCCCGCCCACGAGAGCCCGACGCGGAGGCGCGCGGGAACGCCCGCGAGAGCGGCACGCACCGTCGCGACGCGGGCCGGATCCGCGAACACGTACGGCGGATCGGGCGGGCCGCCCTGCGGATCGGCGTCGAGCACGCCGGGAAGCGACATCAGCGGCAGCCACAGGTCGGCCCGGGGCATCGCGTCGGGGGCGACGACGTCGGCGACGCCGGGGACGCTCCGGACGAGCGATGCGATCGCCGGGCTCGCCCTCACGATCACCGTCGCACCCCGCGAGGCGAGCACCGACACGTAGCGGATGCACTGCAGAAGGTCGCCGTATCCCTGCTCGGCGTCGAGGACGAGGGTCCTGCCGCGAATTTCGCCGCCGCGGTACCGCGGGATCGCCGGCGCGTCCGTCCTGCGGCCGAGCTCCGCGAGGTCAAGGCGCGCTTCGTAGTCGGACCAGCCGCCCCGGTCGCCGAGGGCGAGCCGAGCGATCGAGAGGTTCCAGCGCGCCTGCGCGAACGACGGGTCGATCGCGAGCGCGCGGCGATAGGCGTCGGCGGCCTCCGCGTGCCGGCGCAACTCGACCAGCGCCAGGCCCAGGTTGTTCCACGCGCCCGCGTGTCCCGGCGCGAGCGCGAGGGCGCGCCGGTAGCAGGCGATCGCGTCGTCGAAGCGGTCCGCAGCCGCATACGCGAGGCCGAGGTGGACCTGGAAGTCCGGCTCGTCCGGCCGCGCGGCCGCCGTGCGCTCGAGGCGCGGCAGCGCGTCCGCGAGCCGTCCGCGATGCGTTTCGATCACGCCGAGGTAGTGGTCGGCGAGCGTGTGGCCCGGCGCGAGCGCGAGCGCCTCGCGATAGGCGCGCTCGGCCTCGTCGAGCCGCCCCGCGCGGTGCGCGTCGGCGCCCGATCGCACGAGCGTGTCGGGGTCGGGGACCGGCGGTGGCGCGGGGGCGCCTGCTCCCAGCGCGCCGTGGCACTGCTTGTAGCGCTTGCCGCTGCCGCAGGGGCACGGATCGTTGCGCCCGACGACCGGGCCGCGCGCGAGCGCCCGCTCGGCGTCTTCCCGGGTGCGCGCGGCTTCCGCGTGGCTCGCCTCGACTGCGAGGATGCGGATCGCGAGCGCGAGCGCGGCGCGGGCCTGGCCCATGGCGGCGCAGTTGCGCATCAGCGAGAGCATCTGCGGCGATCGCGCGATCGCGTCGGAGAACGTCGGCGCGAGCGAGGCGATCTCGTCCTCGGGCACCGTGCGGCAGAAATTGTAGAGGCCGTGGAAGCCGAACGGGCGTCCGACCGGGTAGCCGACCTCGAACGAGAACCGGTTCGCGAGCGCCTCGTCGGCGATGCGGACGCCGTGACGCGATTCGAGCCAGGCGCGCCGGTGCACGCCGATCGTCTCGTCCTCGTTGCCCTCGAGGACGACCTGCGGATCGGCGAGCGCGTCGAGGAGGCGGCGGGAGCGCAGCGAGAATCCGCCGTTGCCCACGCGCGAGCCCTCCGGCGCCCACGGCCACGGAGCCCCGATGTAATCGAAGCGCAGGAACTCGTCGGTCCAGGCCTCCGGGTTCAGCACGTAGCCGTCCCACTGCACGACCAGCGCGTGCGAGGTCTCGACGTGCCGCGCGAGGCCCTTCAGCATCAGCTGCGAGTAGGCGTCGCGCGAGGTCAGCGGCGCGATCGCGCGCACCTCGGCGCCGGCCGGCAGCGCGACGCCTGCGGGCAGGGCGTCGGTGAGGAAGAGCGCGCGGCCGAACCGGATGCGCTCGCAGCAGCGCGCGACGGCGCGCGCGGCGAGCGCGTGGTTGAGCGTGTCGGCGCAGACGAGCGTGACGTCGCCGAGATCGAGCATGGATCAGGGCGCGGGCGGCTCGACGGCCGGTTCCGGCGCGCCCGTGGGCGAGGGCGCGGCGGCGGGCGCGACGCGCAACGCGACGGCCATCCAGACGATCGCGAGCGGCGCGAGCACGAGCACCGCCCGATTGAGCCCGAGCCCGTCGGCGCCCCAGAAGCGCAGGCCGGGGAACGCCGCGAGCATCGCGATCCAGATCGCTCCCGCCGCCAGGATCAGCGTGAGCGGCGCGACGCCCGGCGCGAGGAGCCGTCGCCACGCGATGGCGATCGTGGCGGCGGCGCCGGCGACGAGCAGGTGCCAGTTCGCGAGGAGCACGCTCTCGACGCCGAGCGTCTCCCAGACCGCATCGTAGGCGAGCGAGACCGGACCGAACGTCGCCTTCGGGAAGCGCGCCGCGATCCCGATGATCGCCACCGCCGCGACGGCGAGCCCGATCGCGACGCGCCGCGAGACCGCGGGTCCCAGCGCCGCGGCCGCGAAGCCGGGCAGCGCGATCGCGATCCAGACCCAGGCCGACGACTTCGCGAGCGCGACGGCGGCGAGCGCGACGATCGCCGCCACGGCGTCGAGCGGCGCGCGCGTCTCGATGGCGCGGATGCCGGCGAGCGCGCCGATCGTGAACGCGGCGGCGATGGGCAGGTCCGGATACCCCGCGAGCGCGACCTGCGTTCCCAGGAGCGGCAGCGATCCGGCCAGCCACGTTGCCGCGAGCGAGGCGAGCGGAGCGAATCGCCGGCGGCGCAGCTCGCCGTACGTGACGCATAGGATCGACACGTAGAAGAGCCACCACGGCAGTCCCACGCGCGCGTCGTCCCACCCGCCGATCGCGGTCGCCACCCACGTCTGGAGCAGCGGGAGCGTGACCGGCTGTCCCGGCGCCGCGTCGAACCAGACCGGCGCGGCGGACGCGGACCACCCGGCCGCGTCGACGAACGGGACGATCGTGCCCATCGCGAAGAACGTCTTCGCCTTGGTGGCCCACTCGGACCACGCGTTCCACGGGTAGACCGGCCGCGTCGCCGCTTCGGTGAAGAGCAGCGCGGCGCGCAGCGCGATCCACGCGAGCAGCGCGAACCAGGCGATGCGGGATCCCCGCTCGAGGTCGGCCGCGAGCAGCGTGCCGCGCATGCCTGCGGCCGCGTCGCGCCAACCGCCGCCGGCGCGCCGCGACGCGAGGGCGGCGAGCGCGAGCGCCGCCGCGAGCGCGGGCACGCCGATCGACGCGAGGCCGAACGTCGCGCCTGCCAGCGCGACGCCGCGCATCAGCAGCGTCAGCGCGAACGCGCCTGCGACGATGCCCGCCCCGAGGATCCAGGGCGCGAGCCCCGGCTCGCGGGCCGCCTCAGCGTCCCGGACGCACGCGGCGAGGAGCGCAGCGCCGAGCAGCGTCGGGAGCGCGAGGGCGACGAAGAGTCCGGCGGCTTGCATGGGGGCGTGTCAGAGGATCGCGAACAGGGCGCCGCCGCGCTCCCCGAGCACGAGCTTCGCCGGAAGGTCGACGCCGTTCTCGAAGCGCAGGCGGCCGCTCGCCGCGTCGAACTGGATGCCCGGGCGCTGCCAGACCAGCACGAAGTCGCCGGGCCGCAGCAGCCCCGCTTCTGGCGGGATGTCGCGCACCGGCTCCCAGAGGGCGCGATGCGGCAGGAGGTGCCAGCCGGCGCGACCGCGGTAGTAGTGCGCCTGCGCGAGCACGACGATGCGCTGCGGCTCGGCGGGCAAGGAGGCCTTCGCCCGGTCGACGAACGCGGCGAGGTCGCCGTCCTCGGCGGCGCGCGCGCGGTCCGCGGAATCCTTGCCGCCGTAGCGTTGGACGGTCTCCGCGACCTGGCGCGCGAGGTTGACGGTCCAGCGCGCGTCGAGGACGGCCCAGGCGACGAAGAACACGAGCATCCCCATCGCAGCGGCGGTGCGAGGGAAGCGTGCGGGCGCGAAGCGGCGCGCCGCGACGAGCATGCCGAAGGCGAGGAGGGCGGCGACGGCGACGGGCACCGGCAGCGGCAGCGACTGCGCCGGCGCGCCGCCGGTCACCGAGTTGATCGACGTGCCCGACCACGGCTCGAACCGGAACCATTCGCCCGCGCGGTCGCGCACGAGCTGCGCGGCGCTCTGCGACTTGACGGTGACGCCCCGCACGCGGACGGTCGCGCCGGGCGCGCGCACGGCGATCGCGAGGCCCGTGATGCGGCCGAGCCATTCCGGGTCGCCGGCGAGCGTCGTCGGGAGGACGCGCCCGTCCTCGACGGCGAGGGGGCGGTTCTGCACGCGCCGCGGCCGGTAATCGCTCGAGAACAGCAGCCGCACGTCGGCGCCCGGCGGAACGTCGACGACGTCCCAGCTCACGGCCGACAGGTCGCGCGCGCGGAAGTCCGTCGGCAGCGACACGATCAGCACGTCGTTCGCGGGCGCCTGCGCGACGAGCGTGCCGCCCTCGAGTTGCCCGGTGCCGCGCGGAACGCTCATCTTCGACGCGTCCCACGACTGCGGCGCGGCGGACGCCGCGAGCGACCCGTGGTTGATCGCGACGTAGGCGGCCAGCGCGAGCGCGAGGCCGATCGCGAACGCGGCGATCGTCGCGAGCACGGTGAATTCACGCGGCGACGAGACGCTGATTTCCTCCAGGACCTGCACGCCGGCGGGCTCGGCGCCGCTGGCGGGCGGCGGGGCACCGGCCGTCGCGTCGTCCGCCGCGGGGGCGGCGGGCTCGTTCGAGGGAGGGTTCGGGTCGGTCACTTCGTCGGAGGCGAGGCGCCGTGAGGGCGCGACCGTCGATTGTAGCGGGGCGCGCCGGCTCGCCGGTCGCGCACACTCCGGTTCTCGCCGCCCCGGGGGCGTCGGCCCCGTTCCTTCGGGGCGCCGGGGCGGGGTCCCCGGTCCGGCCGTGCCCATCCGACGGCTCGGCCGGAAGGGGGTGTTGACGGCCCCCGATTACGTGCTAGAATCGCGCCTCTTTGCTACCCGCACCCGGATCTGTACGAACCGGTCGGCGCGGCGGCCGCTCTTTAACAATTGGCAATCGATAGGTGTGGGTACCGGGATGGTGCCCTGCCGGGTGTCGTCCTTTCGGGGGCGGTGCGTGGCGGGGGTTCACAGGAACGGTGCTCACACGACGCTAATGTGCGGGCCGGTCGGGGGAACCTGGCTGGTCCGTGAGTCCCGTCTTCGGACGGGGCGTTCGAGTGAGTCTTGGACTATGAAGTAATTGTCAAGATCAACTGAAGAGTTTGATCCTGGCTCAGATTGAACGCTGGCGGCATGCTTTACACATGCAAGTCGAGCGGCAGCGCGGGGGCAACCCTGGCGGCGAGCGGCGAACGGGTGAGTAATGCATCGGAACGTGTCCCGTAGTGGGGGATAACCCGGCGAAAGCCGGGCTAATACCGCATATGCTCTACGGAGGAAAGCGGGGGACCGCAAGGCCTCGCGCTATGGGAGCGGCCGATGTCCGATTAGCTAGTTGGTGGGGTAATGGCTTACCAAGGCGACGATCGGTAGCTGGTCTGAGAGGATGATCAGCCACACTGGGACTGAGACACGGCCCAGACTCCTACGGGAGGCAGCAGTGGGGAATTTTGGACAATGGGGGCAACCCTGATCCAGCCATGCCGCGTGCGGGAAGAAGGCCTTCGGGTTGTAAACCGCTTTTAGCCGGGAAGAAAAGGCGCGGGCTAATACCCCGCGTTCTTGACGGTACCGGCGGAATAAGCACCGGCTAACTACGTGCCAGCAGCCGCGGTAATACGTAGGGTGCGAGCGTTAATCGGAATTACTGGGCGTAAAGCGTGCGCAGGCGGTTCGTTAAGTCTGATGTGAAAGCCCCGGGCTCAACCTGGGAACGGCATTGGAAACTGGCGGGCTGGAGTGTGGCAGAGGGGGGTGGAATTCCGCGTGTAGCAGTGAAATGCGTAGAGATGCGGAGGAACACCGATGGCGAAGGCAGCCCCCTGGGCTGACACTGACGCTCAGGCACGAAAGCGTGGGGAGCAAACAGGATTAGATACCCTGGTAGTCCACGCCCTAAACGATGATCACTGGGTGTTGGGGGAGCGATTCCTTAGTACCGTAGCTAACGCGTGAAGTGAGCCGCCTGGGGAGTACGGTCGCAAGATTAAAACTCAAAGGAATTGACGGGGACCCGCACAAGCGGTGGATGATGTGGATTAATTCGATGCAACGCGAACAACCTTACCTACCCTTGACATGTCCGGAAGCCTGGTGAGAGCTGGGGGTGCCCGAAAGGGAACCGGAACACAGGTGCTGCATGGCTGTCGTCAGCTCGTGTCGTGAGATGTTGGGTTAAGTCCCGCAACGAGCGCAACCCTTGTCCCTAGTTGCTACGCAAGGGCACTCTAGGGAGACTGCCGGTGACAAACCGGAGGAAGGTGGGGATGACGTCAAGTCCTCATGGCCCTTATGGGTAGGGCTTCACACGTCATACAATGGTCGGTACAGAGGGTTGCCAAGCCGCGAGGTGGAGCCAATCCCAGAAAGCCGATCGTAGTCCGGATCGCAGTCTGCAACTCGACTGCGTGAAGTCGGAATCGCTAGTAATCGCGGATCAGCATGCCGCGGTGAATACGTTCCCGGGTCTTGTACACACCGCCCGTCACACCATGGGAGTGGGGTTTACCAGAAGCAGGTAGCCTAACCGCGAGGAGGGCGCCTACCACGGTGAGCTTCATGACTGGGGTGAAGTCGTAACAAGGTAGCCGTATCGGAAGGTGCGGCTGGATCACCTCCTTTCTCGGAATCAGGAGACAGGAGTCAGTTGGCAGGAGTCAGTAATGGCCCCTGCGGCCGACGTCCTGGTCTCCCAAGCCATCTCCGGTGCCCACAACCTATCGGTTGCTGCGAACGCGCGAGCGTTCGCGACAGCGCGGATCCGACCCGGGTTTGTAGCTCAGTTGGTTAGAGCACCGTCTTGATAAGGCGGGGGTCGATGGTTCGAATCCATCCAGACCCACCAGCACGACTAGCGGGGCTGTAGCTCAGTTGGGAGAGCACCTGCTTTGCAAGCAGGGGGTCGTCGGTTCGATCCCGTCCAGCTCCACCAACGCATCACCTGTCGATTGCGCGTACGTGCAGCGTTCGCCCCTGCTTCTTCGGTCGAGGAAGCAGCGTCGAGAGCTGCATCGTTCTTTAACAATTAGGAAGGCAAGGCGTCCATGAACTTGATGAGAGTTCGTGGGCGTTAGGGTTGAGTTTGTATCGATCCCTGTTCCGAACACAAAAGGCGGAGCAGGGAGCGCAAACACACCGTGACTGCGCGTCTCCGCGAGGAGCGCAAAGTTATGGGGTCAAGCGACTAAGTGCATGTGATGGATGCCTTGGCGATCACAGGCGATGAAGGACGTGGCAGCCTGCGAAAAGCTGCGGGGAGCTGGCAAACGAGCTTTGATCCGCAGATGTCCGAATGGGGAAACCCGGCCCGCAAGGGTCACCGCCACCTGAATACATAGGGCGGAGGGAGCTAACCCGGTGAACTGAAACATCTCAGTAGCCGGAGGAACAGAAATCAACCGAGATTCCCAAAGTAGTGGCGAGCGAAATGGGAGCAGCCTGCAAGCTTTAGCCGATGTCGTAGTGGAACGCTCTGGAAAGGGCGGCCGTAGTGGGTGACAGCCCCGTACGCGAAAAGTCGACCGTGGAACTAGGCTTGCGACAAGTAGGGCGGGACACGTGAAATCCTGTCTGAAGATGGGGGGACCATCCTCCAAGGCTAAATACTCGTAATCGACCGATAGTGAACCAGTACCGTGAGGGAAAGGCGAAAAGAACCCCGGAAGGGGAGTGAAATAGATCCTGAAACCGCATGCATACAAACAGTGGGAGCCCCAGCTTCAAGCGCTTTGCGCTTGAAGCAGGTAACAGGTGACAGGTAACAGGAGACAGGAAATTCGGCGCCGCGAAGCGGCGCGTGACTGATCTGACCTCTGTTCCCTGACCTCTGTTACCTGGCTTCAAGAACAGAGTTCTTGAAGCTGGGGTGACTGCGTACCTTTTGTATAATGGGTCAGCGACTTACGTTCTGTAGCAAGCTTAACCGCATAGGGTAGGCGCAGCGAAAGCGAGTCCGAACAGGGCGCTTTAGTTGCAGGGCGTAGACCCGAAACCGGATGATCTAGCCATGGCCAGGCTGAAGGTGGGGTAACACCTACTGGAGGGCCGAACCCACTCCCGTTGAAAAGGTAGGGGATGAGCTGTGGCTAGGGGTGAAAGGCTAAACAAATCCGGAAATAGCTGGTTCTCTCCGAAAACTATTGAGGTAGTGCCTCCTGTATCACTGCCGGGGGTAGAGCACTGTCATGGTTGTGGGGGTCATAGCGATCTACTACGCCATAGCAAACTCCGAATACCGAGGAGTGCGAGCACGGGAGACAGACGGCGGGTGCTAACGTTCGTCGTCGAGAGGGAAACAACCCAGACCGCCAGCTAAGGTCCCCAAGACACAGTTAAGTGGGAAACGAGGTGGGAAGGCATAGACAGCCAGGATGTTGGCTTAGAAGCAGCCATCATTTAAAGAAAGCGTAATAGCTCACTGGTCGAGTCGTCCTGCGCGGAAGATGTAACGGGGCTCAAACTGTGCACCGAAGCTGCGGATTCAGGTAACAGAGTTCAGGAAACAGGTAACAGATGGGAGCGCATCGGTTCGAGGAACTGGATGTGTTTCAGCGGGCCTACCGGGTCTCGCTTGAAATCCACCGGTTCACGCAGGCGATGCCGCAGGTCGAGCAATTCGACTTGGCGAGCCAAATCCGGCGAGCCAGCAAGTCCATCTGCGCCAACTTGGCGGAAGGATTCGGCAAACAAAGCCGATCCAAGGCGGAATTCAAGCGCTACATCCAGATGAGCATAGGCTCGTCGGATGAGGTGCGGGTATGGATCCGCTATTGCCTTGATCTAGGGTACACAGACGAAGCGACGTGGCAGCGTTGGCGCGACGAGTACGAGCAGATCGCGATGATGCTGAACGGGCTGTACAAGAGCGTGCGCTGAATCTGTCCCCTGTTCCCTGACCTCTGTTGCCTGGATGGTAGGAGAGCGTTCCGTAGGCCTGTGAAGGCGGGGTGTGAACCCTGCTGGAGGTATCGGAAGTGCGAATGCTGACATGAGTAGCGATAAAGCAGGTGAAAGGCCTGCTCGCCGTAAGCCCAAGGTTTCCTGCGCCACGTTCATCGGCGCAGGGTGAGTCGGCCCCTAAGGCGAGGACGAGAGTCGTAGCTGATGGGAAGCGGGTCAATATTCCCGCACCGACGTGGAATGCGATGGGGGGACGGAGAAGGTTAACCAGGCCGGGTGTTGGACGTCCCGGTTCAAGCGTGTAGGCGTGCTGCGTAGGCAAATCCGCGCGGCTTAGCCGAGGCGTGACGACGAGGGCCGGCTTGCCGGCCCGAAGCGGGTGATACCAGGCTCCCAGGAAAAGCCTCTAAGCTTCAGTTCCACGACGACCGTACCGCAAACCGACACAGGTGGGCGAGCTGAATATGCTCAGGCGCTTGAGAGAACTCGGGTGAAGGAACTCGGCAAATTGACACCGTAACTTCGGGATAAGGTGTGCCCTCGGTAGGTGAACCCGTACAGGGGGAGCCGAGGGGGGCCGCAGAGAATCGGTGGCTGCGACTGTTTAACAAAAACACAGCACTCTGCTAACACGAAAGTGGACGTATAGGGTGTGACGCCTGCCCGGTGCCGGAAGGTTAAGTGATGGGGTGCAAGCTCTTGATCGAAGCCCCGGTAAACGGCGGCCGTAACTATAACGGTCCTAAGGTAGCGAAATTCCTTGTCGGGTAAGTTCCGACCTGCACGAATGGCGTAACGATGGCCACACTGTCTCCTCCTGAGACTCAGCGAAGTTGAAGTGTTTGTGAAGATGCAATCTCCCCGCGGCAAGACGGAAAGACCCCGTGCACCTTTACTGTAGCTTTGCATTGGACTGTGATGAGGTTTGTGTAGGATAGCTGGGAGGCTTTGAAGCCCGGTCGCCAGATCGGGTGGAGCCAACGTTGAAATACCAGCCTGACGTCATTGCGGTTCTAACCTTGGTCCGTGATCCGGATCGGGGACCGTGCATGGTAGGCAGTTTGACTGGGGCGGTCTCCTCCCAAAGCGTAACGGAGGAGCTCGAAGGTTCGCTTAGCGCGGTCGGACATCGCGCTTCAATGTGCAATGGCATAAGCGTGCTTGACTGCGAGACTGACAAGTCGAGCAGGTGCGAAAGCAGGACCTAGTGATCCGGTGGTTCTGTATGGAAGGGCCATCGCTCAACGGATAAAAGGTACTCCGGGGATAACAGGCTGATACCGCCCAAGAGTTCATATCGACGGCGGTGTTTGGCACCTCGATGTCGGCTCATCACATCCTGGGGCTGTAGCCGGTCCCAAGGGTATGGCTGTTCGCCATTTAAAGTGGTACGTGAGCTGGGTTCAAAACGTCGTGAGACAGTTTGGTCCCTATCTGCCGTGGGCGCTGGAGATTTGACGGGAGCTGCTCCTAGTACGAGAGGACCGGAGTGGACGCACCGCTGGTGTACCGGTTGTGACGCCAGTCGCATCGCCGGGTAGCTATGTGCGGAAGCGATAACCGCTGAAAGCATCTAAGCGGGAAACGTGCCTGAAGATGAGATCTCCCGGGGACTTGATCCCCCTGAAGGGTCGTGGCAGACCACCACGTTGATAGGCCGGAGGTGGAAGCGCGGCAACGCGTTGAGCTGACCGGTACTAATCGCCCGTGCGGCTTGATCCCATAACTTTGCGCTCATCCAGGGAACAGGTAACAGGCAACAGGTGACAGACACCTCGCGCCGGCCTGTCCCCGATACGGCTCAACCCCATCCTTGCCTTCACATCAGAGGTCAGGCAACAGGTAACAGGAGACAGAGAAAACCGAGGCCCGCGCTCAATGCGCGGCCATCGAAAACTCCCCTGCGTCTGTTCCCCGTTCCCTGACCTCTGTCACCCGCCAACGCCTGACGACCATAGCCTGCCGGCACCACCCCTTCCCATCCCGAACAGGACCGTGAAACGGCAGCACGCCGATGATAGTGCGCAGCCGCGCGCGAAAGTAGGTCATCGTCAGGCACCCATGCAACAGAAAAGCCCAGCCGAATCCGGCTGGGCTTTTTGTTGCGCGGGTGACCGAGAGATCACCCGCTTTCGGCACGACACGCGCCAGCGTGCGGCGAGCGCTGACCCGACGCGCGCGAGCGCGCAGGCGTCAAGCCATGCGCCAGCATGGCGGCGCTCGCTCAAGTAGGTCATCGTCAGGCACCCATGCAACAGAAAAGCCCAGCCGAATCCGGCTGGGCTTTTTGTTGCGCGGGTGACCGAGAGATCACCTGCTTTCGGCACGACACGCGCCAGCGTGCGGCGAGCGCCGGCCCGGCGCGCGCGAGCGCGCAGGCGTCAAGCCATGCGCCAGCATGGCGGCGCTCGCTCAAGCAGTGACCTGCCCGACTTTTTCGAACGGTTGATTTCTGGAAAGATGGCTCTCCGACGCAAAGGAAGAGCCGATGAGGAAGAGCCGATTCACCGACGAGCAGATGGTCGCCATTCTGCGCGAGGCGGACCGAACCTCGGTCGCCGAGGCCGCCAAGAAGAGCAAGGTCAGCGAGCAGACGATCTACACCTGGCGCAAGCACTTCGGTCAGCTTGAACCGTCCGACGTGAAGCGGCTCAAGGCGCTGTCGACCGAGAACGCCAAGCTCAAGAAGTTGCTGGCCGAGCGTGACCTCGAGATCGAGGTCATGAAGGAGATCAATCGAAAAAAATGGTGAGCCCGCAGGGGCGTCGCGAACAGTGTGCCTACGCCTGCGGGCGAGGCATCCCGAAGCGACGGGCCTGCGGGCTGATCGGCATGGCCCGCTCGACCTTGTCCTACGAGCTGCGGCAGCCGGCGAAGGACGCCCCCGTGATGGCGGCCATGAAGCGGCTCTCATCGCAGTACCCACGCTATGGCTATCGCCGCATTCGGATCTTCCTGCGCCGGGAGGGCTTGGCCATGAGCCCCGCACGGGCCGAACGGCTGTGGCGTAAAGCCGGGCTGCAGCTGCCCCGGCGTCGGCCGCGGCGTCGCCTGGCCACCGCCCGGCCCAGGCCGTTGCCGCCGCGCGCCGCCAACCATGTCTGGGCTTACGACTTTGTCTTCGACGCCTGCGCCAACGGGCAGCAGATCAAATGCCTGACGGTGGTCGACGAGTTCACCCACGAATGTCTGGCCATCGACGTGGCCGGCAGCATTCGCTCCAGTCGCGTGATCGAAGTGCTGAGCCGCTTGATGAGCGTCCACGGCGCACCGGCGTACCTGCGCTCGGACAGTGGGCCCGAGTTCGTCAGCCACGCCATCTTGCAGTGGCTGAGCGCCAATCGCATCGACACCGCGGTCATCGACCCCGGCAAGCCGTGGCAGAACGGCACCAACGAATCGTTCAACGGCAAGTTCCGCGACGAGTGTCTGAGTCTCGAGTGGTTCCGTAGCCGCCGCGAAGCGAGCGTCATCATCGAAGCGTGGCGGCGGCATTACAACGCCGTGCGCCCACACCAAAGCCTGAACTACTTGACCCCCACTGAATTCAAGCAGCAACATCCGTCGCAACTCGCCGTTCAACCCCGAGCCATTTCCCAGGAATAAAGCGTTCGAAATTCCCAAGGCAGGTCAAGAGCATGAACGGGAAGAAGGGATTGGCCGACATGCGGATCAGCGAGTCGAGCGAGACGATCAGCGTGCCGGTCTCGCCGCGCAGTGCCATGGCGCCGAGGTTCGCGCCGTAGTCGTCGGCGAGATTCGGCGTGAGGCCGTACAGCGAGTCGTCCATCGGGAACGGGATCGCGACGTGCGACAGCGAATAGACGTCGCGCGGGTAGGCCAGGCCGGCCAGCGGGACGACGGTCTCGGCGGTCGAGCCCGCCTCGACCACGCGGGCCACCATGTCGGCGTGCTGCGCGTCGGCGTTCGTGACGATCGTGGTCCGGTAGTCCCGCGGAGGGTCGGAGAGGATGCGGTTCAGCATCGCGTTCGCGCTCGCCCGGATCAGCGCGCCGAACGCCGCGCTGCGGTTGACGTCGAACAGCACGAGCTCGCTGCCGTTCGCGGGCAGGTGCGCGTAGAGCGAGGTCACGATCGCGCGGGTGCTGACCGTGAAGTCGACGACCGACTGGAACGTGAGCACCGGCGGCAGCCCGGCGATCTTGCCGCTGCGGGAACGCTCGGCGATCTGCTCCTGGAGCGCGCGCGTGAGCAGCGAGGACTGGCGGGCGCCGTTGATCGGGAACGAGTTGTACTTGAACGGATTGAACTCCGGGACCACCGCGAGCCACGAGGCCTTCGCGAAGGCGGGAAACACCGCGGGCCAGCCGAAGAACCCGGCGAAGCGCGCGAGCGCGGTGACGCCGATCATCGGCGAGATCAGCACGAGCCGGTCGGCTCGCGGCAGCGACGGGTCGCCGAGCGCGTCGAGCGCGTACTTCATCGCGAGCGCGCCGCCGTTCGAGAAGCCGACCAGGTGCAGCGGCTTGTCCGGCCCCGCGCGGCGCCGCGCTTCGCGCACGGCGAGCCGCGTCGCGGCGACCCAGTCCTCCCAGTCCACGTCGGAGAGCCCCGCCGGCACCGTGCCGTGGCCGGGCAGCCGGATCGCGATCGCGACGTAGCCCAGCTCGCGGTAACGGCGCGCGATGTGGCGCAGGCTGTAGGGCGAGTCGGTGAGCCCGTGCAGGAAGACGGCGGCGCCGCGCGGCGGCCCGTCGGGCTCCATCACGTACGACCGGTTCCAGTCGCGCGAGAGCCGCGGCGGATACACGGGGCTCTCGGCGTAATAGCGGTTGTAAGGCACGCGCTCGCCCTCGGGGAGCTTGCGCGTCACCTCGGCGGCGACCTGCTCGAGGATCGCGTTCTCCGCGGCGACGTACGCCGCCCAGTCGGCCTTCGCGAGCTCGTCGGCGGTGAGCTCCTGCGGGACGAACGTGTGCCAGGGCTCGAGCGGCGCGCCGCGCGTCGAGTCCCAGGCCCGCACGCCGAGGATCGTCGCGAGGACCACGGCGACGACGAGGACCGCGCGCTTTGCGAGTTTGCGTGCCATGGGCGGGGCGGCGCGTTGCGAGGGGCGGAACCGGGACGAAGGCCGGGGGCGAAGATACCACCTCCGGCCGCGCCGCGCGTGCCGCCGGGACGCGCCGTTGTTCGATTGACGCCCTTCGCGCCCGCTGCCACAATGCCGCGCCCTCGGACGACCCACCGGTCGCCGGGGCCGCGACGGAGCGGCCCGAACGACTCGGGCTTCCGCCCGTTGCGCCGGCGACGTCGCCTTCGACGCGTGCCGGACGGCGCCCGCCGCGCGCCAGCATGCGGCATCCCCCCATTCCCGAGGAATCCCCCGTGAAACGCCTCCTGATCGGCCTCATCGCCTCGACCGGCCTCGCCGCGACGCTCGCGTACGCGCAGACGGCTCCCAACACGCTCGGCCGCATCAAGGCGGCGAAGGCGATCAACGTCGCGGTCCCGGTCGACGCGCTGCCGTTCTCGTTCTCCGGCGCCGAGACGAAGAACCAGCCGGTCGGCTATTCGATCGATCTCTGCAAGCGGGTGATCGCGCAGATCGGCCGCGCGGTCGGCGAGCCCGACCTCAAGGTCAACTGGATCAACGCGACGACGCCCCAGCGCCTGCAGATGGTCGCCGAGGGCCGCGCCGACATGGAGTGCGGCAACACGACGCAGACGCTCGCGCGCCTCGCGAACGTCGACTTCTCGAACCTGATCTTCATCGACGCGGCCGGCATGGTCGTCCGCAACGCTTCGCCGATCAACCGCCTCGCCGACCTCGAGGGGAAGAAGATCGCGGTGCTGCGGGGCACGACGACGGAGTCGCGGCTCAACGCCATGCTGCAGTCGAAGAGCATCAAGGCGTCGGTCGTGCAGGTCGACACGCCGGCCGACGCGATGGCGCTGCTCGACTCGGGCGGGGCCGACGCGTTCGCGAACGACAAGATCCGGCTGGTCGGCCTCGTCGCGCAGGCGAAGAACCCGAAGGACTACGCGATGCTCGCCGAGGAGTTCTCGTACGAGCCCTACGCGTTCGCGCTGCCGCGCGGCGACTCCGCGCTGCGCCTCGAGGTGAACCGCGCGCTCACGCAGGTGTACGTGACCCCCGAGCTCGAGAAGATCTTCAACGAGTGGCTGGGGGTCTTCGGCCGCCCGACCGGCCTCCTCGCCGCGATGTACCTGCTCAACTCGATCCCCGACTGATCGCGGCGCGATCACGATTCCGGAGGGACCTTCGATGACGATCCACGCTTCCTGGCGGCGCGCCGCCGCCGTCCTCGCGGCCGCCGCGGCGATGCTCGCCGCCGGCTGCGCTCCGCAGCCCTCGGTGCAGGTCACGCAGCCGGCCTCGCGCGACGGGACCGTCGAGTCGATCCAGACGCAGCAGGTGCAGAAGGTGCCGAGCGCGCTCGGCGCGGTGGGCGGCGCGCTGATCGGCGGCGGCCTGGGCAGCCTGATCGGCGGCGGCACCGGGCGCACCGTCGCGACGGTCGTCGGCGCCGTGGGCGGCGGCTACGTCGGCCACCAGGCGGCGTCGAACGCGACGACCACCGTCTGGATCATCGGCGTGCGCTACGACGACGGTTCGTACGCGACGGTGCAGCAGGCCGCCGCGTCGGGGCTGCGCGTCGGGGACCGCGTCCGCGTGACGCAGAACGGCGTCGAGCTGCTGCGCTAGCCAGCCCCCACCCGCGCGCGGTCAGCCGCGCGCGGCGACCCCGGCGGCGATCGACGCCGCCAGCAGCTTGACCAGCGCGTAGACGCTGTCGATGTGCGGCGTCGGCGTGTCGGTCAGGCGCGCCAGCTCGACCACGGAGCCCACGAGCGCCTCGATCTCCGGCTCCCGCTCGGCCTCGATGTCCTGCAGCATCGAGGTCTTGTGCCTGCCGACGCGTTCCGCGCCGGCGATGCGCTTGTCGATCGTGACCCGGAACGTGATGCCGAGCTTCGCGCCGACCGCCTGCGCCTCGGCCATCATCGCCGCGGCGAGCGCGCGCGTCGGCGGGTACTGGCAGATGTCGACGAGCGTGGCGCGCGAGAGCGCGCTGATCGGGTTGAACGTCAGGTTGCCCCACAGCTTGAGCCAGATCTCGGAACGGATGTCGTCGAGCACCGGCGACTTGAGGCCGGCTCGCGTGAACGCGTCGGCGATCCGCTGGACGCGCGGCGTCGTGCTGCCGTCGAGCTCGCCGATCGGAAAGCGGTCGCCCTCGATGTGCCTCACGACGCCGGGCGCGACGAGCTCGGTCGCCGGGTAGACGACGCAGCCGATCACGCGCTCGGCCGGGATGTTTTCGCCGATGACCCCGGTCGGGTCGACGCTGCGGACGCGCGTCCCCGCGAGCGGGCCGCCGTGGCGGTGGAAGTACCAGTAGGGGACGCCGTTCTGCATCGTGACGACCGAGGTCGCGGGCCCGAGCAGCTTCGGCACGCTCTCGGCGACCGCGTCGAGCTGGTGCGCCTTGGTCGCCAGGATCACCACGTCCTGCGCGCCCGTCGCCGCGTAATCGTTCGACGCCTTCACGTCGCGCGCGACCTGCTCGGTCCCGTCGTGCATCACGAGCCTGAAGCCGCTCGCGCGGATGGCGTCGAGGTTCGCGCCGCGCACCATGAACGTCACGTCCTCGCCTGCGAGCGCGAGCTTCGCGCCCACGAATCCGCCGATGGCGCCGGCGCCGACCACTGCGATCTTCATGCTGTTTCCTGCGGGGGTTGGGGAAGGGGCTGGCCGTACCCGGCGAACCTGCCGAGCACGCGGTCCATCTCGTCGTCGGGGAGCGTCGCGGGCTCGCCCACCTGCAGCGCGCGCCAGTAGGTCTCGGCGAGCGACTCGACCTCGACCGCGAGCCGCAGCGCGCGCTCGAGGTCCGCGCCGATGGCGATCATCCCGTGGTGCGCGAGCAGGCACGCGCGCCGGCCGGCGAGGGCGTCGACCGCCGCGTCGGCGAGCGCCTGCGTTCCGAACGTCGCGTACGGCGCGCAGCGGATGTCGCGCCCGCCGGCGACCGCGACCATGTAGTGGAACGCCGGGATGCCGCGGCCCAGGCACGCGAGCGCCGTGCAGAACGGCGCGTGCGTGTGGACGATCGCGCCGGCCTCCGGCCGCGCCGCGTAGATGTCGCGGTGGAACCGCCACTCGGACGAAGGCAGGAGGCGGCCGCGCGCCTCCCCGTCCTGCGCGACCGCGACGACGTCGTCGGGAGCGAGGCGGTCGTAGTCGACGCCGGTGGGCGTGATCAGGAATCCGTCGAAGCCGCCCTCGCGCCAGCGCGCGCTCACGTTGCCGGCCTTCGCCCGATTGATGCCCGCGGCGTTCATCGCGAGCGCGGTCGCGATGACCCGCTCGCGCATCTGGCGCCCGGCGATGGCCGGCGGATTCACGCGTAGCGCTCCGGGAACAGCGCGGCGAGGCCGGCCTCCGACGCGGCCGCGACGCCGCGCTCGGTGACGAGCCCGGTGACGAGCCGCGCGGGCGTCACGTCGAAGGCGGGATTGAGCGCGTGCGCGTGCTCGGGAGCGATGCCGACGCGGATCGCCTGCCCGTACTCGTCGCGGCCCGTCACCGCCAGCACCTCGTCGGCGGCGCGCGACTCGATCGGAATCGCGTCGCCGTCGGGAAGCGACGGGTCGAGCGTGGGCGAGGGCAGCGCCACGTAGAACGGCACGCCGTTGTCCTTCGCCCCGAGCGCCTTGTCGTAGGTGCCGATCTTGTTGCAGACGTCGCCGTTGCGCGCCACGCGATCCGCCCCGACGAACACGACGTCGACCTCGCGGCGGCGCATCAGCGCGGCGCCCGCGCCGTCGACCACGATCGTGTGCGGAATGCCGCGCTGGGCGAGCTCCCAGGCGGTCAGGTTGGCGCCCTGCAGGCGGGGACGCGTCTCGCTCACCCAGACGTGGACCGCGAGCCCGCGCGCGTGCGCGAGGAAGATCGGCGCGGTCGCCGTGCCCCAGCCGCAGGTCGCGAGCGCGCCCGCGTTGCAGTGGGTCATCACGTTGACCGCGCCCGCGCGGCGCGCGGCGAGGCGCTCGAGCAGCCCGAGCCCGTGCCCGCCGATCGCGTGGTTGATCGCGACGTCCTCGGCGGCGATCGCGTCCGCTTCGAGCCACGCGGCGTCGCCGCGCTCGTCGGGCGCGAGCGGCGCGACCTTCGCGCGCACGCGATCGAGCGCCCAGCGCAGGTTGACCGCCGTGGGGCGCGTCGCGTCGAGGGCGGCGTGCGCGCGCGCGAGCCCCGCATCGGACGGGTCGCGGTCGAGCGCCATCGCGAGGCCGTAGGCGCCGACCGCCCCGATCAGCGGCGCGCCGCGGATCCACATCGTCCGGATCGCGAGCGCGGCGACGTCGGCGTCCGCGATCCGCACGGGAACCACCGCGTGCGGGAGCGCGCGCTGGTCGATCGCCTCGACGTGGCGCGCGCCGGGCGGCCGCCGCAGCGCGCGGTAGGTCGCGGGATCGGCGACGGGGCTCGCGCTGGCGGCATCGTGGCGCATGCCGCCATTCTATCGCCGCGGGGGAGCGGAGCTCCGCGATGCGCGTCGGTCGCCGGCGTGGCGCACCGCGCCGTCGCCGTCAGGCGCCTACTTGAGCACCTGGACCAGGTTGTTGAAGTCGTCGGTCCACAGCCGCCAGTCCCGGCGCGCCACGATCGGCGTGGCCGCGTCGACGATGCCCGGCTTCTCGAGCGCGGCGGGATCCGCCGAGAGCAGCACCCATTCGCTGCTGCTCCCGCCCGGGCCGTAGTCGGAATCCGAGATCCACGCGAACCAGAGGTCGCGCTCGTGCGCGAGCCCCTCGACGACCGGCACCAGGTCGAGGAACCGGTTGGTCACGTGGAACGCGACGATGCCCGAGGGCTTCATGTGCTTGAGGTAGATGCCGAGCGCCTCGTGCGTGATCAGGTGCACGGGAATCGCGTCGCTCGAGAACGCGTCGATCGCGAGCACGTCGAAGCCCTGCGGCGCCTCGCGCTCCAGCACGAGGCGCGCGTCGCCCAGCGCCGTCTCGACCGTCGCCTCGCTGTCGGACAGGTAGTAGAACTCGCGCTTCGCGATCTCGATGACGGCCGGGTTGATGTCGTAGAAGCGGTAGGTGTCGCCCTTCGCGCCCCAGGCGGCGATCGTCCCGGTGCCCAGCCCGATCACGCCGACCTTGATCGGCTCGACGCTCGGGTGCCGCGACTCGATCGCGCGCCCGATGCCGGAGGTCGCGGTGTAGTAGGTCGTCGGCTCACGGCGCAGGTCGGGCGCGAGGAACTGGTTGCCGTGCAGGATCGTGCCGTGGATCAGGCTGCGCTTGCCGGTCTCGCCGTCGCCGGTCTGCCAGACGCGCAGCACGCCGTAGAAGTTGCGCGTCGAGACGA
This sequence comes from Burkholderiales bacterium, assembly GCA_046347845.1. GTDB lineage: Bacteria > Pseudomonadota > Gammaproteobacteria > Burkholderiales > Casimicrobiaceae > VBCG01. The sequence continues at coordinate 36,409 of JAXMFH010000003.1, read as the reverse complement.
TCACGCCGTCGTAGAACTCCTTCAGGTACCAGACGCCGCAGCCGACCGTCACGAACAGCGAGACGAGCCCGAGGATGCCGAACACCGCGTGGTCGCGGCGCACCTGCCAGAGGAGCAGCAGCGCGCACAGCGCGAGCGCGCCGCCGAGCTCGAAGTAGGCGGGGAGCGCGAGCGGCGCGACGATGCCGACGAGGACCGCGCCCACCGCGCCGCCCAGCGAGATCATCAGGTAGAAGCGCGTCAGGTAGCGCGGCGAGGGCTTGAGCCGCACGAGCTCGCCGTGGCAGAACATGCAGGCGAGGAACAGCCCGACGCAGAACACGCCGATCTGGATCGCGAGCTCGTGCGTGAGGCTCGGGTCGGCCTGCGTCCACGCCATCACGCCGAGCGCCGCCGCGACCATCGACAGGAAGACGTCGCGCTTGTACCAGCCGGTGCCGTCGAAGCACAGGATGAACGTGAGCAGGTAGAGCGCGAGCGGCACGATCCACAGCAGCGGGACGGCGGCGACGTTCTGCGTGATGTGGTTCGACACCGCGAGGAGCAGGATCGAGCCGGTGGCGGCGAGCGCGATCCACAGGCCCTGGCGCGCGAGCGTGGGCGGGGGCTCGTGGTCGGCCTCGCGGGGCGTGTCGGGGCTCGTCGCCGCCGCCGCGGTCCGCACGATCGCGTGCGGCGCGCGCCGGCTCGCGTAGCCGGCCGCGATGCAGAGCACGACGAACGCGACGTAGCCCGCCGACCACCCCCACGCCTGCGCGCGCGTGACGACCCACGGCTCGAGGAGGAACGGATAGCCCAGGAGCGCGATCATCGACGCGAGGTTCGAGAGCGCGAAGAGCCGGTAGGGGCTGCGCGACGGGAAGCGCCGCGCGAACCAGGCCTGCACGAGCGGGCTCGTCGTCGACAGCAGGAAGTACGGGAGCCCGATCGTCGCCGCGAGCATCCCGAGGATCAGCCACGACGGGTTCTCCGCGCCGGCCGGCTTCCAGAACGCCGACGGGATGATCGGCAGCACCGCGATGCTCGCCGCGAGCAGCGTCGAGTGCAGCAACAGCGAGCCGCGCGTGGTGAGCCGCCGCACCGTCCAGTCCGCGTACGCGTAGCCCAGCAGCAGCACGGTCTGGAAGAACACGAGGCAGGTCGTCCAGACGGTCGCCGAGCCGCCGAACCACGGCAGGATCTGCTTCGCGATGACCGGCTGGACGAGGAACAGCAGGAACGCGCTCGTGAAGATCGTGACGGCGTAGAGGATCATCGGGTCGGCGGCGGGGCGCGAAGGCCGCCATTGTAGGCGACGCCGGGGCGGCTGCCGGATGCAGGAGCGTGGTGGGTCGGCCTTCGGGCCGGCGGGCTTCGCTCGATCGAAGGCCAGGGCGTCGGGCCGACGCCCGCCCCGCAGCATTCGCGCGTCGTCGAACCCGGCTCGCTAATAGACCGTGCGCGGCCGGAAATACTCGACGCGGTCGATCGATCGCACCTTGAGGTCGCGAACGTCGGCACCCTGCAGGAGCTTCAGCGAGACCTCGGCCCCCGCGCTGCGCCCGCTCCACAGCCTGCGATAGAAGTCGCCCTGCGTGCGCACCGGCTCGCCCCCGACGCCGAGGATGATGTCGCCGGCCTCGATGCCCGCCTGATCGGCGGGGCCTCCGGGCGAGACGCGCGAGACGACGAGCCGGCCCTGCACCTCGTCCGCGGCGACGCCGAGCCAGGGGCGCGCCGGCCCCTTGCGCCGGCCGGTGGCCACGAGGTCGGCCAGGATCGGCTTGAGCGCGTCGATCGGCACGAACAGGTTGCCGGGCAGCGGCGGGTGCTCGCCGGTCGCGTCGCGCACGATCAGCGATCCGATGCCGACGAGGTTGCCGTCGCGGTCGATCAGCGCGGCGCCGCTCCACGGGCTCGTCGGCGGGCTCGTCCACAGCGCCTCGTCGAGCATGTACTCCCAGTTGCCGGTGAACGGCCGCTTCGAGACGATCCACGCGAACGCCGCCTCGTCGATGCCGCCGTGCGTAGCGATCATCACCGGGTCGGACTCCGCCAGGCGCCCGGACGCGCCGAGCGGAATCGGCGCCGCGTCGAGGGGCACGATCGCGCGCAGCAGGCCGAAGCCGCTCGCGTGATCGTAGCCGACGATCTGCGCCGGCAGCACGCGCCCGCGATGATCGGTGATCGAGACCTCGTCGGCCTCGACGATCAGGTAGCCGATCGTCACGATGAGCCCGTCGCGGTCGATCAGCACGCCGCTGCCTTCGCGTTCGCTGCCCAGCGACGGCGCGCTGCGCGCATCGGGCACGGCGCGCGTGCTGACCTTGACCACCGCACGCAAGAGCGCGGCCGCGTCGGGGGAGGACGCCGCCTCCTTCGGCGCCGTCGCGCCGGATTCGGCGGCGGGCGCGCCGGACGCCGCGAGCGTGACGGGCATCGCGACGGCCACGATCAGCGTCGCGAGCGCCGCGCGCAGGCAACGGATCGAAAGGGACGGGGCAGCCACGGCGGCCTCCGCAGGGCGTGCGCGGCGGCGACGCCCGCCCGCGCATTCGGCGATGCGGCGCCTGCATGCGCTCGCCGCATCGATCCACTATAGCGCGATCGCAGGGGCGTGCAAGGGCCGGGCCCTGGACGGAACGCTTCGCGCGCGGCCCGCGCCTCGGGAGTCCGGGCGCGTCGCGTGGTTATAATCGGTCGCCGCAGCGGCCGCGGCCGATCACCGTTGCCCACCTCGACTGTCCATGAGAACCGTATCCGCATCGAAGCTCGTCGACCTCGTGGCGGCGATCGTCCGGGGCGCCGGCTCGTCGGAATCGGAGGCGCGCACCGTCGCGCGCCGCCTCGTCGACTCGAACCTCGTCGGTCACGACTCGCACGGCGTGCTGCGCGTCGCCAAGTACCTCGACTGGGTGCGCGACGGGACGCTGCGGCCGAACACGCCGCCGCGCGTCGTGTTCGAGAGCGACACGATCGCGATCGTCGACGGCGAGCGCGGCTTCGGCCAGGTGACCGGCGAGACCGCCACGCGCCTGGGCATCGCGAAGGCGAAGGCGAAGGGCATCGCGATGATCGGCCTGCGCAACTGCGGCCACCTCGGGCGCCTCGGCGACTGGGCCGAGATGGCGGCCGAGGAAGGGCAGGTGTCGCTGCACTTCCTCAACACGTCGGGCGCGCAGCGCGTCGCGCCGTTCGGCGGCAGCGACCGGCGCCTGTCGACCAACCCGATGGCGATCGGCGTGCCGGTCGCCGGCGGCCCGCCGGCAATCCTCGACATCACGACCTCGACGGTCGCCGAGGGCAAGCTGATGGTCGCGATGAACAAGGGCGAGCGGGTGCCCGGGGGCTGGATCGTCGACAAGGCCGGGCGGCCGACGACCGACCCGAAGGACTTCTACGACGGCGGCGCGCTGCTCACGATCGGCGCACACAAGGGCTCGGGGCTGTCGATCCTCACCGACCTGCTCGCGGGCGCCGTGACGACCGGCCGGAGCTCGGACCCCGACGACAGGATCCTGCGCAACAACATGCTGTCGATCTACGTGGATCCGTCCGTGTACGACCGCGAGCACGTCGTCCTCGCCGAAGCGCACCGGTTCGTCGAGTGGGTGAAGGCGTCGCCGCCGGCGAAGGCCGGCGAGCCCGTGCTCGCGCCCGGCGACATCGAGCGCCGCACGCGCGCCGCGCGGCTCGCGCACGGCGTTCCGCTCGACGACAAGACCTGGCAGGACCTGATCGATGCCGCCCGCTCGGTGGGCATCGACGAAGCCCGCGCGGCCGCGATCGTGGCCTGACGCGGTCCGTCTCGCGGCGCTCGCGCTCGCCGGCGCGGTCGCGTTCGCTCCGCTCCTCGCGCGCGCCGATTTCACCGGACGCGTCGTCGGCGTCGCCGACGGCGACACGCTCACCGTGCTCGACGGTGAGCGCCAGGTGCGCGTGCGGCTGTGGGGGATCGACGCGCCGGAGCGCGGACAGCCGTGGTCGAGCCGATCCCGCGAGGCGCTCGGCGCGCGCGCGATGCACCGCGAGGCGCGCGTCGCGACCCGCGGGCACGACGGCTACGGGCGAACGCTCGCGCGCGTCGTCGTCGACGGCGTCGACCTGGGCGAGGCGCAGGTGCGCGACGGGATGGCGTGGGTCTACCGCCGCTACGCAAACGACGCCTCGATGATGGCGCTCGAGGACGGCGCGCGAACGGCGCGCCGGGGATTGTGGTCGCTGCCCGATCCCGAGCCGCCGTGGCGCTACCGCGAGCGCGCGCACGGGGCGGCGAAGCCACGGCGCGTCCGCCCGCCATCGAGACGGCGGCGCGTCGTCCGGCCCCTTCGGATTGCGGCAGGGGACTGACGGCCAACGGCGCTCCGCGGGTTCGCCGGGTTGACCGGTCGGCGCCGGCCTCGTCGAAGGCCGGCGTTCGACGGGGTGGTACGGTTCTTGTTTGAAGGTGGCGAAGCCTCGACCCCCGGAACCACCATTCGGCCAGTTACCCCGGCAACGATCACGCCGCCCTGCGGCGCGTGTCCCGCGAGAATCCCGATGCCCTTTGCCTACGGTCCGCGAAGGACCGCCGCCCCTGCTCGTGCCCGATTCCGGCGCTTCGCCGCGATCGCTGCGCTCATCGTCTGCGCCTCCCCGCTCGCTGCCCACGCGCAGAGCGCGGACCTCGTCATCAACCAGGCCGACAATCCGCCCGTCGGGCCGGCCGGCGGCGTGTTCACCTACACGGTGCGGGTCGACAACAACGGTCCCGACGGCGCGACCGGCGTGACGCTGTCCAACACGATCCCGCCGGGCTCGACGTTCGTCGGGGTCGCGCAGACCCAGGGGAGCTGCTCGGAGTCCGCCGGCGTCGTGAGCTGCACGCTGGGCAGCCTCGCGTTCCTCGCGCAGGCGACCGTCACGATCCAGGTCGTCCTGCCGACCCCGGGGGTGTGGACGAACGCCGCGAGCACGACGTCCGCCGTGCCCGATCCGAACACGACCAACAACGCCAGCACCGAGGACACGACCGCGCAGAACGCCGCGAACATGTCGGTCACCGCGACCGACGGTCCCGACCCGGTCGCGGCCGGTGCGGCGTACGGCTACACGGTGACCGCGACGAACAACGGTCCGACCGCCCTCGGGGCGGCCGACACGCAGACGATCTGGTTCGTCGTCCCGGTCGGCTCCTGCATCACGTCGGCGCCGACGGGCAGCGGCTGGTCGTGCTCGGTCTCGCCTTCGGCGAGCTACCCGGTCTGCTCGAACGGGGTCTCGTTCAGCATCGATTGCGTCCGCACGGGCGCGCTCGCCGTGGGAGCGAGCGCCCCGGCGCTCACGGTCCCGGCGGTGGCGAACATCGGGGGCTCGATCACCGCGGCGTTCCACGTCGAGTCCTCGCTTCCCGACGGCGACGAATCGAACAACACGGTCGAGGCGACGACGACCGTCATCGGCGGCTACTCGGACGTGTCGATCACGAAGACGCGGAGCCCGGCCACCGCGACCGTCGGGACGGAGGTCACCTACACGCTCACGCCGCGTCACCTCGGCGGCGAGCCGCCGGGCACGCTCGCGCCGAACACGATCACCGTCACCGACACGCTCAACGCGGGCCTGACGTTCGTCTCGGTCGCGGGAGCCGGCTGGAACTGCGACACGACCGGCCTGCCGACGATCGTCTGCACCCGGCCGGGCCCCTACACGGGCGGCAACTTCACGGACATGCCGGCGATCACGATCGTCGCCACCGTGAATACGACCGGCACGATCCCGAACACGGCCACGATCGCGATCCCCGAGCAGGATCCCAACCCGTCGAACAACTCGTCCACCGTCAACGTCACCGGGACCAACAGCGCCGACCTCCGCATGACGAAGACGGCGTCGGTCAATCCCGTCGTCGTGAACCAGGTGTTCAACTACGTGCTGACGGTGCGCAACCTCGGCAACGCCGCCGTCCAGGCGGGCCAGACGATCACCGCGACCGACACGCTGCCCGCAGGCGTCGAGCTCACCGCGGCGCCGACGGGCACCGGCTGGACCTGCACGCCCGACGGCACGGCGACCTACCCGATCGCCGGGCCGGTGACGATCACCTGCACACGCAGCGGGCCGCTCGCCGCGAGCACAAACGCCCTCAACATCACCGTCCCCGCGCGGCTCGCGGCGACCGGATCGGCGCTCAACAACGCCTGCGTCGCGCTCACCGGCAGCGGACCGACCGACGGGACCGCGGGCAACAACTGCGCCGGCGTCACCGTCGTGGCGTCGGTCGCACAGGCCGACCTGCAGGTGGTGTCGAAGACCGCGTCGCCCAATCCGGTCGACGCCGGGCAGGACCTCACCTACACGATCTCGGTCGTCAACAACGGTCCCGATCCGGCGACCAACGTCGTCGTGACGGATACGCTCGCGAGCCTGGTCGCGACCGGCGGCTTCCAGTCGGCGACGCCCTCCCAGGGCACCTGCACCCCGTCCGGCGTCACCAACGGGACGTCGGTCAGCCTGAGCTGCAACCTCGGCACGCTCGCGAACGGCGGCACGGCGACGATCACGGTCGTCGTGCGTCCGAGCCGCGCGACGACGGGCACGCGCACCAACACCGCGACCATCACCTCGCTCGACGTGGGCGACCCGAGCCGCGCCAACAACTCGGCCAGCGTGACGAGCACGGTCACGGCGGTCGTCGACATCCAGGCGCTGAAGACGGCGACGCCGAGCCCCGTGCAGGCCGGCGCGCCGCTCCTGTTCGTCGTCACGGCGCGCAACAACGGGCCGTCGACCGCGCTCAACGTCGTCGCGACCGACACGATGCCGTCGAATGCCGCTTTCATCTCGCTGGGGACGGTCACCGGCGGCGGCAGCTGCACGACGCCCGCGGCGAACGCGGTGGGCGGGCAGGTCGTCTGCACCTGGCCCTCGCTCGCCGCCACGTCGCCGCCCACGCAGGAAACCGCGAGCTACTACGTGCGGCCCCTGACCTCCGCGACGGGCGGCAACGTCGTCAACTCGGTCTCGATGACGACGACGGTGAAGGAGCTCGACCTCACCAACAATACGGCGGGCACGAGCACGCCGGTCACGCCCGCGCTCGTCGACCTCCTGATCGACAAGGTCGACAGCGTCGATCCGGTGGCGCTGGGCCAGACCACGACGTACACGGTGACGGTCACCAACGGCGGGCCGTCCTACGCGACGAACGTCGTGATGACCGACACATTCCCGAGCGGCTCGCCGACCGCGGCGTTCAGCTACCAGGGATCGCTGACCGTGAGCCCGCCGGGCGCCGGCACCTGCGTCGAGCCCGCGACCAACGCGACGTCGGGCACGCTGACGTGCACGTTCCCGGTGCTCGCGAACCAGGGGCAGGCGGTTGTCACCTACGTGATGCGCGCCGAGTCGATCGCCTCGGGGGTGTCGGGCACGACGTTCAACGAGGCGAGCGTCACGGCGACCGAGCCCGAGGCGCTGCTGACGAACAACGCGACGACCCACGCGACGACGTCGAGGCGCACCGCCGACCTCGCGGTCACCAAGGCGGGGCCCGCGAACGTCACGCCGGGCAACACGATCGCCTGGACGATCACGATCCAGAACAACGGGCCCAATGCGAGCACCGGAGCGACGCTGTCCGACACGCTGCCCGCGGGCGTCACGTTCCAGAGCGCGTCGGCCGGCTGCGGCAACGCCGCCGGCGTCGTCACCTGCACGCTGGGCACGATCGCTTCGGGGGCGTCGGCGCAGGTTCAGATCGTCGCCCTCGTCTCGACGCCGTACACGGGCGCGACGCCGCTCGTCAACGCAGCCACCGTCACGACCGTCACCGAGGTCGACCCGGTGCCGGACAACAACACCGGCACCTCGACGACGCCGATCAACACGCCGTCGGCGAACCTGTCGCTCGTCAAGTCCGGTCCGGCCACCGGCACGTCCGGTGCGCCGTTCCAGTGGAAGCTCGTGATCGCTAACGCGGGGCCGAGCGCGGCCGACGGCGCGACGTTCGTCGACACGCTGCCCGCGGGGACCACGGTGACGGCGGCCGCGTGCGGCGAGGCGACCGGCGGCGCGGTGTGCGGCGCGGTCGCGTTCGACACGGCGACGGTGACCGGGACGATTGCGACGCTGCCCGTTTCGGGGTCGGTGACGATCACGGTGACCGCGACGCGCACCGTGCTCGGCGACGCGACCAACACTGCGACCGTGTCGCCGCCCTCGGGGACGGTCGACCCCGACCCGTCGAACGACACCGGCACCGCCACGATCCGGATCGAACCGGTCGCCGGGCCGTCGTCCATCCCGACGATGTCGAACCCCGCGCTGGTCGCGCTGGCGCTGCTGCTCGCGTGCGCCGCCGCCGTCCGTCGGCGAGCGGCCCGGAGGCGATAGCGGTCCTGCGCCCGCCCGTTTCGAGCCCGCGACGGCGATCGCCGTCCGGACTCGACGCGGGACGCCGAATCGGTCAGGCTCGTGCCGCGCGCCGCCGGAGGCGCGCCGGAGACTCGCCATGCACGCCGACGCCGAGCTGTTCCCCGGACTCCGCAGCGCCCGGATCGAGGGCGCGGGCGCGACGATCGCCTGCGCGATCGGCGGCAGCGGGCCGCCGCTCCTGCTGCTGCACGGCTTCCCGCAGACGCACGCGATGTGGCACCGCGTCGCGCCCGCGCTCGCCGTCCGGTACACCGTCGTCTGCGCGGACCTGCGCGGCTACGGCGACTCGTCGAAGCCGCCCACCGACGCGCGGCACGCGCCCTACTCGAAGCGCGCGATGGCGGCCGACATGGTGGCGGTGATGCGCTCGCTCGGCTTCCCGCGCTTCCGGCTCGTCGGCCATGATCGCGGCGCGCGCGTCTCGCACCGGCTCGCGCTCGACCACGCCGAGGCGGTCGAGCGCGTCGCGGTGCTCGACATCGCGCCGACGCTCGCGATGTACGAGAAGGCCGACCGCGCGTTCGCGACCGCGTACTACCACTGGTTCTTCCTGATCCAGCCGTACGACCTGCCGGAGCGCATGATCGGCGCGGACCCGGCGAGGTACCTGCTCACCAAGATCGGCGGCTGGGGCTCCGCGGGCACGTCGTTCTTCGACCCTCGCGCGCTCGCCGAGTACCAGCGCTGCTACGCCGACCCGGCGACGATCCACGCGACTTGCGAGGACTACCGCGCCTCGGCGTCGATCGACCTCGAGCTCGACGCCGCCGACCGCGCGGCGGGACGGCGCGTGCGCTGCCCTCTGCTCGCGCTGTGGGGCGAGCGCGGCGTCGTCCACCGGCTGTTCGATCCGCTCGCCGAGTGGCGGGCGGTTGCGGACGACGTCCGGGGCAAGGCGCTTCCCTGCGGGCACTACCTTGCCGAGGAGCTTCCCCGCGAGACGCTCGCCGAGCTCGAGTCGTTCCTCGGGGCGTGACGTCCGGACCCGGGGGACGGCGGGGAGCCGCCGGCCGTCCCTGCTATAATCCCCGGTTCACGGCCAAGTAGCTCAGTTGGTAGAGCAGAGGACTGAAAATCCTTGTGTCGGTGGTTCGATTCCGCCCTTGGCCACCAAATTGTCCAGCCTGATTCAATGACTTAGCGTCAGACTGGTATCAGCGTCCCACTTGCGTGGGACACGGATGGGACAGTCGGTCTCCGTTTCATCCGTCTCTGCAGCGTCTGCAATCACTGCAACACCTCGCGTCGTCGGCTGCCCTTGGCAGTCGCGCCGCACCCGGTTCGGCCGCCCACCTGCGGCCGAGGTCTTCATTCGCTTCCGGAGTGATTGCTATGGCAACCATCGAACGGCGGGTTTCGCCCGAAGGTACCGTACGGTACCGCGTGCGGGTCCGCCTGCACGGCAACAACACCGTCTCCAAGACGTTCGTCCGCAAGACCGACGCCCAACACTGGGCGCAGAAGACTGAAGTCGCGATTCGGCAGGAGGAGTATCAGATTGACCCACCGTGGCGGCGCAAGTCGCTCGCTGATCTGATCGATCGGTATATCGCCGAGATCCTCCCGCGAAAACCACGCACTGCCCCCTGACCTGCGTACGAAACGTGTAGCCATTCGATCTGCTGTTCCTATGGTAGTTTTTTGTGGGGGACAGACAGATGAAGAAGCGACACACGGAAGAGCAGATCATCGCGATCCTGCGCGAGGCGGAAGTTCCGGGGACCCAGGTGGCCGCGGTCTGCCGCAAGCACAACATCTCACCGCACACGTTCTCGCGCTGGCGTAGCAAGTTTGGGGGCATGGAGGTCTCGGATGCCCGCAAGCTCAAGGATCTGGAGAGCGAGAACAGCCGGTTGAAGCGGTTGCTGGCCGAGCAGCTCTTGGTGATCGAAGGGCTGAAGGAGTTCGCCGGAAAAAAATGAGTTCCCCGGTTGGTCGGCGCGAGGCGATGGGATGCCTGACGAGCCGGGGGATTTCGCAGCGCAAGGCGTGCCGCTACCTGGGGTTCAGTCGCCGGGTGGCGTGCTACCGGCCGAAGCAGCCGGCCAAGGATCGCGAGCTCGGAGATCGACTCATGGCGACCTCGCAGCAGTTTCCGCGGTTCGGTTACCGGCGTAGCGCGGCCTGGCTCGGCGAAGGCGAGCATCGAGTCAAGAGGATGTGGGCGCGGATGGGGCTCAATCTGCCGCGCCGCCGCCCTCGACGCCGCCGCTGCGGAACCGACATGCGGATGCTGGGCGCCGTCCGGCCGAACCATGTCTGGACCTACGACTTTGTGCACGACCGCTTGGCGGGCAAGCGAACCATTCGGCTGCTGTGCGTGCTGGACGAGCACACGCGGGAGTGTCTGGCGATCGAGGTCGCCACGTCGATCACTTCGAGAGACGTGGTGCTCACGCTCACGCGACTGATGCGGCTCTACGGCAAGCCGGCGTTCATCCGCTCGGATCAGGGCGCCGAATTCACGGCGACGCGCGTGATGAAGTGGTTGCGGGACATGAGCGTCGGGCCGAGCTTCATCCCGCCGGGCAAGCCTTGGCACAACGGCTTTGTGGAGAGCTTCAACGGCAAGCTGCGCGACGAATGCCTGAACCGCGAGTGGTTCCGGGATCTGCGGGACGCCAGGGCCGTCATCGAGAGCTGGCGGCAGTTCTACAACCACCTGCGACCGCATTCCGCTCTTGGGTACCGACCTCCGGCCCAGTTGCGGGAGAATCACGAAATGGGGGTCACGACAGCAGTTTGATTGGCTACAAATTCGGTACGCAGGTCAGGTACATGGGCAATCCTTTCTGCGCAGGTCGTGTTTTGGACCCGAATCAACCAGGAGTCGGGCGTCAGATCTCCGGCCACTGTAAATCGGTGGAACGTGACTCATGCGTGTAGTGACCCGCTTTATATGGACGGGTCCTGACAGATCGAATTTCTTACCGCTCGTCAGTTCGGTAGTGCCGCTCGTGGAGGCAAGTCCGCTGCGAGCTACCCTGCGCACAACCGGCGAAGAAAAGCGTCAATGAGCCGACGCGATCCTCCCAACCAAAGACCACGACGGAATGGGACCCCAAGCACGGACGTGGGGGTGACTTTGCCGTTCGACAGGTATAAACCGCCGCTGCCTTCGTACGCCCAGGACGCCGCCGGCTGCGACCGACAACCGGCGGCGACCGGAAGGGCGGGCGGGAGGCTCTGCGGCGCGCCGCTGCCGACCTCGACCGTGTCGCTACCCGCGAAGTCGAAGACGACCCGTCGGTGCGTTCCGAGGGACGACAACCTCCGGTGCCGATCCAGGCGCCCCCGCAGGCTTGACCAACCCCGGTCTGCCCGGTAAGGTTTCACACACGTATTACAAATAATACAACCGGCGACTGCCGACGGCCTCACGTGGGACCGTCGGAAGTCATCCCCTGACGCTGACGCCATCGTTCTGCGTTGGCTGCTCGGATGGCGACGGGGCAACGAGAGGAGCCGATCATGGACGGACGGGGGGTAGGGCCGACACGCGGCGTCGACGGAATCTCGCGCCGCGACCTGATGCGCTGGGGGCTTGCGGGCGCTGCGCTGGCGCTCGTTCGCGGTGCGAACGCACAGTCGTTCCCGGCCCGGCCCGTCCGCATGGTGGTGCCCTTCGCGGCGGGCGGTCCCGCCGATACGCTGGCGCGCGCCACCGCCACGGCGCTATCGGCGCAGTTGAAGGAGCAGGTGCTCGTCGAGAACAAGCCGGGCGCGGGCGGCAACATCGCGGCGGCGTACGTTGCGGGCAGTCCGCCCGACGGTCACACGCTCCTCGTGGCCGGGCAGGCGATTCTCGCGATCAACAAGGCGCTCTACGCGAGCCTGTCCTACGACCCGGAAAAGGACTTCGCCTGGATCGGCATGATGGGGAGCTTCCCCAACGTGCTCGTCTCGAATCCCGAGGCGGTCCCGGCGCGCAGCCTCGAGGAACTCCTCGATCTCGCCCGCGCGCGTCCGGGGCAGATCTCTTACGGGTCGAACGGTGTCGGCTCGCAGTCGCACCTGACGGTCGAGGTGATGGCGCAGGTGGCCGGCGTGAAGTTCCTTCACGTTCCCTACCAAGGCGCGGCGCCGCAACGTGCCGACCTGTTGTCGGGACGAATCGGCTTCTCGTTCATCGGCGCGTCGACGACGGTCCCGCTAGTGCGCAGCGGCCAGCTGCGCGCGCTCGCGGTCAGCACGGGCTCACGGGTGGCCGTGCTGCCCGACGTTCCCACGCTGGTCGAATCGGGCTTTCCGACGCTTGACACGCCGACGTGGTTCGCCGCGGTGGCCCCTGCGGCGACGCCGGCGCCATTGCTCGGGGCGCTGCGCTCGGCGTTCGCGGCAGCGATCGCGACGCCGGCCTACGCTGCCGAAATGGGCAAGCAGGCGAGCCTGGTCGTGAGCGTCGACGCGCAAGCGGCCGAGGTGCTGCTCTCGCGCGAGCGCAAGGTCTGGGCTGACGCGGTGCGGACAACGGGGGCGAGCGCGGGTTGACGGGACCGCGCGGCGCGATGATCCACCAGCTCCGCATCTACGAGATCTTCGAGCGCAATCGCGAGGTCTTCCTTGCGCGTTTCGACGCGCGTTCGGCGCCGATCATGGCGAGGCACGGCTTCAGGCTCCTCGCGACCTGGGAGACGCGGACGCCGCAACGCCGCGAGTTCGTCTACCTGCTGGCGTGGCCCGACGAGGCGACGATGGACGCCGCCTGGGCGGCGTTCCTCGCCGATCCGGAGTGGGTCGAGGCGAAGCGCGCAACACGAGAGACTCACGGCACGCTGGTAGGAGCGATCGAGGACCGGGTGCTCGTTCCCGCCGGAGAGACGAGGCTGGACCCTTCTGCTTGAGGGCCAAGGGCTCGTAGGCCACGGCGCCCGCGAGCGTGCCTGCAGCCGCGCCGCAGGCAGCGACAGGGAGGCGCAATGGACTTCAGGTTGGCGTTGGCATTGTGCGACGCTGCAGGCGAGGTCACGGAAGTCGACGAACCGATCTTCCGCGCCCGCATTCCGGAGCGCGTGAGAAGCGAGGAGCGACGAGGCAACCGCGCACTCGTGTTCCGCCGCGTGAGCGACGCGGACGCGGCGATCGTCGGGAACCTCTACGGATCGCGCGAGCGCGTGTGCCGATCCCTGGCGGCGAAAGGCTACCCGGAACTCTTCGCCAGGCTCGACCGCGCAATCGCCCAACCGGCACCGCTCGTTCGCCGGCCAGACGCACGGGACGCCTGGGAGGTCAGGTCCTCGCCGGATCTCACGCGCCTTCTGCCCGCGATGCGCTACAGCCGCGACGACGTCACGCCCTACCTGACATCCGGCATCCTGCTTGCGCGCGACCCGGGGTCGGGCGAGCACCACGTGTGCTTCGTCCGAATGGCGATCGCCGGCGGAGCGAAGCTCCTGGTCAATCCGGCAACCGCGCGGATCCGGCGGATCGTCGAGTCGACGGTCGGCCGTGGCGAGCCTCTCGATATCGCGATTCTCATCGGTGCGCCGACCGAGGTCACGCTGATGGCGTGCGTGGGCGTCGGGGACGGTGTCGACAAGCTCGAGGTCGCGCAGTCGGTGGCGGGCGGCGGTCTCGCGTTCACCGACGATCCGCTGCCGCTGCCGGTGTCGACCGAATACGTGCTGACCGGGCGCATCGTGCCGTCGTACGAGCAGGAGGGTCCCGTCGGCGATCAGAAGGGGCTCTACTCGGTCCGCGAGCGCAACCCGGCGTGCATCGTCGACGCGGTGCGCATGCGACGCGATCCGCATTTCCATTCGATCTCCGGCGGCGTGTCGCGCGAGCACGTCGAACTGGTAACGCTGGGGCCCCGTGCCGCGCTCGAGCGGATACGGCGGGAAACGCCGGAGCTCCTGCGCTACGAGTTGCCGTTCTACGCCGGCGGGCGGCTTGCCGTGCTCGTCGTTGCGGACGGCTTTCAGTCGGCGACGCTGGCGGAGCGATTGTGGAAGATCTCCAGCGTTCGCGGCTTCGTAGCGGTCAACCGGGACGTGAAAGCGCGCTCCGCGTCCGATCTGCTCTGGGCGATCGTCGAACGCGCGAGCCAAGCCGAGCAATTCGCGTTCTCCCGGTCCGGCGTGCCCGGCGTCAAGCCGGGCAAGTTTCTCATCGACGCAACCGAAACCGACCTCGAGGACTGGAACCATCGGCGTATCGAGGTCTATCGCGACCCGGGCTGACGGCCGGGGGCGGGATTGCGTGCGTCCCGGACAACATGTATGCTAAATAATACAACCTGCGCCACGGCCGCTCCATCGCCCGGCGCCCCACGGGAGCCCCACAGATGAAGCGACGCCACCTCGTTTCCCTGCTTCCGATCCTCGCGACCTGTGCCGGCATCGCGGCACCCGCCCTCGCGCAAAGCACGCCGTACCCGTCCAAGCCCGTGCGCATGATCGTGCCGTTCCCGCCGGGGGGCACGACCGACGTGGTCGCCCGGCTCGTGAGCCAGAAGGTCGGTGCCAAATGGGGGCAGCCGATCGTCGTCGAGAACGTGGCGGGGGCCTCCGGGCTTATCGGGACGCAGGCAGGGGTACGCGCTGCACCCGACGGTTACGTCGTGACGCTGGGCAACAACCAGACGCACGCGACCAACGCGGCGCTGTTCGCCAAGCCTGGTTTCGACATGATCAAGGACGTGCAGCCGGTCGCGTTCCTCGTGCGCACGCGTCACGTCATCATCGTGCCGGCCAACTCACCATACCGAACACTGGAAGAGCTGATCGCCGCGGGCCGGACCCGGCCACTCAACTACGCGTCGTCGAGCCAAGGATCGGCATCGCACCTCGTCAGCGACGCGCTGCGCGTGCGTACCGGCATCCAGGCGACGCACATTCCTTATAAGGGAGCTGCGCCCGCGGTCGCCGACGTCGTTGCCGGCCACGTGGATTTCATGACGGCGAGCTACGGAAGCGCGGTCGCCTTTCTCCAATCGGGCAAGGTCCGCGGATTGGCGATCTCCGGCGAGAAGCGCGAGCCCACCTTTCCCGACATGCCGACGCTCACGGAACTCGGCTACGACGCGCTGTCCGCCGACACGTGGATCGCGCTGTTCGCGCCGGCAGGCACGCCTCGACCGATCGCCGAGCAGTGGAGCGATGCGCTGGCGGAGTTCGTCGCCGCACCGGACGTCGTGGAGAAGCTCCATACCGCGGGGTTCGACGTCTCGTTCAAGCCGCTGCCGGAGGCGGAGTCGTTCCATGTCAAAGAGGTCGCCCGATGGGGAAAGATGGTGCGCGATGCCGGCATCACGATGCAGTGACGCGGGGACATGCCTCGTTCACGAGTCGGAACGTCGCCTTGCCGAGCCCGGTGATGGCAGCCCGTTCGCGCGCCGCGCGCCGGTAGTCGAGGACTAGTTGACGATGAACACTCCGGATGCAATGGACATGGTGCGAGGCATGGGACGCGACGTCTCGCGCACGGCGACACTGGCGCAGCGGGCGGCCGCGGCCTTCCCCGACGCCCGGCTCACCGCCGCCGACACACGCCCGTTCCCGGTCGTGATGGCGCGGGGCGTCGGCGACCGGATCTACGACGTCGACGGGCGCGAGTACCTGGATTTCCATCTTTCGTCCGGAGCGCTGGTTGCCGGTCACGCGCATCCGGATGTCCTGCCGGCATTGCGTCGCCAGGTCGAGGCCGGCGGCAACTTCGGCGCGATGAACGAAGCGGCGATCGAGCTCGCCGAGCGGATCGTGGCTTCGGTTCCGTCGATCGAGTCGGTGAAGTTCGTGGTTTCCGGTACCGAGGCGACGCTCCATGCCATCCGCATGGCGCGGGCGTACACCGGCCGTGACTTGATCCTTCGCTTCGAAGGGGCCTACCACGGACACCTCGACATGGTGTCGCTCAGCAACAAGCTGGCGACGCTGGGGCCGGCCGATCGGACCCGGCCGCCCGACATCCGTCCGATACCGGACTGTCCCGGCATTCCGGTTGCCATCCAGGATCTATGCATCGTCGCGCCGTTCAACGACGGCAACGCGTTGCGACGGATCATGGCTGAGCATGGTGGCCGGATCGCGTGCGTGATCATGGAACCGTTCCAGCGCTTCATCGAGCCGCACCCGGGTTTCCTCCAGACGGTGCGTGACCTGACGCGCGAGCACGGCGCGTTGCTCGTCTTCGACGAGATCGTCACCGGTTTCCGTTTCGGACTGGGCGGAGCGCAGGAGCACTATGGCGTCCGGCCGGATCTCACGACGTTGGGCAAGATCATCGGTGCCGGCTATCCCAACGGAGCGATCGGCGGGCCGAGGGAGATCATGAACGCGCTTTTCGGCAAGACGGCGCGGGCGCCGGTCTATCTGGCGGGAACGTTCGCAGGCCACGCCGTCGCGGCCGCGGGAGGAGCCGCGACGCTTGACCTGCTCCGACGCCCCGGCGCGTACGAGTCGCTCTTCGAGCTCGGCGCGCGTGCGCGCACTGGCCTCGCGGACGCGTTCGCGCGGAATGGCGTGGCCGGCCGCGTGTTCGGTGTCGGCCCGCTGTTCCACCTTCATTTCGATGATCGCGACGTGGCGAATGCGCGCGACGCGTTGGGCGAAGACAAGGCATTGCGCAAACGCGTCTGGAACGGGCTGCTCGAGCGGGGTGTCCACATTACCGGCGCGCGCGGCTTCGTGAGCCTCCAGCACACTGTCGCGACGGTGGACGAACTGATCGAGCGCTTCGACGCGGCGCTCGCGGATCTTTGAGGACGGCGGGATGATCGAGATCGGCATCGACGTAGGAGGCACGTTCACGGACCTGGTGCTGCTGGACCGGACGGCGGGACGGCTGGAGGTCGCGAAGACCGCATCGACCCCCCGGGACCAGTCGATCGGCATTCTCAACGGGCTCGCGCGCCTTGCCGTCGATCCCGGGAAGATCCGCCGGTTCGCGCATGGATCGACGGTCGCGACGAACACGGTGCTCGAGCGCAAGGGCGCGAAGGTCGCGCTTCTCACGACGGCCGGTTTCCGCGACCTGCTGGAGATCGGGCGCACCAACCGCTCGAAGGTCTACGACATGAAGCTCGCGAAGCCCGCGCCGCTGGTGGCGCGGCCGTTGCGCTTCGAGGTGCGGCAGCGCCGCTTTGCCAATGGCGACCCGTCCGTGCCTCTCAACGAGGACGATGTGCTTGCCGCCATCGAGGCTTGCGCCCGCGAGGGTGTCGAGGCGATCGCCATCTGCTTCCTGCACTCGTACCTGGACGGCGCGGACGAGGAGCGGGCCGCGGCCATCGTGCGCGAGAGGGCGCCGTCGATTCATGTGACGACGTCGGCCGATGTCGTGCGCGAGTACAAGGAGTATGAGCGCTTCTCGACGGCGGCGCTCAATGCGTACGTGATGCCGGTGATGGACCGCTACCTCGGACGGCTCGAGAGTCGGCTCGCCGACTCGGGCTTCCGCGAGCCGATCGAGATGATGAAATCGTCGGGCGGTCTGATGCGCGCGTCGACGGCGCGGCGCTATCCGGTAGAGACGCTCCTGTCGGGACCCGCCGCGGGCGTGATGGGCGCTATCCACGTCGCCGAGCGATCGGGCTTCCGGAACCTGATTACTTACGACATGGGCGGTACGTCGACCGATGTCGCGCTGATCGCGGACGGCAAGGTCGTGCGGACGGCCGAGACCCGCATCTCGAACCTGCCGATCAAGACTCATATGATCGACATCAAGACCGTCGGCGCGGGGGGGGGATCGATCGCCAGCATCGTCGGAGGCCGAACGTTCAAGGTGGGTCCGCATAGTGCCGGAGCGGACCCGGGTCCGGCCTGCTACGGCAAAGGGGGCGTGGCGCCCACGGTGACCGACGCGAACCTGGTCCTGGGTCGCCTGTCGTCCAGCTACGCGTTGGGCGGCGAGATCCGGATCCAGCCAGAGCGCGCTGAGGCCGTCGTCGGCGAGCTCGCGCAATCGGTCGGCCTCTCGCGCGAGGAGATGGCGGAAGGCATCCTGCGTCTCGTCAACGTAACGATGGCGTCCGCCATACGGGAGATATCGATCCAGCGGGGCCACGATCCGCGCGAGTTTGCACTGGTCGCGTTCGGCGGCGCCGGACCGATGCACGCCTGCGACCTCGCCCGCGACCTCGCGATCCCGCGGGTCGTCGTCCCTCCTGCGCCCGGCAATCTCTGCGCATTCGGCCTGCTCGTGACCGACGTCGTGGCGGAGCGGTCGGAGACGCTGCTCGCGCGCACGGCTGGGCTCGATCCGACGCACCTGAGCTCGCGATTCGGGGCGCTCGCTTCTGCGGCGGTCGAGGACCTCACGCGCGACGGTGTGCGCCCTAATGCGATCCGGACAGTCTGCACCGCCGACATGCGCTACGTTGGTCAGAAGTCCGAGTTGCCGGTCCCGATCGCCCTTGGCGACCTGTCGGCTCGGGCGTTGGACGATGCATTCTTCGCCATCTACGCGGAGCGCTATGGCCACACGAAGCGCGTCGCACCCACTGAGATCGTCAACCTGCGTGTGATGGCGATCGGCGCGATCGAAAAGGCGGACCTTTCGCGGCTTTCGCCGCCGGCGGCGAATCCGGCCTCCGACGCGGACGGCGTGCTCGAGCGGCGGCGCGTGTACTTCCGCGACACCGGCTGGACCGAGTGCCCAGTCTACGACCGCTACCGGATCGCGGTGGGCACGCGCATCCGGGGACCGGCGATCGTGGAGGAGCTCGGCGCGACCACCGTCGTCGGCCCCGCGGACGCGTTCACGATCGACGCACAGCACAATCTCGTTGTCGATGTCCGCGCCGAGGGCGCGGCGGAAGGGGCATGACGATGGTCGACCCGATCACGCTCGAGGTCATTCAGGAACGCCTCATCTCGATAGTGCGGGAGATGCGCGCGACGCTGGCCCGCGTCGCCTACTCGTCGGTACTGTACGAGGCACGCGACTTCTCGTGCGTCGTGATGAATGCCCGCGGAGAAGCCGTCGCCCAGTCCGAGGACAATCCCGGCCACATCATCCCGCTGCCGTGGTCGGTCCGCATTGCGATCGAACGCTTCCGGGACGATATCAACCCCGGCGACGTGATCCTCATCAACGACCCTTACTCGGGCGGGACGCACCTCAACGACGTCGCGGTGATCTGTCCGGTGTTCGTCGACGGCAAGCTGTTGCTGTTCCCGGCGATCCGCGCGCACTGGGCGGACGTCGGGGGCATGACGCCCGGAAGCCTGTCCGGCACGTCGACGGAAATCTTCCAGGAAGGCGTTCGCATTCCGCCGATCAAGATCTACGAAGGGGGCAGGCTGGTGCGCGGCGTGGCCGACCTGATGTTCGCCAACATGCGCGTCGAGCCGGAGCGTCGAGGCGACCTCCAGGCGATGATCGAGACCTGCCGTACGGCAGAGCGGCGCATCAACGAGATGGCGTCGAAGTTCGGCGTAGAGCGGCTGCTCGAGGCGATCGGCGTCATCCTCGACCGAACCGAAGCACAGATCCGGGATCTGATCGGACGCATTCCAGATGGCGTGTACGTCTACGAGGATTACCTCGACGCTTCGGGGACGACCGACGACCCGGTACTGCTCAAGACGCGCATCGAGGTCGAGGGGACCGACGTTCACGTCGACTTCACCGGGACGGCGCCGCAGGTCGCAGGGCCCATCAATGCGTCGCTCGCCGTCACCACGACGGCCGTGTTCACGATCCTCAAGACGGTCCTCGATCCGGATCTGCCGGTCAATCAGGGGGCGTTCCGTCCCGTGCGCGTCACCGCGCCGGAAGGAACGATTCTCAATGCCCGCTTCCCGGCGGCGTGCGGAGGCTTCGCGGAGATCCGCCGGCGCACGCAGTCCGTCGTGATGGGCGCGCTGTCGCGTGCGCTGCCGGAAGCGATCGCCGGCGACGTGAAGGGCAGCGCCAACCACTGCTACGTGGGCGGGCTCAACCCGGAGACGAACTCGCATTTCATCTTCTACGAATATCCGGCGGGAGGCACCGGGGGATATCGGGAGGCCGACGGCTCGTCGGCGTTCCGCTCGTTCGACGAAGGGGATTTCTCGTCGATCCAGCCGGTAGAGTCGATCGAGAACGAACTTCCCCTCGTCATCGAACGAACGGCGATGCGGACGGATTCGGGTGGCCCGGGGACGATGCGGGGCGGGCTCGGGATCGAGCGTGACGTGCGCGTCGCGATTGCACGCGCCTCCTACTCGGTGCTCTCCGACCGCTGCATCATCCCGCCGTTCGGTCTGCACGGCGGCGAGGCCGGCGCGCCGAACAGCTTCACCTATCGACACGACGGCGAGGAGCTGCAGCCGGGTAAGATTCCGGGAAAAGCGACCGGTTGTCCGGTTGTGCGCGACGACGTCGTCCTGATGCGTTCGGCGGGTGGCGGCGGATATGGGGACCCGCTGGCCCGTGATCCGGAGCGCGTGCGCGAGGATGTCCGGCTAGGTTTCGTCAGTGAGGCGGCCGCGTCCGATCACTATGGCGTCGTGTTCTCGCGGGATGGCTCGGTTGACGGTGCGGCGACCGCCGCACGGCGCTCGGCGCTCGATGCACGACGGTGCCATCTTACGGTTGCCGCGCACGACGTGTCGAATGGCGAGTACGCACATGGCCGCCGCTACATTCAGGTGCACCCCGTTGCGGCAAAGCGTGCGGGACTCGTCGAAGGCGTCCCGATCGAGATCGTCGTCCCGATCGGCGCGCCGCTACGGGCATGGGTGCGTTACAACGACGCGATCCCGCCCGATGCCGTGTGGATCGGTGCGGAAGGCGCGGCGATGATCGGCGTCGCGTCGGGCGCATCGGTGCGCCTTCGCGCGCTCGAGCTGGGTCACGCCATTGCGCCCAAGGTTGCGGCGCTCGCGTTGGCGCAGGCGCTCGAAGGCGTTTCGGCATGATGCCGGCCGAGCCCTCGAAGGCGCCGTTCGACCTGGGGCTCGCCGGCGCGCACGCCGTCGTGACCGGCGGGTCGGGCGCGATTGGTGCCGCCATCTGTGGAATGCTCGCAGAGCAGGGCGTGAACGTCTGGTCGCTCGATCGAATGGCCCCCCCCGAGCCGATAGCTGGCGTGCGCACTTTGATCGGCGACGTTCGCGACCGCGAGTCGATCGAGCGGGCGGCCGCGACTGTGGCGCGGGAAGGACCGGTCGACATCCTCGTGAACTCGCATGGGCTTCAGATCCGCGCGAGCGCGATGGATTGTACGGAGGTGGCGCTCGCCGAGATCCTCGACGTCAACGTCGGCGGGTGCTGGCGCACCTGCCAGGTGTTCGGCGGGCCGATGAAGGCGCGAGGTGGGACGATCGTCAACATCGCCAGCATCAACGGCATGCTGGCCGCGAAGACCGGTGCGGCCTACGGGGTGTCGAAGGCGGCGTTGATCCATTTCACGCGCATCCTCGCGCTCGAGCTGGCGCCGACCGTGCGGGTGAACGCGGTGGCGCCGACCGCAGTGCGCTCGGCGATGACGGCGGACCTCTTCCGGGATCCGTCTTACGAGCCAGCGAAGATCGCCGCCATTCCCTTGGGTCGGATCGCGACGGCCGACGACGTAGCGAGTGCCGCCGTCCTGCTAGCGTCGCGCAGGACTGCCTTCGTCACAGGGCAAACCTGGGTGATCGACGGCGGCATCTCGCTGCCTTGACGTTCGACGCGAAGAGGATGCCGCCGATGTCTACAGCCATCAGCCCGATCAATGCAGAGCCGACCGTCCGCGCTGGCCAGTCGTTTGCGCCCCGGGTCGTACTCAACGACTGCACGCTGCGCGAAGGCGAGCAGGCGAGCGAAGTCAACTTCGGCCTCGATGCCAGACTGAAGATCGCGGAGGCGCTGCATGACGCCGGTATCGCGCAGGTGCAGGCTGGCTACCCGGGCCGCTCCGAGACGGACTTCAAGACGATCGTCGAGATACGCAGGCGCTTCCCGTCGTGGACCGTCGAGGCGGTGACCCAGGTGTTCCAGAAGGACTGGCGCGAGCAGATCGACCGGGCCGTAGGCTCGGGTGCCGACTGGATCGACCTCATCTATCCGGTATCCGACGTGCGGCTGTCGGTGGTGCAGAAGGTCACCCGCTCTCAGATGCTGGTCCGCGCGGTCGAGGCGGTGAGCTACGCGTGCGAACGCGCGCCCAATGTCCGTTTCGCGCCGACCGACACTGGAAGGGCCGACCTGGGCTTCCTGGAGTCCGTTTACAGGGCCGTCGTCGATGCCGGCGCGAAGCGTGTGACGGTCGCCGACACGGTCGGCGCGCTCCATCCGCGGGCGACGGCGTTCCTCGTGCGCCGCGCGGTCGAAGTCGCGGGCGTGCCCGTGCAGGTCCATTTCCACGACGATTTCGGCCTTGCGCTGGCGAACACGATCGCGGCGGCGGAGGCGGGGGCGACGATTCTCGACGGTACGGTGCTGGGCGTCGGGGAGCGCGCAGGGAATGCCCCACTCGAGGAGCTCGCGGCGAGCCTCGAGATCCTCTACGGCGTCTCCACCGGCGCGAAGCTCGAGCGCATGAGCGCGCTCGCCGCGCTTGTCGCGTCGGTGTCGAGGGTCGCCATTCCACCGCACAAGGCGATCGTGGGCAGTCACGCCTTCGCCCACAAGCTCGACGCTCACGTGATGGGTGTCTCGATGGGCGCATCGGCTTACGAATCGGTCGCGCCGGCAACGTTCGGCAACCGCCGGCACATCGGGCTCGGGCGTCTTTCCGGAGGCAATGCAGTGCGCGCGCGCCTGCACCAGCTGGGCCTCAATGTCGAGGACAACTCGTTGATCGATGCGCTCGCCGCCGAAGTGCGGTCGACCGCCGAGCGGCAGAGCGAGGCCATCGGCGACGACCAGCTGCTCGCGATGCTCGAGCGGCTCAGGTCCGCGGCGTGAGCGCGCGGACGCGACCACCTTTCCCTTTGACCAACTGGAGTTCTGTCCCGTGCTCACCGTGAAGCGCTTGAGTCTCGCCGACGCCCAACTCATTCTCGATGCGTGCCAAACGAAGGCGATCGAGGTAGGTACCCCGAAAGACATGGCCGTCGTCGACGAGAGCGGACACTTGATCGCCTTCCGGCGCATGGACGGCGCGAAGTTCTCCTCGGTCGAGATCGCGATCAACAAGGCGTTCACGTCCTCGGGCGGCGGGCGGGCGACGCGTGACTACAAGAGCGTCGCGGGGCCCACCGGCCCCGCGTTCGGTTTGCACACGCAGTTTCAGGGCCGCTTCACGATCCTGGGTGGCGGTATACCAGTCGTCGTCGAGGGCCAGATCGTCGGCGCAGTGGGCATATCCTCCGGCGCGGCCGACGAGGACCACGCGGTGGCCGAGGCAGGCATCGCGGCATTCATGGCGTCGCAGAAGGGCTGAGGTGCCCGCGACGCTCGCATCGCGATCTGCCGTTCCCGAGGTGGGGAGCGCCCCAGGCGGCGCAGCTTCCCTGCTTTCCGCACGCCGGTCACCGCGGTCCGGCCGCTTCACGAGCGTCGTGCGGACGGGCGAAGAGCTCCTCGTCGCCGACATCGCCGGGTGGCTCGCGCAGCGCTCGCTCGACCTTCGCCGCTTGCCTTACGCCGCGCGGGCGATGCTCGAAAACCTGGTTCGCCAGGTTGCTTGTGGCGAGTGCGAGCAAGATCGGCTCGAAGCCATCGCGGACTGGAACGCCGCTCCGCTGGGAACAGCGCTACCGCTCGCGGTTTCGCGACTGGTCATGCCGGACTCGAGCGGGCTGCCGTTGCTGGCCGACTTGGCCGCGTTGCGAGACGTCGTGGCGCGGTCGGGCGCTGAGCCCGCGAGCGTGCGGTTTGCCGTGCCTGCGCATCTGATCGTCGATCATTCGGTGCAGGTCGACTTCGCCGGCGTACCTGACGCGATCGCGCGCAATCTGGACCGGGAATTCGACCGCAATGCCGAGCGCTACCGGTTTCTCAAGTGGGCGGGACAGGCGTTCGACGGCATCCGGATCGTGCCGCCGGGGACAGGGATCATCCACCAGATCCAACTCGAGAGGCTCGCCTGCCCGGTAGCCTTCGACACGCGCTTCGACGGGCCGGTCGTTGGGGCGGAGCTCGTCGTCGGGACCGACTCGCACACACCGATGGTCAATGGGATTGGCGTCATCGGGTGGGGCGTGGGCGGCATCGAGGCCGAGTCCGTGCTGCTCGGAGCCTCCCTTGTGGTACCCAAACCGCCTTGCGTCGGCGTCCGACTCACCGGCGCCCTTCGACCCGGTGTGATGGCGGCCGATGTAGCGCTCGCGGTCACCGAGTTGCTGCGTCGCGAGGCACCGGTCGGGGCGTTCGTCGAATTCCTGGGCGAAGGAGCGGACGCGCTTTCGGTCCCCGATCGCGCGACGATCGCCAACATGGCACCCGAATACGGCGCGACGATGGGCTATTTCCCTGTCGACCAGCCGACGCTCGCGTTCCTGAAGGCAACCGGACGCTCTCCGGAAGATGTCGCGCGAACCGAGGCGGTCACGCGCGCGCTAGGCCTGTTCCGGGAGCCCGGTGATCCTCATCCCGACTACGACGTATCGCTCGAGATCGACCTGTCGGCGCTCGAGCCGGCGATGGCGGGTCCGCGGCGACCCGAGAGCCGGGTGGCGCTGCGTGAGGTCTCGGCGAACTTCTCCTCGGCGCTCGCCCGGCCCGTCGCCGACGACGGATTCGGGGCAACGGACGGTGCTCGCGTCGAATGCATCGTCGACAGCGTGCGCACGACGCTCACCCATGGGTTCGTCGCGATCGCGGCGATCACCTCATGCACGAACACGTCGAATCCGGCATCGGTAGTCGCGGCAGGATTGATCGCGCGGAACGCGCGCGCGCGCGGGCTCTCGCCCGCACCTTGGGTCAAGACATCGTTCGCACCTGGATCGCGGACGGTGCCGCACTATCTGGCCGCGCTCGGGTTGCTGCAGCCGCTCGAAGCACTCGGCTTTGCGGTGGTGGGCTACGGTTGCACGACCTGCGGCGGGAAATCGGGACCATTGGACGCCGGGATCGCGGACGCGATCGAGCGCGGAGGGCTCATCGCGGCGGCGGTTCTGTCCGGCAATCGCAATTTCGAGGGGCGGATTCACCGGTTGGTGCGGGCAGCCTACCTCGGAGCCCCGCACCTGGTGGTCGCCTACGCGATCGCCGGCCGGATCGACGTCGATCTCACCCGGGAGCCGCTGGGCGTCGATCGAAACGGCGTCCCGGTGTACTACGCGGATATCGTTCCCGATCCGAGAGAGGTATCGGCGTGCGCGGAGCGGGCGCTCGAGCCGAAATTGTTCGCCGGCATCTATGCGACGCTCTATGACGGCCCTCCGCAGTGGCGCCGGCTCGACGCGCCGACCGGGCTGCGATACGCATGGGACCGCACGTCGACCTACCTCGTAAGGCCGCCGTTCTTCGACGACGCTCCGGGCTCGTTCGTCGACCGCATCGAGGGCGCGCGGGCTCTGTGCCTGATGGGCGATTCGGTGAACACCGACCATATTTCACCCGGCGGAGAGATCCCCGCCGACAGCGCCGCTGGGCGTTACCTGATCGGTCTCGGGATCGCGCAGGAGCGGTTCAACACCTACGTCGGGCGGCGCGGCAACCCCGAAGTGATGCGGCGAGCGACGTTTGCGCACGCGCGGTTCCACAACCTACTCGTGTCCGACCGCGTCGGCGGCTGGACGCGGCTCTTGCCTGACGGCGATGTCGTGCCGATCCACGAGGCGGCCGATGCCTACCGTGCGCGAGGCGTGCCCGCGATCGTCGTCGCGGGAGCGCGGTACGGCACCGGCAGCAGCCGGGACTGGGCCGCGAAAGGGCCGGCATTGCTGGGCGTGCGAGCGGTGCTGGCGTCATCGTTCGAACGCATCCATCGCGCCAACCTGATCGGCATGGGAATCCTGCCCCTCGCGTTCGCTCCGGGCGAAGGCTGGCGCGAGCTTGGGCTCAACGGATCCGAGGTCTTCGACATTGAAGGGCTCGAGACGGCCCTCGATGCGGGGGCGCGCGCGCGGGTGCGGGCGAGCCGCCCGGGCTTCGAACTTGCATTCGAGGTATCGGTCGGAATCACCACCCTCTCGGAGGCACGGCAACTGAGGGAGGGCGGAATCTTCCGCGCGGCGCGAAGACGCTTTGTGCAGGAACGCGTCGAACCGGCTGCGCGAGCATGACAGGAGAGGCTCGATGAGGGTGGCATTTGCGCTCAAGGGCGCGGAATGGGCGATGAACCTGACCGCGAGGCGCCATCCTGCGTTCGCGCAGCGGCTCGCCGAGCGCGCACGCATCGTCCAGCTTCGTATGCGCGACCCCGCCGGTCCCGCCCGCCACTTTGTCTTCGGCGGCCCGCGCGTGCGCTCGAGCGCAGGGATTCATCCGGCGCCCGACGTCGTGCTGACGTTCAAGGACGCCGATGTCGCCTGGCGAATCTTCAAGCCGGGTTCGAGCCGCGCGGATGCCGTCAATTTCGCGAAGAACTTCTCGGTCGAAGTTACCGGCGACGACGAGCTCGCCTGCTGGTTTACCGAGACGCTGAGCCAGATGCGCTCGATCCGCTGGAAGTTGGGCGTCGATGCCGGGCATGGCGAGACCCGGTACTGCAACGCGACCAATGGCGGTCCGGTGTTCGTCTATGTGAAGGACGGCAGGGTCGTGCGGACGACCCCGATCGACTTCGACGAGCGCGACCCGCAGTCATGGTCGCTGGCGGCTCGCGGGCGCACGTTTTCCCCGCCTCGTCGCACGACGACCACGGCACATACGCTGGCGTCGAAGTCGATGGTCGATTCGAAGGATCGCCTGCTCTACCCGATGAAGCGTGTCGACTTCGACCCCGATGGCGAGCGCAACTGCGCGAACCGTGGCAAGTCCGGGTACGTGCGTATCTCGTGGGACGAGGCGCTCGACATCGTCGTGTCGGAAATCCGTCGCGTCAAGCGCGTTCACGGGCACGGCGCGATCATGAACAGTCACAGCTCGCACCACACCTGGGGCAACATCGGCTGCTACGTTTCCGCGTTCAACCGTTTCATGAACGCCATCGGCTACACGAAGATGGTGATCAACCCGGACAGCTGGGAGGGCTGGTACTGGGGCGCGACGCACCACTACGGCTACAGCATGCGCCTGGGCGCCGCCGAGCCCTACGGCATGCTGGACGACTGCCTCCAGCAGGCCGAGCTGATCGTGTTCTGGTCGAGCGACCCGGAGTCCACGGGTGGGTCCTACGGAGCGTTCGAGGGCACGCTGCGAAGGATGTTCGCGCGTGACATCGGCATCGAGATGGTGCACATCGATCCGCACCTCAACTACACGGCGTCGCTGCTCGGCGGAAAGTGGATCCCGATCGTGCCCGGGACGGATCCTGCCCTCGCCCACGCGATCGCGTACGTCTGGATGACCGAGGGCCTCTACGACAAGGCGTACGTGGCCGAGCGCACGACGGGATTCGAGAAATACCGCGACTACGTGCTGGGCGTCGAGGACGGCGTCCCCAAGACCCCGGAGTGGCAGGAGCCCGAGACCGGGGTGCCGGCGCACACGGCGCGTGCGCTGGCGCGCAAGTGGGGCACGCGCAGGACGTACCTGGGGGCGGGGGGCAAGGGAACGGCGTTCGGCGGGGCCTGCCGGTCCGCGACCGGCTCGCAATGGGCGCGCGCGATGGTTTGCCTGATGGCGATGCAGGGTCTCGGCAAGCCGGGGATCAATTTCGGCAACCTGCAATACGGCGCGCCGATCGACTACAACTTCTACTTCCCCGGCTACGGTGAAGGCGGCCTGTCCGGCGATGTCGAGACGACGGGGGCGGCGGTTCAGCTCTACCAGCGGCAGCCGCAGCTGCCCAGCATGAACGTCGTGACGCAGCGAATCACCCGCAACCGGATCGCGGAGGCGATCCTCGAAGGGGAGACTCACGGGCACCCGATCGACCCGAAGTCGATCAACGGCCAGTTCATGCGTTTCCACTACCCGGCGCCGGGACATTCGCGCGTCCGGATGATGTACAAGTACGGAGGCTCCCACTTCGGCACCGTGCAGGAATCGAACCGGCTGGCTGACGCCTACCGATCGGACCAGCTCGAGTTCGTAGTCAACCAGTCGATCTGGCACGAAGGGGAATCCAAGTTCGCCGACATCATCCTGCCGGCGTGCACGAACTTCGAGCGCTGGGACATCGGCGAGTGGACGGTGGCGGGCGGCTACTCACACCACAACAACGGGCAGCTCAACCACCGTGTGATCTCGATTCAGCACAAGTGCATCGAGCCCTTGGGCGAGTCGCGTTCGGACTACCGCATCTTCCTGGACATCATGCATCGATTGGGGTTGGGCACGTACTACAGCGAAGGGATGACGGAACTGGACTGGTGCCGGGCGCAGTTCGAGGCGTCGGACCTGCCGACGCGCATTTCCTGGGAAGCGTTCCTACAGAGGGGCTATTACGTGGTGCCACCGGAAGACGCGTCGAAGACGCCGCAACCGACCGCAATGCGTTGGTTCGCGGAGGGCCGGCGTAAGGACGTTCCAGAGCCACACCCATTGCCGGCCGGCTACGGGAATCGCTTCCGCGAAGGCCTCCAGACGATGAGCGGCAAGATCGAATTCGAACCGTCGAGCCTGAAGATGTACGACGACCCCGGACGACCGCCGGTGAATCGCTACATCCCCTCCTGGGAAGGCAGGGGAACGACCGAGCTCTACCGACGCTTTCCGCTTCAGCTCATCACCCCGCACCCCCGCTACAGCTTTCATACGCACACCGATGGCAAGGACACGTTCATCAACGATGTCGTGGACCATCGCGTCTTGATCGGCGGCTATTACTACTGGGTCGCGCGGATGAACCCAAAGGACGCAAAGGCGCGAGGTGTCGCGCACCATGATCTGGTGCGCCTCCACAACGACCGGGGCAGCGTGATCTGCGCAGCGGCGCTCACCGAGCGGCTTCCTCCGGGCGTCGTGCAGGCGTATGCGTCGTCGGGCGTCTACGACCCGATCGGCGAGCCGGGGCATTCGCCCGATCGCGGAGGGTGCGTGAACACGCTCGCGCCGACGCGTTGGCAGACCGAGAAGACGAGCGCCTCGGCTCCCAATTCGTGTCTGATCGAGATCGAAAAATGGAGCGGAGGACTGTCATGAGCGCCGCCGGGCCGTCCCAAGGCGCTCGCCCCGTCCTTCAGGAGGGGGGGCGCGAAGCCGCGCGAGCGGCGAGCCTGACGGAGGTGTCCCAATGAGCACCGCCGGGCCGTCCCAAGGCGCTCGCCCCCTCCTTCAGGAGGGGAGGCGCGAAGCCGCCGCGTCTGCCGGGCCGCCCCAAGGGCGCGAGCCCCGCTCGGGGGGAAGCGAAGGAAGTTCGCTTCGGGGGACACCGACCGCGGCGAGCCTGGGAGAGGTGTCCCAATGACCAGCAAGTGGGCGCTGTTCGTCGACGTGGCGAAGTGTCACAACTGCCGTAACTGCTTCATCGCGTGCAAGGACGAGCACGTGGGCAACGCGTACCCGGGTTATGCCGCACCGCAGCCAAGGCACGGCCACGAGTGGATCGCGATTTCGACTCGCGAGCGAGGCGAAGCGCCGATGGTTGACGTCGCGCACCTGCCGACGATGTGCAACCACTGCGAGAACGCGCCTTGTCTGACCGCGGCACCGGATGGTGTGGTTCATCGACGTCCCGACGGCATCGTTATCATCGACCCCGAGAAGGCACGCGGTCGCCGTGAGCTCGTCGATGCGTGTCCTTACGGCGCGATATGGTGGAACGAGGATGAGCATTTGCCGCAGATGTGGATCTTCGATGCGCATCTCATCGATCGCGGCTGGAGTGAGCCGCGCTGCGTGCAGGTCTGTCCGACAGGGGCGATGACTTCGGCAAAGCTCGACGACGCCGCGCTCGCCAGGCGCGTGGCGGAGGAAGGTTGGGAGGTTCTTCATCCCGAGTACGGCACGCGGCCGCGAGTCTTCTACCGCAATCTGTATCGCTACGCAGCGTGCTTCATCGGCGGCACGCTCGTCGCGCGGACAAACGGTGTCGAAGACTGTGTCGCTGGCGCGGCGGTCGAGGTCTCGAAGAACGGACAAGTCGTCGCTTCGGCGACGAGCGACGATTTCGGCGAGTTCAAGTGCGACAAGCTCGAGGAAGGAAGCGGCGCGTACGAAGTGGTCGTGCGCGCGAAAGGGTACCGCGAGGTGCGCATGCAAGTGACACTGGGCGCGAGTCGCTATCTCGGGATCTTGCGACTCGAACCGGAACGATGAAGACGCACCGCAAGCAAATCTCGCGGGCGCTGCTCGACGCCCGCCCAATGAGGAGGACCCAGAGATGGAAGGATGGACGAAACGGTTGGCAATCCTGGCGTTCGGCGTGTTCGCGCTCGCGGCGGCTGGCGGTGTCGCGGCGGCGTTTCCGGACCGACCAGTCAAGCTCGTTGTGCCGTTCGCGCCAGGCGCGACAACGGACATTCTCGCGCGCATGCTCGCGGAGAGGCTCTCGGCACGATGGGGCCAACCGGTCATCGTCGAGAACAAGGCGGGCGCGGGGAGCATTCTCGGTGCGGACTTCGTCGCGAAGAGCCCGCCTGACGGTTACACGATCCTTTTCGGCTCGGAGTCGCTCTCGCTACTGCCGCAACTGCAGGACATGCCGTTCGACTGGCGCACCGACCTGAAGCTGGTGTCGCAGGTCGGCTCGCTGCCGATCCTGCTCCTCTCGACGGGGAAGCGGGCGGACCTGTCGACGTTCGCGGACTTCATCGCGGTCGCGAAGGCCAACAAGGGGAAGCTCAACTACGGCACGCCGGGGGCGGCGACCGTCCATCACCTGACGATGGAGATGTTCTCGCGCGCCGCCGGCATCGAGATGACGCACGTGCCGTACAAGGGCGCGGGTCCGGCGCTTTCCGACCTGATCGCCGGGCACATCGACGTGATGCCCGGTGCGGAGCCGTCGGCGAAGTCGCATATCAACGCCGGGACGGTGAAGGCGCTCGCCGTCTTCGCGCCGCAGCGGATTCCGGGACTCCCGAACGTGCCGACGTCGCGCGAGGCCGGGGTGCCGTTCGAGATGTCGTTCTGGTGGGGCGTGATGGTCCCGGGACGCACGCCGCCGGAGGTCGTGCGCGAGATCGGTTCGGCGACGATGACCGCGATCCGCGATCCGGAGATGCGCCGGAAGATGGCTGAGGCGGGAGTCACGCCGATCGGCGGGACGGCCGAGGAGTTCGAGACGTTCTTCCGCGGTCAGTTCGACGGCTGGGCGACTGTCCTCCAGGGCCTCGGGCTCAAGGCCAAATAGGCGTCCCGGGTCGCTGCGGCCGGCCATGGGCGCGCTGTCGAACCGCCGAGTGGCGCTCGTGCGCATCCCGCAGGGCGCGCCGCAGCCGGCGGACTTCGCCTTCGTCGACGAACCGGTCGCCGACGCCGGGGCGGGGGACGTGCTGCTGCGGACGATCTGGCTGTCGATGGATCCCTACCAGCGCAACTGGATGGCCGGCGCGAGCAGCTACGGGTCCGCCGCGCGGTCCGGCGCGACAGTCATCGGACGCGCGGTGAGCGAAGTGGTGTCGTCGAACGATCGGCGCTTCGCGCCCGGCGACCTCGTGTGCGGAGAAACCGGATGGCAGACGCATGCGGTCGCTCCGGCCGATGCGCTCGAATCGGTCGATGCGACGCTCGCGCCGGTCTCGACCGCACTCGGCGTGCTGGGGTCGCCCGGCCTGACCGCCTGGGTCGGGATGGCCGAAATCGGGAAACCACGGAGCGGCGAGACCGTCGTGGTTTCGGCAGCGGCAGGAGCCGTCGGGTCGGTGGCGGGCCAGATCGCGCGCATCTTGGGCGCTCGCGTGGTCGGCGTCGCGGGCGATCCCCGGAAGTGCCGTCACGTCGTCGAGGATCTCCGTTTCGACGCTTGCGTGAGCCACCATGACTCGGACGTCGGTGGGTCGCTCGCGCGCGATTGCCCCGGAGGCGTCGACCTCTACTTCGACAACACGGGAGGGCCGGTGACCGACGCGGTGTACGGCCTGCTCGCGCGCGATGCACGCATCGTGCTATGCGGACTCGTCGCCGAGTACGGCGCGGCGAGCGCGTGCGGCCACGACCTCCGTCCGCTGTTGGCGACCCAGGCGACGTTGAAGGCGTTCAGCGTGCGGCGCAACCTGCATCGAATGCAGGAGTGGCGGCGCCAGGGGGCCGAATGGATCCGGGAAGGCGCTCTCGTCTACCGCGAGGATGTCGTCCGGGGCATCGAGCGCGCACCGGAGGCGTTCATTCGAATGCTCGCAGGGCGCAACACCGGCAAGGCCCTGGTTCAGGTGGCGGAGGAGCCTTCGCGACGTTGAACTCGTCGCTGCTCGCGCGGTGCTGAAAGCGCCGCGACGGGACCTCCCCGCGGTCCATCGCGGCGTCAGGCGATTCATGTTCCGGCAGGTGGCTGGCGAGCGGAAGATGCGCCGGCCGGCGGCGGAGTCGTCGGTTCGTGACGGACCGCTTCCGATCGTCTACTCCTTTAACGTCCATTGCGGAGCCTCCCCGGCTCGATCCCGAGAAAGCTTGATCCGGTACTCATATCGGTCCGGACGATAGAGTCCGTGGATGAGCTCGATCGGCCGGCCCTCGGGATTCCGTACGACGCGCGTCAGCTTGATTAGCGGGGCGCTGACCTCGATCTTGAGGCGTCGCGCGACCTCGACGTCGGCGAGCGTTGCGCTGATGCGCTGCTCGGCTGCGGCGGCTGAAACGCCTGCCGCGAGTAGCATCGACAAAACGGTTCGATTGCCCAGCGCCTCGAGTGTCACCAGCGCCGCTTCGGGCTCGCGAAGATAGCACTCGGTATAGGAGAA
Organism: Burkholderiales bacterium; assembly: GCA_046347845.1. Lineage (GTDB taxonomy): Bacteria > Pseudomonadota > Gammaproteobacteria > Burkholderiales > Casimicrobiaceae > VBCG01. The sequence continues at coordinate 3,263 of JAXMFH010000003.1, read as the reverse complement.
GGGACCGTCGCGGTCGCTACGGACACGTTCAATGCGGAGGCCCGTCGATTTGGGAGGGCATTCGAGCCATCGTGCCGTGTCGTCTGGAAGCACGACGTGATCGAAGGAGAGGATTCGAACCGAAGTTCGATGCTCGGCGTCGGCGACACTTTCTAGCAATCCGCCGAAATTCTTGGGTGCGCCGTTCGACGGAGGTGGCGCGGCGAACGTGCCGCGGCCCTGTTGGCGAACGATCAGCCCTTCCGTCTCGAGCATGGTGAGCGCACGGCGAATCGTCACGCGCGAAACGCTGAATTCGGCGGAAAGGGCCTCCTCTGCGGGCATCGGTCGCTCCGATGGCCAGACACCGGCCCGGATCCGTTGCTGCAGTACCGAGTAGACCTGGTAGTAACGCGGGACGACGTCGGCGATGACGCGGTCCCGTGAAGTGGACCGGGTCGATCCACCTTTCGGGCGATGTCGAGTCATTTCCTTGTGCGTCAGCACGGGCAGGCAGGCATCCTACCTGAGCTGCGGAGGTTCGGCGCAGTCGTCAATTCGGCGTCTGACCTGAGCCGGTTTTTCGGACCACTAGTTTCTGGGATTATGGCTCCTTCGACAGTGAGGAGCCGATGCGCAAGAGTCGATTCAGCGACGAGCAGATCGTGGCGATCTTGCGGGAGGCCGACCGTACGTCGGTCGCCGAGGCCGCCAAGAAGCACAAGGTCAGCGAGCAGACCATCTACGTGTGGCGCAAGCACTTCGCGGGCCTCGCGCCGGCCGATGTGAAGCGGCTCAAGGCGCTGGAGCTCGAGAACGCCAAGCTCAAACGGCTGCTGGCCGAGCGGGGCCTCGAAGTCGACCTGATGCGCGAGGTGAACCGAAAAAAGTGGTGAGCCCACGGGGGCGTCGCGAGCAGGTCAGGTTCCTGCGGGAACGGGGCCTCTCGCAACGACGCGCCTGTGGGCTCCTCGACGTGCCGCGTTCCACGCTGGGCTACCGCCTGGGACAGCCGGAGAAGGACGCGCCCGCGTTGGCGGCCATGAGCCGGCTCTCCGCCCAGTACCCGCGCTACGGGTACCGGCGGATTCGCATCTTCCTGCGCCGCGAGGGACTCGCGATGGGCGTCAATCGCGCGCGGCGGCTGTGGCGCCAGGCAGGCCTCGCCTTGCCGCGCAGGCGCCCGCGCCGTCGCATGGCTGCCTCCCGGCCGCGGCTTCTGCCGGCGCGCGCCGCCAATCACGTCTGGGCCTACGACTTCGTGTTCGACGCCTGCGCCAACGGCCAGCAGCTCAAGTGCCTCACGGTGGTCGACGAGTTCACCCATGAAAGCCTGGCCATCGACGTGGCCGGGAGCATCCGCTCCGCGCGCGTCATCGACGTGCTGACCCGGCTCATGAGCGTGCATGGCGCTCCCGCCTACCTGCGTTCCGACAGTGGCCCCGAATTCGTGAGCAACGCCATCCTGCAATGGCTTGCGGATGCCCGAATCGAGACCGCCATCATCGACCCCGGCAAACCCTGGCAGAACGGCACCAGCGAATCCTTCAACGGCAGGTTCCGGGACGAATGCCTGAGCGTGGAATGGTTCCGCTCCCGTCGTGAAGCCCAGGTCATCATCGAGGCTTGGCGCAAGCACTACAACGCCGTGTGGCCGCATTCGAGCCTCGACTACTTGAACCCCTACGAATTCAAGCAGCACCATCCGCTCAAACACGACCACCCCAACCGAGCCATTTCCCAGGAATAATCGGCTCGAAAAGACGGACTCAGGTCAGCCCGATCCTCCGCGATCGGGCGTCGTCGTTTCCGGGTTTCGCGGCGCCGCGCCGCACGCGCGTCCGCCGGCCCGTGGTCGCCGCGTTCGGCGACGGTTCCGGGGCTGGGCGAGGGCCTCCCGGTGATCGGCTCCGGTGTCGGATCAGCGCTCAGGCCCGGTGGGCCCGCATCGCGTCGATCGCGAGGTCGATGAACGCGCGCACCTTGGGCGTCAGGTAGCGCGCGCCGGCGAAGACCGCATGCACCGGCACGCTCGGAGGCGTCGGCGGCCGCCGGAACGCTCTCGTTGTGATCCATTCCCGTCGGCGCCGCGCCGGCGGGCACTTCCGGCCGCGTGCGGCCCGGAGTCTTCGTCGAGAAACCCCTGGGAGAAACCGGGTCTTTCCTGCACACAATCTCCGTCGAACCGACGCCGGGTGCGCGACTTCAGCGGTCCGGAGGTAGCTCGAAGCCAAGTGAGGCCGCGCGCTTCGCTTCTCCGACTGTCCTATGACGATGTCGTATCCGCGCAACAGCCGGCTGGGGTGGCCGACGAACGGTAGCAAAGCTCGAACCGATGTGAGCACTTGCTAGCTGATTACGAGCTGTAGTGCGCAGTTTGCAGGGCATTGCCGGTAAGGCCCGGCTTGTGCGCCCATGCCGTCCCGCGGTTGGCGATCCTCGGCGAATCCTCCCTGTTCTGTTCAGCTTCGCACCCGGTCGGGGGCGCGCTGCCGCATTCGGGTTTGATGAAAGCGATGCAACTGATTGAAATCATCATGTTGCGGATGATTTCTCGATGAATTCTCGATCGAGGGGCCCCTGCTAGCATCGGCACGACTTCAGCGGACGCGAGAGCCGCGGGGTCGCGTCGGCGCCCGAGAACGGCCGCCGAAACACCCGGGCCCGGGGGCGTTGTTGGACGCGCACGGAGGCCGGGACGAGACGCCTGGGTCGACCCGCGTCCGGCATCCCGGACGCTCGTCGCGGTGAGGATCCGACCGATCCGCACTGCGGGGGCAACCCGGCGACGGGTACACCGCCAGCCGATTGGGTCGCCATGCCACGTCCTGCCTCGCTTTCCGCCGCCTCCGTCCCGTTCACGCCCGACACCGTCCGCCGCCCGCTCCGCCGACTGATCGGCGCCTGCGCCGCCGCGCTGGCGGTCTCGATCCCCGCGCACGCGGCGATCAACGTCAACAAGACGTTCACGCCCGACGCGGTGGCGGCCGGCCAGCCGTCGAAGGTCACGTTCTATTTCCTGAACAACAACATCGTCGACGCGACGTCGCTCGCGTTCGTCGACGCGCTGCCGACCGGGATGCAGGTCGCGCCCACGCCGAACGTCGTGACGAACTGCGGCGGCACGCTGACCGCCGTGCCCGGCGCGACCTCGGTGTCGTTCAGCGGCGGCACCGTCCCCAAGGCGGTCAACACGACGCCCGGCCAGTGCGACATGAGCTTCGACGTCGTCGTGCCGCAGCCCAACGTGCTGATCAACTCGGTGCCCGCGGGCGAGGTGACCT
>JAXMFH010000026.1:0-1670 GCA_046347845.1 Burkholderiales bacterium | reverse complement strand
GCGACCCGCTGGTCGAATCGAGCCGGCGCATCGCGCGCGAGCGCTTCGCCGCGGTCATCGCGGCGCTCGAGCAGATCGGCGAGGAGCAGACGGCCCAGCCCGTCGAGGTGCGCACGGAGGCCGACACGCTCGCACCGGGCGCGCCCGAGTGGTGCCGCTCGAGCGTGCGCCGCGAGCTGCAGTTCCTGCTGTCGCACACCGTGCACCACAACGCACTGGTCAAGGAGATGCTGCGCGCGCGCGGGCACGCGATCGGCGACGACTTCGGCGTGGCGCCGTCCACGCTCGAGCATCGGGCGCGGCTCGCGTGCGCGCGCTGACTCTCGGCGGCGGCACCATGCTGCTCGGCGGTGCCCTCGACGGCGCGCTCGCGTGGCGCATGCTTCTCATCGCCGCGGCGACGCTGGTGAGCGAGGATGCGACCTGCGTTGCGACCGGCCTGCTGATCGCGCAGGGCGGCATCGGATTCGTCGCGGGAACGTTCGCGTGCTTCGCCGGCATTCTCGCCGGCGACCTGCTGCTCTTCGCCGCCGGACGCACGCTCGGTCGGCGCGCGCTCGACACCCGGCCGCTGCGCCGGATGGTCACGCCGCAGGCGGTCGAGCGGGCGTCCGCGTGGCTCGAGCGGCGCGGTCCCGCGGTGATCCTGCTGTCGCGCTTCGCCCCGGGCATGCGGCTGCCGACGTACGTCGCGGCCGGCGTGCTGCGCACGAGAGCGCTCGTGTTCGTCGGATGGTTCGCGGTGGCGGCGGCGCTGTGGACGCCCGTCCTGGTCGCGCTGGCACGGCACGGCGGCGCGCGCCTCGACGTCTCGACCGACCCCGCGTCGGTGCTCACGCTGCTCGGCGCCGGCCTGGCGCTGGTCGCGGCGTTCCGCATCGTGCCGCCGCTCCTCACGCATCGCGGACGGCGCCTCGCCGTCGGACGCTGGCGGCGCCTTTGCAGCTGGGAGTTCTGGCCGCTGCAGGTGTTCTACGTGCCGATCGCGGCGTACGTCGTCTGGCTCGCGGTCAAGTACCGCAGCCTGCTGCTGCCCACCGCCGTCAATCCCGCCATTCCCGGCGGCGGCTTCGCGGGCGAATCCAAGATCGACATCCTGCGCGCGCTCGCCGTCGCGGCGCCGGAATTCTCGCTGCACGCGACCTGCATCCCGGCGGAGCTGTCCGCGGCCGGCCGCAGCGCGCTCGCCGCGGAGTTCCTCACGCGCGAAGGTTTCGCCTTCCCGGTCGTGCTCAAGCCGGACGTCGGCGAGCGCGGCTCGGGCGTGACGTTCGTGCGCTCGCGCGACGCGCTGCACGCGGCACTCGCGGAGTGCGACGCCGACACGATCCTGCAGGAGCACGCGCCCGGACTGGAGTTCGGCATCTTCTACGTGCGCCACCCCGGCGACGCGCACGGACGCATCTTCTCGATCACCGAGAAGGTCCTGCCGACGCTCGGCGGCGACGGACGGCGCACGATCGAGCAGCTCATCCTCGACGACGAGCGCGCGGTCTGCATGGCGCGCACGCACCTCGCACGCTTCGCCGCGCGCCTCGACGAGGTGCCGGCCGAGGGAGCGGTCGTGCCGCTGGTGGAGGTCGGGACGCACAGCCGCGGCGCGATCTTCCGCGACGGCGCGCGCTTCCTCACCCCCGCGCTCGAGGACGCGATCGACCGCGTCGGCCGCG
>JAXMFH010000025.1:0-2028 GCA_046347845.1 Burkholderiales bacterium | reverse complement strand
ACCTGCTGTCGATCGCGCTCGAGGCGGACGTCGAGCGGCCGTTCCTCGGCCTCGTGGTGTCGGGAGGACACTCTGCGCTCTACCTGGCGCGCGCCGACGGCAGCTACGCCGTGCTCGGCCAGACGCGCGACGACGCCGCCGGCGAGGCGTTCGACAAGGCGGCGAAGCTGCTCGGCCTCGGCTACCCCGGCGGACGCGCGATCGAGGAGCTGGCGCGCGGCGGCGATGCGCACGCGCTGCGGCTGCCGCGTCCGCGCGTCAAGGGCGCAGCACTCGACATGAGCTTCAGCGGGCTCAAGACCGCGCTGTGGCAGGGCGTCGAGGCGGCTCCCGCCATGCCGCTCGCCGACGTCGCGGCGTCGTTTCAGCGCGCGGTGGTGGAGACGCTGGTCGAGGCCACGCGGCGCGCGATCGGCATGACGGGTGCCACGCGCATCGTCGTGACGGGCGGCGTGTCGGCGAACGGAGCGCTGCGTGATGCGATGGCGCGGCTCGCGGAGGAGGAGGGTGCGACGCTGCTCGTGCCGCCGCTCCGGCGCTGCACCGACAACGCGGCGATGATCGCGTACGCGGGCTGGCTTCGTCTGCGGCGCGGCGAGAGCGATCCGCTGTCGCTGAACGCGGTGGCGGAGCTGCCGCTCGGACCGCGGCTCGCGCCGGGCGAGGCGTAGTGTCGAAGAGCCGGCGTCACGCCCTCGGCCAGCACTTCCTGATCGACGGGGAGGTCGCGGAGCGCGCGATCGCGCTCGCGGAGCTGGAGCCCGGCGCGCGCGTGCTCGAGATCGGGCCCGGACGCGGCGCGCTGACGGACCGGCTGCGCGCGGCGGGGCATCCGGTTGTCGCGGTCGAGCTCGACGAGGACCTCGCCGACGCGCTCGAGCGCCGCGCGGACCCCGGGCTGCGCATCGTGCGCGGCGACTTCCTGCGCGTCGATCTCGACGCGCTCGGCGAGGGCCCGCTGCCGGTGGTCGCGAACCTGCCGTACTCGACCGGCACGGCGATCGTGAGCCGGCTGCTCGAGCAGCCGGAGCGCTTCCCGCGCCTCGTCGTCATGCTGCAGCTCGAGGTCGGTGCGAGGCTCTGCGCCGAGCCCGGCTCTCGTGCGTACGGCGGCCTCACCGTGCTGTGCGCGCTGCACTCCACCGCGACGATGGGCTTCGTCGTTCCGCCGCGCGCGTTCGCGCCGCCCCCGAAGGTCGACTCCGCGGTGGTGCGTCTCGACACGACCGCCGCGCCGCGCGCGGACGTCGGCGATCCGCGGCTCTTCCGCCGCGTCGTGCAGACCGCGTTCGGACAGCGCCGCAAGACGCTGCGCAACGCGCTGTCCGCGGGCTTCGGCGGCGACGCCGCGAGCGCGATGCTCGAGCGAGCCGGGATCGACCCGCGGCGGCGCGCGGAGACGTTGTCGCTCGACGAGTTCGCGCGCCTCGCGCGCGAGGCGCGGACGCTCGACCTCGCGCCGGCGTCCGCGGGAGCCGGCGGTGCCTGAGCTGCCGGAGGTCGAGACCGTCTGCCGCACGATCGCGCCGCACGTCGTCGGACGGCGCGTGCTGTCGGTCGACGTCCGCGAGCGGCGGCTGCGCCGTCCGATCGCCGACGACTTCGCGCGGCGCCTCGCGGGGCGCACGATCGGCGGCGTCGCGCGGCGCGCCAAGTACGTGCTGCTCGACGTCGGCGACGGGCTCAACTGGGTGGTGCACCTGGGCATGAGCGGACGCTTCTGCGTCGGCGATCCGCCGGCCGACCTGCCGCACGTGCACGTTCTCGTGGAGCTCGAGGGCGGCGTCCGGCTGTACTTCCGCGACCCGCGCCGCTTCGGGCTGATGATGCTGTCGGCCGGCGAAGCGGACCTCGGCGTCCTCGGCGTCGAGCCGCTCGGCGGCGAGTTCTCGGCGGAGCTGCTCTGGGAGCTGTCGCGCAAGCACAAGCGGGTCACCGTCAAGACGTTGCTGATGGACGGCCGGCTGATCGTCGGCGTCGGCAACATCTACGCCAACGAGGCGCTGCACCACGCCGGCATCCGGCCGG
>JAXMFH010000024.1:0-3390 GCA_046347845.1 Burkholderiales bacterium | reverse complement strand
TCCGCAGGGCACCGCGCGCCTGCGCTTGACGCCGATCGCGACACACGCGGCGGCGCAGATCGGAGACGCGGTCGACGTTCTCGGACGGGCCGTGCGGGAGGCGAGGGGATGAGCCGGCCGAACGTCGACGTCGCGGATCTCGACCGCCGCTTCCTGTGGCACCCGTTCACGCAGATGCGCGACTGGATGTCGGGCGAGCCGCTGGTCATCGAGTCGGCGGAGGGAAACCACCTGATCGACGCGCAGGGACGACGCTACCTCGACGGCGTGTCGTCCCTGTGGTGCAACGTGCACGGTCACCGCCACCCGATGCTCGACGCGGCGGTGCGCGCGCAGCTCGACCGCGTCGCGCACACGACGATGCTCGGCCTCACGCACCCGGGCGCCGCGGAGCTGGCGGCGCGGCTGGTGCCGCTCGCGCCGAAGGGCCTGACGCGCGTCTTCTACTCCGACGCCGGCGCCACTGCGGTCGAGATCGCGCTCAAGATCGCGTTCCAGGCGTGCCAGCTGCGTGGCGACACGAAGCGCACGCGCTTCGCGTCGCTGGTCGAGGCGTACCACGGCGACACCATCGGCGCGATCGCGGTCGGCTACAGCGAGACCTTCCACCGTTTCTACCGGCCGCTGCTGTTCGACGTCCTGCGCTTGACGCCGCCGCACCTGTTCCGCTGGCGCGACGGCATGACCGAGGAGGCCGCGTGCGCGGCCGCGATCGACGAGGCGCGCACGAAGCTGCGTGCGCACGGCCACGAGCTCGCGGCGCTGATCGTCGAGCCGCTGGTGCAGGGTGCGGCCGGCATGTGGATGCATCCGCCGGAGTATCTCGCGGAGCTCGCGAAGCTCGCGCGCGAGGCCGGCACGCTGTTGATCTGCGACGAGGTCGCGACCGGCTTCGGGCGCACGGGAACGTTCTTCGCGTGCGAGCAGGCGGGCGTCTCGCCCGACCTGCTGTGCGTCGGCAAGGGCATCACCGGCGGCTACCTGCCGCTCGCCGCCACGTTTGCGAGCGAGGCGCTGTTCGACACGTTCCTCGCGCCTTACGAGGACTTCGTCGCCTTCTTCCACGGCCACACCTACACCGGGAACCCGCTCGCCTGCGCCGCCGGCCTCGCCTCGCTCGACGTGTTCGAGCAGGAGCAGACGATGACCCACGTGCAGGGCCTCGCGCGCGTGCTCGGCGAGAAGCTCGAGCGCGAGATCGCGCCGCTCGCGCACGTGGGCGACATCCGCAGGCGCGGCCTCATGACCGGCATCGAGCTGGTGCAGGACCGCGCGACGCGGGCGACGTACCCGTCCGCGGCACGGATCGGCCACCGGGTGTGCGACGCGGTGCGGAAGCACGGCGTGATCCTGCGTCCGCTCGGTCCCGTGATCGTGCTGATGCCGCCGCTCAGCCTGCGCATGGACGAGCTCGGCCTGCTGGTGTCGGCGACCGCGAAGGCGATCCGCGAGGTCACCGAGGCGTGAGCCCGCGCTCCGGAAGCGGGGACGCGGCATGAGCGTTCTGCTGGTGACAGGCACCGACACGGGCGTCGGCAAGACGTGGGTGTCGTGCGGCGTGCTGCGCGCGGCGCGTGCCGCCGGACTGCGCGTCGCGGCGCGGAAGCCCGCGGAGACCGGCTGCGATCTCGACGCGAGCGGCAAGCTCGTCGGCGCGGACGCGGTCGCACTGCACGCTGCGGCAGGAGCGGACGAGGCGGTGGACGCGGTGTGCCCGATCCGCCTGCCCGACCCGCTCGCGCCGTCGTTCGCGGCGCGACGTGCCGGCGTGACCATCGACGTGCGCGAGATCGTCGCGTCGTGCCGGCAGCGCGCGCGTGAGGTCGATCTGCTGCTGGTGGAAGGTGCGGGCGGGCTGCTGGTGCCGATCGCGGGTCGTTCCTCGTTCGCGGACCTCGCGTACGAGCTCGACGCGCGCCTGCTGCTGGTCGTCGGCGCGCGGCTCGGCGCGATCAACCACGCGCTGCTGTCGCTCGAGGCGGCGGCCGCGCGCGGTATCCCGGTCGCGGGCTTCGTCGTCAATCACTTCTCGTCCGCGCGCGACCTCGCGACGGACACGCTCGCGGCGAGCCTGCGCGAGCTGACCGACGCGCCGCTGCTCGCGGAGATCGGGCAGGGCGTCGATCCGGCGTCGCTGCTGTCGCGCGACGCCGTGCGCGACCTCGCGCGCTGAGCCTGCGCCCGGTTCTCCGCGACCGTCCGCGAGCGCGCGGCGGTTTCCGGATTGACACCGGGCGCGCGTGGTCGATACGCGTCGGCGCCATGCACAGCGCGCACCGTCTCGCCGCCGTCCTTCTGGTCGCGCTCGCCGCCGCGTGCGGCGACTCGGGCGGCTCGTCGCAGGGCCTCACGGCCGACGAGATCCCGATCGCCTACACGCCGGCCGGCGGCTTCCGCGAGACGTTCCCGGAGCAGGTGCTCGCGCGCTGCACGGAGCCGCTGGTCGAGGGCGCCCCCGATCTGCGCGGGCTCTGGCGCGCGGTCTACGCCGAGCGCATGGGCGAGCCGGTCGCGGCCGACGACCGCATCTACGCATACGTCGAGCGCATCGAGCAGTGCGGCGACCGCATCGTCGACATGGGCGGCGGGACGATCGCCGACGCACGCGCGGACGGCACGGAGGAGAACGGCGTGCACGACGTGTCGGCGTTCGACTTCACCACGCCGCTCGTCGTGATCGCGACCTACGAGAGCGGCGTGTTCGTGCTGCGTCCCGTGGGAATTCCCGGCATCGAGGTCACGCGCCGCCTCGACGCCGACGGGCACATGATCTGGACGCGTCCCGACCGCGGCGGTCTGGTCGTCACGCTCGAGCGCGACGGCGACGGCGCGGGCACGCCGGTGAACACGTTCTTCCCGTACCAGCCCAACGCACCGGCGGCGTGACGCCGCGGCGAAGATTCTTGCACAGCTACTGCCAATTCCGGTAGCGTGGCGCTCCGTCCCACGGAGGTGCGCCATGTCGATGCCGGAGCTCAAGCTCGTCGGGGCCTACGGGTCCCCTTACAGCCGCAAGATGCGCGCGGTGCTGCGCTACCGCCACATCCCGTTCCAGTGGCTGCTGCGCGAGAACGGCGCGAAGGACGTGCCGCCGGTGCCGGTCGCGCTGATCCCCGTGCTCGTCCTTCCCGGCGAGAACGGCGGCGCGCCGACGGCGATGATCGACTCGACCTTCCAGATCCGCCGCCTCGAGAAGATGCACGCCGGGCGCAGCGTGATCCCGTCCGATCCGGCGATCGCGTTCCTCGACGAGCTGCTCGAGGACTACGCCGACGAGTGGCTCACCAAGGCGATGTTCCACTACCGCTGGTCGTACGCGGAGGACGCGCGCAAGGCGTCGCGCGTGCTGCCGCTGGACATGCGGCTCGACCTCGACGACGAGAAGCGCGC
>JAXMFH010000023.1:0-1918 GCA_046347845.1 Burkholderiales bacterium | reverse complement strand
CTCGTCGAGCCCGGCGACGGCGATGATCTCGCCGGGCCCGGCCTCCTCGGCGGAAACGCGCTCGAGCTCCTCGGTGACGAACAGCTCGCCGAGCGTCCCGGCCTGGACCGTGCCGTCCGCCCGGCACCAGCCGATGCGCTGCCCGGCGCGGATCGTGCCCTGGCGTACGCGGCAGATCGCCAGGCGGCCGAGGTAGGGGGAGGCGTCGAGGTTCGTGACCATCGCCTGCAGCGGGTGCTCGTCGTCGTACGCGGGCGCGGGGACGTGCTCGACCAGCAGCTCGAACAGCGGGTCGAGGTCGGTGCCCGGCGTCGTCGGGTCGAGCGAGGCCCAGCCGCGCTTGGCGTCGGTGTAGACGACCGGGAAGCCGAGCTGGTCCTCGTGCGCGTCGAGGTCCAGGAACAGGTCCTCGACCTCGTGCAGGACCTCGCCGACGCGCGCGTCCGGCCGGTCCACCTTGTTGATGTCGAGGATCACCGGCAGCCGGGCCTCGAGCGCCTTGCGCAGCACGAACCGCGTCTGCGGCAGCGGGCCCTCGGCGGCGTCCACGAGCAGCAGGACGGCGTCGACCATCGCCAGCGAGCGCTCGACCTCACCGCCGAAGTCGGCGTGCCCGGGCGTGTCGACGATGTTGATCTTCACGTCGCCGCGGCGGACCGCGGTGTTCTTCGCGAGGATCGTGATGCCGCGCTCGCGCTCGAGATCCATCGAGTCCATGACCCGGTCCTCGACCTCGGCGCCCTCGCGGAAGGCGCCGCTCTGGCGCAGGAGCGCATCGACCAGGGTGGTCTTGCCGTGATCGACGTGCGCGACGATCGCGACGTTGCGCAGGTCACTGCGCCGCTGCTCGGCCACGGGTTACTGCTCGCGCAGCGCGCGGAGCTTCTCGAGCTCGGCGTCGAGGTCGATCGCGCGCATGTCCAGCTCGCCGGGGAGCCGGTCGAGGATGCCCCGGACCAGCTGATGCAGGTCGGTCTGATCGCGCCCGAAGTCGTCGAACATCGTCTTGAGCGCGGTGTAGGTGATCTTCATCTCCGCGGCGGTCAGCTGCAGGTCGATCACGGGCTCGTCCGCCGGAATGAGGTTCGTCTGGTCGTCGGGCATGAGACGAACGCTAGCGCCGAGAGGCGGTCGCTAGGGTCACGCCATGCCCGATCGTCGCGTCGACGTCCTGCTCATCGGCGGCGGGGTCGCCTCCTCGGCGGCCGCGCACGCGCTGGCCGAAGGCGGCTTCTCCGGCGACGTCCTCCTGGCCGGCCGCGAGCTCGATCCGCCCTACGAGCGGCCCGCGCTGACCAAGGAGTACCTCCGCGGCGAGCAGTCGCGTGAGGACGCGCACCATCCCGCGGCCGGCTGGTTCGACGACGCGCCCGTGGAGCTGCTCACGCGCACGAGCGTGATGAAGCTCGACCCCGGGGCGCGCGAGGCGACGCTCTCGACGAAGGAGACCGTCGGCTACGAGCACGCGCTGATCGCGACCGGGGCGATGGTCCGCCGCCTGCAGGTGGACGGCACCCAGCTCGACGGGCTGCACTACGTGCGCGCGTTCGGCAACGCCGACGCGATCCGCGCCGACCTCGACGCGCACGACGGGGACGTCGTCTGCGTCGGCGGGTCGTACATCGGCTGCGAGGTCGCGGCGTCGCTGGCGGCGGCGGGCCGGACGGTCACGATGCTCATGCAGGAGGACGAGCCGCTCCAGCGCACCGCCGGCGCCCAGGTCGGCCGGTTCGTGCGCGGCGTGCTCGAGGCGCACGGCGTGACCGTGCTCGGCGGCGAGGACATCGCGAGCTTTGCGGGCGAGGAGCGGGTGACCGCCGTGCACACCGCGAGCGGGCGCGAGATCCCGGCCGATCTCGCCGTGCTCGGGGTCGGCGTGACCGCCGACGTGATGCTCGCGCGCGCCGCCGGGCTGGAG
>JAXMFH010000022.1:0-3229 GCA_046347845.1 Burkholderiales bacterium | reverse complement strand
TGACCGAGGTCGGCCAGGCGGAGACCGGGGCGCGGCTGAAGGAGCAGTACGAGCACCAGGGCCGGCCCGTGTACTCGACGGCGCGCCTCTGGGACGACGGGATCATCGACCCGCGCGACACGCGCGAGGTGCTCGCGCAGGCGCTGGCGGCCTGCGCGGGCGCGCCGCTCGGCGACCTCGGGTACGGCGTTTTCAGGATGTAGCGGGCGCTCGCGCGATGGCGTTGGTCGACTCGCCCGTGGCGAGGAGACGGTCCCGCTCGTCGCGCAGCTCGCAGCGGGCGGTGCCGAACGACTTCCCAACGCTGACGACCTCGGCGCGGCAGGTCAGCTGCGCGCCGGGCTCGGCGGGGCGGATGAACCGGTAGGACGCCTGAAGGTGGGGGCTGTAGGAGCCGGCGGAGAGCGTCGACTGCACCACCATCCCGGTCGCCATGTCCATCAGCGCCGACAGCCAGCCCCCGTGGGCGAGGTTGGAGGCGCTGATCGCCCGGTCGTCGACGGTGGCCGTCACGACGATCGAGCCGCGCTCGACCGCCGCGATCCGGAACCCGAACGCCTCGGTGAACGGGTCGGCCGGCCGGCGACCCTCCTGGACCGCGCGCAGGTACTCGAGTCCGTCGACCGTCAGCGGCACGTCAGGCCGCCTCGCGCGGGCCCGGGGTGAACGTCACCGGCAGCGTCGTCAGCGCGTTCGTCCAGGAGGACGGGATCCGCTCGGGCTCGCCCGCGAGGCGCAGGTCGCGCAGCCGGCGGGTGACCTCCTCGAAGATCACGCGCAGCTCGAGCCGGGCGAGCCCGGATCCGAGACAGAAATGGCGCCCGCCGCCGCCGAATGCGTCGTGGTCGGGCTTCTCGCGGTGGATGTCGAACCGGTCGGGTTCGTCGAACAGGGCCTCGTCGCGCGAGGCGCTCGTGTACCAGAGCGCGACCTTCTCGCCCGCGGCGATCGGGACGCCGCCGAGCTCGGTGTCCTGCGTGGCGGTGCGCGCGAACCACTGCACGACGCTCGTGTACCGCAGGATCTCCTCGACGGCGTCCGGGATCAGCTCGGGGTCGTCGATCAGCTGCTGCAGCTGGTCGGGGTGGCGCAGCAGCGTGAGCAGGCCGTTCGCCGTGGTGTTGCGCGTCGTGTCGTGCCCGGCGAAGGCGAGCAGCGCGAAGAACACGACGATCTCCGCCTCGGTGAGGTCGCGGCCGTCGACCTGGGCATCGCGCAGCTTCGCGACGACGGTGTCGTCGCGGTCCTGCTGCCGCTCGAGCACGCCCGCGAGGTACGCGCCCATCCGGCCGATCGCCTCCAGGCCCGCCGCGGGCTCCTCGCTGCGCGTCGACTCCTCCATCTCCTCGGTGAAGCCCAGGAACTCGTCGAAGTCCGCATCGGGGATGCCGCAGAGGTCGCAGACGACGCCGAGCGGGACGCGCACCGCGAGGTCGGGCACGAGGTCCGCCTCGCCGCGTTCGACGAAGGTGTCGATCGTGCGCGTCACGCGGGCGCGCACGGCGCCCTCGCGCTCCTTCACGGCGTGCGGGGTGAAGGCGCGCTGGAGGATCTGCCGGTAGTTCGTGTGCTGCGGCGGGTCCATGTAGAGGAGGAGATTGCGCGCGAAGTCGAGCGGCGCGACCTGGTCGGGGTTCAGGAACACCCCGCCCTCCCAGGAGGAGAAGCGCTGGAAGTCCTTGCTCGCCTCGGCGACCTCGGCATGGCTCACGACGGTCCACACACCGGTGCCGTCGGGCAGCGGGTTCCAGCGCACCGGCGCCTCGCGCCGCAGGCGGGCGAGCAGGGCGTGGGGCGTCCCGTCGCGGTGCCAGCGCGGGTCGAACAGGTCGACCTCCGCGAGGTCCAGCTCGTCGATGCGGTCCAGCGTGTCGGTGGTCATGCGCGCTCCCGAGGCAGATATCGGACAATGTGTACGATAACGGCGGAGGGCGTGCCGCGCCAGTCCGTCAGGCCGCGCGCGGCCCCATGACGGCCCACATCGCCTGGGCGATGCCGCGGGCGATCCGTCCGTCGTCGGCGCCCGACGGATCGGTCGCCACCGCCTGCACCATCGTCCGCTCGGCGCCCCACACGAGATACGCGGCCACCGCCTCGGTCTCGAGGTCGGCGGGCAGCCGGCCGGCGGCGCGGTCCTGCTCCAGCCGCCCGGCGAGCTCGCCGATGATCTCGGCCATCCGCGCGCGCCAGTAGTCGGCGAACTCGGCGTCGTACGCGGCGACCTCGAGGAACGCGGCGACGAGCGCCCCGTGCCGGCGGAGCACCACCAGGACCTCACCGACCGTCGTGACAAGGCCGTCACGGTCGTTCTCCGGCTCGGCGACCCACGCCCGCACCGGGTCGAACAGCGAGTCGGTGACCGAGGCCGCCAGCCCGCGCAGCAGCGTCTGCTTGTCGGGGAAGTGGAAGTAGAACGACGACCGCGCGACGCCGGCGCGCTCGGCGATCCGGCCGACCGGCAGCGTCGTGAAGGCCTCGCCCTCGCGCAGCAGTTCCTCGACGGCGACCAGCACGCGCTCCTCCGCGGCGCCCCGCGGCGTGCGCTCGCCCTTCGCCTCTCGCCGGCCGGCGCCCGTCGCCATGGGCGGCGAGACTAGATGAGGTCCCGTCGCGCCTGCGGCGCGCCCTCGCCCGGTGTGCGACAGTGGGTCGCGTGACGATCCTCGGTCCGGTGTGTCGAACGAGCATGAGGCGTCTGCTGCTCCCGGTGCTCCTCGTCGTGCTGTCGGCGGCTCCCGCCGGCCCGGCGGCCGCGCACATGAGCGGGACCCCCGTGTCCGGCAGCGTGACCCTGCACGTCTCCCCGGCGAAGGCCTACGGCCCGGGCGACCGCGTCCGCGTGCGGTTCACCTCGGCCTGGGGGCTCACGGCACGGCAGGTCTACCGCGTGCGGTTCGCCACCGGGTTCCCGGTTCCCGGGGCCCGGGGCTGCGCCGTCCAGGCCGCGCGGCTGGTCGGCCGGGGCACGGACGCGGGCACGCGCTTCGACGTCACGCTCGCCCCGCTGCGGGGCGGGAAGCCGGCACGCTGGTGCCCGACCGCCGCCGCGGCCTACGCCTACGTCGAGCGCGTGCAACTCGACCGCCGTGGCCGGCCGGTGAGCGGCGCGCGCCAGCCCACCGTCGGCCGGGCGGGGCCGCTGCGCCCCCGCGAGGTCGCCGTGCCGCTCGAGGCGCGGCCGGAGCCGCTGCCGCTCGCGAGCGCGGTCGTCGCGCGCTGGAGCACGACG
>JAXMFH010000021.1:0-4099 GCA_046347845.1 Burkholderiales bacterium | reverse complement strand
ACGGGTTGTTGACGGACTGGCCGAATGCCCCGGGATAGCCGCGCGCCATCGTCCAGGCCACCTGGAAGCCGGTCCAGCTCTCGGTGACGCGGCCGTCGAGGCTCACGTACACCTGCCCGATCTGCTTCGCCTTCGGGCCCCTGGTCCACACGTCCACGACCCAGCGGCCGTCCTTGCGCTTGGAGCTCAGGGTGGAGCCGGGGTGGTCGCGGCGCAGGGCCGCGATCTTCGGCACGCGCGCGGCGAGGCGCTCGGCCTCCTTCGAGGAGACCTCGCGCGGCCGGGCGGGGACGGGGGCCTTGGGCGGCGCGGTCAGCGCCGTCGCCGACGACGTGCCGGTGGTGGTCGCCGTGGGCGCGCCGAGGGCGACCGGGGCGAGGGCGGCGAGCAGGAGCAGGGCGGCGACGAGCGGCGCCGCCCGCCTCACCGGTCGAAGCTCCAGAGCTTGTTCGCCAGGAAGCTGAACGGCGTGACGGCGACGATCGCGATCGCCTGCGCGGGCACCTCGGCGACGCCCGCGACCTCGACGAGCAGCGCGAGCAGGCCGAGGCCGACCACGAACGCGGCGACGCTCACGATGAGGAAGCGCGCGGCCTGGTGATGGGCGCGGCCGTCGTGCGCCTTGAACGTCCAGTGCCGGTTCCACAGGAAGTTGTTCGACACCGCGACGAGGAAGGCGAGCGTCGCGGCGACGGGATAGGCCATCCCCGCGCCGTGGACGGCGACGGCGAACACGATGAGGTTCACGACCCACCCACTCGCGCCGACCAGCGCGAACCGGAGCAGCTGCCACCAGGACGCGGGGCGCCGCACGCCCCTGCGCACGCGGACGTGGAGAGCCGGAGACACCGCTGCGGCCTTCTCGCTCACCAGGCTGAGGCTAGTGCATCCGCCTTCGGCGACTGCACAGGGAGTCCTCGGCGGGCATCCCTGCCCGCCCCGGAGACCGAGCGCTCCCTCCGGTCGCTCTTGACCGCTTCGCTCGTGGGTGGGACGAGCTACCGGAGGCTTCGCAGGCCCGCGTACTTCTCGCCCTCCCTGCGCCGGCCGCCGGCGAGGAGCCAGGCGAAGAACGCGACCGCGACGAAGGCGATCGGGCGGACGGTGATCGCGAGCACGGCGAGGAGCAGCGCGACGCCCTCGGCGTAGACCGGCAGGTGCGCGCGGGCCTCGTCGTCGAGCCGCGCGCCGGCGCGGGCGAAGAGGTTGCGCGTGGCGGTGCCGGACAGCCAGGCCGCGGCGATGCCGCCGATGACGCCCGGCCACCACGCGTAGCCGTCGTCGGCCAGGCAGCCGGCGAACAGCAGCGCGCCGATGCCCATCGAGACCCCGGTGAACGCCGCGACGAGCGGCGGGCGGCTCTCGATCTCGTTGCGCAGCAGCAGCGCGACGATCGCCAGGACGATCATCAGGATCATCCACCAGGTGGCCTCGAGGAACGCGAACGAGGTGCCGTCGAAGTCGACGAGCAGGTCGTTGCGGGCCGCGACGGCGGCGACGAACGCCGGCAGGAACGGCCGGATCCCGGCCGCCGTGGCGAGGCCGATGCCCATGAGGATGTCGATGGTCAGCGTCATGGCGTCCGGTACCTTCCGGGCGGCATGACTGTAGAGGAAGGTCGCGGACGCCCCCGCGGCGAATCGGGTTCCATGGAGTCCCGCCCGTCCGGGTCGGCCGCGCGCGACCTCGAGCGCTACGCCGGCCTCTTCGCCTCGCGCACGCGCGTGATGACGTCGTCGGCGATGCGCGACCTGATGGCGATCACCGAGCGCCCGGAGGTCATCTCGCTCGCCGGCGGCCTGCCGGACACCTCGACCTTCCCGGCCGAGACGCTCGCCGCCGTGATGGCCCGCGTCGCCGCCGAGAGCTCGGCGCGCGCGCTGCAGTACGGCCCGACCGAGGGCATGCTCGCCACGCGCGAGGCGATCGCGAGGATCATGGCCCACGAGGGCGCCGACGTGGATCCCGGCGACGTGATCGTCACCACGGGCGGCCAGCAGGTGATCGACCTCGTCTGCAAGGCGCTCGTCGACCCGGGCGACGTCGTGGTCGCCGAGGGCCCGACCTACCCGGGCGCCGTGCCGACGCTGTCGTCCTACCAGGCGGACGTGGTGCAGATCGAGATGGACGACGACGGCATGCGCGTCGACGTCCTCGAGGAGACGCTCGACCGCCTCGAGCGCGACGGCCGCCGGCCCAAGTTCATCTACACGATCCCGACGTTCCAGAACCCGGGTGGGGTGACGATGTCGCTGCCGCGGCGGCGCCGGCTCGTCGAGGTCGCCCATCAGCGCGAGCTGATCGTGCTCGAGGACAACCCGTACGGGCTGCTGCGCTTCGAGGGCGATCCGCTGCCCACGCTGTTCGACCTCGACGGCGGCAACTTCGTCGTCTACGCGGGGACCTTCTCGAAGATCCTCTCGCCGGGCCTGCGGCTCGGCTGGGCGGTCGCGCCGCGTCCCGTGCTCGGCAAGCTGAACCTCGGGGCGCAGGCGGGGACGCTCTGCCCGTCCTCCTTCACGCAGCTGTTCGTCACCGCCTACCTCGAGACCGGGCACTGGGAGCGCTACGTCGCCCAGCTGCGCGACCTCTACCGCCGCCGGCGCGACGTGATGCTCGAGGCGCTGGCCGCCGAGCTCCCCGCCGAGGCGCGCTGGACGCATCCGCAGGGCGGGCTCTTCATCTGGGCGACGCTCCCCGACTTCGTCGACACGACCGACCTGCTCGCGCTCGCGCTGCACCGCAACGTCGCGTTCGTGCCGGGGCGTGCCGCGTACCTCGACGGCCGCGGCGGCTCGTCGATGCGCCTGAACTTCTCCGGCTCCGACGAGGACCAGATCCGCGAGGGCGTGCGCCGCATCGGCGCGATCACGCGCGAGCAGGTCGAGCTGTACGGGACGCTCACCGGCAGGCCGACGGCGCCGCGCGAGGAGCCCGCGCCGCGGACCGACCTCGCCGACGTCCTGGCCCTCCCGCGCCGCGAGCGCGACGAGCGCCGCCGCGAGAGCCGATGAGCGACGGGCTGCGCGTCGCCGTCCTCAAGGGCGGGCGCTCCCTGGAACGACAGGTCTCGCTCGTGTCCGGCGCGCGCGTCGAGGACGCGCTGGAGCGCCTCGGCCACGACCCCGCGGGCATCGACGCCGGGCACGATCTGGTCGAGCGGCTCACCGAGACGCGGCCCGACGTGGTGTTCGTGGCCCTCCACGGCCGCGACGGCGAGGACGGGACGGTGCAGGAACTGCTCGAGGCGCTCGGGCTGCCGTACACCGGGCCGCCCCCGGCGGCCTGCGCGATCTCGCGTGACAAGGCGCTCGCCAAGCACGTGATGCGCGACGCCGGCATCGCGACCCCCGACTTCCTCGTGTTCAGCGAGACGACGTTCAAGGACTTCGGCGCCGCGGCGACGCTCGGCGGGATCGGCGAGCGGCTCGCGTTCCCGCTCGTGGTGAAGCCCGCGCGCGGCGGCAGCGCGCTCGGCGTGCGCTTCGCCGGCACCCCGGGCGAGGTTCCCGCCGCGCTCCTCGCGGCGTTCTCCTACGACGACAAGGTCGTGCTCGAACGCCACGTCGAGGGACGCGAGCTGGCGATCTCCGTGCTCGCCGGCGAGGCGCTGCCGATCGTCGAGGCGATCCCGCAGGGCGAGGACTTCTACGACTTCGAGGCGCGCTACGAGATCGGCCGCACGGTGTTCCGGTGCCCCGCCGACCTCGACGCCGAACTCGCGCGCGAGGCCCAGGCCCTCGCCGTGCGCGTCGTGGAGCTGCTCGGCCTCGAGGGCTGCGCCCGCGTCGACCTGCTGCTCGACGAGGACGGCACCGCCTGGGTGCTCGAGGCCAACGCGATCCCCGGCCTCACCGAGACCAGCCTGCTCCCCCAGGCCGCCGAGGCGGCCGGGATCGACTTCGACGACCTGGTCGGCCGAGTCCTGCAGCTCGCGCATCGCGCCTGAGCGGCCGCCGCGTTCAGGCGTAGAGAACGCCGAGGCAAGGTGGTACGGCCCCCTGGCAGGACTCGTCGTCGCTTGTCGACGACGAGAAAGGAGCGGAGCGCGGGTGGCGTGCTGCGCGGGAGCGTTCTCCGCGGAGCCCTACGCCACCCC
>JAXMFH010000020.1:0-7828 GCA_046347845.1 Burkholderiales bacterium | reverse complement strand
GCGCGCAACAGGAGGTCGGCAGCGAACAGGACTCCGCCGACCAGCACGTTGACGAAGAGCGCGACGAGGACGCCGGTCGACAGCTCGACGCGCTGCGTCGCGGCGCGCGTCAGCATCACGCTCACCGAGAACAGCAGGAGCGCCGCGCCCGCCAGCGCGTAGCCGTAGTGGGTCGCCGTCAAGGCGCCTTCAGATCCGCGCGACCTCGAACGTCGACGGCGGGAACATCTCGTCGACGGTCACGAGCCGGGACGAGAGGCCCTGCGCGTGGTGGTGGCGCAGGAACGCCTCGACGACGTGGCGGTTCGGCTCGACGCCGTACGACCAGAAGTCCTCGCCCAGGAGCTCGCGCGCGGCCTTGAGCTGCTCCTCGACGAACGGCAGCGTCACCTTGGTGGCAGACGTGTCGGAGAGCCGCTCGAGCGCGGCCTTCTTCGACGCCTCGAACGCCTTGAGCAGCGACGCCGGGAGCCACGGGTGCCGCTCGACGAGCTCGCGGCGCACGCCCAGCACGTGCATGATCGGGTAGATGCGCGTGCGCCGGTACCAGTCCTTCGCGGCCGCGGTCGGGTCGGGAAAGAGCCAGCCGACGTCGGGGTTGCGGCACGACGGCGGCCGCGGCGCGATGAAGCCGTCGAGGTCGCCGCGGTCGAGCATCGCGGAGAGCGTGTCGCCCTCGGGCGCGCTCTCGAGGCGGATGCCCGCGGGCAGCGAGAGCGCGATCTTCTCGGGCCGGCCCGGCTCGTCGATGCCGCCCCGCACCCACGTGACGTCGGCCGGCGCGACGCCGTGGTCGTCCTGCAGCAGCGCGCGCGCCCAGACGATCGCGGTGAGCTGGTACTCGGGCACGCCGACGCGGCGGCCCTTCAGGTCCTCCGGGCGCTTCACGCGGTCGGTCCGCACGTAGATCGACGTGTGCCGGAACGCGCGCGACAGGAACACCGGCAGCGCGAGGTACGCGTTCTCGCGCCGCGCGACCTTGACGACCTGGCTCGACATCGACAGCTCGCAGACGTCGAACTCGGCGTGCCGGAACGCGCGGAAGAACATCTCCTCCGGCGCGTACGTCATCACGACCGGGTCGACGCCGTCGATCGCGACCGTGCCGTCGATCAGCGGGCGGGTGCGGTCGTAGTCGCCGATCGCGACCGAGAGCTCGAGCTTGCGCGCCACGGCGGTCAGTCCACGCCGAGCGGGCGCCGCGCACTACCGGCCGGGACTGCCGACCGATCCGGCGACGACGATGGGCGCGATCGTGAGCCGCGCGCAGCTCGAGCGCGTCGAGGGCCACATCGCGTCGGCGCGGGAAGAGGGCGCGAGGCTGCTCTGCGGCGGCGGCCGGCCCGCCGACCCGGCGCTCGCACGCGGCTACTTCGTCGAGCCGACCGTGTTCTGCGACGTCAGGCAGACGATGCGCATCGCGCGCGAGGAGATCTTCGGCCCGGTGCTCGCGATCCTTCCGTGGACCGACGAGCGGCGGATGCTCGCCGACGTCAACTCGGTGACCTACGGCCTCACCTGCTCGATCTGGACGAACGACCTCACGACCGCGCACCGGACGGCGGCGGCCGTGCAGGCCGGGTACGTGTGGGTGAACGAGGTCGGCCGCCACTTCCTCGGCGCGCCGTTCGGCGGCGTGCGCCAGTCGGGCATCGGCCGCGAGGAGTGCCTCGCCGAGCTGATCGCGTTCACGCAGGAGAAGAACGTCCACATCCGGCTGCGCGGGAGCGCGCCCGGGCGGCACTGACCGCGGGAGATCAGCGCGGGCGGCGCGCCGCGGGTTTCCGGGGTTTCGGCGACTCCTTCGCGCGCGGGCGCGGCGCCTCCGCGCCGGCCGGCGCGACCGCGTCCGTCGGCACGGCTTCCGCGAGCAGCGCCGGGCCGTGCTCGACGACGAACTGCACGAACGCGGCGGTCGCCGGGCTCGTGAAGCGGCCGGCGCGCTGCACGACGTACCAGCGGCGCACGAGCGGCAGTCCCTCCACGTCGAGCACGACGAGGCGGCCGGTCGCGAGCTCGAGCCCGATCGTCTGCCGCGAGAGGAACGCCACGCCCATCCCCGCCATCACCGCCTGCTTGATCGTCTCGTTGCTGTTCATCACGCTGTCGATCCTCGGCGTGAAGCCGCGCTCCGCGAAGAAGCGCTCCATCGACGAGCGCGTCCCCGAGCCCTGCTCGCGCACGAGGAAGCGCTCGCCCGCGAGCGCCTCGAGCGGGATCGCGCGCTGCCGGGCGCGCGGGTGCGACGGCGCCGCGATCACGACGAGCGGGTGGTCGGCGAAGGGCACCGAGACCGTCTCGAAGCGCTGCGGCGGCGTGCCCATGATCGCGAGGTCGATCTCGTTGCGCTCGAGCTCGCGCACGATCACCTCCCGGTTGTTGACCGAGAGCGCGACGCGCACGTCGGGATAGCGCTGCCGGAAGCGCGCGATCAGCGCCGGCGCGAAGTACTTGGCGGTGCTCACCGCGCCCACGGCGATGCGCCCGCCCCGCATCCCCTTGAGCGCCGAGATCGCGGCGTCGGCGTCGCGCAGCGCGTCGAGGACCTGCCGCGCGTAGCGGGCGAGGTGCTCGCCCGCCTCCGTCAGGTGCAGCTTGCGGCCGCGGCGCTCGAACAGCGCGAGGCCGGCGAGCTCCTCGAGCTGCTTGATCTGCAGCGAGACCGCCGCCTGCGTCAGGTGCAGCTGCTCGGACGTGCGCGCGAACGACAGGTGCGTCGCCGCCGCCGCGAAGATCTGCAGCTGCCGGATCGTCACGCCGCGCACGGTCGTTTCGCCTCGTACTTAAATAAAAGCTTAAGTCAGAAGTAAAAACAATTAACTATCACTTGTCAATCGTCGTGGCTAGGATCGTTCCCCATCGGCACCGCCGGAACGACGGAGTCCACGATGAACGACATGACGATGGGGGCGAAGGCCCCGGGCCGCCGCGGGCGCTACGACGCCGGCGTGATGAAGTACAAGGAGATGGGCTACTGGCGGCCCGACTACGAGCCGTCGGACACCGACCTCGTCGCGCTGTTCCGGATCACGCCGCAGGAAGGCGTCGAGCCCGACGAGGCGGCGGCGGCGGTGGCCGGCGAATCGTCGACCGCGACCTGGACGGTCGTCTGGACCGACCGGCTCACCGCGTCGGACAACTACCGCGCCAAGGCCTACCGCGTCGACCCGGTGCCCGGCACCGGGCCCGGCACCCCGGTCGAGCAGCAGTACTTCGCCTACATCGCCTACGACCTCGCGCTGTTCGAGGAAGGCTCGATCGCGAACCTGACCGCGTCGATCATCGGCAACGTGTTCGGCTTCAAGCCGCTGAAGGCGCTGCGGCTCGAGGACATGCGGATCCCGGTCGCGTACCTCAAGACCTTCCAGGGGCCCGCGACCGGCATCGTCGTCGAGCGCGAGCGGCTCGACAAGTTCGGCCGGCCGCTGCTCGGGGCGACCGTCAAGCCGAAGCTCGGGCTCTCCGGCAAGAACTACGGCCGCGTCGTCTACGAGGGCCTGAAGGGCGGCCTCGACTTCCTGAAGGACGACGAGAACATCAACTCGCAGCCGTTCATGCACTGGCGCGAGCGCTTCCTCTACTGCATGGAGGCGGTCGCGAAGGCGTCGGCGGCGACCGGCGAGATCAAGGGCACCTACCTCAACGTCACCGCCGCGACGATGGAGGACATGTACGAGCGCGCCGAGTTCGCGAAGGAGCTGGGCTCGGTGATCGTGATGATCGACCTCGTGATCGGCTACACGGCGATCCAGTCGATGGCGAAGTGGGCGCGGCGCAACGACATGATCCTGCACCTGCATCGCGCGGGCCACTCGACCTACACGCGGCAGAAGAGCCACGGCGTGTCGTTCCGCGTGATCGCCAAGTGGATGCGGATGGCGGGCGTCGACCACATCCACGCCGGCACGGCGGTCGGCAAGCTCGAGGGCGACCCGCTGACCGTGCAGGGCTTCTACAACGTCTGCCGCGAGGAGAGGAACGAGGTCGACCTGAGGCGCGGGATCTTCTTCGAGCAGCCGTGGGCGAACCTGCGCAAGGTGATGCCGGTGGCCTCCGGCGGCATCCACGCGGGGCAGATGCACCAGCTGATCGACCTGTTCGGCGACGACTGCGTGCTGCAGTTCGGCGGCGGCACGATCGGCCACCCGCAGGGCATCCAGGCCGGCGCGACCGCCAACCGCGTCGCGCTCGAGGCGATGGTCAAGGCGCGCAACGAGGGCCGCGACATCGTGAACGAGGGGCCGCAGATCCTCGCCGACGCCGCGAAGCGCTGCGTGCCGCTCGCCCGGGCGCTCGACACCTGGAAGGACGTCTCGTTCAACTACGCGTCGACCGACACGCCCGACTTCGTTCCCACCGCGACGCCGGCCTGACGCTCCCTTGGAGCACGCGAGGACACCATGCGCATCACCCAGGGCACCTTCTCCTTCCTTCCCGACCTCACCGACGCCGAGATCGCGGCGCAGATCGCCTACGCGCTGTCGAAGGGCTGGGCGGTCTCGGTCGAGCACACCGACGACCCGCACCCCCGCAACGTCTACTGGGAGATGTGGGGGATGCCGATGTTCGACCTGAAGGACGCCGCCGGCGTAATGATGGAGGTCAAGGCCTGCCGCAGCGCCTTCCCGGCACACTACGTGAAGGTCAACGCGTTCGACAACACGCAGGGCTGGGAGTCGACGCGCCTCTCGTTCCTCGTGCAGCGGCCGGCGAACGAGCCCGGCTTCCGCGTCGTCCGCCAGGAGACCGCCGGGCGGGCGATCCGCTACACGGTCGAGAGCTACGCGGTCGACCGGCCCGAGGGCAGCCGCTACTGAACTCCCGGCGTCGGACACCGTGTCCGACACCGATGGTCGACACCGACGATGGACATGGCCACCCACCCACCGCCTGCCGCCGACGCCCGCGCGCCGGAGTCGGTCGACCTGGACGCGCTCGCGCGCGAGACCGGGGTGCCCGACGTGCTCGACGAGCTCGAGCGCGACCTGGTCGGCCTCGCGCCGGTGAAGGCGCGCATCCGCGACATCGCGGCGCTCCTGCTCGTCGACCGCGGCCGGCGGCTCGTCGGCCTGCCCACCGAGGCGCCGTCGCTGCACATGTGCTTCACCGGCAACCCGGGCACCGGCAAGACGACGGTCGCGATGCGCATGGCCGAGATCCTGCACCGCCTGGGCTACGTGCGGAAGGGCCACCTCGTCGCGGTGACCCGCGACGACCTCGTCGGCCAGTACATCGGCCACACGGCGCCGAAGACCCGCGAGGTGCTGAAGCGCGCGATGGGCGGCGTGCTGTTCATCGACGAGGCCTACTACCTGTACCGCCCCGAGAACGAGCGCGACTACGGGCAGGAGGCGATCGAGATCCTGCTCCAGGTGATGGAGAACCAGCGCGACGACCTCGTCGTGATCCTCGCCGGCTACAAGGACCGGATGGACACGTTCTTCCGGAGCAATCCCGGGATGGCGTCGCGCATCGCGCACCACATCGACTTCCCCGACTACGGCGCCGACGAGCTCTACGCGATCTCGGGGCTCATGCTCGCGAAGATGGGCTACCGGCTCGCGCCGGACGCGGAGGCCGCGATGCGCGAGTACATCGCGAGGCGGATCACGCAGCCGCACTTCGCGAACGCGCGCTCGATCCGCAACGCGCTCGACCGTGCGCGGCTGCGGCAGGCGAGCCGGCTCGTCGGCGGCACGGGCCGCGCGGTGGGCCGCGACGACCTCTCGACGATCACCGCGGCCGACCTCCGCGCGAGCCGCGTCTTCCAGGCCTGACCCCGACCCCCGAGGGACCGCCATGCTGCACGGCCGTACGACGCTGTCGAAGTTCATCATCGAGGAGCAGCGCAGGCTCGAGGGCGGCGCCGAGCTGATCGCGCTCGTCAACGACATCCAGACCGCGTGCAAGTACATCGCCACGGCGGTCGCCCGCGGCGCGCTGTCCGCGGCGCGGGGGTCGACCGGCGTGATCAACGTGCAGGGCGAGGAGCAGAAGCCGCTCGACGCGATCGCGAACGGCATCATGATCGACAGCTGCGAGTGGGGCGGCTACCTGGCCGGCATGGTCTCCGAGGAGATGGAGGCGCCCCACCCGATCCCGGCGCAGTACCCGCGCGGCCGCTACCTGCTCGTGTTCGACCCGCTCGACGGGTCGTCGAACCTCGACGTGAACGTGACGGTCGGCACGATCTTCTCGGTGCTGCGCGCGCCCGAGGGCGTGACGGAGCCCGCCGCCGCGGACTTCCTGCAGCCCGGCACGAAGCAGGTGTGCGCCGGCTACGCGCTCTACGGGCCGTCCGCGATGATCGTGATCACGCTCGGCACCGGCGTGCACGGCTTCACGCTCGACCCGGAGATCGGCGCCTACATCCTCACGCACCCGAACCTCTCGATCGCGCCGGACGCGCAGGAGTTCGCGGTCAACGCGTCGAACCAGCGCTTCTGGGAGCCGCCGGTGCGCCGCTACGTCGACGAGTGCCTCGCCGGGAAGGCCGGCGTCCGCGGCAAGGACTTCAACATGCGCTGGATCGCCTCGTTGGTCGCCGAGGTCCACCGCATCCTGATGCGCGGCGGCCTGTTCATGTACCCGAAGGACACGAAGGACCCGGGCAAGCCCGGCCGCCTGCGCCTGCTCTACGAGGCGAACCCGATGGCGATGCTCGTCGAGCAGGCGGGCGGCGCCGCGTCGACCGGGCGCGGCCGCATCCTCGACGTCGTGCCGGCGTCGCTGCACCAGCGCGTGCCGGTGATCCTCGGTTCGCGCGACGAGGTCGCGCGCCTCGAGCGCTACCACGCCGAGTTCGACCGCGGCGACGTCGCGTTCCGCTCGCCGCTGTTCAACGAGCGCACGCTCTTCGGCGCGCAGCCCGTCTCCAACTGATCCCCCGCCTCCCCGAGCGCCGCCATGTCCGCCAGGCACCCCGTCGTCGCGATCACCGGCAGCTCCGGCGCCGGCACGACCACCGTCACGCGCACCTTCGAGCACATCTTCCGGCGCGAGGGCATCCGCGCCGCGATCGTCGAGGGCGACTCGTTCCACCGCTACGACCGCAAGGAGATGAAGGTCAAGATGGCGGAGGCGACCGCCGCCGGCAACGAGCACTTCAGCCACTTCGGCCCGGACGCGAACCTGCTGCCCGAGCTCGAGGCGCTGTTCCGCGCCTACGGCGAGACCGGCACCGGCAAGGTGCGCAAGTACCTGCACGACGCGGGCGAGGCGGCGCCGTTCAAGCAGGAGCCGGGCACGTTCACGCCGTGGACCGACATCCCGGCGGGCACCGACCTGCTGTTCTACGAGGGGCTGCACGGCGCGGCGGTGACGAACGAGGTCAACATCGCGCAGCACGCGGACCTCCTGATCGGCGTCGTGCCGATCATCAACCTCGAGTGGATCCAGAAGCTCCACCGCGACAAGGTGATGCGCGGCTACTCGCAGGAGGCGGTCGTCGACACGATCCTGCGGCGGATGCCCGACTACGTGAACTACATCTGCCCGCAGTTCTCGCAGACGCACATCAACTTCCAGCGCGTGCCGATGGTCGACACGTCGAACCCGTTCATCGCGAAGGACATCCCGACCGTCGACGAGAGCATGGTCGTGATCCGCTTCGCGAAGCCGCAGGGCATCGACTTCCTCTACCTGCTGTCGATGCTGCACGACTCGTACATGTCGCGGCCCAACATCATCGTCGTGCCGGGCGGCAAGATGAGCCTCGCGATGCAGCTGATCCTGACGCCGATGATCCTGCAGCTGATGGACCGCAAGCGCCGGGCGGGGTGAGCGATGAAGGACCAGGCGATCGAGAGGGGGAACGACGTGAAGCCGA
>JAXMFH010000002.1:0-418528 GCA_046347845.1 Burkholderiales bacterium | reverse complement strand
CGCCGGCGCGAGTGCCCCGGCAGCGTTGACGGGCGCTAGCGTTCCGCGGAGTCCCGGTCGCGAGCCGCACGCGATCGTTCCTCCTTCCGGCGCCGCCGCACCGGCGCGAACGTCCACCAGACGATCCCGACGGCGATCGCGAGCGCGACGAGCGATTCGAGGTAGATCCATCCCATGACGAGGTTCCGGAGCGTGATTCCGAGTTCGCGACCGCCGGCGTGCGCACCTCGCACCGCGCAGGGACGGCTCGCCTGGCCTTTGCTCGCCGCGTTGCTGCTCGCGGGCGGTTGCGCGACCGTCGCGCCGCCTCCGCCGCCCAAGCCTCCCGTCGAGGCGGCGTCGCTGCCGCCCCGCTTCGCCGCCGAGCCGTGGAGCGCGCTGCCCGGCTGGAACGACGACCGCGTCGAGGAGGCGTGGCCCGCCTGGCTCGTGTCCTGCCGCGCCCTGACCGCGCGCGAGTCGACGCGCGAGACCTGGCAGGCGCCCTGCGACGCCGCGGCGAGCGTGGACCCCGGCGACCGCGGCGCGGTGCGCCGATACTTCGAGACGCATTTTACGCCGTGGTCGGTCGCGTTCCCGGACGGCCGCACGACCGGGCTCGTCACCGGCTACTACGAGCCGCTGCTCGTCGGCAGCCGCTCGAAGACGCCCGCCTTCGCCGTCCCGCTCCATGCGCCTCCCGACGATCTCTACACGGTCGAGCTCGCGTCGCTCTACCCGGAGCTCAAGGACAAGCGCGTGCGCGCGCGCGTCGAGGGGCGACGCGTGCTGCCGTACTGGACGCGCGCCGAGATCGAGCGCGGCGCCATTCCGGCCGACGCTGCCGTGGTCGCTTACGTCGCCGACCCGCTCGACGCCGCGTTCCTGCAGATCCAGGGATCGGGCCGCGTCGAGCTGCCGGACGGCCGCGTGATGCGCGTCGGCTACGCGGACCAGAACGGCCACCCGTTCCGCTCGATCGGCCGCGTGCTGATCGACCGCGGCGAGCTCACGCGCGACAACGCGTCGATGCAGTCGATCAAGGCGTGGGCGCGCCGCAATCCCGACAAGCTCGAGGCGCTGCTCGACGAGAACCCGAGCTACGTGTTCTTCCGCGAGGTGCCGCCGCCCGCGCCCGGCACGATCGACGCGACGATCGACGGGCCGTACGGATCGCTCGGCGTGCCGCTGCTCGCCGAGCGGGCGATCGCCGTCGACGCTCGCGCGATCCCGCTCGGCGCGCCGGTGTTCCTCGCGACGACCTGGCCGCTGTCCGACACGAAGCTCGAACGGCTCGTGATGGCGCAGGACACCGGCGGTGCGATCCGCGGGTCGGTGCGCGCGGACTACTTCTGGGGCTTCGGCGACGAGGCGGGCCGCGAGGCGGGGCGGATGCGGCAGGACGGCAGCCTGTGGCTGCTGTGGCCGGTCGGGCGGACGCCGCGGCGTTGATCCAGCGTACTTCCTCGAACCGGGGTCAGATTTGAATCTGACCCCGGTGTCGGGAACCCTCGCCCCGCTACGGCTGCGCGCACATCACGACGCCCTCGTCGATCCAGCCCTGCGCGAGCATCTGCTGCATGACCGCCGCGTCGATCGCGTAGCGGTGGTTCATCGACGTGCCGGCCGACGGGTTGTTGTAGAACCGGTGCACAGGAACGAGTCCCGCGGGACACGCGCCGTTCACCGGCGGCGTCATCGCGAACGCGTGGTTCTCGAACGTCCACGCCTGGTACTGGCTCATCACCTTCTGGCACTCGGCGGCGTTCACCGTGAAGAAGTGCGAGTCGGGGCCCTTGGGCGGCATGCCGTAGAACCGGCACACCGCGGTCGACCCGCCGACCTTGATCGTCGCGCCGGTGCGCACCCACGCGCCGTTGAACGCACCCGCGTCGAGCGCCGCGATCTCCGTCTTCGACGCGGTCAGGAAGAAGTGCCCGAGGTTCGCGTTGAAGAACTCGACTGCCTTCGGCGCGGCGTCGGTGAACGCGGTCGGAAGCGAGGACACCGTCTCGATCTCGCGCGCTTCGACGGTGCCGTCGTCCTGCAGCCAGCCCTTGACCTTGACGCTCGCGCCGACCGCGAACGGACCGTCCTCTTCCTGGAGCTCGGTCGCATCGGTGACGTTGACGGTCCTGCCGGCGATCGTCCACACGCCGATCAGACCCGCAGGAGGCATCGCCTCGACGGCCCCGAAGAAGACGAGCGCGGGCTCGTGGGCGCCGTTGCCCGACTCGGTCTCGATCTTCGTCGCCTCGATGCCGCCGCCCGCGGCCGGAAACCCCTTCACCTCGACCGGCGCCCCCACGACGAACGGACCGTCGCTCGCGTCGAGCTTCGTCGTGTCGGTGACCGTCACGTCGACGCCCGCCACCTTCCAGACCCCGACGAGGCCGTCGGCGGGCAGCGACTCGATCAGCCCCTCGATCTTGAGCTCGTCGTCCTCCGGCTCCGGCGGCTGCGACGAGCTCTTCGTCTCGATCTTGCTCGCGACGAGCCCGTCGGGGCCCGGCGTGCCGTGCACCTCGACGATCGCGCCGACGACGAAGCCGCCGTCCTCCTGGTCGAGGCGCGTGGTCGTCAGCACGATCACGGTCTGGCCTGCCACCTTCCAGTTGCCGATGAACGTCCCGTCCGGCAGCGCCTCGATCGGTCCCTTGAGCTCGCCGTCCGTCGAGTCGTCGTCCATGCCGTCGTCGTCGGACTCGGGGCCCGACGTATCGACCTCGATCCTCGTCGCGAGGATCACGCCTCCGTCGCCGGGCGTGCCCTTCACCTCGACCATCGCGCCGACGACGAGCGGCCCCTCCTCCTGGTCGATGATCGTCGCGTCGGTCGACTTCACGGCCTTGCCGCCGATCGTCCAGTCGCCGACGAAGCCGGAGGCCGGCATCGCGGTGACCGTCCCCTTGAGCTCGAGCGGCTTCGTGCCTCCCGTGGGCGGGGCAGGCGGATCGCCCGCCGGGGGCGGCGTTCCCTCGGACGCCTGCACGTCGATCTTCGTCGCGAGCAGTACGCCACCGTCGCCGATCGTGCCCTTCGCTTCGACGCTGGCGCCGACGACGAGGGGACCGTCGCTCTGGTCGATCACCGTGTCCGCCGTGCTGCGCACGGCCTTGCCGCCGATCGTCCAGTCGCCGACGAAGCCGCTGGCGGGCATCTCGGTCACCGTGCCTTTGACCTCGACGAGGCCGTCCTTCGCGGCCGCGAACGGGGAGAAGAGGCACACGGCGAGGGCCATGACGGCGAGCGCGGCGTGCTTGAGGGGGGTACGCATGTCGGTCTCCCTGCGGGAATCGGGCTGGCGGGTGCCCGTGCGCCCGTCGCGATCAGCCGGTTCCCCAACGCGAAAACAGGCGCCGTGTGTGAAATATTCCCACTCGATTTATGACATCGTCAAGTCGGATGTCGACGGACGGTCGCTCGCGGACCCTCCCGATGCCGCCTTCGATACTCCGCCCGTTCCACAAGGGAACGCCTAGCTCACAACGAGAGTAAGCGCTTCCTTTTTTCGGTGCAATGGGCGGTCGACCGTCGATCGTGGACGATCGAAGGCCAAGGCGTCGAGCGGAAGCCCGACCCATGAGGGCCCGGCATCACCTCAACCGGCGGGCCAGCGCGAGCAGCTCGCGGTGGACGGGATGGCGCTCGAGGAAGCTCTCGCGGAACTCGGGCGGGACGTGGCGCGCGGCGACGTCGTCGAGCCACGCCTCGCCGCGCAGCGCGACCGAGCGCGCTTCCCCGGCGAGCCCCGCCTGCTGCAGCACGACGACCGCGTTGCGGACGATCGCCGGCCACGACAGGTCTTCGCTCCCGCGCCCCGCCGCGAGCTCGGCCGACAGCCGTGCGTGCGTGACCGCCGCGTCGATCTCGCCCGCGCGCATCTCGGCCAACGCGAGCCGCGACAGGGCCGACGCCTCCAGCCCGCGGAACCCGGCTTCGCGGGCGTCGACGAGCGCATTGCGCGCCGTCGCGGCAGCTTCTTCGGGCGGTCCGAGGTCGATCAGCCGCAGGCGCGCCACCAGCGCCATGAACCGCTGCAGGTCTTCCGCCAGCATCGCGCGTCCCGCGGCCAGGGCCTCCTCGACGCGCAACCGGCCTTCCGACGCGAGCTTCAGGTCGAGCAGCGCGACCTCGCGGCGTTCGACCGGGCGCGTGGCCGCACGCAGCGCGAGCTCACGGTCCTCGCGGGCGCGCGGGAGCTGCCCGAGGTCGAGCCAGACGTCCGCCCGCGTGACGATCGTGCCGGCGAGGGTGCCCGGCGATCGGGCCCGCGCCACGTCGATCGCGACCTGCGCGCGAGCGAGCGCCTCGTCGAGGCGCCCCAGCTCGCGCAGCGCGATCGACGCCATCCAGTCGTTCGCGTCGCCGCGTCCTTCGATCTTGTCATGGGCGGCCCGCAACGCGTCCGCGCGCGCGAGCCGTTCCAGCGCGTCGTCCGGTCGCCCGAGCCGCGTCAGCGCCTGGGCGGCATTCGCGAGGGCGGCGATCTCCGTCATCGCGTTGCGGCAAGCGTGCGCCTCCGCCGCCGACAGGTCGAAGAGCTCGAGCGCC
This sequence comes from Burkholderiales bacterium, assembly GCA_046347845.1. GTDB lineage: Bacteria > Pseudomonadota > Gammaproteobacteria > Burkholderiales > Casimicrobiaceae > VBCG01. The sequence continues at coordinate 413,995 of JAXMFH010000002.1, read as the reverse complement.
CGCCCGGTCCTTCCCGCGCGGTTCAGCACGTACCCCAGCTTGGCGAGGAGGTTGCAGCGCTGCCCGGCGTCCGGCCAGCGCCGCGCCTCGGGCAGCAGCGCCTCCGCCTCCTGCGCGGCAAGCGCGTACTCGCCCCGGTCCGCCTGCAGGATCGCGACGTTGAGCGCCCCCGCGACGCGAAACCAGTCGAGGCCCTCCTCTTTCGCGAGCGCGACCGCACGCCGCGCAGCGTCGAGGCCCTCGTCGAGCCGCTCCATCCGGTGCATGCTCGCGTCCGAGCGGAGGAGCAGCGCGTGGATGCGCTGCTCCGGCGTCGCCGCGAGCTCGTCGAGCTCGTCGAGCAGGGGCAGGAATTCGGCGCCGCGATCGACGTAGAGCTTCCCGTCGACGATCGCCGCGAGCGATTCGAACGCCTGCGCGGGCGTGGCGGTGGCCGCCTCGATCGCGGCGGCGCGGACGAGGAACTCGACGCCCTCGCGCGGACGCAGCGCGGCGTTGGCGCGCTCGGCCGCCTGGCGCAGCCACGGCAGCGCCCGCTGCGGCGTCGCCGTCGCCTCCCAGTGCGCGGCGATGCGCGCCGGCTCGCCGTCGGCCCGCTCCAGCCACTCCGCGATCGAGCTGTGCGTTCGGGTCGCGATCGCCTCCGGCAGCGAGCGCAGCGTCGCCTCGAACACCAGGTCGTGCGCGAACGCCGCGCCGCGCAGCACCTGCGCCGCCTCCAGCTCGTTCCACGCGTCGGCCAGCGCCACCGCCGGCGTCTTCAGCACGTGCTCGGCCAGCTCGATCGAAAAATCGACGCCGGCGACCGCGGCGACGCGGGCGAGCGCGATCGCGGGCGGCGAGAGCTGTCGCAGCCGCCGCTCGATCAGCGCGCCGACGGAGGCCGGGCGCGGCAACGAATCGACGGAGGATCCGGCGACCACCGCCTGCTTGAGCGTCTCCAGCGCGAACATCGGGTTGCCGCCGGTGTGCCGGACCAGCGGCTCGGCGATCGCGGCGCCGTCGAGCCCCGACACGCCCAGCGAGTCGACCAGCGCGGCCATCGCGCGCACGTCGAGCGGCGCGAGCGCGACCGTCGCCAGCGCGAGTCCGTCCTCCAGCATGTCGCGCAGCGCCTGTGCGCCGGCGCCCGCCTCGCCGGGGCGCTGCGTGAAGCCCCAGCGCAGTTCGCCGGCGGAGTCGTCGCCGACGACCGCGCGCAGCGCGTCGAGGCTCGCGTCGTCGGCGAAGTGCACGTCGTCCAGCACGATGCCGCGGATTCCTTCGCGCTGCGCGTCCGCGAGCACCGCCACGATCGCCTGCTGCAGCTGCAGCGCGGGGCCCGCGGCGGGTACCGCCGCCGCCGGCGCGAGCTCCGGCAACACGCGCGCGAGCTCGGTGGACGGCCCGCCATCCGGCGCCGGCGGCTTGCCCGCCATCGCCGTGCGCAAGAGCCGCGCGAGCGTCGCGAACGGGACGCCGGCGTCGCCGGGGCGCGCCTGCGCGACGACGACCCGCCGCTGCCCGGCCGCGAATTCCGCGAGCAGCCGCGACTTGCCCATGCCGGCCTCGCCCAGCACCAGGAACGCGTGGCCCTCGTCCCATGCGCGCGCGAGCATCGCGAGCTCGGCGTCGCGCCCGACGAGCCGCGGCGGGCGCGCGATCGTCACCGGAACCGTGACGGGCACCGGAGCGGGGCGCGGCGCGGGAGCCGCGCGCTCGATCTGCCCCTTGAGCGCGAGCGTCTCGCGGCCGGGCTCCGCGCCGAGCTCGTCGCGCAGCGCCTTCGCGCAGCGCTGGAACGCCGCGAGCGCCGCGCCGGCGTCGCCGAGCAGGTAGTGGATCTTCATCACGCGCCGATGGGCTTCCTCGGACGTAGGTTCCAGGTCGGCCCAGGCGCGGGCGTGCGTGAGCGCGTCGTCGAGACGCCCTTCGGCCTCCGAGCGCGCCGACGCCGCCGCGAGGCCTTCCGCGTACGCGCGCGTGCGCCGCTCGCGACGCGCGTCCAGCCAGTCCGCGAGCCCGCCCGCCGCGTAGGACGGGAAGCCGTCGAGCAGCGTGGGCGCGCCGTCGAGATCGTGCACGACGCCGTCGGCGAGCCGTGCCTGCGGCTGGCCCTCGACGAGATCCACGCCCGTCGTCTTCCTCAGGCGCAGCAGGCGCTGCCGCAGGTTGCCTCGGGCACGCTCGTCGTCGACGTCGGGCCACAGCAGCTCCGCGAGCCGGGCGCGCGGCGTCGGGCCCTCGATCGCGAGGAAGGCGAGCAGCAGCGCGTCCTTGGGCTCGAGGTCGCCGGCCGCCCCGCCCGGGACCTCGAACCGGCCGGCGCGGCTCAGCCACAGCCGCGCGGCGGGCGCCGGGGAGGATCGTCGGGCAGGCATCGTCACGGCCGGGAGGCTGCGGGCCCGGACGCGGCGGACCCCCTCGGTCCGGACCGTTCCGGGAGGCCCAACCTTAGTGCCGCGGGCGTCACGCGGGTGTCACACGATCCTCGCGCGCGCACCTCCGCCATCGCCGCCGACCTAACCATGCGGCAGACCGGGGTCAGATTCGAATCTGACCCCGGTGGAGGACTTCGTCGGCCTGGCGGTCGGCGTGGTAGGACGACCGCACGAGCGCGCCGACGGCCGCGTGCTTGAACCCCATCGCGTACGCCGCCCGCTCGAGCTCGGCGAACTTGTCGGGATGCACGTAGCGCTGGACCGGCAGGTGCCCGCCGGTCGGCTGCAGGTACTGGCCGATCGTCAGCATGTCGATGTCGTGCGCGCGCATGTCGCGCATCACCGCCAGGATCTCGTCGTCGGTCTCGCCCAGGCCCACCATCAGCCCGGACTTGGTCGGGACGCCGGGCACGCGCGCCCTGAACTCGCGCAGCAGCGCGAGCGAGTGCGCGTAGTCGGCGCCCGGCCGCGCCTGCCTGTAGAGCCGCGGCACGGTCTCGAGGTTGTGGTTCATCACGTCGGGCGGCGCCGCCTCGAGGATCGCGAGCGCGCGTTCCATGCGGCCGCGGAAATCGGGCACCAGCACCTCGATCCGCGTCGCGGGCGAGCGCTCGCGCACCGCGCGGATGCAGTCGACGAAGTGCTGCGCGCCGCCGTCGCGCAGGTCGTCGCGGTCGACGCTCGTGATCACCACGTACGAGAGACCCATCGCCGCGATCGTCTTCGCGAGGTTCGCGGGCTCGTCCGGGTCGAGCGGCAGCGGCCGGCCGTGGCCGACGTCGCAGAACGGGCAGCGCCGCGTGCAGACGTCGCCCATGATCATGAACGTCGCGGTGCCCTTGCCGAAGCACTCGCCGATGTTCGGGCACGAGGCTTCCTCGCACACCGTGTGCAGCTTGTGCTCGCGCAGGATCCGCTTGATCTCCTGGAAGCGCGGCGAGGAGGCCGCGCGCACGCGGATCCAGTCGGGCTTCCGGAGCGGCTCGGACGCGACGACCTTGATCGGGATGCGCGCGGTCTTCGACGCGCCCTTCTCCTTGACGCCGCGTCGGTCGTCGGCGGGGGGCGGGGAGTCGAGGCTCATGGTCGGCGTCCGGCGATCGTGGCGGCGAGGATCGGTGCGAGCGTCTCGCCCGCCCGCTCGACGGTCGTCGCCACGCCGAGGTCCTTCAACTGCGTCACGGCGAGGCCCGGGTAGCCGCACGGGTCGATGTCCGCGAACGGCGAGAGGTCCATCGCGACGTTGACGGCGATGCCGTGGTAGGTGCAGCCGTTGCGCACCTTGAGCCCCAGCGCCGCGATCTTCGCCTCGACGCCGTCGCGCGAGACGTACACGCCGGGCGCCGACGGCTTGCCGTAGGCGGAAATCCCCGACGAACCGAGCCATTCTACTACCGCGGCCTCGAGGCGCCGGACGAGGTCGCGCACGCCGAGCTTCCGGCGCCTGAGATCGACCATCACGTAGACGACGAGCTGGCCGGGGCCATGGTAGGTGACCTGTCCGCCGCGGTCGACCTTGAACGCGGGGATCGCCCCCTCCCGCAGCAGGTGCTCGCGGCGTCCCGCGAGGCCGAGCGTGTAGACCGGAGGGTGCTCGGTGATCCACAGCTCGTCGGGCGTGTCGTCGCGGCGCGCGTCGGTCCACGCCTGCATCGCGCGCCAGCAGCGCTCGTAGCCTGTGCGCCCGAGCGTGCGCAGCACGAAGGCGGTCGCGTCGTCGACGCGGGCGGGCGCGCTCGCGATCCAGGCCAGTCCGGGCGCCGGCGCGGTCATGACGATTTCCTGCGGACCGCGCGCGGGCGCGGGTGCCTCACCCCGCGAGACGTCGGCGGAGGCTGCGTCCAGTGCACCGCGACGAATTCGAACGACTCGACCGCCGCCGGCCCGGAACGCTGCCAGACCACGCGGTCGCGGAAGACCGAAAGCCACCAGGTCTGCGCGTCGACCGGCTCGCGCGCCGCGAACGCGTCGGGGTGGAGCAGCGCGCAACAGGCGCCCCGCCCCGGATCGCGCACCGACTCGTAGCGGATCACCCGCACGGCGGCCTCGCGCGCGGCGCGTCCGAACGCCTGGCACGCCCCGTAGTCGGCGGGATCGGTCCATCGCGCGCGATCGGCGTCGAAGGGCGGCTTCCGCAGGTCGACCGACACGCCCGCGACCTTCGCGCGGAACACCGTCTGCGGCTTCGTCGGCATCGCGTCGATGCCGGGCGAGTCGCACAGGTGCCGCCAGCGCCAGTAGCCCAGCTCGGCGCATGCGGTGCGGATCTCGTCGGCCGCGTAGAACACGCCCGGATCGTTGTCGCCGCGGAAGCGCGATCCGCCCTTCGGCGGCCGGTAGCGGAACGGCGTGAACAGCAGGTAATGGAGGCCGGCGGCCTCGACCGGAACCCGCGGCTTGCCGTCCTCCAGCAGGTCCTCGAGGACCCGCTGCTCGTCCAGCGTGTCGACGAGCGCCGTCGTCGACGCGACGTGCTGCGCCTCGACGGCGCGCCAGACGGCGCCGGCGTAGCGAACGGCTTCAGACCCGACCGCGGGCGGCGTCCAGGTAGTCGACGACACGGACGAGGCCTTCGACCGAGGCGAGCAGGTCGCGCGGGCGCGTGCCGAGCGCGAGGTTCGGGCTCGCGAGCCAGGTGCGGGCGACTTCGTCGTGCCCCCACAGCGCGTCGAGCGAACGGAAGAGCCGGACGAACAGGCGCGCGAGCTCCCATTCCTTCGCCCGGTCCGGCGAAAGACGGTACTTGTCCGCGCGCAGCCGCGACGCGGTTGCCTCCGACACGCCGAGGATGCGCGCGAGCTCCTTCTGCGTCAGGCCGAGGAGGTCCGCGGCGCGCACGACCGCCTTGCCGAGGACGCGCGAGGGGGCAGGCGCCTCGGGGGCCGCTGGTCGCGTCGCTACCGGGGGGCTCGCCGTCACCGGATCGCTCTTTCTACAGATATTGGATCGGCAAGATGTTGCCACGGAAACGCCGGTCCGGCAAGGCGTACCCTTGCGAGTCGCCCGACGCCCCGGGACCGGGACCGATGCGACCGCGCGGCCCCGACCGTCGCCGCGGCTCTCCCGAGTCGCGCGCTCGGGGAAAGCCCGCGCCGGCGACAAGGACGCCAAACGCGTCCCTACGACGTCGGGGCGAGCGGGAGCCCCGGGGCCGCCGGCCCGTTCAGAGCACCATCGCCACCAGCGGATGCGACGTGAGCTCGCGGTAGAGGTTGTCGAGCTGCTCGCGCGAGGTCGCCGTGATCGTCGCCGTGACCGACAGGTAGTTGCCCGCGCGCGACGAGCGCATCTCGAGGGTCGCCGCGTCGAAGTCGGGCGCGTGGCGCAGCACGACCTCGACGATCGCCTGCGCGAAGTCGTCGGTGCGCCGCCCCATCACCTTGATCGGGAACGCGGTCGGGAACGCGAGCGCGGAGGGGCGGCCCTCGTCGGCCATCATCGCTTCCAGGGTCTTCATCGGGCTCTATGTTGCGCCGGTCGCGGCGTCGCGCAACCCCGCGAGGGTCCGGATGGGGGAATTGAGGGTCAGACCCCGATTCGGGGCGGTCGCCTTGCGCAGGAACCGGGGTCCGACCCTCGCTCCCCGCCGGCGGAACGGGCATCGGCACGACGGGCTCGTACGGTCGGCGCGAACGGCATCGGGCGGAGGCCCCGCTCCGACCCGCGACCTCCGACCCCCGATTCCCGACTCCCGCCTCGCGCTCCCCGTGCGTCAGGCCCCGGCGCGCCGCCGTCGCCGCGCCCGCCTCACGGATACATGTACCTGCGCGTGAGCGGATGCGGGAGCCGGCCGTCCGGCAGCGGCTTGCCGGCCAGCAGTTGCCAGAGCGAGAGCCAGCCGCGATCGAACGCGTGTGCCGACCCCGCGAGGTAGATGCGCCAGACCCGGAAGCGCTCCTCGCCGGCCTCGCGGCGCGCGGCCTCGGCGTTCGCCTCGATGCCCTCGGTCCACTTCCACAGCGTGCGCGCGTAGTGCTCGCGCAGCGCCTCGGCGTCGACGACCTCGAGCCCCGCGGCGGCCATCCCCTCGATCACGCGGTGCACGTGCGTGAGCTCGCCTCCCGGGAACACGTACTCCTCGACGAAGTCGCCGATGCCGCTGCCGAGGCTCTGCCCGTGCAGCGCGTTGTGCGTGATGCCGTGGTTCAGCACGAAGCCGCCGGGCGCGAGGATCCGCCAGATCTTGCCGAAGTACTTCGGGAAGCGCGCGACGCCGACGTGCTCGAACATGCCGACGCTCGCGATCTTGTCGTAGAGCTCGCCCTCGGGCAGGTCGAGGTAGTCCTGCAGGCGCACCTCGACGCGCGATTCGAGCCCGCGCGCGGCGATCTGCGCCTTCACGTGCTCGAACTGGTTGCGCGACAGCGTGATGCCGGTCGCGCGCACGCCGTAGGTCTCGGCCGCGTGCAGCACGAGCGCGCCCCAGCCGCAGCCGATGTCGAGGAAGCGCTCGCCGGGCGCGAGGCGCAGCTTCCGGCAGATGTGGTCGATCTTGGCGAGCTGCGCCTCGGCGAGCGTCGCGTCGTCGCGCTCGAAGTACGCGCACGAGTAGACCATGCGCTCGTCGAGCCAGAGCCGGTAGAAGGCGTTGCTGACGTCGTAATGGTGCTGGACGTTCGCTCGATTGGGCCGGCGCTGGTGCTTCCAGAGGCGCCAGCGCGCGACGAGCGGGTCCTTGCCGTGCGCGATGTCGCCGACGAGCGATTCGGCGACCGAGAGGATGCGCTGCGCGCTGCCGGAGAAGTCGATGTCGTTCCTGACGTACGCTCGCGCGAGCGTCCCCATGGCCGGCGAGGCGAGCGCCTTCAACCCGCCCCAGGTGCGGGCGCGGACCTCGATCTCGGGCGAGTCGGACAGCGGCACGCGGCCGCCGTCGGGAAGGACCAGCGCGATCGGGACGTTGCGGCCGGCGTAACGGCTCGCGATGATCTTCTGCAGCGGTTCGGCCATCGGACGGCGTCGCGGGCGACGGGAACGCGCCAAAGTTTAGCAAACGGCCCTCCGCCGGGAAGGCCCGCGCGGCCCGCCCCGGTTTGCCGGTACCATCGGGGACCCGGGCGCGCCACGCCCGCCGCCCCCCACCCCCTTGACCCGCGCCCCGACGCCCGCGCCCGCGCGCGCGTTCTCCGAGCACCAGTTCCGCGACGCGCTCGCGCAGTTCGCGACCGGCGTGACGGTGATCTGCGCGCGCCACCCCGACGGCCGGTTCGTCGGCTTCACCGCGAACTCGTTCAACTCGGTGTCGCTCGACCCGCCGCTCGTCCTGTGGAGCCTGTCGCGCCGGTCCGCGTCCCTGCCCGCGTTCGAGGGCTCCGAGCGCTACAGCGTCAACGTGCTCGCCTCCGACCAGGCCGAGCTCGCGCGCCGCTTCTCGCGGCCCCACGCCGACCGCTTCGCCGGGGTGCCCTATCGGCTGGGCTGGGCGGACGCGCCGCTGATCGAGGGCTGCGTCGCTTGGCTCGAGTGCTCGCACCACGCGCGTCACCGGGCCGGCGACCACGTCGTCTTCATCGGCGACGTGTACGACTGCGCGCGCGGGCACGGCCGCGGGCTCGTGTTCCACGAGCACCGCTACGCGACGACCGCGCCGCTCTAGGGGGTCGGAGACGAGACTCCCGGGCCCGCTTCGCCAGGACGATCGCGCCGGGGTCGCGTCTCCTATCCCTCGGCGATCGGCGGCAGGGTCACCCGCGGCGCGACGCCGCGGGCTTGTGTCGCTGGAAGACCGAGTACATGCGCCGGAACACCGGGCCGGGCACGCCGCTCGCGAACGGCTTGCCGTCGAGCGTCGTGACCGCGAGCACCTCCTTCGTCGACGACGAGAGCCACATCTCGTCGGCGGCGAGCGCCTCCTCGCGGCGCACCGGCCGGATCTCCATCGGCATGCCCGCGTCGCGCGCGAACTCGATCGCCGCGTCGTAGGTGATCCCCGGCAGGATCTGCTGGTCCTTCGGCGGCGCCACGATCGTGCCGGCGCGCACGACGAGCACGTTCGAGGCCGACGCCTCGGTGAGCCAGCCGTCGCGGAACATCACGGTCTCGACCGCGCCCAGGTCCGCGGCGCGCTGCCGCATCAGCACGTTGCCGATGAGCGACGTCGTCTTGAGGTCGCAGCGGTGCCAGCGGTTGTCCTCGGCGGTGACGACGGCGACGCCCTTCTCGACCTGCTCGCGCGACGGCAGCGACAGCCGGTTGCTCATCATGAACACCGTCGGCGGGACGCCCTTCGGGAACGCGTGGTCGCGCTTCGCGACGCCGCGCGTGACCTGCAGGTAGACCGCCTGGTCGTCGAACGGCTGGCGCGAGACGAGGTCGCGCACGAGCGCGTCCCACGCCGCGTCGTCCATCGGGTTCGAGAGCCGGATCCCGTCGAGGCTGTACTGCAGGCGCTTCAGGTGGTGGGGCATCCGGAACGGCGCGCGGTGGTAGACCGGAATGACCTCGTACACGCCGTCGCCGTAGATGAAGCCGCGGTCGAGGACGGGGATCCTCGCCTCGCCCATCGGCAGGAACTCGCCGTTCAGGTAGACGATCTGGTCGGCGTCGATCATCGGGTCCTCCTCCGCGGCCAGCGCGCCTCGCGCGTCCGGATCACTTGAACCACAGGCGCACGCTGTCCCACGCGCGCACGAACACGTTCGCCGGGCCGACGTCGTCCAGCGCGATCAGCGGAAACTCGGCCATCGTGCGGCCGTCGAGCGCGACCCGCACCACGCCCACGCGCTGCCCGCGCGCGACCGGCGCGACGAGCGGCTCGAGCGCCTCGAGCGTCAGCTTGAGGTCTCCCGCCCGCCCGCGCGGCAGCGTCAGGTAGCGGTCGGCGAGGAACCCCGCCGCGACCTCGCGCTCGGCGCCCTTCCAGACCTTGAGTGAGGACACCGGCTTGCCGGACTGGTAGAGCTGCACGGTGTCGAACGCCTGGAACCCGAAGTTCAGCAGCTTCTGGCTCTCGGCCGCGCGGCCCGCGTCCGACAGCGCGCCGAGAACCACCGACAGCAGCCGCCGCTCGCCGCGCTTCGCGGACGCGACGAGGCACCAGCCGGCGACCTCGGTGTGGCCGGTCTTCATCCCGTCGACGTAGGGGTCGGACCACAGCAGGCGGTTGCGGTTGGGCTGCGTGATGTTGTTGTACCGGTAGTCGCGCAGCGAGTAGAGCGGATAGTACTCGGGATAGTCGCGGATCACCGCCTGCGCGAGCTTCGCGATGTCGCCCGCGGTCGACCAGTGCTGCGGATCGGCGAGCCCGGTCGCGTTCGCGAAGCGCGTGTTGAGCATCCCGAGGCGATGCGCCTCCTGGTTCATGCGCTCGACGAACGCCGCCTCCGAGCCCGCGACGAGCTCGGCGAGCGCGATCGACGCGTCGTTGCCCGATTGCACGATCATGCCGTGCACGAGCTCGTCGACCGACACCGACTTGCGCGGCTCGATGAACATCCGCGAGCCCTCGGCACGCCACGCCTTCTCCGACACGGTCACCATCTGCGACGGGACGATCGCCTTCTGGCGCAGCGCGCCGAAGACGAGGTACGCCGTCATGAGCTTCGTGATCGACGCGGGATCGCGGCGCTCGTCGCTCTGGTGCGACGCGATCGTCTGGCCGCTCGTCACGTCGACCAGCGTCCACGCGGCGGCCGCGATCGACGGCGGCACCGGCCCCTGCGCGGACGCGGGCGTCGACGCGAAGGCGCAGGCGGCGAGCGTGAGGGCCGCGAGGAGACGGAACATGCGGAAAGCGCGATCGAAAGGGAGCAGAATTATAGCCTCGCCTTCCCGCTCCGCCGCACGATGCCGACCCTCCCGCGCGCCGCGCTCGCCGTCCTCGCCGCGCTCTGCGCCGTGGGATGCGCGGGCGTACCCGCGTTGCCGGCGCGCGACTCGCTCGTCGACGCCGAGCGCGCGTTCGCGCGCTTGTCGGTCGAACGCGGACTGCGCGAGGCGTTCCTCGCGAACTTCGCCGACGACGGGATCGCGTTCGAGCCGGGCCCGGTGCGGCTGAAGGAAGCGTGGGGCGCGCGTCCGGCGCCCGCGGACCCGAAGGCGATCGAGCTCGCGTGGCATCCGGTCGTGGCGGGCGTCGCGCGCTCGGGCGCGCTGGGATTCACGTCGGGGCCGTTCCGGCTGTCGGACACGACCGGACGGCGGCCGGCGGTCGACGGCGTCTACTTCTCGGTGTGGCGGCGCGACGGCGGCGGCGCGTGGAAGGTCGCGATCGACGCGGGCATCCGGACGCCGATCGCGGTCGCCGACGACGCGCTGAAGCCCGATCCGATCGTCGGCGCCGCGAGCGGGCCGGCCCGCGACGGGTCGCTCGCCGCGGCCGACGCGCGCGCATCGGGGGCGCCTGCGTCGTTCGAGGCCTCGCTCGCCGCGGACGCGCGCTGGCACGTCGACGGCCGCGCGCCCGTGATCGGCAAGCGCGCGATCGCCCGGGCGCGCGGGACGGAGGCACGCGATGCGCGCTTCGTCACGCTGGGGAGCGAAGCCGCGGCGAGCGGCGACCTCGGCTACACGTACGGCCGGCGCGAATCGGACGGCGCGCCCGCCGGGCACTACGTGCACCTGTGGACGCGCGAGGGCGACGGCGACTGGCGGCTCGTCGTCGCCGTGGACCTCGAATGAGGCGGCCCCCCTAGAACGGGCTCACCGGCAGCACCGCGACGACCTCGCCCTTCGCGGTGTCGACGATCGCCGAGCCGGTCTCGAGGCGCCCGACGACGGGCACCCACCCGAGCGACTCGCGCGTGCGCTGCGAGCGCGCGATCGCCGCCGCGACCGCGTCCCTCGCCTGGGCGTCGCGCGCTTCGAGCGTCTCGATCGGCCGCGCCTTCGCGCGCAGATCCACGACCACGTCGGCGAACGGCACGTAGTAGCGCGGGAGGGCGGGCAGGTCGATCCCGCCGAGCGCGAGGAGCTGCACGCGCTCGCGCTCGGCCGCGGCCTCGGGCAGCCGCGCGCCCACGATCCGCGGGCCGGTGAGCGGCAGCGAGTCGAACGGCGGCTTCGCGGACGCGAGCGACTCGGGGTCGATCTGGTTCGCACCGACCACCGTGAAGCGGTCGCCCGCGAACACGACGTAGGCGGGCCGCGCCTGCGCGATCACCGTGATGCCGTAGGCGAGCGCCGCGATCTGCAGCGCGGCGATCACGGCGAGGTCGAGCTTCAGGCTCTTCTTCGCCGGATCGAACACGACGAGCGTCAACAGCGGCCCGATCACGACGTCGACGCCGATCAGGATCATCATGAGCCCCGCGCCGCCGGCCAGCCGGAAGTACGGCTGCGGGTACCAGACGAGCAGGAGCAGCGCGAACACGAGGACGGCCACCGCGGCGGAGATCGCCAGGTGGATGCCGGCGGCCTGGAAGCGGTTGAGCGAGGCGAGGGCGGGCATGGCGAGGCGAACCTTACACGTTCCTGCGCCCGGCGAGAAACGCGAAGTCGACGCCGGGGCGCCGGCCCGCGACGAGGTCCGCGAGCGCGCGCCCCGAGCCGCAGGCCATCGTCCAGCCGAGGGTCCCGTGGCCGGTGTCGAGCCACAGGTTGCGGTAGCGGGTGCGGCCGACGAGCGGCACGTTCGAGGGCGTCGCGGGCCGCAGCCCCGTCCAGAACACCGCGCTTTCGCGCTCGCCCGCGTCGGGGAAGAGGTCGAACGTGCGCCGCACGAGCGACCGGCAGCGCACGTCGTTCATCGCGGTGCTCCAGCCGGAGAGCTCGGCGGTGCCCGCGACGCGCAGGCGATCGCCCAGGCGCGTGAGCACGATCTTCCACGCGAGGTCGGTCAGCGACACCGTCGGCGCGCCCGCGTGGCCGCCCACGTCGAGCGTGATCGAGTAGCCCTTCGCCGGGTAGACGCCGCAGGGCACGCCGAGGGGCGCGAGCACGAACGGGCTGTAGCTTCCCAGCGCGACGACCACCGCGTCGGCGGTCAGCGTCTCGATGCGCCCGTCGGGGCCGCGCACGCGCGCGCCGGACACCGCGTCGCCCGAGCCCTCGATCGCCTCCACCGTCGTATTCCAGCGGAACGCCGTGCCGCGCGCCCCGGCGAGCTTCGCGAGACCGACGGTGAACGCGTGCGCGTCGCCGGTCTCGTCGCTCGCCGTGTAGATGCCGCCGGCGATCCGGTCGCGGCACGCGGCGAGCGCCGGCTCGATCGCCACGCACTCGTCGGCGGTGCGCACGACGCGGTCGCAGCCGAACTCGCGCATCAGCGCGGCCGCGGCGACGCCGTGCTCGAACTCCTTCGCGTCCGTGTAGAACTGCAGGATGCCGCGCTCGAGGTGGTCGTACGCAAGGCCGGTCTCGCGGCGCAGCGCCTTGAGACAGTCGCGCGAGTAGAGCGCGAGGTTCAGGCACTGGATCGTGTTGTGCCGCGTGCGCGAGGGCAGGCACTCGAGCAGGAACTGCAGGCCCCAGCGCCACTGCCGCCAGTCGGCGCGCAGCCGGAAGAGCAGCGGCGCGTCCTCGCGGCCCAGCCACTTGAGGATCTTGAGCGGCGCGTCGGGGTTCGCCCAGGGCTCCGCGTACGACGCGGAGATCTGGCCTCCGTTCGCGTACGAGGTCTCGAGCGCGGCGCCGGGCTGCCGGTCGACGAGCGTCACCTCGTGACCGTCGGCCGCGAGGTACCAGGCGGCGGTGACGCCGACGACGCCACCGCCCAGGACGAGCACGCGCACGTCAGGCCGGTTCGGTGTCCGACACGGTGTCCGACACCGGGAGGCAGCTGCAGAACAGGTGGCGGTCGCCGTAGACGTTGTCGACGCGGCCCACCGGCGGCCAGTACTTGGCGGCCTCCTGCGCGACCGTCGGCCAGCCCGCGAGGCGGCGCGAGTACGCGTGCGGCCAGTCGTCCGCCGCGACCGCCGCCGCCGTGTGCGGCGCGTGCTTGAGCGGATTGTCGGCGCGGTCCATGCGCCCGGCCTCGATCTCGCGGATCTCGGCGCGGATCGCGATCATCGCGTCGACGAACCGGTCGAGCTCGGCCTTCGACTCGCTCTCGGTCGGCTCGATCATCAGCGTGCCGGGCACCGGGAAGCTCATCGTCGGCGCGTGGAAGCCGTAGTCGACGAGCCGCTTCGCGACGTCCTCGACCTCGACGCCCGACGACGCCTTGAGCGGCCGCAGGTCGAGGATGCACTCGTGCGCGACGAGGCCGCCGGGGCCGCTGTAGAGCACCGGGTAGTGCGGCGCGAGGCGCTTCGCGACGTAGTTCGCCGCGAGGATCGCGCTCTCGGTCGCCGCGGTCAGCCCGGCGCCGCCCATCATCGTGACGTACATCCACGAGATCGGCAGGATCGACGCCGAGCCGAACGGCGCGGCCGCCACGGCGCCGATCGCCCGTCCCGGCGCACCGGCGCCCGGCGCGTTCGCGGGCATCGCGCGGTGGCCCGGCAGGAACGGCGCGAGGTGCGCCTTGCACGCGACCGGCCCCACGCCGGGCCCGCCGCCGCCGTGCGGGATGCAGAACGTCTTGTGCAGGTTGAGGTGCGACACGTCGGCGCCGAACGCACCCGGGCCCGCGAGGCCCACGAGCGCGTTCAGGTTCGCGCCGTCGACGTACACCTGCCCGCCGTGCGCGTGCACGATCTCGCACACGCGCGTGATGCCCGCCTCGAACACGCCGTGCGTCGACGGGTAGGTCACCATGATCGCCGCGAGCTCGGAGGCGTGCTGCGCGGCCTTCGCCTCGAGGTCCGCGAGGTCGACGTTGCCCGCCTCGTCGCACGCGACGACGACCACCCGCATGCCGGCCATGTGAGCGGAGGCCGGATTCGTGCCGTGCGCCGAGGCCGGGATCAGGCAGACGTCGCGCCGCGACTCGCCGCGCGACGCGTGCCACGCGCGGATCATCAGGAGGCCCGCGTACTCGCCCTGCGAGCCCGCGTTCGGCTGCAGCGACACCGCGTCGTAGCCGGTCGCCTCCGCGAGCATCCGCTCGAGGCCTCCGATCAGCTCGAGGTACCCCGCGGCCTGGTCGGTCGGCGCGAACGGGTGCAGGTGCGCGAACTCGCGCCACGTGACCGGGATCATCTCGGCGGTGGCGTTGAGCTTCATCGTGCACGAGCCCAGCGGGATCATCGCCCGGTCGAGCGCGAGGTCGCGGTCGGCGAGCCTGCGCAGGTAGCGCAGCATCTCGGTTTCCGTGCGGTGGCGCGCGAACACCGGATGCGTGAGGAAGGGCGAGGTGCGCACGAGCGAAGCGGGCAGGGCGTCGTCCGCCATGGCGTCGAGGTCGGCGACGCTCGGGACGGCAACGCCCCCCGCGAAGACGGCGAGCAGGCGCTCGACGTCGGCCGCGGTCGTCGTCTCGTCGAGCGACACGCCGACCGAGGCGGCGTCGATCGCGCGCAGGTTGACGCCGTGCGCGAGCGCCGCGTCGTGCACCGCGCGGGTCCTCGCGCCGGTGTCGACGACGATCGTGTCGAAGAACGCGCGCGTGCGCACCCCGAGGCCGATCCGCGAAAGCCCCGCCTTCAGGATCGCCGCGAGCCGGTGCACGCGACGCGCGATCCGCGCGAGGCCCTCGGAGCCGTGGTAGACCGCGTACATGCTCGCGATCACCGCGAGCAGCACCTGCGCGGTGCAGATGTTCGACGTCGCCTTCTCGCGGCGGATATGCTGCTCGCGCGTCTGCAGCGCGAGGCGGTAGGCCGGGTCGCCGTGCGAGTCGATCGTGACGCCGACCAGGCGCCCGGGCATCGAGCGCTTGAGCTCGTCGCGCGTCGCGAGGAAGCCGGCGTGCGGGCCGCCGTAGCCCATCGGCACGCCGAAGCGCTGCGCCGACCCGACGACCGCGTCCGCTCCCCACTCGCCGGGCGGCTTGAGCAGCGTGAGCGCCAGGAGGTCGGAGGCGACGATCACGAAGCCGCCGCGCGCGCGCACCGCCTCGGCGACCTTCGCGAGGTCGCGCACCTCGCCGCCCGCGCCGGGGAACTGCAGCAGCACGGCGAACGCGTCGACCGCGGCGGCGCCCTCCGCGGGGCCGGTCGCCACCGTCACGCCGATCGGCTCGGCGCGCGTGCGCACGACGTCGACCGTCTGCGCGAACACGTCGTCGGCGACGTAGATCGTGCGGCTCGCCGACTTCGTCACGCGAAGGGCGAGCGCCATCGCCTCGGCCGCGGCGGTCGCCTCGTCGAGCATCGACGCGTTCGCGATCGCCATGCCGGCGAGGTCGCACACCATCGTCTGGTAGTTGAGGAGCGCCTCGAGGCGCCCCTGCGAGATCTCGGGCTGGTAGGGCGTGTAGGCCGTGTACCAGGCGGGATTCTCGAGGACGTTGCGCAGGACGACGCCCGGCGTGATCGTGCCGTAGTACCCCTGCCCGATGTGCGACTTCAGCACGCGGTTCTTCGCGGCGACGGCGCGCAGGCGCGCGAGCGCCTCGTGCTCGGGGACCGGTCCGGGGAGCGCGAGCGGGGCGCGGCTGCGGATCGCCGACGGGACGATCGCGTCGATCATCGCGGAGCGCGACGCGAATCCGAGCGCGTCGAGCATCGCCCGCTGGTCGTCCTCGCCGTGGCCGATGTGGCGTGCGGCGAACTCGTCGCGCCGCTCGAGGGCGGCGAGCGTGGGGCGGGGGGAGGCGGGAGCGGTCATGGGGGAGGGGTCCTGGCGAGGGGCGGCGCGGGGTCAGTCGCCGATCACCGCCTGGTATCCGCGCGCGTCGAGCAGCGCGTCCATCGCGGCGGGATCGGCGGGCTTGATGCGGAACAGCCACGCAGCGTAGGCGTCCTGGTTCACCGTCTCGGGCGCGGAAGGCACCGCGTCGTTGCGCGCGACGATCTCGCCGCCGATCGGCGCGTAGACGTCGGAGGCGGCCTTCACCGACTCGACGACCGCGCAGGCCTCGCCCGCGGCGACCTTGCGGCCGACGGCGGGGAGCTCGACGAACACGAGGTCGCCGAGCGCCGCCTGCGCGTGGTCGGTGATCCCGACGGTGATCGTGCCGTCGGTCTCGCGGCGCAGCCATTCGTGGCTCGAGGTGTAGCGCAGATGGGCGGGAATGTTCACGAGCGTCTCCGGGGGTGGAAGTCAGGCGCGCGGCGCGCGCGCCGAGGACAGGAAAAGGATCATCGCGAGCTTGTCGTGCGCGCGGCCGCCAACGCGCACCGCCTGCGGCTCGCGGCCGCACACGGCGAAGCCGGCGCGCTCGTAGACGCGGCGCGCGGGGTCGTTGCCCGCGGTCACCGTGAGCACGAGCTGCGCGAGGCCCGCCGCGCGGGCGTGCGCGATCACGCGCTCGACGAGGGCGCCGGCAATGCCCTGGCCCGCGCGCTCGACCGGCACGTACATGCCGAAGACGTGCCCCTTGTGGCGAACCTTCTCGCGCATGTCGACGTCGATGCCGCACAGGCCGACCAGCGCGGTGCCGTCGAACGCGCCGAACACCGCGTCGTGCGGGCGCGCGGGATCGGCTGCGAGCCTCCGCGCGAGCGCGTCGGGCGGCCTGCCCGCCTCCTCGGCGGCGCTCGACGTGAACGCCTCCGGGTGCTCGGCGAGCCCGCGCAGGCGCAGCGCCCGGTACGCGTCCAGGTCGGACGGCGCGAGCGGGCGGATCGCGACGGGAGACATCGGCTCAGTCGACGCTGACGCGGACGGCGCCGTTGCGCACGAACGGCGGCTTGACGACTCGCGCGCGGAGGCGCTTGTCGCGCACTTCGACCTCGACCACGTCGCCGGGCGCGACGCCGGCGGGCACGCGGGCGAGCGCGATCGAGCGCGCCATCGTCGGGCTGAACGTCCCGCTCGTCACCTCGCCCGGGCCGCGCGCCGTGCTCACCGCCTGGTGCGCGCGCAGCACGCCGCCCGCGTCGAGCAGCACGAGCCCGACGAGCGCTCGCGCGGGCGCCGCGGCGAGCAGTGCCGTCTTGCCGACGAAGTCGCGCGGGCTCTCGAGGTCCACCGTCCACGCGAGCCCCGCCTCGAGCGGCGAGGTGCGCGCGTCCATGTCCTGGCCGTAGAGGTTCATGCCGGCCTCGAGGCGCAGCGTGTCCCGGGCGCCGAGGCCGCAGGGCTTCACGCCGGCGGCGGCGAGCGCGTTCCAGGTCGCCTCGGCGCGCGCGGCCGGCATCACGATCTCGAACCCGTCCTCGCCCGTGTAGCCGGTGCGCGCGACGAAGAAGTCGCCGGACGCGGTCGCCGAGAAGGGCTTGAGCGCCGAGGTCGCCGCCTCGCTGCCCGGGAGGGCCGTCCAGACCTTCGCGCGCGCGTTCGGTCCCTGCACCGCGATCATCGCGAGGTCGGTGCGCGGCCGCAGCCCGAGCGACGGCGCGCGGCGGTCGCGCAGGCCCCCGAGCCACGCGATGTCCGCCTCGGCGGTCGCCGCGTTCACGACGAGGCGGAAGAAGTCCTCGCGCAGGAAGTAGACGATCAGGTCGTCGAGCACGCCGCCGTTCTCGGCGAGCATGCACGTGTAGAGGGCCTTGCCGGGCACCGCGAGCCTGTCGACGTTGTTCGCGACCGCGGCGCGCAGGAACGCGCGAGCGCCGGGGCCCTCGACGTCGACGACGCGCATGTGCGACACGTCGAACATGCCCGCGTCGCGCCGCACCGCGTGATGCTCGTCGATCTGCGAGCCGTAGTGCAGCGGCATGTCCCATCCGCCGAAATCGACCATGCGAGCACCCGCGGCACGGTGGACGGCGTTCAGGGGCGTGGTCTTCGGCACGGCGACCTCCGGCGTCGGGACAGCGAAACGAGGGCGGCACGGCGCGACGCCGTTCCGCCCCGTCTGTCCTTTTACCTGAGAGATTGCCGGCGACCGTCCCGCGCGCCGGGTGCCCCTTCGGTGGGCCGCCGCGTCCGCCGGGTTGCCGGCGGGCCGCGCGACCGCTCTCCAGATGGCTCGTCCTTCCCGCAGTCCTTCTGCCTGAGCGATCTTCGGGGATTACGCCTTCGGCGGCGTCGGCCGCTTCCCGGCGGCCGGCGCGCTCTCCTGCGGGGAGCGGGGCGAAATGTACCGCAAAGGACCGGGCGTTGGGAGGGGCGTCGGGCGACTAAAAAGAAAAAGCCGGCCTGCGGCCGGCTTTTTCGGCGAAGCGGGCGCTTACTTCTTGAGCGCCAGGACGTACGCGACCATCTTCTTGATGTCGTCGTCCTTGACGTTCGTGTTCGGCGGCATCGGCACCGGACCCCAGACGCCCGAGCCGCCCTTCTTCACCTTCTCGGCGAGCTTCGCGGCGGCGCCCGCGTCGCCCTTGTACTTGGTCGACACGTCGTTGTAGGCGGGACCGACGAGCTTCTTGTCGATCGCGTGGCACGCCGTGCAGCCCGACTTCTGCAGCAGGGCCTTGGCGTCGTCGTCGGCTTGCGCGGCGCCGGCCGCGACGAGCGCGGCACCGGCGAGGACCAGCATCGAAACCTTCATGGATCAGTTCTCCAAAGCGGGGGTTGAAACCGCACTATGTTACTGGAACCGCGTCACCCCCGCCATTCGCGGGGCGCCGGCTGCCGGAGTCTCCAACGGATCGGCCGGTCCCCGCGTTGACCCGAATCAACCGGATCCCCTCTCGCGCAGCAAGCCCTCGACGGCGTCGAGGGCATCGACGGGGGGCCGACAGGTCATGTCGTGACAGACCCAGGCGCGGGCGCCGGCGGCCGGCGCGGCGCCCTTCACGAGCGCCTCCGGGGCCCCGGCCGCGGGGAGGCGATAGACGTGCACCGACGGCCGCCAGGCGCTCCGGAGCGCCCGTTCCCAGCGGTCCGCCTCGCGGGGTTCGCCCGCGACGATCACGAGCGTCGGCGGGTGCTCGAGGCCGTGCGCCGCCCCGAGGAGCGTCGAATAGCCGCCGGGCGACTCGCCGATCGACGGCCCGAACCGGCGGACCGCGCGCCCGGCCGCCTCGACGTAGCGGGGAACGCCCGCGAGATGGCCGAGCGCCACGAGCGCGCGAGCGGCGACGCCGTTGCCCGATGGCGTCGCGTCGTCGTGGCCAGGCATCGTGCGGTGGAACAGCCGCTCGTGGTCGTGCGCCGTGAACCAGAAGCCGCCGCGCTCGCGGTCCTCGAACCGGTCGAGGAGCGCGTCGGCGACCTCGATCGCCCACGCGTAGTCGTCGGGCCGGAAGCGCGTCTGCATCGCCTCGACGAGCGCGTCGAGCAGGAACGCGTGGTCGTCGAGGTAGCCCGGCAGCGCCGGCTCGCCGCCGCGGCGCGTCGCGTGGAGCCGGCCGCCGCGCCAGACCGTGCGTTTCAGCGCGTCGATCGCCGCGTGCGCCATCGCCGCGAAGCCGTCGTCGCCCAGCGCCCGCGAGGCGCGCAGGAGGCCGGCGATCGCGAGCGCGTTCCAGCTCGTGAGCACCTTGTCGTCGAGGCCGGGGCGCACGCGGCGCGCGCGCGCCTCGAGGAGCCGGCGCTTCGCTTCGCGCAGCCGCGTCGCCGCAGCGGCCTCGTCGATCCCGAGCTCGCGCGCGACGTCGGCGAGCGGGCGCACGACGCGGAGGTGCCACGCGCG
This sequence comes from Burkholderiales bacterium, assembly GCA_046347845.1. Taxonomy (GTDB): domain Bacteria; phylum Pseudomonadota; class Gammaproteobacteria; order Burkholderiales; family Casimicrobiaceae; genus VBCG01. Next base: position 394,126 of record JAXMFH010000002.1, on the reverse strand, counting down.
GCCCTCGAAGTTGGGCGGCCCGTCGAGCCCGTAGTGGCGCTGCACGACCGCCCACTCGCCGGGCGCGAGCGCGTCGCGCACCTCGCCGGGCGTCCAGACGTAGAACCGGCCTTCCTCGCCCTCGCTGTCGGCGTCCAGGCTCGCGTGGAACGCGCCGTCGTCCGCGCGCATCTCGGCGGCCATCCATCCGGCGATGCCGCGTGCGACCCCGGCGTAGCGCGCGTTGCCCGTGACGAGGGCGGCCTCCGCGTACAGCGCGAGCAGCGGGCCGTTGTCGTAGAGCATCTTCTCGAAGTGCGGGATCGTCCACTCCGCGTCGACGCTGTAGCGGCAGAAGCCGCCCGCGAGATGGTCGTGGATGCCGCCGTCCGCCATCCGGTCGAGCGTCGTCGCGACGATCGAGAGCGCCTCGGCGTCGCCGGTCCGCGCGTGCCTCCGCAGGCAGAAGTCGAGCTCGAACGGGTGCGGGAACTTGGGCGCGCCCCCGAAGCCGCCGTGGCGCGGATCGAACGTGCGCTCGAGACCGGCGAGCGCGGCGGCGTCGGCCCCGCGCGGGAGCGCACCGCCGTCGTCCGGCTCGAGCGTGCGCATCGCCTCGGCGAGCCGCTCGCTCTGCTCGGCGATCGCCGGCCCCTGCTCGCGATACGCCGCGGCGATCCTCGGCACGAGGTCGAGGAAGCCGGGCAGCCCGTGGCGCGCGTGCTTCGGGAAATAGGTGCCGCCGAAGTACGGCGTTCCGTCCGGCGTCAGGAACATCGTGAGCGGCCACCCGCCGGAGCGGCGCGTCAGGAGCGCGTGGGCGGTCTGGTAGATGCGATCGAGATCCGGGCGCTCCTCGCGGTCGACCTTGACGTTGACGAAGTGCGCGTTCATCGCGCGCGCGACGTCGGCGTCCTCGAACGACTCGTGCGCCATCACGTGGCACCAGTGGCAGGCCGCGTAGCCGACCGAAAGCAGGATCGGCCGGTCGAGCGTGCGCGCGAGCGCGAGCGCCTCGTCGCCCCACTCGTGCCAGTCGACCGGGTTGCCGGCGTGCTGGCGGAGGTAGGGGCTGGATGCGGCCGCGAGGCGGTTCATGCAGGCCGGGGTCGGATTCGAATCTGACCCCGGTCTTGTCCTGATCAGGACTCGTCGAACGCGACGCGCTCGAAGTCGGCCCCGCGCTGGATCAGGCGCGTGAGCTTGTAGGTGCGCTCGGGGCCCGCGTCCATCGAGCGCAGCACGCGCCCCGGCGAGAACGTCCGGGGCGGGACGACGAGCGACGCGGGCTCCTCCTCCGACTCGCCGAGCAGGATCGAGGGCACCGGCGGATCCTCGGAGGTCGCGGTCGTGAACGGCCGCATCGCGCGCGTCTTTGGAGCGCCGGGCCACAGCTTCATCGTCACGTCGAGCACGCCGCCGCCGTCGAGCGAGAGGCGCGACACCGTCCCCAGGCGCGTGCGCTCCTCGTCGCGGACGACGACGAGCTGCTCGAGGAACCAGCGATGCTGCGTCGGCGCGGCGCGCGTCACGTGCGCCTCGCGCCAGCCGTAGCGTCCCTCGAGCCGCTCCCAGGGCCAGCGGCGCTCGGCATCCTCCTTGTGGCGGTCGTAGTCGGTGAGCGCGCCCAGCGTCGCGAGGTGCTGGGAGTTCGCGTACGACAGCCGCCCGAGCGGGTCCTGGCGGTCGAAGGTCCGGCCGGCGACACGGAAGTACACGCCCGGGACGCCGCCGCCGCACGCGTCGATCGCCGCGTGCGCCGAGTCGTCGCGACGCTGCGCCTGGTACCAGCAGGCGTCCAGATGCGACAGCAGCGCGACGCACTGCTCGGGCGTCGGGTCGCTGCCGAGCCCGAGCTCGGAGGGCGTCGCGCCGCCCGCGAGACGCTTGAGGCGACCCCGCACGCTGGTCGCGAGCTTCCCCGGGTAGCCGAATCGCAACGACGGGCCCGTCGCGGGCGGCGCGCTCGCGACGAGCGCCCCCGGCGAGCCGCCGTCGAGGTCGACCACGATCACCGGCCCCTCGGTCTCGCGCTGCTGCGCGTACGGGAACACCTTGCGCGCCCACTGCGCGAGCCAGCGGTCCGCGAGCTCGATCTGCCGTACCGTCATCGAGCACGGATCGGCCAGCGCGAGCAGGATCGCGTGGCTGTAGGTCGAGTAGCAGGAGATCCCGACCGCGTTGGGCGTCGAGTCGTCCGACACGGCCGTCACCGCGCAGTCGAGCATCTCCGCCAGCCGGTAGTACGCGTGGAGCTCCTGCCACAGCGACGAAGGCGGCACGCGGCGGGCGAGCCCGTGCACCAGCACGAGCTGCTTGCCGACGTGCAATCCGCGCTGCAGCAGCTTCGCCTTGACGCCGGCGAGCTCGGGATCGCCTTCGAGCAGCGGCTTGAGGCAGCTCGAGTAGAGCTCCCAGATCGTCTGCCAGAGCGTGATCGCCTGCTCGGCCGCCTCGCGCTCGCGCCCGATGGCTGGCTGGGGCTTGCCGGCGTAGCGGCGCGCGAGCTCGGTGTGCAGGTGGCCGACGGGCTCGCGCAGCACTTCGACGATCGTCGCCCGCTCGCGGGCGGAGAATCCCGCGGCCGTCACCGCGCGGATCTGGCCCACGAGACCCTCCCAGGCCTGACCGACGGTCGCGAACGGCAGCGCGTCCGCCCAGCGCGCCGCGCCTTCGGCGTCCGCGAACGCGAGCGAGACCTTGCCGCCCGGCGGCGAGGCGGCGGGGACTTCGGCCGGGAGCACGGGGCCGCCTGCCGGCGTCGCGGGCACGCCCGCTTCGGAGGTCATGGCCATGGCGCCCCCCCGCCGCCGGCGCGGTTGCCGTCGATCCGGTCGGAGTGTCGCGCCGCCGCGTCCATCGGGACTTTATAGCACAACGGCATATCCGGGCGGGGGGCCGCCCGACCGGCGTAGCGCACCGTCCGGAGGGTGCGCCCGGCCGCCGGGGTTGCGCGAATTTTCCGCACTGCAACACCGGCAAGTTCCGTCGCCGCGGGGCAGGGCGAAGGCGCATCGTAACGCCATTGGACGGCGGCTCCCGGCCCCCAGGCGGCCCGGGGAGCCCTCCCCGAACCCCGAGATGCCAGAACAACAACAGCGACCATGAACCACGACACCAACTGCTCGTACTGCCCCTCCCAGCCGGTGCGCCGCGCGATCGCGATCGCCGTCGCCGCGGTGCTCGTTTCACTCGCCTTCGGCGTCGGCCTGCCGTGGATCGTCATCGACGCGCCGCCGCAGACCGAAACGCTCTGGGCGCGCCAGGTGCAGACGCGCACCCACGCGTCGATCCCGCCGCTCGCGACGCCCGTCAAGGCGGGTCCGCGCCGCGCGGCGCGCTAACCGGTCCGTCCGAGCAGGGCTCGCAGCGTGGCGAAGAGCGCGCCGGGATCCACCGGCTTGTGCAGGAGCGCCGCCACGCCGGCCGCGTCCAGCGCGCCCCGGGGGGTGCTCTCCGCATAGCCGGTGTAGAGCACCACCGGTGCCCGCACCGGCAGCGTGCGGCACTCGCGCGCCAGTTCGAGCCCGGTCATGCCGGGCATCGTGAAGTCCGAAAGCACGAGGTCCGCGGACGAGGGGTCCTCGCGGAGCGCCTCGAGGGCGGCGCGCGGCTCGAGGAACGAGCGGACGGCGAGCCCCCACTGGGAGAGGAGCTCGGTCATGAACCCCGCGACCGCCGGCTCGTCGTCGACGAGCAGGACGCGGCCCTCGAGCCTCCCGCGCGGCAACCCCGCGGCGGGGCCGCGCTCGGCGCCGTCGACGTCCGCGGCCTCCGGGGCCGCAGGCAGGAGCACGCGGAATCGCGCGCCGCCCTCGGGCCCGCGGTCGACGAGCACGTGCCCGCCGTGCCCGTGCACGATGCCGTGCACGGTCGCGAGCCCCATGCCGGTTCCCTGCCCGGCGTCCTTCGTGGTGAAGAACGGCTCGAAGATCCGCTCGCGGATGCCGGGCGGCACCCCGGGCCCCGTGTCCTCGACCGACAGCTCGACCCACTCGCCCGACGCCGGACCGCGGCAGCTCGTGCACGCCTCCGCGCCCAGGCGCGCGCCTCCGATCCGCACCCGGATCTCGCCGCGCGAGCGCATCGCGTCGCGGGCGTTGATGCAGAGGTTGAGCACGACCTGCTCGAGCTGCACGGGATCGACGATCGCGGGCGGCGTCCCGGGCGCGACGTCGGCCGCGATCGTCACGCTGGACGGGAACGACGAGCGCAGGAGCCGGATCACCTCGCCCGCCACCGTGTCGAGCGCGACGGCGCGCGGATGGCCGCGGCGCCCGCGGCTGAAGGCGAGCAGCTGCGCGATCAGGTCGCGCGCGCGGTCCGACGCCGAGCGCGCCTCCTCGAGGTAGCGCCGGATGCGCGCGTCGGCCGAGGCGTCCGCGGCGAGCGTGACGTAGCCCAGGATCGTCGTCAGCAGGTTGTTGAAGTCGTGCGCGATGCCGCCGGCCATCCGGCCGATCGCCTCCATCTTCTGCGCCTGGCGCAGCCGGTCCTCGAGCTCGGCACGCGCGCGCTCGGCCTCGCGCTGCGGCGTCAGGTCGCGGACGATCGCGAGCAGGTGGGGCCGGTCGCGGTACTGCATCGCGACGCCCCGAACCTCGACGTCGAACAGCGATCCGTCGCTACGGCCGACGCGGAGCTCGGTGCGACAGGCCTCGCCGGCGAGGACCGACGCCAGCCGGTCGCGGCAGTAGTCGCGCAGCGCGTCCGGAACGACGACGCCGTCGCCGCTCCCATCGCGCGACCGGCCGAACATCGCGAGGAACGAAGCGTTGGCGTCCACGACCCGGCCGCCGGCGTCCCACAGCGCGAGGCCGTCGACCGCCGTGTTGAAGATGGCGCGGTACTGCTCCCCGCTCTCGCGGAGCGCCTGCTCGGCGGCCTTGCGCGCGGTGACCTCGCGCGTGCACGCGAGCACGCGCGGCCTGCCCGCGATCTCGACCGCCTTCAGGCACACCTCGTCCCAGTGCAGCGTCCCGTCGCGGTTGCGGCGGTGCCACTCGAACACGACGACCTCGCCGCGCTTCGCGCGCGCGATGTGGTGCGCGGCGTGCGCGGCCGTGTAGGGCGGCTCGCCGGCGCTGATCGCGCCGAGGCCGAGCGTCCGGAACTCCTCGGGCGAGTAGCCGTAGACGGCGCACGCCTTCGGGTTGACGTCGAGGATCGCGCCGCTGTCCCAGTCGTGGATGAACATCGCGTCCTCGGTGGCCTCGAACACCGCGCGGTAGCTCGCCTCGGAGCGGCGCAGCGCCGCCTCGCCCCGGGCGCGCTCGATCTCCGCGACGGCGCGGGCCGCGAAGATCCGCAGCAGCGATTCGGCGAGCAGCGCGTCGCGCATCGGCGCGCGGTCCATCGTCGCGATGAGCCCGAGCGGCCGGCCCGCCGAGTCGTTGAGCGGGAACGCCGCGTAGCCGTCCATGCCCTTCACCTCGAAGAGCGTGCCGGGCGGGAACTCCCGGCGCACGCCGCTCTCGACCATCCGGAACGCGCGGCCGACGACCCGGGCGCAGGGCGTTCCCTCGAGCTCGTACTCGAAGTTGCGCAGCATCGTGCCGTCGAGCATCGCCGCGAGCGTGCGCACCCGGCCGGGCGCGTCCTCGTCGAAGACCGCGATGAACGCGACGTCGACGTCGAGGATCGCGGCGACCGCGCGCGTGAGCGTGGCGAACACGTTCTCGCCGCCCTCGACCGACACCGCGGTGGCCGCGGCGCGCAGCGCCTCCTCGGAGCGCTTGCGCGCGGTGATGTCGGTCGAGACGCCGCACACCGCGTACGCGCGCCCGCCGGCGTCGAGCAGCGGGAACTTCTGCGACAGGTAGACGCGCTTCTGGCCGGCGACCTCGACCGGCTCCTCGAACTCGAGCGTGCGCAGCTCCTCGAGCACGCGGCGATCGTTGCGGCGGAATCCCTCGGCGGTCGCGGCCGGGAAGATCTCGGTGTCGAGGCGGCCGACGATCGCCTCGGCCGGACGGCCGGCGATCCGCTCGAACTCCCGGTTGACGAAGAGCAGGCGGCCGTCGAAGTCCTTCGCGTAGACGGCGAGCGACGCGTTGTCCGCGATCTGCTGCAGCGTCGATCGCGCGTCGAGCAGCGGGCTGTCGTCGGGCTTCATCGGCGGGCCTCCTTCCGGCCCCAGTCTAGCGGCGCCTCCCGGCCCGACCAACCGGGATTACGCGCCCGAAACGATTGAAACGTCCCGGTTACAAGCCCCGGCGCGGCGGCACGTACATGTAGCCCGCCCCCCGGACCGTCCGGATCAGCTGCGGGCGATCGGGGTCCGGCTCCACCTTCCGCCGCAGGCGCGCGATCCGGATGTCGATCGACCGGTCGAAAGGCTCCCACTCGCGGTTTCGCGTGAGCGTGAGGAGCTGGTCGCGCGAGAGCACCTGGTTCGGCCGCTCGGCGAACACGCGGAGCAGGTCGAACTCCATCGCCGTGATCGGGATCTCGCGCCCCGCCGCGTCGACGAGCGCCCTGGCGCCGAGGTCGAGCGCGAGGTCGCCGATCGCGACGCGGGCGGGGCTCCCGGCCGCGACGTCCGGCGACGGCCGCGCCGGCGCCCCGCGGCGCCGCAGCACGCTCTTGATCTTGGCGCGGAGCTCGCGCAGGTCGAAGGGCTTGGTCACGTAGTCGTCCGCGCCGACCTCGAGGCCGGCGACGCGGTCGACGACGTCCGCGGCGCCGGTGACCATGATGATCGCCACGTCGTGCCGCTCGCGCAGGTAGCGCGCGATGGACAGCCCGTCCTCGCCGGGCAGCGCGACGTCGAGCAGCACGACGTCCGGGACCCGGGCCTCGAGGCGCGCGCGCATCTCGGCGCCGTTGCCCGCCGCCGCCACGTCGAAGCCGTGCGGCGCGAGGTACTCGGCGAGCATCGCCCGGATCTGCGGGTCGTCCTCGACGATCAGGACGCGAGTGGCGTCGGTCATCGCTGCGGGTCCTCCCCCTCGACGCGGAAGTATAGACAGGGATCCGGCGTCGCGGCGCTCCGGAAACAAAGCGACAACATACCGTTTCGCGGGCGTACGAAAACGGTTACCGGCGCGGCGGAGACTTCGCTCCGCAACGGCCGCCGCGACCGGATCCCCCGGCCCCCGCGGCGGCCCCGACCCGATCCGGAGACCGCCATGCGACGCGAAGCGCCCTTCGACACGACGTCCCGCGACGAGCTCGACGCCTGGGCGCGCCACGCCCGCGCGGCCAACGGCTTCGGCGAGGACACGACCGTCAACCGTCCGTCCACCCCCGAAACGAGGAGTACCGCCATGCAAGCCATGCAACCCACGCAAGCCGTGCAAGCCACGCAAGCCGCCCAGGCCGCGCAACGCCTGCAGCCCCACGTCGACGGCGCCCGCTACGCGAAGTGCGTCGAGGTCAGCAAGCGCGTCCGCTGGGACATCGACCGCGACGTGATCCGCGGCCGCGAGTTCGACTTCTCGCGCACGTTCCTGCCGCGCGGCCTCACGCTGGTCGACCGGCTGCCGTTCCTCTCCGGCGCCGAGCAGCGCCTCTACTCGCAGGTCCAGGGGCGCAGCTACACGAACATGTTCGGCCTCGCGGAGCGCTTCATCGGCGCCAAGGTCCTCGAGGTGAGCCGCGACCACTGGCTCGGCGACCAGGTCGCGCTCGAGGCGCTCGTGCGGATGACCGACGAGGAGCTCAAGCACCAGGCGCTGTTCCGGCGGCTCGAGAAGATGATCGCGCAGGGCATGCCTCCCGGCTACGGGTTCCTGCCGGACCCGGACGCCGTCGCGCGCGCCGTGCTGTCGAAGTCGACCTGGGCGGTGCTCGCGCTCACCTGCGACATCGAGCTCTTCACGCAGGCGCACTACCGCGCGAGCGTCGACCCCGACGACACGCTGTCGCCGCTGTTCAAGGACGTGCTGCTGTTCCACTGGAAGGAGGAGTCGCAGCACGCGATCCTCGACGAGCTCGAGTGGACGCGCGAGAACGAGCGGCTCGCGCCCGACGAGCGCGACGCGGCCGTCGACGACCTGATCGCGCTCGTCGGCGCGGTCGACGGGATCGTGTGCGAACAGGCCGCGGCCGACACGCACTACTTCCTCGAGATCCTCGGCCGTCCGCTCGCGGTCGACGAGGCGAAACGCGTCGCCGAGACGATGAAGGCCGCCTACCGCTGGCAGTTCATCGGGTCGGGCGTGCAGGAGCCGCGGTTCGGCAAGCTCCTCGGCGACATGATCACGCCGGCGCAGGGCGAGCGGATCCAGGCGGCGCTCGCGCCGATCCTGGCCTGAAGGGAGCCCGCGATGGCCGCGCACGCCTCGACGTATCGGCCCCCGCTCGCGCAGGTCGGCGACGGGCCGTGGTGGACGCGCCTGCGCGGCGCGATCGCGCGGTGGCTCGCGCATCGGCACGAGGCGGCGCGCTCGCGCGCCGCCCGGCCGGTCCCGGTCGGCGGCTGGTACGAGCACGACGCGTTCCTGTCGTCGCGCCGCGCCGTCCGGCGGCCGTCCGACGCTCCGCGTCCCGAGGAGGGCCCGCACGTCGTCCACCGCCACTGACGACCGGAGGAACCTCCATGACGATTCGCCCTTTCCTGCCCGCGAGGAGCGGGCGCGGCGCGCCGGTGATCGCGCTGCACTCGAGCGGCGCGAGCGGCCGGCAGTGGGAGCCGCTCGCCCTCGCCCTGCTCGGCTCGCGCGAGGTGATCGCGCCCGATCTCTCCGGCCACGGCCGGGGGCCGCTGCCGCCGTTCGAGCGGCCCTCGGTCGTCGCGGCCGACGCCGCGCTCGTCGCGGGGCTCGCGCGCTCGGTCCGCGGCGGCGTCCACCTGGTCGGGCACTCGTACGGCGGCGCGATCGCGCTCAAGGTCGCGCTCGAGCACCCCGACGCCGTCCACAGCGTCGCGGCCGTCGAGCCGGTGATGTTCCGCGTGCTGTTCGACCGCTACGGGCGGCGGCGCCCGGCCGCGGAGGTGCTCGACACGGCACAGTCGATCCGCCGGCTGGTGCGCGCCCGCCTGCCGCTGCTCGCGGCCGAGCGCTTCGTGGGCTACTGGGGCGGTCCCGCGGCGTGGGCGGCCCTGGGCGCCGATGCGAAGGAAGCAGTGGCGGCCCGCATGGGCACGATCGCCGCGCACTTCGACGCGCTCGCGGCCGACTCGCCGTCGCTCGCCGACTGCGCGCGCATCGTCCAGCCGGTGCTGCTGCTGGCGGGTACGCGCACGCGTGCGCCGACGGCGCACATCGTCGAGCTGCTCGCGTCGGCGCTGCCCGACGCGCGCGCGGAGCGCCTGCCCGGAGGCGACCACGTCGAGGCGCTCTCGTCGCCCGCGCGGATCGTCGCGCGCATCGCGTCGTTCCTCGGGCGTCCCGACGACGCGGGCTCGCACCGGTGGCGCACCGCGGCGTGACGGACATGGGGCCGCCGGCGAACCTCGCGCTCGCGACGCTGCTCGCCTTCGCCGGCTGGACGCTCGCCACGCTCGCCTTCACGGTCGGCGTCTATCGCTGGCGGCGGATCCTGGCCGGCCGCGCCACCCTGGCCGAGTGGTACGCCGACGCCGGGCAGGGGGACGAGTGGTACCGGCGGGCGACGCGCGCGCACATGAACTGCGTCGAGAACCTGCCGGTCTACGGCGCGATCGTCCTCACGGGGGCGACCCTCGGCGTTCCCGCGTCCGCCGCTTACGACGCGCTCGCGCTCGCGTTCCTCGCCGCGCGCATCGGCCAGACGCTCGTGCACGTCTGCGCGCCGGCCACCGAGCGGGCGGCCGCCGCGCGCTTCTCGCTGTTCGCCGTGCAGCTCGCCTGCATGACGGCGATGGGGGCGATCGTCGGAGGCGCCGCCGCGCGCCTCTGAGGCGGCGGGCGGCGGCCGCGCCTACACGAGCACGCGCTCGATGCCGCCCGCGTTCGCCTTCGCGACGTACTCCTCCATCCAGCGCTCTCCGAGCAGGCGCCGCGCGATCTCGACGACCACGTAATCGGCCTCGGTGCCCGCGTCGTCGGAGAAGCGCGCGAGGCCCTGCAGGCACGACGGGCACGACGTGAGGACCTTGACCGGCCCGGCGTGCCCGTCGGCGCGCAGCGCTTCCGCGCCGCTGCGCATCTCCTGCTCCTTGCGGAAGCGCACCTGCGTCGAGACGTCGGGCCGCGACAGCGCGAGCGTCCCCGACTCGCCGCAGCAGCGCGCGTTCAGCGGCACCTTCCCGCCCATCAGCTCGCCGACGACCCTGAGCGGCGCGTAGGTCTTCATCGGCGTGTGGCAGGGATCGTGGTACATGTAGCGGACGCCCGGGACGCCCTCGAGCTTCACGCCCTTCTCCATCAGGTACTCGTGGATGTCGAGCAGCCGGCATCCCGGGAAGATCTTCTCGAACTCGTAGGCGACGAGCTGGTCCATGCACGTGCCGCAGGACACCAGCACGGTCCGGATGTCGAGGTAGTTGAGCGTGTTGGCGACGCGGTGGAACAGCACGCGGTTCGCCGTCGTGATCGCCTGGCCCTTGTCGTGGTCGCCCGCGGCGCTCTGCGGGTAGCCGCAGCACAGGTAGCCGGGCGGGAGCACCGTCTGCGCGCCCAGGTGGAACAGCATCGCCTGCGTCGCGAGCCCGACCTGCGAGAACAGGCGCTCGGAGCCGCAGCCGGGAAAGTAGAACACGGCGTCGGCGTCCTCGGAGACCTTCGCCGGGTCGCGGATGATCGGCACGATCGCGTCGTCCTCGATGTCGAGGAGCGCGCGCGAGGTCCGCTTCGGCAGCCCGCCGGGCATCGGCTTGTTGACGAAGTGGATCACCTGCGCCTTGAGCGGCGGCTTGCCGACGCTGGCCGGCGGCCGCTTCGCCTGGGCGCCCGCGAGGCCCGTGCGCTTCGCGAGCCGGTAGGCGAGGCGCTGCGCGCGGTAGCCCAGCCCGATCATGCCGGCGCGCATCGCCTTGATCGTCGACGGATCGGTCGCCGTCAGGAACGCCATCGCCGCGGCGGTGCCCGGGCTGAACTTGCGCTTCCCCTCGCGCCGCAGCAGGTTGCGCATCGCGATCGAGACGTCGCCGAAGTCGATGTCGACCGGGCAGGGCGCCTCGCACTTGTGGCAGACCGTGCAGTGGTCGGCGACGTCGGAGAACTCGTCGAAGTGGCGCAGCGACACGCCGCGCCGCGTCTGCTCCTCGTACAGGAACGCCTCGATCAGGAGCGAGGTCGCGAGGATCTTGTTGCGCGGGCTGTAGAGCAGGTTCGCGCGCGGCACGTGCGTCGAGCACACCGGCTTGCACTTGCCGCAGCGCAGGCAGTCCTTGACCGACTCGGCGATGCGCCCGATCTCGGAGGCCTCGAGGATCAGGCTCTCGGCGCCGATCAGCGAAAACGAGGGCGTGTACGCGTTCGTGAGGTCGGCCGGGCGCGCCGGGTCGCGCAGCAGCTTGCCCGCGTTGAAGCGGCCCTCCGGGTCGACGCGGCGCTTGTAGTCGGCGAACGGCGCGAGCTCGTCATCGGTCAGGTACTCGAGCTTCGTGATGCCGATGCCGTGCTCGCCCGACACGACGCCGCCCAGGCTCCGCGCGAGCGCCATGATGCGCGCGACCGCCGCGCTCGCCTCGCGCAGCATCCCGTAGTCGTCCGAGTTGACCGGCAGGTTCGTGTGGACGTTGCCGTCGCCCGCGTGCATGTGCAGCGCGACGAACACGCGGCTGCGGAGCACCCGCGCGTGCGTCGCCCGGATCGCCGCGACCACCGGCGCGAACGCGAGGCCGTCGAACAGGTCCTCGAGCGGCGCGCGCAGCTCGGCCTTCCACGAGACGACGGTCGCGTGGCTCTGCAGCGCCGGGAACGTCTCGTCGATCCGGTCGAGCAGGTCCTGCCAGCGCGCGCGCACCGCGGCGACGAGGCCGCGCGCCTCCTCGAAGCGCTCGTCGACCTGCTCCTGCGGCGGCCGCACCTCGTCCTCGGGCCCCCACAGGTGCAGCGCGTCGGGACGCGCGAACAGCGCGGCGAGCGCGTCGGCGAGCTCAAGCTTGTTGCCGATCGACAGCTCGACGTTGATGCGCTCGACCCCGTCCGAGTAGTCGCCCAGCCGCTCGAGCGGGATCACGACGTCCTCGTTGATCTTGAACGCGTTCGTGTGCCTGGCGATCGCGGCGGTGCGCGCGCGGTCGAGCCAGAACTTCCTGCGGCTCTCGGCCGACACCGCGACGAAGCCCTCCGCGCCGCGCAGGGCCGCCAGGCGGACGACCTCGCTCGCGGCGCGCGCCACCGCGTCGTCGGACTCGCCGACGATGTCGCCGATCAGCACCATCTTCGGCCGGCCGTGGCGCTTCGCCTTGGTCGCGTAGCCGACCGCCTTCACGTAGCGCTCGTCGAGGTGCTCGAGGCCGGCGAGGATCGCGCCGCCGGGGCGTGCGTCGAGGTAGCGCTTGATCTCGACGATCGACGGCACGCTCTCGCGCACCTGGCCGAAGAACTCGAGGCACACGGTGCGGATCGCCGGCGGCATCCGGTGCAGCACGAAGCGCGCGCTCGTGACGATCCCGTCGCAGCCTTCCTTCTGCACGCCCGGCAGGCCGGCGAGGAACTTGTCGGTGACGTCCTTGCCGAGCCCCGGCTTGCGGAACCGCGCGCCCGGCACGCGAATCGTCTCGGTCGAGACGACGCCGCGGCCGTCGTGGGCGAGCCGCCGCACCTCGAACGTGGCGACCGGCGCGTCGTGGATCTTCCCGAGGTTGTGGTCCTGCCGCTCGACCTCGATCCACCCGGCGTCGGGCGTCACCATTCGCCACGCGAGCAGGTTGTCGAGCGCGGTGCCCCACAGGACCGCCTTCTTGCCGCCGGCGTTCACCGCGACGTTGCCGCCGATGCAGGACGCGTCCGCCGACGTCGGGTCGACCGCGAACACGAGGCCCTCGGCTTCCGCGGCCTCCATCACGCGGCGCGTCACCACGCCCGCGCCGGCCTCGATCGTCGGCACGGCGTCCGCGCGCCCGGGGATCGCGATGCGCTCCACCGCGGAGAGCCGCTCGAGCTTCTCGGTGTTGATCACGGCGGCGCGCGGCGTGAGCGGGCACGCGCCGCCGGTGTAGCCGGTGCCGCCGCCACGCGGGACGATCGTGAGGCCCAGCTCGATGCAGCCCTCGACCAGGCCGCGCACCTCGTCCTCGGCGTCCGGGGTGAGCACCACGAACGGGTACTCGACGCGCCAGTCGGTCGCGTCGGTCACGTGCGAGACGCGCGAGAGGCCGTCGAACGCGATGTTGTCGCGGTGCGTGTGGCGGCCGAGCACCCGGCGCACCCGGCGGCGCAGCGCCGCGGTCTCGCCGAACGACGCCTCGAAGCGGTCGATCGCGCGCTTCGCCGCGGCGACGAGCCGCGCGACCTTCGCGTCGCGGTCCGGATCGGCTCCCGCCTGCGCCCGCCGGCGCTTCTCGATCTCCGACAGGCGGTGGCGCAGCGCCTCGACGAGCAGCGCCTGCCGCTTCGGATTGTCGAGCAGGTCGTCCTGCAGGTAGGGATTGCGCTCGACGACCCAGATGTCGCCCAGCACCTCGAACAGCATGCGCGCCGAGCGGCCGGTGCGGCGCTCGCCGCGCAGCTCGTCGAGGATCCGCCACTCGTCGGCGCCGAGCAGCCGGATGACGATCTCGCGGTCCGAGAACGACGTGTAGTTGTACGGGATCTCGCGCAGGCGCGGCGCGTCGGCGCCGGCATCGGCGCCGGCGATCACGGACCGGTCGGCCACGGCATCCATTGCGGGGTCATCATACCGCAGTGCAACAGAGCGTGGCCCCGGTCGGGCCGGACGAAGGCGGCCTCGGCGCCGCGCCTCCGCGCGGCTCCCGGGCGGAAGTCAGCGCTGCGAGCGCTTCGCCGCGACGACCGCCGCCATCGCGCCGACGCTCGGGCAGGCGAACAGGTCGCGCGGCGCGAGCGCGACGCCCCACTCGTCCGCGACGCGCGCGATGAGCGCGAACGCGTGCAGCGATTCGCCCCCGAGCTCGAAGAAGTCGTCGTCGACGCCCACCGGCGCGACCGCCAGCACGTCCTCCCAGAAGCGCGCGAGCGTGCGCTCGACGGGGTCGCGCGGCGCCGCGTATGCAGTCGACAGCGTCGGCCGCGGCCGCACCGCGCGCGTCGCCGGCGCGTCGCCGCTCATCCCGCGTCTCCCCGCAGCACGCGGCCGAGGATGCCGCCCGCCGCGTCCACGTGCGGCGCCTTGAGCATCGAGAACGTGTCGCCCGGCAGGTCGTGGCGCCGGAGCCCGCCGGCCGCGATCCTCGCCCAGCCCTCGAGGCCCTCTTCCCGGAAGTCCGCGGTGCGCAGGACGTCGATCGGCGCGCGCAACCGATGCGCGCGGAACGCGACGCCGGCCTCGACGTGGAGCGCGAGGACCTCCGACAGGCGCGCAAACTGCGCGGGCTCGAGCGCGGGCATGCTGGCGACCGTGCGGCGGACGAGCTCCTTCAGCACCTGCCGGAGGTGGTCCTCGAGCCCCGGGTCGACCGCTGCTGCGGCGGCGCTGCGCCCCGCGACGACGTCCACGGTCAGCGGCGCGATCGCGTCGACGACCACGAGCCGCTCGACCGCGCGACCGCGCGCCTCGAGCTCGAGCGCCATCGCGAGCGCCACCTCGCCGCCGAAGCAATGGCCGCCCAGCAGGTACGGGCCGTGGGGCAGGCGCGCGACGAGCTCCGCGACGTAGGCGGACGCCATTGCCTCGATCGTCCGGTGCGGCGGCGATTCGTCCTCGAGGCCCGCGTAGGCGAACGCGTAGACCGCGCGCCGCGGCGTGATCGCGCGCGCGAGTCGCACGAGCGCGAGGGGCGTCGTTCCCGCCGACGGCACGAGGACGAACGGCGCCCCCTCCCCTTCCCGGACGAGCGGACAGAGGAGCGGCGTCGCGTCGGGCGGCACGGAGGTCACGGCGGCGCTGGAGCGGTGCTCAGGCGACGACCGCCGTCGGCCCCGTCCGTGCGGCGATCAGCGCCGCGAGCGCGGCGATCGTCGGTTCGGCGAGGAACTCGGTGTTCTTGATGCGCGTGTCGAAGTCGCGGCGGATCGCGTGCTGGATCTGGATCGCCTCGATCGAGTCGCCGCCCAGGTCGACGAAGTCGTCGTCGACGCCGACCGGCGAGATGCCCAGCGTCTTCTCCCACAGCAGCGCGAGCGCCTTCTCGATCGTCGTCGACGGCGCGCGGTACGGCGTCGACAGCCGCTCGCGGCCGCGCCGGGCGCCCGCCACGCTGCGCGGACGCGTCGCCGAGCTGCCGATCCCTTCCACGGCGGCGCCCATCGCGAGCACGTACGACGGCGCCTCGCTCCAGCAGAGGATGCGGCGGAACACCTCGCGTCCCCATTCGACGCTGACCCCCGTGCCGTAGGTCTCCTCGAACGCCTTCGCGACCGCGCCGCGCATCGACGCGTCGGCGCGCACCTCGAAGACGATCTTGCCGATGTGCTGCGCGCGCGCCATCCGGCGAAAGCCTTCGCCGGCGCGGTCGAACGGGAACGTGGCGGTGGGCGGGGGCTCCAGCTCGCCGCGCGCGAACAGGTCCATCAGCTCGTCGAACATCGACGGCAGCCCCGGATGCCGGGCGTCGACGATCTGCCCCAGGTCGAACGCCGAGAACGTCAGGTTGCGCAGGAACGGCGCGAGGCGAAGCGCCGTGTCCGCGAGGAGATCGCGCTTGCCGATCTCGATGAACCGCCCCTGCGGCCCGAGGAGGCCCAGGCTCGCCGGGATGAACTCCCCGGCGAGCGAGTTCAGCACGACGTCGACGCCCGCGCCGCCGGTCGCGGCCCGCACGCCCTCGACGAAGTCGAGCGACCGCGAATCGAACACGTGCTCGACGCCGAGCGAGCGGAGGTACTCGCGCTTGTCCGGGTGGCCGGCCGTCGCGAGGATCTCGGCGCCGAGCCGCCGCGCGACCTGGATCGCGGCCAGCCCGACCCCGCCCGCCGCCGCGTGGATCAGCACGCGCTCGCCGCGCTGGACGCGGGCCAGCGACTCGAGCGCGTAGCGCGCGGTGAGGAACACGATCGGCAGGCCCGCCGCGCGCGCGAAACCGAGCGAGTCCGGCATGACCGCCACCGCGTGCGCCTGGGCGACCACGTGCGTACCGAGCGTGCCGCGCGCGATCGCGACGACCGGATCGCCGGGCTTCACGTGGCGGACGCCCTCGCCCACCGCACGCACGACGCCACTGCACTCGCCGCCGGGCGCGAGGGGTCCCTCGGGCGCGGCGGGGATCTCGCCCAGCGCAGTGAGCACGTCGCGGAAGTTGAGGCCCGCCGCGCGCACCTCGATCTCGACCTCGCCCGGCCCGGGCGGACGCGGTGCGAACTCCACGACGCGCAGCGACTCGAGGTTGCCGGGCTCGGCGACCACGACCCTGCGCGCCGGAAGCGCCCGCGACGCGGCCACGTCCTCCGATTGGCCGCTCTCGTGGGCGAGGCTCGACTCCCCCAGCGGGCGCATCACCAGCCCGTCGATCTCGACGAGCGTGCGGCCTTCCGGGTCGACGATCGTGAGGTCCGCGGCGACCGACTGTCCCGTCCGCCTGCGCTCGGTGGCGACGTACACGACCGGGGTGAGCCGCGCGTGGACGCGCAGCGCGTCGTAGGTGTGCGGGATCCGATCGCCGCGGAGATGGCGCCCGACGTCCTGCGTGGCGCCGTCCAGCAGCGACGGGTGCAGGTCGAAGACGTCGAGGTCGGCGGCGAACTCGGGCGGCAGCTCCACCCGGCTCCACCATCGGCCGCCGTGCTCGGCGACGAACCGCCGCCACCCCCATCTCGGGCCGCCCTTGATCCGTCCCAGCCCGAACCTGGGCTCCGGGTCGAGGCCCGCCCATGCCGTCGCCGGGGGAAGCTCCGGCACCCGCGGGGAAGCCGTGCTCCGGCGCACGTCGCCGGTCGCGTTCACCAGCCACTCGCCGTCCGACCCCAGCGGGCGCGAGCGCAACACGAACGACTCGTCGCCGGACGCGTCGCCGCCCGTGCGCGCGAACGCGAGCTCGATCTCGGTCCCCGTCTCGTCGGTGAACACCGGGCGCACGAGCGTGACGCTCACGAGCTCGATCGCGCCCGGACCGGCCGAATGGTCGGCGAACGCGGTCACCGCGAGCTGCAGCGTCGCCGTCCCCGCGAGCAGCGGGCGCTGGTCGAACCGGTGCTCGTCGACGAGCCAGAAGCCGCGCTGCAGCACGCCGCGGTAGACGAGCGCGCCGGACGCGTCGCGCATGCGCGAGCGGAACACCGGATGATCGAGCGGCGTGGCTTCGAGCGCCGGTGCGCCCGCTCCGCGCGAGAGCGCACGCCCCGCGCTCTCCGCGAGCTCCTGCTCCAGGCGTCTCACCGCGAGGCCGACCTCCTGCCAGGCGCCCCAGCCGATCGCGCACGCGAGGCCGCCGTGGCGCGCGGCGCGATTCTGCGCGAGCACGTCGAGCACCGCGTTGGCGGCGGCGTAGTCGGCCTGGCCGGCTCCGGGGAACTGCGACGCCTGCGACGAGATCGGCAGGTAGAGGTCGAGCGGCTCGTCGGCGAGGAGCTCGTCCAGGTGGAACGCGCCATGCACCTTGGCGCCGAACACGCTCGCGGCATTGTGCGGCGTCTTCCCGAGCACCGGCGTCGGCTGCAGCGCGCCCGCCGCGTGGATGACGCCGTGGAGGCCCCCGAAGCGCGCCCGCGTCGCCTCGAGCGCCCGGGCGAGCTGGCCGCGGTCGGAGGCGTCCGCCTCGAGGATCGCGACCTCCGCCCCGCGCGACCTGAGCTCGAGCACGGCGGCCAGCGCGCGGCCGATGCGGTCGTCGCGCTTCGCGAGCTCGGGCCACGCCTCCTCGGGGGGCGGCGTCCAGCGCGCGGTCAGCACGAGCCGCGCCCGGCACAGGTCGTGGAGCACGCGCGCGAACGCGAGCCCCAGTCCGCCGGTGCCGCCGGTGATCAGCACGACGCCGCCGTCGCGCAGCCGGGGCCGCGACTCCGGCAGTGCGGGCAGCGCGTAGAGCTGCTCCTCGAACCGCGCGCCCGGCCGCAACGCGACCAGCGCCGGCGCTCCGGCGACGACGGCCTCGCGGATCAGCGCGTCGGGAAGCCAGGCCGGGACGTCGGCGCCGTCGGTGCACGGGACGTCGACCACCCGCATCGCGAGCCGCGGAATCTCCAGCGGGATGTCGCGGCACGCCCCCAGCACGGCGGCCTTCTCGGCGTGGCGCACGCCGGGCTCGCCGTCGAGTCGCGCAAGCGCGTCCGCGACGACGACGACGTCGAGGCCGTCGCTCACGCCGCGGTCGTAGGCCGCCTGCGCGAGCGCGACCAGCGACCAGAACCCGCTCGCGGTCGCCTTCTCGAACGCCTCGGCGCTGTTGTGCGGCCCGGCCGCACCGGTCACCGAGCCGACGTGCAGCACGCGCGGCGGCAGGCCGCCCCCGGCGGCGACGGCGACGAGCGCGGCCTCGAGGTCCTCGCGCGAGTCCGGGCGGACGCGGTAGCGTCCCTCGCCGATCCACCCGAACCTCGCTCCGGAGACCAGCGACGCGACGCGCCCGCCCATCGCCTCGATCCGCGCGTGCAGCGCATCCACGAGCGGTCCCTCCGCGCCCATCACGATCCAGGGCCGGCTCGTGTCGACCCGCGCCGCGTGATCGAGCGGCGCCTCGCGGAATCCCCGCTCGTAGAGCGTCTCGCGCGGATCGGGGGGAGGCGCGTGCTCGTCGTCGCGCCAGTGGCGCGAGCGCTCGAACGGATAGGTGGGCAGCGGAACGATCGACCGGCGCTCGCCGGCGGCGGCGAGTGCCCAGTCGACGTCCACGCCCGCGCACCAGAGCCCGGCGAGCGCCGCGCGCGCGGCTCTCGGCTCGTCGTCCGCCGGCGTCGACGGCGGCAGCAGCGGGAAGGTGCGCGCGCTCGGCTCGTGGCGGCGAACGAGGTCGCAAAGCGCGGTCCCGGGTCCCAGCTCGACGAACGCCGGCCCGGGAAGCGTCAGCAGGTACGACACGCCACCGGAGAATCGCACCGGATGGCGGACGTGGTCGGCCCAGTAGCGCGGATCGGTTGCCTGCGCGGCGGTCAGCGGCCGCCCGGTCGCGTTGGAGATCACGGGGAGGCGGGGCGGCGAGAGCGCGACGTCGGCGAGCACGCGCGCGAACTCGTGCAGCGCCGGCTCCATCATGCGCGAATGGAACGCGTGCGACGTCTCGATGCGCTGCGTGCCGACGCCCTGCCGCTCGAGCGCGCCGCAGAAGCGCGTGACCGCGTCGGTCGGCCCCGAGACGACGATGATCGAGGGAGCGTTCACCGCCGCGATCTCGAGCGCATCGGGCAGGCGCGCGGCGACCTCGGCCTCGGACAGGAAGACCGCCGCCATCGACCCGGGCTCGCACCGCTGCATCAGCCGCGCGCGCGCCGCGACGACCTTCAGCGCATCCTCGAGCGGGAAGACGCCCGCGAGGCACGCGGCGACGACCTCGCCCAGCGAGTGGCCCAGCATCGCGGCGGGGGTGACGCCCCACGACATCAGGAGGCGCGCCGTCGCGTACTCGAGCACGAACAGCACGGGCTGCGCGTTCGCCGTCTGGCGCAGGACCGTCGCCGCGTCCGGTGACCCTTCGCCGCCGCCGCTGCAGCCCAGGAGCGCGCGCACGTCGAGGCCGAGCCCGGGCGCGAGCGCGTCGGCGCACTCGTCGACGATCCCGCGGAACAGCGGCTCGCTCGCGTAGAGGCCCCGCGCCGCGCCGTAGCGCTGCGATCCCTGGCCCGGGAACAGGAAGACCGGGGATGCGTTGCCGGCGGCCGCGACGCCGCGCGCGAGCATCCTCGCGGTGTCCAGCGCCTCGCGCGCCGACCCGTCGCCCTCCGCCACGAAGCAGGATCGATGCGCGAACGCCCGACGTCCGACCTGAAGCGTGCGCGCGACGTCGGCCGCCGGCGTCTCGGCGCGGCCGTCCAGGTCGGCGCGCAGTTCCTCGACCCGCCGCGCGAGCGCGGCCTCGGTGCGCGCGGACACCGGGAGCAGATGGAATCGCCGCGCCGAGGGCGCCGGAGGCCTCGCGGGCGGCTCCTCGAGGACGACGTGGACGTTGGAGCCGCCGAATCCGAACGACGACACCGCGGCGCGCCTCCCCGCCGGGGCCGCGATCCACGGCCGCGCCTCGACATCCACGCGGAAGGGGCTCGCGTCGAAGTCGATCCTCGGGTTCGGGCGCTCGAAGTTCGCGAGCGGCGGCAGCGTCCTGTGCGAGAGCGCGAGGCACGCCTTGATCAGGCTCGTGACGCCCGCGGCGCAGCGCAGGTGACCGACGTTCGCCTTGACCGAGCCGATCGCGCAGTAGCCGGTCCGCCCGGTGCTGCGGCGATACACGTCCGAGAGCGCGGCGACCTCCACCGGGTCGCCGAGCCGCGTGCCGGTGCCGTGCGCCTCCACGTAGCCGATCGTTTCCGGCGAGACGCCCGCGTCGCGCAGCGCGGCCTCGATCGCCGCGACCTGCCCTTCGCGGCTCGGCGCGACGAAGCTCTCCTTGCCCGGCGGGTTCCCGTCGTTGCTCGCGCCGGTCCCGAGGATCACGCCGTGGATCGGATTGCCGGCCGCGAGCGCGTCGGCGAGCGGGCGCAGCGCGACGACGCCGACGCCGCTCCCGAAGATCGTCCCGTCGGCCTGCGCGTCGAAGGGCCGCAGCCGGCCGGTCGGCGAGAGCATGCCCTCGACCGACGCGAGGTAGCCGCCCAGGCGGGGAAGCAGGATCGTGGCGCCTCCCGCCAGCGCGATCTCGCTCTCGCCGCGCCGCAGGCTGTGCACCGCGAGATCCACCGCCATCAGCGACGTCGCGCACGCGGACATCACGCCGAAGCTCGGCCCGACGAGGTCGAGCCGGTGCGAGACGCGCG
The DNA here is from genome assembly GCA_046347845.1 of Burkholderiales bacterium. Taxonomy (GTDB): domain Bacteria; phylum Pseudomonadota; class Gammaproteobacteria; order Burkholderiales; family Casimicrobiaceae; genus VBCG01. Next base: position 373,316 of record JAXMFH010000002.1, on the reverse strand, counting down.
TGGTGAGGAAGTCCACCGAGTTCCCGATCCGCATCGGGAGCGCGAGCCCCGGGTGGCGGCCCGGGTCGATGACGCGCGACAGGACCTTCTGCTGGTAGTCGCCCTCGAACCCGCCGAACACGCCGGTGACCGGGCCGCCGCCGCCGGGAATCACGCCCGCGCTCTCGAGCGCCTCCCACGCGCACTCGAGGAACAGCCGCTGCGCCGGATCGGTGAGCTCGGCCTCGAGCGCCGACAGGTCGAAGAAGTCCGCATCGAAGCGCTCGACATCGTCGAGCGTCGGGATCGAGCGCACGAAGTCGGGATTCGCGAGCGTCCGCTGGGGGATCCCGGCCCGGCGCAGCGCGGCGGCCGACAGCCGCGTCAGGCAATCGCGGCCTTCCACCAGGTTGCGCCAGAGGCGCGCGGTCGTCGTCGCACCGGGGACGCGCAGCGCCATGCCGATCACCGCGATCGGCATCGAGGACGGGGCGTCGCTGGGCTTCGCTGTCATGGGCGGAGGCTCGTTGCGGGGGCGTCGCCGGACGGGAGCGTGAAGCGGCGGGGACCGCACCGCCGCATGGCTGACAAACCTGACGAATGATACTGGACGCGGGACGCTACACGCGCCAAGGCTCGCCGCGCCGCGATCAGGTCGCGCGCGCGATCGCGTCGCGGATCGTGCGCGCGAGGTCGGGCAGGTGCCGCGTGATCAGCGTCACGTGGCCTCCGGGCAGCACGTGCCCCTCCCAGCTCCGGGCGAGCCGCGACCACCCGGCATCGGGCGCGGGATCGCGCCACTCGTGCGCCTGGATCACGACGAGGTGCGCGTCGCAGCGCCCGCCTTCGTAGCGGTCGATCGCGCGCGTGTAGCGCAATTCGGCGTCGGTCGCGCGGCTCACCGGCAGGAGCGGCGCGGCGCGGCCCGCGGCGTCGAGCTTGACGTACGCGCCGTCCCCCGCCTGCGGCCCGCCGGCCCGGGGGGCGCGCGACTCGATCGCGACGACCGCGGCGACCGTCTCGCCGCGGGCGATGAGCTGGCGCGCCATCTCGAACGCGACGAGCGCGCCGTTGCAGTGCCCGCCGATCACGTAGGGGCCCGCCGGCCGGATCGCCTGCACCGCGCGCAGCCGGTCGGCCGCCATCGCCTCGATCGTCTCCGGGACCGCATCGCCGGCGAGTCCGTGGGGATGCACGATCAGCGTCGGCTGGTCGGGCCCGAGCGCGCGGGCGAGCGCGCGGCTGTAGAAGCCTCCCGCCTGGAAGTCGCCGTGCAGGAACACGAACGGCACGCGCGCACCCGCCGCGTTCACTTCCACGACCGGCGCCCCCCCGTCCCTCGCGCCTTCGCGCAGCGCGCGCGCGAGGCCGTCGATCGTGTCGTCGGCGAACAGCGAGGTGAGCGGCACCGCGAGCCCGGTCTCGCGCTCGATCGTGTCGACGAGCCGCGCGGCGAGCAGCGAGTGGCCGCCGATCTCGAAGAAGTGATCGTGGACGCCGATGCCGCGGATGCCGAGCACCTCCTCCCAGACGCGCACGAGCACGCCCTCGAACATGTCGCGCGGAGGCGCCGGGACGCCGTCGGCGGGACGTGCGACGTCGCCCGGCTCGGGCAACGCGCGGAGGTCGAGCTTGCCGTTCGCGTTCATCGGCAGCTCGGGCACCCACACCGTCGCCGCGGGAAGCATGTAGTCGGGCAGCACGCGCGCGAGGTCGCGGCGCAGGCCGGCAGGCGGCGGCGCGGCCGGATCGGAGGGCACGAGCCACGCGACGATCCTCCGCGTGTCGCTCGTCTCGCCGCGGACCTGCACGACCGCGTCGCGCACGTACGGCAGCGCCCCGATCGCCGCCTCGATCTCGGCGAGCTCGATCCGGTGCCCGCGGAGCTTCACCTGCCGGTCGGCGCGGCCCAGGAACTCGATCGCGCCGTCGCTGCGGCGGCGCGCGCGGTCGCCGGTCCGGTAGAGCCGGGCGGAAGGGTCCGGCGAGAACGGGTGGGGCACGAAGCGCTCCGCGGTGAGCTCGGGCGCCCCCAGGTAGCCGAGCGCGAGTCCGGGCCCGCCGATGCAGAGCTCGCCCGGCACGCCGGCGGGGGCGGGCTCGCCCTCATCGTCGAGGATCAGCACCTCGGTGTTGGCGATCGGTCGCCCGATCGGGATCGTCGCGCTCCCGGCGTCCGCCGCGCTCACCTCGTGCCAGGTCGCGAACGTCGTCGATTCGGTCGGCCCGTAGACGTGCAGGAGCCGCGCGGGCGCGCCGGCGGCCAGCACCTCGCGCACCGAGCGCGGCTCGACCGCCTCGCCGCCGAAGAGCAGCTGGGTGCAGCCGCGGAAGGCGGCCGGCGCCTCGCGCGCGACCGCGTTGAACAGCGCCGTCGTGACGAACGCGGTCGTCACGCCGCCCGAGGCGAACGCCTGCGCGAGCGAGCGCGGCGCGAGGGCGACGCTCCTCGCGATCGGCAGCAGGGTCGCGCCGTTGAGCAGCGCGCCCCAGATCTCGAACGTCGCGGCGTCGAACGCGGGGTTCGCGAGGTGGGCCACGACGTCGTCCGGACCGAGCCTCACGTAGTCGGTGCCGCAGACCAGGCGCATCACCGCCCGGTGCGGGATCAGCACGCCCTTCGGCCGTCCGGTCGAGCCGGACGTGTACATCAGGTACGCGGCTTCCTCGGCGTCCGCTCGCGCGTCGGGGCGCGCCGGCGGCGATTCGGCGATGCGCGCGGCGTCGCGATCGACGCGGAGCACCTCGCGAGGTCCCGGGGGGAGCCGTGCGGCGAGCCGCTCGGTCGTGACCACGCGCGCGACCGACGCGTCGTCGAGCATCGCGCGGATGCGCTCGGCCGGCACCTCGGGATCGATCGGCACGTACGTGCCGCCCGCCTTGAGCGCCGCGAGCTGCGCGGTCACGAGGTCGCCGCCGCGCTCGAGGAAGACGCCGACGCGGCGCGGCGGCGGGCAGGCGTCGAGGCGGAGCGCGCGTGCGAGACGGTTCGCGCGGGCGTCGAGCACGCCGTAGCGGATCGGCGGCTCCGCCTCGGTCGCCGCGATCGCGATCGCGTCGGGACGCGCCGCCGCCTGCGCCTCGAACCATCGCTCGATCCGCTCGTCCTCCGGATACGGCGCCTTCGGGAAGCTCGCCGCGCCGACGAGGCGCGCGCGCTCGCCCGCGTCCGCGAGCGCGAGGCGACCGACGCGCTGTCCCGGCTCGTCCGCGATCGAAGCGAGCAGCGTCCGGAAGTGCTCCGCGATGCGTGCGAGCGTCGATTCGTCGAAGAGCGCCGCGGCGCCGACCAGGCTTCCGCGCAGGACGCCGTCCGCGTCCGTCAGCGTGAGCGACAGGTCGAACTTCGCGCTCTCGCTCCCGGAAACGTCGAGCGGATCGACGACGAGCCCCGGGAGCCGCCAAGTCGCGCCGCCCGCGGGGTGCAGCGCGAACGACACCTGGAACAGCGGATTGCGCGCCGCGTCGCGCGAAGGCGCGAGCTCGGTGACGAGCCGCTCGAACGGGAGCTCCTGGTGCTCGTACGCGTCGAGCGCGCGCGCCCTCACGCGGCCCAGCAGCTCGACGAACGTGGGACGCCCGGCGAGATCGGCGCGGATCGGCAGCATGTTGACGAAGAATCCCACGAGCGGCTCGAGCTCCGGCCTCGTGCGCCCGGCGGAGGGCACGCCGATGGCGAAGTCCTGCTGGCCGCTGTAGCGGGCGAGCAGCACCTCGAACGCGGCGAGCAGCGTCATGAACGGCGTCGCGCGCTCGCGCCTCGCGAGGTCCTTGAGGCGCCGTGCGAGCGCGGCGTCGATCTCGAACGGCCGGCACCGTCCCTCGTGGCTCGCGATCGGCGCGCGCGGCCGGTCGGCCGGCAGGTCGAGCGGCGGCAGGTCGGCGAGCGCGTCCCTCCACCACGCGAGCGCGGCGGCGCTCGCGTCGCCCTGCATGCGCTCGCGCTGCCGGACCGCGTGGTCGGCGTACTGGATCGCGAGCTCGGGCAGCGGCGAGGGACGGCCCTCGCGGAACGCGCCGTAGAGCGCGCCGAGCTCGCGGCCCAGCACGCCCATCGACCAGCCGTCGGTGACGATGTGGTGCATCGTGAGGAGCAGCCAGTGCTCGCCGGCGTCCAGGCGCAGGAGCCGCGCGCGGACGAGCGGTCCTCGCGCGAGGTCGAACGGCGTCTCGCGCTCCTGCCGGGCGCGGCGGCGGGCCTCGGCCGCGCGATCGGCGTCCGGCAGGGCGCGGAGGTCCTCGGCGTCGAGCGCGAGCGCGAGCGCCGAAGCCACGATCTGGACCGGCGCCGCGTCCTCGACGACGAAGCGCGTGCGCAGCGCCTCGTGCCGCCGGACGACCTCGTTCAGCGCACGCCGCAGCGCGTCCTCGTCGAGCGCGCCGGCGATGCGCAACGCGATCGGCTCGTTGTAGGTCGCCTCGCCCGGATGCAGCCGGTCGAGCAGCCAGAGGCGCTGCTGCGCGAAGGACAGCGGCGCCTTCCTCGCGACGCCGGAATCCCTCGCGACGTCGTTCACGGCTTCCCCTTCTCCCACGTTCGGTCGTCCCTCAACCCGCGACGTTCGCCCGCGCCGCCGCGATCAGCCGACGAGCTGGCGCACGCCGGCCGCGAGCGCGGCATAGCGCGCGCACTTGCCCGTCGCGATCGCGAGCGTCGCCGCGCGCCAGTCGTGGCGCAGCCAGCCCGACGCGACGCACAGCGCGTCGCCGATGACCGGCACCCACGAGAACAGCAGCGCCGCGACGCCGTACCGCCGCGCGAGCGCGACCGCGCGCGGCGCGAGCCGCTCGCCGCCTTCGGCGGGCAGCAGCCGCCCTATCGCCCACGACGTCATGCCTCCCGCGGTGTTGCCGATCGTCGCGACGGCGACCGCGGGCCACAGCAGCGCCGGCAGGGTCGCCATCAATCCGGCCAGCACGACCTCCGAGTTGCCGGGGAGGAGCGTCGCCGACAGGAAGCTCGACGCGAACAGCCCGGCGAGCGCGCCGGCTTCGCCCGTCATGGCGTACGGTCCCCCCTCGAAGCCGCCCGGCGAAGGAAGGGCGTGCTCATGAATCCGAGCCTACCACCGCGGGCCGTCCGCCCGGCGGCCGGGGCTACGCTATCATTCCCGGCCGGGGATGGCGTCTGTGGGGGACGCATGGGCGAAGGCGCTGGGGGGCGCACGTTCGTCGCCAGGTTCCTGGCCGTTGCAGGCCGGGAAGCGGGACGACCGGCAATCGTCGAACGCGGATGCTCGATCGACTATGCGACGCTCGAATCGCGGTCGCGGTCGATCGGTGCGCGCGTGGTCGCGGAGGCGCCGGGCCGCCCCGGGCCCGCGCTGCTCCTGTTCGAGCAGAGGATCCCGACGGTCGCCTCGATCGTCGGCGCGCTGCGCGCCGGCCGCGCCTACGTGCCGCTCGACGCGCGCGACCCGGACGCGCGGCTGCGTTTCATCGCGACGGATTGCGCGCCTGCGATCGTGTTGACCGAGCGCACGCTCGCCGACCGCGCGCGCGCGCTCGCCCCGGCCTGCCCGGTGGTCGACGTCGAAGCCGTGGCGCCCGCCGCCGACCTCGACCCGCGCCTCGCGGCGGGAGACGACGACCTCGCCTACCTGATCTACACGTCGGGCTCGACCGGACAGCCGAAGGGCGTCCGGCAGACGCTCGGCAACGTGCTGTTCTTCACCGACGCCTACGCGAAGGCGCTCCGCCTCTCGCCCGAAGACCGCGTCTCGCTCGCGTTCGCGCTCTCGTTCTCGGCCTCGCTCGGACATCTCTACGGCGCCCTCGCGAACGGCGCGACGCTCTGCGCGTACGACATGCGCGCCGAGGGCGTCGCACGCCTCGCCGACTGGCTCGACCGCGAACGCGTCACCGTGCTCGCCACCGCGCCCACCGTGTTTCGCGAGCTCGCCGCGCGACTCGCGCCGGACCGCAGGCTCGAGCATCTGCGCGCGGTCACGCTGACCGGCGAGGCGGCCTTCTCGAGCGACGCCACGCTCTTCCGGCGTCTCACGCGCCGCGGCTCGATCCTCGTGAACCAGCTCGGGGCGACCGAGAACGACTGCATCGCGCAATACGTGGTCGGGCACGACGGGCCGCTCCCCTCCACGCCGATCCTGCCGGTCGGACGCTGCCCGGACGGTGTCCGCGTGGGCATCGAGCGCGACGACGGGAGCCCGGCCCCCGCGGGCGAGGTGGGATCGATCGTCGTCTCGGGGACGCACGTGAGCCCCGGCTACTGGAGGCGACCGGAGCTCGACGCGGCCGCCTTCGCCGCGGACGCGAGCGAGCCCCGCCACCGGCACTATCGCAGCGGCGACCAGAGACGCCTCGACGCCGAAGGCAACCTGCATTTCGTCGGCCGCCGCGGCAGCCGCGTCAAGCTCAACGGGATCTCGGTCGACCTGATGGAGGTCGAGGCCACGCTCGCCGCGTGCCCGGGGGTCGTGCGCGCCGCCGTCGTCGCCACCTCGCGCGACGCGTCGAGCGAAGGGGACGGCCTGCGCGCGTTCGTCGTCCCGCGCGAGGGCGCGCCCCTCGAGCCCGCCTCGATGCGGGCGTGGATGGCCGAGCGCCTGCCGCTGTACATGGTGCCGAACGAATGGCGCGTCCTCGGCAGGCTGCCGCTGACCGCGACCGGCAAGACCGATCGGCAGGCGCTGCACGCGCTTCCTTCGCTCGCGTCCGAGCCGACCGGCCGCCCGGCGGCCCCCGCCGGCGCCATCGAGCGCGAGGTCGCGGCCCTCTTCGCTCGCCTCCTCGAGCGCGACGCCGTCGGGCCGCGCGACGACTTCTTCCTGGCGGGCGGCGACTCGATGCTCGCCACCGAGCTGCTGAACGCGATCGCCGACGCCTACCGCGTCGACGTGCCGGACCTGCACCGCGACGCGACGGTCGAGGGCGTCGCCCGCGCGATCCGCCGCGGGCTGGCCGCCGCGAGCGCCGGCGAGGGTGCCTCGCCGTTGCTCGTACCGATGCGGGAGACCGGAGCGCTGCCGCCGATGTTCCTCGTCCACGGCCGGCTCGGGCAGCCGGCGACGAGCCCGCGCCTGCCCGCGCTCCTCGGCGAGGACCAGCCTCTCTACGTGCTGCGCGCCCGCGGCCTCGTCGGCGGCGAGCCGCACGGCTCGATCGAGGCGATGGCGGCCGACTACGCGACCGAGATCCGCCGGGTCCGGCCGCACGGGCCCTACCTGATCGGCGCGCTGTGCATCGGCGCCTTCATCGCCATCGAGGTCGCACGCATCCTGCGCTCCACGGGCTCGGAGGTGGCGCCGCTGCTGCTGCTCGATCCCCCCGAGCGCGCCTTCACGATCGGCGCCGCCAATGCGGCGGACGCCGCGATCCTGAGGCGCCTGCGCGGGCGCGACGCCGAGTTCGGCGGCACCGTGCCGCTCGACGATCCCGGCTACGCGAAGGCCTCGATCCGCGTCGCCCGCGCGATCGAGGACGCGATCGCCCGCTACCGGCCGAGGCCTTACGAGGGGGCCGTGTGCATGCTGGTCTCGGCCGACAGGCTCGCGCTCGCGCCGCGCACCCAGTGGCGCAAGATCTACGCGGGCGAGACCGCGCAGTTCATCGTCGGCGAGAAGCACGCCGAGGCGCTGGACGCGTCGACGCCCCGCTTCGCCGAGGCCCTGGCGAAAGCGATGCGCCGGATCCTCGCCGGACTACCTCCGGAGCGTCGGGACGGCGTCGTCCCGAGCGTCCGAATATGATGACAGCGGAGACAGGCCCCGGGGGAGGGACCGTGGGGGGCGCGGAGGAACGGCGCACGTTCGATGCGCGGTTCATGGAGGTCGCGCGGCGGCTGCCCCGCGAGCCGGCGCTCGTGGGCGACGGCCGCACGCTCGACTACGCGACGGTCGAGTCGACGACGCGTGCGATCGCCGAGCGGATCGAAACGGCCGCTGCCGGCCGGCCGGGCTTCGTCGCACTTTTCTTCTCGCGCAAGACGGTGGGCATCCAGGCGATGAACGCCGCATTGCGTGGCGGTCGCGCCTACGTGCCGCTCGACGGCGACGATCCCGATGAGCGGCTGCGCTTCGTGTTGCGCGACTGCGAGCCGGTCGCACTGCTGGCCGACCGCCCGTTCCTCGAGCGAGCGCGCGCGCTCGCCGACGGCCGCTGCCCCGTCGTCGAGATCGTGGGCGACGAGGCGCCGGACGCGTCGTTCGCGATGCCCGCCGTCGATCCCGCCGCACTCGCGAGCCTCTACTACACGTCGGGATCCACGGGCACGCCCAAAGGCGTGATGAAGACGAGGGAGGCGACGCTGTTCTTCGCGGACGCCTACATGCGCCGGCTCGGGGTCGGCGAGGGCGACCGGATGTCGATGCTGTTCGCCCTCAACTTCGGGGCGTGCGTCGTCGGCGTGCACGGCGTCTTCCTCCGCGGCGCCACGCTGTGCACCTACGACATGCGCCGCGATGGGATCACCGGACTCGCCGGGTGGCTCGAGCGCGAGCGCGTCACGGTCGTGCACACGATTCCGACCGTTTTTCGCGAGCTGACGGCGAGGCTCGCCCCCGGGGAGAAGCTCCCGCACCTCCGCGCGATCGACCTCGGGGGGGAAGCGGCGTTCGCGAGCGACGCCGCAAAGTTCCTCGAACACACGAACGACGGCGCGATCCTCGTCAACCATCTCGCGTCGACGGAGATGGACGTCATCGCGCAGCACGTGATTTCCCATCGCGATCCGGCGCCGGAGGGCACGATCCTTCCCGCCGGCATGCCGCCGCAAGGCGTCGAGGTGCGCATACGCGGCGACGACGGCCGCGAGGCCGCCCCGGGCGAGGTCGGCGCAATCGTCATCTCGAGCCGTTACACGAGCCCGGGCTACTGGCGGCGCCCCGATCTCGACGAGCAGTACTGCCCCCCGGACCCCTGGCACCCGGGGAGACGCTGCAACGCAAGCGGGGACCGCGGCTACCTCGACGACGCCGGTCGCGTTCATTTCCTGGGCCGCGCCGGAAGCCGCGTGAAGATCCGGGGCCACACGGTCGACCTCACGGAGGTCGAGGCCGCCCTCGCCGCGACACGCGGCGTCGTGCGAGGCGCCGCGCTCGCGCCGGCGCCCGAGGAAGGCCGGGAATCGGACCGGATCGTCGCGTACGTGACGGTCGAGGCGCCGATGGAGGCGGTCGAATTGCGCCGCCGCCTGTCCTTCCACTTGCCTCCGTACATGCTGCCCTCCGCCATCGTGTTCCTCGACGCGTTTCCGACCACGCCGACCGGCAAGGTCGACCGCCTCGCCCTCGCGAAGCTCGCGCCCACGCCCCCGGCGGAGCGTCCGGCCGTCGCGGATCCGGTGGCCGACGAGCTCGAGATCGCGGTCGCGGGTGTGTTCTCGCGCCTGCTCAAGGTCTCTCCGGTCGGGCCCCGCGACGACTTCTTCCTGCTGGGCGGCGATTCGCTCCGCGCCTCCGAGCTCCGCATTCGGTTGCGCGACGCGTTCGGGGCGGATGTCGCCGACTTCCACCGCCATTCCACCGTCGCGGAGATCGCCGCGGCGATCCGCGCCCATCGGGCGGAGACGGCCCGACCGGCCAAGGCGTCGCCGCTGCTGGTCCCGCTGCGCAACAGCGGCAGCCGGCCTCCGCTTTTCCTCGTCCACGGACGATTGGGCCAGGTGCTCGTCAGCCCCCGCTTCCTCGCGCTGCTCGGCGACGACCAGCCCGTCCATGCCTTCCGCGCAAGGGGGCTCGACGGCGGAGAGCCCCATCCCACGATCGAGGCGATGGCCTCCGACTACGCCGCCGCGCTCCGCGAGATCCAGCCGCACGGTCCCTACCTGATCGGCGGTCAATGCATCGGCGCGTTCATCGCGATCGAGATCGCGCGCATCCTGCGCGCAGCCGGCGAGAGGTTGTTCCCGCTGCTCCTGCTCGATCCCCCGGAGCGCGCGTTCGCGATGAACGAGGCGAACACGACCGACACCGCGATCTTGACGCGCATGCGCGCCCGCGAGGCCGACTTCGGCAACGCCCACGCGCCCATCGATCCCGAGGCCGTGAAGGCCTCGGGGCGCTTCGTGCGCGCGTTCGAGCGCGCGATCGCGCAATACGTACCCCGCCCCTACGACGGTCCGGTCTGCATGCTGGTGTCGACCGACCGACTCGCCGCCGCCCCGCGCACCCAGTGGCGCAAGATCTACGCGGGCGAGACCGCGCAGTTCATCGTCGGAGAGAAGCACACCGAAGCGCTGGACGCGTCGACGCCCCGGTTTGCCGAGGCGCTCGCGAAGGCGATGCGCCGCGTCTACCGCGACTTCGCGCGGGTGAACTGACCGGCGGCCGACGGATCGGATTCCGCGGGTGCGTCGAGCCGCCGCATCGAAATCGCCTCGGCGACGTGCGCCGCCGCGACCGTCCCGGCGCCGGCGAGATCGGCGATCGTGCGCGCGACCTTGAGGATCCGGTGATAGGCGCGCGCCGATAGCGCGTAGCGCGCCATCGCACGCGTGGCGAGCGCGCGTGCGTCCGCGTCCGGCACGCCGTGGCGCTGCAGGTCGGCGACCGTCAGCCGCGCGTTCAGCGCGCCCTGCCGTTCGATCTGCCTCGCCCGCGCCGCGGTCACGCGCTCGCGCACGCGCGACGAAGGCTCCGCGGCCGGATCGGCGCTCCCGATCGCGATCTCGTCGGGCGGCAGCGCCGGCACGTCGATCGCGAGGTCGATGCGGTCGAGGAGCGGCCCCGAGAGCCGGCCGCGGTACGCGAGCACGCGGTCCGGCGAGCATCGGCAGCGCCCGCTCGGGTGGCCGAGCCACCCGCAGGGACACGGATTCATCGCGGCGGCCAGCTGGAACTGCGCCGGGAACGTGCTCTGCCGCGCCGCCCGCGAGATCTGCACGACGCCCGACTCCATCGGCTCGCGCAGCACCTCGAGCACGCGGCGCTCCCACTCGGGCAGCTCGTCCAGGAACAGCACGCCGCGGTGCGCGAGCGAGATCTCGCCGGGCCGCGGGTGGCTCCCGCCGCCGACGATCGCGACCGCGCTCGCGGTGTGGTGCGGCGCGCGGTAGGGACGCACGCGCCAGCGCGACGGATCGAAGCGTCCCGCGAGCGAAGCGATCGCCGCGACCTCGAGCGCCTCGTCCTCGTCGAGCGGCGGCAACAGCGACGGCAGCCGCTGCGCGAGCATCGACTTGCCCGCGCCCGGCGGCCCGCACAGCAGGAGCGAGTGGTCGCCCGCCGCGGCAATCTCGAGCGCGCGCTTCGCCCGGTGCTGGCCGCGCACCTCCGCGAGATCGGGCGCGGGCGCTCGGCCCGCATCGGACGCCGCCGGCACGAGTCTCGTCAGCGGCGCCGCCCCGGCGAGGTGCGCGCAGACTTCGAGCAGCGAGCCCGCCGGAAGCACCGACGCGTCCGGGACGAGCGCGGCCTCCGCGGCGCTCGCGCGCGGCAGCACGAACGCACGCCCGTCGCGACGCGCCGAGAGCACCATCGCCAGCGCGCCGCGCACCGCGCGCAGCTCGCCGGTCAGCGCGAGCTCGCCGGCGAACTCGTGCCGATCGAGCGCCGCCGCGGGAACCTGCCCGCTCGCGGCGAGAATGCCCAGGGCGATCGGCAGGTCGAAGCGGCCGCTCTCCTTCGGCAGGTCGGCGGGCGCCAGGTTGACCGTGACCTTCCGCGACGGGAAGTCGAAGTTCGCGTTCTGGAGCGCCGCGCGCACGCGGTCGCGCGCTTCGCGCACCTCGGTCTCGGGCAGCCCGACGACATTGACGGCCGGCAGCCCGCCGCCCAGGTGCACCTCGACGCTGACCGGCGGGGCGGCGAGCCCCGCGAGCGCGCGGCTGCGCACGACGGCGACCGACATGGCTGTAGGGCGCCCGGGCGGGGCGCTCGAAGGGAGTTGCGTTCAGCCTACGCGGCCGCGACGCGGCTCGCGTTCGTCCGTCCGGACGAGCGTGCGCGGGTGTTTCAGCCGCCGCGCCCGCGCGCCTCGAGCTCGGCGACCCGGCGCTCGAGCGCCTCGAGCTTCTCGCGCGTGCGCGCGAGCACCTTCGCCTGCACGTCGAACTCGGCGCGCGGCACGACGTCGAGCTTCGCGAGGCCGCCCTGCAGCAGCGCCTTCACGTTCTTCTCGACGTCCTTCGCGGGGGACGCCTCGATCGCGCGCCCGATGCGCCGCGCCAGTTCGTCCAGGGTCGCGCCCGTGATCATTCCGTGCTCCTCGCGTCGTTCGTGTCCGGCTTCGTGGCGACGAGTCTAGCAAAGCGACCGCGCGCCGCCCTTTCCCGCGCGTCGCCGCCGCGGCGCGTGACGTGCGTCCTCGGCGATCGTGCCGCCGCCGCGTGCGCGCTCCGACACCGTGTCCGCGGCGAGCCGACGTGGTGCGAAGTCGGCAAGGGGCCGCACCGAACCGGTGCGGCCCGATGGGTGCCGCTGCGATCGGTTCGCGTGAAATCATTCGTAACACGTTGTTTTATATGTCTTTGCTGCGGTGGCACACGATGTGCTGAAGACGAGGCGGAGCATTCCCTCATCCATCCTTCGAGGACACCATGAAGCCCAACAAGGCCCTTTCGCTCGCCGCCGTCTCCGCCGCCCTCACGTCGTCCGCCGCGTTCGCGCAGGCGCCGGCCGCCCCGGCGACGCCCGATCACACGGTCACGGCGAACATCTCGCTCGGCAGCGAGTACATCTTCCGCGGCATCTCGCAGACCGCCGGCAAGCCCACGGTGCAGGGCGGGTTCGACTACGCGCACTCGAGCGGCTTCTACCTCGGCACCTGGGGCTCGAACATCAGCTGGCTCGAGGACTTCGGGGCCTACAACCGCTCGAGCCTCGAGTGGGATTTCTACGGCGGCTACAAGAACAACTTCCCGAACAGCGACTTCTTCTACGACCTCGGCACGATCTACTACTACTACCCCGGCTCGAGGAACCCGGGCGTCGTGAGCGCCGACACGTGGGAGCTCTACGCCGCGCTCGGATGGAAGTGGGTGAGCGTCAAGTTCTCCTACAGCCTCGACAACTACTTCGGCCTGAAGCCGACGGGCCAGGACACCGACGGCACCTACTACATCGATCTCTCGGCGACGTATCCGATCGGCGAGACCGGCTTCGCGCTCCTCGGCCACTACGGCTACCTCGACGTGCGCCACGACGCCAGCGGCGATCTCAAGACCGGCTACCAGGACTGGAAGCTCGGCGCCTCGTACACGGTGCCCGAGGGCGTGCTGAAGGGCGTCGAGTTCGGCGCGTACTACAGCGGCAACGACGCGAAGTCGACGCCCTACACCGACCTCACCGGCTACAACACGGCGAAGGACCGTGGCGTGGTCTACGTGAAGAAGACGTTCTGACGCGCGTCACTCACCGGAATCGGAGCCACGATGAAGCTCGTCACCGCCATCATCAAGCCGTTCAAGCTCGACGAGGTCCGCGAGGCCCTCTCGGCGATCGGCGTCCAGGGGATCACCGTCACCGAAGTCAAGGGATTCGGCCGCCAGAAGGGGCACACCGAGCTCTACCGCGGCGCCGAGTACGTCGTCGACTTCCTGCCGAAGGTCAAGATCGAAGCCGCGATCCGCGACGAGCTCGTCGAGCGCGTGATCGAGGCGGTCGAGAAGGCCGCCAACACCGGCAAGATCGGCGACGGGAAGATCTTCGTCTTCGACCTCCTCGAGGTCGTGCGCATCCGCACCGGCGAGACCGGTCCGGAAGCGCTGTAAGGGAGCCATCATGAAGACGTTCCTCGCATCGATCGCGCTCTTCGGCGCGTTCCTCCTCGCCGCCCCGGCGGTAATCGCGCAGGACAAGGCCCCCGCCCCCGCGGCGGCCCCCGCCGCGTCCGCGCCGGCCGCCGCATCGGCGGCCGCCCCTGCCGCAGCCCCCGCCGAGGCCGCGGCGCCCGCCGCCACGGCCGCGCCCGCGCCGACGCCCAACAAGGGCGACGTCGCGTGGATGCTCACCTCGACGCTGCTCGTGATCATGATGAGCATCCCGGCGCTCGCGCTGTTCTACGGCGGCATGGTGCGCTCGAAGAACATCCTGTCGGTGCTGATGCAGGTATTCGTGGTCTTCTCGATGATCACGGTGCTGTGGTGCGTGTACGGCTACAGCCTCGCGTTCACCGAGGGGAGCGCCTACATCGGCGGCTTCGACCGGCTGTTCCTCAACGGCACGTTCGACGCGGCGAAGGGCGAGTTCGCGATGGCGGCGACGTTCTCGAAGAACACGCCGATCCCCGAGCTCGTGTTCGTGGCGTTCCAGGCCACGTTCGCGGCGATCACCGTGTGCCTGATCGTCGGCGCGTTCGCCGAGCGCATCAAGTTCTCGGCGCTGCTGCTGTTCGCGATCCTCTGGTTCACGTTCGCCTACACGCCGATCGCGCACATGGTGTGGTTCTGGATGGGCCCGGACGCCTACACGGATCCGAAGCTCGTCGACGGGCTCAACGCGAAGGCCGGCATGATCTGGCAGTGGGGCGCGCTCGACTTCGCGGGCGGCACCGTCGTGCACATCAACGCGGGGATCGCGGGCCTGGTGGGCGCGTACGTGCTCGGCAAGCGCGTCGGCTACGGGAAGGAGGCGATGCCGCCGAACAACCTGCCGCTCACGATGATCGGCGCGGCGCTGCTGTGGACCGGCTGGTTCGGGTTCAACGCCGGCTCGGCGCTGGAAGCGGGCAACTCGGCGGTCCTGGCGTTCGTCAACACGTTCCTCGCGACCGCCTGCGCCGTGATGTCGTGGACGCTGGCCGAGTGGATGCTCAAGGGCAAGCCCTCGATGCTGGGCGCGGCCTCGGGTGCGGTCGCGGGACTGGTCGCGATCACGCCGGCCGCCGGCAACGTCGGCATCCCCGGCGCGTTCGTCATCGGCATCGCTGCGGGCCTCGTCTGCCTGTGGGGCGTGAACGGGCTGAAGCGCATGCTGAAGGTCGACGACACGCTCGACGTCTTCGGCGTGCACGCGGTCGGCGGCATCCTGGGTGCGCTCCTGACCGGCGTGTTCAACGCGCCGTCGCTGGGCGGCCCCGGGTACGTGTCGAACTGGGTGACCGGCGAGATCGTCAAGGCGGCCGATTTCTCGATCGTCGACCAGGTGCTGGTCCAGGCCAAGGCGGTCGGCGTCACGATCGTCTGGTCGGCGGTGGTCGCCTACGTCGCCTACAAGGTCGTCGACATGATCGTGGGGCTGCGCGTCTCCGAGGAAGAGGAGCGCGAGGGCCTCGACATCAGCTCGCACGGCGAGTCGGCCTACCGGATGTAGCGTCAACGGGCAGTCCCCCGCCGGCGGCGCAATCCGTCGGCGGGCTCGCGGCACCTCGAGGCTCTCCTCCTCGATCGTTTCTCCTCAGTGGCCTTGCGGGACGCCCGACCGGCGTCCCGCTTTTTTTCCGGCTCGCCGCCCCGATCCGCGGCGGGGCGTGGCACGGCCGTGCGGCGGCCTCCCTGGGCCACCTTGGGAATTCGACGCGTCGAGCGTCGGTCGCCTGCGCCGTCGCATTCGCGCGTCGTCGATCCCCGGCGCTTGCGCCGGAGCGCTCGTCGAGACGGAGCAGGGGCCCCGCGCTCGCGCGGGGATGCTACCCGAGACGAGCGCAGGGCCGGCGAACGCGACGTGACGTGCCGGCACGACCGATCATGGCCGGCCCCTCGCCGACGCAGCGACGGCCGCGGCCTCCCTGGACCACCCGTGGAAGGCGATGCGTCGAGCGTCGGCCGCCTGCGCCGTCGCAATCTCGCGTCGTCGATCCCCGTCGCTTCGCTCCGTGGGCCCTCGCCGACGCAGCGACGGCCGCGGCCTCCCTGGACCACCCGTGGACGGCGATGCGTCGAGCGTCGGCCGCCTGCGCCGTCGCAATCTCGCGTCGTCGATCCCCGTCGCTTCGCTCCGTGGGCCCTCGCCGACGCAGCGACGGCCGCGGCCTCCCTGGACCACCCTGGACCACCCGTGGACGGCGATCGCTCCGCCCTCGCCGACGCAGCGACGGCCGCGGCCTCCCTGGACCACCCGTGGACGGCGATGCGTCGAGCGTCGGCCGCCTGCGCCGTCGCAATCTCGCGTCGTCGATCCCCGTCGCTTCGCTCCGTGGGCCCTCGCCGACGCAGCGACGGCGCTAGAATGGCCGCTCGCCCCCCAAGGATTCCGCATGGTTCCGCACCTCACGACCGCGCTCGCCGGACCGCTGATGGCCCTCGAGCGCACCTTCCTCGACCGCATGCCCGACATCGAGCGCTGGCTCCGGTCGAAGTGGCACGAGCACGCGGTCCCGTTCTACGCGTCGGTCGATCTGCGCAACGCGGGCTTCAAGCTCGCGCCGGTCGACACGAACCTGTTCCCCGGCGGCTTCAACAACCTGAACCCGGCCTTCCTGCCGCTGTGCGTCCAGGCGGTCCAGTCCGCGGTCGAGCGCGTGTGCCCGGAAGCCCGCGGCGTGCTGCTCGTCCCCGAGAACCACACGCGCAACACGTTCTACCTGCGCAACGTCGCGACGCTCGAGGGGATCCTACGGCAGGCGGGGCTCTCGGTGCGCCTGGGAACGCTCATTCCCGAGATCACCGAGCCGACCCGGATCGACCTGCCCGACGGCCCGTCGCTCACGCTCGAGCCGATCGTGCGGCACGGCCGGCGCGTCGGGCTGGCCGGCTTCGATCCGTGCATGGTGCTGCTCAACAACGACCTGTCCGCCGGGCCGCCCGCGATCCTGCAGGGCATCGACCAGCCGGTGGCGCCGCCGCTCGCGGCCGGCTGGTACAACCGCCTGAAGTCGCACCACTTCGAGGCCTACCACGCGGTCGCGAACGAGTTCGGCGCGCTCGTCGGCATCGATCCCTGGCTCGTCGACCCCTATTTCGGCGTGTGCGGCGAGATCAACTTCCAGGAGCGGGCGGGCGAGGAGTGCCTCGCCTCGAACGTCGACTGGCTCCTGACGCGCATCCGTGCCAAGTACGACGAGTACGGCCTCGACGAGAAGCCGTTCGTGATCGTCAAGGCCGACGCCGGCACCTACGGGATGGGCATCATGACGGTGCGCGACGCCGCGGAGGTGCAGGGGCTCAACCGCAAGCAGCGCAACAAGATGGCGGTCGTCAAGGAGGGCCTCGAGGTCACGTCGGTGATCATCCAGGAGGGCGTGCCGACCTACGAGGCGATCAACGAGGCGATCGCCGAGCCCGTCGTCTACATGATCGACCGCTACGTGGTCGGCGGCTTCTACCGCGTGCACGCGTCGCGGGGCCGCGACGAGAACCTGAACGCGCCGGGCGCCCAGTTCGTGCCGCTCGCGTTCGAGTCGCCGTGCATCCCCGACCTGGGCGGACCCGCCGGCTGCCCGCCGAACCGCTTCTATGCGTACGGCGTCGTCGCGCGCCTCGCACAGCTCGCCGCGGCGATCGAGGTCGGAGAGCTCGCGGAGCGCGACGCCCCGGCGGCCGCGCAGCCCGTGGCGGCGGACGCCTGACGATGGTCGACGCCGACTGCTGCCGGCTCCTCGCGCGATACAACCGCTGGATGAACGAGCGGCTCTACGCGGCCGCCTCGACGCTCGCCGACGACGAGCGGAAGCGCGACCGCGGAGCCTTCTTCGGCTCGCTCCACCGGACGCTCGCCCACATCCTGTGGGGCGACCGGACCTGGCTGGGCCGCTTCACGGGCGTGCCGCACGGCGTCGCCGCCTACGGCGCCGACGAGCACCCGGATTGGCGGGATCTCGCGCGCGAGCGCGATCGGGCCGACCGTGACATCCTCGACTGGGCCGCGGCCCTCGACGACCGCTGGCTCGCCTCGACGCTCGAATACCGGGCCGCCTCCGACGGCGGCAGGCGCCGCATGCCCGCGTGGATCGCCGCGGTCCACCTGTTCAACCACGCCACCCACCACCGCGGGCAGGCGACGACGCTGCTCAGGCAGGCCGGGGTCGATCCGGGAGCGACGGACCTGCCGTTCCTGCCGGGCGTCGTGGAGCGCGCCGGCTGACGCCCGGCGTGCGCCCGCCGCGCGGGATCGAGTGCGCGACGAACGCCGCCAGCGCCACGATCGCCGGCGTCGCGAGCAGGAACGCGAACTCCGGCGAGAGCGTCGCCAGCCACGCTCCCATCTCCTCCAGCATCGTCGACGGTGACATCGGCACCTCCGCTCGTGCCGCGGCGCCGGCGCCGCGGCGGACAGGTTGGGTTCAGAGCGCCCGGAACGCGATCACCGCCACGGCCGTGGGCGCGAGCGCGGCGACGAACAGTCCGAACGGGTTGATCGTCTTGTCGCGGAAGTACTCGCGCAGGATCGCGAAGCCCGCCGGATTGGGCGCGTTCGCGATCACGGTGAGCCCCCCACCGGTCACCGCGCCCGCGACGAGCGCGTACTTGAACTCGTCGGAGAGCCCGTCGACGAGCGAACCGAGGTAGGTGAGCGCCGCGTTGTCGGTCACCGCGGTCAGCACGGTCGCTCCGAAGTAGACGGTGTTCGCGTCCATGCCCTCGAGCAGCGGCTGGAGCCACCAGCGCTGCTGCCCGCCGAGGACGACGAGCCCCGCGAGGAACACCGCGACGAGCAGCGCCTCGCGCAGCATCAGCCGGCTCTGGTACTTGCGGTACGCGGACGCGAACCCGAGGAACGCGAGCAGGAGCCCCATGAAGACCGCGGGATGGTGCGCGAACACGACGATCGCGCCGAGGAACGCCACGTGGATCGCGATCACGAGCACCGGCAGCGGCTCGGCCTTCACGGGCTTGAGCGTCGGCAGGTTCGCGAGCTCGCGGCGGAACAGCAGGCACACCGCGAGCGCGTTCACCGACACCGCCAGCGCGGCCTTCCATCCGAACGTCGCGAGCATGAACCAGGTGTCCCACCCCCACTTGCCCGCGACCATCAGCACCGGCGGCGCCGCGAACGGCGTCAGCGTGCCGCCGATCGACACGTTGACGAACAGCGTGCCGAGCGCCGCGTACTTGAGCTTCGTCGAGATGCCGGCGCCGAAAAGCCGCTCGCGCAGGATCAGCGCGGCGAGCGTCATCGCCGCCGGCTCCGTGATGAGCGATCCCAGGAGCGGAACGAACGCCAGCGCAGCGAACGTGAAGCCGATCGCGCCCGCCGCCGGGATGACCGACGCCAGCGCGCGCACGAGCAACATCGCGCATACCAGGATCGGCCGGCTGCCCGCGACCACCATGATCGCGAACACGAACATCGGCTCCGTGTAGTTGCGCGACTCGAGGTAGTCCGCGGCCGCCTGGCGCCCGGCCAGCGCCATCATGAACAGCACGAGCACCATCGCCCAGACGCCGAACACGACCTCGACCTCGCCCAGCAGGTGCCAGGCGCCCGCGTGGTGCGGGCTCGCGTGCGCGAGCCGCTCGAAGTACGCGGTCGAGAACGTGTGCACCAGCGCCAGCGCGAACAGCGTGGTGCCGATCAGGTGGAGGGTCGTCGGCGTCATCGTCATCGGTCTTCGCGTTCCGTCCGGCACGCCGCGTCCCGCTGCGCCCGCAGCCCGCGCCGCACGTGGGCGAGAGCGGCGAACGCGATCACGAGCGCGACGAGCGACGCGGCCACGGGCGCCAGCCAGCGCTCGGCGGTGCCGAGCGCCTGCGCGATCGCGGGCGCGAGCCACGCGGCGAACACGAGGCCGACCGCGAGGCCGGCGAGCTCGCCGACGTCCAGCGGGGCGGCCGCGGCGGCGCGCAGCATGCGCCGGCGTTCGCGCGCGCCGGCCGACCGGAGCCCGGGTAGGACGAGCTCCGCGATTCGCGGGTTCGCCGGTCGCTCGACGACATCCATCGGGGGCCGCCTCGTTGCCGCTCGGCACGCGTCGCGACGCGGCCGGCGCGCCCCGCGCGCGGGGCCGCGACCGGGCGGCGGAACGACTCGACCGAGGTTACCCGGACGGGGAACGAGGCGGAATTCGCGCGGCCGCGTAGGGGCGAGCCCCTACCGCCCGGCCCCGCTCAGCGTCCCGACATGATCCGGATGAGGTCGTCGAGGCCGCGCGCGCCCAGCTTGTCCATGATGCGGGCCTTGTGGACCTCGACGGTGCGGGGGCTGATGCCGAGCCGCTCGGCGATCGCCGGATTGCGCAGGCCCTGCGCGACGAGGCCGGCGATCTCGCGCTCGCGCGGCGACAGCGCCGACAGGAACCGCTCGCGCTCCTGGCGGCGTCCGAGCGCCGAGAGCCGATCGCGCTCGCGCGCGTAGCCCCGCTCGATCGCCTCGACGAGCTGATCGTCCTCGAACGGCTTCTCGAGGAAGTCGACCGCGTTGCGCCGGAACGCCTCGCGCGCGGACGCGACGTCGCCGTGCGCCGTGATGATCACGACCGGCATCGCCACGCCGCGCCTGTCGAGCTCGGCGGCGAGCTCGAGGCCGCTCTTGCCCGGCATCCTCAGGTCGGCCACGACGCAGCCGGTCCAGGACGGCGCCACCGCGGCGAGCGCGTCCTCGGCCGAGGCGAACGTGACGGTCCGGTAGCCGCGCAAGCCCAGCAGGAGCGAGAGCGAGTCCCGGACCGACGCGTCGTCGTCGACCAGCACGACGGTCAGCGCGTCGGCGGGATCAGCCACGGGCGCCCCGCGGCGGCAGCGAGAAGCGCACGAGCCCGCGGCGCCCCGGCTCGATCCACAGGCGCCCGCCGTGCGCCTCGACGATCGCCCGGCTGATCGTGAGCCCCATCCCCATGCCCTGCGCCTTCGTCGTCGTCAGCGGCTCGAACAGGCGCTCGGCGTCCTCCGCCGCGATGCCCGGCCCGGTGTCGGCGACCGACACGGCGATCCCGCCGTCCCCGCCCCGCGCGAGCTCGACGCTCACGGCGCCCGGCGAGCGGGTCTGCGCGACCGCATCGATCGCATTGTGGACCAGGTTCTGCACGACGACCTCGATCTGGAGCGGGTCGAGCCGCAACGCCGGAATCGTACCGCGCTCGGCGTAGCCCAGCACGACGTTCGCCGCCTCCGCGCGCGCGCGCATCGACTCGACCGCCCGTCCGATCGGCTCCCGGGGGTCGGTCTCGACGGGCTGCGCGGCGCCCACGCGGAACAGCTCGCGCAGGCGCCGCACGACGTCGCCCGCGCGCTTCGCCTCGGCGGCGAGCTTGTCGAGCGTCTGCGCCAGCCGCTCGCGGTCGGTCCCGGGCGCGTCGGCGAGCAGCTTGCTCGCCTTCGCGTACGCGGACACCGCGAGCAGCGGCTGGTTGAGCTCGTGCGCGATCGCCGCGCTCATCTCGCCGGCGACCGCGAGCCCCAGCGTGCGCTTGAGCTCCTCGGCGGCGCGCCGGCGCTCGTCGACGGTCACGCCGACGAAGTAGCCGGTGAACGTCAGCGCCATCAGGAGCGCCTGCAGCTCGAACACCGTCAGCGTCTGGTACCCGACGAGGCTGACCGCGAGGATGACGCAACCCTGCATGACGACCGCCGCGACCGCGACCCCCGCCATGCCGGTGCGCGCCGCGACCCAGACGATCGGCAGGAACAGCGCGTAGAAGTACTTGAACTGGTCGGGCGCGGCCCAGCCGAACAGCGCCCAGACGACGGCGACGATCGCCGCGCACTGGGCGAGGAGCTCGCCGCCCGCGAGGAGGCGTCCGAGCTGCCGGCGCCTCGCCGGATCGAGCAGCATCAGGAGCAGCGGAAGCGTCACGAGGATGCCGATCGCGTCCCCGATCCAGAAGCCGACGACCGCGGCCACCGGCGCGCTGCGCGGGCCCGTCCCGGTCGCGAGCAGCGCGGCCACGTAGAGCAGGCCGGTCGCGAGCGAGCCGACCACGACGACACCGGCGAGGCGCAGGATGTCGCGGCGCGTGTCGAGCCGGAAGCTCACCGAGAAATGCCCGGTGAGCGCCCGCGCGATCGCGGCGTAGCCCAGCGTCAGCACCGCGGCGGCGAGCGCGGATGCCGGCATCGAGATCAGGTCGCCCCGCACGACGCGCTCGGCCAGCAGCGCGGCGGCGAGGACGACCGGCAGCCACCGCTGTCCGAGCGTCATCACGAGCGCGATCGCGAGCGCGGGCTGCGGGTTCCAGGGCGTGATGTTGAACTGCTGCACCGGGTGGATGTAGCTCACGCGGTCGAGCAGCACGTAGCCCGCGACGAACGCCGCGGCGATCGCGGCGGCGCGCACGGTCCGGCGCCACGCGGCGGCCTCGGCCGAACTCGCGGAAGGCGGCGCGTCCGCCGCCACGCCGGCGCCGGCAGGCGCCGGGTCCGGATCGCGCGAGGGCTCCACGCTACTTCGCGCCGCGGCGCTTCGCCCGCGGGTGCGCGGCGTCGTAGACCTTCGCGAGCGCCTGGAAGTCGAGGTGCGTGTAGACCTGCGTGCTCGCGATCGACGCGTGGCCCAGCATCTCCTGCACCGCGCGCAGGTCGCCCGACGACTGAAGCACGTGCGAGGCGAACGAGTGACGCAGCATGTGCGGGTGGACGTGCCGGTCGAGCCCCTGCTTCACCGCCCACGCGGCGAGGCGCTGCTCGATCGAGCGCGGCGCGAGGCGGGCACCCGCCCGCCCGACGAAGAGCGCGGCCTCGCCGGCCCGCGCGATCGTCGCACGGACCGTAAGCCAGGCGCGGATCGCGTCCAGCGCGGCGCGCCCGACCGGCACGATGCGCTCCTTCGCGCCCTTGCCGAGCACGCGCGCCTCGCCCGCGTCGAGATCGACGCGGGCGACGTCGAGACCCGCGAGCTCCGACAGGCGCAGGCCCGACGAGTACGCGAGCTCGAGGATCGCGCGGTCGCGTGCCGCGAGCGGGTCGTCGTCGCGGATCTCGACGAGCCGCGCGGCTTCCTCCGGCGAGAGCGCCGAGGGGAGCCGGCGCGCCGATTTCGGCGGCTTGAGCCCCGCCGTGGGGTCCTCCTCGAGCCCCCTACCCGCATCGAGCAGGTGGCGGTACAGGGCGCGCCACGCCGAGAGCATCCGCGCGAGCGAGCGGCCCGACAGTCCGCGCCCGTGCAGCGTCGCGAGGTGGCGCGCGAGCTCGGGCCGCGTCAGCGACGCGAGCGGCCGCTCGCCGGCGAGCGCGGCGAGCACGGCGACGTCGCGACGGTAGGCCTCCCGCGTCCGCGCGGGCCGCGCGGCGAGGTGCTCGTCGAAGCGCGCGAGGAGACGCGCATTGGCGGGCGACGCGCCCGTGCCCGGCCGGGATGCCGGTTCGGACCGGGCGGCGCGCGTCATCGGGCGGGCCGCTACCCGAGCGGCAGGTAGCGCGCGGTCGCCATGCTCGCGAGCTCCGCGAGCCGCACGAGGTAGACGGTGCCCACGCCCGCGCGGAAGCGGCTCGCGTCGGGGCTCGCGAGCGCGAGCAGCCCGAACGTGGTGGCCGTGCGCAGCGGCAGGAACGCGAACGAGCGCAGCGCCTCGCCGTGCTCGAACCACTCGCGCGTCTCGAACGGCGCGTCGCCGCCGCACGCGGGCTCGGCGAGGCCGTCCGCCCAGTCCCGGACCTCGGGCGAGGTCGCCGCGAGCTGCGGCAGGTACGACTGCTCGGGGACCCGGCCCCACAGCCGCGCCGCGACCTCGGGCACGCCGAAGTCCTCCTTGAGGCTGTGGTCGAGCACCGCGAGCGTCGTCTCGAGGTCGGGCGACGCGAAGAGCGCGAGCGTCGAGCGGTGGAGCTTCTCGCCGATCGCGTCGTTGTCGCGGCCGTTCGCGATGAGATCGCGCAGCCGCGCCTCGAGGTCCGCGGTGCGCTCGCGAAGCGTCAGGATCTGGCGCTCGGCGATCGGGATCGCGTGGCCGCCGTGCGGGTGCGGCACGAAGATCTCGGCGAGCACGTCGGCGTAGTCCTCGAAGAACTTCGGATGCTGCTTCAGGTAGTCCGCGACGTCCTTCGCATCCATCCTCGCATCCGCCCCCTCGGTGTCGCGCCCGCCGCGGCGGCCGCGATCGTTTGTCGTCGCCCCCGCCCGCCTCGTCAGGCCGGCGGCGGCGTCCAGCGTCCCTCGAACACCGTGGCCGCCGCGCCCTTCATGAGCACCGGACGGCCCTCGCCTTCCCACGCGATCGTCAGCGTCCCGCCGCGCACGTGCACGCGGACCGGGCTCGAGAGCAGGCCCCGGCGGATGCCCGCGACGACCGCGGCGCAGGCGCCGGTGCCGCACGCGAGCGTCTCGCCGGCGCCGCGCTCCCAGACCCGCAGCCGAATGGTAGCGCGATCGACCACCTGCATGTAGCCCGCGTTGACCCGCTTCGGGAAGCGCGGATGGCGCTCGATCCGCGGCCCCTGGGTCGTCACCGGCGCCGCGTCGACGTCGCCCACGACCTGCACCGCGTGCGGGTTGCCCATCGACAGCGCCGAGATCGTCAGCGCCTCGCCGTCGACGTCGAGCGCGTCGGTCGCGCCGCCCGAGCCGCCCGCGAACGGCACGTCGGCCGCGGCGAACCGGGGCTCGCCCATGTCGACCGTCACCTCGCCGTCGTCCTCGAGCCGCGGCGCGATGACGCCGCCCGCCGTCTCGACGCGGATCTCGCGCTTCGCGGTGAGCCCGCGCTCGCGCACGAACCTGACGAAGCAGCGCGCGCCGTTGCCGCACTGCTCGACCTCGCCGCCGTCGGCGTTGAAGATCCGGTAGCGGAAGTCGACGTCCGATCGCTTCGGCCGCTCGACGACGAGCACCTGGTCGCAGCCGACGCCGTAGCGGCGGTCGGCGAGCGCGCGGATCTGGCCGGGCGTGAGCGCGAACGGCTCGACGGTCGCGTCGACGACGACGAAGTCGTTGCCGAGCCCCTGCATCTTCGTGAACGCGAGCGTCGTCACGGCTTCGCCCCGGCGGTCTCGCCCCTCCGCACGAACGGGAAGCGGCTGCCGTCGCCCAGCGTCACGTCGCCGGCGATCTCGTAGCGCATCGCGCGGCCGCTGCCGAGCGCGCGCCCGACGCCCGCGAGCGTCGCGGCGGCGTCGGCGCGCGCGGAGAGGGATACGGCCGCGGTCCCGTTCGCGGGCATCGTGACCGGGGAGGCGAGCGCAGCGGTCGCCACGCGCTCGCCCTCGAGCGCGATGCGCGCGTCGAAGCCCTGCACGACGACCTCGACCGGATTCGGGTTCGAGAGCTCGAGGTCGATCGCGAGCGTCACCTCGGGCAGCGCGACCCGGATCACGCGCACGTTCGCGCCGACGACCTCGGGCGAGGCGAGGCGGGGCCCCAGCGCGGCGCAGGCGGCCAGCGTCGCGGCGAGAATCAGCGAAAGGGCGATGCGGCGAGTCATTCCTGCCTCCGTACGGGCCCCCGGTTGGCCTGCCGGAAGCCCTCGAAATCGAAGGACGTCGGCGAATGATACGCGGCGGGGACCTGCCTACTCGACCCCGCCCGCCGGACCGCGCCAGTACTTGAATGTCCCCATCGCGGTCGCGACCAGGTTCCCGCCGGCGTCGCGCAGCCTCGCCTGGCACGTGCACAGCGACCCGCCCGCGTGCAGCACTTCCCCTTCCGCGACGAGCGCCCCGCGCGCCGGACGTACGAACCGCGACGACATCTCGACGGTGACGACGGTCGTCGACGGCGCGCCGGGCTGCGACGTCGCCGCGCGCGCCATCGCGACGTCGAGCAGCGTCATCACGACGCCGCCGTGCGCGGCGGGAAGCAGGTTCGTGAGATCTTCGCGAAGCTCCGGCAGCCGGATGCGCGAGCGGCCCGGCTCGGCCGGCTCCTGCACGACGCCGAGGAGCTTCAGGAACGGGACGCGCGCGACCGGCGTCTGCGATGGCTGCGTCACGACGTCTCCACGATCAATGCGGGCGGGCGGTCTTCCACCCGATCGCATTCGCGCCACCGACGCCGCGCGTCACGGCCGCGGCACATCCTTCAACGCACAAAACCGCTCGAGCGCCAACGCGGGCACCGAGCCGGCAGGCGACGCCGCGGCACGGGACGATGCCCACGTCTTCTCCGGAAAGCCGCGCTCGTCGACGACCACGCCGGCGAGCGTCAACGTCCGGCGCGCGTACGCGTAGGTCCCGGTCGCGCAATCGAAAGCGAACTCGTCCTCGCCCCCATCCGCCTGCTTCGCGCCGTACAGCACGGGCTGCGGGAAGCGATAGCGCACGGTGCCGAGGCGCCAGGCCCCCTGGTCGCGTGCGCTGTCGAGCACCGCGACCGTGACGACGTTCGTCGCGACCGGCAGCGGCACCGACTCGCCGTGCGCCGCCGTGGCCGCGGCGAGCAGGATCGCGAGCGGCCAGGATAGCCTAGACATTGAACCGGAAGTGCATCACGTCGCCGTCCTTGACGACGTAGTCCTTGCCCTCGAGCCGCATCTTTCCCGCCTCCTTCGCGCCGTGCTCGCCCTTGCACGCGACGTAGTCGGCGAACGCGATCGTCTCGGCGCGGATGAAGCCCTTCTCGAAGTCGGTGTGGATGACGCCGGCGGCCTGCGGCGCGGTCGCGCCGACCGGAACGGTCCAGGCGCGCACTTCCTTCGGGCCGGCCGTGAAGTAGGTCTGCAGGCCGAGGAGCTTGTAGCCGGCGTGGATCACGCGGTCGAGCCCCGGCTCGGCGAGCCCGAGGTCGTCGAGGAACGCCTTCCTGTCCTCGCCCTCGAGGTCCGCGATCTCGGCCTCGAGCGCGGCGCAGACCGGCACGACCGGCGCGCCTTCCTTCGCCGCGTACTGCTCGACGGCGGCGAGCAGCGGGTTGTCGTGGAAGCCGCGCTCGGCGACGTTCGCGACGTACATCGTCGGCTTCATCGTGAGCAGGAAGAACGGCTTCAGCACCGCGCGCTCCTCGTCGTAGAGGTCGGCGGCGCGGGCCGGCAGGCCTTCGTCGAGCACCTTCTGCACCTTGACGAGCACCTCGTAGAGGCGCTTCGCCTCCTTGTCGCCGCCGGCGCGCGCGACCTTCTCGACCTTCGCGACCTGCTTCTCGACGGCGGCGAGGTCGGCGAGCGCGAGCTCGGTGTTGATCGTCTCGATGTCGGAGACCGGGTTCACCTTGCCCGACACGTGCACGACGTTCGGGTCCTCGAAGCAGCGCACGACGTGCGCGATCGCGTCGCACTCGCGGATGTTCGCGAGGAACTGGTTGCCGAGCCCCTCGCCCTTCGACGCGCCCGCGACGAGCCCCGCGATGTCGACGAACTCGACGACCGCCGGGATCACCTTCTCGGGCTTCGCGATCGCGGCGAGCTGCGCGAGCCTCGGATCGGGCACCTCGACGATGCCGACGTTGGGCTCGATCGTGCAGAACGGATAGTTCTCGGCGGCGATGCCGGCGCGCGTGAGCGCGTTGAAGAGCGTCGACTTCCCGACGTTGGGCAGGCCGACGATGCCGCACTTGAGGCTCATGGATTCTCTTTCGTGTGCAATTGCGTCATCGCGCGCTCGAAGTCGCCCGACGCGATCGCCGGCCACGCGTCGAGCGCGCGGCCGATCGCGGTCCGGATCCCATCGAGCTCGTCCGCGCGCGGCGGCTTCAGCACGAAGTCGACGACCGGCTGCTGCGGCGTGTCCGAGTCGCGCGGATGCCCGATGCCCAGTCGCAGCCGCCAGAAGTCCGCGGTCGCGAGGTGCGCGCGGACGTCCTTCAGCCCGTTGTGCCCGGCCACGCCGCCGCCGAGCTTGAGCTTGACCGTGCCGGCCGGCAGGTCGAGCTCGTCGTGCACGACGAGGACCTCGGCGGGCGCGATGGAAAGGAAGCGCGCGAGCGCGCCGACGCTGCGTCCGGATTCGTTCATGTAGGTCGACGGCTTGACGAGCCGGAGCTCGCCGTCGCGCGCGACGTCGCCCGCGAACTTCGCCTGGGACGAGAACGACGCGCCGAGCCTCGCCGCGAGCGCGTCGACGAACCAGTAGCCCGCGTTGTGGCGCGTGCGCTCGTAAGCGCGGCCCGGATTGCCCAGGCCGGCGACGAGGCGGATCGGAGCGGAGGCGGCCATCGATTCGTTGGGCGGGCTCCGCAATGAAAAGGCCCGCCGGCGTCTCGGCTCGGCGGGCCTCCTCCGGCGCGGGCGTGCCGCTCGCGTTACTTCTTCTTCTTGTCCTCTTCCTTCTTCTCGGCGCCCTTCGCCTCGGCGGGCTTCGCCTCGGCGGCCGGCACCGCAGCAGCGGCCGGCGCGGCGGCCGCGCCCTCGGCGGCGACTTCCTCGGTCTCGACGACCGCCTTCGGCACGACCGCGGTCGCGATGACCGGATCCTTGCCGTGCGTCACGGCGACGACGCCCGCGGGGAGCTGGAGGTTCGACGCCTTGAACGGGTGCCCGGTCTCGAGCGCCGACAGGTCGACCCGGATGAACTCCGGGAGGTCCTTCGGCAGGCACGCGACGTCGATCTCGTTCACGACGTGGCTCACGACCGCGCCGGCGATCTTGACCGCCGGCGAGTTCTCGGCGTTCACGAAGTGCAGCGGCACCTTCATGTGGATCTTCTTGTTCTCGTCGATGCGCTGGAAGTCGACGTGCAGCACCTGCGGGCGGTACGGGTGCATCTGGACGTCGCGCAGCAGCACCTTCTGCGCGGCGCTTCCGAGCTTCATCGTGAGGATCGACGCGTGGAATGCCTCGTTCCTGAGCGCGTGGATCAGCGCGTTGTGGTCGAGCTCGATCTGCGTGGGCTCGGCGCTCCCGCCGTAGACGATGCCGGGGGCCTTGCCGCTCGCGCGCAGCCGGCGCGAGGCGCCGCGGCCGTCGCCTCCCTGGCGCGGGTAGGCGGTGAATTCGATCGATGCCATCGGTGCGACTCCTTCGTAGTGTCTGCGGCCTCCGGTCGAGGCCCGCGCGTCCTTCGGGGGCGCGGGCCTTCGCGTCG
Source organism: Burkholderiales bacterium (assembly GCA_046347845.1). Lineage (GTDB taxonomy): Bacteria > Pseudomonadota > Gammaproteobacteria > Burkholderiales > Casimicrobiaceae > VBCG01. Next base: position 344,680 of record JAXMFH010000002.1, on the reverse strand, counting down.
TCCGCGGGTGGCACCCGGCCGGGCGGCCGGGAAAGCCTTGAATTATAGCCGGATTCGGGCCTCCGCCGCCAGCCCCGGGGGTTCGGGCCCGTCGTCCCCGCCCGCTTTCCTCGCTGGCGGGGCCCGTATGGGCAACCCCCTCACCATCGGCGCTCGATGCGCCGCCACGGGAAACGCCGCTGCCCCTGACTCCTGACTCCTGACTCCTGCCTACGGCATCAGCTGCCCGCCGTTCACCTCGATCACCTGGCCGGTGACGTAGCCCGAGAGCGCGTCGGAGGCGAGGTAGAGGAACGCGCCGGCGCACTCGTCGGCGGTCCCGAGGCGCCCCATCGGGATCGCGCCCCGGAACGTCTCCAGCATCTGCGGGGTCGAGTAGCGCTCGTGGAAGGGGGTCTCGATCACGCCGGGCGACACGGCGTTGACGCGGATGCCGTCCTTGACGAGCTCCCGCGCGATCCCGCGCGTGAACGTGCTGACGAACGCCTTCGCCGACGCGTACATGGCGGCGCCGGGTCCCCCGCCGATGCGCGCCGCGATGCTCGTCACGTTGACGATGTTGCCGCGGCCGGCGCGGCGCATGTGCGGCACGACCGCCGCGCAGGCGGTCACGAGCGAGCGGGCGTTGAGGTCGATCACCTCGTCGAAGAACGCGTCGTCGATCTCGGCGACCGGCACGCGGCGCACGAGCCCGCCCACGTTGTTGATCAGCACGTCGATGCCGCCGAGCGCGCCGGCCGCCTCGTCGATGACGCGACGCACGACCGCGCTGTCGGTGAAGTCGCCGCCGATCAGGTGCGCGAGCCCGCCGCCGAGACGGACGTCGGCGGCCACCTCCTCGGCGCGGTTGCGGCTCGCGTTGTAGTGGATGCCGACGTTGCAGCCCGCGCGGCCGAACGCGCGCGCCGCCGCGGCGCCGATCCCGGTCGACGCTCCCGTGATCAGCACGGACTTGCCCGCGAGATCGGGCGCGATGGATTCCGACATGCCTGCCTCCTGCGTTCTGCGCGCGGCGTGCGGCACCGCGACGATAGCATCCTCGCCGCCCGCGCGGAACTTCGGGAGGAACCGTCCGGCCGAAGCCGGAACCGCAGGGATCGCCGCCGTCAGTCGATGAACAGCGAGGACACCGACTCCTCGTTCGAGATGCGCGTGATCGTCTCGGCGATGAGCTGCGCGCACGAGAGCTGCCGGATGCGCGGGCACGCGCGCGCCTCCTCGGACAGCGGGATCGTGTCGGTCACGACGATCTCGTCCATGTCGGACGAGGCGATCCGCGCGACCGCGCCGCCCGACAGCACGGGGTGCGTGCAGTACGCGACGACCTTGCGCGCGCCGTGCTCCTTCAGGGCGGTCGCGGCCTTGCAGAGCGTGTTCGCGGTGTCGACGATGTCGTCCATGATCACGCAGGTGCGGCCCTCGACGTCGCCGATGATGTTCATCACCTCGGCGACGTTCGCCTTCGGCCGCCGCTTGTCGATGATCGCGAGGTCGGAGTCCAGCCGCTTCGCGATCGCGCGCGCGCGCACCACGCCGCCCACGTCGGGCGAGACGATCAGCAGGCTGTCGTAGTTCTGCTTCCACAGGTCGCCCAGCAGGATCGGCGTCGCGTAGACGTTGTCCACCGGGATGTTGAAGAAGCCCTGGATCTGGTCCGCGTGCAGGTCCATCACCATCACGCGGTTGACGCCGACCGTCATCAGCAGGTCCGCGACGACCTTCGCGCTGATCGGCACGCGCGCCGAGCGCGGCCGCCGGTCCTGGCGCGCGTAGCCGAAGTAGGGGATCGCGGCGGTGATGCGCGCGGCGGACGCGCGCTTCAGCGCGTCGACCATCACGAGCACCTCCATCAGGTTGTCGTTCGTCGGCTGGCAGGTCGACTGCAGGACGAAGACGTCGCGGCCGCGGACGTTCTCGAGCAGCTCGACCATCACCTCGCCGTCGGAGAACTTGCCGACGACGGCGCGGCCGAGGCTGATGTTCAGGTGCCGGCAGACCGCCTCCGCGAGCTTCGGGTTGGCGTTGCCGGTGAAGACGCGCATCCGTTCGTAGGCCATCGTCGGTGTCTCACAACGACGCGGGCAGGTCGCCGGCCCTCCGGCGGCCTGCCCGACGCGTCAAAGTGGCTGGGGAGGAAGGATTCGAACCCTCGAATGCCGGAATCAAAATCCGGTGCCTTAACCAGCTTGGCGACTCCCCAGCGGAAACCGGCGCATGGCCCGAGAGCCATCGGCGCGCGGGGACCGCTGGATCCCCGCAACTCGTCCTGCCCGAGAGCCTACGCGAACCCGGCGAGCGGATGGCGCGCGACCGTCCGGACGACCCGCGCCCGCAACGTCGCGGGCAGCGCGAGGACGGCGCGCCTCGCGTCGTCCTCCCGCTCGAACGGTGCGAACACGCAGGCGCCCGAGCCGGTCATCCTCGCGTTCGGCGACACCTTCGACATCGCCGCGAGCGCGTCGGCCACCGCCGGATGCCGGGCGCACGCGACGCCCGACAGATCGTTCCGGCCGTAACTCTCGGAAAAGACGTCTATTTTCGCCGAGGGCGTCGACCGTGTCAAATCGGGCGCCGCGAAGATCGACGCGGTCGGCACGTGGGCGTCCGGAAAGGCGAGCACGAGGTGGGCGGGCGGCATCGTCATCGCGGTGAGGCGTTCGCCGATCCCGCGCGCGAGCGCGGTCCCGCCGAACACGAAGAACGGCACGTCGGCGCCCAGTCCCGCCGCGACGTCGACGAGCGCCTCGCGCGAAAGCCCGAGCCCCCACAGGCGATTGAGCGCGAGCAGCACGCTCGCGGCGTCCGAGCTTCCGCCGCCCAGGCCCGCCCCCATCGGGATCGCCTTGTCGATCGCGATCGCGACGCCCCGGGCCGATCCGGTCGCCTCCTTCAGGCGTCGGGCCGCGCGCAGCGCGAGGTCGTCGTCGGCCGGCACGCCGGGAACCTCGCCCGAGCGCACGACCGCGCCGTCGTCGCGCACCTCGAGCGCGACGGTGTCGGCGAGGTCGACGAGCGTGAACAGCGACTCCAGCGTGTGGTAGCCGTCCGGGCGGCGGCCCGTGACGTGCAGGAACAGGTTGACCTTTGCCGGGGCCGGCACGACGAGCCGGGACGGATTCGGATGGACGCTCATCGCCACGCGTCGATCACGAGGCGCACCTCGAGGCCCGGATAGGTCGCGAACACGCGCTGCGGACGCGCCGCACTCTCGTCGTACGCGTACGCGACCGACCAGCCCTCCTGCCAGAGCACGCTCACGCGGCCCGCCGCGTCGCGCTCGACCGCGTGCGGATAGCCCGGGCGGGGCGCCGCGCGGATCCACCACGCGAGGCTCTCGACCGGCAGCGGGAAGCCGAGCCCGCGCTCGGCGAGCGTCGCGGCGTCGCCCGCCCGCTCGACGCTGCCGTCGGCGCGCACGATCGACGCGCCGTCCGCGTCGCGCTCGAGCCGGGCGAGCGTCGTCCCCATCGGCGTCGCGAGCGAGATCGCGTCGCGGCCGCCCGCGTGCTCCCACGCGAAGTGCGCGGCCACACCCTCGGTCCCGCGGCGCGCCGAGAGGCGGCCGCTCACGTCGAACGGGGCGTCCGCGACCTCCGCGGCCGACGGCGCGGGCGCGGGAACCGTCGCGCACGCCGCGACGAGCAGCGCGCACGCGGCGAGCGCGAGCGTGGTCGCGCGCAAGCGCTACGGCGACAGCCGGCGCATCGTCTCGAGCAGCACCGGGTGGTCGGGCGAGTCCTTGAGCTGCGCGGCCCAGATCTCCTTCGCGCGCGTCTTCTCGCCCTTCACCCAGAGCACCTCGCCCAGGTGCGCGGCGATCTCGGCGTCGGGCCGGCCGGCGAACGCGCGGCCCAGGTAGTCGAGCGCCTCGTCGTAGCGGCCGAGCTTGTAGAGCGCCCAGCCCATGCTGTCGAGGATGAACGGGTCGTCGGGCGCGAGCTTGAGCGCCTTCTCGATCAGCGCGCGACCCTCCTCCGTCCGCGTGGTGCGGTCGACCAGCGTGTAGCCCAGCGCGTTCAGCGACTGCGGATCCTCGGGCTTGAGCTCGACGAGGCGCTTGAGGCGCGCCTCGGCGACGTCGAGCCTGTCGAGCTTCTCGGCGACCATCGCGCTGTCGTAGAGCAGGTCCGGCGCGTCGGGAAACTCGGCGAGCCCCTGCTCGAGCGCCGCGTAGGCGCCTGCCAGGTCGCCCGCCTCGCGCAGCATCGACGCCTCGGCCTGCCGCACCTGGATGCGCTGGTCGATCGTGACCGCCGGCAGGTCGGCGAGCCAGCGGCGGCCCTCGTCGACGCGGTTGAGCTTGCCGAGCAGCGAGGCGACGCGGAGCTTCGCGAGCCACGCGCGGTCGCCGTCGGGGACGGCCTTGTAGCGCGCGATCGCCTCGTCGTAGCGCTTCGTCTCCTCGGCGATCTGCGCGAGGTAGAGCTGCGCCGTGCCGTCGTCGCCCTTCGCCGCGAGCTTCGTGAACTGCGCCTCGGCCGCCGGCCAGTCCTTCATCTGGAACGACAGGATCGCGACGCCCATCGCGTACTCGCGCACGTCGGGCTCCTCCGCGGCGAGCGCCTCGAAGATCGCGCGCGCCTCGGGCAGGCGCTTCTGCTCGACGTAGAACTGCGCGAGGGCGCCGCGGACCGGGCGCGATCCCGGCTGCGACTTGAGGAACGCCGTCAGGTACGCGACCGCCTCCTCGTTCGAGCGCTTCGCGAGGATCTCGGCCTTGAGCAGCGCGGCGCGCTCCCAGTCGGGCTTGAGCGCGAGCGCGCGGTCGACGCGGTCGAGCGCGACCGCGACCATCGCGGGATCGCCGGCGCTCGCGTTCTGCGCGGCGAGCGCGACCGCATAGTGGGCCTCGGGCGACGACGCGTAGGGCGAGGCGAGGTCGCGGACGAGATCGTAGACCGCCTTCTTGTCGGAGAGGCGCGAGAGCGCGCGGTTGAGCTGCAGGAAGGCGTCCCCGACCCCGGCACCGGAGAGCGCCTGGTCGGCGAGGATCTTCTCGAGGCGCGCCTTGAGGTCGGCCTCGGTGTTCGAGCCCGCCTCGGGCTCGCGGCCGCCGCCGCCCGCGGCCAGCGCGTTGAGGATCTGCTGCGGCCGCTCGGCATCGGGCGCGAGCTCGTGCCACAGCGTCGCCGCGGCCTCGGCGGTCGCGCGCTGGCGCGTCGCATAGGCGATCTCGGCCGCCCGACGCGCGAGCCGGACGTCCTTGAGCTCGCGCGCGACCTCGAGGTAGGCGCGGGCCGCCAGCGCGGGGTCGCCGCGCTGCAGCGCGATGTCGGCGAGCAGCAGCTGGTAGAAGAGGTCCGCGGAAAGGCCGGTCGGCAGATCGCCCGACGCGGAGGGCCCGGGCTGGGCCGGCGCGGGGGGCGCTGGCTGCGCCAGCGCAAGCGACGCGGAGACCATGACCACGGCGAAGGCGACCGCGGCACGAAGGCGGCGGCCGGTGGGGTGACTCGTCGACATCGTGGGGAGCGTTCCTCTGGCGCGGCGAGCGAGCCGGCCCTGCGTCCGATCTTAGGCTATAGTCCGCGGCCCAACAAACGCGCGAGTCGCGGCCGCAGCGCGCGTGGACGGAGCCGCACGACGTGCCCGAACTGCCCGAAGTCGAGACCATCCGCCGCGGCGTGGCGCCGGCTCTCGTCGGCCGCAGCGTGACCGCCGTCCATGTCTACGACCGCCGGCTGCGCTGGCCGGTTCCGGCAGGCCTGGAGCGATGGCTCCGTGGGCGCACCGTAGCGGCAGTCGATCGCCGGAGCAAGTACTTGCTCTTTCGTATGGCCGCACCGGGCGGGAATTCCGGCGGCGACGCCACGCTGCTCGTCCACCTGGGCATGACCGGCAGCCTGCGCCTCCACCGCCCCGCACCGCCGCGGGAGGCGCACGATCACGTCGACCTCGTGTTCGACGACGGGACGACGCTGCGCTACCACGACCCGCGCCGCTTCGGCACGATGCTCTGGGTCGAGGGCGACGCCTCGACGCACGCGCTCATCGCCCCGCTCGGGCCCGAGCCGTTCTCGGCCGCCTTCACCGCGGACGCGCTCTACCGCGGCACCCGCGGCCGCCGCGTCGCCATCAAGCTCGCGCTGATGGACAACCGGCTGGTCGTCGGCGTCGGCAACATCTACGCGAACGAGGCGCTGTTCCGCGCCGGCATCCGGCCCACGCGGGCCGCCGGCCGGCTGTCCCGCGCGCGGCTGGCGGGGCTGGTCGACGCCGTGCGCGGCACGCTGTCGGAAGCCCTCGAGCTGGGCGGAAGCACGCTGCGCGACTACGTCGACAGCGCCGGCGAGCCCGGTTCGTTCCAGCTCGGGTACGCGGTCTACGGCCGCGAAGGGCTGCCGTGCCCGGCCTGCGGCACGCCGATCCGATCGGTGCGGCAGGGCCAGCGGTCGACGTTCTACTGCCCGGGGTGCCAGAGGTAGGGGGCGGATAGGGAGAACGGGAAGGACACGCCCGGTGTCCCGTCCGGCTCCGGGGGCCGGTTCCCGCGCGTTTCCGCCGGGTGCGATTCGACCCGCCGATCGCAACGCCTCGTCCCTCTCTTCCCCTTTCCCTTTTCCGCTTTCCATTGCTCATTCCCCCCTCCGTCGCCCCTCCCCCGGCACGACTCCTGCTTACCCTGTGTGGTACAGTCGCCGCCCGCCCGTCGACGACGGGCGCGGGTGCGCAGGAGGACGCATGATCCACGCTCGCGAGCTCGCAGCCCGGTTCGAGGCCTACGGCGACTGGCGCCGGCGCCTGTCCGCCGGCATCTCGGCGCTGCACGAGTGGCTCGCCGACCAGGAGCTCGCCGACAGCCAGGTCGACCTGCGGGTGCAGCGGCTGCTGGAGCGGCTGCACCAGGACAAGCTCGTCGTCGCGTTCGTCGCCGAGTTCTCGCGCGGCAAGTCCGAGCTCATCAACGCGATCTTCTTCGCCGACTTCGGCCAGCGGCTGCTCCCCTCCGCGGCCGGGCGCACGACGATGTGCCCGACCGAGATCCTCCACGATCCGTCGCGACCGCCGTCGATCCGCCTGCTGCCCATCGAGTCGCGGCTCAAGGACGGCACCGTCGCCGAGCTCAAGAACTACGCGGACGAGTGGGTGACGCTGCCGCTCGACCTCGGCTCGGCCGAGCGCATGTCCGACGCGCTGGGCCGCGTCTCGCAGGTCAAGCGCGTGCCGATCGCGCTCGCGCGGCGCTACGGCCTGCACGACGAGGACCTCGTCGCGTCGTTCGAGCACGCCGACGACGGCGCGGTCGACATCCCGTGCTGGCGGCACGCGGTGGTCAACTTCCCGCACCCGCTCCTGAAGCAGGGCCTCGTCATCCTCGACACGCCGGGGCTCAACGCGATCGGCACCGAGCCGGAGCTCACGCTTTCGCTGCTGCCGTCCGCGCACGCGGTGCTCTTCATCCTCGCCGCCGACACCGGCGTCACGAAGACCGACCTCGAGGTCTGGAACGAGCACCTGGCGGGCACCGACGACGCGACGCGGGCCGGCCGCCTCGTGATCCTCAACAAGATCGACGGGCTGTGGGACGAGATGAAGCCCGCCCCCGAGATCGACGCCGAGATCGCGCGCCAGGTGCGCGCGAGCGCCGAGACGCTCTCGGTGCCCGTCGAGCAGGTGTTCCCGGTCTCGGCGCAGAAGGCGCTGCTCGCGAAGGTCAACGGCGACGACGCGCTGCTCGCGAAGAGCCGGGTGCCCCGCCTCGAGCACGCCCTCTCGGACAAGCTCGTGCCCGCGAAGCGCGACATCGTCGGCGGCGCGGCGCTCGCCGAGGTGAGGACGGTCGTCGCCGGCGTGCGGGCGATCCTCGACGCGCGCGCGGCGGGCGTCGCCGAGCAGCTCGCCGAGCTGAAGGCGCTGCGCGGCAAGAACCAGGACGTCGTCGAGCACATGATGCTGCGCGTGCGCGAGGAGAAGGCCGTGTTCGAGCGCGGTCTCGCGCGCTTCTCGGCGCTGCGCACGGTGTTCACGCAGCACACGACCGAGCTCTACGAGCTGATCGGCCTCGAGTCGCTCCGCGCCAACGCGGGCCGCACGCGGCGCGCGATCGAGGCGAGCCTGTTCACGAAGGGCGTGCGCGGCGCGATGAACGACTTCTTCGCGCAGATCCGCGCGGACCTCGACGCGGCCGCGCGGAAGTCGGGCGAGATCCACGAGATGATGAGCGCGATGTACGCGCGCTTCGCCAAGGAGCACAACCTCGAGCCGTTCGCGCCCCCGCCGTTCTCGGTGCTCAAGTACATGAAGGAGGTCGAGCGGCTCGAGCGCGCCTACCAGCAGCACATCAACACGCTCTGGAACATGGCGAGCAAGGCGAAGTTCCCGCTGATGAAGCGGTTCTTCGAGACCGTCGCCTCGCGCGTGCGCCACCTCTACGACATCGCGAACCGCGACGTCGACGCGTGGCTCAAGGGGGTGATGTCGCCCCTCGAGACGCAGGTGCGCGAGCACCAGCTGCAGCTCAAGCGCCGGCTCGAGAGCATCAAGCGGATCCACCGCGCGAGCGACGAGCTCGAGGAGCGGGTCGCGGAGCTCGTGGCGCAGGGCGAGGCGCTCGACGCGCAGGCGCGCGCGCTCGACGCGCGCGTCGCGACGATCGACGCGCTCGTCCACGCCCAGGACGAGCTGCCGCTGGCGGCGAACGCGTAGCGGCGTCGCCTCTCCGTCAGCCGGCCGTCCCGACCTTCGCCTTCATCAGCCCTTCGTACTTGAGGCGCAGCTCCGCCTTCGTCTCGACGTGCGCCGGGTCGACCGGGATGCAGTCGACCGGGCAGACCTCGCGGCACTGCGGGACGTCGTGGTGGCCGACGCACTCGGTGCAGCGCGAGGGGTCGATCACGTAGATCTCCGGCCCCTGCGAGATCGCCTGGTTCGGGCACTCGGGCTCGCAGACGTCGCAGTTGATGCACTCGTCGGTGATCATCAGCGCCACGTCAGCCTCCGGCCTTCGCCTTGAGCCGCGCGGCCACGACCGGGTGCACGAAGTCGCCCACGTCGCCGCCGAAGCGCGCGATCTCGCGCACGATCGTCGCCGAGATGAACATGTACTGCTCGGACGGCGTGAGGAACAGCGTCTCGACCTCGGGCCACAGGCGCCGGTTCATCCCCGCCATCTGGAACTCGTACTCGAAGTCCGAGACCGCCCGCAGGCCGCGGAGCACCGCGCGCGCGCCCTGCTCGTGCACGAAGGCCATCAGGAGCGAAGAGAAGCCGGTGACCGCCGCGTTGGGGACGTCGGCGAGCACCTCGCGGGTCATCGCGATGCGCTCGTCGAGCGTGAACATCGGACGCTTCGTCTCGCTCGCGGCGATGCCGACGACGACGCGGTCGAACAGGCGCGCGGCGCGCCGCACGAGATCCTCGTGGCCGCGCGTGAACGGGTCGAACGTGCCGGGATAGACGACGGTCAGCATCGGGCCGGGCTCACTCCTTCGGTGTCGCTTCGTCGGGCGGGGCGAGGTCGCCCTCGCCCGCGGGACGCGACGTCAGCAGATGATAATGCACCTGTCCCGCGCGACCCGCGCGGACGATCTCGAGGCCCGGCGGCGCGGCGAGCGGGCGCCCGGCCTCCGCGTAGATCGCGCCGCCCCCGGCGAGCCGCGCCGCGCAGGCGGGCAGGAGCCAGTCCCACGGATCGTCCGCGAACGGCGGGTCGAGGAAGATCACGTCGAAGCGCCGCGTCTCGCGTGCGAGGTACGCGCGCGCGTCGGCCCGGTGCGCCTCCAGCCCCGTGGCGCCGAGCTGCGCCGCGTTGTCGGCGAGCGCGCGCACGAGCCCCGCGTGGCGATCGACGGCCACGGCGAGCGTCGCGCCGCGCGAGAGCGCCTCGAGCGACATCGCGCCGCTGCCGGCGTACGGCTCGAGCGTCGTGCGGCCGGCGAGGTCCTGGCCCAGCCAGTTGAACAGCGTCTCGCGCACGCGGTCGGGCGTCGGGCGCAGGCCCGGCACGCCGGGGAACCGCAGCACGCGGCCGCGGTGGCGGCCGCCGATGATGCGCACGCGGTTCGATGTCGGGATCGTCAATGGGCAACCTCCCCCAGGCTCGCCGCGGACGCGGCTTCGCACACCCCCTCCCGAAGGAGGGGGCGAGCGCCTTCGGACGGCCGTGCGGCGCTCATCGGGCAACCTCCCCCAGGCTCGCCGCGGACGCGGCTTCGCACACCCCCTCCCGAAGGAGGGGGCGAGCGCCTTCGGAGGGCCGTGCGGCGCTCATCGGGCAACCTCCCCCAGGCTCGCCGCGGACGCGGCTTCGCACACCCCCTCCCGAAGGAGGGGGCGAGCGCCTTCGGAGGGCCGTGCGCTCATGCGGGGGGTCGAAGCGCGCCGGGTAGAATTGTAGATGGCTCAACGCAGCGAGCGCCGATGTTCGACCTGTTCAAGCGCAAGACCGACGACGAGGCGCCGAAGCGCTCGTGGACCGATCGCCTCACCGGCGGGCTCGCGGCATCGCGCGAGCGCCTCTCGGGCGCGCTCGCCGGCGTGTTCCGGCGGCGGATGCTCGACGACGAGGCGATCGAGGAGCTCGAGACCGCGCTCCTGACTTCCGACGTCGGCGTCGCCGCGACCTCGCACCTGATCGAGGACCTGAAAGCCCGCTACAAGCGCGCCGGCGCGGACGCCGAGCCGCGCGCGCTGATGCGCGAGGCGCTGCTCGCGCTCCTCGCGCCGATCGACAGACCGTTCGCGATCGGACCCGAGCGACCGTACGTGATCATGATCACGGGCGTCAACGGCGCCGGCAAGACCACGTCGATCGGCAAGCTCGCGAAGTGGCTGCAGCAGCAGGGCCTCACGGTGCTGCTGGCGGCGGGCGACACGTTCCGCGCGGCCGCGCGCGAGCAGCTCGCCGTGTGGGGCGAGCGCAACGGCGTCGCGGTGATCGCGCAGGCGGGCGGCGATCCGGCGGCGGTCGCGTTCGACGCGGTCGGCGCGGCGAAGGCGCGCGGCATCGACGTCGTGCTCGCGGACACCGCCGGGCGCCTGCCCACGCAGCTCAACCTGATGGACGAGCTCGCGAAGGTGAAGCGCGTGATCGGCAAGGCGCAGGAGGGCGCGCCCCACGCGGTGCTGCTCGTGCTCGACGCCAACACCGGCCAGAACGCGCTCGCCCAGGTCGGCGCCTTCGACCGCGCCGTCGGCCTGACGGGGCTCGTCCTGACGAAGCTCGACGGGAGCGCCAAGGGAGGGGTCGTCGCGGCGATCGCGCGCGAGCACCCGGTGCCGCTCGCGTTCGTCGGCGTCGGCGAGGGCGTGGACGACCTCCGCCCGTTCGCCGCGGCCGAGTTCGTGGACGCGCTGTTGCCCGCCGACGCCTGAACCGCGCGGCATCATTGCGCCGGGGGGTGCACTCTGCATCCGCGAGCGCTCACTCACTTCCGGGCCAAGGCTCGACGTGGACCCGGATTCGCGATTCCCGGTGCCGACACCCGTCGGCACCGGGCGCTGGTCACGCCACCGCCCGCGCCGCCCGTCATATCCGACTGGTTCACTCGGGAACTTTCGGGCAGGTTAGCACTCTCATTGCTCGAGTGCTAAACTGGTGTCGGGCTGGAAGACCCGAAGGGTTCCCCGGCACCCGAGAGAGGAGACACGAGATGACCGGTTCCGCGCTGGCGTTCCCGACCCCCGCTTCGCTCGGGAGTCTGGATCACTACATCCAGGCGGTGAATCGCTTCCCGCTGCTGACCGCCGAGCAGGAGACCGAGCTCGGCCGCCGGTGGCGCGAGAAGGAGGACGTGGAGGCTGCCGGACAGCTCGTGCTGTCGCACCTGCGCCTCGTCGTCGCCGTCTCCCGTAACTACCTGGGCTACGGGCTGCCGCAGGGCGACCTGATCCAGGAGGGCAACGTCGGCCTGATGAAGGCCGTGCGCCGGTTCGACCCGGAGCGCGGCGTCCGGCTGGTTTCGTTCGCGCTCCACTGGATCAAGGCCGAGATCCACGAGTACATCCTGCGCAACTGGCGGCTCGTGAAGGTCGCGACCACGAAGGCGCAGCGCAAGCTCTTCTTCAACCTGCGCAGCATGAAGCCCTCGTCGCACGCGCTGTCGCGCGACGAGGCTGCGGCGATCGCGCGCGAGCTGGGGGTCAAGCCCGAGGAAGTGGTCGAGATGGAGACGCGGCTCTCCGGGCACGACATCGCGCTCGACCCGACGCCGTCGGACGACGACGAGCAGGCCTACGCGCCGATCGCCTGGCTCACCGACGGCGCGGACGAGCCCGCGCAGATCCTCGAGCGGAAGCAGACGGAGCAGGGGCGGAGCGAGGGGCTCAGGCGCGCGCTCTCGAAGCTCGACGCCCGCAGCCGGCGCATCATCGAGGCGCGCTGGCTCAAGGAGACCGACCCCGCGACGCTGCAGGAGCTCGCGGACGAGTACGGCGTCTCGGCCGAGCGCATCCGCCAGATCGAGAGCAAGGCGCTGAAGCAGATGCGCGGCGCGTTCCCGGCCGCGGCCTGACGCGCCGGTTGCTCCCGCGCTCGCGAAGACGCCGGCTCCGTGCCGGCGTCGTCGTTCGTGCGGACGCCGGCCGACGGACCGTCGTGGGTCGGGGTTCAGGCCGACGATGTTCGGGCGACGCGACGAGCGCCGGCCCGAAGCCCGGCCCCCGCCGCTACAGCTCCACCTGCGTCCCGAGCTCGACGACGCGGTTCGCGGGGACGTGGAAGAAGTCGCTCGCCTTGACCGCGTTCTTCGACATCGACGAGAACAGGCGCTCGCGCCACATCGCCATCCCCGGGCGGACCGAAGCGACCAGCGTCTCGCGCGAGACGAAGAACGAGGTTTCCATCATCTCGAACGGGAAGCCGCGGCGCCCGGCCTCCTCGAGGAGCTCGGGCACGTCGGGCTCCTCCTTGAAGCCGTAGTAGGCGAGCAGCCGGTAGAAGTCGGCGCCCAGCGTCCGGATCTCGATGCGCTCGTCGGGGGGGACGTAGGGGATCTCGCGGGTGACGACGGTCAGGAACACGACGCGCTCGTGGAGCACCTTGTTGTGCTTGAGGTTGTGCAGGAGCGCGTGGGGGACGCGGTCGGGCGTCGAGGTGAGGAACACCGCCGTCCCCTCGACGCGCACCGGCGGCGCGAGCTCGATCGACTGGATGAACTGCTCGAGCGGCAGGGCGTCCTCGGAGAGGCGGTCGAACAGGACCTTGCGCCCGCGCTTCCAGGTCGTGAGCATCGTGAAGACGATGCCGCCGATCAGCAGCGGGAACCAGCCGCCATCCGGGATCTTGAGCGTATTCGACGCGAGGAACGCCGCGTCGATCAGCGCGAGCGGCGTCGCGATGGCCAGCGCGATCCAGCGCGGCCAGCCCCACAGGCGCCGCATCACGAAGTAGATCAGCAACGAGTCGATCAGCATCGACATCGTGACCGCGATGCCGTACGCGCCGGCCAGCGCGCTCGAGCTCCGGAACCCGACCACGAGCAGCGCGACCGCGACGAGCAGCGTCCAGTTGATGAAGGGCACGTAGATCTGGCCCATCGTCTTCTCGGACGTGTGCCGGATCGCGATGCGCGGACAGTAGCCCATCTGCACGGCCGCGCGCGCGATCGAGTACGCGCCGGAGATCACCGCCTGCGACGCGATCACGGCCGCCGCCGTGGCGAGGATCACGAGCGGCAGGAGCGCCCACTGCGGCGCGAGCAGGTAGAACGGGTTCTGGATCGCCTTCGGGTCGGCGAGCAGCAGCGCGCCCTGGCCGAAGTAGTTGAGCACGAGCGCCGGCATCACGAACAGGAGCCACGCGCGCCGGATCGGCGACGCGCCGAAATGCCCCATGTCGGCGTAGAGCGCCTCGGTCCCGGTCACGGCGAGGACGACGGCGCCGAGGGACAGGAACGTGACGAGCGGGTTCGCCACGACGAAGCCGATCGCCCACGTGGGCGAGAGCGCCCAGAGCACCTCGGGGTTCGCGTAGAGCTGCGCCGCCCCGAGCACCGCGAGCACGAGGAACCACAGCGCGCAGATCGGCCCGAACAGGGCGCCCACCGAGCCGGTGCCGCGCTTCTGGATCGCGAACAGCGCAACCAGGATCACGAGCGCGAGCGGCACGACGAATCGATTGAGCGCCGGCGTCATCACCTCGATGCCCTCGACCGCGCCCAGCACCGACACCGCCGGCGTGATCATCGCGTCGCCGAAGAACATCGCCGCGCCGAAGATGCCGAGCCCGACGAGCCACCAGCGCAGCCGGCCCTCGCGCGCGAGCCCCCCCGACACGAGCGCGGTCAGCGCCAGGATACCGCCCTCGCCGCGGTTGTCGGCGCGCATGATCAGCGTGACGTACTTGAGCGTCACGACGATCACGAGCGACCAGAACACGACGGACAGGAGGCCAAGCACGTTGTCGTGGCTGAGCACCAGCCCGTGGTGGCCGCCGAACACCTCGCGCATCGTGTAGAGCGGCGAGGTGCCGATGTCGCCGAACACGACGCCGATCGCGCCGAGCATCAGCATGCCCATCGGCTGGCGGGCGCCGTGCGGTGCGGTCGCGCTCATCGGTGACTCGCCGCCGTCCGCGTCAGCCCGGCGTGCCGCCGTCGTCGCCCCGCCGCGCGAAACGGATGTTGAGCTGCTTCAGCTTGCGGTAGAGATGGGTGCGCTCGAGCCCGGCCTTCTCGGCGACGCGGCTCATGTTGCTCTGCTCGCGGCCGAGCAGCTGCTCGAAGTAGATGCGCTCGAACGCCTCGCGCGCCTCGCGCAGCGGCAGGTCGAAGAAGCGCGCGGTGAGCTCCGGCGCGACCGGCGGTGTCCCGGCGGCCGCGGCCGCCTCGCCGATCAGCCGCTTCGCGTGCTCGGCGCCGATCTCGCCGCGCAGGAGCTTCAGGTTCGACACGACGCTCGCGAGCTGGTCGAGGTTGCCCGGCCAGTGCGCGTTCGCGAGCGTCGCGAGCGTCGACGGCTGCAGCGTGCCGAGCAGCGGCTCGGCGCCTCCGCCCGCGTGCCACAGCCGCTCGATCAGCGGCGGGATGTCCTCGCGCCTCGCGCGGAGCGGCGGGAGGATCACCGCGCCGGCGGAGAGCGCCGACAGGAGCGCGGCGTCGAACTTGCCTTCGGCCGCGAGCTCGCCCAGCGGCTCGGCGGACGTCGCGACCAGCGTCACGTTCGCGCGCTCGAGCTTCGGCAGCAGGAACGCGAGCCCCTTCTGCTCCGCCTTCGAGTAGTGCCCGATCTCGGCGCACCACAGCGCGCCTCCCTGCGCCTCCTCGAGCAGCGCCGCCGGGTTCGTCGCGAGGCGCGACCCGTCGGGGAGCGCCACGAACGGCGCGTCCGAGGCGCGCAGCGCCTGCGCCGCGGCGTCGTGCCCGGTGCCGGGCTCGCCCAGGATGAGGATCGGCCGCCGCGCCGCGAGCAGCGTCTCGAGCGCGCGCTCCGTCTCGCGCACCGGCGCGCTGGTCCCCAGCGCGGCGAGCGAGACGCGGCGCGGCTCGCGCGAGGCCGCGCTCTTGAGCGCCCGCGCGATCGTGCCCAGCAGCTTCTGCAGCCCGATCGGCTTCTCGAGGAAGTCGAACGCGCCGATGCGCGTCGCCTCCACCGCGGTCTCGATCGTGCCGTGGCCCGACATCATCACGACCGGCATCGTGAGCTGGCCCGACGATCCCCATTCGCGCAGCAGCGTGACGCCGTCGGTGTCGGGCATCCAGATGTCGAGCAGGACGAGCGCGGGCTGCGCGCGCGCGCGGTAGGCGCGCGCCTCCTGCGCGTTCTCGGCGACCGCCACGCGATACCCCTCGTCCTGCAGGATCTCGGACAGGAGCTCGCGGATGCCGACTTCGTCGTCGACGACGAGGATCTCGCGCAGGTGGATGCTCATGGCTTCGTGGTCGGCAGCGCGACGGTCACGCGCGCACCGTGGGGTTCGAGGTTCGCGAGGGCGACGCGGCCGGCGTGCTCCTCGACGATCTTGCGCACGATCGCGAGCCCGAGTCCCGTGCCCTTCGGCTTGGTCGTCACGTAGGGCTCGAATGCGTGGTCGATGACCTCGGGCGGGAATCCGGGTCCGCGGTCGGCGACCGAGAGCCGCGCCTCGCCGTCCGCGGTTTCGAGCGCGATCGTGTAGGACGGGTCGGGGCGGTCGGCCTGGGCATCGACGGCATTCTGCAGCAGATTGTGCAGCACCTGGCGCAGGCGCGTGGGCTCGCCCTGGACGACGACCGGGGCGCTCGGGAGGTTCAGAACGACGTGGGGCCGCAGATTGTCGTACAGGGCGAGGACGTCGAGCAAGAGGGCCGGCAGGTCGACCGGCTGGAGCTGGCCCGGGCGCGGCTGCCGCGCGTAGACCGCGAAGTCGTCGACCATGTGCTTCATCGCGCTCACCTGGTTCACGATCGTCTGCGTCCCGCGTCTCAGCGTCTCCAGGTCCGCGCCTTCGAGCCGTCCCTCGAGCTTCACGGCGAGGCGCTCGGCCGAGAGCTGGATCGGCGTCAGCGGGTTCTTGATCTCGTGCGCGAGCCGCCGCGCGACTTCCGCCCACGCCGCGTCGCGCTGCGCCTGGACGAGCTCGGACACGTCGTCGAACACGACGACGTAGCCGTGCGGCGTCCCGGGCAGCCGCGAGCCGCGCATCAGCAGCGTGCGCGAGAGGTTCGCGACGCCGACCTGCGCCTCCCGCTGCCACTGGCCCTCGCGCGCGCCGCGGAACCCCTCGGCGACGAGCTCCGCGAACGGCGCGAGCGCCGGCAGCTTGCGGCCCCACTCCGCGAGGGGGAGGCCCGAGAGCTCCGCGATCGGCTGCTGGAGGATCACGCTGGCGCTCGGATTCGCCGTGCGCAGCCGCGTGCGGTCGTCGAACGCCAGCACGCCCGCGGACAGGTTGCCGAGGATGCTCTCGAGGTACGCGCGCGTCGTCTCGATCGCGCGCCGCGACTCCTCGTTTCGCGCGTGCGCGTCCGCGAGCTGCGCGGTCATCGCGTTGAACGACTCGGTCAGGATGCCGAGCTCGTCGCGCGAGGTCACCGGCTGCCGCCGCGTGAAGTCGCCCTGCGCGACGGCCCGCGTGCCGGCCGCGAGCAGCCCCAGCGGCGCGCTGAAGCGTTCCGACAGGACGACCGCGAGGCCGAGCGCCGTCGTGAGCGCGAGCAGGAGCGTGAGCGTCAGCGTGAGCGCGTAGAGCCGCTTGAGCACGCCCCGCGAGTACGAGATCTCCTGGTAGTCGCGGAACCCGGCCTCCGCCTTCTCGATCTCCTGCGCGAGGCTGCGCGGCACCGGTTCGATCACCTGGAGCAGCTTGAGCGGCTCGCGCCGGTCGGCGCTGTTCACGGGCACGACGATCCGCAGCCGGATGCCGCCCCCGGCCTGCTGGTCGATCGACGAGTAGGACTGCTGGAGCCTCGCCCGGCGCAGCGCCTGGGCAGGCGGCGGCTCCGGCGACACGGGCCCGGACGCGGCGCCGGCGACCGCGAGCACGCCGCCGGAGGCGTTGAAGAGCGCGGACTCGGACACCCCGGCCCGCTCGGTCGCGCGCGACAGCGCCACCGCGATCGGATCCACCGGATCCGAGACCTGGTCGGCGATCTGCACCGCGCGGTTCGTCGTCTCGCGGATCAGGTAGTCGAGCGCGTTGCGCCCGAGCGCGAGCCCGCCCTCGAGCGCGCGGTCCACGCGCACGTCGAACCAGCTCTCGATCGAGCGGCCGAGGAACTGGACCGACACCGCGTAGACGAGCGCCCCCGGGAGCACCGCCACGAGCGCGAACAGCAGCACGAGGCGGGCGCCCAGCCGCGAGCCGAACACGCCCCGGCTGTAGTTGCGCCGCAGCCGCCACAGCTGCCACCCGACGATCAGCATCAGCGCCGCGACCAGCGCGACGTTGATCACGACGAGCGTGTCGTAGCCGCGCGCGAACAGGTCGGTGTTCTCGGTCGCCGTCGCGAGCAGGAACAGGCCGATCGTCGACAGGCTCGCCGACACGACGAGCAGCCAACGCAGGCCCTGCGACGAGAGGAGCGCGCTCAAGGCGTGAACGGGAAGCGCCGCCAGTCGCTCGCGAGCTGCCACTCGCGCGACGCGAGCGCGTTCACCTGGAACGGCTTCGGAAGCTGGTTGACGTCGAGCCGCAGCCGCACCGCGCCCTCGTAGCGCGTGCCGGGCGAGAGGTCGGCGGCGCGCATGATCGGCCGCGAGGTCACGCGCCCGATCAGCCGCTCGACCTCCGCGATCGAGCCGACGTTCTGGCTGAACAGGCCGCTCGCGACGCGGTACTGCTGCGAGAGCGGCGCGTACGAGACGCGCCAGGTCGTCGACGTCGAGTGCACCTTCTCGTCGAGCCAGTACCAGCGCGGGCGCGCGATCTCGACCTCGAGCACGAAGTAGAGCGGCACGCCCTTCTGCAGCGCCTCCTCGAGCGTCGGGTTGAACGCGAGCTCGAACTCCGCGTTGAGCAGCACCTCGCCTTCCTCGACGCGCAGCTCGGCCCCCTTCACCGGGATCACGTCGGCGCGCGCGGCCGGCGGCAGCGCGCACGCGAGCGCGAGCGCCGCTCCGACCGCGAGCGCACGGCGGCGCGCGGCGTGGGCGGGTCGTTCGGGTCGGGTCGGAGGGATCCGGGGCATCGTGCCTGCGTCCGAGAGGCCCCGCGGCGGGCGCGCCGCCGCGCGCGTCGTGCGCGGCCCCCGCATCACGCCTTGCGGAATCGCGCGTAGAAGAAGCCGTCCTGATTGTGGCGTGCGCCCGGCAGCGAAGGCAAGAGTTGCCCGCCCGCCGACTCGGCCGCGGCGGGGAAGACCGGGCTTTCGCGCAACGCGTCGGGCGCGCGCGCGGCGAACGCCGCGGCCTGCGCCTCGTTCTCCTCGACGAACACCGAGCAGGTGGCGTAGAGGAGCGTGCCGCCGCGTGCGAGGCAGCCCCACAGCGCGTCGAGCATCGCGCGCTGGCGCGCGGCGAATGCCGCGACGTCGCTCGCGCGCCGCAGCCACTTGACGTCCGGATGGCGCCGCACGATGCCCGACGCGGTGCAGGGGACGTCGACCAGGATGCGGTCGTACGGGCGCCCGTCCCACCAGGTCGCCGGCGACGACGCGTCGCCGGCGACGACGCGGGTGCGCGCTCCGGAAAGCCGAAGCCGCGCGAGATTCTCGCGCACGCGCGCAAGCCGCCCCTCGTCGCTGTCGAGCGCCGTGAGCTCGACGTCGGCGAGCTCGAGCACGTGCGTGGCCTTCCCGCCCGGCGCGGCGCACGCGTCGAGCACGCGCTCGCCGTCGCGCGCGCCCAGGAGCGGCGCGGCGAGCTGCGCGCCGGCGTCCTGGACCGAGAAAGCCCCCTCGTCGAAGCCGGGGAGTTCGCGCACGGGCCGCGCGGGCGCGACGATCAGGCCGGCGTCGCCCACCGGCGCGCAGGCGATGCCCCCCTCCGCGAAGCGGGCCGCGAGCGCGTCGCGCGATCCCGCGCGCCGATTCGCTCGCAGCGTGAGCGGCGGGCGCTCGTTCCCCGCGGACAGGATGCGCTCCCAGTGCGCGGGCCAGTCCGCGCGCACGCGCGAGATCCACCAGCGCGGATGCGACCAGCGCGCGACCGGCGTCGACGTGGCCCGCGCGAGCAGGACGTCGCGCTCCCGCAGATACCGGCGCAACAGCGCGTTCGCCAGCCCCTTCGCCTGCGGGCGCACCGCGTCGCCCGCCGCCGCCACCGCGCGGTCGACCACCGCGTGCGGCTCGGCGGCGAGGTGCTCGAGCTGGTAGAGCGCGACCGCGAGGATCGCGACGAGCCTCGTGTCGGCGATCGGCTTGTGCGCGAGCGAGCGCACGATCGCCTCGAGCGTGCCCCAGTGCCGGAGCGTGCCGTAGGCGAGCTCGTGGACGAACGCGCGCGCCGGCGTCGCGTCGGCGCCGGTCGCCTCGAGCGCACGGTCGAGCGTCGAGCCCCCCATCACGCGGACGACCGCGTCCGCCGCCTGCCGCTGCGATGCGTCCATCGTCCCGCGGGCCCGCTACCGCGCTTCGCGCGCGCCCGCGCCGAAGCGCGAGCCCACGCCGATGCCGCGCCCCGCCGCGTAGGCCTCGGCGGCCATCCGGCGCCCGCCCGGCGGCTGAACCTCGAAGAGCCGCAGCGCGCCGTCCTCGACCCGGGAGCCGCAGGCGACGTCGAGCGTCCCCGCGTCGCGCCCGACGACCTCGCCCGGCGGCGCCTCCGCAACGCGGGACACGGCCTGCGCGCGCCAGACCTTCAGCGGCTCGCCGGCGTACGTGGCGTGCGCGCCCGGCGACGGATCGAAGGCGCGGACCATCGCGTCGAGCGCGGCCGCGGGCCGCGTCCAGTCGATCGCGGCGTCGCCCCGGCCGACCTTCGTCGCATAGGTCGCGCCTACGGCGGGCTGCGGCACCGCGGCGAGCGCGCCGTCGCGCTCGAGCCGGCGCAGCACGGCGACGATCGCGTGCGCGCCCGCCTCCGCGAGCCGGTCGTGCAGCGATCCGCCGGTCTCTCGCGCGCCGATCGCCACGTCGACGACCTCGACCATCGGGCCGGTGTCGAGGCCCGCGTCCATCCGCATGATCGTGACGCCGGTCGCGGCGTCGCCGGCCGCGATCGCCCGCGCGATCGGCGCCGCGCCGCGCCAGCGCGGCAGCTTCGAGGCGTGGATGTTCAGGCAGCCGTGCCGCGGCCAGGCGAGCACCTCGGGGGGGAGGATGAGCCCGTAGGCCGCGACGACGAGCACGTCGAGCGGGACCGCGATCGTCGCGGCACGCGCCGCCTCGGTCTTCAGCGTGGCGGGCTGCAGCACCGGGAGCCCCAGCGAGAGCGCGAGCGCCTTGACCGGCGAGGGCTCGAGCTTCAGCCCTCGGCCTTTCGGCCGATCGGGCTGCGTGAGCACCAGCGGTATCGTGTAACCGGCGCGCGCGATCGCGTCGAGCGCCCGCGCCGCGAACGCCGGGGTGCCGGCGAAGCCCACTCGCATAGGCCGATGACCCTCCCCCAAGGCAGCAGCGCGAACGCCGGCGCGTCCCGAAGGAGGCGGCGCGCCGCCGATCAGCCGGCGAGCCGCTGCTTCTTGCGCAGCTTGCCCGCGACCCTCGCCCGCTTGAGCGGGGAGAGATAGTCGACGAAGACCTTGCCCTCGAGGTGGTCCATTTCGTGCTGGATGCACACGGCGAGCAGCCCCTCGGCCTCGAGCTCGAAGGGCTTTCCGTCGGCCCCGGTCGCCCGGACGCGCACCCGGGCGGCCCGGGTCACCTTGTCGTAATAGCCGGGAACCGAGAGGCAGCCCTCCTCGCATTCGGCCTCGCCCTCGGCGAAGACGATCTCGGGATCGATGAATACGCGCAACTGGTCACGGGTTTCGGAAATGTCCATGACAATCACGCGCTTGTGCACGTTGACCTGCGTCGCGGCCAGGCCGATGCCTGGCGCGGCGTACATCGTTTCGGCCATGTCGCGGACGAGCCGCTGGATTTCCGGCGTGACGGTTCCGACGCGCGAGGCGACCTTGCGCAGGCGCGGGTCGGGGAACTCGAGGATGGTGAGCAGCATGTCTGCTGGACAAATGCAAGTGCCGGATGCAGAATCTCTTGCAAGTCCTTATTTTGCGGCGGTTTAGGACATTCGCAAGACCCGCCTTGCCCGGAAGAGGTCTTATGCGTCAACAGTTTAGCATGTGGATCCGCCTCGCCCTCGCGCTGGCCGCGGGCGCGATCCTGCTGCCCGCCGGGGTCCACGCCGCCGATCCGATCGCCCTCGCCGACAACGCACCGTCGTCCTACACGGTGCAAAAAGGCGACACCCTGTGGGCGATCTCCGGACGGTTCCTGAAGGATCCGTGGCGCTGGCCGGACATCTGGCGGATGAACCGCGACCAGATCCGCAACCCGCACCTGATCTACCCGGGCGACGTGATCGTCCTCGACCGGATGGCCTCCGACGGCCAGCCACGGCTCACGATCGCCGGCGGGCCGACGCTGGCCGACGAGCGGCTGTCCCCGCGCGTGCGCGTCGAGCCGCTCGACGCCCAGGCGATCCCGAGCATCCCGCCCGGCGACCTCGAGCCCTACCTGACGCGGCCGGTCATCACGGATACCCCGGGACTGCAAAGCGCGCCCGAGATCGTCGAGGGTCGCGACCGCGGGCGCGTCGTTCGCGGCGAGGGCGACCGCGTCTACGTCGTGGGCCTCGATCCGAAGCAGGGCGACCGCTGGAACATCTACCGGCCCGGCAAGGCGCTGCTCTCGGCCTCCGGCGAGGTGCTGGGCTACGAGAACCGCTACATCGGCGCGGTGCGCGTCGACCGCTTCGCGGAAGTCTCGACCGTGCAGATCACGGACGCGACGGAGGAAGTGTTCGTCGGTGACCGCCTGCTGCCGGTCCCTCGCGAGCAGCTGATCGCCTACGTCCCGCGCGCGCCGGACTTCGACATCAACGGCCGCATCATCGCCTCGTACAGGAACGCGAGCGAGATGGGGCGGGGCGCGATCGTGACGCTCGACCTGGGTGCGCGCGACAAGCTCGAGGTCGGGCACGTGCTGGCGATCTACAAGACGGTGCCGCCGATCAACGATCCCCGCCCGGACCTCGATCCGCCGTTCATGCTCCGGTTCCTCGACCAGACGACGACGTTCCTGCCGCAGAAGCAGCTCGCGGTGCCGGACGAGCGCGTCGGCCTCCTGTTCGTGTTCCGGGTGTTCGACCGGGTCGCGTACGCGGTGCTGCTCAACACGACCGACCCGGTCCTCGTGGGCGACGCCGTCCGCCGCCCCTAGCCGGCACCCCGGCCCGCCTCTCGACCGGCGCCGGCGCCCGGACCCCGGCCGTCCGGACGGCGAAGCCGCGCCAGCGGCAGGCTTGAGGGAGCTAGGCCGATGACCCCCGACGCACGCGCCGACGCCTGGACGGCGCTCGCGGCCGCCGCGCTGCCCACCGGCGCGCTCGTCGCGCTCCTGAAGGTTTTCGGATCGCCCGAATCCCTGTTGGGCGCATCGCGCGCCCGGATCGCCGCGATCGCCGGCGCCGAGGTTGCCGGGCGACTCGCGGCCCCCGATCCGGAACGCTCCCGCGCCACGCGCGCGTGGCTCGACGATCCGTCGCACCGGCTGCTCGCGTGGGACGACGAGGCCTATCCGCCCCAGCTGCTCGAGATCGGCGACCCGCCGCCGGTCCTGTTCGCGATCGGGCGCGTCGACCTGCTCGCCCGGCCCTCGATCGCGATCGTCGGCAGCCGCCAGGCGACCCCGCAGGGGCGCGACGACGCGCGCGCGTTCGGGCGCGCGCTCGGCGAGGCGGGTCTCACCGTGGTGTCCGGCCTCGCGCAGGGCATCGACGCGGCGGCCCACCGCGGCGCGCTCGACACCGCCGCGTCGACGATCGCGGTCATGGGCACCGGCCCGGATCGCGTGTACCCGGCGAGCCAGCGCGAGCTCGCGCACGCGATCGCCGCGAACGGTTGCATCGTGACGCAGTTCGCACCGGGCACGCCGCCGCTCAAGGCGAACTTCCCGCAGCGCAACCGCGTGATCTCCGGCCTCGCGCGCGGCGTGCTCGTCGTCGAGGCCGCGCCGCAGTCCGGTTCGCTCATCACGGCGCGACAGGCGATCGAGCAGGGCCGCGACGTCTTCGCGATCCCCGGTTCGATCCACTCGCCGCTGTCGAAGGGCCCGCATCGGCTGATCCGCGAGGGAGCGAAGCTCGTGGAGACCGCGCAGGACGTGCTCGTCGAGCTCCGCCTCGCTGGCGTAGCGCCCCGACCCGACGCCGCGCCCGAAGGCGCCCCCGAGCCCGACCCGGTTCGCGCGCGGCTCCTCGAGGCGATGGGACGCGGGCCGGTCGACCTCGACCGGCTGGTCGCGCGCACCGGCCTCGCCGCGGACGCGATCGCGTCCGCGCTCGTGCTCCTCGAGCTCGACGGGCGGGTCGCGGCGTTGCCCGGAGGCCGCTGGGGGCGCCTGCGCTGACGCCCGAGCCTCGCGCCCGCGCGCTCGCGTGCGTGCGCGCGAGCGCGCGCAGGTAGGCTTCCTTGCCCGAACGCGAGCACCTTCTGTAGTATCCGGCCTCCTTCGCCCCGCCCATGGCCAAACGACTCGTCATCGCCGAGAAGCCGTCCGTCGCCGCCGACATCGCGCGCGCGCTCGGCGGGCTCGCGCGCCACGGCGACTATTTCGAGGGCGACGACACGATCGTCGCCTCGGCGGTGGGCCACCTGCTCGAGATCGGGATGCCGGAGGACGAGGAGGTCAAGCGCGGGAAGTGGACGTTCGCGCACCTTCCGGCGATCCCCTCGGCGTTCGCACTGAAGCCGATCGAGAAGTCGGAGGATCGCCTGAAGCTCCTGCTCAAGCTCCTCAAGCGCAAGGACGTGACGACGCTCGTCAACGCCTGCGACGCAGGGCGCGAGGGCGAGCTCATCTTCCGCTACCTCGTCGCCTACGCGAAGACGGATAAGCCGATCCAGCGCCTGTGGCTCCAGTCGATGACGCCCGCGGCGATCCGCGAGGGGTTCGCGAGCCTGCGCTCCGACGCCGCGATGCGGCCGCTCGCCGACGCGGCGAAGTGCCGCTCCGAGTCCGACTGGCTCGTCGGCATCAACGGCACGCGCGCGATGACGGCGTTCAACTCGAAGTCGGGCGGCTTCCAGCTCACGACGGTCGGGCGCGTCCAGACGCCGACGCTCGCGATCCTGGTCGAGCGCGAGGAGAAGATCCGCGCGTTCGTGCCGCGCGACTACTGGGAGCTGCACGGGACGTTCCGCGCGGCGGCCGGCGAGTACGCGGGCCGCTGGTTCGACGAGTCGTTCCGCAAGCCGGAGGACGATCCGGACGCGCGGGCCGAGCGCCTTTGGGACGAGGCCAGGGCGCGCAACATCGCCGCGAAGTGCGCGGGCAAGCCGGGCACCGTCACCGAGGAATCGAAGCCCTCGACGCAGAGCCCGCCGCTGCTCTACGACCTCACGACGCTCCAGCGCGAGGCCAACGGGCGGTTCGGCTTCTCGGCGCGCACGACGCTCTCGCTCGCGCAGGCGCTCTACGAGAAGCACAAGGCGCTGACCTATCCGCGCACCGACTCGCGCGCGCTGCCGGAGGACTATCTCGGCACCGTGCGACAGACGATGGAGGCGCTCGAGGCGACGGGCGCCTACGGCACGCACGCCCGGCGGGTGCTGAAGGAGAAGTGGATCCGTCCGAACCGGCGGATCTTCGACAACGCCAAGGTCTCCGACCACTTCGCGATCATCCCGACGTTGATCGCGCCGAAGCACCTGTCCGAGGCCGAGCAGAAGCTCTACGACTTCGTCGTCAGGCGCTTCCTCGCGGTGTTCCACCCGGCCGCCGAGTTCCTCGTCACCACGCGGATCACGCGCGTCGAGGGCGAGCCGTTCAAGACCGAGGGCAAGGTCCTCGTCGAGCCCGGCTGGCTCGCCGTCTACGGCAAGGAGGCGGCCGACGAGAACGCGTCGCTCGTGCCGGTGAAGCCGGGCGAGAAGGTGGCGACCGTCAAGGTCGACGTCCAGAAGCAGGCGACGCGCCCGCCGCCGCGGTACAACGAAGGCACGCTGCTCTCCGCGATGGAGGGCGCGGGCAAGGCGATCGAGGACGAGGAGCTGCGCGAGGCGATGCGCGAGAAGGGGCTCGGCACGCCGGCGACGCGCGCCCAGATCATCGAGGGGCTGATCGGCGAGCGCTACGTGCACCGCGAGGGCAAGGAGCTGATCCCGACCGCGAAGGCGTTCTCGCTGATGACGCTGCTGCACGGGCTGGGCGTGCCGGAGCTCTTCAGCCCCGAGCTCACGGCCGAGTGGGAGTTCCAGCTCGCCCAGATGGAGCACGGCAAGCTCGGGCGCGACGCGTTCATGAAGGACATCGTCGCGATGACGAAGCGCATCGTCGCGCAGGCGAAGAACTACGAGAGCGACACGATCCCCGGCGACTTCGCGACGCTCGCCGCGCGCTGTCCGAAGTGCGGCGGCGAGGTGCACGAGAAGTACAAGAAGTTCCAGTGCGTCAAGTGCGACTTCGGGTTCTGGAAGATCCTGGGCGGGCGCCAGCTCGAGCCGGCCGAGGCCGAGGCGCTGCTGCGCGACCGCGAGATCGGGCCGCTCGACGGCTTCCGCAGCCGGATCGGCCGGCCGTTCTCGGCGAAGCTCAGGCTCAACGACGCGAACGAGGTCGAGTTCGACTTCGGCCCGCGGCTTTCCGACGACGACGGCGAAGCGCCCGACTTCACCGGGCAGGAGCCGCTCGGGCCGTGCCCGAAGTGCAGGAGCCGCGTGTTCGAGACGCCGGCGGCCTACGTGTGCGAGCGCGCGGTGGGCCCCGACCGCACCTGCGACTTCCGTTCCGGCCGCACGATCCTGCAGCGCGCCGTCGAGCGCGCGCAGATGGAGAAGCTGCTCGCCACCGGCAAGACCGACCTGCTGCAATTCGTGTCGGCCCGCACGCGGCGCCCGTTCTCCGCGTTCCTGGTCCGGCAACCGGACGGCAAGGTCGGCTTCGAATTCGAGAAGCGCGAGCGCAGCGGCGCCGCGCGCGGCGCGCGCGCCGCCCCGGCGGCGCTCAAGGTGCTGGGCAAGCATCCGAGGGACGGCAAACCGGTCGAGCTCTACGCCGGACGCTACGGCCCCTACGTCAAGCACGGCGACGTGAACGCGACGGTGCCCGACCGCGACCGCGCCGAGTCGCTCACGCTCGAGGAAGCGGTCGCCCTCGTCGACGAAAAGGCCGGCCGCGCGCCGTCGAAGCCCGCCCGGGCCGGCACCACGACGCGCAAGGCCGCGAAGGAGCCCGGGCCGGTCGCGCGCAAGCGCACCGCGACGAAGCCCGCCGCGGAGGCGGCGAAGCCCGCAGCGCGCAAGACGGCGGCGGCCGCGGCGGCGAAGACGCCGGCCGCGAAGAAACCTTCCGCGACGAAGAAGTCGCCGGCCGCGAAGCCGCCGGCGCCCGCGGCGCGCAAGACGCCGGCTGCGAAGAAGCCTGCCGCTCGCAAGTCGCCCGCCTCGAAGCGGCGGTAGCGGATCCCCCCGCGGAGTCCCCGCTCGGCGCGCGAGCGCCCGGCGGGCCGCACGCAGGTCCCCGCGGAGGCGACGGGGGTCCGCCCCCTGCTCCGCTTGCCGCGTGCCGTTACGACGCGGCGGGCGTCACGACGCCTGCTTCGCCGCGGGCAACTCACTGCGGCGCGCAGAACCGAACCCCCTCGCCCGACCAGTTGCGCTGCGTCGTGAACTCCTGGTAGGTCGCGAGGCTCGTCGTGAACCGGTGGTTCGGCGCGCCGGTCTGCCCGTTGTTGTACATCCGGTAGACGGGCACCGTTCCCGCCGGGCACGCGCCCGCGGTCGGCACCGCGATGTAGAACGCGATCTTCTCGTACTGCCAGTCGGCGTTCAGCTTGACGCCCGCGCACTCGGCCGGGTCGGCCGTGTAGAAGTGCGAGCTCCTCGGCGCGAACGCGGTGGTGAAGAACCGGCACACCGGCTGCGTCCCCGCGACCTGCGCGTCCCACGCGTTGAAGCTCGCGCCGGTGCGAGCGAACGCGCCGCCGTACGCGCCGGCATCCAGCCCCGCGATCTCGTCCGGCTGCGCGGACATGAAGTAGTGGCCGAAGCCGGCGTTGAAGTACTCGACGACCGGCACCTCGTTCGCGTGCACGGTCGAAAGCGCCGCCGCGACCGCGGCCTCCGCGTTCACGATGCCCTTCCCGCAGCTCGTCATCGTGCACTTCGACGACGGCGGGAAGGGCTTCTTCGTCGACTGGATGATCGAGCGCACTTCCTGCGGCGAGAGCTGCGGCGCGACGCCGAGCATCAGGCTCGCGACGCCGGACACCATCGGCGCGGCGAAGCTCGTCCCGCCGCCCGCGCCGATCGCGTACGCGCCGGCGACCGTCCTGCCCGTGTTCCACAGCACGTAGACGAGCCCGGCGAGCCCGCCGCGATCGCCGCCGGGCGCGGCGATGTCGACGCTCGTGCCGTAGTTCGAGTAGGTCGTGCGGTTGCCGGTGTCGGACGTCGCCGTCACCGAGATCGTCGACGGGCAGGACGACGGGAAGTTGAGGTTCGCGTCGCCTCCCGCGTTGCCTGCGGCGGCGACGATCGCGCGCAACCCGGTCGCGGACAGGAGCGACGCGAGGAACGCGTCCTCGTCGGCGCTGCACGGCTCGCTGCCCATGCCGCCGAGGCTCAGGTTCACGACCTGCGCGGGCGTCGGATTGTTCGGAACGCCGGGCACCGGGAAGCCGGCGGCCCACGCGATCGCGTCGAACACGTCGGAAAACTCGCCGCCGCACTTGCCGAGCGCGCGCACCGGCAGGATGCGTGCTCCCCAGTCGACGCCGGCCAGCGCGAAACCGTTGTTCCCGTTCGCCGCGACG
Organism: Burkholderiales bacterium; assembly: GCA_046347845.1. Taxonomy (GTDB): domain Bacteria; phylum Pseudomonadota; class Gammaproteobacteria; order Burkholderiales; family Casimicrobiaceae; genus VBCG01. Next base: position 316,411 of record JAXMFH010000002.1, on the reverse strand, counting down.
ATGCCCGCGACCGAGGTGCCGTGCCAGCTCGAGTCCTCCTTGTCGCAACCCGGGAACCGGCCGCTGTCGATGTCGTCCTGCGAGATCCAGTCGCCCGGATCGGTCGGGTCCGGGTCGCGGCCGTCGCCGTCGTTCGCCGTGTCGACGTCGCTCACGAAGTCGTAGCCGGGGAGCACGCGGCCGTCGAGGTCCGGGTGGGGCAGGATCCCCGTGTCGACCACGGCGACCACCACCGACGAGGATCCGGTCGTGGCATCCCACGCGCCGTACGCGCTGATCGCGACGTCGGTGTTCGCGAGGTACCACTGCTGCGGCGCGTAGGTGTCGTTCGGGACGAACGCCGCCTTGACGTGCCGGTCGGGGATCGCGAACTTCGCGCCGCCGCGTGCGATCGCCGCCTTCGCGACCGACTTCGGATCGGCGCCCGCCGGAAGCTCGACGAGATGCGCGCCCGCCGCCATCCTCCGGACGTAGCGGCCCTCGATGCCGGCGTCGCGGACCATGTGCGCGACGCGCGTGATCGGCGAGAACGCGGCCTCGACGTCGCCTTCGCCGAACTTGACGATGAGCCGCGATGGGGCGGTCGGCGCCGCGTGGGAAACGCCCGCGAAGGCGGCGAGCGCGGCGAGCGCGGCGAGGCGTTGGCGAAGCGGCATCGGGATCCTCCGGAGCCGGACGCGCCGGGACGGTCCCGGGTCCGGTGCGCCGCCATCGTAGCGGCCCGCCCGCGCCCGCTCAAATGCCCCGCCTCCGGCGCGGAGTCGAACTTTGGACTTACCAAGCTTTATGTTAGGGTGCCAACATTCGGGCCGCCCGGCCGCCGCGCGACCCTGGAGGTGCGCATGGATTTCATCTTCATGCTGACCCGGCACGACCGGACGATCGACGACGCCGAGGAGATCGTGGACGCGGTCTGCGACCTGGGCGTGCGCCACGTCGGCTTCAAGGACATCGGCGTGCCGCCGGCGGCGCTCGAGCGCATCGTCGCGCGCCTCCGGGCGCGCCGCGCCGTGTGCTACCTGGAAGTGGTGAGTACAACACCCGAAGCGGTCGCGGCATCGCTCGCCTGCGGCGCCGCCCTCGGCGTCGACTGCCTCCTGGGCGGCACCGACCTCGACGCCGCGCATCGCGCGCTCGGCCGACTGGACGGCTACTTCCCGTTCCCCGGGCGCCCGGTGGGCCACCCGACCCAGCTCCGCGGAACGCCGGCCGACGTCGAGGCCGACGCGCGGGCGGCGCGCGAGCGCGGCTGCGGAGGCGTCGACCTGCTCGCCTACCGCGCGACCGACGCGGATCCCCTCGACCTGGTGCGCGCGGCGAGGCGCGGGATTCGCGACCGCCGGCTCATCGTCGCGGGCAGCGTCCGGACGACCGCGCAGATCCACGCGCTCGCGGCCGCGGGAGCCGACGCGTTCACGATCGGCTCCGCCGTCTTCGACGGCGCGTTCTCGCCGACCAAGGGATCGCTCCGCGGGCAGATCCTCGACATCCTCGACGCCTGCCAGCGTGCACCGGCGATGGCGGGATGAGCGCCGTGCCGTCCGCAGACGGCGCTGGCGCGCCGGCGCGCCGCTCGGAGCCGTCGTCCGACCCGATCGACGCGCTCCTCGAGGGAAGCTGGATCGATCCCGACACCGGCCGCACCGCCGGCGTCGCGATCGAGACGATCGCGATCGAGGACAGCCTGCGAGGGCACGAGGCCGACCTCGTGGCGCCGCTACGCCTCGGAGCGCGTCTCGCCGTGGTGAGCGACACGGTCACGCGCGAGGTGATGGGGGAGCGCATCGAGCGGGCGCTCGCCCGGATGGCCCGGATCGACCCGGTCGTGCTGCCCCGCGATCCGCACGCGGACGCGCCGACGGTGGAGGCGGTGCGCGCGGCGAGCGCGTCCGCCGACGCCCTGGTCGCCGTCGGCTCCGGCACGATCAACGACCTCGCCAAGTTCGCCGCCGCGCGGGACGGCAAGCCGTACGCGGTGTTCGCCACCGCGCCCTCGATGAACGGCTACGCGTCCGCCAACGCCGCGATCACCGTCGACGGCCACAAGAAGACGCTCCCCGCGGCGCTCGCCCGCGGCATCTTCGTCGACCTGTCGGTGCTCGCCGCGGCGCCGCTGCGCATGATCCGCGCCGGCCTGGGGGACTCGCTGTGCCGTCCGACCGCCCAGGTCGACTGGCTGCTGTCGCACCACGTGCTCGGAACGCCCTACCGGTTGGCGCCCTTCGCGCTCCTCGCGCGCGACGAGGCCGCGATGTTCGAGGCGCCCGAGGCGCTCGTCTCGGGCGATCTCGCCGCGATGCGGGCGCTCGCGCGGACGCTCGTGCTGTCCGGCATCGGCATGACCCTCTGCGGGGGAAGCTATCCGGCGAGCCAGGGCGAGCACCTCGTGAGCCACTACCTCGACATGCGCGAGACGATCCCCGGCCCCGGGCGGCTGCACGGCGAGCAGGTGGCCGTCGCAACGATCGCGATGGCGAGGATCCAGGAAGCGATGCTCGGCGGACCGGCCCCCGTGCTGCGGCCCACGTCGACCGACGAGCACGCGCTCCGCGAGCACTTCGGCGACGAGCTCGGATCGGCGTGCTGGCGCGAGTTCGCGCCGAAGCGTCTCGACGCGGCGCGCGCCCGCGAGCTCACCGCACGCGTCGCGGCCCGATGGCCCGAGGTGCGTCGGCAGGCCGCGTCCGTCGCGCTCCCCTGCGACCGGCTCGTCTCCGTGATGCGCCGGGCGGGCGGGCCGGCCGCGCCCGCGGACATCGGCGTGGACGCGTCGACCTGGACCGCGGCCGTGCGGCACGCGCGCTTCCTGCGCGACCGCTACACGTTCCTCGACCTGGCCGACGACGCGGGGGCGCTCGCCGCGCTGCTCCGGTAACGCCGGCGCGTGCCGGCAGCTATCATGCGGGCCGCGAACCCTCGCCCCACCACGACATGCCGTCCGCCCCGCCCCGCCCCGTCGCGCGCCTCCCGCAGCGGGAACGCCATGCCAGGATCCTCGCCATGCTGCGGCGCGACGGCATCGTCCGCATCGCGACGCTGGCGAGGATTTTCGACGTCACGACCGAGACCGCGAGGCGCGACCTCGACGAGCTCGCGGAGAGCGGCGCGCTCCAGCGCACCTACGGCGGCGGCGCGAGCCGGTCGCTCACGAACGAGCCGGGCATCGGCCTGCGCGGGCTCGTCCACGCGCAGGAACGGCGGCGGATCGCGGCGGCGGGCGCAGCGCTGGTCGACCCCGGCGACGCGCTGTTCGTCGACGCGGGCTCGACGACGAGCCTCTTCGCCGCGGCGCTCGCGATCCGCAACCTGCCGCTCACCGTCGTCACGAACTGCCTGCCGGTCGCGACGTCGCTCGGCGCCGTCGAGCGCTGCCGCGTGATCCTCTGCCCGGGGGACTACGTCCCCCGCGAAGGCGCGGTGTTCGGCACCGAGGCCGTCGCGTTCCTGGGTCGGTACAAGGCCAACAAGGCGTTCGTCGGCGCGGGCGGTGCGACGGCCGCCGGGCTCTCCGACGCCGACTCGGCCGCCTGCGCGATCAAGCGCGCGATGCTCGAGCAGTCCGACCGGTCGATCGCGCTCGTCGACGCGTCGAAGTTCGACGTCGAGCAGTTCGAGCGCATCGCGCCGCTCTCGGCCCTGGACGACCTCGTGACCGACGCCGCCCCGGGGCGCAAGCTCGCGGCGGCGCTCAAGGGCGCCGGCGTGGCCCTCCGCCTCGCCCCGCGCCACGCCGGCGCGGACTGATCGGCCGACGGGCTCGGCGAGCGGCCTGCCTCCGGCGGGCCGTCCGGCCCGATCGCGCACGCCGCCGGCGAATGTGGGACTTGCAACCTCCCCCTTCCCGGCGCCGGCGGCGCGGCCGGTTGTCGAGTGCAACATACGGCATTGTGATCCCCATTTGCGCGTGCTATCGTCGCGCGGCCAGGTTCTCCTGCCGGGTGACCCCCGCGCCGCCCCGGTCCGCGGGATCCCGCCACATCGAGGAGCGAAGTCATGACGATACGGAACGCGGCATCGAGGCTGCTGTGCGCGGTGGCGTTGCTGCTCGCCTGCGCGGGCGCGCGCGCGGGCGAGATCACGGTCTACACGGCGCTCGAGGAGGACGACGTCAAGGTCTACCTCGAGGCGTTCTCGAAGGCGAAGCCCGACATCAAGGTGAACCTGCTCCGGCTGTCGACCGGCGATCTCGTCGCGCGCATCCTCGCCGAGAAGGCGAATCCGCGCCACGACGTGATCTGGGGCACGGCGCTCACGCAGCTCTCCGATCCCCGCATCCTCGAGATGGCCGAGCCCTACCGCCCGGCCGGGATCGACGGCGTCAAGACGCCGTTCAAGGATCCGCAGAACCGCTGGTTCGCGACGACCGGGTACTTCGCCGGCTTCTGCGTCAACACCGACGTGCTGAAGAAGCGCAACCTGCCGATGCCGGCGTCCTGGCAGGACCTGCTCAATCCGGTGTACAAGGGACAGATCGTGATGCCGAACGCGGCGAGCTCCGGCACCGGCTACCTGCAGATCGTGAGCCTCCTGCAGATGAAGGGCGAGGAGAAGGGCTGGGCGTTCCTCAAGGAGCTCGACAAGAACATCGCCCAGTACATCAAGTCGGGGTCGCGGCCGTGCAAGATGGCGGCCACCGGCGAATACGCGATCGGCCTCTCGTTCGCGTTCTCGGGCGTCAAGCAGATCATGGAGGGCTACCCGATCAAGCTCGTGATCCCGTCGGAGGGCGCGGGCTACGAGATCGAGGTCAACATGCTGATGAAGACCGCGAAGAACAAGGCGGACGCGAAGCAGTTCCTCGACTGGCTCCTGACGCTCGACGCGGCCCGGCTCTACGGCGAGCGCTCCGAGATGTCGTCGGTGCCCGGCGCGAAGCCGACCGAGGCGGTGCTGAAGGCCGGCCTCCCCGCGGACGTCTCGACGGTCCTCTACAAGATGGACTTCGCCGCGTCGGCGAAGGACAAGGACCGCATCCTCGCCGAGTGGAAGCAGAAGATCGAGCGCTGACCGCGCACGCCGGCGGACGCGCTCGCGTCCGCCGGCCGCCTTGCCGTTTCGCGGCGCGACGCGTCGCGTCCTGAGCCCGCCCCCGCAAGGCCACCCGGTGTTCCTCTCGCTGCGCGGCATCACCAAGTCGTTCGACGGCGTGAAGGCCCTCGACGGCGTGAGCCTCGACATCGAGGAGGGCGAGTTCGTCTGCTTCCTCGGCCCCTCGGGCTGCGGCAAGACGACGCTGCTGCGGATCATCGCGGGCCTCGAGACGCCGGACGCCGCCGAGATCCGCTTCGGCGGCCGCGACCTCGCCGGGATCCCGGCGCGCGACCGCAACTTCGGCATCGTCTTCCAGTCGTACTCGCTGTTCCCGAACATGACCGTCGCGCGCAACATCGCGTACGGACTCGAGTGCCGCAAGTGGCGGCGCGAGGACGTCCCGGGCCGGGTCCGCTCGATGCTCGAGCTCGTGAACCTCGCCGACCAGGCGTCCAAGCTCCCGCACCAGCTCTCGGGCGGCCAGCAGCAGCGCGTCGCGCTCGCGCGCGCGCTCGCGCCCAAGCCCGCCGTGCTGCTGCTCGACGAGCCGCTCTCGGCGCTCGACGCCAAGGTTCGCGAGGACCTGCGCGCCGAGATCAAGGACCTGCAGTCCCGGCTGCGGATCACCACCATCATGGTCACGCACGACCAGCACGAGGCGATGGAGGTCGCGGACCGGATCGTCGTGATGAACCGCGGCCGGATCGAGCAGACCGGCCGCCCGGCCGAGCTCTACGAGCGGCCGGCCAACCGGTTCGTGGCCGGCTTCATCGGCCGCATGAACGTCGTCCGGGACCTCCACGGGCACGCGGTCGCCGGCATCCGCCCCGAGCACGTCGAGTTCGTGAACGGCGAGGGCGAGGCGCACGAGCGCCGGTCCGGACGCGTCGAGCGCTGCGTGTTCCTGGGCAGCATCACGCGCGTCGTCGTCGCCCTCGGGGAGGGCCGCACGCTCACCGTCGAGGTCCAGGGGCGGCGCGACGACCTCGCGCCCGGCACCGAAGTCGCCGTCCGCCTCCCGGCCCGGGCGATCCTGCGGCTCGACGACGCCTCGCCGTGAGCCTCGCCGCCCCGCCGGCCGCGGCGCGAGCGCGCCGGCCCGACCGCGACCGACTCTTCGTGCTCGGCCTGTCGGCCGCGGTGGTCGCGCTGCTCGTGCTCTTCGTGGCGGTCCCGCTGGTCGCGATCCTCCGCCTGTCCTTCGTCTCGCCCGACGGCGGGATCGGCCTCGCGAACTACGCGCGCGAATTCGCGAATCCGAAGTTTCCGCGCATCGTGGCGAACAGCTTCGCCGTCTCGATCACGACGACCGCCATCACGGTGGTCCTCGCCTACGCGTTCGCGTGCGCGCTGCGGCGCTCGGCGATGCCGTTCAAGCGGACCTGCGGGGCCATCGCGCTGCTGCCGCTGTACGCGCCCTCCCTCGTCCAGGCGCTGGGCATCCTGTTCCTGTTCGGCCGCAACGGCATCGTCAACCGGTGGCTGGGCGCCGACATCGACATCTACGGCTTCTGGGGGATCGTCGTCGCCGACGTCTTCTACAGCTTCCCCCACGCGTTCCTCATCCTGTCGGCGGCGCTCGCCGTGGGCGACGCCCGGCTCTACGAGTCCGCGAGGATGCTGGGCGCCGGCCCGGCGCGGATCTTCAGGACGATCACGCTGCCCTCCACGCGGTACGGGATCGTCTCCGCCGTCTTCGTCGTGTTCACGATCGTGATCACCGACTTCGGCAACCCGATGGTGATCGGCGCGGACTACAGCGTGCTCGCGACCGAGATCTACAACCAGGTCTCCGGGCAGGGCCGGATGGAGCTCGGCGCCGTCATCGGCGTCGTCCTGCTCGTTCCCGCCGCGGTCGCGGTCGTCGTCGAGCGCGCGGTCACGCGCGGGCAGCAGGCCGCGATCACCGAGCGGTCGCAGCCGCTCGCGATCCTCCCCCTCGCGTCGCGCGACCGCGTCGCCCTCGCCTACGCCGCGTGCATCTGCGTCGCGATCGCCTCGATCGTCGTCGTCGTGCTCGTGGCGAGCTTCGTCACGCTCTGGCCGTACAACATGCAGCTGTCGTTCCGGCACTACCGCTTCGAGGTCCAGAACGGGATCGCGCCGCTGTGGACCAGCATCGTCGTCTCGGTGATGGCCGCGGCGATCGGCGTCGTGGCGTCCGTGTCGGCCGCGTGCGCCTCGCGCTGGCTCAAGCCCGCGCACGCGCAGGCGCTCTACTTCCTGTCGGTGCTGCCGGCGGCCGTCCCCGGCATGGTGCTGGGCCTGGGCTACCTGATCGTGTTCAACGACCCGTCGACGCCGCTCGAGGCGCTCTACGGGACGCTCGCGATCCTCGCGATCTGCAACGTCTACCACTACCACGCGCAGGGCTACCTGATCGCGACCACGAGCGTCGGGCAGGTGAGCCGCGTCTTCGACGAGACGTCGACGTGCCTCGGCGCCGGCGTCGCGCGCACGCTGCGCTCGGTGATCCTCCCGATCATCGCGCCGTCGATCGCGAGCATCGGCGTGTTCTACTTCGTCCGCAGCATGGTCACGCTGTCGGCGGTGATCTTCCTCGTCACGCCGGCGACGCAGCTCGCGGCCGTGTCGGTGCTGCTCCTCGACGACTCCGGCAACCAGAACCAGGCCGCCGCCTTCTCCGTCTGCATCATGCTGGTGGTCGGGGTGGCCTTGGGACTGTTCGAGGCGCTTTCGCGTTTCGTCGGGCGCCAGCGCCCGGCCGCCGCCTGAGCGACCCGGCGTCGCCGCGAACACGCTCGCGACCCTCGCGGCGCAGGGCGCGGCGGCACGCCCTCCCTCGGTCGCTGCCCCCGCGCCGCTCCCGCGTCCGACGCGGACCGGGAGCGGGTCGCGCCACGGCGGCGAAGCATCAGGAAAAGATCAGCCCCGGCCAAGGACTGGCGGCCCGCCGCGGCCTACGCTGGCCCCGTGGATCCGGCGCCTTCCCGGCGCATTCCGGATCCGCCGCCGGCGCCGCGATGCCCACCGCAGGTCCCGGCAGCCCCTGCTCCCGTGGGCCCGCGAGGCACCCTGATGCAGGACTATCTCGTCCGTTACCGCGGCATCGCACGCGATGCCAACGAGCTCGACGCCGCGCTCGTACGGCTGCGAGACTTCGAGGCCGCCGCGCACGCGCTTCGCGCGGGCTGGATGCACGGCTACGCGATGCGCGAGACGGACGGCAGCTTCGGGCTCGCCTGCGCGTTCCAGGCCGAGGATGCCAGGACCCTGGAGCTTCACGCGGCGGCGACGCGGCTGCCGGCCGCCGAGATCCTTCCCGTCGTCGGCGCGTGGGTCGTCCGCCGCTTCGCCCCCACGATGGTCTACCTGGTCCGCCGCCGCGCAGCGTGGATGGATTCCCTGACGCTCGAGCGGGCCCTCGAGGAGGCCCGTCGCGTCGCCGAGGAGGACAGGCCGAACCGCGTGGTCTGGCTCCGGAGCTACGCCGTGCGCGAGGACGACGGCTCGATCGGCTCCTATTGCCTCTACCAGGCCGTCGATCCGCAGGCGCTGCGCCGGCACGCGGAACGGGCCGGCCTTCCGGCCGACGCGATCACGCCGGTCATCGGGCGCATCGTCTACCGGGAAGACGGCAGGAACGGCGCTGGCGATGCGGCGGCCGCGCTGTCTTCGCTCCATTGAGCCGGACGGCCGGTCGGAGAGGCGGCGACGCGCCGGAAGGCGGTGAAACGATCAGCAAACGATCAGGCCGCGCAGAGGACTCCGGTTCCGCCGCCTCCTACGATGCCTGCATGGCTCGACGGCATTCCGAACGCTCGAACGAGTCACGCCGACGGCTCGCCGACCCGCAGCGCGGACCGAAGGTTCTCCCCAGGCGCTGCGGGATCGCAACCAGGAGTCACGTCATGAAGCGCTATCTGATCGAACGCAACATCCCGGGCGTCGGGCACCTGAACGACCAGCAGTTGAAGCAGGCGTCGTCCACCTCCAACTCGGCGCTGGAGAAGCTCGCCGGCAAGGTGCAGTGGGTCGAGTCGTACGTCGTCGACGACAAGACCTTCTGCATCTACCTCGCCGACCAGGAGTCGTCGGTGTACGAGCACGCCAAGCTGAGCGGCTTCCCGGCGAGCAGGGTGACGGAGGTGCGGACGGTGATCTCGCCGATGACCGCGGTCTGATCGGCGGGGCAGGAGGCCGACCATGGACACGCTCGGCGGCCTCCTGCCCGGCGCCTTCTGCTGGCTGGACCTCGCCGCGACGGACGAGGAGCGAGCGAGACGGTTCTACGCGGAAGCGTTCGGCTGGACGTTCGCGGAGCAGCGCGCGAACGGCGGTCGCTACACGCGCTGCCTGGCCGGCGGCCGCGCGATCGGTTCGCTCTATCCGCTGCGACGATCGGACGTCGAGCGCGGCGTGCCGTCGCACTGGACCCCCTACGTCGGCGTCGACCGCGTCGACGCGGCCGCGCGGCGCGTCGCGAGCTGCGGCGGCCGGATCCTCGTGGCCCCGTTCGACGTCGAAGCCACGGCGCGCATCGCGCTCGCCGAGGACGCGGTCGGCGCGCTGATCGGCCTGTGGGAGCCGGCGCCGCGTCCGGGTCCGGTCCCGGCCGGCGCTGCGGGCTGAGGCGGATACCGGCATCGACCCGTGTGGCACAATGCCCCGGCTGTGGCGTGACGGCGCGAGGCGGCGTGGAGAACGCGACGATCCATCGGTTCGGTCCGTGCGAGATCGACGAGGCGCAGCGCGCGCTGACGGCGCACGGCCGCGAGATCAGGGTCCAGCCGCGCGTCTTCGACCTGCTGTGCTACCTGGTGCGCCACCGCGCGCGCGTGGTGTCGAAGGACGAGCTGCTGGACGTCCTGTGGCCCGGCACCGTCGTCGTCGACAACGCATTGCAGCGCGCCGTGAGCCTTGCGCGCGCGGCGCTGGCCGAGGCCGGCTTGACCGATGCGGTCCGCACCTACCCGCGCCACGGGTATCGCTTCCAACTCGACGATCCCTGCGGCTCCGGCGGCGCGGCGTCCGCCGATGGCGTCGACGATCCCGCCGGCCCCCTCGCGCAGGCGCGCGCGGCCCTCGACCTCATGGACTGGGCGGCTGCCTGCGAGGCCTATGCGATCGCCGATGCGCGGGCGCCGCTCCCGGCCGGCGAGGTCGAGCAATGGGGCCGCGCCGCGATCTGCGCGGGACTCGGGTCCAGCGTGCTGCGCGTGCTCGAGCGGACGGTGGCCGAGCGCGACGCCGCGGGCGATCGGCTGGGCGCCGCCCGCGCGACGCTCCTCCTCGTGCAGATCCGCATCGACGCGCGCCAGGGCACGATCGCCAGCGGGCTGCTGCAGCGCGCCGCTCGTTTCCTCGAAGGCCACCAGGCGAGCCCCGAGCGCGGGCACTACGCGTGGATGGCGAGCCGGCTGGCGCTCGCCACCGGCGACCTCGACGCCGCGTTCAGCCTCGCCGACGAGGCATCGACGCTGGGACGCATGCTGCGCGATCCGGACGTCGAGTGCCTGGGGCTCGCCTACCGCGGCCACGCGCTGATCGCCCGCGGCCAGGTCGCCGAGGGATTGGCCCAGCACGAGGAGGCGGCCGCGATCACGCGCCTCGGCGGCGTGTGCGACTGGGCGGCCGGCTGGACCCTGTGCTCGGTCCTCTACGCGGCGCGCAATCGCTGCGACTGGCTGCGCGCGTCGCAATTCGCCGACGCCTACTCGGAATGGAGCCGCGCGAGCCGCATGCCCGCGTTTCCGGGGACCTGCCAGCTCCACCGCGCGGCGGTGCTCGGCGCAAGGGGCGACCTCGAGGACGCCCGGACCGAGGTGAGCAACGCCGTGCGCGAGCTCGCGCAGGTTGCGCCGTGGGCCGAGGGCGATGCCTACTGCGTGCTCGGCGAGATCCAGCTCAGCATGGGCGACCTCGAAGGCGCGGAAGCGTCGCTGCGCCAGGCCCATGCGCTGGGATGGGACCCGCAGCCGAACCTGGCCGTCCTGCACATGCGGATGGGCAGGCACGACGTCGCGTTGCGCGAGCTGGAGCGTGCGCTCGTCGAGGCCGACTGGGGGCTGCGCGAGCGGCGCGGCCAGCTCCTGTGCCTCCTGGCGCAGGCCGCCGTGAAAGCGGGCCGTCCGGAGCGCGCCCGCGAAGCGCTCGACGTGCTCGCCACCGACCCGCAGATGCTCGCGACCGAGGCGCTCAGGGGCATGCACGCCGCGGCGGAAGCGGAGCTCGCAGCGGCGGAAGGCGACGTCGGGCGCGCCGTGCAGAAGCTTCGCCGGTCGGTGCAGCACTGGCGCGAGGCGGGTTGCAGGGTCGGCGAGGCCGAGGCGCGCCTGCGCCTGGCCGAGTGCCTGCTGGACGACGGCGACGCCGCGGGCAGCGAGCTCGAGCTGCACGCGGTGGAATCGCGGCTCGCTTCGGCCGCGCTCGCGCATCGCGGCCGCATGGACGCGCTGCGTCTGGCGCTGCACCCCGTCCCGCGAACGCCGTCGAACTGACGCCGGCGCCGGCCGGTCCGCCCTCGCGCTTCCGCGCGCACGCCGCAATGCGTCGGACGCGGACCCGCGCGACGAGCACGCGGGCCCGGCACCCGGGCCCCGCCGCCCTGGACGAGGCTGCAGGGCGCCAGAACAATCGACGCGCGGATTTCACGCTTCCGGGGCGCCGCGATCCGACATCCCCGCGGTCCCGGCTGGCGAAGCGCTCAATCACCGCCCTTGGTGCATCCGGAACGTGCGAAGGCAACCCAGAACACCATCGGGACTCGGGCGTCGGCCGCTCCGCCTGAGCTGCAGCGATCGGTCTTCCCTCGCCGCAGGAACGCGTTGCGTGCGGGTGCAGGTCTGCAGCGGAACCTGTCATTGACGATGGCGACGCCAGCGGCGCCAACCGGCCACAAGCCGTCGGCGGTGAAAGGCAGATTTCCCGCCATACCGGGATTCGCCCGGGGATTTCGGCCCACGACCCCTGCGAGGCGAATCGACGTTGGAGGGAGCCCATTCAACCAGTGACCCTCCGCCACTGTCCGTGCGCGTAGCGCTCGAAGCCGCCGTCGCCGGCAAATCGCCACAGGTGCAGCCAATCGTTGTCGAGCAGCTGGCGCACGACGGCGTGTTTGGCGATCACGCGTCCGATCGCCTCGGCCGGCGCGTCGATCACCACGGTCAGGCGGAGGGGCTCGTGCCGCCACTGCGTGCCGTCGTGCAGCGACTGCTGCGCCAGGCCGATGCGCAGATCGCCGCCGTTGCCCTCGAACACGCCGATGCGGCCGCCGACCACGTTGTGCAGCACCTTGTTGCCGCTGCCCAGGCGCCGGGGGTCGCAGGTGGACGCGTGGTATTGCCAGTTGATCCAGTGCGTAACCAGCATCGGCGCCGTCATCAGCAGCTCCAGCACGCTGCCGTCGCCGTCGTTGCCGGCGTCGTAGTCGTGCAGGAAGGTGCGCCCGTCGAGCACCGCGCCCAGGCTGCGGGCCCGCGGCGCGATGAGGAAGGCCGCGTTGCCGGCCAGTCCCCACTCCGGCCGCGTCTGCGCGCCGTCGTTGGCGCGGCGGCGCATCTGCTCCAGCAGCGCCGCATGCGGCACCCGGGGGTCGAGCCCCAGCGCCCGCGCGCGCTCGCGGCGCACCTGGTCGCCGGCCTGCGCGAACACCGCCTGCAGCCGGGCCCAGCGCGCGCGCGCGGCGGCGTCCAGCAGGTCGAGGTCGAATCCTTCGATCTCGTCGGTGGTGGTGTTGTGCAGAACCGCCACGAAGGCGATGTTTGCGGGCATCGCGATGCCGCGGGCGCGCAGGCCGGCCTGCACGTCCGGCTCGCTCAGCAGCCGCGCCAGCACGCGTGCGTTGACCTCGCCGGTCTGGCCGCAGCAGGCGCCGCAGTCCAGCGCGGCGGCCTGCGCGTTGTTCGCGGTCTGGCTCCCGTGCCCGACCAGCAGCACCAGCGGCGCGAGTCCGCGGTCCAGGCCCATCGCGTGCAGCACGCGGGCGCCGAGGTCCACCTTCGCGCCGAGGTCCATGCCCGCGAGTACGGGCCTGCACACCGGCCGGTAGCGCGGCGCGAGGCCGGCGCCGTCGAGCGAGCGGCGCGCGGCGGCCGACGGGCGCAGCCACTGCGCCAGCTTTCCCAGGTAGCCGAGCCCGATCGCCTCGACCGACGCGAAGGCTGCGTTCGGCCAGCAGGTGCCGGCGCCCCAGCGTTCCGCGTTGGCGAAGCGGTTCAGCCGCGCGCGGCGGGCGAGGGACTGCAGCGCATCGCCCGCCGCGCCGAAGTCGGCGGCGGTGTCGGCCACGCGCTCGGTCACGTCGAGCGCGGGAGCCAGCAGGCCCGGCAGCTGAGGGCGCCGTGCTTCGGTGGCCAGCGGCGTGTAGGCCACCGGAAGGCCGAAGAAGCCGGCGAAGCCGATCGTCTGCACCGCCGGCCAGGCCGATTCGACGGCACGGCGCATCGGCTCGCTGCGCACGTCGATGCAGAAAACCGCCTGAACCTCGAAGCCCGCCGCTGCGGGCGGTGCCGGCAGCGGCGGTGCAACCGCCTGCAGCCTGCGGGCCAGGCCGCGCTGGTAGCCGACCTCGAACGCGAGCTGCCAGACCTCGTCGACCATCAAGGCGTTTTCGGCCTGCTGCAGCAGCGCGGGCGCCTGTTCCCACTCGACCTGCAGCGCGGCGAAGGCACGTTGCGCCGCCTGGTTGTCGCGGCACTCGAGAAGGATCGCGCCCCAAGCCAGACGGATCGCGAGCAGGTCGCGCAGGTGCGCGTCGCGGCCGCCCGCGAGGCGCGCCTCCCAGGCCAGGTAGGCGCACCACGAGGCCCAGCCGTTCACCGTGAGCAGCACGGCTTCGAGGTAGTCTGCCCAGCGCTCCTCGGGCAGCCCCAGTCGGCGTAGCACCCACCGTTCGGCCTGCTCGCGGGTGGCGGGGAGGCCGGTGAGGCCGCGCGCCAGGTGGGGCAGGCCCATCAGCGCGCCGATGCCGTGGTCGTGCGTCAGCGTGTCACGCCAAAAGGTGTAGAGCCCGCCCGCCCGGTCGGGCTGCCAGTCGGCCTGATGGGTGTCGAAGTACGCGGCGCAGACCTGGCTCACCTGGTGCGTGATGGCCTGGCGCCACGACAGGCGCCGCCGACCCTTGGGGTCGTCGTCGAGCACGTCGATCAGCAGCGGCAGCCGGGGCAGCTCGAGCGGCGCGGAGAGCGCGGCGACGGCCTGGGCGGCATCGAGCCCGGCGGCGCGCGCATCGGGGTGCCGGGCCAGCGCGGCGTCGAGGTCGGAGGCGACGATGCGGCCCGACGTCCACGCCTGGTGCAGCAGATCGCGCGGCGGAAGGACGCGGATGTCTCCGAGCACCGCCATGCGCGCAGCCACGGTGCGCACGCGGTACCCGATGCGTTCCCAGTGCGGGTTGACGGCAATCGCGCGGTCCAGCGGCCAGGCGGGTGCGATGGCGCGGCATGCCTGGGCGCAGGCGGCGTCGATCCGCAAGTCGATGCCGACATCGACCGACGGGGGCGGCGGGGTCCGGTGGTTCGTTCCGGCAGGCGCGCTCAGCAGGGTCTGCATGGCGTTTCCTCGTCTCGGGTCATTCGGCGGCGGCGGGCGTCCATCGCGCGGGCCACAGGCGCAGCGCGGCGCGCGTGGCGTACTCGTCGACATAGAACCCGGCATAGCTCCAGCGACGCCAGGTGGCCAGCTCCGCGGGGCGTGCGTGCAGCAGGGCCAGGCAGAGGTAGAGCACGGCCATACCGGCCAGCGCCACCGGGCCGGCTGTCCCATTGGGCGCGTCGGGCACGCCGAACGGCAGCGCGTGGCCGATCAGGGCGGCCGGCACCAGCGCGGTCACCATCGCGGCGCCGGCGAGTGCGCCGCGCACGGCACCCGGTGCGTCGGGATGCCGCTGCGCCGGCAGCCACAGCAGCGGCGCCCAGGCCAGCGCGAGCATGCCGCTCCACCACCACGGCCATCCGCCGCCCGGCGCGAACACCGCATGCAGGCCGAGCAGGCCCGCGATCAGCGCTGCGGACGCGAGCGGCGCCACGACGAGGCTGGCCACCGTCGGCGCCGAGACGCCGCGCATCGTTCGCAGGCGCGCCGATTCGACGGCGCCGGACGCGGCGAGGAAGGCATGCGCCTTGTAGATCGAGTGTCCGAGCAGGTGCAGCAGCGCGAGCGTGTAGAGGCCCAGGCCGCACTCCATCACCATGAAGCCCATCTGAGCCACGGTCGACCAAGCCAGCCTCACCTTGATGCTGATGCGCGTAAGCATCACGAGACCGGCGAGCATCGCGGTGGCCAGGCCGAAGCCGACGAGCAGCCATCGTGCGACCGGCGAGGCCTCGAGCAAGGGCGCGAACCGGATCAACACGTAGCCGCCGAGGTTGATCACGCCCGCGTGCAGCAGCGCCGACACCGGCGTGGGCGCCTCCATCACCTGGATCAGCCAGCCGTGCACGGGCAGCAGCGCGGTGCGCAGCACGACCGCGAGCGCAAGGCACACCGCGCTGGCCTGCAGCGCCGACGATGGCACGCCAGCCTCGAGGTGCCGCCACAGGTCGGAGAGCGAGCCGGACCCGACCTCCTGCCACGCGAGGGCGGCGGCGGCGATCAGCAGCCCATCGGCCAGGCGGTCGGCCACGCGCTTCTTGTGCGCCGCCAGCAGCGCGAACGGGCGGTCGCGGTAGAAGCACAGCAGTTGCTGCAACGCCCATCCCACCGCGGCCCAGGCGGCGATGAGCACCAGCCAGTGGTCGGCCAGCACCAGGACGTGCACCGCGGCCAGCACGCCGCCGAGCGCGGCCACGTAGCGCGGCTGGCCCGCCTCGCCCTCCAGGTAGTGCGACGAGAACGCGCCGATCACGGTGCCGAGCAACTGCACCAGCACCGCCATCCAGGCGCCCGTCAGCGTGAAGGCAAGGCCGGGCAGTGGCATCGCGAGCGTGCCTGCAGGGGCGGCGAGTTGCAGCGCGAGGCCTGCAGCGGCGGCGGCGAGGGCGGCGAGGGCGAGCACCCGGAAACGCCGCCAGCTCGCCGGCGCGCCGGCCTCGCGCGGGAGCGGCAGGGCCGCCAGCATCAGCACCGCGGGCAGCAGGCTGGCAGCGGGAAACAGCAGGCTCGCGGGGTTCATCGGCGGCACTCCTACAGAGGGAACCGGGCGATGGTAGGGGCGGGATAAAGTTCTGTAAAATACATTGATACGAATAATTCCATCTTGAAAAGTAAACGATGTACGTCGAGCAGCTGAACTTCCACCACCTGCTGTACTTCTGGCGCGTGGCCAAGGCGGGGCACCTCACGCAGGTGGCGAACGCGCTGCACGTGTCGCAGTCGGCGCTGTCGAACCAGATCCGCCAGCTCGAAGAGCGCCTCGGCGCCGCGCTGTTCGAGCGCACCGGCCGCCGCCTGGTGCTCACCGACACCGGACAGCTCGTGCTGTCGTATGCCGAGAACATCTTCGGCCTGGGCCAGGAACTGCTGGGCCGGCTGCAGGGCGGTGGCGAGGGCCTGGTGCGGCTGCGCGTGGGCAGCGTCGCGACGCTGTCGCGCAACTACCAGGAGAACTGGATCCGGCCGCTGCTCGCCGACCCCGCGGTGACGCTGACGCTGGAGTCCGGGATGCTCGACGACCTGCTGCGCCGCCTGCTGCGGCACCAGCTGGACGTGGTGCTCGCCAACGAGGCCGTGCCGGCCGACCCGGACCGGCCGCTGCATTGCCGCTTCCTCGGCAGCCAGGACATCTCGCTCGTAGGCCCGGCGGCCGCGTGGCGGGGGCGAACACTGCGCATCCCCGAGGATCTCGGCGGCCAGGAACTGGCGGTGCCGGGGTCGCGCCACGCGCTGCGCGGTCAGTTCGATGCGCTGTGCGTGGCCGCGGGCGTCTCTCCCCGGCTGAGGGCCGAGGTGGACGACATGGCGATGCTGCGCCTCGTTGCGCGCGACAGCGGCTGGCTCACGGTGCTGCCCGAAATCGTGGTGCAGGACGAGCTGCGCGCCGGTGTGCTCGTGACCATCGGACGGTCGACGCAGCTGAAGGAGAACTTCTACGCCATCACCACGCTGCACCGGCACCGCATGGAGCGGCTGGAGCAATTGCTCGCGCAGCAGCCCGCGGCGAAGGCGAAACCGGTGGCTCGACGCGCCGCCAAGGGAGCGACGAAGGGCGCGCCGGCGGATCGCGGCCGGAGGAAGACCTGAGGCTCCGCACGGCGGCGTTCATTGGCAGCGACCTCAGGGGCGGTGCAGCATCGGCCCCATCGGCGGCCATCGCCTCGGTCGCGAGTCCGGGCAGGTCTGCGCTCTTGCGCTTCGGCATCTTGCCGCTGGCCCGATCCGCCTCGATCCGGCGGTGCGCGGCATCAAACCGGGTCGCCGCATGGCGGAGGAAGATCACCCCCCGCACCGGCATGGAGTCGACGCTCGAGGTCGGCTTGGAGTGGGCACGCAGGTTATCGGCGGCCTCTCGGGGACCTGGTTCGAGCTCTTCGACGTTGTGGCACGCCCCGAATTCACGCTGACGGCCCCCTGCCTTTCGGGCTCATCGCCGATCCGGTCGCGACCCGTCGCCGAAGCGATCGATGATGATGCGGAGCATTTCCCGGAAAAGACAAAGGCCCCGATCGGGGCCTTCGATCCGGATCGCGGTTTCGCGCACCGGACGTCAGCAGCGCGAATCCCCGCCGGGAACGGCCGTGGATCGCAGGGCAATCTCGGCATTCGTTGCGCCTGCCCTCACAGAGCACGTCGCAAGTCTCGTTGACGGCGCCGCCGTGCAAGGCGGACCGCCGTCAGACGTCGAGGTTGCGCACGCCGAGCGCGTTGGTCTCGATGAACGCTCTCCGCGGCTCGACCTGCTCGCCCATCAGCTTGTCGAAGATCTCGTCGGAGGCGATCGCGTCCTCGATCTGCACCTTGAGCAGGCGCCGGACCGCGGGATCCATCGTCGTCTCCCACAGCTGCCCGGGGTTCATCTCGCCCAGGCCCTTGTAGCGCTGGATCGACACGGCGCCGCGCGCCTCCGCGAGCAGCCAGTCGAGCGCCTCCTTGAACGACTTGACCGGCTGCCCCTTGTCGCCGCGGCGCACGACCGCGCCCGCGCGCACGAGCCCCTGCAGCATCCCGGCGGCGGACGCGAGCTGCGCGCCGTCGCCGCTCTCGAGGAAGTCGGCGTCGAGCGCGGTGACGTGCGGCGTCCCGTGGTGGCGGCGCACGATCACGAGCCGCCGGCTCTCGGTCGCCGCGTCGTAGCGGGCCTCGATCGTGACCTCCGGGTCGGCGACGGCCTCGGCGAGCGCGGCGGCGCTGCGGTTCGCGGCGTTCTCGGTCGCGAGGTCGACCTTCGCGCCGGCGAGCAGCGCGTGCAGCACCGCCGGGTCGACGAGCCGCGACGTGCGCTCGACGACCGCCTCGGCGAGCAGGTACTCGCGCGCGATCGACGCGAGCGAGTCGGCCGCGAGCGGCTGCGCGCCCTTCGCCGGGACGAGCTCCGCGCCCTTGAGCGCCACGCGGAGCAGGTGCTGCTTCAGCTCGTGCTCGTCCTTCAGGTACACCTCCTCGCGCCCCTGCTTCGCCTTGTAGAGCGGCGGCTGAGCGATGTAGATGTGCCCGCGCTCGACGAGCTCGCGCATCTGGCGGTAGAAGAACGTGAGCAGGAGCGTCCGGATGTGCGAGCCGTCCACGTCCGCGTCGGTCATGATGATGATGCGGTGGTAGCGCAGCTTGTCCGGGTTGTAGTCGTCCTTGCCGAACCCGGTGCC
Organism: Burkholderiales bacterium; assembly: GCA_046347845.1. Lineage (GTDB taxonomy): Bacteria > Pseudomonadota > Gammaproteobacteria > Burkholderiales > Casimicrobiaceae > VBCG01. The sequence goes on along the minus strand of JAXMFH010000002.1, from coordinate 297,680 downwards.
CAGCGCCGTGATCAGCGTGACGATCTCCTGCGAGCCGATCACCTTGTCGATGCGCGCGCGCTCGACGTTGAGGATCTTGCCGCGCAGCGGCAGGATCGCCTGGAACTTGCGGTCGCGGCCCTGCTTCGCCGAGCCGCCCGCGGAGTCGCCCTCGACCAGGTAGAGCTCGCAGAGCGCCGGGTCGCGCTCCTGGCAGTCGGCGAGCTTGCCGGGCAGCCCCATGCCGTCGAGCACGCCCTTGCGCCGCGTGAGCTCGCGCGCCTTGCGCGCCGCCTCGCGGGCCCGCGCCGCCTCGACGATCTTCGTGCAGATGATCTTCGCGTCGTTCGGGTACTCGAGCAGGAACTCCGCGAGCTTCGCTCCCACGATCTCCTGCACGATCGGCTGGACCTCGGAGCTCACGAGCTTGTCCTTGGTCTGGCTCGAGAACTTGGGCTCGGGCACCTTGACCGACAGCACGCAGGTGAGGCCCTCGCGCATGTCGTCGCCGGAGGTCTCGACCTTCGCCTTCTTCGCGATCTCCTCCTTCTCGATGTAGCTGTTGAGCGTGCGCGTCATCGCCTGGCGCAGGCCCGTCAGGTGCGTGCCGCCGTCGCGCTGCGGGATGTTGTTCGTGAAGCACTGCACGTTCTCGGCGTAGCTGTCGTTCCACTGCATCGCGACCTCGACGGTCGTGCCGTCCTTCTCGCCGATCGCGTGGAAGACGCGCGGGTGCAGCACCGACTTCGCGCGATTCATGTACTCGACGAAGCCCTTGATGCCGCCCGAGTGCGCGAAGTTCTCGCTCTTGCCGTCGCGCTGGTCGGCGAGCTCGATCTTGACGCCGTTGTTCAGGAACGAGAGCTCGCGGATGCGCTTCGCGAGGATCTCGTAGTGGTACTCGATGCGCCCGAACGTCTCGGTCGAGGCCATGAAGTGGACCTCGGTCCCGCGCCGGTCGGTGCTGCCGGTGACGGCGAGCGGGGACACCGCCTCGCCGCGGCGGAACTCCATCTGGTGGACCTTGCCGGCGCGCCAGATGCGGAGCCTGAGCCAGTCGGACAGCGCGTTGACCACCGAGACGCCGACGCCGTGCAGGCCGCCCGACACCTTGTAGCTGTTCTGGTCGAACTTCCCGCCCGCGTGGAGCTCGGTCATCACGATCTCGGCGGCCGAGCGCTTCGCCTCGTCGTCCTCCTTGACGGCGGTCGGGATCCCGCGGCCGTTGTCGATCACCGACACCGAGTTGTCCGCGTGGATGACGACCTTGATATCGTCGCAGTAGCCGGCGAGCGCCTCGTCGATCGCGTTGTCGAGCACCTCGAACACCATGTGGTGCAGGCCGGTGCCGTCGGAGGTGTCGCCGATGTACATGCCCGGGCGCTTGCGGACCGCGTCCAGACCCTTGAGGATCCTGATGCTGGACGAATCGTAGTCGGCCGGGGTGCTCTGGGGCTTGGGCATTGCTGGGGTCATGCTGGTAGAGCCTTCCTCGAAGGACATCCGCCGCGGCCGCCGGCGGCGGCACGGGCGTCGCCCGGCGGGCACGCGCTCCCTCCCGGGAGGCGTGTCGCGCGCGGGCCGGAACTCACCTGGTCGCGATCAGATGCGCATCGGCATCACGACGTACTTGAAGTCGTCGCGGCCGGGCATCGTGACGAGCGCGCTCGAGTTGGCGTCGCCGAACGCGAAGGCGACCTCGGCGCTGTCGACGTTCTGCAGCACGCCGAGCAGGTAGGTGATGTTGAAGCCGATGTCGAGCCCCTCGCCCTTGTAGGCGACCTCGAGCTCCTCCTCGGCCTCCTCCTGCTCGGCGTTCGAGCAGATGATCTTCAGGTGGTCGGGCCCGAGCACGAGGCGCACGCCGCGGAACTTCTCGTTCGCGAGGATCGCCGCGCGCTGCAGGGCCGCGAGGAGCACGTTGCGGTCGAGCGTGATCGACTTCGTGTGCCCGACCGGGATCACGCGGTTGTAGTCGGGGAACTTGCCGTCGACCACCTTCGAGACCAGCTCGACGTTCGCGAACCGGAAGCGCACCTGGCTCGCCAGCACGTCGATCGACACCGGGTCGTCCGAGTCGGTCAGGAGCTTGCCGAGCTCGAGCACCGTCTTGCGCGGCAGGATCACCTCCTGGCGCGTGAAGTCGCCGTCGACCGGGAGGCTCGCCCAGGAGAGCCGGTGGCCGTCGGTGGCGACCGCCTGCAGCGAGCCGCGGTCGATCACGAGCAGCATCCCGTTCAGGTAGTAGCGGATGTCCTGCTGCGCCATCGAGAACTCGACCAGCCGGAACAGCGCGCGCAGCGCCTTCTGCGGCAGCGAAAGCGACTGCAGCTTGTCCTGGCCCAGGCTGATCCGCGGGTAGTCGCCGGCGGCGAGCGTCTGCAGGTTGAACCGCGAGCGTCCGGCGCGCACCGTCATGCGGCTGCCGGACACGTCGACGTTGAGCGACGCGTCGTCGGGCAGCGCGCGCAGCAGGTCGTGGAGCTTCCGGGCGGAGACCGTCGTCGCCGCCCCCGCCTTCGCCGCGCACTCGGAGAGCGCGGTGATCTGCATCTCGAGGTCGGTCGCCGTGAGCTCGAGCGCGCCGTCCTTCGGCTCGATCAGCACGTTCGCGAGGATCGGCAGCGTGTGGCGCCGCTCGACGATCCCCGACACCGCCTGGAGGGGTTTCAGGAGCGCGTCGCGTGCGATCTGTTTGAGTTGCATTGTCGAAGACTAGGATTCGTTAATAGGAGACGCGCGTCGGCGGGGAGAACCGTACGTTCCCGTTGCGGATCAGCGGCTTGCCGGCGGTATGCCGGGCGGGACGGCCGCGGGGTCGCCTGTGGATGTTTTGGGGACGGTCCCGGGAACCGGGAAAAAGCCTGTTTAATCCACAAATTATAAGTCAAAAGCCCCTAGGCTTCCAGCCGCCGGAGCCGCGCCCGACGGGGGGCAAAACCGGTTCCGACGACCGTTTCCGCGCGGCGCGGTCGCGGTCCTTCGGGACCGCAAGCGACGCGCGATTGCCGATGCGGCCGCGCGCCGCTTCCTGCGGCTTCCGCTGCCGGCCGTCCTCGCCCCCGGGCCATCAGCTCCGGAGCACCTGCAGCAGGAAATTGACGTCGTGGTTGAGGTCGGGGTGGCTCTCGCGCAGCTTCGCGATCTGCCGGCACGCGTGCAGCACCGTCGTGTGGTCGCGCCCGCCGAAGTTGCTGCCGATCTCGGGCAGCGAGAGCTGCGTCAGCTCCTTGGCGAGCGCCATCGCGACCTGGCGCGGCCGCGCGATCGCGCGCGACCGCTTCTTCGAGTGCATCTCGGAGGGCCGGATCTTGTAGTAGTCGGCCACCGTCTTCTGGATGTTCTCGATCGAGATCTGGCGGTTCTGGACCGCGAGGAGGTCGCGGAGCGCCTCCTTGGTCACGGAGAGCGAGATCTCCTGCCCGTGGAAGTTCGCGTAGGCGACGATCCGCTTGAGCGCGCCCTCGAGCTCGCGCACGTTGCTGCGGATGTGCTTGGCGACGAAGAAGGCGACCTGCTCGTCGAGGCGGACGCGGCTCTGCTGCGCCTTCGCGAGCAGGATCGCGACGCGCATCTCGAGCTCGGGCGGCTCCAGCGCGACCGTGAGCCCCCAGCCGAACCGGGAGATGAGCCGCTCCTCGATGCCGGCGATCTCCTTCGGGTAGGTGTCGCAGGTGATGACGACCTGCTTGTGGCCCTCGATCAGCGTGTTGAACAGGTAGAAGAACTCCTCCTGCGTCCGGCTCTTCCCGCCGAAGAACTGGATGTCGTCGATCAGGAGCAGGTCGAGCGAGCGGTAGTAGCGCTTGAACTCGTCGAACGCCTTGTGCTGGTAGGCGCGCACGACGTCCGAGACGTAGGTCTCCGCGTGGATGTAGCGGATCTTCGCCGAGGGATCGCGCTTCAGGATGTCGTGCCCGATCGCCTGGATCAGGTGGGTCTTGCCCAGCCCCACGCCGCCGTAGACGAACAGCGGGTTGTACGAGGTCGGGTGCTCGGCGACCTGGAGGCCCGCGGCGCGCGCCAGCTGGTTCGCCTTGCCGGTCACGAACGACTCGAACGTGAACGTCCCGTTGAGGCTCGTGGGCTCGATCCGCCGCGGGACGGCGGCAGCAGGCCGGGGCGCCGGAACCGGAGAGGGTGCGAGCTCGGGGATCGAGGGGGCCTCGTCGACCGGCTCCTCGTCATCGGCAACAGCCGCCTCCCTGCCGGTCGGGGGCGGCGTCGCCGCGGACGGGCGGGGCTCTTCGGCGATCGCGTACTCGATCGCGACCGGCGTCCCCGCGGCCTCGCGGGCGAGGGCGGCGATCCGGCTCCCGAACCGGTCCTTGACCCACTGGAGCACGAAGCGGTTGGGCGCCCGGAGCCTCAGGCTGCCCTCGCCGGGCTCGACGGCGAGCGGCCGGATCCAGGTCGCGAACTGCTGGGGCGTGAGCTCGCGCTCGAAGACGGACAGGCAGGCTGTCCAGGCGGCAGGCGTCGGGGCGGAAACGGACATCGTGCTTGGCAAGTGGCGCTGGCCGTTCTTGTGCCTGGCGTTCCCGGAGGCGGCCTTGCGGAAAAACGGACGGGCGCCCCGCCGGAAGCCTCGACCCCGGGCGGGGCGCCCGCGGTTATGCACATTCTAGCGGCCGGGCCATCAGTTATCCACAGGCGTCGAGTCCGGTCCGGCGATCCCGGGGCGGCCCGCCGGCCGGGGCGGGGCCGCCGTGATAGTGAATGCTCGCGTCATGCGCCTGCGGGGCGACGGCCGGCCCCATTCCTTGACAGGTCCCGAGTCAACGCGTTCTAATACAAGGCTTTTCCCCCAGCCCCCGGGGCCTGTGCGCTGGGGCGAAGACCTCGGACCGCGATCGGAAACGCCATGAAACGCACGTTCCAACCCTCGAAGATCCGCCGCGCGCGGACCCACGGCTTTCGGGCCCGCATGAAGACCGTCGGCGGACGCAAGGTGCTCTCGGCGCGCCGCGCCAAGGGTCGCGTCCGGCTGTCCGCCTGATCGATCCCGCCCGCCCTCCCGGCCGCCCTCCCGCGGGGGAGCGACGTTTTCGCCTGACCGGCATCGGGGCGTTCGAAGCGCTGTTCCGCACCGGCCGCCGCCGCCAGGGCCGATGGATCGAACTCGTAGCCGCGCCGGCGGCCCGGCCGCCGGGCCGGGCCGGACTGGTCGTGGGCCGCAAGGCACTCCCGCGCGCGGTCGACCGCAACCGGTTCAAGCGCAAGGTGCGGGAAGCGCTGCGGGCGGCGCGGCCCGGGATCGAGCGCTACGACCTGATCGTGCGCCTCAAGCGTCCGGCCCCCGGTCCCGAGCTCGCATCGGCCGCCGAGGAGGCGGCGTCGATGCTCGCGACGCTCTCGATCTCGGCCGCGACCGCTAGTCCTGCCCTATGAAGCAAGTGCTCACCGCTGGAATCACCGGCTACCAGTACCTGATCCGACCGGTGCTGGGCAGCCACTGCCGGTTCTACCCGAGCTGCTCGGAGTACGCGAAGGAAGCCATCGAGCGGCACGGTGCCGCGAAGGGCAGCTGGCTCGCGGTCAAGCGCATCGGCCGCTGCCACCCCTACCACCCCGGCGGCTACGACCCGGTCCCCTAAGCCTCTCCCGGCCGGCGCCCCAGCCGGCGGATCCCGGACACGATGGACACGCAACGCCTGATCCTCCTCGTCATCTTCTCGTTCTCGCTCGTGATGCTCTACGAGGCGTGGAACCGCGAGATGAACCCGCCGCCCGCCGCGACTGCCAAGGCCGCGGCCGCCCCTGCCGAGAAGCACGCCGACGTGCCGGCGGCCGCCCCTGCGGCGCCCGTGCCCGGCCCGCAGGCGGCCCCCGCCGCGATTCCCGCCGGCCCGGCGCAGGCCGGCGGAACCTCGGCGGCGCCGGCTTCCGCGCCGATCGTCGTCAAGACCGATCTCTACACGGCCGAGATCGACCCGGTCGGCGGCGTGATCGCGCAGGTCGCGCTCGCGCAGCACCGCGACGCGTTCGACAAGGCGAAGCCCTACCTCGCGCTCCAGCGCAACGCCGAGCGCACGTTCGTCGCGCAGGCGGGGCTCCTGGGCGAGGGCATGCCCAATCACCGCAGCGTCTACGAGGTGCTGCCCGGCCCGCGGGAGCTCGCGCCGGGCGAGGACAAGCTGGAGGTGAGGCTCCAGACGACCGCGGCGAACGGCGACAAGGTCGTGCAGACGCTGACCTTCCACCGCGGCAGCTACCTGATCGACGCGAGCTTCGACCTCGCCAACACCGGCTCGGCGCCCGTCTCGCCCTACGCGTACTTCCAGCTCACGCGCGACACCAAGCACGCGGTGCCGCAGAACTCGATGGCGCCGGCGTCCTACGTCGGGCCGGTCGTCTACAACGCCAACGACCACTTCAAGAAGGTCGAGCCCGGCGAGATCGACAAGCTCGCCGCCGACCCGACCCGCAAGCTGCCCTACACCCGGAACACGACCGACGGCTGGGTCGGGATGCTCGAGCACTACTTCGTGGCCGCGTGGCTGCCGTCCGACGAGCAGAAGATCCCGCGCGAGTTCTACACGCGGAAGCTCGACGGCGGCCTCTACGCGGCGGGCGTGATCGTGCCGATGGGGACCGCGGCGCCCGGCGGCAGCGCCCGGGTGACGGTGCCGCTGTACGTGGGGCCGCAGGACCAGGACCTGCTGAAGAAGGTCGCCAAGGGACTCGACCTCTCGGTCGACTACGGGATCTTCACGGTCATCGCCGCCCCGCTGTTCTGGCTGCTCCGCTGGCTGCACGGCCTGCTCGGCAACTGGGGCTGGGCGATCATCGCGATGACGGTGATGATCAAGGGCGCGTTCTATCCGCTCAACGCCGCGGCGGCGCGCTCGATGGGCAAGATGAAGCTCGTCGCGCCGAAGCTGAAGGCGCTGCAGGAGCAGTACGCGAACGACAAGCAGCAGCTCCAGATCAAGATGATGGAGCTCTACCGGCAGGAGAAGATCAACCCGCTGGGCGGCTGCCTGCCGATCCTCGTGCAGATCCCGGTGTTCATCGCGCTCTACTGGGTGCTCCTGTCCGCGGTCGAGCTGCGGCACGCGCCGTGGATCGGCTGGATCCAGGACCTCTCGGCGCCGGACCCGTGGTACGTCCTGCCGGTGGTCTACGCGATCACCGCGTGGCTGCAGGTGAAGCTCTCGCCGACGCCGATCACCGATCCGGTCCAGGCGAAGGTCTTCCAGATCATGCCGATCGCGTTCTCGGTGCTGTTCCTGTTCTTCCCGTCGGGGCTCGTCCTCTACTGGCTCGTCAACAACGTGCTGCAGATCGGCCAGCAGTGGCAGGTGAACCGGATGCTCGAGAAGGAGCAGGCGCTCGCCGCCGCGAAGCGGCGCTGACCGGGCCGCCGCGGCGCTACGACGAGGCTTGCGAGTTGCGGGCCGGCGGCTCGCTGCGGACGACGCGCATCTCGCGGCCGATCGTGCTCGACGGCTGCGGACCGTAGAGCACGTGCAGGTCGACGAGCCCGCTCTTCCACGCGTGCTCGAGGTCGCGCTCGGCGGCTGCGAGCGTCTCGCCGTCGTCGCCGCGCAGGCGCTGGATCCCGTAGGCGCGGTTGCGACCGTTGACCTTCGCCATGTAGAGGGCCATGTCGACGAGGCCGATCGCGCGGTCCCACGACAGCGGCGCGCTCGACGGCGGCAGCGGCATCGGCGCGTAGCCGATCGACGCGGTCATCCGGATCACCTTGTCGTTCAGCACGATCGGCTCGGAGGACACCGCGCGCAGGATCCGCGCGGCGATCTCGTCGACCCGGTCCGGCGCGGTCCTCGCGAGCACGAGGAACTCCTCGCCGCCCCAGCGCACGATCGTGTCCGAGTCGCGCAGCGACGCGCGGAGCCGCTCGGCGACCGCGACCAGCACGGCGTCGCCCAGCGCGTGGCCGAAGCGGTCGTTCGTCTCCTTGAAGTGGTCGAGGTCGATCAGCAGGAGCGCGCGGGCGGCGTTCGCCTCGTCGCGGCTCGAGCGCTCGTGCGGAGCGCCCTCGTTCGCGATCACGCTCTGGAAGTGGCGCCGGTTGTACAGCGCGGTGAGCGGGTCGCGGCTCGAGAGGACCGAGAGCTCGGCGTTCCGCTGCGCGAGCAGAGCGCTCGACGTCCGGAGCTTCCGGTAGAGGACGGCGACGACCGCGAACGACACGGCGAACAGCGCGGCGAGCAGCCACCACACGCGCTGGCGCAGCTCCTGGTTCGCGAGCTCGGCGGTCTTGAGGTCGTTCTCGCGGTTGAGGAGCTCGATCTCGCGGCGCCGCTTCTCGGTCTCGTACTTCTCCTGGACCTCGAGCAGGATCCGCTGCCGGGCCTGAAGCGCGATCTCGTTCTGCAGCTTGCGCTCGCGGTGGTAGAGGACGAGCGCGCCCCGGTAGTCGCCCGTCTGCTCGAGAGCGCGCCCGTACTCGCCCGCGAGGTCGGCGATCTCCGCGGTCGCGCCGGTCCGCTCGTACTCGGCCATCGCCTCGTCGGCGTAGCGCTTGCCCTCGGCCGCCCGGCCGACGCCCAGCAGCGCGAAGCCCAGGTTCGCCTTGCTGGTGGCCGTCAGGCTCCCGTCGCCCAGCGTCTGCGCGAGCGCGAGCGCCTGGCGCGAGAGGTCCGCGGCCGCCGCGAACTCCCGGCGGCGCAGCCGGATGTCGGCCAGGTTGATGAGCGCCTTCGCTTCCGCGGTCCGCGACTTCGCGTTGCGGGCGATCGCGAGCGCCTCCTGCATCGAGGCGAGCTCCCGCGACGGCCGGTCGAGGATCTCCATGACCGCCGATTCCGCCATGCGCGCGTTCACCATCCCGTAGGTGCTCTTCGCGGCCTCGGCGTACCGGTAGGCGGCGAGCGCGGTCGACAGCGCTTCCGGCGCGTTCTTGAGGTTCCGGTGCAGGACCGAGAGCTGGTAGAGCGCGGCCGACCGGCGGTAGGCGTTGTCCGAGGCTTCCGCGAGCGTGAGGGCGTCCTGCAGGCTCGCGAGCGCGTCCTCGGGCCGTCCGCGCGTGCGCGCGGCGGTCCCGAAGGCGAGCGCGGACCAGAACTGGAGGTCGGGGTCGCCGGCGGCGGCCGCGAGCTCGCGCGCGAGCTGCGCATGCGCGAGCGACTTCGACGCCTCGCCGAACGAGAACTCGATCGCGCTGCGGATCACCAGGGCCGCGGCGCGATCCCCGGGACTGCGGTCTTTCGTCGACAGCTCCTCGAGCCGGTCGGCGAGGTCGTCCGCGTCGCCGACCTTGCCGATCAGAACCTTGGCCTGGCCGTCGAGCGCGTAGACGAGCCTGCGCTCGGCCGGTGGGGCCGCGTCCGCCTCGGGCATCAGCGCGGTGAGCTCGGCGTCGACGCGGTCGGGAAAGCCCTGGAGGTCGGGCTCGATCGCCCGCACCCGGCCGGCGAGCGAGTCCTGCGCGAGCGCGCCGAACGCCGTGCAGAGAGCCGCAAGGGCGACCAACCACGTCAGGCAGCGCCGCGGCGCGGCACCCGCCGATCGGCGGCGGGCCACGGGGGAAAGGGCGGGCACGGGTTCTCGTCCGGGCGTCCCGTCCCGCCAGGGCGGGACGAGTTCGCGAAGATACGCCTCCCCGTTGCAATACGCGTGCCCCGGCCGGCTCGCCGGAGCGGCTCCGGTAGAGTCGCGGCCATGGAGCCGGGCGGAGCCCCCGTCACGATTGCCGCCATCGCCACGCCGCCCGGGCGGGGCGGGATCGGCGTCGTGCGCGTGTCCGGGCCCGGCGAGCGCGTGGCGGCCATCGTCCGAGGTGTGGCGGGGCGGGCGCTCGAGCCGCGGGTCGCGACCTACGCGACCTTCCGCGACGCGCGCGGGGGACCGATCGACCGGGGCCTCGCGATCCTGTTCCCGGCCCCGGCCTCGTACACGGGCGAGACCGTCGCGGAGTTCCACGGCCACGGCAGCCCTGCGGCGATGCGGCTGCTGCTCGCGCGCTGCGTCGAGCTCGGCGCGCGGCTCGCCGCGCCGGGCGAGTTCACGAAGCGCGCGTTCCTGAACGGCAAGCTCGACCTCGCGCAGGCCGAGAGCGTCGCCGACCTGATCGACGCCGCCAACGCGACCGCGGCGCGCGCGGCCGCGCGGAGCCTCGCCGGCGAGTTCTCGCGCGAGGTGCGCGCGATCGTCGACGCCGTCACCGAGCTGCGGATGTACACGGAGGCGGCGCTCGACTTCCCGGAAGAGGACCTCGATCTCGTGCGCGCCTCGGATGCGGCCGCGAGGCTTGCCCGGGTCCGCGCCGACCTGGACGCGCTCCTGTCGCGGGCCGCGACCGGGGCGCGGCTCGCCTCGGGGCTCGTCGTCGTGCTGGTCGGCCGGCCGAACGTCGGCAAGTCGAGCCTGATGAACCGGCTCGCGCGCGAGGACGTCGCGATCGTCACGGCGATCCCGGGCACGACGCGCGACACGGTCGAGCGCGAGATCGACGCGGGCGGCATCCCGCTCACGGTCGTCGACACCGCGGGCCTGCGAGAGACCGGCGACGCGGTCGAGCGGCTGGGCATCGCGCGCACCTGGAGTGCGGTCGAGCGGGCCGACCTGGCGCTCGTGCTCGTCGACGCGCGAGAGTCCGGCGACGGCCTGCACGACGAGGACCGCGCGATCCTGGCGCGGCTGCCGCAGGGGCTGCCGCGCATCGTCGTCCACAACAAGTGCGACCTCGCCGCGCGCGCGCCCTCGGTCGAGCGGCCGGCCGGCGGCGCGATCCGCGCGCACGTCTTCCTGTCGGCACTGTCAGGATCGGGCGTCGACCTGCTCGAGCGCGAGGTGCTCGCGGTCGCGGGCGTCGCGGGGGCGCACGAGGACGCCTTCATCGCGCGCGAGCGGCACGTGGCCGCGCTGAAGGACGCTGCTACGCACCTGAGCGCCGCCGCGGCGCACCTGGCCGGGGCGAGCCCGCCGCTCGAGCTCTACGCCGAGGAGCTCCGCGAGGCGCAGAACGCGCTCGCGTCGATCACCGGCGAGTTCACCGCGGACGACCTGCTCGGCGCGATCTTCTCGCGGTTCTGCATCGGGAAGTGAGGTCCTGCGGCGCCGGTGCCCCGGTCCGGGATTTGCGCCCGGCGCGGCGCCGGTCATACTGGCGCGCAGATCGAGGCGCCGCGGCGCCCGTCACGATCCATGGCACGTACCGATCTGCTGAGCGGCGTCACGGTGCTCGACCTCACCAACGTGCTGGCCGGCCCGTTCACGGGCTACCAGCTGGCCTGCCTCGGCGCGCGCGTGATCAAGGTCGAGAGCCCGGAGGGCGACCTCGCGCGCCGGCTCGGCGCCGATCCGGCGTACGCGCGCTCGCTGATGGGGATCTCGTTCCTCGCCGTCAACGCCGGCAAGGAATCGATCGCGCTCGATCTCAAGCACCCGGACGGCAAGGCGGTGCTGCTGCGGCTCGTCGAGCGCGCGGACGCGCTCGTCGAGAACTTCCGGCCGGGCGTGATGGCGCGCCTGGGCCTCGACCACGAGACGCTCGCGCGGTCGAACCCGCGTCTCGTCTACTGCGCGATCTCGGGATTCGGGCAGGAGGGCCCGCTCGCGCACCGGCCGGCGTACGACCAGATCATCCAGGGGCTCTCCGGCGTGATGAGCGTGACCGGCGACACGGCGTCGGCGCCCCTGCGCGTCGGGTATCCGGTGTGCGACACGATCGGCGGGCTCACCGCCGCGTTCGCGGTGTGCGCGGCGCTCTTTCGCGCGCGCGCGACCGGCGAGGGGAGCTTCGTCGACGTCTCGATGCTCGACGCGACGATCGCGACGATGGGCTGGGTCGTGTCGAACTTCCTCAACGCGGGCGTCGAGCCGCGACCGATGGGCAACGACAACTTCACCGCGGCGCCCTCGGGCACGTTCCGCACCGGAGCGGGCCTCCTCAACATCGCGGCGAACGAGCAGAAGCAGTTCGAGGCGCTGTGCCGGCTCGTCGGCGCGCCCGGGCTCGCCGGCGATGCGCGCTTCGCCGAGCGCGAGGCGCGCAAGCGCCACCGCGCGGAGCTGACGGCGGCGCTGGAGGCGAAGCTCGCCGCGCGGCCGGCCGCCGAATGGGAGGACATCCTGGTCGCGGGCGGCGTTCCCGCGGGCCGCGTGCTCTCGGTGCCCGAGATTCTGGCGCACCCGCACGCGAGCGAAGGCGAGGCGATCGCGACCTACGCCGGCGTTCCCGGCACGCCGCGCGACGTGCGCGTCGCGCGCCCGGGGTTCCGCATCGACGGTGCGCGGCCGGCCGCCGCGGCCCGCCCCCCCGCGCTCTCCGAGCATCGCGACCGGCTGCTCGCCGAACTGGGCTACGACGGCGCCGCGCGCGCCGCGCTGGCCGCGTCCGGCGCGGTCGGGTGAGCGCCGCGCCTGCGAGGCCACGGTTCGACGCCCGATTGAATTCCGTTGCGAATGCGGTGACCATTCACGCTTCCGGGGCGCCCGTACGTGCCGCTCCGTAATCCGTCCCTCGAAGAAAGTCTCCAGGAGAATCCGATGACCCTCACCCGCACGCTCGTGCGCCTCGCCCGGCGCGGCGCCACGCTCGCCGTCCTCGCCGGAAGCCTGCTGGCCGCCGGCGGCGCCGCGGCGCTCGACAACGTCAAGATGATGATTCCCGCCAACCCGGGCGGCGGATGGGACCAGACCGGCCGCGCGCTCGCGGCCGCGATGCAGTCGGCGAAGGTCGCGCAGTCGGTGCAGTTCGAGAACAAGGGAGGCGCCGCGGGCACGATCGGCCTCGCGCAGTTCGTCAACAGCGCGAAGGGCGACCCGAACGCGCTGATGATGGGCGGCATGGTGATGGTCGGCGGCATCGAGCTGCAGAAGTCGCCGGTGAACCTGACGATGGTGACGCCGATCGCGCGGCTGACGAGCGAGTACCTGGTCGTCGTCGTGCCGGCCAGTTCGCCCTACAAGACGATGGCCGACCTGGTCGCCGCGTTCAAGGCGGACCCGGGCAAGGTGAGCTGGCACGGCGGCTCGGCCGGCGGCTCCGACCACATCCTCGCCGGGCTGATCGCGCGGGCGGTGGGCGTCGACCCGTCCAAGGTCAACTACGTCGCGGCGAAGGGCGGCGGCGACCAGGTCGCCAACATCGTCGGCGGCCACGTGACGGCCGGCATCGCGGGGCTGGGCGAGTTCGCCGAGCACATCAAGGGCGGCCGGATGCGCGCGCTGGCGGTCTCGGCGCCCGCGAAGGAGGAGGGCATCCCGTCGCTCAAGGAGCAGGGCATCGACGTCGTGCTGGGCAACTGGCGCGGCGTCTTCGGCGCGCCGGGGATCACGGTCGCGCAGCGCGATGCGCTGGTCGCGGCGGTCAAGGCGGCGACCGAGTCGGCGTCGTGGAAGGAATCCCTCGCGAAGTACGGCTGGGATCCGGTGTTCCTCGCGGGCGATGCCTACCAGGCTTTCGTCGAGGAGGACACGAAGCGGATCGCGGGCATCCTGACGTCGCTCGGCCTCAAGAAGTAGCGATGGCCGCGCCGGGGCGCTCCCGCGCCGAGCTGGTGCTGTCGCTCGGCGTCCTGGCGCTGGGCATCGGCGCCAGTGCGATCGCGTTCGCGCTGCCGGACGCCGGCGGCTACGCGCGCGTCGGGCCGAACTTCATGCCCGAGTGCGTCTCGGTCGGGCTCGTCGTGCTCGGCGTCTGGCTGCTCGCCGAGGTGTTCACCGGCGGCTGGCGCGACGCGGTGCCGGAGGACCCCGCCGCGCGCGGAGAGCACGCGTTCGCGTTCGCCGCGTTCGCGTGGGTGAGCGCCGGACTGTTCCTGCAGATGGCGCTGATCCACACGGCGGGCTTCGTGCTCGCCGCCGCGGCGCTGTACGGGTGCGTCGCGCGCGGCTTCGGCAGCGCCCGCGCCGCGCGCGACCTGGGCATCGGCGTCGTGCTGGGCCTCGCGGTGTTCCTGTTCTTCGTCAAGTTCCTGAACGTGAACCTCCCGGCCGGGTGGCTCAAGCCGCTGCTCGGCGGAGCCGGCATCTGAGCGGGGCGCGCGTTGACCGAGACGCTGCAGGCGCTCGTCACCGGCTTCGGCGTCGCGCTGACGCCGATGAACCTGCTGTGGGGCTTCGTCGGCGTCACGCTGGGAACCGCGATCGGCGTGCTGCCGGGCGTGGGGCCGGCGCTCACCGTCGCGATGCTGCTGCCGCTCACCTCGAAGCTCGACGCGACCGGCGCGCTCATCATGTTCGCCGGCATCTACTACGGCGCGATGTACGGCGGGTCGACGACGACGATCCTGCTCAACACGCCGGGCGAGTCCGCGTCGATCGCGACCGCGCTCGAGGGCAACCGGATGGCCAAGCGCGGCCGCGCGGGGCCGGCGCTCGCGACCGCCGCGATCGGCTCGTTCGTCGCGGGCACGATCGCCACCGGGCTCCTCACGGTGCTCGCGCCGGTCGTCGTGGAGATCGCGCTCAAGTTCGGGCCGGCCGAGTACTTCGCGCTGATGGTGTTCGCGTTCGTGACCGTCGCGGCGGTGCTGGGCAGCTCGACGGTGCGCGGGCTCACGATGCTGTTCCTCGGGCTCCTGCTCGGCCTCGTCGGCATCGACGACCAGACCGGGCAGATGCGCTTCGCGTTCGGCGTGCCGGAACTGATGGACGGCATCGACGTCGTCGTGCTCGCGGTGGGGCTGTTCGCCGTCGGCGAGGCGCTCTACGTGGCCGCCTACCAGAGCCGGCTGCCCGAGACGATGGAGAAGCTCTCGGGCTCGCTCATGATGTCGCGCGAGGACTGGCGGCGGTCGTGGCCGGCGTGGCTCCGCGCGACCGCGATCGGCTTCCCGTTCGGCACGATTCCCGCGGGCGGCGCGGAGATCCCGACGTTCCTCTCCTATGCGCTCGAGAAGAAGCTGTCGAAGCACCCGGAGGAGTTCGGCAACGGGGCGATCGAGGGCGTGGCCGGTCCCGAGGCCGCGAACAACGCTTCGTCGGCCGGCGTGCTCGTACCGCTGCTGACGCTCGGCATCCCGACGTCGGCCACCGCGGCGATCCTCCTCGCCGCGTTCCAGAACTACGGCCTGCAGCCGGGGCCGCTCCTGTTCCAGACGCAGGCAACGCTCGTCTGGGGCCTCATCGCCAGCATGTACGTCGGCAACGTGCTGCTGCTGATCCTCAACCTGCCGCTGATCGGGCTGTGGGTGAAGGTGCTGAAGATCCCGCAGCCGCTGCTTTACGCCGGCATCCTCGTCTTCGCGACGCTCGGCGCGTACAGCCTGCACCAGTCGGTCGTCGACCTGGCGACGCTGTACGTGTTCGGGCTGCTCGGCTTCGTCATGCGGCGCTGGGGCTTCCCGGTCGCGCCCGCGGTGATCGGCCTGATCCTGGGGCCGCTCGCCGAGTCGCAGTTCCGCCGGGCGCTGGCGATCAGCCAGGGGGACCCGGCCGTGTTCGTCACGCACCCCATCTCGGCGACGCTGCTCGCGATGACGGTCGTGCTCGCGCTCGCGCCTTGGCTGTGGAAGGTCCTGCGCGAATGGCGCGGCCGTCGCTAGGCGGGTCCGGCGGCGGCCGTCGCGCGCGCCCGGAACGCCGGCGCTGACCCGGTTGCGCGTTCGGATGGGATCCGGTGCGACGGAACGCGCGCTGCGCTGGGCGGCGGCGCTCGCCGTGGGCGTGCTGGCCGGCTACGCGTGCGAGCGCCTCCGCACGCCGATCCCGTGGATGCTCGGGCCGCTGTTCACGATCGCGCTCCTGCGCGTGGCCGGCGTGGACATCGGCGCCCCGCCCCCCGCGCGCTACGTCGGCCAGTGGATCATCGGTACCTCGCTCGGGCTCTACTTCACGCCGTTCGTCGTGCACGAGGTGGCCGGGGTCTGGTACGCGCTCGCCGCGGGCGCCCTGTTCGCGATCGTGCTGGGCTACGTGTCGGGCATCGCGCTCGCGCGCCTCGCCCGCCTCGACCTCACGACCGGGGTCTTCGCGAGCGTGCCCGGCGGCGCCGCGGAGATGGCGACGCTCGGAGAGCGCTTCGGCGGGCGCATGGACCGGATCGCGGCCGCACAGAGCCTGCGCATCCTGATCGTCGTGGCGATCGTGCCGGGGGCGATCACCGCGCTCGGCATCCACGGCAGCGACGTCTACGTGCCCGGAGCGAAGACGTTCGACCTCGCCGGCTTCGCGACGCTGATGGCCGGGACGCTCGCGGGCAGCGCGGTGCTCCAGCGCCTGGGTGCGCCGAACGCGTTCGTGCTGGGATCGCTCGCGGTCGCGATCCCGCTCACGGCCCTGGAGATCGACCTCTCGTCGCTGCCGCCGGTCGTGTCGAACGCGGGCCAGTGCCTGCTCGGCTGCGCGCTCGGGTCGCGGTTCCAGCCCGACTTCCTGCGCGGCGCGCACCGGTTCGTCGGCGCCGTGACGCTGACGGTGCTGCTGTCGATCGGGCTCTCGGCCGCGTTCGGCGTCGCGCTCGCGTGGGCGACGCAGCTGCACCCGGCGACGCTCGTGCTGGGCAACGCGCCCGGCGGCATCGCCGAGATGTGCATCACCGCGAAGGTGCTGCAACTCGGCGTGCCGCTCGTGACCGCGTTCCACGTGACGCGCGTCGTCGTGCTGCTGCTCGCGACGCCGCTCGTGTTCGAGCGCGCGCGGCGGTGGTACCGTGAGCGCGTGGAGCGGCGCGCGCGATGAGCGGCCAGCCGCGAATCGGCAGGGCCGGGGACGGGCGCGACTCCCGGGAAACGTGGACCGCGGCAAGCCTGGGGGAGGGTGAACCGTGGAGCGCCGCACGGTCGTCCGAAGGCGCTCGCCCCCTCCTTCAGGAGGGGGTGTGCGAAGCCGCCGCGTCCGACGGGCCGCCCCTAGGACGCACGCCCCCTTCGGGGGAACGCGAACGGAGTTCGCTTCGGGGGACACCCGCCGCGGCAAGCCTGGGGGAGGGTGATCTCTGAGCTGGAACCCGCAGCGCTACCTGGAGTTCGAGGACCACCGCCTGCGGCCGGCGATCGACCTCGCGGCGCGCATCGCGGTCGAGGCGCCGCGCACGGTGGTCGACCTGGGCTGCGGCGCCGGCAACGTGACGCGGCTCCTGGCGCGGCGCTGGCCGCAGGCGTCGATCTCCGGCGTCGACAACTCGGAGCCGATGCTCGCGAAGGCGCGCGCGAAATCGGGCGAGCTCCCGACGCTCCGCTTCGAGTCGCGCGACCTCGCCACGTGGACGCCCGACGCGCCGGTCGACGTCGTCTTCAGCAACGCCGCGCTCCACTGGCTCCCCGATCACGGGACCCTGTTCCCGCGGCTCGCGCGCTGCGTCGCGCCCGGCGGCGCGCTCGCGGTCCAGATGCCGCGCAACTTCGACGCGCCGTCGCACGTGGCGGTGGCCGACGTGGCGTCGAGCGAGCGCTGGCGCGGGCGGCTCGGCGCGCTCGTGCGGCCTTCACCGGTGGCCGCCCCGGAGGCGTACCTGCGCTGGCTCGCGCCGCACTGCGCGTCGGTCGACGTGTGGGAGGCGATCTACCTGCAGCGGCTCGCGGCGCGCGACGACGGCGAGCACCCGGTCGTCGCGTTCGTCTCGGGGACCTGGCTGCTGCCGTATTTCGAGCGGCTCGCGGGCGATGCGGAAGCGCGCCGCGACTTCCTCGCCGACTATCGCGAGCGGATCGCGCGGGCGTATCCGTGCGAAGCCGACGGCTCGACGCTGTTCCCTTTCCGGCGGCTGTTCATCGTGGCCTCCCGCGGCGGACGCTGACCCGATCGGGCCGATTGGTCAGGCCACTTGGCCATCCCGGGGACGCGCGCCGGATCGGCGCTCCCGCGTGCTAGATTCTTCCGATTCTGCGGCGCGATCGCGAGACCGCGCGGCCATGCGACACCCGCCACCTCACGAACCGATCCGATGAACCATCCCGAATCCCTCGCCACGCTCGCCGCCTCGGTCGCGGCGCCCGACTACGTCAAGCACCCGCGCCTCCTGGGCTGGGTGCGCGAGATCGCCGCGCTCGCGAAGCCCGACCGCATCGTCTGGTGCGACGGCAGCGACGCCGAGTACCGGCGCCTCTGCGACGAGATGGTGGCCTCCGGGACGTTCAGGCGCCTCGATCCGGCGAAGCGCCCCCACAGCTTCCTCGCGTGCTCGGACCCCTCCGACGTCGCGCGAGTCGAGGACCGCACGTTCATCTGCAGCGAGCGCGAGGAGGACGCGGGGCCGACCAACAACTGGCGTGCGCCGCGCGAGATGCGCGCGACGCTGAACGGGCTGTTCGACGGCGCGATGCGCGGGCGCACGCTCTACGTCGTGCCGTTCTCGATGGGGCCGCTCGGCAGCCCGATCGCGCAGATCGGCGTCGAGATCTCGGACAGCCCCTACGTCGTCGTCAACATGAAGCTGATGACGCGCATGGGCCGCGCCGTGTACGACGTGCTGGGGAGCGGCGGCGACTTCGTGCCCTGCGTGCACTCGGTGGGCGCGCCGCTTGAGCCGGGCCAGCGCGACAGCGCGTGGCCCTGCAACCGCGAGCACAAGTACATCGTGCACTTCCCCGAGACGCGCGAGATCTGGTCGTACGGCTCCGGCTACGGCGGCAACGCGCTCCTGGGCAAGAAGTGCCTGGCGCTGCGCATCGCGTCGGTGATGGGGCGCGACGAGGGCTGGCTCGCCGAGCACATGCTGATCCTGGGCGTGACCTCGCCGGCCGGCGACAAGCGCTACGTGGCCGCCGCGTTCCCGAGCGCGTGCGGCAAGACCAACTTCGCGATGCTGATCCCGCCGCCCGGCTTCGAGGGCTGGAAGGTCACGACGATCGGCGACGACATCGCGTGGCTCAAGCCCGGCCCCGACGGGCACTTCCGCGCGATCAACCCCGAGGCCGGCTACTTCGGCGTGGCGCCGGGGACTTCGTACCAGTCGAATCCCAACGCGATGGACACGCTGAAGTCCCACGTGATCTTCACGAACGTGGCGCTGACCGACGACGGCGACGTCTGGTGGGAGGGGCTCACGAAGGAGCCGCCGGCCCACCTGATCGACTGGCAGGGCAAGGACTGGACGCCGGCGGACGGGAAGGCGGGGCGCAAGGCCGCGCACCCGAACGCGCGCTTCACCGTCGCCGCGACCCAGTGCCCGTCGCTCGACGCGGCGTGGGACGACCCGGCGGGCGTGCCGATCTCGGCCTTCGTGTTCGGCGCGCGTCGCTCGGACACCGTGCCGCTGGTCGTCGAGGCGCCGACCTGGGAGGCCGGCGTCTACATGGCGGCGACGATGGGCTCGGAGATGACCGCGGCGGCGGCCGGCACGATCGGCGAGGTGCGGCGCGACCCGTTCGCGATGCTCCCGTTCTGCGGCTACCACGTCGGCGACTACTTCGCGCACTGGCTCGACATGGGCCGGCGCATCGCCCACCCGCCGCGCATCTTCTCGGTGAACTGGTTCCGCAAGGACGACACCGGCAACTTCATCTGGCCGGGCTTCGGGCACAACATGCGCGTGCTCAAGTGGATCTTCGAGCGCTGCGAGAAGACCGCGAAGGGCCGCGAGACGCCGCTCGGCATCGTGCCGGATTTCGAGGACCTCGACTGGGCCGGCATCGAGTTCGCGCCGGAGCGCTTCGCCCAGGCGATCGGGGTTGACGTCGAGGCTTGGATGCGCGAGCTTGCGGCGCACGACGAGCTCTTCGCCCGCGTCGGCGGCAAGCAGCCCGAGGCACTGGCTGTCGAGCGCGAGAAGCTGGGGAGCCGTCTGGCGCGATGAAAAGCGACAGCAAGCGCTCACCAACCTGACTCACCTCACGACGGCGCCGGCAGGCGCCGTCGTCGTTTCCGGGGCGCGCCGGGAGTGGCCGGCGGCGAGGGCGGTGCCTGGAATCGTCATCCCGCGCGGATGGTTCGAGAGGGAGTGCGCCGGCCGAGTTCAGGGCATCCGGGGGGCGGCGAGTCGGGGGTGCCGGGTCGCGCCGCGTCGCCGACCCGGCGCCCGCCTGGCCGAGGCGCGGGGTGGCGAGGTCGAGGGCGGGAGGACTTCAGGACCCGTGCTCGGGCAGGACCGGCGCGCCGGTGCGGAAATCCTCGACCGCCAAGGCTTCGGATCGGCCTCCGGTGTTTCACGTGGAACCGCCATTCGAGCCCTCCACGCGACGAGGTTGCTCGAAACCCCGACGTTCCGGATCCTGCAGCCGGGACGCGTGGCGCGGGAGCGCGATCCGGGGGTAGGGAAGGGCGTCCAGAGAGTCGGCGCTGCGTTCGCAGGGAAGCCTACCCCATCTTGCCCCGCCGGAGGGATCGCCGACGGGGTACCCGGCCCCGCCTTCGATCGCCCGGCCACGGATCCCCGGAAAGCGACCGGTCGCGCCAGACGATGGCCAAGCCCGGGTCCAGGGCGTCATCGGATCGGTAGCGGTGCCTTCCGAGGCATGAGGATCCCGGGCGAGGCCGGCCGAGGTTTCGGGCGACCTCCGGGCCTGCGCGCGAATGGCCCGGTGCGAGCGGTCTTTCCATGGCTTCGGCACGGGCCGGCCGCGAGGCGGCGGAACGCCCATGGCGGACGGTGGGCGAGGCGCCCTCGCGCCGGAGCGGCAACCCACGCCGTCCGGATCCCGCTGGACGCCCAGGTGCGGCACCCGGCGTATCGGCCGGCCAGGAATGCGCGGTCGCCGAAATCTTGCGCCTCCCGCCTCCTGCCTCCAGACCCCCGGGCCCCCGACTTCTCCGTTCCACGTGAAACACCGGTAGCGCCCGCGGCCCCCGGTCGGCTATAATCACCGGCCCGCCCCGAGGCGGGGGCCGATACGAAAACCTGTTATAAATCATGGACTTCAGCGAACGCTTTGGCGTGATCGTCGTCGGCGGCGGCCACGCAGGCACCGAGGCCGCGCTCGCCTCGGCGCGGATGGGCGTGCCGACGCTGCTGCTCACGCACAGCATCGAGACGCTGGGCCAGATGTCCTGCAACCCGTCGATCGGCGGGATCGGCAAGGGGCATCTCGTGCGCGAGGTCGACGCGCTGGGCGGCGCGATGGCGATCGCGACGGACGAGGCGGGGATCCAGTTCCGGACGCTCAACGCGAGCAAGGGGCCGGCGGTCCGGGCGACCCGCGCGCAGGCCGACCGCCTGCTGTACAAGGCCGCGATCCGCCGCCGCCTCGAGAACCAGCCGAACCTGACGCTCTTCCAGCAGGCGGTCGACGACCTGATCGTCGAGGGCGACCGCGTCGTCGGCGTCGTCACGCAGATCGGCCTCCGGTTCCACGCCGACGCGGTCGTGCTGACGACGGGCACGTTTCTCTCGGGGCTGATCCACGTCGGGCTGCAGCACTACGAGGCGGGGCGCGCGGGCGATCCGCCGGCGAAGCGCCTGGGCGCCGCGCTGCGCGAGCGCCAGCTGCCGGTCGGCCGGCTCAAGACGGGAACCCCGCCGCGGCTCGACGGACGCACGATCGACTTCGACCGCCTCGTCGTGCAGCCGGGCGACGACCCCGAGCCGGTGTTCTCGTTCCTGGGCGCGCGCGCGATGCACCCGGAGCAGCGGCCCTGCTGGATCACGCACACGACCGCGCGCACGCACGAGATCATCCGCGGCGCGCTCGACCGCTCGCCGCTCTACGCGGGCGTGATCCAGGGCGTGGGCCCGCGCTACTGCCCGTCGATCGAGGACAAGGTCGTGCGCTTCGCGTCGCGCGAGTCGCACCAGGTGTTCCTCGAGCCCGAAGGGCTCACGACGCACGAGGTCTACCCGAACGGCGTCTCGACGTCGCTGCCGTTCGACGTGCAGGTCGCGATGGTCCACTCGCTGCCAGGGTGCGAGCGCGCGCGCATCCTGCGGCCGGGCTACGCGATCGAGTACGACTACGTCGACCCGCGCGCGCTGCACGCGACGCTCGAGACGAAGGCGGTGCACGGGCTCTTCTTCGCCGGCCAGATCAACGGCACGACCGGCTACGAGGAGGCGGCGGCGCAGGGGTTGCTCGCCGGCGCGAACGCGGCGCTGCACGCGCGCGGCGAGGCGGGCTGGAGCCCGCGCCGCGACGAGGCGTACCTCGGCGTGCTCGTCGACGACCTGATCACGCGCGGCGTCTCCGAGCCCTACCGGATGTTCACCTCGCGCGCCGAGTACCGCCTGCAGCTGCGCGAGGACAACGCGGACCTCCGTCTGACCGAGCACGGCCGCCGGCTCGGGCTCGTCGACGACGCGCGCTGGGAGGCCTACGCGCGCAAGCGCGACGCGATCGCGCGCGAGGCCGAGCGCCTCAAGTCGACGCAGGTGAACCCGAACCTGATCGACCGCCGCGAGATCGAGCGCGTCCTCGGCGCGCCGCTCGAGCAGGCGTGCACGCTCGCGGACCTCTTGCGCCGTCCCGGCGTCGGCTACGCCGCGCTGGCGACGCTGCCGGGCGCCGGCCCGGCGGTCGACGATCCGGCGGTCGCCGAGCAAGTCGAGGTGTCGATCAAGTACGCGGGCTACATCGCGCGGCAGAAGGACGAGATCGCGCGAGCGCTCGCGCAGGAGGAGACACCGCTGCCGCCCGACCTCGACTACCGGACCGTGCGCGGGCTCTCGATCGAGGTGCAGCAGCGGCTGAACCAGCAGCGGCCGGACACGATCGGGCAGGCCGCGCGCATGCAGGGCATCACGCCGGCCGCGATCTCGCTGTTGCTCGTGCACCTGAAGCGCGGCCTCGCGCGGGAGAACGCGGCGTGAGCGCCGCGGAGACCCGCGAAGCGGCGGCGCTGGAGAGCGGCGCGGCGCGGCTCGGCGTGGCGCTTCCCGAGGGTGCGCTCGCGAAGCTCGAGGCTTATCTCGCGCTGCTCGCCAAGTGGAACCGCACCTACAACCTGACGGCGATCCGCGAGCCCGAGCGCATGGTGACGCACCACGCGCTCGATTCGCTCGCGGTCGTGCCGCGCCTGCCGCAGCGCAAGGGGATCGCCGTGCTCGACGTCGGCAGCGGCGGCGGCCTGCCCGGCATTCCGATCGCGATCGCGCGCCCCGACGCGCGCGTCGTGCTCGTGGATTCCGCGAGCAAGAAGGCGGCGTTCCTCGCGCAGGCCGCGATCGAGCTGCCGCTCGCGAACGTCGAGGCGGTCGCGGCGCGTGTCGAGGACTACGCGCCGGGCCGCCGGTTCGACGTCGTGATCTCGCGGGCGTTCTCCGACCTCGCGACGTTCGCGCGCCTCGCGTCGCCGCACCTCGCCGCGGGCGGCGTGATGCTCGCGATGAAGGGCGTGCATCCGGACGAGGAGCTCGCCGAGCTGCCCGCGAGCGTCGAGGTCGTCGCCGCGCATCGCCTCGACGTGCCCGGCCTCGAGGGCGCGCGCCACCTGATCGTCATGCGCCTCCGGGAGCCCGCGGCGTGAGCCATCCCCGCATCATCGCGATCGCGAACCAGAAGGGCGGCGTCGGCAAGACGACGACCGCCGTCAACCTCGCCGCGAGCCTGGTCGCGATGCACCGGCGCGTGCTGCTCGTCGACTTGGACCCGCAGGGCAACGCGACGACCGGCTCGGGCGTCGACAAGCGCGGCCGCGCGGCGACCGTCTACCAGGTGCTGCTCGGCGAGAAGCGGATCGCCGACGTGCGCGTCGTGTCGCCGACCGGCGGCTTCGACCTCGTGCCCGCGAACCGCGAGCTCGCCGGCGCGGAGGTCGAGCTCGTCGACCTGCCCGAGCGCGAGACGCGCCTGAAGGACGCGCTCGCGGAAGCGCTGTCGCAGATGAGGACGGCGATCGGCGAGGTCGCCGCCGAGTACGACTTCATCCTGCTCGACTGCCCGCCGTCGCTGTCGCTGCTCACGCTGAACGGCCTGTGCGCGGCCGACAGCGTGCTGATCCCGATGCAGTGCGAGTACTACGCGCTCGAGGGGCTCTCCGACCTCGTGCAGACCGTGAAGAAGGTGCGCGCGCACCTCAATCCGAGGCTCGAGATCGAGGGGGTGCTGCGGACGATGTACGACCCGCGCAACACGCTCGCGCAGAACGTCGCCGCGGACCTCGAGAAGCACTTCGGCGCGAAGCTCTACCGCACCGTCGTGCCGCGCAACGTGCGGCTCGCCGAGGCGCCGTCGCACGGGATGCCGGCGCTGAAGCTCGAGCTCCAGTCGAAGGGCGCGCAGGCGTACCTCGCGCTCGCGGGCGAGATCCTGCGCCGCATGGAAGCCAGACCGGACAAACCGGGGTCAGATTTGAATCCGACCCCGGTGGAGGGAGAGGCATGATCCGTCCCAAGGGACTCGGGCGCGGGCTCGACGCGCTGCTCGCAGGCACCGACGACGAGGCGCCGTCGAAGGAGGCGCTGCAGACGCTGCCGGTCGACCGTCTGCGGCCGGGGCGCTACCAGCCGCGCACGAAGATGGACGACGCGTCGCTCGCGGAGCTCGCCGACTCGATCCGCGAGCAGGGGATCATGCAGCCGATCCTCGTGCGCCCGGTGGAGGGCGGCCGCTTCGAGATCGTCGCGGGCGAGCGGCGCTGGCGCGCCGCGCAGAAGGCGGGCCTTCGCGAAGTGCCGGCGCTCGTGAAGGCGGTGCCCGACCAGGCCGCGCTCGCGCTCGCACTGATCGAGAACATCCAGCGCGAGGACCTTAACCCGATCGAGGAGGCGCAGGGACTGAAGCGCCTGATCGACGAGTTCGGGATCACGCACGACGCGGCGGCGAAGGCGGTCGGCCGCTCGCGCAGCGCGGTGACCAACCTGCTGCGGCTCGTCCACCTGCCGAAGCCGGTGCAGGACTACGTGATGGACGGCGCGATCGACATGGGGCACGCACGCGCGCTGCTCGCGCTGCCGGCCGCGCAGCAGACGGCCACGGCCGTCCGCGTGGTGAACGGCGCGCTCTCGGTGCGCGAGACCGAGCGGCTCGTGCACGGGATGCTGAACCCCGCGAAGCGCGCG
This sequence comes from Burkholderiales bacterium, assembly GCA_046347845.1. Lineage (GTDB taxonomy): Bacteria > Pseudomonadota > Gammaproteobacteria > Burkholderiales > Casimicrobiaceae > VBCG01. The sequence goes on along the minus strand of JAXMFH010000002.1, from coordinate 272,917 downwards.
GCGCGAAGGAAGGCGCAGGCGCGCGACGCCGACACCGCGCGGCTGGAGACCGAGATCGCCGAGGCGCTCGGCGCGAAGGTCGCGATCGAGGCGAAGCCCGGGGGAAAGGGGCGCATCGTGATCGCGTATTCGAGCCTCGACGAGCTCGAAGGCATCGTCGCGAGGCTGAAGCGGCCGTGACGACTTCCGCGGTTCGACGATTCGACAGGCGAGGAACGCAACGATGAAGACACTGACGACGACGATCGTCGCGGCGGCGGCGGTACTCGTGGGCTTGGCCGCGAACGCGCAGAGCGGCCAGGGTCACGCGGCGCACGCGCCCGCGCCGGCGGCGAAGGCCCCGTCCGCCGCGATGAGCGAGGGCGAGGTGCGCAAGGTCGACCGGGCCGCCGGCAAGATCACGCTGAAGCACGGACCCGTCCCGTCGATCGACATGCCGCCGATGACGATGGTGTTCGTCGCGGCCGACCCCGCGATGCTCGATCGCGTGAAGCCGGGCGACAAGGTGCGGTTCGCCGCCGACAAGGTCGGCGACGTCTACCGGGTAACCCGGATCGAACCGGTGAAGTGAGTGCGCGGCGGCGGGGCGGCCGCCGCGTCCGCGAAGCCCGTCAGCCGAGCTGCTTCAGCATCGTCTCCGCGTCGGAGACCTCGTACTTGCCGGGCGCCTCGACGTTGAGCGCCTTCACGACGCCGTTGTCGACGAGCATCGAGAAGCGCTGGCAGCGCACGCCCATGCCCCGGGCCGTGAGGTCGAGCTCGAGGCCGAGCGCCTTCGCGAAGTCGGCGCTGCCGTCGGCCAGCATCCGGACCTTGTCGCCGGTGTGCTGGTCGCGCGCCCAGGCGCCCATCACGAACGCGTCGTTGACCGACACGCACGCGATCGCGTCGACGCCCTTCGCCTTCAGCTTGTCGTAGTTCGCGAGGTACGAGGGGACGTGCTTCGCCGAGCAGGTCGGCGTGAACGCGCCCGGCAGCCCGAAGATCACGACCTTCCGGCCCTTCGTGAGGTCCTCGACCTTCACCGGGTTGGGGCCGATCGAGCAGCCGTCCTTCTCGACCTCGAAGTACTCCATCAGCGTTGCGGCGGGCAGCCTGTCGCCGACCTTGATCGTCATGGGATTCGCTCCGTGCGGGGTGGAAAGCGGGGGAGGCCGAGGATCGCAGCGACCGGCGCCGATTTCAACCCCGGCGGTTGCGGGGGAACCCCGCTTGGGCGTAGCGTGCGGGAACCTCGCGCGGCCCGCGCCGCGCGGTGGCTTCGGACCCGGAGGAGCTCGCCATGGCCGCCTCGACCCGGACTGCCCGGCCCGCCGCCCGGCGGGTGACGCTGCTCGTCGCGACGCGCAAGGGATTCTGGACGCTCGCGAGCGACGCCGCCCGCCAGGGCTGGACGCTCGGCGGGCCGCGCTTCCTCGGGCACAACGTCCATCACGTGGTGTCCGACCCGCGCGACGGGAAGACCTGGCTCGCCGCGGCCCGCACCGGCCACCTCGGCCCCACGGTCTTCCGCTCGATCGATCGGGGGCGCACCTGGACCGAGGCGTCGAAGCCGCCCGCGTTCCGCGCCGGCAGCGGGCGCACCGTCGATCACACGTTCTGGCTGACGCCGGGACACGCGAGCGAGCCCGGCGCGTGGTACGCGGGCACGTCGCCGCAGGGACTGTTCCGCTCGACGGACGGCGGCGCGACCTGGGCCGGCGTGGCCGGGTTCAACGAGCACCCGCAGCGCAAGGCGTGGTGCGGCGGCGACCAGGACGGGACGCCCGACGGCCCGAAGATGCACTCGATCCTCGTCGATCCGCGCGACGCGAAGCACCTGTACGTCGCGATGTCGTCGGGCGGCGTGTTCGAGTCGCTCGACGGCGGCGCGGACTGGAAGCCGCTGAACCGCGGCGTGCGCGCCGACTTCCTGCCCTCGCCGGCGCCGGAGTACGGCCACGACCCGCACTGCGTGCGCTTCGCCGGCGGCAACCCCGACCGGCTGTGGCAGCAGAACCACTGCGGCCTCTACCGGCTCGACCGGCCTTCGGACGAGTGGACCGACATCGGCGCCGGCCTTCCGAAGAGCGTCGGGTCGGTCGGCTTCCCGGTCGTCGCGCATCCGCGGGATCCCGACACGGCCTGGATCTTCCCGATGGACGGGACCGACGTCTGGCCCCGCACGGCGCCGGGCGGCAGGCCCGCGGTCTACCGGACGCTCGACGGCGGGCGCTCGTGGCGTCGACAGGACAAGGGCTTCCCCGCCTCGCAGGCCTGGTGGACGGTCAAGCGCCAGGCGATGACCGTCGACGCCCGCGAGGCGCCCGGCGTCTACCTGGGCACGACGTCGGGCGAGGTGTGGGCGAGCCGCGACGAGGGCCGCAGCTGGCGCTGCCTCGCGCGGAACCTGCCGGCGGTCCAGGCGGTCGAGGCGGCTTGAGCCGCGCCGCCGGCGGCCGGCGGATGGGCCCCCGATGATCGCCCGCTACCGCGTCAGGATCCCCTCGCCGCTCGTCTCGTACACCCTCGGGCACGACGAAGTGATCGTCACGCTGCCCGAGCTCTCGCCCGACCACGCTCCGCCGCTCCGCGCGATCGTCGCGGCCCTCGAGTCGTCGTTCCCGGGGATCCGGTTCCGCATCGTCGACGAGCAGGGAAGGCTCCGTCCGCACGTCGCCGTGTTCCTCGGCCAGAAGGCGGTGCGCGACCTGGGGTCGCCGGTGCCGCCCGGGACCGACGTGATGATCGTCGCGGCGCTGTCGGGGGGATAGCGCACCTGTGATGGGCAATCACCATGGCCAGCGCGCCATTGTGAAACGCGCCAATCCTATTGAGCAGGTGTGACCCAACGGTTTCTTGCGATGGATAATTGTGTGATCCAATTGAATATGGGAATGGAAACTGAACCTCGCATCCGTGACGGTGGGGAGTCCTGCGCGCAATGGCCGATTCGCAATGGGACGAAACAATTTCGATGCCGGTGCGCGGACGTCGGAATGCCCAAAACCGCTTGAGTCGATGACCTGCCTTGGGAATTTCGAACGCTTTATTCCTGGGAAATGGCTCGGGGTTGAACGGCGAGTTGCGACGGATGTTGCTGCTTGAATTCAGTGGGGGTCAAGTAGTTCAGGCTTTGGTGTGGGCGCACGGCGTTGTAATGCCGCCGCCACGCTTCGATGATGACGCTCGCTTCGCGGCGGCTACGGAACCACTCGAGACTCAGACACTCGTCGCGGAACTTGCCGTTGAACGATTCGTTGGTGCCGTTCTGCCACGGCTTGCCGGGGTCGATGACCGCGGTGTCGATGCGATTGGCGCTCAGCCACTGCAAGATGGCGTGGCTGACGAACTCGGGCCCACTGTCCGAGCGCAGGTACGCCGGTGCGCCGTGGACGCTCATCAAGCGGCTCAGCACTTCGATCACGCGACTGGAGCGAATGCTGCCGGCCACGTCGATGGCCAGATTCGTGGGTGAACTCGTCGACCACCGTCAGGCATTTGATCTGCTGCCCGTTGGCGCAGGCGTCGAAGACAAAGTCGTAAGCCCAGACATGGTTGGCGGCGCGCGGCGGCAACGGCCTGGGCCGGGCGGTGGCCAGGCGACGCCGCGGCCGACGCCGGGGCAGCTGCAGCCCGGCTTTACGCCACAGCCGTTCGGCCCGTGCGGGGCTCATGGCCAAGCCCTCCCGGCGCAGGAAGATCCGAATGCGGCGATAGCCATAGCGTGGGTACTGCGATGAGAGCCGCTTCATGGCCGCCATCACGGGGGCGTCCTTCGCCGGCTGCCGCAGCTCGTAGGACAAGGTCGAGCGGGCCATGCCGATCAGCCCGCAGGCCCGTCGCTTCGGGATGCCTCGCCCGCAGGCGTAGGCACACTGTTCGCGACGCCCCTGCGGGCTCACCATTTTTTTCGATTGATCTCCTTCATGACCTCGATCTCGAGGTCACGCTCGGCCAGCAACTTCTTGAGCTTGGCGTTCTCGGTCGACAGCGCCTTGAGCCGCTTCACGTCGGACGGTTCAAGCTGACCGAAGTGCTTGCGCCAGGTGTAGATCGTCTGCTCGCTGACCTTGCTCTTCTTGGCGGCCTCGGCGACCGAGGTTCGGTCCGCCTCGCGCAGAATGGCGACCATCTGCTCGTCGGTGAATCGGCTCTTCCTCATCGGCTCTTCCTTTGCGTCGGAGAGCCATCTTTCCAGAAATCAACCGTTCGAAAAAGTCGGGCAGGTCATCGACACGACTGTATCTGTAGATCACAAGTACCCGCCTGAGTGCGCCCGTTCTTTCGCAAGAAGCGTCCAATGAGATCTCCACGCAGGCTTGGCCTCGCGTTCGTGGCCAGTACAGCGCTCCTGCAATCTGCAACTGCCGGGATGCCCAATACCACGGCGGCAGGCGCCGTCAGCTACGAAGTGGGGCAGGGATGGGTGACGAATGCGATCGACGAGGCGGCCCAGGACCGGTGGTTCACGTTTCGCGAGGTCGCCGGCCGCTCCTACTGCATCGAGGCGGCGATCGGAGTCGCGACGCATGTCCCGCTCGACCCGTCGCTCACCCTCTACTCGGACACGTCGGGAACCACGCAGCTCGCGGCAAACGCGGACGGGGCGTCCGAGCCGCCGATGAACAAGGGTGCGCGCATCTGCTACGCGTCGTCGATCGCGCAGACGACGACGTCCCCCGCGGCCAATGCGCTTCGGGCGTTCAAGGTGACGACGCCGATCACGGCGGGAAGCGGAGACAGCGGCTTCGTTCGGGTGCGCGTCGTCGAGAGCACACTGGTGACCGAGCGTAGCGGCTCAAACTGGGATTACCGGATCTACAACTCGGGCACGGCCAACGTGACGGGGTCGTTCTACGTTCCGGGCACGGGCAAGTCGTCGGACATCACGATCCCGGCGGAGCGCCGGCTGTCAGGCACGCTGGGCTCGGTCTACCCCGGAGGCTACGCGACGGCCCGTCCCGTGTACTTCATGCACAACGGTCCGGCTGCCGCGGTGGCCGGATCGCTGGTGAAGACGGACGCTCAAGGCAACATAACCGACGAGTCCATCTTCGCGTTGCGCCGCGACTGATTCGATCGCGCGGTCCTCCCCGGCGGCCCGCGACAGAAACAACGAGCGAATCGTCGCATGCGCATGCCCGTGGGCCGCGTCCGCGCCGTGCGACCTGGTTTGGGGACCGCACTGCTGGTCCTGGCGGCGACAGGTGCCGTCGCGCCGGCTATCGCGCAATCCGACGACGACGAACTGGTCGCGATCGGCACGCCCAGGGTCGTTCTGACCTCGCCGCTTCCCGGCGCGCCCTACGCGGCGCCGGCCAGCATCACGCTCTCGGCCACCGCATCGGTGCCTTCGGGCACGGTGCAGAAGGTCGACTTCTACCGCGACTCGACGCTCCTCGACAGCGATACGGCCGCGCCGTACGCCTACGACTGGACCGCGATTCCGGCCGGTGTCTACAACCTCGCTGCCCGGGCGCGGTCGAGCTACGGCATCACGGCCACCTCGGTCCCGGTCCAGGTGCGGGTGTGTGATGTGCCGACCGTGTCGCTCACCGCGCCCGCGGGCGGTGCGACGCTCACGACCGGCGTCGCCACTTCGCTCCAGGCGAGTGCGGCGAGCCCCAACGGTGGCTGCGACATCACCAAGGTCGAGTTCTACGCGCAGCTTGGCGCGGGAACGCCCTCGCTGGTGGGCACCGCGGTCGGCCTGCCTCCCTACCAGGTCGACTGGACACCCTCGACGTCGGGGGGCCACACGCTGACCGCGATCGTCTACGACCAGCGCAACGTCACGGCGACCTCGTCGGGCGTCGCGGTCACGGTCAATGCGAGTCCCACGGTGTCGATCAGTGCGCCGACGACCGGCCAGGTCTTCGCGCCGAGCTCCACGGTTGCCATCACCGCAGTCCCGGCCGACGCTGACGGCACCGTCTCGAAGGTCGAGTTCTACCAGGGCGCGACGCTGCTGGCGACCAGGACGGCCGCTCCCTGGACGCATTCCTGGTCGAGCGTCCCGAAGGGCAACTACTCGCTCACCGCGAAGGCGTTCGACAACCTGAACGCCACGACCACGAGCGCCGCGGTGCCGATCGTCGTGAGCCAGTCGCCCACGGTTTCGATCACGGCGCCCGCCTCCGGAGCGGTCTACGCCAACCCGGCCAACATCACGATCAATGCAAGCGCGGCAGACTCTGACGGAACCATCGCCAAGGTCGAGTTCTTCCAAGGTTCAACGCTGCTTTGCACGGACAACGCTTCGCCGTTTACCTGCGCATGGAACGGCGTGTCGGGGGGTAGCTATTCGCTGACTGCCAAGGCGACCGACGACCAGGGTGCGACAACGACCTCGGTGGCCATTCCGATCATCGTTAATCAGCTTCCGACGGTCAGCCTCACTTCGCCCACCGCTGGATCGACCTTCATTGCACCCGCTACCGTCAATCTCGCGGCCACGGCCTCGGACGCGGACGGGACGATCGCTCAGGTTCAGTTCTACAACGGCGCGACGTTGCTGAACACCGACGCCGCAAGCCCGTTTGCCTATAGCTGGACGCCGGTCGCCGCAGGAAGCTACACCCTGACGGCGGTCGCGACGGATAACCGAAGCGGCTCGACCACGTCCGCCGCTGTGACGATCACGGTGTGCGGACCGCCGACGGTCTCACTGACGTCACCAAGCGCTGGCACTTACGCCTCGCCCGCCAACTTCACGCTCTCGGCTAATGCCAGCAGCGCTTGCGGCATCCAGAAGGTGGAGTTCTACGACGGTGCCAGCCTCATTGCCACCGATTCGGCGTCACCCTTCAGCCAGTCGTGGAATAACGTCACGACCACAGGTGCGCATGTTCTCAAGGCCCGTGCGTACGACAACCTGGGTCAATTTGCCGATTCGAGCACGGCCACGGTGCAGGTCATCAACAACACTGCACCGGTCATCAATTCGGTGTCGCCTTCGGCGGCGCAGGTAATCGCCGGCGGCAGTGTGTCCTTCAGCGTGGTGGTGACGGATGTTGACTCCGGAAGCACGCTCACGATCACTCTTTTCAATGGCTCGACGAGCCTGACTTCGCTTAGTGGGGTGGGTACGGGCACCCACCTGCTCACCTGGACGCCGCCGTCCGCGGGCACGTATAACCTGACCGTTCAGGTGTCAGATCCCTACGCGACCACCTCGCAACCGGTCAGCGTGGTCGCAAGTGCGACGCCGACCTCAGCGACTCCGAATCCGGACGTCGTCATCCCGGGGAGCTACCCGACCCCGCCGATCGGAACGCTTGCCGGCAAGTTCGACGTCAGCGAATCGGGTGCCGCGACTTACTCCATTCCGCTGAAGGTGGCACCTGGCACCGCTGGGATGGAGCCGTCGTTGTCGTTGAACTACTCGAGCCAGGGAAGCTACGGCCAGCTTGGCGTCGGCTTCTCGCTGGGCGGCCTTTCTGCCATTACACGCTGTCCGATGACCGAGGCGCAGGAATCGTTCGTCAAGGGCATCAACTACGACGGCTCGCAGGTTAACGATCGGTGGTGCCTGGACGGTCAGCGGCTGGTTCCGGTCAGCTCTCCGGTGTTGATTCCGAGCGATCCGATCTTTCCGATCGATCCGAATGGGGCGCTCAAGCAGGAGTGGCGGACCGAGCTTGACTCTTACGTCAAGGTGGAGAGCTTCACCGAGACCAATCCCTCAACCCAGACAGTGGGCGGTCCTTACCGCTGGCGCGTGACCACCAAGTCGGGGCAACTGCTCGATTTCGCGTCGCGCTGGTGGGTGGTCAGCAATGGCGTGAGCCAGCTCAATGGTGCGCCCTCGTCGGGCCATGCCAACAATGAAAAGCTCTATCTGCTCGACCGCATCTCGGATCGGGTCGGCAATTTCATCGAGATTGACTACTCGAATCGCGACTACGAAGCGAACCCGTCGGACGATACAACGTGGACCACGTTGTACCGCATGCACAACCAATGTGGCGTGGCCGGTCGAGGACCAAGCCCTTTGCTTGCGCAGCCCATCGGCGCGTATCCGAGCGTCGAGTACTGGGTGTCGGAGATTCGCTACTTTGCGGCAAGCAGCGGTTGCGCGGACGAGCACAGCGCGGTGATCTTCTTCTACGACGACATACCGTCGCAGGCGTCGGCCGCCTCGCGCATTCGGTACTACGACCAGGGCGCTGGTCAGAGCACGATTTCGCGTCGCCTGCGGGCGGTCGAGATGCGCGCCGACAAGACCTACGATACGTCAGGCGCGCTGGTTCGCAGCTACGAAATCGACTACCTCACCAGTGCTCAGACGGGGCGCGAGCTGGTGTCGGCCATCCGCGAGTGCGGTTCTGACGATGTCTGTCTGCCCGCCACCACGTTCAATTGGTCGCAGGAGACGTTCAATGCCAGCGGCAAGCAATTCGCGAACACGCCGCTTGCAGGCGGCTTGCCCATTTCCCTCTTGCCACCCCCCAGTCACTTCCAAAGCGTCTTCGTCGGTGATTGGGATGGGGATGGCAAGAGCGATCTGATCGGCTGGCAAAACACGTTCAATTCAAGCACCGGTTTCTGGGATCACACCGTTCGCGTCTGCCTGTCGACGGGGACGGGATTCAATTGCACGGCGGTGCCCGCCTTCCTGCCATTCTCGGACAGCTCCCAAACTCCCTCGGCGCACATCGAGGTCATGGACATCGACAACGATGGCCGCGTCGATGTTGTGTCTAGGCAGAATGGCATCAGCACGTGGACCATCTGGCGCTCGAATGGAGCCGCGGCAGCCACGCAGGTCTCGGGAACCTGGACGACCAAGCCGCAGGACGACACCCATCCGAACTACCGTGGCGACTTCAACGGTGACGGTCGGATTGACTTCATCACCTGGTACGACGGCCAGCAATTCCAGACATGCTTGATGGGGCCGACCGGCTTCATCCAGGCCCCGGGCGCGTCGCAGCCTTGCACAACCCAGGATCTGCAGATCTACGACCTGGGCTATCCCAATGCTTCGGTGGACGAGCAGTTCGAGCAGAACTCGGAACAAAGCATCCTGATTGCCGATGTTGACGGCGATGGACGCGCGGACCTGGTTCGTCGGTTCAAGCTCGACGAGTCATCGGACAAGTGGAAGGTGTGTTTCTCGCGCTTCACCGCCAACGGCGAGGGCGACTGGCAGTGCCACGTCAAGTCGGTCTATGGCATGAAGGGCAAGATCGAGAACACACTCGTGTACGACTTCAACGGTGACGGGTTGGCGGACACCGGAAACTTCGACAACGGCTTAGGCTCGACCCGGGTTTGCATGTCGACCGGTGAAGGCGCCTTTGAATTTGCCAACGGCGATGTTCATTGGGACCCGATCGACGGCCGTTGGGAGTATGCAAGCGGCACGGCGGTGAATTACTACACCGATGCTCGCTGCCGGATGTGGAGTAGCCCCGGCATCGGAGGTGCGGACAAAGTTACCTTTGGCGACTTCAACGGGGATGGTCGCACCGATGTTCTAGCGTGGATCGTGAGCCCGCCTGGCTGGAAGGTGTGCCTGTCGGTCGGCAATGATTTCTCGTGCTCGACTTGGTCGGGTGGGCCGACCATCCCGGGCGGCAGTCCCGACCTTGATCAACAGATCGTGACGGGCGACTTCAATGGTGACGGGCGGACTGACATCCTCTACCTCGCCGACGGCATTGCCCAGCCGGTACTGGCCATCGCCGGACAGGCGGTGCCCACGGATGCTCTGACGAAGGTCACGACGGGCCTGGGTGCGATCACCGAGGTCGTCTACAAGCCGCTCACCGATCCGAGTGTCTATGCAAAGGGATCTAGCGCGAACAGTGCGCAGTTCGAGCTGGACATCCAGTCGCCCATGAACGTGGTGCAAAGCAGCGCGGCCAGCACAGGCCTGGGCGGCGCGTCGCGCTTTACCACCGACTACTTCTACGAAGGACTGCAGGGCCGCACGACCGGACGCGGTCTGTACGGGTTTACGAAGACGCGCTCGCGCGACGGTGTGGGCCTGGTCACCGAAACGGAGTATCGACGCCTGGAAGGCGCCGAAACCTATGGCGCCAACTGGAGCCTGATCGGCCGCCCCAAGTTCGTGCGTCGCTACGCCCCCACGACCGCCGGATACAGCGCGGATATCACCAACAAGGCGCAATTCACCGGCGGCACGAGCCTTTTCGGCGGCAACCTTCGGCTCGTCAATCGCACCACCAGCACGTGGAAGAGCCGCCGCTCGCAAACCTGCGGCGGGTCGCTTTGCGCCTCGCCCGCGGCAGGTGGCACGAATGTCGAGGACCCCGCCCAGCCGCTGGTCTACGAAGCTTTCAAGATGGTGTCGGTGGCGGAGTCCTTTGAGCTCAATGGCAGCGCACTCGCCACGACGACGACCACCAGCGGCACGATCGACGGCAGCGGCAATATCACCGGCATCGATGCGTACGGCAACCCGTTGACCGTCGGGGTCGTGACTGCAGAGACGACAGGAAGCTACTCCAAGATCACAACCAACACCTTTGCGGCCGCCGATACAACCAATTGGGTAATCGACCGACTTCTAACGAGCGTTGTGGCGTCGACGACGCCGACCGGTGCTACCGGTCAGCGGAAGTCGAGCTTCACCTACCAAGGAATCGCTGGTGCGTCGTGTTCTGGCGCGACGCTTGGTCAGATCTGTAGCGAAACCATCGAACCTGACTACGTCAACGACGTCGGAACCTCGTACAGCCTGTGGCAACAAACCGCGTACACCTACGACGCCTTCGGCAACCGGGCCTCAACGGCGGTCAAGTTCAAGGAGCGTGACGGCACCCAGGTGACGCGCACGAGCAGCGTGCAGTACGACGCTCGAGGCCGTTTCGTAACCTCGAAGACCTATCCGACGTCGACGTTGAATCCGGTCACGCTCACCGAGACCAAGTCCTACGACACTCGCTTTGGGATCGCGAGCATCGAGACCAATCCCAACGGGGCGTACGCGACCCGGCTTCTTGACGGCTTTGGACGTGTCTACGGTGAGCGAGCGTTCAACGCGGGCGGCGTGAAGATCGCCGAGACCTATAGCCCGATCGACAACATCACCGATCCCGCCCAGCAAGGCATTCAGTCGCCGGAGGCTTACCGGCAACGCCGCATAGCCTCGGGCGGCTCGACGGAGATCTCCTACTTCGACGAGCTCCAGCGTGAGGTTCGAAAACGCGCCAAGGCGTTCATCAACACGACCTATGCGGAAACGCGCGTGGTGTTCGATGCAGCTGGGCGCAAGGTCGCGGCATACAAGCCGGCAGGTTCGTACACCATGACGACTGCCTGGACCTATGACACGCTCAATCGAGTCGCGAGCGAGTCGATCACGACCAGTGCGGGCACGCTTTCACTCACCTCGGCGTACGCCTACGGCGTCAACGCATCGCTGACCGTCGACGGGGCCTCGGTCGGGCCGCTGCAATCGGTCGCAATTACCCAGTCAGGGACCGGCATCACGGCGCGGACCAACACGAAGTACACCAACAGCCAAGGGCAGGCCGTTCGGGTGACCGATGGCCTGTCGGGCAACACCGAGTTCAGCTACGACGCCTATGGCAATCTGGTCCGAGCCATTGGGCCGACGGGCATTGTCGAGCAGATGGGTTACGACCGCCGGGGCCGCAAGACCTCGCTGTCGAACCCGGACAGCGGCGCTTGGACGTACGAGTACAACGGGGCAGGAGAGCTGGTCCGGCAGGTCGATGCCAAGAGCCAGGTGACACGCAGCTTCTTCGATGGCCTGGGTCGACTGGTCGAACGTCGAGAGCACCCCGGCTCGGAAGCCACCACGCCATTTGTGACGGTGACGAGCTACGACCGCTATGCGGACACTTCGGCATGCAGCAATGGCAAAGGCAAGGCCTGTGAAGTCCGAACGGCGACGGTAGCCCGTGGGTCGGTTGGCGGCGCACTGGCCAGCCCGGAGACACGCCAGGTCACGGCCTTCGACAACGCCGGCCGGGCCGTTCAGGGAACCACCACCTTTGACGGTCGCACGTTCGTTTCCACGACGACGTTCGACGCCAATGGCCGTGTGGACAAGCTTCAGTATCCCTCCGGCTACATGGTCGTGAACCGGTACACCAGCTGGAGTGGGGCGCTCGACCAGGTGGCCGAGTGGACGGGAAGCGCGGTCGGCCAAATCCATTGGACTGCGACCGCCAAGTACCCCGATGGACAACCGGGCACATCCGTCGTAGGCGCCACCAATCTGGCGCGGAACTACGACGGCTTCGGGCGCGTGTCGGACATCACGGCCGGCGTGGGCGGCAATCCGATCTCGTTGCAGAACGCGCACTACACGTTCGATGCGCTCGGCAATCTGACGCAGCGCACGGAAGCGGTGCTCAACCCGGCGACGCAGAACTTTGGCTATGACTTGGTCGATCGGCTGACGAGCTACGCGGGAAGTGCTGCGAGCTATGACGCGGCGGGCAACCTTATCGCGCGCGCGGGAACCAGCTACACGTTCCAGACCGGCACGCATCGCATGACGCAGTACGGCGCGACCGGGTACGGCTACGACGCAAACGGCAACGTGACGAGCATCACCGGCGGGACCACTCGGACCATTACGCCCAATGCGTTTAACCTGCCGGCGAGCATCGTTCAGGGCACGACGACACTAAGCTATCTCTACGACGCTGCGCATCGTCGGATCAAAGAGACATCGGTCACCGGCTCAAGCACTACCACGACCTACTACCTCGGCGGTTACGAGGAGTTAGTTCGCACCGACGGGGTGACCGAGCGTCGCCATTGGATCGCAACCCCGGATGGCACTGCCGGGATCTATATAGCGCGAAGCGATGGAAGTACTGCCCCGCGCTATTGGCTCACGGATCATCTCGGAAGCGTGGTGGGAGAAGTCGATCAGGCTGGCGCGATCAAGCAAAGTGCCACGTATTCCGCTTGGGGCGACAAGCTTCAGGTTGCGCAGGCCGATCCCAAGGCTGAGGATCGCGGATTCACCGGGCACGAGCACCTGGCTGAAGTCAATTTAGTCCACATGAACGGACGCATCTATGACCCGCTCACTGGGCGCTTCCTCGCAGCCGATCCGCTGATTCAGGATCCATTCGACGGGCAAAGCTACAACCGCTATGGGTATGTAAAGAACAATCCGTTGAGCTATACGGACCCCTCTGGGTTTAGCTGGTGGACCAAGTGGCGCAAGCCGGTCATCGCGATTGCGGTGGCCGCCATCACCATGGGAGCTGCTACGTGGGCAATGGGGGCGTACGCGCTCGAAGTCGGGGCTAGCACGTCATTTGCAACGCTCGCCGGCGCTACAGAAACGGGAACAGTGCTGACCGGCTTCGGTAATGCAACTGCGGCCATTGCAGGTGGATTCGCCGCAGGTGGCGTTTCCGGCGGCAACATTGAGAGCGCGGTCGCTGGCGCCGTTTCGGCGGGAGCTTTCTTTGCCGCTGGGTCCGCAGCGGCAGGTCTAGCAAGTGGCGGAAACTCGGCCTTCGCCGCTGGCGGCATAGGCAAAGTTGCATTGCATGCTGTCGCAGGATGCGTATCCGGCGCGGCCGCGGGGGGCAGTTGCAAGCAGCAGGCGGCAGCAGGTGCGTTCTCTGAACTGGCTGGTCCATACCTCGGTGATGGTAGGAATGCTGCCTACAGTGTTGTTGCGCATGCAGTTGTTGGGGGCGTTGCATCCATGTCCGCCGGCGGAAGGTTTGAGAACGGAGCAATAACTGGCGCGTTTGGATACCTCTTCAACTATTGTGCTCACATGTCCCCCGGTTGTGCAGCAGAGTGGGCGATGAACGCAATCAAGGCAGGTAGCGGCTTCGTTCAGACTATGGTGGGTGTTGGGTTGTGTTCTACCGTTGCCGGGTGCGTTCTTGGCGCGCCGGTTGCAGTAGTCGGCGCGAACCAAGTAATCGAGGGTGCCACATATTTCCGGCAAGAGAACATTGATGGCTTTAACTTCCTAAAAGGGCAGTTTCAGTCTGCTGCGGTCGCCATGGGCGCGAGTGAGAGAGCTGGTGCGTCTGCGTACCATGCCAGCGAACTTGCAACAAGTCTCATTGCACTCGGAGCTCCGGTCACAGCGACAACAGGTTGGGTGTCGTACGGGACACGAGACCCTATGACTCGTCAGTTTGGAGATATTTCATACCAGGCGTATCGCTACGAAGTCATGCCGAAAGTGCTTCTGACCGGTAGCGTCTTCGGTTCGTCTTATAGGCTCTACGAGACGCTACGACCAAACGCACAGTGATGCCATGCGATTAAGGGACTTCCTCACCCGAGAGCGGCCGCGTTTTAAGACCGGGTTTCTGGCATTCGGCCTTCTTGTGACGGCATGGGGCGCATGGCTAGGAGTGGAGCGAGGATGGACTATTTCTGCGATACCGGGAGCCCTCATGCTTGCGGGTCTACTCACCGTAAGCGCAGCGACCTTTATGAGTGAAGCGGCGTGTCAGAAACTCGCGATCGTGCTTTTGATATGCAATGGCCTATTTGCGCTGGGCGCCCTGCTGGGTCTAGGCTAAACGGACGCGGTCATCTGTTCGTAGGCGACGAAGCCGCCGTAGTGCTGAATCGTGCCGGTCGTGCCCTGCTGATGGCTGTCCGTAAACTTGGTGCCAGCTTGTGTTTGCGTGAAACTCGCACATTGCAGTGACCTATTCGGGATTACTTAGCTTAGATTTGCCAGGAAAGAATCACGTGCATTCAATTCGAAGAATCGCTGTGCTACTTGGGACCGCACTTGCGCTAGCTGGATGCGCAACTTCGGGAGAGAAGTTCTCGAGTGGGGCTCCCGCTGCGGGAACAAGTGCGGTTCGCCAACTGCCAACCGAGAATGGGCGAATCTATTTCTATCGAACCATGCTGCTCGGGGCCGCGATTCAGCCCGTCGTCACGGTCAATGGAGAGATCGTGGGTCGTGCGACTCCTAACGGCTTCTTCTATGTAGATCGCAAGCCCGGTTCGTACGACATCACCGTCACGACCGAAGCGGAAAGCAAGCTGACCGTGAACGTGGAAAAGGGTCGGTCGCAGTATGTGAAGCTCAACTTGTCGATGGGCTTCATCGTCGGCCGCATTACGCCTGAGCTTATGGATCCGGCCGTGGCGACCAAAGAGATGGCAGACACTCGCTACACCGGCGAGTAGGCGTTGGCCGTTAGCCTTCCGACGACGCTGCGTCTGAGAGCCCGGGTAGTTGGAGCTGTACCTCGCCCGGCGTCACGCGAGAGCGGGCAGCAGGCGAGAGTCCAAACTCGCACAGGAAGGCTTGGAGTTGCCCCGGTTCCGTGGACGGTTTAGCGCTTGGTTCTCAAGCGAGTTCAGTGGTGATCTCCAGGGTGCTCTGGGTGGGTAGCCGGGCAGCGTGACGCCGCTCGAACTCCGCCGGTGCGATCCGTCCCAGGCCGGAATGGCGCCGACGCGGGTTGTACCAACCCTCGATGTAGGTAAACAGGGCGACTCGCGCTTCAGCCTTGCTCTTGAAGCTGCGCCGGTCGAGCAGTTCGCACTCGAGGCTGGCGAAGAAGCTCTCAGCCATCGCGTTGTCGTAGGCGTCACCGACGCTTCCCATCGACGGACGTACGCCGAGCTTCGCACAGCGTTGGCCGAAGGCGAGGCTGGTGTACTGCGAACCCTGATCGCTGTGATGTATGACGCCCTCCGGCTTCCGCTGCGCGATCGCCATGTTCAGCGCCGTGAGCACCAAGTCGGTGGTCATCTGCTCACCGATCGCCCAGCCGACGATGCGCCGGCTCCAGACATCGAGCACGATCGCCAGGAAGATGAAGCCGGCCCAAGTCGGCACGTAGGTCATGTCAGCGACCCACAGCATGTTGGGACCGTCGGCGGCAAACGTGCGGTTCACCAGATCCGGCGCCGGGCGTTGCTTCGCATCGCGCTTGGTCGTAACCACGAAGCCACGTCGGCGCGAAACTCCGCGCAGCCCTGCCTTCTGCATCAGCCGAGCCACCCGCTTTCGCCCAACGCGGGTGCCTTGGTCGCGCAGTTCGGCGTGGATGTTCGGGCTGCCATAGTTGCCGTCAGAGCCGGCGTGAATCTGCCGAATGCGCTCGATAAGAACGGCATCCTCCATCGCTCGCCGCGACGGGGCTCGTTCCTTCCACGCATAGAAACCGCTCGGAGAAACCTTCAACACACGACACATGGTGCGCACCGGATACTCGGCCTGGTTCGCGTTCACGAGTTCGAAGAGGACCCGTTCTTCGCGGCGAACCAGGCCGTAGCCTTTGCCAGGATGTCGCGCTCCATCTGCAATTGCCGTACTTGGCGACGCAAGCGTGTGACCTCCTCGCGCTCCGCCGTCGGCAGGACATTGCTGCCCGCTCGCGGCTTGCCTGCGTCAGCGGCGGCTTGGCCGACCCAATTGCGGATCGTCTGCGCCGAGCATGGGAACTCGCGGGACAGCTCCGCCGGGTTGCGCCCGGCGCGCACCAGTTCGACCATCTGCTGGCGGAATTCAGGGGAATACGGGGGACGTGTTTTCGGCATCGTGGACTCCTTGCGGCCAAAGGATGATGTGTCCACGAAAGCGGGTCAACTCCAAGTTCGACGCTAGTTAAGTACCTCTTTCACTACTGCGCCCATGCAACCTGGGACGGAACAAAGGCGTGGGGAAAGGCGATTTGGGACCTTGGCACTGGCGGGGTCGGAGTCGCAACTGGAATTTCCCCGGCATTCCGGACACTTCCGATAGGTGCCAATATGGCACAGGAGGTGTTGCATGGCACGGCGTTCATACACGGCGGAATTCAAGCGTGAGGCGGTTCGTCTAGCGTCCAATCCAGGGCTTTCCCGGCGCCAGGCGGCCAAGCAGCTGGGTATTCATCCGAATGTACTGGCCGCGTTTCGCCACGAGCGGTCGTTTCCAGGCGCAGCAGTCGCTTGTAGCGTGTTTCCAGGTCATGGCGCAGCCACACCCCGCGCACCCCCGATGGGCTCACGGTGACGCCCTGGAGCCGCAGGTCGTTGGCCACCCGCGCGGCCCCGCGCGTGGGGAACTCGAGGCAATAGCCGAGGATGCGTTCCTCGACCTCGGGTGCGACGCGATTGGGATGCGGATTGCGGGGACCGCGCTTCTGTTCGACCAGCGCAGCGACGCCCCCGGCCTGAAAGGCACGGCGCACTTCATAAAAGCTGTCGCGATGGAAGCCCATGATCTTGGCGGCCTTGGCGACGTTGCCGAGTTCCTCGGCGAGTTGCAACAGCGACAGTTTGCGTTTGATACTCTGAGTCAGAGCGGTCATTGGCCATCTCCTGAGCAATTGACGGTTTGGCGATCATCAATTTACCCAGAAGACCCAGTGGCCGCTCGCCTACCCCTGTCGGGATCGGCGAGCAGCCAGTGTCGGAAAATTACTAAACGAACTCACGAATCTGACTTCGCAACCGTCGTCGGCAACGCGCACCACGACCACCGGCTACGACGCCCGTGGGCGCTTCGCGACGTCGACGACGTACCCGACCTCGACGCTCAACCCGGTGTCTTTGACCGAGACGCGGCAGTTCGATCCGCGCTTCGGGATCGCCACGCAGGTGACCGACCCCAACGGGGTGTACGTCACCAAGCTGTTGGACGGCTTCGGACGCGTGTACGGCGAGCGCCGCTACAACCAGGCGAACCAGAAGATCGGCGAGACGTTCAGCGCGGTCGAGACGACGGGCATTGCCGGCAACGAGCGCTACCGGCAGCGGCAGAAGGCCTCGGGCGGAGGCGAGGTCGAGGTCTACTTCGACGAGCTGCAGCGCGAGGTGCGACGCAGGAGCAAGGCGTTCATCGACGGCACCTACGCGACGACCACGCTCGCGTACGACGCCGCGGGGCGCAAGAGCAGCGCGACCAAGCCCGCCGGTGGCGGCACGCTCACCACGGCTTGGAGCTACGACACGCTCAACCGCCTCGCCGCGGAGACGATGGCCGGGACGGGGCTGACCCTCACCTCGAGCTACGCCTACGGGGTGACGCCGTCGCTCACGGTGGACGGTGCGACGGTGGGGCCGCTCAAGTCGGTGTCGATCACGCAGACGGGGACCGGCATCGCGAGCCGGACCAACGTCAAGTACAGCAACAGCCAGGGCCAGGCGGTGCGGGTGACCGACGGGCTGGGCAATAACACCGACTTCGCCTACGACGCGATCGGCAACCTGACCAAGGCCGCCGGCCCGACCGGCATCGCCGAGGTGATGGGCTACGACCTGCGCGGGCGCAAGGTGAGCCTGGCCAACCCGCCGCCACGTCCGCAAAACTTACTTCGACGACAACGAGATGGAAGGAAGTGGGGTCGGACTCGGCTGAATTCTTTCGCTTTCCCGGGGACGCTGTTTTGTTACCCGTGCGATAGGCGCCCTGCGCGATCGGCGCACCGGTCACGCCGCTCGCTGCGCGAGCAGTCCCCAATGGCTCGCGCCTTGGGGGACGGCGCGCGAAGGACGACGTCTCGCGGCGCAGCTCGTCGAACGCTCGTTCTGACTGTGGCGCCGGGCGCTACCCCCGGTGGCCTGATCGCGCTGCGCCGCAACATTTCCTTGCCCGGGATAGGGCCGGGACGGTAGAATCCGAAAGTTTGCTCCGCTCGCCGCTCCAAGCGCCCGTGGTCGAGGGCGCCGGCGTGGAACCACCGCTCAAGTCCAAGCCGATCCGCACCGTCCTCGCCTGGCAGGCGCTCGCGACCCTCGCGATCGCCGCCGTCGCGGGCGTGTGGGCCGGCGGTCACGCAGCGCTGTCGGCTGCGCTGGGCGGGCTGGTCACGCTCTCCTCGACCGTGGTCTACGCGTTCGTGCTGGGGATCGGGCGGACCGCCACCGCCGGCGCGTCGGTCGTCACGATGCTGCGCGCGGAGGGGGCGAAGATCCTCGTGATCATCCTCCAGCTCTGGCTGGTGCTGACGACGTACCGGGACGTCGTGCTGGCGGCGCTGTTCGCCGCCTTCGCGATCACCGTCCTGCTGTTCAGAACGGCTTTTTTGGCGCGCGAGTAACCGGAAAGACATTCCATGGCGGCCGGCACCGAGCTCACCCCGACTTCGTACATCGGGCACCACCTGACCTTCCTCGCGAAGCCGGTCGGCGGCTCGGAAGGCGGGTTCTGGGTCCTCCACGTCGACACGTTCGTCACCTCGCTGATCCTCGGGGCGCTGTGCTTCGGCTTCCTGTGGCTCGTCACGCGGAAGGCGACCGCGGGCGTCCCGTCGAGGACGCAGGCGTTCGTCGAGCTCTCGATCGACTTCATCAACGACCAGGTCAAGGGCATCTACCAGGGCCCGTCGAAGCTCGTCGCGCCGATCGCGCTCACGACCTTCGTGCTCGTGCTGTTCATGAACGCGATGGACTTCCTGCCCATCGACATCATGGCGTGGATCTACGAGCACGTGTTCCACCTGGAGAACTGGCGGAGCGTGCCCACCGCCGACGTCAACACGACGTTCGCGCTCGCGCTCTCCGTGTTCGCGCTGATGATCTTCTACTCGATCAAGGTGAAGGGGCTCGGCGGCTGGATCCACGAGCTCTTCTGCGCGCCGTTCGGCTCGAACCCGCTCCTGTGGCCGTTCAACCTGCTGTTCAACGCGGTCGAGTATGTGTCGAAGCCGCTCTCGCACAGCCTGCGTCTCTACGGGAACATGTACGCGGGCGAGATCATCTTCATGCTGCTCGGGATGTGGGCGGCGACCGGGCTCGTCGGCACGCTCTTCGGCGCCGTGCTGAACCTGGGCTGGGCGATCTTCCACATCCTGATCGTCGTGCTGCAGGCCTACATCTTCATGATGCTGACCATCGTCTACATCGCGATGGCGCACGAGCACCACTGACCGCTTCCCGCCCCGCCGGGGCTCCACCGTCTCCGTCCACCTGCAACGACACCGAAAGGAAAACGACATGGACAAGCTGCAACTGCTGGCCCAGATCCAGGCCTTCACCGGCATCGGCATCGGCCTGATCATCGGCCTCGGCGCGCTCGGCGCGTGCGTGGGCGTCGGCATCATGTGCTCGCGCTTCCTCGAGGGCGCGGCCCGCCAGCCCGAGCTCATGCCGCAGCTGCAGGCGAAGGTGTTCCTGCTCCTCGGCCTGATCGACGCGTCGTTCATCATCGGCGTCGGCCTCGCGATGCTGTTCGCGTTCGGCAACCCGCTGCTCGCCGTCGTCCGATAGGGTTTCCCGCCGGGAAACCCCTGACCAGGCACCGCGAGAGGGAGCCGTCATGAACATCAACCTCACGCTGCTCATGCAGGCGGCGGCGTTCGCCGCGTTCATCTGGTTCACGGCGAAGTTCGTCTGGCCGCCGCTGATGCGCGCGATCGATAACCGCCAGAAGCAGATCGCCGACGGGCTGGCCGCCGGCGAGCAGGGGCGGCAGAGCCTCAACACCGCCGAGAAGCGGTCCGCCGAGATGCTGGCCGAGGCGAAGGCGAAGGCGTCCGAGATCGTCGCGCTGGGCGAGAAGTTCAAGTCCGACACGATGGAGCAGGCGAAGGCCGAGGCGAAGGCCGAGGCCGACCGGATCGTCGCGGCCGCGAAGGCCGAGATCCAGCAGGAGGTCGCCCGCGCGAAGGAGTCGCTGCGCAACTCGGTCGCCGACCTGGCGGTCGCGGGGGCGGCGAAGATCCTGAAGCGCGAGGTCGACGCGAAGGCGCACGCCGACCTGCTGCGCGAGATCCAGCAGCAGCTCTAGGAAGGCGCCGCCATGGCCGAACTGTCCACGATCGCGCGCCCGTACGCCGAGGCGGCGTTCGAGATCGCCCGCGAGAAGAACGCGCTGCCGGCCTGGTCGGGCATGCTCGACCTCGTCGCGGCGGTCGCGTCCGACGCGAAGATGGGCGAGGCGCTCGCGAGCCCGAAGCTCGGCGACGCGGAGAAGGCGTCGCTGTTCCTCTCGGTGTGCGGCGACCGGCTCGACGCCGACGCGCGGAGCTTCGTGCGCGTGCTGATCGAGTCCGACCGGATCGGCCTCGCGCGCGAGATCCGCGACATCTACCAGAAGCGCCGCAACGACGCGGAAGGCGTCGCGCGGGCGGTGATCGAGAGCGCCCTCCCGGTCGCCGATGCGGACCTGGCCGGCCTCAAGGCCGCGCTCGAGCGCCGGTTCGGCCGGCGCGTCGAGGCGTCCGTGCGCGTGAACCCCGAGCTGATCGGCGGGGCGCGCATCACGGTGGGCGACACGGTGATCGACGACTCGGTGGCCGGCAAGCTCGCCGCGATGGCGACGGAGCTCACCGCCTGATTGTGACCACGAACGCGTGACGCGAGGGCGCCCCGGCGCCGCCCGCCACGCCGCGAGGAAACCATGCAGTTGAACCCTTCGGAAATCAGCGAACTCATCAAGGCGAAGATCCAGAACCTGGACACGGGCACGCAGACCCGCACCCAGGGGACCGTCGTCTCGGTGACCGACGGCATCTGCCGCATCCACGGCCTGTCCGACGCGATGCAGGGCGAGATGCTCGAGTTCCCGAACAACACGTTCGGCCTCGCGCTCAACCTCGAGCGCGACTCGGTCGGTTCGGTCGTGCTCGGCGACTACGAGCACATCACCGAGGGCGACACGGTCAAGTGCACGGGCCGCATCCTCGACGTGCCGGTCGGCCCCGAGCTGATCGGCCGCGTCGTCAACTCGCTCGGCCAGCCGATCGACGGCAAGGGCCCGATCAACGCGAAGATGACCGACGTGATCGAGAAGGTCGCGCCGGGCGTGATCGCGCGCCAGTCGGTGAACCAGCCGGTGCAGACCGGCCTGAAGGCGATCGACTCGATGGTGCCGATCGGCCGCGGCCAGCGCGAGCTCATCATCGGCGACCGCCAGACCGGCAAGACGGCGGTCGCGGTCGACACGATCATCAACCAGAAGGGCAAGGACCTGATCTGCGTGTACGTCGCGATCGGGCAGAAGGCCTCGACGATCGCGAACGTCGTGCGCAAGCTCGAGGAGCACGGCGCGATGGGCTACACGATCATCGTGGCGGCGTCGGCCTCGGAGTCGGCGGCGATGCAGTACATCGCGCCGTACTCGGGCTGCACGATGGGCGAGTACTTCCGCGACCGCGGGCAGGACGCGCTGATCATCTACGACGACCTGACCAAGCAGGCGTGGGCGTACCGCCAGGTGTCGCTGCTGCTGCGCCGGCCGCCGGGCCGCGAGGCGTACCCGGGCGACGTGTTCTACCTGCACTCGCGACTGCTCGAGCGCGCGGCGCGCGTCAACGCCGAGTACGTCGAGAAGTTCACGAACGGCGCGGTCAAGGGCAAGACCGGCTCGCTGACGGCGCTCCCGATCATCGAGACGCAGGCCGGCGACGTGACCGCGTTCGTGCCGACCAACGTGATCTCGATCACGGACGGCCAGATCTTCCTCGAGACCGACCTGTTCAACGCCGGCATCCGTCCCGCGATCAACGCGGGCATCTCGGTGTCGCGCGTGGGCGGCAGCGCGCAGACGAAGGTGATCAAGAAGCTCGGCGGCGGCGTGCGCCTCGCGCTCGCGCAGTACCGCGAGCTCGCGGCGTTCGCGCAGTTCGCCTCCGACCTCGACGAGGCGACCCGCAAGCAGCTCGACCGCGGCCGCATGGTCACCGAGCTCATGAAGCAGCCGCAGTACGCGCCGCTGTCGGTCGCCGACCAGGCGCTGACGCTGTTCGCGGTGAACCGCGGCTACTACGACGACGTGCCGGTCGAGAAGGCGCTCGCGTTCGAGTCGGCGCTGCGCAACTTCATGCGCACCAAGTACGCGGCGCTGCACGGACGGGTCGAGGAGACCAAGGACCTCTCCGCCGACGACGAGAAGGCGCTCGCCGCGGCGATCGAGGACTTCAAGAAGACGGGAACGTTCTGACCGGTCGTCAGCGACCGGCGGACGGGGACCGATAGCGTTCGCGCAGCCCTCTCCGGCGCCCCGGGCGCCGACGAAGGAACGAAACCGAGGCGACGATGGCGGGATCGAAGGAAATCCGCGGCAAGATCAAGAGCGTGCAGAGCACGCGCAAGATCACCAAGGCGATGGAGATGGTCGCGGCCTCGAAGATGAAGAAGGCCCAGGACCGGATGCGCGCGTCGCGCCCGTACCTCGAGCGCGTCTTCAACATCGTCATCCACATCGCGAAGGCGAACACCGAGTACCGCCATCCGTTCCTGAACAAGCGCGAGCGGGTGAAGCGCGTGGGCGCGATCGTCGTGTCGACCGACAAGGGGCTGTGCGGCGGCATGAACACCAACGTGCTCCGCCTGCTGCTCTCGAAGCACAAGGAGTGGACCGGCGCCGGGCTGGGGGTCGACTACGTCGCGATCGGCAACAAGGGGCTCGCGTTCCTGACCCGGATGGGCGCGAACGTCGTCGCGAGCGCGGTCCAGCTCGGCGATCGCCCGCACCTGGAGCGCGTCGTCGGCCCGGTCAAGGCGCTGCTCGACAAGTACATGGCGGGCGAGATCGACGAGGTGTGGGTGTTCTACACGTCGTTCATCAACACGATGAAGCAGGAGCCGCGCGCGGGCCGGATCATCCCGGTGCCGATGCAGTACCGCTCGCTCGGCGGGACCGGCGAGGTCGTGAAGCCCGAGGCGGCGCAGGGCGCGTGGGACTACATCTACGAGCCGGACGCCCGGGCGCTCCTCGACGGCATGATGCGGCGCTACATCGAGGCGGTCGTCTACCAGGCGGTCGCGGAGAACATGGGCTCCGAGCAGTCGGCGCGCATGGTCGCGATGAAGGCGGCGACCGACAACGCCGGCAAGATCATCAACGAGCTGCAGCTCATCTACAACAAGACGCGCCAGGCGGCGATCACCAAGGAGCTCTCGGAGATCGTCGGCGGCGCGGCGGCGGTGTAACGGACCCGACGGCGGAGATGGGCGATGGGAGATAGGAGATAGGAACGAGGGCGCCTCCGCCGCCCGTCCGATCTCCCATCGCCGATCTCCGCCTTTCAGAACACATCATCAACGGAACCAGCCATGAGCCAGGGAACCATCGTCCAGTGCATCGGCGCGGTCGTCGACGTCCAGTTTCCGCGGGACGCGATGCCGCGGGTCTACGACGCGCTCGTCCTCGAGCAGGACGCCTCCAACAAGCTCGTCGAGCAGGGGCTCACCTTCGAGGTCGAGCAGCAGCTGGGCGACGGCATCGTGCGCACGATCGCGATGGGCAGCTCCGACGGCCTGAAGCGCGGCATGAAGGTGCGCAACACCGGCGAGAACATCAAGGTCCCGGTCGGCCCCGGCGTGCTCGGCCGCGTGATGGACGTGCTCGGGCGTCCGATCGACGAGCGCGGCGCGATCAAGGGCGACGAGCGCCGCGCGATCCACCAGCACGCGCCGAAGTTCGACGAGCTCTCCCCGTCGGTCGAGCTCCTCGAGACCGGCATCAAGGTGATCGACCTGATCTGCCCGTTCGCGAAGGGCGGCAAGATCGGCCTGTTCGGCGGCGCGGGCGTCGGCAAGACCGTCACGATGCTCGAGCTCATCAACAACATCGCGACGCAGCACTCGGGCCTGTCGGTGTTCGCCGGCGTCGGCGAGCGCACGCGCGAGGGCAACGACTTCTACCACGAGATGTCGGACGCCAAGGTCATCGTCCAGGACGACCTCGCCAAGTCGAAGGTCGCGATGGTGTTCGGCCAGATGAACGAGCCGCCGGGCAACCGGCTGCGCGTCGCGCTGACCGGCCTCACGATGGCGGAGCGCTTCCGCGACGAGGGCCGCGACATCCTGTTCTTCGTCGACAACATCTACCGCTTCACGCTGGCCGGCACCGAGGTGTCCGCGCTGCTGGGGCGGATGCCGTCGGCGGTGGGCTACCAGCCGACGCTGGCCGAGGAGATGGGCAAGCTGCAGGAGCGCATCACCTCGACGAAGACCGGCTCGATCACGTCGATCCAGGCCGTGTACGTGCCGGCGGACGACCTGACCGACCCGAGCCCGGCGACGACGTTCGGCCACCTCGACGCGACGGTCGTGCTGTCCCGCGAGATCGCGGCGCTCGGCATCTACCCGTCGGTCGACCCGCTCGACTCGACGTCGCGGCAGATCGACCCGCTGGTCGTCGGCGAGGAGCACTACACGACGACGCGCCGCGTGCAGGCGACGCTGCAGCGCTACAAGGAGCTGCGTGACATCATCGCGATCCTCGGCATGGACGAGCTGTCGCCCGACGACAAGCTGGCGGTGGCGCGGGCGCGCAAGCTCCAGCGCTTCCTGTCGCAGCCGTTCCACGTCGCCGAGGTGTTCACCGGCTCGCCGGGCAAGTACGTGCCGCTCAAGGAGTCGATCCGCGGCTTCAAGATGATCTGCGACGGCGAGTGCGACGCGCTGCCCGAGCAGGCCTTCTACATGGTCGGCGGCATCGACGAGGCGTTCGAGAAGGCGAAGAAGCTGCAGTAGCGCAGGGCCGGGACAGGACGGGATCAAGATGGCGAACACGATCAGGGTGGATGTCGTCAGCGCGGAGGAGCAGATCTTCTCCGGCGAGGCGGAGTTCGTCGTGCTGCCGGGCGTGATGGGCGAGCTCGGCATCTATCCGCGCCACACGCCGCTCTTCACCGAGATCCGTCCCGGCGCGGTCCGCATGAAGCTGCCCAACCAGGAGCGCGAGGAGCTCGTGTTCGTGCAGGGCGGCTACCTCGAGGTGCAGCCGCACACGATCACGGTGCTCGCCGACACGGCGATCCGCGCGAAGGACCTCGACGAGAAGGCGGCCCTCGAGGCCAAGAGGGCCGCGGAAGAGGCGATGCAGAACAAGACCTCGAAGGAAGAGATCGCCCAGGCGGAAGCCGAGCTCGCGACCGCGCTCGCCCAGCTCGAGGCGATCCGCAAGCTGCGTCACCGCGCCTGAGCCTGACGCCGGCCGGCGCCCGCCGCCGGCCGGGCCTTTCCCGCGCCCCTGTAGCGGACAGGGCGGCCGGGCCGTACACTCCCCGATTCGCCGCGCCCGCGAGGCACGAAGCTTGCGGGCGCTCTGGCCGTTGACGTTCCCGCCCGCCGGCCCCGCCATGATCCGCCGACTCGCCATCGCTCTCCTGTTCACTACCGCCCTGGCCGGCCCCGCCGCCGCGCAGCAGGCCGACCTCGTCTTCGCGGTGACGGAGGGCGTCACCTACCAGGCGACCCCGAAGGAGATCCGGGACAAGTTCGCGCCGATCGCGCAGGTGATTGCGACCGCGACCGGCCGGCGCGTCCGGACCGTCCTCGTCCCGGCCTACAACGACCTCCGGGCTGGCCTCAAGACGCAGGAGTTCGACGTCGCGTTCGTTCACCCGGCGCACGTCTCGATGGCCGAGATCAAGGCCGGCCGCTACCGGGCGATCGCCTGGACGCAGGGCTACACCGAGTACACGGCGTCGATGCTGATGAACCCGGGCCAGCCCTACACGGCGATGGCCGACCTCAAGGGCCACACGGTCGTCATGCCCGACCCCGACTCGATCACCGCGTGGATGGTGCGCGCGATGTTTCGCACCGAGAAGATCCCGGTGGTCGAGGGCCGCGGCGATCCGGTGCCGGGCACCGTGCGGATCATCACGACCCGCTACCAGGACTCGGTGCCGTTCTACCTCCAGAACGACTTCGCGCAAGTGGCGATCACCGCCGCGAACGCGGTGGTCAAGAGCTGGACCGACAAGGGCGGCAAGGTGCTGCTCAGGTCCCGCCCGGTGCCGATCAAGCAGTTCATCGTGTCGACGGCGATGCCCTCCGCCGAGCAGCAGCGCATCCGCGACGCGCTCGTCGGGCTGCGCGACGCGAAGGGCGGGCCCGCGGCGCTCGAGACGGTCGGCTACAAGGGATTCGTGTTGCCGAATCCCGAGGTCGAGAGCGCCGTCATCGCCTGGCTCGGGCTCTGAGCGCCGGGCGACGCCCCCTGCGGCCGCGTGCGGTCGCATCCCCGGTTTCACCTTCCCGCGCCGCCCGCGCGACTGTGGTACAGTGACTCTTTGCTGCGGCGCAGCATCCCAGCGCGCAGTGCCCGGTCGCCCGCTCGCGGCGGTTACCGGGCCGGGCTCCGAATCCGAGGGCGACGACCACGATGGCCGACATCAACAAGACGATCGACCGGTCGATGGCGATCTCGCGCAACGTCGCGGGCACGCTGTCGCGGCGGGTGAAGAACGCGTACGCGTCCTACGGCGACCGCGTCCGGCGGGCGCACGCGGAGTATCTCGAGACCGGGTTCCCGGCCGCGAACCCGCAGCAGTGGTGGGCCGACTGGGTCGGCTACTTCGTCGACGCGGGCCAGCGCCAGGCGCTGTTCTGGGACACGATCCGCGAGCGCGGCAACCAGTGGCTCGCGCACGAGGAGGCGGGCAAGCCGCCGCTGCTCCACTACCGCTACGAGACGGTGGCGGACGCGCGGACGTTCGACCGCCCCTGCAACTACGCTCTGCTGCGCATCGTTCCGCCGCGCGGCATGAAGGTGGACGAGCGCAAGCGCCCGTTCATCATCATCGATCCGCGCGCGGGCCACGGCCCCGGCATCGGCGGGTTCAAGGAGGACTCGGAGGTCGGCGTCGCGCTGAAGGCGGGCCATCCGGTCTACTTCGTGATCTTCTATCCCGACCCGGAGCCGGGGCAGACGCTCGCCGACGTGACCGACGCCGAGGCGGAGTTCGTGCGCATCGTCGCCGAGCGCCACCCCGAGAGCCCGAAGCCCTCGCTGATCGGCAACTGCCAGGGCGGATGGGCGGTGATGATGCTCGCGGCCGCGCGGCCGGACATGACCGGCCCGCTGGTGATCAACGGCGCGCCGATGTCGTACTGGGCGGGCAACGACGGCGACAACCCGATGCGCTACTCGGGCGGGCTGCTGGGCGGAGCCTGGGTCTCGCTGTTCGCGAGCGACCTGGGCGCCGGCAAGTTCGACGGCGCGCACCTCGTCGCCAACTTCGAGTCGCTCAACCCCGCGAACGCGGTCTGGGACAAGTACTACCACCTGTACGACGACGTCGACCAGGAGGCGCCGCGCTTCCTCGAGTTCGAGCGCTGGTGGGGCGGCTTCTACCTGCTGAACGAGGAGGAGATCCGCTGGATCGTCAACAACCTGTTCGTCGGCAACAAGCTCGCGCAGGGCGAGGCACGGCTCGGCCCCGGCCGCTACTTCGACCTCAAGTCGATCAAGCAGCCGATCATCGTGTTCGCGTCGATGGGCGACAACATCACGCCGCCGCAGCAGGCGTTCAACTGGATCGCCGACCTCTACTCGTCGACCGAGGAGATCAAGGCGAACGGCCAGACGATCGTCGGCCTCATTCACGAGGACATCGGGCACCTCGGCATCTTCGTGTCCGGCAAGGTCGCGAAGAAGGAGCATGCGCAGATCTTCGAGGTGCTGAAGCACATCCAGGCGCTGCCGCCGGGCCTCTACGGCATGGAGATCCACGAGATCCAGCACGCCGACGGCGAGATGAGCTACGACGTGACGATCCACGAGCGCTCGCTCGAGGCGCTGCGCAGGCTGCAGAAGTACGATCGCGTCGACGAGAAGCCGTTCGAGGCGGTCGCCGCGCTCTCCGAACTCACCGAGCGCGCCTACGAGCTGCTGGTGCGTCCCGCGGTGCGCGACGCGGTGCCCGAGTGGGCCGCTCGCGTGCTGCGCGAGTGGCACCCGCTGCGCGCGCAGCGCTGGATGCTGTCCGACCGCAACCCGCTCCTCGCCGGCGTGCCGGCCGCCGCCGCGGTGGCGCGCGCCTGGCGTCAGCCGCGGAACGAAGGCAACGCGGGCCGGCGCGCCGAGCGCTACGGTGCCGCGGTCGTGTCGGCGTCGCTCGACCTGTGGCGCGACCTGCGCGACGCGGCGAGCGAGGCGGCGTTCTTCCAGATCTACGGCAACCTGATGTCGCTCCAGATGGCGGACCAGCGCGCCGCGATCCGTCGCCAGACGCGCATCGACCCGCGCGCGCTGCCCGCGGTGCGGCAGGTGCTCGACGACCTCGACCGGGGCGGCCTCCCCGAGGCGATCGTCCGCGCGGCGCTCCTCGTCGCGAAGGCGGGCGGCGGCAAGCGCCGGCTCGCGCAGATGGGCGCGGTCCGCTCGCTGCTCGAGCCGACCGGCGTGCTCGAGGGCGTGACCGAGGACGACTTCCGGCGCGTCCTGCACGACGAGACGATCATCGTCGAGTTCGAGCCGCGCGAGGCGAAGCGCACGCTGCCGCGGCTCGTCGCGTCGTCGGCCGACCGCCGCAAGCTCCAGGGCCTCCTCGACGCGCTCGAGTCGGATCCGCACCTCGACGACCGCCAGCGCGAGCTCGTCGGCGAGTTGCGCGCGCTGATCCCCGCCGGCGGCGACGCGCGCGCGGCGCGCAAGCCGCGCAAGGCGCCCGTACGCCGGGCCGGCCGCGCGTCGAAGCGCGGCCGCGGCTGAACGATCGCGAGCGATCCGTGCGAGACGTCACGAACCGCACCTACGCCGAGATCAAGGTCGGCGCCTCGGAGACCGCCCGGCACACGATGACGGTGAACGAGATCGAGGGGCTCGCGCTCGTCGCCGGCGAGGTCGACCCGTTCCACGTCGAAGGGCGCAGCGACGCGGCCGGCCCGACGGCGCCGGGCGCGGCCGCCGTCGCGCTCGTGTCGAACCTGCTGCTGCGCCGAATGCCGGGCCCGGGCGCCGTGATCGCCGAGACCGAGCTCCGCTACGCGGGGAACATCGCCGTCGGCGACGAGCTCACCGCGACGGTGACCGCGAAGCAGAAGCACGCGAAGGAGCATCGGATCACGTTCGCGTGCCGCTGCGTCAACCAGCGCGGCGAGGTGCTGGTCGACGGCCACGCTCACGTCGTCGCGCCGACCGACCGCGTCACCTACTCGAACGTGGCGACTCCGTCGCTGATCCTGCGCCGCAACGACGGCTTCGCGAAGCTCATCAAGCGTTGCGAGGGCCTGCCGCCGGTCCGCTGCGCGATCGTCCACCCGTGCGACCGCGACTCGCTGCTCGGGCCGCTCGAGGCGGCGCGCCGCAGGATCATCGTGCCGGTGCTGGTCGGCCCGGAGGCGAAGATCCGCGCCGTCGCCAAAGCCGAGAAGATCGACCTCGCCGGCGTCGAGATCGTCCCGACCGAGCACAGCCACGCCGCGGCCGAGATGGCCGTCGAGATGGCGCGGCTCGGCCAGGTCGAGGCGCTGATGAAGGGGAGCCTCCACACCGACGAGCTGATGGCGGCGATCGTGCCCTCGGCGACCGGCCTGCGCACCGCGCGGCGCGTGAGCCACGTGTTCGTGATGGACGTCCCCACCTACCCGCGGCTCCTGTTCGTCACCGACGCCGCGGTCAACATCTTCCCGACGCTCGACGACAAGGCCGACATCGTGCAGAACGCGATCGACCTCGCGCGCACGCTCGGCATCGAGAAGCCGAAGGTCGCCGTGCTGTCGGCGGTCGAGACCGTGACCTCGAAGATCGAGTCGACGCTGCACGCGGCGGCGCTCTGCAAGATGGCCGACCGCGGGCAGATCACCGGCGGCGTCATCGACGGGCCGCTCGCGTTCGACAACGCGGTGTCCGAGCACGCGGCGAAGGCGAAGAAGATCGAGTCGCCGGTCGCCGGCCGCGCGGACATCCTGCTCGTCCCGGACCTCGAGGCGGGCAACATGGTGGCGAAGCAGCTCCAGTACCTCGCGGGCGCCGACGCCGCGGGCATCGTGCTGGGCACGCGCGTCCCGGTGGTGCTGACCTCGCGCGCCGACACGGTGCGCACGCGCCTCGCGTCGACGGCGGTGATGGCGCTCGTCGCGCACGCGAAGCGCGTGCCGGCCGGAAGGTGAGGCGGAGCGCCGCATGAGCGACACGATCGCCGTCCTGAACGCCGGGTCGTCGAGCCTCAAGTTCTCGCTCTACGGCGTCGGCGACACGCTCTCGCTGACCGTCAAGGGCCAGATCGAGGGGCTGGGCACGTCGCCGCGCTTCGTCGCGAAGGACCCGGGCGGCGCCGTCGTCGCAGAGGAGCGCTGGGACGATGCCGGCGCGCTCGACCACGCCGGCGCGGTCGAGCACCTGTTCGCGTATCTCGCGACCGACTTCAAGCGCGGGAAGCTCGCCGCGGTCGGCCATCGCGTCGTGCACGGCGGCACGCGCTACGGCGCGCCGGTGCGCGTGGACGCCGGCGTGGTCGAGGCGCTCGCCGCGCTGGTGCCGCTCGCGCCGCTGCACCAGCCGCACAACCTGACGCCGATCCGCGCGATCGCCGCCCGCATGCCGGAGCTGCCGCAGATCGCGTGCTTCGACACCGCGTTCCACCGCGACCAGCCGCCGATCGCGCAGGCGTTCGCGCTGCCCGCCGAGATCACCGACGCGGGCGTGCGCCGCTACGGCTTCCACGGGCTCTCGTACGAGTACGTCGCCGGTGCGATGCGGACGCTCGACATGCGCGCGGCCGCGGGCCGCGTGGTCGTCGCTCACCTGGGCAACGGCGCGTCGATGTGCGCGATGGCGAACGGGCGCAGCGTCGCCTCCACGATGGGGTTCACCGCGCTCGACGGCCTCGTGATGGGGACGCGGACCGGCACGATCGATCCGGGCGTGCTCCTCTGGCTGATGGACGAGCGCGGGATGGGCGCGCGCGACCTCGAGCGCCTGCTCTACCACCGGTCGGGGCTCCTCGGCGTCTCGGGCATCTCGTCGGACATGCGCACGCTGCTCGCGAGCGACGACCCGCGCGCGAAGCTCGCCGTCGAGCTGTTCTGCTACCGGGCGGGCCGCGAGCTCGGGTCGCTCGCCGCGGCCCTGGGCGGCCTCGACGCGCTGGTCTTCACCGGCGGGATCGGCGAGCACGCCGCGCCGGTCCGCGCGGCGATCGTCCGCGGCGCCGGCTGGCTCGGGCTCGCGCTCGACGAGGCCGCGAACGCGGCCGGCAAGCGGCGCATCACCGCGGACACCTCGAAGGTCCCCGCGTACGTCGTGCCGACCGACGAGGAGCTGATGATCGCGCGGCACGTGCGCTCGGTCATGGGGATCTGAGCGGGGCAGGGAGTAGGATTCGCCGATGGGCGAAGCCTTCCGCACCGAGAAGGACGCGCTGGGCGAGGTCCGCGTCCCGGCCGAGCGGCTGTGGGGCGCGCAGACCCAGCGCTCGATCGAGAACTTCCCGATCGGCGTGCCGCGCTACCGCTGGGGCCGCCCGGTCGTCCGCGCGCTCGGCATCGTCAAGCTGGCCGCCGCGCGCGCGAACGCCCGGCTGGGCGTGCTCGCCGCCGACAAGGCGGCGCTGATCGAGCGCGCCGCGCGCGAGGTCGTCGACGGCGCGCTCGACGACGAGTTCCCGCTCGTCGTGTTCCAGACCGGCTCGGGGACGCAGTCGAACATGAACGCGAACGAGGTGATCGCGAACCGGGCGATCCAGCTCGCGGGCGGCCGCCCGGGCTCGAAGTCGCCGGTCCACCCGAACGACGACGTCAACCGCAGCCAGTCGTCGAACGACGCGTTCCCGGCGGTGATGCACGTCGCGCTCGTCGAGGCGATCGACGCGCGCCTGCTGCCCGCGGTCGACGCGCTCCGCGCGACGCTCGCGGCGAAATCGCGCGAATACGCGGACGTCGCGATGATCGGCCGCACCCACCTGATGGACGCGACGCCGGTGACGCTCGGGCAGGTGGTCGGCGGGTGGGCCGCGCAGCTCGCCGAGGCGCGCGGGTACGTGGCCGCCGCCCGCGACGCGCTGCTGCCGATCGCGCTCGGCGGCACGGCGGTCGGCACCGGCCTCAATGCGCCCGCCGGCTTCGCCGAAGCGGTCGCCGCCGAGATCGCGGCGCTCACCGGCAAGGCCTTCGTGACCGCGGCGGACAAGTTCGCGGCGCTCTCCGCGCACGACGCGGTCGTCAACGCGAGCGCCGCGGTGCGCACGCTCGCCGGCGCCGCGACGAAGGTCGCGAACGACGTCCGCTGGCACGCCAGCGGGCCGCGGGCGGGCCTCTCCGAGATCGCGATTCCCGACAACGAGCCGGGCTCGTCGATCATGCCCGGCAAGGTCAATCCGACGCAGTGCGAGGCGCTGACGATGGTCGCCGCGCGCGTGTTCGGCAACGACGCGACCGTCGCGTTCGCGGGCACGCAGGGCAACTTCCAGCTCAACGTCTACAAGCCGGTGATGCTGCACGCGGCGCTCGAGTCGGTCGAGCTCCTGGCCGATGCGCTCGCGTCGTTCGACCTGCGCTGCGCGCGCGGGATCGAGCCGCTGCGCGGGCGACTGCGCGAGAACCTCGAGCGCTCGCTGATGCTCGTGACCGCGCTCAACCCGCACATCGGCTACGAGAGCGCCGCGAAGATCGCGCAGAAGGCGCACCGCGAGGGCACGAGCCTGCGCGAGGCGGCGCTCGCGCTGGGCCTCGTCTCGGCCGAGGATTTCGACCGCTGGGTCGATCCGGCGGCGATGACGCGGCCGGACCGCGCGCCCCGCTGAAGGCGCTATCGGCGCGGCGCGGCGAAGTGGCCGCGCTCGCGGTCGAGCGGCGCGCGCCATCCGGTCCAGGCGCCGCGCAGGAACGCCGCGAGCCGGAGCGCCCGGGGAGGACGGTGGTTGAGGTCGACGACCGGCCCCCGCGCGATCCACCGCCAGGCCAGCGCCGCGATCGGCCGCAGGGCCGCCGGGCCGGCGAGCCGCAGCATCTTCGCGTGGACCGCGCCCAGGCCGATCATGTAGCCCTCGATCGTCGCGCGCCCCTCGTCCCACGCGCGGAACCCGTAGTGCGTCACCGACGCGGCCGGCGTCTCGCGAACGCCCGCGCCGGCGAGCAGCGCGCGGACCGCGAAGTCCGTGTCCTCGCCGGCGCGCAGCGCGCTCCCGGCGCCCAGCTGCTCGTCGAAGCCGCCGAGCGCCCGCCACGTCGAGCGCCGGATCGCCATGCACGCGCCGATGCCCTCGACCGAGGGCTTGCGCGCGAGCGTGCGCGCCGTGCGCGGGCGGTCGACCCGGTAGGCGGGCGTGAAGCCGGCGCCCCGATCGTAGTCGGCGGCGACGACCGAGCCGAACACGACGCCGATCGACGCGTCGCCGGCGAACGCGGCGGCGATCGCCTCCAGCCACCCGGGCGCGGGCGCGCAGTCGTCGTCGGTGAACGCGACGATGGGCGCCGCGGTGCTCGCGACGCCGAGATTCCGCGCGGCCGCCAGTCCCCTCGGGGGCGCGGCGATCACGGAAACGCGCGGGTCGGAGGCGACCTCGCGCAGCGCCTCCCGCGTGGTCGAGTCGTCGCTCTGGTCGACCACGACGAGCGAGGACGACGGGTACGCGGCGGCGAGGATCGCGCGTGCGGCGCGCTCGGCCCCGCGCGCGCGGTTGCGCGTCGCGAGGACGACGTCGATCGCGCCGCCGCCCGCGGGCGCCGAAGAGGGGGGGCCTGCCGCTCCCTCATCCGGCATCGTTGCGACTCCGGCGCGCGAGCGCCGCCGCGAAGATCCGGTCGAAGAAGGCCGCGATCGTCTCGTCGCGCGCGTAGCGCGGGACCTCGTTCCCCCGGTACCACGGGGTCGCGAGCATCTTCAGGTGGAGCGACCGGTCGTGGTCGACCTCGCGGACGAACTCCAGCGCTTCGGCGAGGCTTCCGAAGCGCGCCACGTCGACGTAGCTCGCCGGATCGAAGCTCGTGCCCGCCTGCGGGTCGCCCACGTAGATCGGGATGCTGTCCGCGTACATCGGGTCGACGAGCTTCTCGGTCGCGTAGCCGGGCCAGATCGCGTTCTCGACCGCCAGCGTGAACTTGTAGCGGCGCAGGAAGGCGGCCTTGGCGGCGACGCGGTTCGGCGTCAGCGGCACGCGCCAGCCGCCCATGTTGTTCATGACCGGGCCGGCCATGTCGACGCGCTTGTAGCGGTCGAGCCGCTCGGCGATCGCGTCGCGGAACGCGACGCTCCACGACTGGACGAAGTTGCAGAACCCGGTCTTCTCGGCCGCGACGCGCTCCCAGTCGGTGTCGGGCGACTTCACCAGGCGCTCGGGCCCGAAGCCCCAGCCCCGGTTCTCGTAGACCCACAGCGGCAGGCGCAGGAAGTTCGGATGGTCGACGAGCGTCGAGAAACCGATCGCGAACTCGCACTCGTCCATCCGGGGCTCGACGTTCTCGCCGGTGAAGAACACCCGCACGTAGTCGCCCCGGCGGTAACGGGCCGCGGGGTCCGCGTCGCGGGGATCGGCCCGATTCCGGTAGCGGCGCGAGAACACCGAATAGAACACGACCTCTGGCGAGCGCGAGACGACGAGGTCGTACCGGTCGCCGACGTACGGAAACCAGCTCCGGAAGTGGTCCGGCGCGAAGCCGCGCCAGAAGTGGGCGAACGCGATGCGGATCCTGGGTCTCATGGGCGTATCGGCGCCGCGGGGCCGTGCGCCCGGCTTCCCGCCTGCGCGCCGCCGGTGCAACGGTAGCCAGCGCCGCGGGCGTTGTCCACGCGGCGCTCTCCGGCGCTGCCGCTGCCGGTTCCGGCATGCCGGCCGCGTCCCTCGTCCCGTGCCCCTGGCCAGGCAGGGGTTAAGCGCTGCCGAACCCCCGATTTCCGAATCGCGAATTGCCCGGCGCCGGGATTGGCGCGAAGCTTCGTTCCTCCGACGACGACCCGGCACCCCGATGAACGCCGACGCGAATCCCTGGCGCGACTGGATCGGCCGCACCGAGCGGCGCGCCGACCTCGTGACGCCCGCCCCGCTCACGATGCTGTCGGCGACGCTCGACCGCGACGATCCGGAGCCGGTCGCGGGCGCCGAGGTGCCGCCGCTCTGGCACTGGCTCTACTTCCTGCCGGTGGCGCCGCAGAGCCAGATCGGGCCGGACGGGCACCCGAGGCGCGGCGGCTTCCTGCCGCCGGTGCCGCAGCCGCGCCGCATGTGGGCGGGCGGCCGCCTCGCGTTCGAGCACCCGCTCCGCGTCGGCGACGAGATCACGCGCGTCTCGCGCATCGCCGACGTCAGCGTCAAGGAAGGGCGCTCCGGCAAGCTCGTGTTCGTGTGCGTGCGGCACGAGATCTCGGACGCGCGCGGCGTCGCGCTGACCGAGGAGCACGACATCGTCTACCGCGACAACCCGCCGCCCGGGGCTGCGCCCGCGGCGCCGTCCCGGCCGGCGCCGGCGGACGAGCAGTATTCGCGGGAGATCGTGCCCGACCCGGTGCTGCTGTTCCGCTACTCGGCGCTCACGTTCAACGGCCACCGGATCCACTACGACCGCAGCTACGTGACCGGCGTCGAGGGCTATCCGGGATTGATCGTGCACGGGCCGCTGATCGCGACGCTGCTCGTCGACCTCGTGCGCCGCCAGCTCCCCGGCGCGCGCGTGCGCCGCTTCCGGTTCCGGGCCGTGCGCCCGATCTTCGACATCCACCGCTTCCGCGTGTGCGGCCGCGACGAGGGCGGCCGGCGGCACGCGCTGTGGGCGCGCGACCACGAGGGCGCGCTCGCGATGGAAGCCTCCGCCGAGCTCGCCTGACCCGATCCCCCCGCGAGAAGACCATGATCAAGCACACCGCCGACGAGCACCAGGAGATCCGCGACGCCGTGCGCGCGCTCTGCGCCGCGTTTCCCGACGAGTACCACCGGAAGATCGACGAGAAGCGCGGCTATCCCGAGGCGTTCGTCGACGCGCTCACGAAGGCGGGCTGGCTCGCCGCGATGATCCCGCAGGAGTACGGCGGCTCGGGGCTCGGCCTCACCGAGGCGACCGTGATCATGGAGGAGATCAACCGCGCGGGCGGCAACTCGGGCGCCTGCCACGGCCAGATGTACAACATGGGCACGCTGCTGCGCCACGGCTCCGAGGAGCAGAAGCGCAGGTACCTGCCGAAGATCGCCTCGGGCGAGCTGCGCCTGCAGTCGATGGGCGTGACCGAGCCGACGACCGGCACCGACACGACGAAGATCAAGACGACGGCGGTGAAGAAGGGCGACCGCTACGTCGTCAACGGGCAGAAGGTCTGGATCTCGCGCGTCCAGCACTCCGACCTCATGATCCTGCTCGCCCGCACGACGCCGCTTTCCGAGGTGAGGAAGAAGTCGGAGGGCATGTCGATCTTCATCGTCGACCTGCACCAGGCGATCGGCCACGGGCTCACGGTGCGGCCGATCCCGAACATGGTCAACCACGAGACCAACGAGCTCTTCTTCGAGGACCTCGAGATCCCGGCCGAGAACCTGATCGGCGAGGAGGGGAAGGGCTTCAAGTACATCCTCGACGGGCTCAACGCCGAGCGCACGCTGATCGCCGCCGAGTGCATCGGCGACGGCTACTGGTTCATCGACCGCGTGACGAAGTACGCGGGCGAGCGCGTGGTGTTCGGCCGCCCGATCGGCCAGAACCAGGGCGTGCAGTTCCCGATCGCCGAGGCGTACATCGAGGTCGAGGCGGCGAACCTGATGCGCTGGAAGGCCTGCGCGCTGTTCGATGCGCACCGACCCTGCGGCGCCGAGGCGAACATGGCCAAGTACCTGGCCGCCAAGGCGTCGTGGGAGGCGGCGAACGTCTGCCTGCAGTACCACGGCGGCTTCGGCTTCGCGAACGAGTACGACGTCGAGCGCAAGTTCCGCGAGACGCGGCTCTACCAGGTCGCGCCGATCTCGACCAACCTGATCCTGTCGCACGTGGCCGAGCACACGCTCGGGCTGCCGCGATCGTTCTGAGGCCCCGCGATGCGACCTCTCGACGGCATCACCGTCGTCACGCTCGAGCACGCGATCGCCGCGCCGTTCTGCACGCGGCAGCTCGCCGACCTCGGCGCCCGCGTCGTCAAGGTCGAGCGCCCGGGCGTCGGCGACTTCGCGCGCGCCTACGACGGCCGCGTGCGCGGCCTCGCGTCGCACTTCGTCTGGTCGAACCGCAGCAAGGAGAGCCTCACGCTCGACGTCAAGCACGCCGAGGCGCCCGCGATCCTCGACCGGCTGCTCGCGAAGGCGGACGTGCTCGTCCAGAACCTCGCGCCGGGCGCCGCCGCGCGGCTGGGCCTCTCGTACGAGGCGCTCCGCGGTCGCCACCCGCGGCTCATCGTCTGCGACATCTCGGGCTACGGCGCGGACGGTCCCTACCGCGACAAGAAGGCCTACGACCTCCTGATCCAGAGCGAGTCGGGCTTCGTGTCGATCACCGGGACGCCCGACGAGCCGGCGAAGGCGGGCTGCTCGATCGCGGACATCGCGGCGGGCATGTACGCGTACTCGAACATCCTCGCGGCGCTGATCGAGCGGGGCGCACCGGCCAGGGCAAGGGCATCGACGTGTCGATGCTCGAGAGCATGACCGAGTGGATGGGCTACCCGCTCTACTACGCGTTCGACGGCGCCGAGCCGCCGCCGCGCGCCGGCGCGGCGCACGCGACGATCTACCCGTACGGCCCGTTCCCGACCGGCGACGGCAAGACCGTGATGCTGGGCCTCCAGAACGAGCGCGAGTGGCAGGTGTTCTGCGCGAAGGTGCTCGAGCAGCCCGGCCTCGCGACCGACCCGCGGTTCGACTCGAACGCGCGGCGCACGGCGTCGCGCGACGAGCTGAAGCGCCTGATCGTCGCGGCGTTCGCGAGCCTCGCCGCGGAGGAGGTCGTCAAGCGCCTCGACGACGCGCAGATCGCGAACGCGCGCGTCAACACGATGGCCGACGTGTGGGAGCATCCGCAGCTCAAGGCGCGGCATCGCTGGGTCGAGGTGCCGACGCCCGCCGGCCCGGTTCCCGCGCTGCTGCCGCCCGGGGCGCCGGACGCCGCGCACGCGCGGATGGATGCGGTGCCCGCGCTCGGCCAGCACACGCGCGCGCTGCTCGCCGAGCTGGGCTACGGCGCTGAGGACATCGCGCGCCTCGAGAAGGAGAAGGCGATATGAATGCTCGACTGCCCGTCGACGCGAAGGAGGCTGCGGCGACCGCCGAGGAACGGCTCGCCGCGTTCGCTTCGACGCTGGACCTCGCCGACATCCCGGCGCCGGTGCTGCGGCGGACCGAGGAACTGATGATCGACTGGTTCGCGTCGGCGCTCGCCGGCAAGGGCGCGCGCCCGGTCGAGACGCTGACCGCGTTCGCCCTGGCGATGGGGCCGGCGGACGGGCCCTCCGAGATCCTCGTCCACCGCCGCGGCACGAGCCCGATGATGGCCGCCTACGCGAACGCCGCGGCGTCGCACGTCGCCGAGCAGGACGACGTGCACAACGGCTCGGTGTTCCACCCGGCGACCGTCGTGTTCCCGCCGGCGCTCGCGACCGCGCAGGCGGTGGGCGCGAGCGGCGCCGACCTGCTCGCGGCGGCCGTCGCGGGCTACGAGGTCGGCATCCGCGTCGGCGAGTTCCTCGGCCGCTCGCACTACCGGACGTTCCACACGACGGGCACCGCGGGCACGCTCGCGGCGGCCGCGGCGGTCGGGCGGCTGCTGCGGCTCACCCCCGCGCAGATGCTCGACGCGTTCGGCTCGGCGGGCACGCAGTCCGCGGGGTTGTGGGAGTTCCTGCGCGACGGCGCCGACTCGAAGCAGTTGCACACCGCGCACGCGTCGGCCGCGGGACTCGCCGCCGCGTACCTCGCGAGGGACGGATTCACCGGCGCGCGGCGCATTCTCGAAGGCCGCCAGGGCATGGCGGCGGGCATGTCGACGGACGCGGATCCGTCGCGCCTCGTCGACGGCCTCGGCTCGCGCTGGGCGGTGGCGGAGACCTCGTTCAAGTACCACGCATCGTGCCGCCACACGCACCCGGCCGCGGACGCGCTGCAGCAGGTGATGCGCGAGCACGCGCTCTCGGCCGCGCAGGTGAAGCGCGTCGTCGCGCGCGTCCACCAGGGCGCGATCGACGTGCTGGGGCCGGTCGTCGATCCGGCGACCGTGCACCAGTCGAAGTTCTCGATGGGCACGGTGCTCGCGCTGATCGCGGTGCGGGGACGCGCGGGACTCCCGGAGTTCGACGCGCACTATCGGGACCCGGCCGTCGTCGCGTTCCGCGACCGCGTCGCGATGGAGCTCGACGCCGAGGTCGACCGCGCGTACCCGGCGCGGTGGATCGGCAAGGTGACGGTCGAGACGACCGACGGCCGCCGGCTCGAGGGCCGCGTCGACGAGCCCAAGGGCGATCCCGGCAACACGCTGACCGCCGCCGAGCTCGAGGACAAGGCGATCCGGCTCGCGCGCTACCGCGACGGGGCGAGCGAGGCGGAGATGCGCCGCGCGATCGCCGCGATCCGCGCGCTGGCGTCGGCACCGCGCGTCGCGCGCTTCCTCGGTTGAGCCGGTTTGGGTAGAGTGGCCCCGTGGCCCATCGCTCCTACCTGTTCGTTCCCGCCGACCGCCCGGAGCGCTACGCGAAGGCGCTGGCCGCGGGTGCCGGCGCGGTGATCGTCGACCTCGAGGACGCGGTCGCGCCCGACGCGAAGGCGGCCGCGCGCGGCGCGCTCGCGTCGTGGCTGCCGTCGGCGGCCTCGCCGGTGCTCGTGCGCGTGAACGCCGCGGACACCGCGTGGTTCGCCGACGACCTCGCGGTGTGCGGCCACGCCGCGGTCGCGGGCGTCGTCGTGCCGAAGGCCGAGCGGCGCGCGGACCTCGCGCACGCGTCCGCGATCGCCGCGGGCAAGCGGCTCTATCCGCTGGTCGAGACGGCGGCGGGCTTCGACGCGATGCGCACGCTCGCCGGCGCGCCGGGCGTCGAGCGCCTCGTGTTCGGCTCGATCGACTTCCAGGTCGACCTCGGCATCGACGGCGAGGGCGACGAGCTCCTCACCTTCCGCTCGCAGATCGTGCTCGTGTCGCGGCTCTCCGGGCTGCGCGCGCCGGTCGACGGCGTGAGCACCGCGATCGACGACCCTGCGGTGCTGCGCGCCGACGCGGAACGCGCGCGCAGGCTGGGCTTCGGCGCGAAGCTGTGCATCCACCCGCGGCAGGTCGACGTCGTCAACCGCGCGTTCCAGCCCTCCGACGAGGAGCGGGACTGGGCGCGGCGCGTGCTCGAGGCGGCGGCGCGGGCGGGCGGCGCCGCGGTCGCGGTCGACGGCAAGATGGTCGACAAGCCGGTGATGCTCCGCGCGCAGGCGATCCTCGACGAGGCCGGCGACGAAGCCTCGAGACGATCCGGATGATCGGGCGCGCGGAGCGCGCTGCGTCGTCGATCCTCGCGCGGCCGCCCGCCCGACTCACGCGCCCCGCTTCGGCGGCTCCCCCTCGCCGATCCACGCCTCGAGCAGCCGGTAGGCGATCGCCAGCACGACCGGGCCGATGAACAGCCCGACGATGCCGAGCGTGAGGAGACCCCCGAGCACACCGGCGAGGATCAGCAGGAACGGCAGGTCGGCGCCGCGCTTGATCAGCATCGGCCGCAGGAAGTTGTCCAGCGTGCCGACGAACGCCGTCCAGACCCCGAGGACGATCGCCCAGGTGTGCGCGTCGGTGTACCAGAGCCACCCGATGCCGCCGATGAGCACGATCGTGGGTCCGATCTGCACGATGCAGCAGATGAACATCAGCGCGGCGAGCACCGCGACGTAGGGAACGCCGGCGACGAGCAGGCCGAGCGCGCCCAGCACCGTCTGCACGAGGGCGGTGACGACGATGCCGAGCGCGACCGCGCGGATCGACGCGCCGGCGAGCAGCACGACCTGGTCGCCGCGGTCGCCGTCGAGGCGCCGGAAGAACGCGCGGACGCCGCGCGCGGCCGTTTCGCCGGTCGTGTAGAGGACCGCGCACAGGATCACGGTGAGCCCCAGCAGCACGACGATGCCGCCCAGGCCGCCGAGCTGGGCGAGCAGCCACTTGCCGATCTCGGTGAGGTGCGGCGCGAGCCGGGCGGCCAGCGAGCTCGGCCCCGCCGCGACGATCTCGTTCCACTCGCGCGCGATCGGCTCGCCCGCCATCGGGATCGACGCGACCCAGGCCGGCGGCGGCGGAATCGCGATCCGGATGTCCTTGAGGGAAGCGAGGTTCTCGGCCTGGCCCGCGAGCGTCCAGAGCGCGCCCGCGAGCGGCGCGATCAGGATCACGAGCAGCGCGAGCTCCATCACGACGACCGCGACCCACCGCCGCCCGCCCGCGGCGCGCTGCACCGAGAGCAGCAGCGGCCAGGTCGCGACGACGATCGTCGTCGCCCAGATCAACGCCGGCAGGAACGGCCGCAGCACGAACAGGCTGCCGAACCCCAGCAGCGCCATGAACAGGACGCCGATGACGATGCGCGGAAGGTCGCGCGGCCCGATCGGTGCGGTCATCGTCGTCCCCCGGCGGCGTCAGCCGCGCCCCGCCGCCGGCAGCTGCTGCTCGGCGAGCGTGATCCAGTAGCTCGTCCCGATCGCGAGCGCGTCGTCGTTGAAGTCGTACCGCGGGTTGTGCAGCGACGGCGTGTCCGGGCCCGTGCCGGTCCCGAGCCACACGTAGCAGCCGGGCTTCGCCTGCAGCATGAACGCGAAGTCCTCGCTGCCCATCGACGGCACGGGATCGGTGTCGACCCGGTCGCGGCCGACGACGGCGCTCGCCGCGGCGATCGCGTGGCCGGTCTCGACGTCGGTGTTGACGGTGGCCGGATAGCGGCGCTCGTAGCGCAGCGTCGCGCTCATCTCGAACGTCGCGGCGATCCCGTCGACGATCGTGCGCATGCGGCGCTCGATCGTGTCCTGCACGTCGCGCTCGAACGAGCGGACGGTGCCGCGCAGCACGACCTGGTCCGGGATCACGTTCCAGGTGTCGCCGGCGTGCACCTGCGTGACGCTGACGACGCCGGCGTCGAGCGGGTGCAGGTTGCGCGAGACGATGGTCTGCAGGGCGCCGATCGCGTGCGACGCGAAGAGCATCGGGTCCTTGCCCTGGTAGGCCATCGCGGCGTGCGCGCCCTTGCCGGTCGCGACGATCTCGAAGACGTCGAACGCTCCCATCAGCGGCCCCGCGCGCATCGCCATCGTGCCGACGGGCGCCGACGGCCAGTTGTGCATGCCGTAGATCGCGCGCATCGGGAAGCGGTCGAACAGGCCCTCCTCCACCATCACGCGCCCGCCGCCCTCGTTCTCCTCGGCCGGCTGGAACACGAAATGGACGGTGCCGTCGATGCGGGAACGCTGCGCGAGCGCCTTCGCGGCGCCGAGCAGCATCGTCGTGTGGCCGTCGTGGCCGCAGGCGTGCATGCGTCCCTCGTGCCTCGACGCGTGCGGCACGCCGCTCCGCTCGTGGATGTGCAGCGCGTCGAGGTCGGCCCGGAGGCCGATCGACGCGCGCGAGGTGCCGCGACGCAGCACGCCGACGACGCCGGTGCCGGCGAGGCCGGTGTGCACCTCCAGGCCCATCTCGCGCAGCCGTTCCGCGACGAACGCGGCGGTCGCCTTCTCCTCGAAGGCGGTCTCGGGGTGCGCGTGCAGGTGGTGCCGCCAGCCGCGCAGCTCGCCGTCGAGGGCGGCGGCTTCCGGAACGAGGTTCATCGCGATGCCTGCGTCGTGGCGGCCGCCGGCCGCCGAAGGAGAAATGCTAGCGCATCCGGTAGAATCGCGCCGTGCCCGCGAGACCTGGGACCTTCGACCTGCTCGTCGTCGGCGGCGGCATCAACGGCGCCGGGATCGCGCGCGACGCCGCCGGGCGCGGCCTTTCCGCGCTGCTCGTCGAGAAGGACGACCTCGCGTCGGCCACGTCGTCGTGGAGCACGAAGCTCATCCACGGCGGGCTCCGCTACCTCGAGCACTACGAGTTCCGGCTGGTCGGAGAGTCGCTCGCCGAGCGCGAGGTCGTGCTTCGCCTCGCGCCGCACCTCGTCGAGCCGCTGTCGTTCGTGCTGCCGCACGAGCCGCACCTGCGGCCCGCTTGGATGATCCGCGCCGGTCTGTTCCTCTACGACCGGCTGGGCGGGCGCATGACGCTGCCGCGCTCGTACGGCGTGAGCCTCGAGGGCACGCGCTGGGGCGCGGGGCTGCAGCACCGCTTCCGCAAGGGCTTCGTCTACGCGGACGCACGCGTCGACGACGCGAGGCTCGTGCTCGTCAACGCGATGTCGGCGCGCGACCACGGCGCGGACGTGCGCACGCGCACCCGCTTCGTCTCCGCGCGCCGCGAAGGCGGGCTGTGGCGGGCGTCGATCGCGGGACCCGGCGGGCGCGAGACGGTGACCGCCCGCGCGATCGTCAACGCGGCGGGGCCGTGGGTGGCGGACACGCTCGCGGCGACCGACGCGAAGCCGACGAACGCCCGCGTGCGCCACGTCAAGGGCAGCCACATCGTCGTGCCGCGGGTGCACGCCGAGGAGCACGCGTACATCCTGCAGAACTCGGACAAGCGGATCGTGTTCGTGATCCCCTACCAGGACCGCTACTCGCTGATCGGCACGACCGACGTGCCGGTCGACGATTACGAGCAGCCGCGGATCTCGGACGAGGAGACCGGCTACCTGATCGCGCTCGCGAACGCCTACCTCGAGAAGCCGATCTCGCGCGCGGACGTCGTCTGGAGCTACAGCGGCGTGCGCCCCCTCTACGACGACGGCACGTCGGATCCCTCGGCGATCACGCGCGACTACGTGCTCAAGGTCGACGCGCTCGACGAGGCCGTCGACGGCGGCCGCGCGCCGGTGCTGTCACTCTACGGCGGCAAGATCACGACCTACCGCAAGCTCGCCGAAGCGGCGCTCGCGGAGCTCGCGCCCTTCTTCCCCGGCATGAAGCCGGCGTGGACCGCGACCGAGGTGCTGCCCGGAGGCGGCTTGCCGGGCGGCGATCGCGCGGCGTTCCTCGCGGGATTGGTCGCGCGCCATCCCGGCATCGGCGCCGACACGTTGCGCGGGATCGCCCGCCGGCACGGCACGCTCGCGGCGCAGGTGCTGGGCGACGCGCGGTCGACCGCCGATCTGGGCGAGGACTTCGGCGCCGGCCTCACCGCGCGCGAGGTCGACTGGATGTTCGAGCACGAGT
Organism: Burkholderiales bacterium; assembly: GCA_046347845.1. Classification (GTDB taxonomy): domain Bacteria; phylum Pseudomonadota; class Gammaproteobacteria; order Burkholderiales; family Casimicrobiaceae; genus VBCG01. Next base: position 228,149 of record JAXMFH010000002.1, on the reverse strand, counting down.
GGGCGCGCACGCCCGACGACGTGCTGTGGCGGCGCAGCAAGTGCGGGCTGCCGATGACGCCGGCCCAGCGCGAGCGCGTCGCCGCGTACGTGTCCTCGCGCGCGGACCGCGCATGAGCCCCCCGCGCCCGCCGGGCCGTCCCAAGGGCGCGGTGCCCCCCCCGGGGGACCTCCGCGCCCGCCGGGCCGTCCCAAGGGCGCGGTGCCCCCCGGGGGGAGGCTCGCGCAGCAAGCTTCGGGGGGATCACCTCCGCGCCCGCCGGGCCGTCCCAAGGGCGCGGCGCCCCCTGGGGGGAGGCCCGCGCAGCGAGCTTCGGGGGGATCGGCCCCCCGCCCGCTCGCCGACATGCCGCGCGAGGCGCGCGCGGCCATCCGCGGCGTCCTCACCGACATCGACGACACGCTGACGACGCACGGGCGGCTCACGCCGCGCGCGTACGCGGCGCTCGAGCGGCTGAAGGACGCGGGCCGGCTCGTCGTGCCGATCACCGGACGCCCGGCCGGCTGGTGCGACCACATCGCCCGGATGTGGCCGGTCGACGGCGTCGTCGGCGAGAACGGCGCGCTCTGGATGCGCTACGACGCGAGCCGGCGCAAGCTCCTGCGCGGCTACGTGGCGACCGAGGCCGAGCGCCGCACGAATCGCGAGCGGCTCGCCGCCGTGGCCGAGCGCGTGCTGCGCGAAGTTCCCGGCACCGCGCTCGCATCCGACCAGCCGTACCGCGAAGCCGACATCGCGATCGACTTCTGCGAGGACGTGCCGCCGCTCCCGCGCGAGGCGGTCGACCGCATCGTCGCGATCATGGAGGCGGAAGGCCTCACCGCGAAGGTGTCGTCGATCCACGTGAACGGCTGGATCGGCCGCTACGACAAGCTCGGGATGACCCGGCGGTTCCTGCGCGAAGCGTTCGGCGTCGACCTGGAGGCCGAGCGCGACCGTTACGTATTCGCCGGCGACTCGCCGAACGACGCGCCGATGTTCGCGTACTTCCCGAACTCGGTCGGCGTCGCGAACGTGCGCGGGTTCCTCGACCGCATCGCGACGCCGCCTGCCTGGATCACCCGCAACGAGGCCGGCGAGGGCTTCGTCGAGCTCGTCGACGCGCTGCTGGCGTAGGAAGCCCCGTGGCGAGGCGAACACCGGGGTCAGATTCGAATCTGACCCCGGTCTCAGGTCAAGGGGTTCACACCGCCGGCTTGCCGTTCGTGCGCACCGGCCGCCGGATGGGCAGCGCCCCGATGCCCGCGAACGCGGCGCCGGTTCCCAGCGCCTCCTCGATCCGCAGCACCTCGTTCCACTTGGCCATGCGCTCGCTCCGCGCGAACGAGCCGACCTTGAGCTGACCGGCGTTCCAGCCGACGGCGAGGTGCGCGATCGTGACGTCCTCGCTCTCCCCCGAGCGCGCCGAGACGATCGTGCCGAAGCCGTGGCGCCGGCCCGCATCGAGGGCGGCGCGGGCCTCGGTGAGCGTTCCCGCCTGGTTCGGCTTGACCAGCACCGCATTGCACGCGTGGTCGAGCGCCGCGCGATCGACTTGCGACGCGCTCGTCGTCAGGTAGTCGTCGCCGACGATCTGCACGCGCCGGCCGACGGCCTCGGCGAAGCGGATCCACGCGACGCGGTCGTCCTCGGCGAACGGGTCCTCGATCGACAGGATCGGATAGCGGTCGATCCAGTCGGCGAGCATCGCGGCCATCGCGTCCCGATCCAGCTCGCGGCCGTCGAGGGCGAGCCGGTAGAGGCCGTCGCGACCGAACTCGGACGCGGCGACGTCGAGCGAGATCGCGACGTCCTCGCCCGGACGCAGGCCCGCCCGCTCGATCGCGCGCACGAGCGTCGCGAGCGCCTCCTCGTTCGACGCGAACGCGGGCCACCAGCCGCCTTCGTCGGCGACGCCCGCGAGCGTGCCCGCGTCGCTCATGATCGCGCCGGCCGCGCGGTACACCTCGGCGACGATCGCGATCGCGTCGCCGAACGTCCACGCGCCGACCGGCATCACCATGAAGTCCTGGACGTCGACGCGGCGCCCGGCGTGCGCGCCGCCGCCGAAGATCTGCACCTCGGGCAGCGGGAGCGCGACCGGCGCGCTGCCCGCGAGGTGCCGCCAGAGCGGCACGCCGCGCGCCGCGGCGGCGGCGTGCGCCACCGCCATCGACACCGCGACCGTCGCGTTGCCGCCGAGCTTCGCCTTGTTCGGCGTCGGGTCCAGCGCGAGGATCGCCGCGTCGACGGCCGACTGGTCGAGCGCGTCGCGGCCGCGCAGCGCGTCGCCGATCGCCGAGCGGGCGTGCTCGCAGGCCTCGAGCACGTCGGCCCCGCCGAAGCGCGTCCCGCCGTCGCGCAGGTCGACGGCCTCGCGCGATCCGCGCGATGCGCCCGCCGGCGCGATGGCCCGTCCGCGCGCCCCCCCGGCGAGCGCGACCTCGGCCTCGACGGTCGGCCGGCCGCGCGAGTCCCAGACGCGGCGCGCGCGCACCGCGGTGATCGACGTCGACGCCACGTCAGCGCCGCAGCGCGAGGGGCCGGGACGGCGACGGTCAGCGGACCGCGCCGCCGACCGACCCGAAGCGCTCGATGATCTTCGCGACCACCGAGTTGATGATCGCCTGCGTCTCCACTTCGCCGATCTGGGCGGCGGCGCGCGTGCGCGTCGCGTAGTGCATCAGCAACAGGTCGCGCAGCTTCGAGAACGCGAGCGGATTCTGCGCGCCGCACACCGAAGCGTCATTGCGGATGACGCGCTCGATGTTCGCGCGGTCGAGCAGGTCCAGCCGGCAGATCACCGAGAGCCTCGCGATCTCCTTGTCGATGTCCTCGAACTGCTTGCTGATCCAGGCTTCCTCGGCGGTCGGCGTCTTGTCGGTCATGGTCGGGGGCTTTCGAGGGACGGCGGCCGGCGTGGCATCAGCCGGCGCTCCGCCAATTGTGCGCGATCTCGGCGAGCGCGGACACGGGGGAGGCGAGGTGCGCACGGGCGAAAGAACGGACCCGCTCGCGGTCTGACTCGACCGTCAGGTACTCGACCGGGGACTTGCCGTCGATGCGCGCGAGGAGGAGTCCCGGCAGCAGCGCGGCCGTGCGCCCCTCCATCTCGCGCCACGGCTCCCACCCGACGTGCGGCCGATACGCATCGACCAGCGCCGCGTAGGCGTCCAGGTAACGGGCCCGCCACGCGGGGCGCCACACGCCCTTGAGGAGCAGATGGTTGAGCACGAACGCGAGGTCGAACGCCGGATCGCCGAACCACGCGCACTCGGCGTCGAGCACGACCGGCCCGTCGGGGCCGACGAGCAGGTTCTTGGGGCTGAAGTCGCCGTGCACCAGCACGCGCCTCGTCGAGGCGGTCGCGGCCACGAGCCCCATGAGCCGATCCGCGAGGTCGGCGTGGACGCGGGCGGTCGCCTCCAGGTAGGGCTCGAGACGGATCGCGTGGAACAGGTCGTCGGTCGGAAAGGCGGCTGCGATCGCGGGCCTATCGGCCGTCGCCGCATGAATGCGGCCGAGCACGTCGCCCACGGCCGCCGCCGTCCGCGAATCGATGGTTCCGTCGCGCAGGAGCGCCTTCCAGACCGGGTAGCGTTCGGGCGGGAGCCACGCCATCGCGAACGCCCCCGCCTGCGGGTCGTCGCCCAGGATCCGGGGCACGGCCGAGGGCACGATGCCGGCGGCGACCCGGAACCAGGCGACCTCGTAGCGGTTGCGGCCGGTCGGCACCCGCCAGTCGGCCGCGACCTTGAGCCGCGGGAGCGCCCGCTTGACGCAGAAGGTCGCCCCGGGTGCCTCGACGCGCCAGATGTCGGACGAGACGCCGCCGGCGAGCGGGGTCAGCCGGATAGGTTTGTCAGCGCTCACTAGCGCCATTCTCGCCAGCGAATCATGGATTTCGCGGTAGACTGCGTCGTCCGCGCGCGCCGGGCCGGGTGGGGGATCCACGGTCGTCACGAGGAAAGGGCCGCGCGGAACGATATTTGCATCCGATTCCCGAACCGGCACGCAAGCGTGCGCCGCCAAGTCGTTGACCGGGCGGGGAACGGATGGGGCAGGGAGGAACGATGGTCCGTTACGGCTTCTCGATCAAGACGCGCCACGGCCAGCGTGTCGAAAACATCCACATCATGGCCGGGTCGCAGCAGGACGCCGAGCGGCGCCTGCGGCAGATGTACCACCATTGCGAGATCCTCGAGTGCCGCGAGCAGGCGGTGCCGCGGCGCGTCGACACGCTCGACGTCGAAGGGATCATCGGGATGATCAGCGCGGCGGGCGCCGCGTCACCGCACAAGGCCGGCACCCACTAGCTCGTCGAGCAGCGACTCGTAGTCGCGCGCGCCCCGGCTCTCGGGCGCGTGCCGGAACACGTCGAGACCCTCGGCCGGGCTCTCCGCGAGCTTGACGTTCTCGCGGATCCGCGTCACGCACACCTCCTCGGGCCGGAACGAGCGCGCCATCTCCCCGACGACCTCGGCGCTCATCTTGCGCCGCATGTCGAAGCGCGTGATCACGTAGCGGCGCGGGAGCCGCTGCTTGAACACCGGCTCGAGCGCGTTCAGCGCGCGCTCGACCTCCTTCGCGCCCTGGACCGCGAGGTAGTCGGCCGACACCGGCACGACGATGAGGTCGCACGCGAAGATCGCGTTGAGCGACAGCACGTTGAGCAGCGGGCAGCAGTCGATCACGACCGGCCCGTCGACCGCCTCCGGCGCGCGGAGCGCGTGGCGCAGCCGCGTGACGACGTTGACTCCCTTGCCGAGCACCGCGTCGAGCTTCGCGAGCTCCATGTGCGCCGGGCAGACGACGACGCCGCTGCGGCTCACGCGCGCGATCTCGGCGAGCGGCCGCTGGCGCACGAAGAACCCGAAGATCGTGTCGTCGGCCGCGCGCGGCTGCGTCCCGAACACGTGCGACAGGTGTCCCTGCGGGTCGAGGTCGACGCCGACCGGCCGCCGCCCGCGCTGCGCGATGCCTGCGAGGAGATTGAGCGCGGTCGTCGTCTTGCCGACGCCGCCCTTCTGGTTGAACACCGCGATGATCGTCATCGGCGCGAAGGATACCGTGATTGCGCGCCCGTGACCTTCGGACGTTGTCCTGCACAGGTCGCGGCGCGCCCCGCGCGAGCCCTGCCCCCGCCCGCGTAGAATGGCGCCAACGCCGCGCCTTCCATGTCCGCCTCGCCCGTCCACGTCGTCGTGATGGCCGCCGGCCTCGGCAAGCGCATGCGCTCGTCGAGGCCCAAGGTGCTGCACCCGATCGCGGGCCGCCCGATGCTCGCGCACGTGCTCGACGCGGCGCGCGCGATCGCGCCCTCGGGGATCGCGGTGGTCGTCGGCCACGGCGGCGACGAGGTCGAGCGCGCGCTCGCGGGTCCCGGCCTCGCGTTCGTCAGGCAGGATCCCCCGCGCGGCACCGGCGACGCCGTGCGCGTGGCGCTCGCGGTGCTACCGCGCGACGGCGTCACCGTCGTCGTCAACGGCGACACGCCGCTGATCCCGGGCCCCTTGCTGCGTGCGCTCGCCGATCGCGCCGCGCGTGGACGCCTCGCCCTCCTCACCGCGCACGTGCCCGATCCCGCGGGGCTCGGGCGCGTGGTGCGCGACGGCAGCGGAAGCGTGCGCAGGATCGTCGAGGACCGCGACGCGAGCCCCGCCGAGCGCGCGATCGGCGAGATCTACACGGGCGTGCTCGCGGCGCCGACGGCCTTGCTCGCCGCGTGGGTCGCGAAGCTCGCGCCTCACAACGCGCAGAACGAGTACTACCTGACCGACGTGGTCGCGTCGGCGGTCGCGGACGGCGTCGCCGTCGACGCGGTCGTCGCCCCCGACGAGCGCGACACGCGCGGCATCAACGACCGGGTCCAGCTCGCCGACGTCGAGCGAATCGTGCAGCGTCGTCTGGCCGAGACGCTGATGCGGGCCGGGGCCGCGATCGCCGATCCCGCGCGCTTCGACGTGCGCGGGAGCCTCGAGTGCGGGCAGGACGTGTCGATCGACGTCGGCTGCGTCTTCGAAGGGCGCGTCGCGCTCGGGGACGGCGTGCGCATCGGCCCGCATTGCGTGCTGAAGGACACGGAGGTCGGCGCGGGCGCCGAAGTGCTCGCGTACTCGATGCTGGACGGCGCGAAGGTCGGCGCGAACGCGCGCGTCGGGCCGTACGCGCGGCTGCGTCCCGGCGCGGAGCTCGCCGACGACGTGCACGTCGGCAACTTCGTCGAGGTCAAGGCGAGCACGCTCGGCCGCGGCTCGAAGGCCAATCACCTCGCCTACGTCGGCGACTCGACGGTCGGCGAGCGCGTCAACATCGGCGCCGGCGCGATCACCGCGAACTACGACGGCGTGAGCAAGCACCGGACCGTGATCGGCGACGACGCGTCGATCGGCTCGAACGCGGTGCTCGTCGCGCCGGTCGAGATCGGCGCGGGAGCGACGATCGCGGGCGGAAGCACGATCACCGAGAACGCGCCGCCCGGCGAGCTCACGGTCGCCCGCGCGAAGCAGGTCACCGTCGCCGGCTGGAAGCGACCGGCGAAGAAGCCTCGGTGACGTCGCCGATGCCGACGGCCGCCCCGATCGACCCCGCGCGCTGCCCGCGCTGCGGGCGTCCCAACCAGTGCACGATGGCCGCGGGCCGGCCGTCGGAGCGCTGCTGGTGCACGGACGTCGTCGTGCCCGCCGCCCTGCTCGACGCATTGCCCGCGGCAGCGCGCGGCGCCGCGTGCCTGTGCGCGGCGTGCATCGCCGAGGCGAACCAGAACCGGGGTCAGATTTAAATCTGACCCCGGTGGTCGCGATTCGCGGCTCAGCCGCGTCCCGGTGAGCGCGTCGGCAGCGGGATCGCCGGCGCGAACTTGGCCCGCCTGGCGACGAAGAAGCTCTTCACGTTGCGCACGTGCGCGTCGTCGGTCATGACGCGCTGCAGGAACGCGTGCCACGCCGGCATGTCGACGACCGTCGCGAACAGGACGAAGTCCGGGCCGCTCGCCGTCCGATAGCACTGCTGGACGGCCGGATCCGCGGTCGCGCGCGCCTCGAACGCGTCGAGCGTCTGCGCGGTCTGGGGCTCCAGCGTCACCTCGACGATCGCCGAGAGCCCCGGCGCCAGCTTGTCGGCCGAGAGCAGCGCGACCGTCCGCTCGATCATCCCCTCCTCAATGAGGCGCTTCGTCCGCCGCAGGCAGGTCGCGGGCGACACGTGCACCTTCGCCGCCAGGTCCTGGTTGGTGACCGACGCGTCGCGCTGGAGCTGTTCGAGGATGCGCAGATCGGTGTCGTCGAGCTCCATGAGTAAAATAATAGTGCAGCAGCGGCCCACCATGCAATGTTATTGCCAATGGCCAATGGTATGCAATATTAGATCATGTCAACGCCTATTCGGGTAGAAAATGGCACGATCTAAGCTCTAACCTACTGATCCCTGTCCTCTGATCCCTGATCCCTGATGTGCGGCATCGTCGGCGCGGCCAGCCCGCGCAACATCGTCCCGGTCCTCGTCGAGGGCCTGAAGCGGCTCGAATACCGCGGCTACGACTCGTGCGGCATCGCCGTCCACCAGGGCGGCGTGTTGCGCCGATCGCGCAGCACCGACCGCGTGGCGGAACTGGCGGCGCTCGTCGCCCGCGAGGGCGTGGAGGGCGGCACCGGCATCGCGCACACGCGCTGGGCGACGCACGGCGCGCCCGTCGTCGACAACGCGCACCCGCACTTCTCTCACGGCGCCGGGGCCGAGGCCGCCGCCTCGCGCGCCGGCCGCATCGCGCTCGTGCACAACGGGATCATCGAGAACCACGAGGCGCTGCGCGAGAAGCTCGAGGCGCGCGGCTACGCGTTCGCGAGCCAGACCGACACCGAGGTGATCGCGCACCTGGTCGACCTCCACTACGACGGCGATCTCTTCGACGCCGTGAAGCGCGCGGTGCTGGAGCTCAAGGGCGCCTACGCGATCGCCGTGTTCTGCCGCGACGAGCCGCACCGCGTCGTCGGCGCGCGGCTGGGCTCGCCGCTCGTGCTGGGCATCGGCGAGGGCGAGACGTTTCTCGCGTCCGATGCCATGGCCCTCGCGGGCGTGACCGATCGCATCGTCTACCTGGACGAGGGCGACGTCGCCGACCTGCAGCTCGGCCGCCACTGGATCGAGCGCCGCATCGAGGGCACCGACCGCTTCCAGCGCGTCGAGCGCGAGGTGCGCCGCGTGCCCGCGTGGACCGGCGCGGCCGAGCTGGGCCCCTACCGCCACTACATGCAGAAGGAGATCTTCGAGCAGCCGCGCGCGATCGCCGACACGCTCGAGGGCGTCGAGGGCATCACGTCCGATCTCTTCGGCGACCGCGCGCACCGCGCGTTCGGCGAGGTCGACTCGGTGCTGATCCTCGCGTGCGGCACGAGCTACTACGCGGGCCTGACCGCGAAGGTCTGGCTCGAGGCGATCGCGCGCATCCCGACGCAGGTCGAGATCGCGAGCGAGTACCGCTACCGCGAGAGCGTGCCGAACCCGCGCACGCTCGTCGTGACGATCAGCCAGAGCGGCGAGACCGCCGACACGCTCGCCGCGCTCAGGCACGCGCGGTCGCTCGGGATGGAGCGCACGCTCACGATCTGCAACGTCGCGACGAGCGCGATGGTGCGCGAGTGCGCGCTCGCTTACGTGACGCGGGCCGGCGTCGAGATCGGCGTCGCGTCGACGAAGGCGTTCACGACGCAGCTCGCCGCGCTGTTCCTGCTGGCGCTGGCGCTCGCGCAGGTACGAGGCAAGCTGACCGACGCCGACGACGAGAAGTACCTCAAGGCGATGCGCCACCTGCCGGTCGCGCTGCAGGCGGCGCTCGCGCTCGAGCCGCAGGTGATCGCCTGGGCGCAGGCGTTCGCCGGCAAGCAGCACGCGCTGTTCCTCGGCCGCGGGCTGCACTATCCGATCGCGCTCGAGGGCGCGCTGAAGTTGAAGGAGATCAGCTACATCCACGCGGAGGCCTACCCGGCCGGCGAGCTCAAGCACGGGCCGCTCGCGCTCGTCGACGCGCAGATGCCGGTCGTCGCGATCGCGCCCAACGACGCGCTGCTCGAGAAGCTCAAGAGCAACCTGCAGGAGGTGCGCGCGCGCGGCGGCGAGCTCTACGTCGTGGCCGACCTCGACAGCCGGCTGCACGCGGCCGACGGGCTGCACGTCATCCGGCTGCCCGAGCACGCCGGGATGCTGTCACCGATCGTGCACGTGGTGCCGCTGCAGCTGCTCGCCTACCACGCCGCGGTCATCCGCGGGACCGACGTCGACAAGCCGCGCAATCTCGCGAAGAGCGTGACGGTCGAGTAGCCGCCGTACCGCGCTGGACCCCGTTGTCGCGGGGGCGTGGCGCTACGGCCCCGCTCCGCTGTAATCTCTCGCCCTTCGCCGTCCCGGCCTCGCCCGAGGAGGGAGCCATGCCGAAGCCCCGGTCCGCCGCCGCCCGCTCGCGCGCCTCGGGCCCGCTCGCGGTCGCGCTCGTCGTCGTGCTGCTCGCGGGCCTCCCGCTCGCGGTCTGGCTCGACATCCGCAACGTGACCGAGACGGCGCTCCGCCGGCAGGCGAGCGACCTCAACTCGGTGATCACGAGCATGCGCAACTACTACGGCACGAACGTCGTGGGCCGCATCCTCGCCTCGCCGGGCATCACGCAGGTGAGCCACATGTACGAGACGATCCCCGGCGCGATCCCGATTCCGGCGACGCTCTCGCTCGAGCTCGGCCGCGTGATCGCCGAGCAGCAGCAGAACATCGCCTACCGGTTCGTGTCGGACCACCCGTTCCGAAACCGCAAGCCGCACGAGCTCGACGACTTCGAGACCGGCGCCCTCGCGCACCTGCGCGCGAACCCGAAGCAGCTGATCACGCAGGTGCAGGACTCGCTGTTCAGCGACCGGGTCCGGCTGATCGCGCCGGTCGTGATGGGCGCGGCCTGCGTCAACTGCCACAACAACCACGTCGAGAGCACGAAGAAGGACTGGCAGGTCGGCGACGTGCGCGGCATCCAGGAGGTGACGATCACGCAGCCGTTCGCCGACAACCTGCTCTCGTTCAAGTACCTGCTCGTCTATTTCGCGCTGCTCACGCTGACCGGAGCGGCGTTCATCCTGCAGCAGCGCCGGCAGGCCCGCGAGATCGGCACGATGAACCGCGAGCTCGAGACCGCCAACGAGTTCCTCGCGACGCTGTCGATGAAGATCTCGCGCTACCTGTCGCCGCAGATCTACAAGAGCATCTTCAGCGGCCAGCGCGACGTCGTGATCCAGACCGAGCGCAAGAAGCTGACGATCTTCTTCTCCGACATCAAGGACTTCACGGCGACGACCGAGAGGCTGCAGCCCGAGCAGATCACGCGCCTGCTGAACGAGTACTTCACCGAGATGTCCGCGATCGCGCTGAAGCACGGCGGCACGATCGACAAGTTCGTCGGCGACGCGATGCTGATCTTCTTCGGGGACCCCGAGACGAAGGGCGAGGCGGAGGACGCGGGCGCGTGCCTGCGCATGGCGCTCGAGATGCAGCGGCGGATCGCGGAGCTCAACGTCAAGTGGCGCAACGAGGGCGTCGAGCACCCGTTCCGCGTGCGCATGGGGATCAACACCGGCTACTGCAACGTCGGCAACTTCGGCAGCGCCGACCGCATGGATTACACGATCATCGGAGCCGAGGCGAACCTCGCCGCGCGGCTCCAGTCGATCGCCGAGGCCGGGCGCGTCGTGATCAGCTATGAGACCTACGCGCTCGTGCGCCGGATGATCGAGGCGCACCCGCTCGCGCCGATCCACATGAAGGGCATCAGCCGGGAGGTGGTGCCCTACCGCGTCGAGGGCATGCTCGACGCGTCGGGCGCGAGGATGCCGGTCGTGAGCGAGCACATGACCGGGCTCGACCTCTACCTCGACCCGACGATCATCGACGCGGGCACCTCCGAGCGCGTCGAAGGCGTGCTCAAGGAGGCGCTCGAGGCGCTGCAGCGGCACAAGCCGGGGAAGTAGCTCGCCGGGGAAGCCGGCTCGGGCGCGACTTCCCCCGTCAGACCACGTTGAGCTCGACCACGAGCTCGCCGCGCGCGAACCGTTCGACCGCGAGCGGCGAGAGGTCGAGTGTCCGGTAGCCGCCGTGAACGAGGAGTTCGGCAACGCCGCGGCCGACCGCCGGCGACTGCTGGATGCCGTGGCCCGAGAACCCGCTCGCGAACACGAGGTTCGCCCATTCGGGGTGCGGCCCGACGATGCCGTTCCGGTCGACCGTGTTGTATTCGTAGTAGCCGGCCCACGCGTTCGTCTGGCGGATCGCCTCGAAGGCCGGCACGCGCGCGGCGAGCGCTGGCCACAGCACCTCGTCGAAGATCGCGTGGTCGACCTCGAGCGGCGCGTCGTCGGGATCGTTCGCCTCGTCGGGAGAGATGCCGCAGATGAACCGCCCGTCGCCCTCGGGCCGGAACCACAGCCCGGTCGTGTCGACGACGAGCGGGCAGCGCGGCAGCGGCGTCGCGCACGAGAACACGAAGACGCAGCGACGTCGCGCGCGTACGGGCAGGTCGATGCCGGCCCAGCGCGCGACGCTCGCTGCCCACGGACCCGCGGCGTCGACGAAGACGTCGCCCGCGATCCTCGAGCCGTCGGCCAGCTCGAGCGCGGCGATGCGCCCGGCCGCCGTCTCGAAGCCGACCGCCTCCGCGGTTACGTAGCTCGCACCGAGCGAGCGCGCGTGGCGCCGGAACGCCTGCAGCAGGCTCCAGCCGTCGAACCAGCCTTCGCCCGAGAGCCCGAGCGAGCCCGCCGCGATGCCCTCGGTCGAGAGCCAGGGAAAGCGCTCGGAGAGCGCGGCAGGGTCGAGCAGCGCGACGTCGACGCCGTGCGCACGCTGCAGTGCGTGATTCTTCTCCAGGATGCCGGCGCCGGCGGGTGAGGCGAGGAACAGGTAGCCCGGCTCGACCAACCCGATGTCCGGGCGCTCGCCGCCGACCGCGAGCGCGTCGCCGATCCGGCGCATGAACTCGATGCCGTAGCGGCCGATCTCGACGTTGATCGCGGTCGAGAACTGCTGGCGGATCGAGCTCGCGGAGAGCGCCGACGACGCGCGCGCGTAGGTCGGGTCACGCTCGACGACGGTGACCCTGCCGCGGAACGCGGGGTCGGCGAGCGCGAACGACGCGATCGCGCTGCCGATCACGCCGCCGCCGACGATGACGATGTGCCGGCTCATCTATCTGCGGACGCGCATTCGATGCGGTGCCGGTCCTGCGCGGCGCCCCTCACCCTGCCCTCTCCCCGCGATGCGGGGAGAGGGAACCCCAACGCTTACGCGGCTCGGTCATGGTGTGTCCTGCCCTTTCCCCGAGATGCGGGGAGAGGGAACCCCGTTCGACGATGGCGTAGCGCGCGGTCGGCCCTGCCCTCTCCCCGCGATGCGGAGAGAGGGAACCCCGAGGGTCGCGGCCCGGTCGATGGCGGGACGGGCGCGCGAGACGGTCTCCCTCTCCCGCTTGCGGGAGAGGGCGGGGGTGAGGGTGCGCAAGATGTCCGACCTCGATTCCTGCGATCATAAGCGACCGCCCATGCAATCCTCGATCCCGACGATTTCCGCCGACCGCGTACACGCGGCGCTCGACTGGCCCTCGCTCGTCGATGCGCTGCGCGTCGCCTTCACGGCGGGCGCGACGGCGCCGGTGCGGTCGAGCTACTCGGTGACGCCCGCCGGCGACCGGCTGCTGCTGATGCCGGCCTGGGACGGGGCAGGGCTCGGGGTCAAGATCGTGACGGTGTTCCCGGGCAATCGCGAGCGCGGGCTCGCGAGCGTCGGCGCGCTCTACGTGCTGATGGACGGCACGACCGGGCACCCGGTGGCGCTGATCGACGGCGAGGCGCTCACGCTGCGCCGGACTGCCGCGTCGTCCTCGCTCGCGTCGACCTGCCTGTCCCGGCCCGACTCGCGCACGCTCGTCGTGGTGGGCACCGGCGCGCTCGCGCCCTACATGGCCGCCGCGCACTGCGCGGTCCGGCCGATCGGGCGCGTGCTGGTCTGGGGCCGGCACGTCGACCGCGCGGAGCGCACCGCGGCCGCGCTCGCGGCGCAGGGGCTGCCCGCGTCGGCGACCCGCAGCCTCGACGACGCGCTCGCGCAGGCGGACATCGTGAGCTGCGCGACGACCGCCCGCGAGCCGATCGTGCGGGGCGCGCGCGTGCGCGCCGGAACGCACGTCGACCTCGTCGGGGCGTTCACGCCGGAGATGCGCGAGAGCGACGACGCCCTCGTGGCGGGCGCCGCGGTGTTCGTGGACACCTACGCAGGGGCGCTCAAGGAGGCGGGCGACCTCGTGCAGCCGATCTCGCAGGGGGCGATCGCGCGCGGGCACGTGCGCGCCGAGCTGGCCGAGCTCGCGTCCGGGACGCATCCGGGGCGCCGCACGCGCGACGAGGTGACGCTGTTCAAGTCGGTCGGGACGGCGCTCGAGGACCTGTGCGCCGCGCGGCTGGTCGCGCGGCGGTGCGCGTGACCGCGGCGTTCGCTCGCCCGTGACGGCGGCGGCGCGCTATTCGACGACGTGCTCGGCGCGCAGCAGCACCGACGGCGGGATCGGCAGACCCAGGGCGCGAGCGGTCTTCATGTTGATCGCCAGCACGTACCGTGCCGGCTCCTCGATCGGCAACTCCGCCGGCTTCGCCCCCTTGAGGATCCTGTCGACGTAGCTTGCCGCGCGGCGGTACAGGTCGGTGAGGTCGACGCCGTAGGACACGAGGCCCCCCGCGTCGACGTGCTGGTGGAACAGGTACATGGCCGGCAGGCGATGTGCGAGGGCGATCTCGGCGATGAACTCGCGGTTCGCGAGCGCCAGCGGGTCGCCCGACAGGTACATGACGTCGGCGCCGCGGCGCGAAGCCTCGTCGAAGGCCGGCGCGAATCCCTCGCGCGTCCTCGCCTCGACCTCGATCGCCTCGAGCCCGTGCGAACGCGCGGCCCGCAGCCTGATCTCGCGTCCCTGCACGTGCACCGGATTGCCGGGGTTGGTCAGGAACGCGATGCGGGCCGCCTTGGGCACGAGCTCGCGCAGGAGCTCCACCTGCTTCGACAGCATCCGCTCCGGCGCCAGCGTCGCGAGCCCCGTCATGTCGCCCTCCGGGCGGGCAAGGCTCTTCGCGAGTCCGATGCCGACGGGGTCCGCGACGGCTACGAACACGATCGGAGCGCGTGCCTCCAGCCGCTTGAGCGCCAGCGTCGGAGCCGGTCCGACGCTCACGATCACGTCCGGCTTCGCACGCACGAGCGCCGCGGCGAGACCCGGCAGGTCGTCGGCGCGGTTCTCGGCGTAGCGCGCGTCGATCGCGAGGTTGCGCCCCTCGCTCCACCCGAGCGGGCGCAATCCCTCGACGAGCGCCCGGAGTCCCTCGGCACCCGCTCCGCCTTCGGAGCCGGCGGTGAGATACCCGATCCGCCGGAGGTCGGTCGGCGCCGCCGCGCCTGCGGTGCGCACCACGAGCAGAGCCCCGCACGCGAGCACGAAGTCACGACGGGCGCGATTCACACTGGCCGGACCCACGAAGACCCTCCACCGATTGGGGAGTCTACGCCTCGGCTCGATACAGGACGAGAAACCGCGCGCCGACGGGAACGTGGATCGAACGGGGTTCCGGACTCCCGGTGTCAAAGACCGTGTCAGGCACCGTGTCCGACACCGGGGGCGGGCGGCAGCCGACTACGCGATCGGCTCGGTTCCCGCCGGCCGGTCGTGGCCGGCGTGAGCGGGCTCTCGCAGCCTGGGCGCTTCCGCATCGTCTTCGACTGGCGTCACTGCGGGGACGGCCGCGGCGACCTCCTCATCGTCGGCTTCGTCGCCGAGGAACCCGCCGCTCTGGTGCGCCCACAGTCGCGCGTAGAGGCCACCGGCCGCGAGCAGGCTCGCGTGGGTGCCTTCCTCGACCACCTTGCCGCGGTCGAGCACGATCAGCCGGTCCATCGCCGCGATCGTCGACAGGCGGTGCGCGATCGCGACGACGGTCTTGCCCTCCATCAGCCGGTAGAGGCTCTGCTGGATCGCCGCCTCGACCTCGGAGTCGAGCGCGGAGGTCGCCTCGTCGAGCAGCAGGATCGGCGCGTCCTTGAGCATCACGCGGGCGATCGCGATGCGCTGGCGCTGTCCGCCCGAGAGCTTGACGCCGCGCTCGCCGACGTAGGCGTCGTAGCCCTTGCGGCCCTTCGGGTCGACGAGCCCGACGACGAACTCGTGGGCCTCGGCGCGCCGCGCCGCAGCGATCATCGCCTCGTCGGTCGCGTCCGGCCGCCCGTAGACGATGTTCTCGCGCACCGACCGGTGCAGGAGCGACGTGTCCTGCGTGACCATCCCGATCTGCGCGCGCAGGCTGTCCTGCGTCGCCAGCGCGACGTCCTGGCCGTCGACGAGGATGCGCCCGTGCTCGGTGTCGTAGAAGCGCAGGAGCAGGTTCACGATCGTCGACTTGCCCGCGCCCGACCGCCCGACGAGCCCGATCTTCTCGCCCGGCCGGATGTGGAGCGACAGGTCGTCGATCACGTGGCGGGTGCCGCCGTACGCGAAGCTCACGCGGTCGAACCGGATGTCGCCCTCGGTCACGACGAGCGGCCTCGCGTCGGGGCGGTCGACGACGGCGTGCGGCCGCGCGATCGTGTTGATGCCGTCCTGCACGATGCCGATGTTCTCGAACAGCGAGGCCATCTCCCACATCACCCAGTGCGAGATGCCGTTCAGCCGTAGTGCCATCGCGGTCGCGGCGGCGACCGCGCCGACGCCGACCTGCCCGCGCGACCACAGCCACAGCGTCGCGCCGGCCGTCGCCGCGATCAGCGCCATCGAGAGCGCGTGGTTGACGATCTCGAACCCGGTCACGAGCCGCATCTGGCGCTGCACGGTGCCGAGGAACTCGCCCATCGCCGCCCGCGCGAAGGCGGCCTCGCGCCGCGCGTGCGAGAAGAGCTTCACGGTCGCGATGTTCGTGTACGCGTCGGTCATGCGGCCGGTCATCATCGAGCGCGCGTCCGCCTGATCGCGCGCCAGCCGCCCGAGCCGCGGCACGAAGTACGAGAGCGCGGCGACGTAGAGGGCGAGCCAGCCGGTGAACGGGACGAGCAGCCACGCGTCGAAGCCGCCCAGCAGCGCGAGCATCGTCGCGAAGTAGATGACGACGAAGACGATGAGCTCGGTGACGATGAACCAGGTGTCGCGCACGGCGAGCGCGGACTGCATCACCTTCGTCGAGATCCGGCCGGCGAACTCGTCCTGGTAGAAGTTCATGCTCTGGCCGAGCATCAGCCGGTGGAAGTTCCAGCGCAGCCGCATCGGGAAGTTGCCGGCGAGCGACTGGTGCTTGACGGCAGTCTGCAGCGCGATCAGCGCGACGCTGCCCGCGAGCAGCGCCGCGACCGCGATCAGGCGCGCGCGCTCCTGCTCCCACAGACGCGCGGGCTCGACCTTCGCGAGCCAGTCGACCACGTTGCCGAGCAGCCCGAACAGGTAGGCCTCGAACACGCCGATCGCGGCCGACAGGAGCGTGAGCGCGACGAGCCAGGCGCGCAGGCCCTTCGTGCCCGCCCACAGGAACGCGAAGAACCCGTGCGGCGGGATCGCCGGCGGGGCGTCGGGGAACGGGTCGACGAGGCGTTCGAACTGGCGAAGCACGCGGGGTCTCCGGCGTCGTCGCGAGGCCCGGCGCGAGCGGTCGGGTCGACCGGGGCGCGGACGGCGTCCCGGGGCGGGGAAGCCGGGGCGGGCGAGGCGGGACGCGAAGGATAGCGCAACGGGCGCGCCGCAGGGGCCGGCCGCGACGGGCGAACATTCCCGCGCGACGAACGCCGGCCGGGGACGCCGGACGGCCGGGCTTGCGCTACATTGGCGCGCCATGGATACGCGCGAACGCCGGCATCGGCTGTCGGCCGAGGATCTCGAGAAGATCCTCGGGGTGACGAGCAGGCTCGCGGCGCCGTTCGACCTGATGACGATGCTGGGCGAGGTCGTCGACGCGGCGAAGCAGGTGCTGCGCGCGGAACGCGGGTCGGTGTGGCTCTTCGAGCCGGAGACCGACGAGCTGGTGCTGCTGGTGGCGACCGGCATCGCTCCGGTGCGCGTCCGCTCGGGGGCGGGGCTCGTCGGCGCCTGCGCCCGCGAGCGGAAGATCATCAACGTCCCCGACTGCTACGCGGACCCCCGCTTCGACCCGGGTGTCGATCGCGCGACCGGCTACCGGACGCGCTGCATGCTCACGCTTCCGCTCGTCGACCACAAGGACGAGCTCGTCGGCGTGATGCAGGTGCTGAACAAGGAGGGCGGCGTGTTCGACGCCGACGACGAGGTGCTCGCCACCGCGCTCGCCGCCCAGTGCGCCGTGGCGCTGCAGCGCGTGCGCATGACCGAGGCGGTGATCGAGGGCGAGAAGATGCGCCAGGCGCTGCAGATGGCGCGCGACGTGCAGAGGAGCACGCTGCCCCCGTCGATGCCCGCGGTCCCCGGCTACGAGCTTTGCGGCCTGTTCGAGCCGGCGGAGCTCACCGGCGGCGATACCTACGACCTGGCGGTGCTCGACCGGGAACTGCTCGTCGTGCTGGGCGACGCGACCGGGCACGGCATCGCTCCCGCGCTGTCGGTCACGCAGATGCAGGCGATGCTGCGGATGGCGTTCAGGGTCGGCGCCGACCTCGACCGCGCGTTCGTGCAGGTCAACAACCACCTCGCCGAGACGCTCGCCGAGGACCGCTTCATCACCGCGTTCATCGGTCTGCTAGACCCGGCGACGCACCGGCTGAAGTTCCACAGCGGCGGGCAGGGGCCGATCTTCCACTTCCGGGCCGCCGACGGGAGCTCGGTACGCTACAAGCCGACGAGCTTTCCGCTGGGCGCGATGCCGCTCGCCGAGGCGCGTCCGCCGGTGACGCTCGAGATGGCGCCCGGCGACGTGCTGGTGCTGCTCTCGGACGGGTTCTACGAGCAGCCCAATGCCGCGGGCGAGCAGTTCGGCGAAGCCCGCGTCGAGGAACACCTCCGCGCGCAGCGGGGAAGGCCGCTCGCCGAGACGATGGACGCGATCGTCCGCGCCGTGCGGGCATTCGCGGACGGTGCGCCCCAGCACGACGACATGACCGGGGTGCTGGTCCGGCGGAACGGGGGGCCGGCGGCGATGGCGCGCGAATTCGCCCGGAGCTTCGACGCCATCGAGCCGATGGTCGCGTTCACCGGCGAGGCGTTCGCGCGGCTCGGGATCGACCCCGCGCTCAAGCAGGTCGTCGACTTCGCGGTGGAAGAGCTGTTCACGAACATGGTGAAATACGCGAAGGGGAGCGCTTCCCCGGTGCGCGTCGAGGTCGCGGCCGTCGAGGGGGGCGTCGAGGTGACGCTCGTCGATCGCGACGTCGAGCGATTCGACCCGACGGCGTCGCCGGACGTGGACATCCACGCGCCGATCGAGGAGCGCCGTCCCGGCGGGCTCGGGCTGCACCTGATCCGGCGGATGGTCGACGCGATCGACTACCGGTATTCGGACGAGACCCGGGAAGGCCGGATCTCGTTCCGCAAGACCGCCGCTCGAGCGGAATGACGGGGACGACGGAGGAGATCGATGCTCGCGATGGAACTCGGCCCGGACGGCGCGGTGGTCGTCAACGGGAGGCTCGACGCCGCACAGGCGGCATCCGCGCAGGCTTTCCTCGACAAGCTCCAGGGCGTCGTGACGCTCGACTGCAAGGGGCTCGAGTACATCTCGAGCGCCGGCCTGGGCGTGCTCCTCAAGACCCACAAGCGGCTGCTCGCTTCCTCGGGCAAGCTCCGGCTCGCCGGCGTCGGCCCGCACCTGAAGGACATCTTCACGTACTCGGGCTTCGACCAGCTCTTCGAGATCGTTCCCGGCCCCTGAGCGCCGGACCGGCCGGCGCGCGCGTCCCCAACTTTTCCCGGCGTCACGCGTAATTGTGGAAACCGAGGCCGACGAGACGCTGATCGAGCGGTACCGGGCGGGCGACCGCGAGGCGTTCGCCGCGCTGGTGGTGCGCTACCAGCGGCCGGTCTACAACGCGGCCTGGTGGGTGCTGCGCAACGCCGAGGATGCGAGCGACGTCGCGCAGAGCGTGTTCCTGAAGGTGGCGGAGCGGCTGGACGACTATGACCCGCAATACCGGTTCTTCAGCTGGCTCTACCGGATCGCGGTCAACGAGGCGCTCAGCGTGCTGCGGCGCAGCGGGCACGAAGATCCCCTCGACGAGGAGATCGACGTCGCCGGGCCGGACGGGGACGACCCCGAGCGGCAGGCGAGCGACGCCGAGCTCGCGGCGAGGGTGCGCGACGCGGTGACGAGGATGTCGACGAACGACCGGACCGTGCTGATGCTGCGCCATTTCTCCGACCTGTCCTACCTCGAGATCGCCCACGTCCTCGACCTGGACGAGAAGACGGTCAAGTCGCGCCTGTTCGAGGCGAGGCAGCGGCTGCGCGGTCTCCTGGGCGACCTGCAGGGCTTCGTGCGATGAGCTCGAGCGACGCGATCCGCCTGATGCACGCGGTCCTCGACGGCGAGGCCGCGCCCGCGGAGAAGCGGGAGCTCGAGCGGCTCCTCGAGGCCGAACCGGCGCTGCGCGAGCGCTACGGCCAGTGGCAGGCCCTGTTCGACGCGATGCACCGGATCCCGCCGGCCTGGCCGCCGGAGGGGCTCGTGGCGGCCGTCATGGCGAATATTCCGCAATCCCCGGGCGGCCCGGGGGACCAACTCTCCGCGCAGCCGCGCGTATTTGGCGTAACTTCGCAAACGCACCGGGCGATCCCGGCAACGTCGGCACCCATCCACCGGTCACCCCGGGCGATGGCACCTCTGGGGGAAACAATGAGCGACCAACAGAACATACCGTCCAGCAAGCGCAAGATCTGGATCGGCGCCGGCCTCGCCGCGGTCGCCGCGATCGTCGTCGGCGGCTACGCGCTCGACGTGCCGCCCGGCAGCAAGGACGCGGTCGGCACGATCGTCCCGGTCCAGAAGTTCGTTGCGCCGCAGAACACCGCGGTCGACATCCAGCCCGGCCAGCAGCAGGGACGGCAGCGCACCGAGCCGATCCCCGGGACTGAGGCGGCCGCGGGTCAGGCGGCGGGTCAAGCGGCCGGCGTCGCGGCGGGCCAGGCTGCGGGTCAAGCGGCCGGCGTGGCGGCGGGCCAGGCTGCGGGTCAAGCGGCCGGCGTCGCGGCGGGCAAGGCCGCGGGTCAGGCGAACTAACGAGCGCTCCCGCCTTCCACCTCGCATCATGAGCGACCGCCGGCCCCGCGCCGGCGGTTTGCTTTTTGGCGCTCGCCGCCTATGCTTCGGCGGTCCGTCTGACCGGGGGAGAAGGACGATGCGGCGCCTCGCCGTCGGATTGCTGCTGCTCGTGGCGTGGTTGCCGCCCGCGATGGCGGACGACGACAACCCGCTCGGGATGTCGTTCCTCGAGACGAAGGACCTCCGGCTCATCTGGTTCGAGCCGCTCGGCTACCTCGCGCCGCACGCGGCCCGCACGTTCCAGAACTCGCTCGACGCGCAGCGCAAGCGCTTCGGCTGGCAGCCCACCGAGAAAGTCACCGTCCTGCTCAAGGACTTCGCCGACTACGGCAACGCCGCCGCGGGTGCCGCGCCGCGCAACCGGCTGATCTTCGACATCGCGCCGCTGTCGCACGCGTTCGAAACCTACCCGGCGACCGAGCGGCTCTACGCGCTGATGAACCACGAGCTCGTGCACGTCACGCAGGGCGACCTCGCGAACGACGAAGACCGTCGCTGGCGCGATTTCTTCGGCGGCAAGGTGCAGCCGCGGCCCGAGAACCCCGAGACGCTCTTCTACAGCTACCTGACGATCCCCCGGTTCACGGCGCCGCGGTGGTACGTCGAAGGCGGCGCCGTGTTCATGGAAACCTGGATGGGCGGCGGGCTCGGCCGCGCGCAGGGCGGCTACGACGAGATGGTGTTCCGCGCGATGGTCCGCGACGGCGCGCACTTCTACGATCCGCTCGGTCTCGAGTCGCGCGGGATGCGGTCGGACTTCCAGTTCACCGCGAACGCCTACCTGTACGGCGCGCGGTTCATGACCTGGCTCGCCTACACCTACGGGCCCGACAAGGTGGTGAACTGGATCCGGCGCGACGAGGGCAGCGCGCGCAACTACGCGGACCAGTTCCGGCTCGTCTTCGGGCGCCCGCTCGACGACGCGTGGGCCGACTGGATCGCGTTCGAGCACGCGTTCCAGCGCGCCAACCTGGCCGCGGTGCGCAAGTTCCCGATCACGCAGCACCGGATCCTCGGAGCCGGCGCGGTCGGCTCGATCTCGCGCATGGCGCTCGACGAGTCGACCGGCACGCTCTACGGCGCGTTCCGCTACCCGGGCACCGTCGAGCACGTCGGCGCGATCGACCTGCGCACGGGCGAGGTCCGCCGGCTCGCCGACATCAAGCGCGCGATGCTCTACAAGGTCGCGTCGATCGCCTACGACCCGTCGACCGGGACGCTCTTCTACACGAACGACAACCTCGCGTTCCGCGACCTGATGGCCGTGGACGTGAAGACCGGTGCCTCACGCATGATCTTCGAGGACGCGCGCATCGGCGAGATGGTCGTGAATCCGGTCGACAAGTCGATCTGGGGCGTCCGGCACCAGGACGGCTTCGCGGCGATCGTCCGCCTGGCCCCGCCCTACGACGAGTGGCGTCGCGTCGCGGCATTCGCCTACGGCAACGTTCCCTACGACCTCGACGTGTCGCCGGACGGCAAGCGGCTGTCGGCGTCGGTGAGCGAGACGAGCGGCGACCAGTTCGTGCGCGTCTGGAACATCGAGAGCCTGATGGCCGGCGACGTGAAGCCGCTCTCCGAGTTCAAGTTCGGCCAGTCGGTGCCCGAGAGCTTCGTGTTCTCGAAGGACGGGCGGTATCTCTACGGCAGCAGCTACTACACGGGCGTGTCCAACATCTTCCGCTACGACGTCGCCACCGGCGACATCGTCGCGGTGTCGAACGCGGAGACCGGCTACTTCCGCCCGCTGCCCACCGCCGACGGCAAGCTCGTTGTGCTGACCTACACGGCGGACGGATTCGTGCCGGCGATCATCGAGCCCCAACCGCTCGAGGACGTGAGCGCCGTCACGTTCCTCGGTGCCGAGGTCGCCGGGAAGTACCCGGAGGTCCAGGGGTGGCAGGTGCCGCCGGCGAGCGCCGCCGCGTTCGAGAAGGAGGTGATCCGCGAGGGACCGTTCCTGCCCTGGCGCCAGGTGTCGCTCGAGAACGCCTACCCGGTGCTGCAGGGCTACAAGAGCCGGGTCGGCGTCGGGTATCGGTTCAACTTCTCGGACCCCGTCAACTTCCTCAACCTCGGCGTCACGGTCGCGTACACGCCGAGCGACAGCCTGCCGTCGAACGAGCGCGCGCACGTCGAGGTCGCGGGCAACTACCTCGGATACCGGGGCGCGCTCTCGTGGAACCGCTCGGACTTCTACGACATCTTCGGCCCGGTCGAGCGCAGCCGGAAGGGCTGGGCGGCGAAGCTCGGCTACGACCACATCGTGATCTGGGACGAGCCGCGCAGGCTGGACCTCAAGTTCGACGTCGCGTGGTACGACAAGATCGACACGCTGCCCGGCGCGCAGAACGTCGGAACGACGTCGGATCACCTGCTCACCGGCGAGGTCGGGCTCTACTACACCGACGTGCGCCGCTCGATCGGCGCGGTCGACGACGAGAAGGGGATCGCGTGGTCGGTGGTGGGCACGGCGAACCAGCCGGGGTATGGCGCGTCGGGGCAGGTCAGGGGAAGCTTCGACTACGGCTGGGCGCTGCCGACGGGCAACTCGTCGGTCTGGGTGCGGACCGTGGCCGGCGCGTCGAGCGGTGACCGCGACGACCCGGTCGCCAACTTCTACTTCGGCGGTTTCGGCAACAACTACGTCGACAGCCGGTCGGTCAAGCGCTACCGCGAGTGGGAGTCGTTCCCGGGATTCGGCATCAACGAGCTCTCGGGCCTCACGTTCGTGCGCCCGATGCTCGAGTGGAACCTGCCGCCCTACGCGTTCGAGCGGGCGGGCACCCCGATGGCCCATCTGTCGTGGGTGCGGCCGGCAGTGTTCGCGTCCGCGCTGTGGACCGACCCGGACAGCTCGACCTACCGGAAGGATTACCAGAACGTCGGCCTCCAGCTCGACTTCCGGATCTCGGTGTTCCACTGGTACGACATGACGCTCTCGGCCGGCTACGCGGTCGGCTTCAACGGCGGGAAGCGCGCCGGCGACGAATGGATGCTCTCGCTCAAGATCATGTAGCGCCGCGATGACGTTCGCCCTCGCCCTGCACGTGCTCGTGGGCCTCTCGCCGGTGCTGGGATTCCTCGCCGCGCTGGTGTTCCTCGACAGCTACAAGCTGGTCGCGATGCGCGTCGTCGTCCTCGTCGTGATCGCCGGCGTCGTCGCGGCGGTCGCCTGCTATTTCGCGAACGGCTGGCTGCTCGGCCGGCTCGGGGTCGAGCTCGGAACCTACTCCCGCTACGTCGGCCCGCTGGTCGAGGAGGTCGCGAAGGGCCTCGTGATCGTCGCGCTGATCCGCGCGAACCGCGTGGGTTTCCTGGTCGATGCCGCGATCCTCGGCTTCGCGGTCGGCGCGGGCTTCGCGATCGTCGAGAACCTCCAGTACCAGCGTCTCGTCCCCGGCGCGGGGCTGCCCACCTGGATCGTGCGCGGCTTCGGCACCGCCGTGATGCACGGCGGCGTCACCGCGACGTTCGCGATGATGGGCCTGGCGATGCTCGAGCGCGCCGGGCGGGCGGCGGGGATCGCGTTCGTGCCGGGGCTCGCGCTCGCCGTCGCGCTCCACTCGGCCTACAACCACCTGGCGGCCGCGCCGCTCTTCGCGACGCTCGCGGTGCTCGTCGTGGTTCCGCTCACGATGTACGTCGTCTTCGACCGCAGCGAGCGGTCGGTCGGCGACTGGCTCGGCCGCGGCTTCGATGCGGACACCGCGATGCTCGAGTCGATCAACTCGGGCCGCTTCGCCGACTCGCCGGCCGGCATGTACCTTCATTCGCTCAGGGAGCGCTTCCACGGCCCCGTCGTCGCGGACCTGCTGTGCTACCTGAGGCTGCACACCGAGCTCGCGCTGCGCGCCAAGGGCGTGCTGATGATGCGCGAGAACGGGTTCGACCTCCCGCCCGACGAGGCGACGCGCGAGAAGTTCGCCGAGATGGCGTACCTCGAGAAGAGCATCGGCCCGACCGGGCGGCTCGCGCTGAAGCCGATGCTGCACATGAGCCACAAGGACCTCTGGCAGCTCCACATGCTCGGCAAGTGAGGCGGCCGCGCTTGCGCCGGGCCGCTCCGGCGGGCGATCATCGGGCCGATGCACGACGAAATGCTGGACCCCGCGCACCGCGCGGAGCTCGCGGACGCGCTGACCGAAGCGTTTGGGCCGCTCGACGGGCCGGCGCTCGCCGAGGTCGGATCGAAGCTCGACTGGGTTTCGCTCGCGGGCGGCGAGACGCTCTTCCGCCAAGGGGACCGCGGCGACGACGTCTACGTCGTCGTGAACGGGCGACTGCGCGCGGTCGCCGAGGACGCCATGGGAGGCATGCGCGTGCTCGAGGAGTCGGGCCGGGGATCGGCGGTGGGCGAGCTGGGGCTTCTCACCGGCGAGCCGCGCGCCGCGACGGTCGTCGCGCTGCGCGACAGCGACCTCGTGAGGCTCCCGAAGACGGCCTTCGACGCGCTGCTCGACCGGCATCCGCAGGCGATGATGCAGCTCGCGCGCGCGGCGGCCATCCGGCTGCGCCGCTCGTCACAGCTCCCGGCGCGCGGCGGCTCCGCGCCGATCACGATCGCGCTGGTCCCGGCCGGCCCCGGGGTTCCCCTGGGGACGCTCGCGGACCGGCTGACGTCGGCCCTCGCCCGCGACGGAAGCGCGGTGCGCGTCTCGAGCGTGGACGTCGACCGAGCGATCGGCCGGCCCGGTGCCGCGCAGGCGGCGGACGGCGACGCCTCCCACGCGTCGATCGTCTCGTGGCTGTCGGCGCTGGAGCGCGGACATGGCCACGTCGTGCTCGAGGCCGATGCCGGGTGGACGCCGTGGACGCGGCGCTGCCTGCGCCAGGCCGACCGCGTGCTCGTCGTCGCGAACGCCTCGGACGATCCGGCGCCCGGCGAGACCGAGCAGGCGATCGCGTCGATGGGGCTCGCGGCGCGCCGCGAGCTCGTGCTCGTGCAGCGCGACGACTGCGCCCGTCCCGCGCACACCGCGAGGTGGCTCGCGCCGCGCGAGGTCGCCGCGCACCACCACGTGCGTCCGTCGAACGACCGCGACGTCGAGCGGCTCGCGCGGCGCATCGGCGGGCGCGCGGTCGGGGTCGTGCTGGGCGGGGGCGGCGCGCGGGGCTTCGCGCACATCGGGATGTTCCGCGCGCTCGCCGAGCAGGGGATCGACGTCGACGTGGTCGGCGGCACGAGCATCGGCGCGGTGATCGCCGGCGCCTACGCGCACGGCCTCGGCGCCGACGACATGCTCGAGATCGCGAAGGTGTTCGCGTCGCGCCGCAAGCTCCTCGACCACACGCTGCCGCTCACGTCGCTGATGGCGGCGCGCAAGGTCACGTCGTTCTTCCAGCGCCTGTTCGGCGAGGTCCGCGTCGAGGATCTCTGGACGCCGCTGTTCGCGGTGTCGTCGAGCCTCTCGCGCGCGCGGCCCGTGATCCACGAGCGCGGACCGGTGTGGCACTCGGTGCGCGCGAGCACGGCGATCCCCGCGATCTTCCCGCCGCTGCTGCACCACGACGGCGACGTGCTGGTCGACGGCAACGTGATGAACAACATGCCGCTCGACGTGATGCGCGAGCGCTGCGAGGGCGGGACCGTCATCGGCCTGAACCCGATGCCCACCGACGACAAGCAGAAGCGCTACCACTTCGGGCCCAGCCTGTCGGGCTGGGAGGCGCTCAAGGGGCGGCTCGGGCTCTTCGGCTCGAAGACGCGCGCCCCGTCGATCCTCGGCAGCGTGATGCGGGCCACCGAGATCAACAGCGCGAACCGGATGCGCCAGCCCGCGTTCCGCGCGCTCGCCGACCTCCTGATCGAGCCGAAGCTCGACGACTACCCGATCCTCGCGTTCGACCAGTACGCGCCGATCGTCGAAATCGGCTACCAGAGCGCGCGCGAGGCGCTGGCGGCGTGGCGCGCCGGCGTGACGACCCCGGCGCGAGTGCCCCGGTAGCGCCAACAGGCCCTAATCGCGCCAGGTAGGATCCCGGCGGTCCAGGCGGCGCAGCAGCGCGGGCCACGCGATCGATCCGCCCGCACGCCGCGTCACGGCCCGCCACTGGGCCTCTCCCGCCGCGAGGACGTCCGCGGGAATCCGCAGGAGCTCGCCGCCGCCCGCCTGCGCGCGCAGCTGGATCGTGCAGGTCGACTGGAACAGGTACATCGCGACGAAGGCCTCGCCGACGCTCTCGCCCACGGTCAGCAGGCCGTGGTTGCGCAGCATCAGGAAGCGGCGGTCGCCCAGGTCGCGGACGAGCCGCGGCTTCTCGTCCTCGTCGAGCGCGATGCCCTCGTAGTCGTGGTAGGCGAGCGACGAGAGCACCATCATCGACTGCTGCGAGACTGGCAGCACGCCCTCGGGCCGCGCGGACAGCGCGACGCCGTCGAGCGTGTGCAGGTGCATCACGCAGATCGCGTCCTCGCGCGCCGCGTGGATCGCGCTGTGGATCGTGAAGCCCGCCGGATTCACGTCGTAGGGGCTGTCCATGACCTTGCGGCCCTCGAGGTCGATCTTGACGAGCGAGGACGCGGTGATCTCGTCGAAGGTCATGCCGTAGGGGTTGATCAGGAAGTGGTGGTCGGTCCCCGGGACGCGCGCCGAGACGTGCGTGAACACGAGGTCGTCCCACCCGCTCGCCGCCGCGAGCCGGTAGCAGGCGGCGAGGTGGAGGCGCTGTTCCCATTCCTGTTCGCTCACCCGCTCGCGGATCGAGATCGACGGTGCGTTCATCGCAGGTTCCTTCGGGTTGACCGGCGGACGGGAGAGGCCGCGCCCGCTTCGCGCTCCGCGATCTCCGCCAGCCACGCGGCGGCCTCGCGGAAGGGCCGGACGCTCCGTTCGGCGCGGCCGCGGACGTAGCCGCCCTGGATCGCGGTGAGGACGAGCCCGGCGAAGGCGTCGCGGCGCGCGCGGTCCGGGATGTCGAAGTGACGGGCGATCAGAGCGCGCCAGTCGTCGAACGCGGCGCCCGCGGCGAGCCGGACCGGCTCGAGGTCCTCGTCGAGGTCGAGCGTCACCGCCCCCGCCGCGCAGCTCTGCCCGTATCCCGCCTCGACGAGCCGGCGCTCGAGCCCGCGGAACAGCGCCCGCACCTTGCCGCCGGGGGTGCGCGCGGAGGCGAGGCTCGCCTCGAGGTTCGCGTGGATGCGGCCGGCGTAGCGGCCGAGCGCCTCGGACGCGAGCTGGCGCTTGCCCTCCGGGAAGAAGTGGTAGAGGGAACCCTTCGGCGCGCCGCTCGCGGCGACGATCTCGTTCATGCCGGCCGCGGCGAGCCCGCCACGCCGCATGAGCCCGATCGCCGCGTCGAGCATCCGCTCCTTCGAGGCCGCGCCTTTCGTCGTCGTCATCCGGGGGCTCGATAAATAGACCAGTCTATATAAATTAGACCGCGCGGACGCGAACCTGTCAAGCCACCGGCACGGACCGGGGAAATCGTGTATCCTTCGCGCTGCGGCACTTGTTCCAGTCCCCCTGCCGCAGTCGATTCCGACCTTCGCAGTCCCCTCCGTTTGGCTATGACTGGCCGCCCCGACCGGGCGACTGGCCGAGCGTTTTCGAAAGCACCTATGTCGTTCCCCTCGCTCGACCTGTCCGACGCGCTCGTGCGCGCCGTCGCTGAACACGGTTACACCACCCCCACGCCGATCCAGGCGCAGGCCATCCCCGCGGTGCTCGCGGGCGGCGACCTGCTCGCCGGCGCGCAGACCGGCACCGGCAAGACGGCCGGTTTCGTGCTGCCGATGCTGCAGCGCCTGTCCGCCGGGCCGTCGCCTTACGCGAAACACGGCCGCCCCGGCGCCCGCCGGCCCGTGCGCGCGCTCGTGGTCGCGCCGACGCGCGAACTCGCCGCGCAGGTCGAGGCGTCGATCCGCACCTACGGCAAGTACCTGCGCCACTCGTCGATGACGCTGTTCGGCGGCGTCGGCTTCGGCCCGCAGGCGGCGCAGCTGAAGCGCGGCGTCGACATCGTCGTCGCGACGCCCGGCCGGCTGCTCGACCACGCGGGCGAGCGCAACGTCGACCTGTCGACGGTCGAGATCCTCGTCCTCGACGAGGCCGACCGGATGCTCGACATGGGCTTCCTGCCCGACATCCGCCGCATCCTCGCGCTGCTGCCCGCGAAGCGCCAGAACCTGCTCTTCTCGGCGACCTTCCCCGACGAGATCAAGGCGCTCGCCGAGCGGCTGCTGGACCGGCCGCGCACGATCGAGGTCGCGCCGCGCAACTCGACGGTCGAGGCGATCCGGCAGCGGGTCGTCGCGGTCGGCCGCGACCGCAAGCGCGAGCTCCTGTCGTGGATGATCGGCACGCACCGCTGGAACCAGGTGCTCGTGTTCACGCGCACCAAGCACGGCGCCGACAAGCTGGCGCAGGCGCTCGGGCGCGACGGCATCCGCGCGCAGGCGATCCACGGCAACAAGAGCCAGGGCGCGCGCACCCGCGCGCTCGCCGACTTCAAGTCGGGCGGCGTCGACGTGCTCGTGGCGACCGACATCGCCGCGCGCGGCATCGACATCGCGGAGCTGCCGCGCGTCGTCAACTACGACCTGCCCAACGTGCCCGAGGACTACGTGCACCGCATCGGCCGCACCGGGCGGGCCGGCGCCGACGGCGAGGCGATCTCGCTCGTCTGCGTCGACGAGCACCCGTTCCTGCGCGACATCGAGCGGCTGATCCGCCGTGCGATCCCGCGCGAGACGGTCGCCGGCTTCGAGCCCGATCCTTCCGAGCGCGCGCAGCCGGTGTTCAAGCAGCAGCGCGGGCAGCGGCCGGCGCAGGCGTCGCCGGCGTCGCACGCCCGCGCCCGGCAGCCGTCCGCGCCGCGCGCCAGCGGGCACGCCGACGCGCGCGGGCACGATCGACGGCACGCGCAGCCGGGCGAGGCTGCGCGCGGGCACGGCCACGGGCGGCGGTCGTCGCAGGACGCGCATCGCGCGGGCGGTGAGCGCCGCGGCTCGCGCCGCCCGCACTCGAAGTCCCGGTGACCGCCCGGCCGGGCGATCAGGCCCGGCCGCCGGAGAGCGCGACGATCGCGGCGCCGTAGCGGTCGAGCTTCGCCGCGCCGATGCCGCCGATGCGCGAGAGCTCGGTGAGCGAAGCCGGCCGCGCCTCGGCGATCGCGGCGAGCGTGCGGTCGTGGAGGATCACGTAGGCCGGCACGCCCTGCAGCTTCGCCTGCTCGAGCCGCCACGCCTTCAGCGCGTCGAACAGGCCGCGCGCGCCGGCATCGAGCGCGGCGGCCTCGCCGCGCGGCTTCGGGGTCTTCGCGGGACGGGCGACGGTCCGCCGCATCGCGACCGTCGCCTCGCCGCGCAGCACGCCGCGACTCGCCTCCGCGAGCTCGAGCGCGCCGTGCGCCTCGTGGTTCACGCGGACGAGCCCCTGTGCGACAAGCTGCCGGAACACGCCGCGCCACGCGGCCTCGTCGAGGTCCGCGCCGATCCCGAACACGGTCAGCCGGTCGTGCCCCCAGCGCGAGACCTTGTCGCCGCCCTTGCCGCGCAGCACGTCGATCACGTGCGAAGCGCCGAAGCGCTGGCCGGTCCGGTAGATCGCGGAGAGCGCCTTGCGCGCCGCCTCGGTCGCGTCCCAGGTCTCCGGCGGCGCGAGGCAGTTGTCGCAGTTGCCGCACGGACCGCTCGCCTCGCCGAAGTAGTCGAGCAGGCGCACGCGCCGGCACCCGGCGGTCTCGGCGAGGCCGAGCAGCGCGTCGAGCTTCGCGCCCGACACGCGCTTGAACGCGTCGCTCGCCTCGGACTGCTCGATCAGCCGCCGCTGCTGGACGACGTCGGCCAGCCCGTAGGCCATCCACGCGTCGGCGGGCAGGCCGTCGCGGCCGGCGCGCCCGGTCTCCTGGTAATAGCCTTCGATGCTCTTCGGCAGGTCGAGGTGCGCGACGAAGCGCACGTCGGGCTTGTCGATGCCCATGCCGAACGCGATCGTCGCGACGACGACCACGCCGTCGTCGCGCTGGAAGCGCATCTGGTTCGCGGCGCGATCGGCCGCTTCCATCCCCGCGTGGTAGGGAACGGCGTCGACGCCCTTGCCGGCGAGCCACGCCGCGGTCTCGTCGACCTTGCGTCGCGACAAACAGTAGACGATGCCCGCCTCGCCGTCGTGCTGCTCGCGGATGAACGCGAGCAACTCGGCGCGGGCCGCGCCCGCCGGGCCACCCCGAGGGCGCGGCGCCCCCCGGGGGGAGGCGCGCGCAGCGCGCTCCGGGGGGAGACCGTCCTTGTCGACGATGGTATAGCGGATGTTGGGCCGGTCGAAGCTCGACACGAACAGCTTCGCGCGCCCGAGCGCGAGCCGCTCGGCGATCTCGCGCCGCGTCAGCGGATCCGCGGTCGCGGTGAGCGCGATGCGCGGCACGTCCGGCCAGCGCTCGTGGAGCACCGAGAGCCCCAGGTACTCGGGCCGGAAGTCGTGACCCCACTGGGAAACGCAGTGCGCCTCGTCGATCGCGAACAGCGCGACCTTCGCGCGGTCGACGAGATCGAGGCAGCGCGGCGTCAGGAGCCGCTCCGGGGCGACGTAGAGGAGGTCGAGGTCGCCCGCGACGAACGCGCGCTCGATCCGGGCGGCCTCGCGCGCTTCCAGCGTCGAGTTGAGGTACGCGGCGCGCACGCCGAGCTGAGTGAGCGCGGAGACCTGGTCGGCCATCAGCGCGATCAGCGGCGAGACGACGACCGCGCAGCCTTCGCGCAGGAGCGCGGGCACCTGGTAGCAGAGGCTCTTGCCCGCGCCGGTGGGCATCAGCACGAGCGCGTCGCCGCCCTGCGCGACGTGCAGGACGATCGCCTCCTGCGGACCGCGGAACGCGTCGTGCCCGAACACGCGCGCGAGCGTCTCGCGGGCGCGGGCGGCGAGGTCCCCGTGCGGGACGGTCATCGGGATGCCGCCGGCGAGGGCGAGCGCAGGAACTCGCCCAGCAGCCGGTGGAAGTGGTGGACGCCGCGCTCGCGCGACGGCGAGTAGCGGCTGCCCCGGTAGAGGCGCGACCGGCCGCCGCGCTGCACCGCCTCGACGATCACCTCGTCCTCGCGCTCGACCGCGTCGAGGTTCCCGCCGGCGCCGGTCTCGAGCGTCGACGCATCCGCCACGTAGCTCCGGAACGCGACGCGCGTGCGCTCGGGCGAGACCGGCAGCACGAGGTTGAACGAGAGGCCCCACGGGTACGCGTTCACCATCAGGTTGGGGAAGATCCACCAGTAGCGCGCGGCGATCGGTGCGATGCCGGGGTCGGCCGACCGGAACGCGGCGGTCCCGGGCGACGCCCTCGCGACCTGGACGCTCGAGTAGCGATGGAGCTTCGTCTCGTAGCTCGCGCAGTCGATCGCCGCCGCGAGCGCCGGGTGGACGAACGGAATGTGAAAGCCCTCGAGGTAGTTCTCGACGTAGAGCGCCCAGTGCGCGAGCGCGACCTCGGGCAGGTCGTCCGCCGGGGACGGGAAGCCCTGCACGCCGCCGAACCCGGGCATGAACGTCACGCGGCCGGCCAGGTCGAACCGGCGCGAGTGGTAGCCGCAACGGATCTCGCGCGCCCCGCACGCCTCGCGGACGAGCAGGTTGCCGCGGTGCGTGCACACGTTCGACAGGCAGCGCAGCGTCCCCTCGCGGTCGCGCGCGAGCCCCCGCGGCGATAGCGATCCGGGCGCGGCGACGTCGGCGAGGTCGCCCAGCCACTGCCAGCTCCGGGCGAACACCCGGTCGCGGACCGCCTCCCACGCCGCGTCGTCGCGGTAGAACGCGGCGTCGAGCGTCGCGGCGCGCGCGATGTCGGCGTCGACGGCGTAGCGGGTCGTCATGGCGGCGATTGTAGGCGGGTCGGGCGAGCGGGCGGCGGCGCGTGCACGCCCGCGGCGGCGCGCTATAGTGAAAGACCGTCCTCACCGAGGGTCACGCGCGATGCTCGCCCACCAGCTCTCCCGCGAGACCGGCGTCCTCACGCTCGCGCCGTCCGGCCCGCTGACCGCCGCCGACTTCGACGCGGTCGCGGCCGAGGTCGACCCCTGGATCGCCGAGCACGGCCGCCTCGCCGGCCTCCTGATCCACGCCAAGACCTTCCCCGGCTGGGAGGACTTCGGCGCGTTCCTCGGCCACGTCGGGTTCGTCCGGGCGCACCTGCCGAGGATCCGGCGCGTTGCGATCGTGTCCGACAGCACGTTCCTCTCGATCGCGCCGCAGATCGCGCGGCACTTCGTGCACGCCGAGGTCCGGCACTTCGGCTACGCCGAATGCGACGCGGCGGCGGCGTGGCTCGCGGGACCATGACGCGCGGGACGAGCGCCTCCGCGCACCGCGAGCGCGGGCTCGCCGCGTGGCGCGAGTCGCGCTACGCGGACGCGCTCGCCGAGGCGCGCGCGTGGATCGCGGACGATCCGGCGTCCCCGCAGGCGCACCAGCTCGCCGGACAGGCGGCCGCCCGCCTGGGCGATCCCGCGGCCGCGGCCCGCAGCTACGAGACCGCGGAATCGCTGGGCGGCGGCGCCGTGTGCGCGTTCAACGCGGGCAACGCGTGGCAGTCGGCGGGCGATCGCGCGCTCGCGCTCGCCGCGTGGCGGCGCGCCGCCGCCGACCCGGGCGCGCTCGGCCGGCACGCGGTCGCGCTCGGCAGGGCGCTGGCGGCCGGCGGCGACCCGCCGCTCGCCGCCCGCGTGCTCGTCGCGCTGGTGCGGCGCGACCCGTCCGCGTACGCCGCGATGCAGGCGATCGTCGAGATCGCGGCCGCCGATCGCGGCGAGGCGTCGCCGCCGCTTCCGCTCGCCGGCGCCGGCCCACGGCCCGCGCCCGCGAGCTTCTCGTTCGTCGTCTGCAGCATCGACGACGCGAAGTTCGCGTCGCTCGAGCGCACGATCGCGGCGCGCTTCGCCGGGATCGAGCACGAGGTGATCCGGATTCCCGACGCGGCGTCGCTGTGCGAAGGCTACAACCGCGGCTACGCGCGCTCGCGCGGCGACGCGGTCGTGTTCTGCCACGACGACATCGACCTGCTGGCGCCGGATGCCGCGGCGCGTCTCGCGCGGCACCTGACGCACGCGGACGCGGTCGGCGTGGCGGGCGCGACGCGGGTCACCGGACCGGCCGTGTTCTGGGCGGGGCACCCGTGGCTGCACGGCTGGGTCACCTACCACCGGCCCGGCGACGCGGACTACGAGGCGACCGCGATGAGCCTCGACGCGCCGTTCGTCACCGGCATCGAGGCGCTCGACGGCGTGTTCGTCGCGTGCCGTCGCGAAGCCGCGGCGGCGGTCCCCTTCGACGCGGAGACGTTCGACGGATTCCACCTGTACGACCTCGACTTCAGCTACCGCGCGCACCGGGCGGGCTTCCGGCTGGCGGTGGCCTGCGACCTCGGCCTCGTGCACGAGTCGAAGGGGGACTTCGGCGGCGACTGGTCACGCTACGCCGCGCGCTTCCGGGCGAAGTTTCCCGCGCTCGCCGCGCCGCAGGGGTCTCCGCACTTCTACGCGGCGCGCGTGCCGGGTCCCGGCGACGTGCTCGCGATGCAGCGCAGGCTCGCCGGGCTCGCCGCCGCCGCCGCGTAGAATGCGGGGCCACACGCCCTTCGGAATCACGGCATGGACGTCGCCTTCGTCGTCGACCCGCTCCACGAGCTCAAGGCCTACAAGGACTCGAGCATCGCGATGATGCGCGCGCTCGCGCGGCGCGGGCACCGCGCGCACGCGATCCTGCAGCCCGACCTGAGCTGGGAGGCCGGCACGACGTCCGCGCTGGCCCGCGAGCTCGAGCTCTTCGACGGCGACCACCCCTGGTACCGCGCGGCGGAGCCCGGGCGCCGGCGGCTCGCCGACTACGACGCGGTCGTGATGCGCAAGGACCCGCCGTTCGACATGGAGTACGTGTACTCGACCTACCTGCTCGAGGGGGCCGAGCGCGAGGGCGCGCGCGTCTTCAACCGGCCGCGGGCGATCCGCGACCACAACGAGAAGATGGCGATCGCGAAGTTCGGCGACTACATCGCGCCGACGCTGGTCACGCGCGACGCCGCGCTGATCGACGCGTTCATCGACGAGCACGCCGACGCGATCGTGAAGCCGCTCGACGGCATGGGCGGCACGTCGATCTTCCGCGTGCGCTCCGACGATCCCAACCGCAACGTGATCGTCGAGACCGTGAGCCACCACGGCCGGCGGACCGTGATGATCCAGCGCTACATCCCCGAGGTCGTCGACGGCGACAAGCGCGTGATCCTGATCGCCGGCGAGCCCGTGCCCTACGCGCTCGCGCGGATCCCGAAGCCCGGCGAGACGCGGGGCAACCTGGCCGCGGGCGGCCGCGGCGTCGCCCGGCCGCTCAACGACCGCGACCGCGAGATCGCGAAGGCGCTGGGGCCCTCGCTCTGGGCCGAAGGGCTGCTGGTCGTGGGGCTCGACGTGATCGGGCCGTTCCTCACCGAGGTCAACGTGACGAGCCCGACCTGCTTCGTCGAGATCGCCGAGCAGACCGGTTTCGACGTAGCCGGGATGTTCGCGGACGCGCTGGTCTCGGCGATCGGCCGCTGACCGCAGGCGGGGCGCATGTCGCAGAGCAACATGAACGCCGCCGGGGGCGCGGCGCGCCGGAGCGCGCGTGCTACCATCGTCCGGCTCCGCCGCGGCTGCAGGCCGCGGCGCGGATCGCCCGCATGATCGGCCTCCTGGTCATCGCTCACGATACCCTCGGCGACAGCCTCGTCCGGGCCGTCACGCACGTGCTCGGCACGCGGCCGCCGCAGTTCGACTCGATGTCCGTCCGGGGGACCGACGACCCGCTCGACCTCGTCCCGGCGGCGCGGGCGCTGATCGCGAAGCTGGACACCGGCGAGGGCGTCCTGATCCTCACCGACATCTACGGCGCGTCGCCGTCGAACCTCGCGCGGAAGCTCATCGTGCCCGGGCGCGTCGAGGCTGTCGCCGGCGTCAGCCTTCCGATGCTCGTACGCGCGTTCACCTACCGCGGGCGCGGCATGGAGACGATCGTGACGAAGGCGGTCTCGGGCGGGCGCGACGGCGTGATGCGCTTCTCGGCCGATCCGGTCTATGCCGCAACGCGAAATTGAGATCGTCAACAGGCTCGGCCTGCACGCGCGCGCCTCCGCCAAGCTGACGCAGCTGGCGTCGCGCTTCCAGAGCGACGTCCACATCGGGCGCAACGGCCGGCGCGTGAACGCGAAGAGCATCATGGGCGTGATGATGCTCGCGGCCGGCAAGGGGTCGAAGGTGACGCTCGAGACGAGCGGGCCGGACGAGGACGAGGCGATGAACGCGCTGTGCGCGCTCGTCGCCGACTACTTCGGCGAGGGACAGTGAACGCTCACGCCGGGGCGCCCGTCGCCCGCCGGCGACGTCGGACGAGGCCGGAAAGTGTCATCGTTGCGGAACCCTCGCGCGGTAGAACGGATCCATAGGCGGAGCGCCGTCCGCGACGGGCGGCGCGCTGCCGATCCGAGGAAGGAGGACGACGATGCAGGTCCGCGAGATCAGGCTTCGCAACGCGAAGGGGCTCCACGCGCGCGTGGCGGCGCGCATCGTGAAGGTCGCCGGCCGGTTCTCGAGCCGGGTGATGCTGACGGTCGGCGAACGGCGCGCGAACGCGCGCAGCATCATGGCCGTGCTGATGCTCGCCGCGGCGATGGGCGCGACGGTGCGGCTCGAGACCGAGGGGCCGGACGAGCAGGCGGCGATCGAGGCGGTGGTCGCGGTGCTCGTGGCGCCGGGCGACCGCAGTTGACGGGGGCTCCGTTTCGCCGCTCGCGCGTGCCGGTGCAGCCGGCGCGCGCGGCCGCCTCCGGCGCGGGCGCGCCCGGCTGACCGCCGATGGTCTCGTTCGCGCTCCACGGCATCGGCGTCTCCGCCGGCATCGCGATCGGCCGCGCGCAGCTCGTCTCGCACGCGACGCTCGAGGTCGCGCACTACACGGTGCCGCCCTCGCGCGTCGAGCAGGAGATCGCGCGTCTCGACTTCGCGATCGACGAGGTGCAGAAGGAGCTCACCGCGCTCCACGGCGCGATGACCCGCTCGGGCGAGGTCCCGGGCGAGTTCGGCGCGTTCCTCGACGTGCACTGGATGATCCTGAACGACCCGACGCTCTCGGAGGCGCCGAAGCGGATCATCGCCGAGCAGCGCTGCAACGCGGAGTGGGCGCTCACCCAGCAGATGAACGTCCTGATCGAGCAGTTCGAGCAGATCGAGGACCTCTACCTGCGCGAGCGCAAGGCCGACGTCGTGCAGGTCGTCGAACGCGTGCTGAAGCGGCTGATGGGCAAGCCCGGGTCGCTCCCGACCTCCTTCGCCGAGGAGCGGACGATCCTGGTCGCGCACGACCTGTCGCCGGCCGACGTGATCCAGTTCAAGCAGCACCACTTCGCCGCGTTCCTGACCGACCTGGGCGGCGTGACCTCGCACACCGCGATCGTCGCGCGGAGCCTCGCGGTGCCGGCGGTCGTCGCCACGCACAACGCGCGCCAGCTGATCCACGACGGCGAGATGCTGATCGTCGACGGCGCGCAGCACGTCGTCATCGTCAACCCCGACCGCTCGGTCCTCGCCGAGTACCGGCTGAAGCAGAGCGAGCTCGACCTCGAGCGGCAGAAGCTCAAGAGGCTGCGCGGCAAGCCGGCCGAGACGATCGACGGCCAGCGCGTCGAGCTCCACGCGAACATCGAATTGCCCGGTGACCTCGCCCAGGTCCTCGAGAGCGGCGCGAGCGGCGTCGGCCTGTTCCGCTCCGAGTTCCTGTACCTGAACCGCGAGGGGCTGCCGACCGAGGACGAGCAGTTCGAGGCGTACCGCGCGGTCGCCGCCGGGCTGGCCGGCAAGCCGGTGACGATCCGCACGTTCGACCTGGGCGCGGACAAGCAGAAGGAGGAGCTCGACGGCCTCGCGCGCGTGGCGCCCAACCCGGCGCTCGGGCTGCGCGCGGTGCGCTTCTGCCTGGCCGAACCCAGGCTCTTCCTGACGCAGCTCCGCGCGATCCTGCGCGCCTCGCACTACGGCAAGGTGCGCATCCTGATCCCGATGCTCGCGTCGGTCGCCGAGATCGACGCGACGCTCGCGATGATTGACCAGGCGAAGGAGACGCTGCGCGAGCGCGGCGTGCCGTACGACGACGGCGTCGAGGTCGGCGGCATGATCGAGGTCCCGGCGGCGGTGCTCGCGATCGGCGGCTTCCTCGCGAAGCTCGACTTCCTGTCGATCGGCACGAACGACCTGATCCAGTACACGCTCGCGGTCGACCGCTCCGACGAGGCGGTGTCGCACCTGTACGACCCGCTGCACCCGGCGATCATCAAGCTGATCGCGCTCGCGATCTCGGCCGCGAGCAAGGCGAAGGTCCCGATCGCGGTGTGCGGCGAGATGGCGGGCGAGGTCGGGCTGACGCGCCTGCTGCTGGGCCTGGGCCTGCGCAACTTCTCGATGCACCCGGCGCACGTGCCGACGGTCAAGCAGCGCGTGCTGACCTCGGACGTCGCGGCTGCGCGCCCGATCGTCGACCGGATGAAGCGCACCGACTCGCCGGCGAAGCTCGCCGCGCTCCTCGACCGGCTCAACGCCTGAGGGGGAATTCGGGGTCAGAGCCGTAATACTTGGCCTGCGGGGCGTTGCGGCCTTGCCACGGTGATGGGAATTCGGGGTCAGAGCCGTAATACTTGGCCTGTGGGGCGTTGCGGCCTTGCCACCGTGATTGGTGCCAAGTATTACGGCTCTGACCCCGAACTCCCGGGACTCGCGTGCCGCCCGCGGCCGGGCCTATAATGACATTGGCATGGCTCCCCGGGCCGCCCGATGAGGAACAACTCCGCTTCCCGCGTGTTCGCGACGGCGATGAGACGATTCGTCCTGACCGCCGCCGCGGCGGCCGCGCTCGCCGCGGCCCCTGCCCGGGCGATCGCGCCGGGCGAGGCCGCCCCCGCCTTCGCGCTGCCCGACGGGGGCGGCGCGACCGTCTCGCTCGAGAACCTGAAGGGACGCGTCGTCTACGTCGACTTCTGGGCGTCCTGGTGCGCGCCCTGCCGCCGCTCGTTCCCGTGGATGGCCGAGATGCAGCGGAAGTACGGGGAGCGCGGACTCACCGTCGTCGCGGTCAACGTCGACAAGAAGCGCGAGGACGCCGCGAAGTTCCTCGCGCTGACACCCGCGTCGTTCACCGTCGTGTACGACCCGGTCGGGACGGTGCCCACCGCCTACGACGTCAAGGGGATGCCCACGTCGTACCTCGTCGACCGCGCCGGCAAGGTCGTGTCGATCGACACCGGCTTCCGCGACGACGCGAAGGCGGACGTCGAGGCGCGGATCCAGGCCGCGCTGGAGCGGCGGTGAAGGCACGGGACCTCGCCGCGGCGCTGGCGCTCGCGACCGCGGTCGCGGGCTGCGCGTGGGCGCCGCCGAGGCCCTGGGAGAAGGGCGAGCTCGCGAAGCCGGCGATGCAGTTCGACGCCGACCGGCTCGAGGCGCGCTACCAGGAGCACGTCTACCAGAGCAAGGAGGCCGCGACCGGCGGCTACGGCGTCGGCGGAGGCGGCTGTGGCTGCAACTGACCGCGGGAGCGCGCGCGCGCTGATGGCGGCGGCGCTCGCGCTGCCGGGCATCGCGCCGACCGCGGTGGCGCAGACGATGCCCGACGAGGGCGTCCTGTCGCTGCGCTACCTGGACTACCGCGACTGGCAGCCGGGCGCGAACCGGATGCACGTGCAGTCGCCGTCGCTCTACGTGATGAAGCCGTTCGGCGGAAGCTGGGTGGCCGAGGGCAGCCTCGTCTACGACGCGATGTCGGGCGCGTCGCCGCGCTACTACAACACGCTGTCGGGCGCGTCGGTCACCGATTACCGCACCGCCGGCGACGCCAAGGTCACGAGGTACTTCGACCGCTACGCGATCGGCGTCTCCGGCGTCGTGTCGTCCGAGCGCGACTTCCTGTCGCGCGGCGGCGGCTTCGACGTGCGCTGGTGGACCGAGGACCGCAACACGACGCTCGCGTTCGGGTTCGCCGGCACCGACGACACGATCAACCCGGTGAACGAGATCGTCGTCGACGCGAAGCGCTACACGCTCGATTTCCTCTTCGGCGTCACGCAGGCGGTCAACGCGAACGCGATCGTGCAGTCGAACCTCACCTGGTCGCAGGGGCACGGCTACTACGACGATCCGTACAAGACGCTCGACACGCGGCCCGACCGCCGGCGCATCCTCGCGTGGCTCACGCGCTGGAACCAGGCGTTCCCGGCCGCCGACGGGACGCTCAGGCTCGCGTTCCGCCTGCTCGGCGACTCGTTCGGCACGAACTCGATGATGGCCGGCGCCGAATGGGTGCAGGCGCTGCCCTACGGGTTCACGGTGACGCCCGGCGTCCGCTACTACACGCAGAGCGCGGCGGACTTCTACAAGAACCCGCCGTTCCCGTCCGGCTACGTGCCGGGCCAGAACTACACGGCCGACACGCGCCTCGCGGCGTTCGGTGCGCTCACCGGCTCGCTCGCGATCGGCAAGACGTTCGCCGACGGCTGGAGCGCCGACCTGCGGATCGACGTCTACCGCCAGCGCTCGTCGTGGCGGCTCGCCGGCGACGGCAGCCCCGGGATCGAGCCGTTCTCGGCGCGCTGGATCCAGGGCGGCGTCTCGAAGACGTTCTGACTTCGTCCCGCGCCGCCGCGATGCGGCTCCACCGGTTCGAGTTCCGCGCGATGGCCTCGGCGCACGAGCTGTGGCTCGCGTCGCCCGAGCGCGCGCCGGCGGCACGGGCCGCGCGCGCGGCGATCGCCGAGGTCGAGCGCATCGAGGCGAAGTACTCGCGCTACCGCGACGGGAGCGTCGTGTCGGCGATCAACCGCGCCGCGGGCGGCGCGCCGGTCGCGATCGACGACGAGACGTCCGCGCTGCTCGCGTACGCGGACGCGTGCCACCGCGCGTCGGGCGGACGCTTCGACATCACCTCCGGCGTGCTGCGCCGCGCCTGGGACTTCCGCCGCTCGCCGCCGCGCGTGCCCGAGCGCGGCGAGGTCGAGGCGCTGCTCGCGTTCGTCGACTGGCGCGCGGTCGAGCGCGACGGGCGCTCGGTGCGCCTGCCGCGCGCGGGGATGGAGATCGACCTGGGCGGCATCGGCAAGGAATACGCGGCGGATCGCGTCGCGGCGATCGCGATCGCCGCCGGCATCGCGCACGGCCTCGTCAACCTCGCGGGCGACGTGCGCGCGTGGGGCGGGCGGCCCGAGGGCGCGCGCTGGAACGTCGGGATTCGCCACCCGCGTGTCGACGGCGTGGCGATCGGCAGCATCGAGCTTGCCGACGGCGCGGTCGCGACGTCGGGCGACTACGAGCGCGGCTTCGTCGTCGACGGCAGGCGCTACTGCCACATCCTCGACGCGACGACCGGCTGGCCGGTCGACGGCTGGCAGTCGATGAGCGTCGTGGCGCCGCTGTGCATCGTCGCCGGGAGCGGTGCGACCGTCGGCATGCTGCTGGGCGACGACGCGCCGGGCTGGCTCGACGCCGAGGGACTCGCGTGGTTCGGCGTGCGGCGCGACGGGAGCACGGTCGGCCGGGTGGCGCGTCGCTAGCGCGCGAGCATGCCGGCGTTGGCCGCCAGCGTCGCGAGCATCAGCGCCACCGCCCAGGCAGCCAGTACCGGGATCGGCGCGAAGCGGAGGCCGATGCGCGACCCGCCCGGCGGCGCGGGTCGCCGGCGCCCGGCGGTCTGGAACGGCCGCTCGATCGCGTAGTAGGAGAGCGCGCTGGCGGCGATCAGCACGGGGAGCAGGTGCAGGAGCACGCGCGCGTAACGCGGTGCCGAGGCCGGCGCGTCGCCCGCGCCGAGGCCGAGCGTCGGCAGGAGCTCGAGCAGCGGGACGTGCCACAGGTAGATGCTGTAGCTCACGAGCCCGAGCCAGACGACGATC
The DNA here is from genome assembly GCA_046347845.1 of Burkholderiales bacterium. Classification (GTDB taxonomy): domain Bacteria; phylum Pseudomonadota; class Gammaproteobacteria; order Burkholderiales; family Casimicrobiaceae; genus VBCG01. The sequence continues at coordinate 187,014 of JAXMFH010000002.1, read as the reverse complement.
CGGTTGTCGAACAGCGCGACGCCGCGCGTGCGCGATCCCGTGATCGCGACCAGGAGCAGGCAGATCGACGCCTGGATCCAGAACGGGCGCACGAATCCGAGGAGGTCGTAGTAGTGCGTGACGCCGCGTTGCTCGGCGAACGCGAACGGAATCGCGAGGAGGCCCGCGAGGCTCGCCGCGAACGCCAGGGTCGCGCGCGATCTGGAGATGGGGCGGTGATAGGTGGCCGCGCCCGCCGCCATGCCGGCGCAGAACGCGTCGATGCGGATGAACAGAAGTACCTGCGGGTATCCGTCGTTGGTCGCCAGCACGATCGTCTTCGTGGCGAGCACGACCGCCACGGCGCACGCGTAGAGCGCGAGCGGCCCGAGGCGCCGCATCGCGACGAACAGCAGCGGAAAGGCGAGGTAGAAGTGGAACTCGAACGGCAGCGTCCAGAACACGCCGTTGATCGTGACGATGTAGCGCTCGATGAAGTTGTGCACCATGAACAGGTGCATGAACATGTCGAGGTTCTCCGGTACGCGCAGGTAGATTCCCGTCGCCGCGAGCGCGAGCAGCACGGTCAGGCACGCGTAGTACGCCGGATAGACGCGCAGGATGCGCCGGCGAAGGAAGCTCCACCAGCTCTCGCCGAAGCGAGCGACGAATCCGCGCCCGGCGGGCGCCCCCGCGCGCGCGAGGCGCCCGATCGCGACGCGAGTGAGCAGGTAGCCCGACAGCACGAAAAAGATGTCGACGCCGATCCAGCCGTACGCGACGAAGCGCGACAGGTCGATCGAGAACGCGCCGGTCCCGACGCGGATCGCGGGTGACCCCGCGTTGAGCCACGCATGGAACGCAACCACCGACAGGGCTGCGTAGGCCCTTACGCCGGTCAGCGCATCGGTGTGATCGGTCGTCCCGGCTGTCATGACGGCGCCTGCGGCTCCGGGCCGACCGGCGGGGCGCCGGGGCGCCGGGGCGCCGTATACTAACGCGCCGCGATCGAAACGGGGCCGGCGGCGACCGGGTGCGCCGGCGCTCCGTCCGGGAGCGTCGCCCCGCGCGCTATAGCGGCGAGCACATCGTCACGCCGATCCCGGCGCCTTCGGGCACGTAGCCCAGCGCGATCATCTGTGCGCGGACGCCGAGGTCGGTCGTGAACCGATGGTTCGTGTCCGGCCGGTGGTTCCACAGCCGATACACGGGAATCGTCCCTGCCGGACAGTTGCCGGTCGCGAGGTCGGGCACCGGGATGTAGAACTCGGTCGACGACTCGAGCACGAACGCGGGCTGCTGGACCTGCACGGCCGTGCATTCGCTCGGCAGCGCCGAGTAGAAGTGCGAGTCGCCGTAGCCGGGCGGGAGGTAGAAGCGGCACACCGGGTTCGTTCCCGAGACGGCGTTCGACCATGCGTTGAACGTGTATCCGGTGCGGTCCCATCCGGGGAACAGCTTCGCGTCGAGCGCGGAGATCTCGCCCGCGCTCGCCGTCGTGAAGTAGTGGTTGAGCGCGCTGTTGTAGTACTCGACGACCGTGACCTTAGTGCCGGTCTGCGTGCCGCCGGTGCCGGTGCCGGAGAGGGCGACCGAGTGCGGGCTGCCCGGCGCGTTCGACGTGATCGTGAGGCTGCCGCTGCGCGCGCCCGACGCGAGCGGCTTGAACGCGACGGTCACCTTGCAGTTCGCGCCCGCCGCGACGATGCCGCAGGTGTTGCCGACGATCGGGAACTCGGACACCGAGCTCGACAGCACGCTCGTGATCGTCGCGGACGCCGTGCCCGTGTTGCTGATCGTCACCTGCGTGCCTGCGGTCTGCACGCCGACCGGCGACGAGCCGAGGTTCGCGCTCCCGGGGACGCTGAGCGACGGCGAGCCCGCGACGGTCTGTCCGGTACCGCTCACCGAGAACGACTGCGGGCTGCCGGTGCCGTTGCTCGTGACGGTGATCGTCCCGTTGCGGGAGCCCGACGCCGCCGGCGCGAATTGCACGCTCACCGTGCACGTCGCGCCGACGTTCACGGTCGCGCCGTCGGTGCAGGTGCGGCTCACGATCGGAAACTCGCCGGGATTGCTCGACGTCACCGTCGTGATCTGCGCCGCCGCGGTGCCGCTGCTCGTGATCGTCTTCGCGGCGACCGAGCTGGACGAGCCGACGCTGACGGTGCCGAAGTTGTGCGCCGAGGGCATCGTCAGGGCGGGCGTGCCCGACCCGGCGGCCTGGCCGGTGCCGCTCACCGCGAACGACTGCGGGCTGCCGATCCCGTTGCTCACGATGGTGATCTGGCCGCTGCGCGTGCCGGTCGCTGCCGGCGTGAACTGGATGTTCACCGTGCACGACGAGAGCGGGTTGACGAACGCGCCGGCCGTGCAGGTGCCGCCGACGATGGCGAACTCGAGGGCGTTGCTGCTCGTGACCGACGTGAGCTGGACCGCGGCGTTGCCGATGCTCGACACGGTCTTCGCGACGACGCTGCTGCCCACGCCGACCGTCACCGTGCCGAAGTTCGCGGCCGTCGGCATCGAGAGCTGGCTCGTCACCCCGCCGCCGAACGTCTGCAGGTAGCCGGCGATCAGCATGAAGTCGTCGTCGGTCAGGAGCCCGGAGTTGTAGGCGGGACGCAGATCCGCCGTCATCGTGGGCTTCGTGTCCATCGCCGTCTTGATGATGTTCCAGTCCTTGCCGCCCAGCACGTTGTCCTTGTTGTTGACGGGATTGCCGTGGCAGCCCTGGCACCAGGTGACGTATTTCTGCTGTCCGGTCTGCGCCAGCGCGGCGGGGGCGCCGACCAGGGCGGCGAGGACGACGAGGGCGAGGGCACGCACCAGGCTCATGGGGTTCCGGGGTCGGACGAGGAAGGCGAACAGCCCGCCGGTGGCCGGCATTCCGGCGCGGGCCATTCCAATGTCATAGTATTCCAATGTCATGAGGGATTGGCAAGGGGCCGTCCATCGGCCGGCAGGACCCTTCCGCCCGCTCCGATCGAGTTTTTCCGGGGCGCCCCGATGGGGTGCCCGGGTACCCAAGCGGTCATCGACCCGCTAGACTTCGCGCAGGTTCGCGCCGAGTTGAGCCAGCTTGCGGGCGCGTTACAAGTCCGGCTAAGCGGAGGCGGTCCCCCGGGGGCCGGATTCGCTCCCGTCGGGCGTGGCGGGCCGGCGAAGGCCGCCCGGAGGGGATTGCCGCAAAACGATGGTCAGCTTTTCCGAAACGACGGGAGGGGCGCAGCCGCGTCCCGGCGACGGCCGCTCGGTCGGGGTCGTCACGCCGCAGGTCGTCCGGATCGACGTCCCCCTGAAGCTCGCCTGCGGCCGGACGCTGCCGTCCTACGAGCTCGCCTACGAGACCTACGGCGAGCTCAACGCGCGCCGCAACAACGCGGTCCTGATCTGCCACGCGCTGAACGCGTCGCACCACGTCGCAGGGACCTGGGAGGGCGAGCCCGACAACGTCGGCTGGTGGGACAACATGGTCGGGCCCGGGAAGCCGGTCGACACGAACCGCTTCTTCGTCGTCGGCGTCAACAACCTCGGCAGCTGCTTCGGCTCGAGCGGCCCCAACACCGTCGATCCGGCGACCGGGAAGATCTGGGGCGCCGACTTCCCGCTCGTCACCGTCGAGGATTGGGTCGACGCGCAGGCGCGCCTCGCCGACCACCTCGGCATCGAGGACTGGGCGGCGGTCATGGGCGGGAGCCTCGGCGGCATGCAGGCGCTGTGCTGGGCCACGCGCTACCCGGCGCGCATCCGCAACGCGCTGGTGATCGCCGCCGCGCCGAACCTCTCGGCCGAGAACATCGCGTTCAACGAGGTGGCGCGGCAGGCGATCCTGACCGATCCCGACTTCCACGACGGCCACTTCGCCGAGGCGGGCACGCTGCCGCGCCGCGGGCTGCGCGTCGCGCGGATGATCGGGCACATCACCTACCTGTCCGACGAGCAGATGGAGGCGAAGTTCGGCCGCCAGCTGCGCGAGGGCCTCAAGTTCAGCTTCGCGCCCGAGTTCCAGATCGAGAGCTACCTGCGCTACCAGGGCGAGAAGTTCGCCGACTACTACGACGCGAACACCTACCTCCGCATCACGAAGGCGCTCGATTACTTCGATCCGGCGCTCGCGACCGGCGGCGACCTCCCGCGAGCGCTCGCGCCCGCCGCGTGCCGGTTCCTCGTCGTCTCGTTCACGACCGACTGGCGCTTCCCGCCGTCGCGCTCGCGCGAGATCGTCGAGGCGCTGGTCGCGAACCGCCACGACGTCACCTACGCGGAGATCGACGCGCCCCACGGCCACGACGCGTTCCTGCTCGACAACGAGCAGTACCACGCGGTCGTGCGCGCGTTCTTCGACCGCATCGCGCACGACTTCAAGGACTACTCGACGTTCCGGCTCGGCAAGTCGTTCACGCAGGCGGTCACCGAGCGCGCGAAGGTCGAGCAGCGCACCGACTACGCGACGATCGCCGGATGGATCGGCGAGGGTGCCGACGTCCTCGACCTGGGCTGCGGCGACGGCGGCCTCCTCGCCTACCTCGCCCGCGAGCGCTCCGCGCGCGGCTACGGCGTGGAGATCGGCGACGCCGGCGTCCGCGCGTCGATCGGCGCCGGCGTCAACGTGATCCAGCGCGACCTCGAGGGGGGCCTCAAGGGCTTCGCCGACGACGCGTTCGACTGCGTGATCCTGTCGCAGACGCTGCAGGCGATGCGCCGGATCGAGACGATCATCGGCGAGATGCTCCGCGTCGGGCGCGAGGCGATCGTCTCGTTCCCGAACTTCGGCCACTGGCGCCACCGGCTGCAGATCCTGCGCGGCCGGATGCCCGTGTCCGAGAGCCTGCCGTACCAGTGGTTCGACACGCCCAACATCCACCTTTGCACGGTCGCCGACTTCGACGCGTTCCTCGCCGGCCGCGGGCTCGAGGTCCTCGACCGCGTCGTGCTCGCGGGCGGCCGCGAAGTCGGCGCGCTCCCGAACCTGCTGGGCGAGCTGGCGATCTACCGGTTCCGCCGCAGCGGCGCGCCGCGCTCGCCCGCGCCGCGGGGCCGCGCGTGACGCGGCCCTTCCGCGGGGCCGTGCCGGGTCGCCACGAAGCCGCGCGCGCGGCGAGCCCGGGGAAGGCTGCGCAGTGAGCGCCCCGCGGCCGCCGCTCCTGAAGAGCAAGCTCTTCTGGGTCGGCGTCCTGTACTTCTCGGAAGGCTTCCCGCTCGGCGTCTTCTACGAGATCTTCCCGGTCTACTTCCGGCAGCAGGGCGTCGAGCTCAAGTCGATCGGCGTGCTGTCGCTGCTCGGCCTCGCGTGGACGCTCAAGTTCCTGTGGGCGCCGGCGATCGACTACTGGCGCCGGCACCGCCGCTGGATGGCCGCGGCCGACGTGGCGATGGGCATCGTGATGATCCACTTCTCGATGCAGGCGGGCTTCGGTCCCTCGGTGTGGGTCGCGATCGGGCTGTTCACGATGCTCTCGGCGACCAACGACATCGCGATCGACGGCTACACGATCGAGCTCCTGTCGAAGGACGAGCTCGGCCTCGCGAACGGCGTGCGCATCGGCATGTACCGCGTCGGGATGCTCGCGTCGGGAGCCGTGCTGATGGCCTCGGACGCGCTCGGCTGGAGCGGCGCGTTCGTCTGCGCCGCGGTGATCTTCTTCGGCCTCGCGGTCGTGAGCCTCGTCGCGCCGCCCGAGCGCGTGGTCGTCGTGCGCCGCGCCTCGCTCGCCGCCGAGTTCGCCGCGATCGCGCGGTCGCCCTCCGCGCTCGCGGTGATCGCCGGATTCGCGCTCGGCGTCGTCTGGCTCGCGGACGGGGCCGCGGGCTGGTCGAAGGGCGTGACGGGCTTCTGGGGCTGGGCGATCGCCGGCTCGCTCGCGCTCGCGGGGCTCGTCGCGCTCGTCGGCCGGGCCGGTGGCCCGAGCGCCCCCCCGGCCGAGGGCGGCGTCGGCGCGGCCGCAGCGCCCGGTGACGCGCTCGCCGGCGGCGTCGTGTTCGGCGCGCTGATGGAATTGCTGCGCCGGCCGGGGATCGTGCCGGTGCTCGCGTTCATCCTGATCTTCAAGCTGCCCGACGCGGCGATGGGCTTCATGGTGAAGCCGTTCTGGGTCGACGCGGGCTTCACCGCGGCGCAGATCGGCCTCGTGTCGGTCAACATCGGCCTCGCGCTGTCGATCGCGGGCGGCGTGGCCGGCGGCTGGATCACCGACCGGATCGGCATCCTGCACGCGCTGTGGATCCTGGGGCTCGTGCAGGCCGCGTCGAACCTGGGCTACTGGGCGGCGGCGCTCGTGCTGCCGGCGGTCGCGCCGGGAACGCCGGTGCCGGCCGGGCACCAGGCGATCCTCTATTCGGCGTCGGCGCTCGAGTCGTTCACCGGCGGCCTCGGCACTGCGGCCTTCCTCGCCTTCCTGATGGCGATCGTGCGGCGCGACCGCGCGGCCACCGAGTACGCGCTGCTGTCGTCGGTGTTCGCGCTGTCGCGCTCGGTCGCCGGATGGGCCGGGGGCCTGGGCGCGCAGTCGATGGGCTACGCGAACTGGTTCCTGCTCACGTTCTTCTTCGCGTTCCCGGCCCTGTTGCTGCTGCCGTGGGTGAAGCGCATGCTGAAAGCCGAGGGCGGAGAGGGGAGATAGGAGATCGGGCGCGAGCTTCGATCGGAGCGCTCATCCGATCTCCCATCTCCGATCCCCGCCCTGGATGTCATGAATTCCGACAAGTTCAGCTTCATCGCCCACCGCGACCACGACTACTGCAACCCGGTCGGCGCCGCGAAGATCGAGCGCATCCTCGACCTCATGCCGCTCGACGCGGGCTCGCGCGTGCTCGACCTGGGGTGCGGCCGGGCGGAGCTCGCGCTCCGCATCATCGAGCGCTTCGGCTCCACGGTCGTCGCGGTCGAGCGCTCGCCGTTCATGCTGGACGCGGCGCGGGAGCGGGCCGAGTGGACCGGGGCGCTCGCGAAGCTGCACCTCGACGACCGCGACATCCGCGCCTTCCGCGCGGACCCGGAGACCTTCCACCTGGCGGTGATGCTCGGGGCGGGCGGGCTCGACGGCGGCGTCGCCGGCATCTGCCGCACGCTCAAGGGCTGGACGAAGCCGGGCGGCTACGTGCTCGTGGGCGAAGGCTACTGGAAGCGGAAGCCCGGCGCCGACTACCTCGAGATCCTGGGCGGCGGCGACGCGGGCCAGCTCCTCGACCACCGCGGCAACGTGCAGGCGGGCATCGAAACGGGGCTCGTGCCGCTGCACGCGGTGACCGCGAGCGACGACGAGTGGGACGAGTACGAGTGGAAGTACTCGCGCGCGATCGAGCGCTACGCGGGCGAGCAGCCGGACGATCCCGACGTGCCGGCGATGCTCGACCGCGTCCGGCGCTGGCGCGACGCCTACCTGCGCTTTGGGCGCGACACGCTGGGCTTCGGCGTCTACCTGTTCTGGCGGCCCTAGGGGTCGGAGAGGGAACTCGGGGCTCCGTCCGGGTTTCGTCCCCGATCCCACGACGATCGAGCCGGGACGGTCTCGTGACGAGCGCGAAGTCAGGCTACTCGGACACGCCGCTGCCCGCGAAGCTCGGCGTCGCGCCGGGGAAGCGCACGCTCGTCGTCGACGCACCCGCCGGCGTCGAGAGGACGCTCGAACCGGCGCTCGCGGCGACGGTGCGCCTCGAACGGGCAGGTTCGTTCGACTTCGCGCTCGCGTTCGTGACGACGCGTGCGCGACTCGCGTCCGCGCTCGAACGACTCGTGCCGAAGCTCGACGACGCGGGCATGCTCTGGATCGCGTGGCCGAAGAAGGCCTCCGGCGTGAAGACCGACGTGACCGAGGACGCGGTGCGCGCCGACGGGCTGCCGCGGGGCCTCGTCGACGTCAAGGTCTGCGCGATCGACGGGACCTGGTCGGGCCTGAAGCTCGTGCGGCGGCGCGGGCTCCGCGCGAAGCGGTGACGTCCCGCGGCCGCGCCGGCCGATCACATGCGCTTCAGGGGCCGCGCGAACACGAGCAGCACGATCGCGCCGGCGGCGGCGATCGCGATCTGCCCGACGATCCCGCCCGCCGAGATGCCCAGCCCGCTCGCGAGGAAGGCGCCGGCGAACGCGCCGACGACGCCGACGACCAGGTCGCCGACCAGGCCGAAGCTTCGTCCCCTCAACACGATGCCGGCGATCCCGCCGGCCGCCACGCCCACGACGTCGGCCAGAGGTATTCCATGCGCCCCCATGGAGGCCGGCGCCCCATGCCGGCGCGCCAAGGCTGGCGTCCCCCGCCGGGGCTGTCGAGGCCGGCTATCGGGGCGGCTCGCCGATCCGCTCGAGCGCCTCGGCGAGCTCGAGCCACTCGGCCTCGCGCCGCGCGAGCTCCCACGTGATCTCGCCCGAACGCTCGATCGCGGGCTTGAGGCGCTCCTTCGCGTCCTCCGCGTAGGCCTCGGGCGTCGCGAGCCACGCGTCGAGGTCGCGCTTCTCCGTTTCGAGCGCGCGCATCGCCTCCTCGAGCTTCGCCTGCTTCGCGACGAGCGGCTTGCGCGCGTCGGCGCGCTTCTGGCGCGCCTCGGCCTCGGCGCGCTTCACCGCCTTGCGGTCGGGTGCCGCCTCGGCGGGTTCGGGCTTCGCTTCGGCCGCCGCGCGCCGTTTGAGTCCGAGCACGAAATCGCGGTAGTCGTCCAGGTCGCCGTCGAAGGGCGCGACGCGGCCCTCGTTCACGAGCAGCAGCGTGTCCGTCGTCGCGGCGATCAGGTGGCGGTCGTGCGCGACGACGACGAGCGCGCCGTCGAACGCCTGCAGCGCCTCGGCGAGCGCCTCGCGCATCTCGATGTCGAGGTGGTTGGTCGGCTCGTCGAGGATCAGGAGCTGCGGGCGCTGGCGGACGATCATCGCGAGGACGAGGCGCGCCTTCTCGCCGCCCGAGAACCGCGCGACCGGCGCGGTCACCGCGTCGCCGCGGAAGTCGAAGCCGCCGAGGAAGTCGCGCAGCGCCTGCTCGCGCGCGCCGGGCTCGATCCGCTGCAGGTGGAGGAGCGGAGACGCCTCGCCGTCGAGCTGCTCGAGCTGGTGCTGCGCGAAGTAGCCGATCGCGAGGTTCTGCGCGACGTGCCGCGCGCCGGCCGCGAGCGGCATCGTGCCGGCGAGCGCCTTGACGAGCGTCGACTTGCCCGCGCCGTTGGGACCGAGGAGCCCGATGCGGTCACCCGCGAGCACGGAGAGCTCGAGGCCCTCGAACACCGGCGCGGCGTCGCCGTAGCGTAGCGTCGCGTGCTCGAGCCGGACGAGCTGGCGCGCGTGCGTGCCGGCCGGCGCGAACGCGAACTCGAACGGACTGTCGACGTGCGCGGCGGCGATGCGCTCCATGCGCTCCAGCGTCTTCAGGCGGCTCTGCGCCTGCTTCGCCTTCGTGGCCTTCGCGCGGAAGCGGTCGACGAACGACTGCAGGTGCGCGATCTGGCGCTGCTGCTTCGCGTAGGCGGCCTGCTGCAGCGCGAGCTGCGCCGCCCGCTCGCGCTCGAACGCCGAGTAGTTGCCCGAGTAGCTGCGCAGCTTGCGCCCGTCGACGTGCACGATCGACTGCGCGACGGCGTCCAGGAAGTCGCGGTCGTGCGTGACGAGCAGCAGCGTGCCCGGGTAGCGCTTCAGCCAGTCCTCGAGCCACAGCACCGCGTCGAGGTCGAGGTGGTTGGTCGGCTCGTCGAGCAGCAGCAGGTCGGATCGCGCCGCGAGCGCCTGCGCGAGGTTCAAGCGCATGCGCCAGCCGCCCGAGAAGTTCGCGACCGGGTCGCCGTGGCGCGCGTCGGCCACGCCCAGGCCCGCGAGCAGCTCGGAGGCGCGGGCGCGCGCCGCGTAGCCGCCGATCGCTTCGTAGCGGTGGTGGAGCTCCGCGATCGCGTGCCCGTCGGCGGCGTGCTCGGCTTCCGCGGCGGCGAGCGCGGCCTCGACCTCGCGCAGCTCCGTGTCGCCGTCGAGCACGTAGTCGATCGCCGAGCGCTCGACCGCGGGCGTTTCCTGCGCGACGTGCGCGATGCTCCAGCGCGGCGGCAGGTCGACCGATCCCGCCTCCGGCAGCAGCTCGCCGCGCAACAGCGCGAACAGGCTCGACTTGCCGCAGCCGTTCGGGCCCACGATGCCGACCCGGTGCCCGGCGTGGACGGTCAGCGTCGCGTCCTCGAGGAGGCGCAGCGCGCCGCGGGCGAGCGTCAGGTTGCGGAGGCGGATCACGAAGGGGGGACCGGGCGGCTCGTCTCGGCGTCATTCGAACGACGGCCGCTTCGCCCGGGAGAGCGGTCGAGTCCGCCGGGATTCTAGAACACGATCGGCACCCCGGACCCGCGAGCGGGGTGCTGGAGCCGCTGTCCGTCGGGGTTCGGTCGCCGAACGGCGGCCGCGCCGGCGGATCTCGCCATCGACGCGCAGCGGTCGATCCCCTGCGGGACCGTTCGCCTCGCGGTCGGCGATGGCGGGGACGTGCTGCAGCTCCCTCCGTCGGCGGCCCGCAACGGGAGCACCGGGAGCGAGGGAGCGCGCTCCGACGCCGCGGTCGGCGCCGAGCCGCGGGCACCCTCGCGCAGCCATCGCCCGTGGAAGCCGGGGCAGCGCCGCCGTCGGCGCAATGGGCCGGCCGGCCGCAACCGAGGCTGCGTTGGCGGCCGTCTATACGCCGAGGTACCGCTGCAGCAGCTCCGGCCGCCTGCGGAGCTCCTCCGCCGGCCCCTCGTGCGCGATGTGTCCGTTGTTGATGATGTAGACGCGCTGCGCCAGCGCGAGCGTCGCTGCGAGATTCTGCTCGACCAGGACGATCGTCTGGCCCGCCGCGGCGAGCCTGCGGCAGACGTCGAGCAGGTCGCGAACGATCACCGGGGCCAGGCCCTCGAAGGGCTCGTCGAGCAGCACGATCTTCGGGTCGCGGACGAGCGCGCGCGCGATCGCGAGCATCTGCTGCTCGCCGCCCGACAGGTCGGTGCCGCTGCTCAGGCGGCGCTCCTTCAGGCGCGGGAACAGCTCGTAGACCCGCCCGAGCGGCCAGCGCGACCGGGCCGTCATCGCCGCGAGCGCGATGTTCTCCTCGACGCTGAGGCTCCCGAAGATCCGCCGCTCCTCGTGCACCAGCTGCATGCCCGCGAGCGCGATCCTGTGGCTCTTCCACCCGGCGATCTCGGCGCCGTCGAGCCGCACCGAGCCCGAGCGCGGCTTGACGACGCCCATCAGCGTCTTGAGCGTCGTGCTCTTGCCCGCGCCGTTGCGACCCAGGAGCGCGACCACCTCGTGGCGCTCCACGTGCATCGCGACGTCGAACAGGATGTGCGAGTCGGCGTAGTAGCTGTTCAGTCCGCTGACCTCGAGCAGGCTCACGTCCCCTCCACCGCGTGCATGCCGCCGAGATAGGCTTCCTGGACGACCGGATCGTTCTTGATCTCCTCGGGCGTGCCCTCGACGAGCAGGCGGCCCTCCTGGAGCACGGTCACGCGCCCGACCAGCTCGAAGAGCGAATCCATGTCGTGGTCGATGATGACCATCGTCCGGCCTTTCGCGATCGACCGCAGGAGCTTCACGGTCTCGACGCGCTCGGCCGGGCTCATGCCCGCGAGCGGCTCGTCGAGCAGCAGCAGGCTGGGCGACGCGGCCAGCGCCAGCGCCACTTCGAGCCGGCGCTTCTCGCCGTAGGCGAGCTCCGCCACCGGCGTGTCCGCACGGTCGGCCAGGCCGACGAGCTCCAGCGTGTGCGCCACCTGCGCCTCGAGTCCCGGGATATGCCGGATCCGGGCGAGCAGGTCGAGCCGGAACTCGCCGCGCCGCTCCGCGAGCGCGGCGATGGTGACGTTGCCTCGGACGGTGAGCTTGTCGAACAGCTGGTTCACCTGGTAGCTCTTCGTGAGCCCGAGCTGGCAGACCTCGGTCACGCTCTTGCCGGTGATGTCGCGGCCTTCGAACACGATCCGTCCCGACGTCGGCGGCACCTCGCAGGTGAGCATCTTGAAGAAAGTGCTCTTGCCGGCGCCGTTCGGGCCGATGATGCCGCGGATCTCGCCGCGTCGGACGCTGAAGTCGATGTCGGTGTTCGCCAGCACGCCGCCGTAGTGCTTGGTCAGGCCCTTGACCTCGAGGATCGGCCCGTCGCCGAGGGCGGGACGCCGGCGCAGCGACACGGCCGGCGCGGCGTCGGCGGCGGCAGGGCGTGCGCGTCCTGCGCGCCCGGGCGCGGCCGCATCCGACGGTATCGCGCGCCGGATCCGCGCGAGCAGGTCGAACACCGCGCCGACGATGCCGCGGCGCAGGAAGCACACGAGCAGCACGAACACGATGCCGAGGGCCAGCTTCCAGCTCGCGCCCATGTTCAGCGTCGACTGCAGGAAGTCCTGCAGGAACAGCCACACCGCGGCGCCGACGAGGGGACCGAACAGCGTTCCGCTGCCGCCGATGGCCGTCTGGATGACGAGCTCGCCCGACGTATGGAACATGAACGCGTCCGGCGGCATGAAGCCCTGCATCACGCCCAGCAGTCCGCCGGCCAGGCCGGCGTACGCGGCGGCGATGACGAAGGCCGCGAGCTTGTAGCCGTGCACGCTGTGGCCCACGGCCGCCGCGCGCAGCGGATTCTCGCGGATGGCGAGGAGCACCGCGCCCACCGGCGATCGGACGATTCGCAGCGCGACGACGAAGCCGACGAAATACCAGAACGCGATGAACGGATACTGCTGCCATCCGCTCTCGAATACGACCGTCGTGAATCCGAGGTCGATCGACGGAACCGGTACGCCGGGCAGCCCGTTCTCGCCGCCGGTCCATTCGGCCAGCGGGTTGAACTCGAGGAAGAAGAAGACCTCGGCGATCGCCACCGTGATCATCGCGAAGTAGATGCCGGTGCGGCGCAGCGCGATCAGGCCGACCAGGTAGCCCACGGCGGCGGCGGCGAGCGTGCCGATCGTCAGCGCGGCAACGACGTGCGGAAACCCGCCCTTGGTGAGCAGGTAGGCGGCGACCATGCCGCCCGTCCCGTACAGCGCCGACTGTCCGAACGACAGCAGGCCCGTGTAGCCGAACAGGATGTCGAAGCCCAGGCCGAAGAGGCCCCAGACCAGGATCCGGTTGACGGTGTTGGGCGCGGCCCCGAGCATCGGCAGCACGATCGGCGCGACGACGAGCGCCAGGGCCACCAGCCCTTCGACCACGAAGCGCCGCTGCGTCGTGCCGAGCCGGTGGGCGTTCATTCGCGGCCCTTCACGCCGAGCAGGCCGCGCGGGCGCAGCACCAGCACGAGCGTCATCGCCGCGAACAGCATGATCTGCGAATAGGCCGGGTCGAACATCGACGTGAGGCTCACGATCTCGCCGGCGATCAGGCCGCCGAGGATCGCGCCGGGGAAGGAGCCCACGCCGCCGATCACGACGACGACGAAGGTCTGCACCAGTATCGCCTCGCCCATGTCGGGGGCGATCGAGACCACCGGAGCGTTGACGACGCCGGCGAATCCCGCGGCCATCGCGCCGATCCCGAAGACGAGCATGAGCACGCGGCCGATGTCGATGCCGAGCGAGTCGACCATGATCGGGTCCTCGATGCCGGCGCGCACCGTCATCCCCAGGCGGGTCTTGTAGAGCAGCAGGAACAGCGCGAGCAGCGCCAGGGCGACGATCCCCACGAGCGCCAGGCGGTAGGTCGGGTAGTACATGAAGCCGAGATTGGTGATCCCCGAGACGAGCCCCGGGGAAGGCAGCGTCCGGGTCAGGCTGCCGAAGAAGTGGCGGACGACCTCGACGAACACGATGCCCAGGCCGAAGGTGACGAGCAGCTGGTCCTCGGGAGAGCGCTTGTAGAAGTGGCGGATGACCAGGCGCTCCAGCACCACGCCGAGGACGAGCATGAAGACCGACCCGGCGACGACGGCGGCGACGAACGAGCCGGTGTGCGCGTAGGCCACGTAGCCGGCGTAGCCGCCGAGCATGAACATCGCGCCATGCGCGAGGTTCAGCACGCCGAGCGCGCCGTAGATGATCGTCAGCCCCGAGCTGATGAGCGCGAGCAGCGCGCCGAGCGCGAGACCGTTGAACAGCTGCGAAACGAACGTGCCCCAGGTGATCATGCGATCGTCCCCCGCTCGCGCGGCGCCGCGGGCGTCACGGCGCCCGCGGCGTCGATGCGGGCTTGCGCGGCGACGTCAGGTGTAGTCGCCCGGCTGGCAGCCGAAGGCGTCGGGCGCCTGCATCAGGCCTTCGCCCGGCACCACCTCGAGCACGTCCCAGAAGTCCTCCTTGTTGCGCATGTCCGCGGGCTTCTTGCCGCGAACGATGACCACGGGGCGAACGCACTGGTGATCCTGGGGCCGGTAGTGCACCGGGCCGACGAGCGACGGGATCGTCTCGCCCTTCTCCCAGGTCCTGATGACGTCCGGCGGATAGAACGAGCCCGCCTGCTCGACCATCCGGGCCCAGTGCGCGAAGCTGACGTAGCCGTTCTCCGCGCCCCACTCCGGCCGGTATCCGTATTTCTTCTGGAAGGCGTCGACGAACATCTTCGCGTTCGGGTACTGCGGCATCTCGCCCATCGTCCACCAGAAGTCCGTCGCCGCGTAGACGCCCTGCATGATGTCGGCGCCGACCTGCGGCGCGAGGAACGGAATCTGGTAGGGGATCACCAGCGTCATCTTCGGCAGGATGCCGAAGCGGTGCGCCTGCTGCGTCGACAGCACCGCGTCGCGGCCCCAGTTCACGTTGATCAGGAACTCGGCGCCCGAGTTGGCGATGTTGATCAGGTACTGACTGAAGTCCTGCGTCCCCAGCGGCGAGACCTGGTTGGTCACCATCTGCCATCCGGCGTTCTGGCTCAGGTAGTCGTTGACCGACTTGGTCACCGTGTGCCCGTAGGTGTAGTCCGGCGTCATGAACGCCGCCTTGCGGTTCTTGCCGAACTGCTTGACCATCACCGGGCCGAGCGCCGCCGCAGCGGGATGGCCGAAGAAGTTCTGCCGGAATCCGTAGCGCACGCAATCCTTGCCGGTGGTGTCGTTCGAGCCCGAGATCCCGGCGAAGTACAGCACCTTCTCGCGCTGGGCCAGCTTGTTCATCGCGACGGCGACCGCGCTCGACGTCGACCCGGTCATCACGACGACCTTGTTCTCGCTGATGAAGCGCTGCTCGGCCTGCACGGCCTCGTTCGGCTTCGCGCCCGAGTCGGCGTAGAGCAGCACGAGCTTCTTGCCGAGCACGCCGTTGTTCGTTCTGGGCGAGAGCACCTTCATGAGCGGGTGTCCCTCGTTGATGTGCTCGACGGCGAGCTGCATGCCCTTGAGCTCGTCCGCGCCCTGTTCCGCGTAGCTCCCGGTCAGCGGGACGGCCGCGCCGGCGTACACGGTGCCGCCGGAAGAGCCGGCCGGCCAGGTGCCGATCGGCGGGTGGACGGCGGCACGGGCCGGGCCGGCGAGTCCCGCGGGCAGCGCGAGGCCGCCCGCGGCGCCCAGCCCGATGCGGATGAAGTCGCGGCGGTCGACGCCGCGCGGGGTATTCCCGGTCTTCGACATGGCGATCCTCCTGGAGTTGGCCCGCGCAGCCGGTCGACGGCTTCCGTATTATATCGCGGGACGATACATCAAGATGTATCGGGGCACGATATTACCGGATTTCCGGCGCGCGTGTGGCAAGATCGCGGCCTGGAGGGAGGTGCCGTGCAACTGAAGCGCGCCGAGAGGCAGTACCGGCTGACGACGGGCGACTACGCGAAGCTGGCGGGCTTCCGGCACGCGCTGCGGGGCTTCCTGCACTTCAGCGAGGAGGCCGCCGCCGCGGCCGGGCTGACCGCGCAGCACTACCACGCGATGCTCGTGCTGCGCGGCTGGCCGGAGGGGGCGCACGCGACGATCGCCGACCTCGCGCAGCAGCTGTTGATCAAGCACAACAGCGCGGTCGGCCTGGTCGACCGGCTGGCGCAGGAATCCCTGGTCGTCCGGGTGGTGTCGAGCACCGACCGGCGGAAGGTCGAGTTGCGGCTCACCGCGCGCGGCCGCCAGGTGCTCGCGACGCTGGCGGCGATGCATCGGACCGAGCTGCAGCGGATCGGACCGATGATGAGGCGGTTCTTCGCCGAGATCTCCCGGCTCGCGGCGAAGGACGCGGTCGGGCCGCGCGTGCGCCCGGACGACGAGGGGTCTCAGGTGCCGCGCCGCCTCCGACGCGGCGCGAGGACGGCCGGGGAGACGACGCCGACGGGCGCCGCCTCGCGTCCCGCCGCTCGCCGGCGCTGACGCGGTCGCCCTGGGGGGGCGGCCGACGGATGCCGCGACCGGGCACCGGCGTCCCCGGCCCCGCGGGACGCTCGTGATCGGGAGCCCGGCGCCGGTCGCGGCGAGCCGACACGCCGCGTCGCGCGCGTCGAGATCGAGGAGACGATCCTGCCGCCGTTTTCGGGACCCCGCGTACCGCGCGCCGCGGCCGTCGACGAGGAATCAAACGGCGCGTGCGCCGAGCATCGGAGGCCGGTGTATCGCGTGTTCGAGCCGACGTCCCCGAATCACCGGTACGTGACCGACCGGGGGGTGCGCGACGCCATGGTGGCGGCGGGGTGGATCGCCGAGGGCTACGGTCCGGACGCGGTGATCACGTGCACGCCGAGGCAGAAGGACGCGCTGGGCAGTCCTCCATCGTCGACTTTCACCGCGAGCGGGTGGAGGGGACCTCGCGCGGGCGGGGGCGGAACGAGGCGGGGGGCCGGGCGGCAGGCCTCGGCGTCACCGGCTCCGCGACCCGCGCCTGTGGTCCCGTTTTCCCATGCTCCATTTTCCATGCCCTGTCCTCCCGGCCCTAGCGCAGCTCGTAGTCGTAGTCGATCACGAGCGGCGAGTGGTCGGAGAACCGCCGGTTCACGTAGATCGACGCGGCGCGCGCGCGCGAGGCGATGCCGGGGGTCGCGATCTGGTAGTCGATGCGCCAGCCGACGTTCTTCTCCCACGCCCGTCCGCGGTTCGACCACCACGTGTAGCGCTCGGGGCACGGGTCGACGCGCCGGAACACGTCGACGAAGCCCAGCTCGTCGAACACGCGCGTGAGCCAGGCGCGCTCCTCGGGCAGGAAGCCGGAGTTCTTCTGGTTGCTGCGCCAGTTCCTGAGGTCGATCGGCTGGTGCGCGATGTTCCAGTCGCCGCACAGCACGATCTCCTTGCCGCTGCGGCGCAGTGCCTCGAGGTGCGGCAGGAACGCCTCGAGGAACCGGAACTTCGACGCCTGCCGCTCCGGGCCGCTCGAGCCCGAGGGCAGGTAGAGCGAGATCACCGCGAGGTCGCCGTCGAAGGGCGCGACGCGGCGCTCGTTCACGAGCAGCAGCGTGTCCGTCGTCGCGGCGATCAGGTGGCGGTCGTGCGCGACGACGAGCGCGCCGTCGAACGCCTGAAGTGCCTCGGCGAGCGCCTCGCGCATCTCGAGGTCGAGGTGGTTGGTCGGCTCGTCGAGCAGCAGCAGGTCGGATCGCGCCGCGAGCACCTGCGCGAGGTTCAAGCGCATGCGCCAGCCGCCCGAAAAGTTCGCGACCGGGTCGCCGTGGCGCGCGTCGGCCACGCCCAGGCCCGCGAGCAGCTCGGAGGCGCGGGCGCGCGCCGCGTAGCCGCCGATCGCTTCGTAGCGGTGGTGGAGCTCCGCGATCGCGTGCCCGTCGGCGGCGTGCTCGGCTTCCGCGGCGGCGAGCGCGGCCTCGACCTCGCGCAGCTCCGTGTCGCCGTCGAGCACGTAGTCGATCGCCGCGCGCTCGACCGCGGGCGTTTCCTGCGCGACGTGCGCGATGCTCCAGCGCGGCGGCAGGTCGACCGATCCCGCCTCCGGCAGCAGCTCGCCGCGCAACAGCGCGAACAGGCTCGACTTGCCGCAGCCGTTCGGGCCCACGATGCCGACCCGGTGCCCGGCGTGGACGGTCAGCGTCGCGTCCTCGAGGAGGCGCAGCGCGCCGCGGGCGAGCGTCAGGTTGCGGAGGCGGATCACGAAGGGGGGACCGGGCGGCTTGTCTTGATGTCGATCAAACGGCGGCCGTTTCGCCCAATGGAACGGTTGAGTTGCTCGGAAATCCGGAACAAGATTTGTACATTACAGCCGCGTCCGGCAGAAAACCGGGCAGCGTATGAGTCAGCGAGGTGTCGCCATGAGCCTCATCGTCAAGTTCGAGCGCCAAGCCGAAAGCCCGATCCTCCCGGAAGACGCCGTCGACGTCGTCACCGACGCCGTGTCCACGCAGGGCGCCGCGCTCACCGGCGCAGACTGGTCGCTCTACTCCCGCATCGGCTCGCCGGCGAGCGCGAGCTGGCTGATCCAACATCGCTTCCCCGCCGATTACCTGGACGCATTGCGCGCCGAGGATCCCGACCATCCCGAGCTGCATCTACAGGAGTACGTCGTCCTGGAGTACGCCGACGTCGGCACGCGGCTCTCGGCCGAAGGCAAGCTCGCGACCGACAAGGCGGTCCGCTCGTTTCGTCCGAACTCACGGATGGGCTTCAGCGCGAGGATCAACGACTACTACGTCGCCTCGACCGGACCGACGCAGATCCCGCAGGGCTACCAGTGGGGACTCGAAGCCATCGGCGCGATGAGCCCCTGGAGCAATCCGTCGGCGCAAAGCGCGTGGGACAAGGCGACCGGCTTCGGATACGTGACGGTCATCGACACCGGCATCCAGCGCTCCCATCCGGACCTCCAGGAGAACTTCCGGGCGCACTTCTCGCAGGCGTTCTACTCCGGCGCTTGCGTCGGAAACTCGCAGGTCGAGGTCGACGAGACCGGGGGCGCGTATAACACTTGTCCAAACAGCTTCATTGGGCACGGCACGCACGTCGCGGGCATCATCGGCGCCACGGCGAGCAACACGATCGGCGTGGGCGGGGCCTGCTGGAACTGCTCGCTGATCATCGCCAAGACCTATCAGAACAACGAGGCGTCCGCGGTGAACTGGATCAACGGGCTCTATCACGCGACAATCCGGGGAGCGCAGGTAGCGAATCTAAGCGGCGGCGATCCGACGTACCCGCTGCTTTACTGGGGAGCGGACTATTGCTCGCAGCTTGCGCCTGGGACCTACGGGTTCTGCGACGCGATTGCCTTCGCCCGCCTGCGTGAAATGCTATTTGTGGCGGCGACTGGAAACGAGGACATCCCCAACAAGACCAATTTTCCGGCGAGCGAGCCCAACGTCGTCGCTGTTGCCGCGACGAATAGCGCGGGTACGGTCTGGTACCAGGGGGTGGGTAATCCGCCAGGGAATGCGGAGACGGGATCGAGTCTCGGAAAGGTCGACTTCGTTGCGCCGGGCGCCCGTATCATCTCAACGTTCTATTCCGGCGCGACTTACAGCGGCGCTTTCGTCTGCAACGATTGGACGGGCCTCGCCGCTTACGACGAATGCACCGGCACGTCGATGGCTGCGCCGCACGTCACCGCCTCGCTCGCGCTGGTGCGCTCGATCAATCCGTTGGCGACGGCCGCCTCCGTCATCTCGCTCCTGAGCTCGACCGGCACGAACGTTCCGAAGCCTCCCGGCGTCCTTCCGGCCGGGAACTACAAGATGCCGAGCCTGCTAGCCGCCGTGAACCAGGCGATCGCCAACGGATACACGTGGCCGGCATTCGCGATGATCACAAACACCGGCCAATGGAATCGGTTCGCGACCGCGGCGCCGCAAATGGCCCGGGCGGCGATCGCCGGAACCATGCTGCCGACGCTGATCGCGCCTGTCTCGCCGGTGTACTACGTTCCGGACCCGAATGCACCGCTCGTGTCCGGCTACACGGCCTTTCCGGATTCGACGTCGCAGCCGCGAGCCTACTTCAAGGTCTACACGAAGCTCAAGGCGAGCCAGACGGCGTTGAAGCCGCTCTATCGACTGAGCAAGCTGCAGAACGTCGGCAATGGTCGTGACGAGTGCGGCAATCCGATGCCGGTTCCGACCAAGCCGATACCGGTCATCCACACGTACACGACCAGCAAGACGACGCGCAATCAATTGATGGGAAGCGGTGCGGGTCAGTGCTACAAGTACGACGGCGTCGAGGGGTATGTCGCGCCGTCGAATCTCGGCGGATTGCAGGAGCTCTTCCAGCTCTACAACCCTACCGCGGACTCGTACATCCTCGTCCCGTCGTCCAAGGTCTCGTTGGCAAACGGAATTGGCTACGCCCAGAACCAGACGTCGCTGGGCTGGGTGGTCCCGAATTGAGGCCGGGAGACGACGATGATTCCGGGCAAGCGAAATGCGTTGAGGCTCGCGGCGCTCGCCTGCGCGCTGCTGGTGGCGGCCGCTCCCGTGACGTCGTCGGCCGAGTTCGGGAAGATGGTCAAGGTGGCCGGTGACCGGCAGATCGTCGTCGGGCCGTTCGACACCCCCAAAGCGCCGTTCACGGTGAGAGTCTATGACGCTGGCGGCGCGCCGTTGGCGGGTGTGGGTGTTCACATGCATATGACCACTGGATCTGGCCTCGGCCCGTGTGCGAGCAACTCGGACGAGTTCGGTTTCTACGGTTTCAACGCCGATTCCGTGGATTACATCTGTGGCAACAACGGGTCCCAATTTGGGGATTCACAAGCAAACGGCGAGGTGACCCTCTCGCCGTCGGATTTCAACACCGCGCCCGCTGCGTTTCTCATCGGTGCAAAGGTGAGCGTGGGCAGCCAACTAGGCGTTCCGGACATCGCGCGCATCCAGTTCTTCTCGATCGTGCGCGCGGTCAACCCGCCCGCCGGCCAGCCGCAGGTCGTCGTCGAGTACTTCCACGACGGCTATCGCAACTACTTCAACACGATCGACCAGGCCGAGATCGACGCGCTCGACGCCGGCCTGTTCTCCGGGTGGACCCGCGAAGTCGGCTCGTTCATCGCCTGGCCGACGCGGGCCGCGGCGCCGCCGGGGGCGGTGCCGGTGTGCCGGTTTTTCGCGAGCAGGTTCACGTCGCACTTCTACACGGCGGATCCGGTCGAGTGCGACGCGGTGGTGGCGAACTTCCCGGATTGGCTGCTGGAGACGCGCGAGGCGTACTGGATCCACCTGCCGGACAAGTCGACCGGCGCGTGCGCCGAAAATCTGATGCCGGTGTATCGGGTGTTCAAGCCGACCTCGCCGAACCACCGGTACGTGACCGACCGGGTCGTGCGCGACGCGATGGTGGCGGCGGGTTGGATCGCCGAGGGCTACGGTCCGGACGCGGTGATCATGTGCACGCCGAGGTAGAAGGACGCGCTGGGCAGTCCTCCATCGTCGACTTTCACCGCGAGCGGGTGGAGGGAGCCTCGCGCGGGCGGGGGCGGAACGAGGGGGTCACGCCGCCCGTCGACGCCCCCTCAACGCAGCTCGTAGTCGTAGTCGATCACGAGCGGCGCGTGGTCGGAGAACCGCCGGTTCACGTAGATCGACGCGGCGCGCGCGCGCGAGGCGATGCCGGGGGTCGCGATCTGGTAGTCGATGCGCCAGCCGACGTTCTTCTCCCACGCTTGTCCGCGGTTCGACCACCACGTGTAGCGCTCGGGGCGCGGGTCGACGCGCCGGAACACGTCGACGAAGCCCAGCTCGTCGAACACGCGCGTGAGCCAGGCGCGCTCCTCGGGCAGGAAGCCCGAGTTCTTCTGGTTGCTGCGCCAGTTCCTGAGGTCGATCGGCTGGTGCGCGATGTTCCAGTCGCCGCACAGCACGATCTCCTTGCCGGTGCGGCGCAGCGCCTCGAGGTGCGGCAGGAAGGCCTCGAGGAACCGGAACTTCGACGCCTGCCGCTCCGGGCCGCTCGAGCCCGAGGGCAGGTAGAGCGAGATCACCGCGAGGTCGCCGAAGTCGGCCTCGAGGTAGCGGCCCTCGGCGTCGAACTCGGCGTGGCCGAAGCCCGCCCGCGCGCGGTGCGGCCGCTTCGAGTAGAGCGCGACGCCGCTGTAGCCCTTGCGCGCGGCGGGCAGGAACGTCGCGTGGCTGCCGCGCGGGCGCTTCAGCGGCCGCGGCACGTCCTCCTCGAGGCACTTGATCTCCTGCAGGCACACCACGTCCCAGGGCTCGGCGCGGGCGAGCCAGCGCGCGAAGCCCTTGCGCTCGGCCGAGCGCAGGCCGTTGACGTTGAGGGTGACGATGCGCATCGGGATCCCGGGCGGGAAGGCGCGCGAGTGTACACGACGGCCGGGCGCCCCCGGCCGGATCCGCGGGGGCCTTATACTCGCTGCCTCCAGGCCGATCCCGCGACGGATGAGCGACTTCCGACAGGCGTTCCTCGCCTTCTGCGTGGCACGTGACGTGCTTCGCTTCGGCGACTTCGTCACGAAGGCGGGACGCCGGACGCCCTACTTCTTCAACGCGGGGCTGTTCAACGACGGCGAGAGCCTGAAGCGGCTGGGCGAGTTCTACGCGCAGGCGCTCCTCGCGTCGGGCATGGGCTGCGACCAGCTGTTCGGTCCGGCGTACAAGGGGATTCCGCTCGCGTCCGCGACCGCCATCGCGCTCGCCGCGATGGGTCACAATGTGCCCTGGAGCTTCAACCGCAAGGAAGCCAAGGACCACGGCGAGGGCGGCAGCCTCGTCGGGGCGCCGCTCGCGGGCAGGGTCGTGATCGTCGACGACGTGATCAGCGCGGGAACCTCGGTGCGCGAGTCGGTGGACATCATCCGCGCGCACGGCGCGCGTCCCTCGGGCGTGCTGATCGCGCTCGACCGGATGGAGCGCGGGACCGGCGCAGCGTCGGCGGTGCAGGAGGTGCGCGCGGCCTACGGGATCCCGGTGACCGCGATCGCGACGCTCGACGACGTGATGGCGTTCATCGCTGGGCGAGCGGACCTCGCGAAGTGGAGCAGTGCGGTGAGCGCCTACCGCTCGCAGTACGGCGCGGCGGGCGCGTGACCACGGGACGGAAGACGGCGATGGCACGGTGGCGATCCGGGACGTTCGGCGCGCTCGCGTTCGCGGCGCTGGTCGCGCTCGCCCCGGCGGCCGGCGCGCAGAAGCTCTACAAGTGGACCGACGAGAAGGGCGTGGTCCACTACACGGACAAGGCGCCCGATCCCTCGCGCGGCGGGGTGCAGCTCGACAAGCAGGGGCGGCCGGTCGGGAAGATCGAGCCCGCGCCCACGCCCGAGCAGGTCCGCGCGAAGGAGGCCGAGGAGGAGCGCAGGCGCGAGGCGGCCAGGGAGCAGGAGATCACGGCGCGGCGCGACCGCGCGCTGCTCGCCTCCTACACGACCGAGGCCGAGATCGACCTCGCGCGCGCACGCGCGGTCGCGACCGTCGAGTCGCAGATCCAGTCGGCGCAGGCCTACCTGGCGCAGCTCACCAAGCGCAAGACGGAGCTCGACGCGCGCAAGGCGAAGCTCGGCGACAACCCGGCGCCGCCGCAGCTCGAGCGGGACAGCGCGAGCGTCGACGCCGAGTACGCGAAGAACAGCGATCTCGTCGTGCAGAAGCGGCGCGAGCTCGCGGCGGTCACGGCCCGCTACGACGCGGACAAGCAGCGCTGGCGCGAGCTCAAGGCGCAGCAGGAATCGAACGCGACCGCCGCCGCGAGCGGCAACCGGGCGGCGAGCCCCGCTGCGCCCGCCCCCGCGTCTCCGCCCGCGAAGAAGTGACGCCCTCGCGCGCCCGGGGAGATCCCGGGCAGCGCGGGAAGCGGGGCGGCAGAGGGGCGCCCCCGCAGGGTGCGATAATGTCGGGTTCCTCCGACCCGAATCGCAGGCCCCAAGATGGCGCAGTACGTGTACACGATGAACCGCGTGGGCAAGGTGGTCCCGCCCAAGCGGCAGATCCTGAAGGACATCTCGCTCTCGTTCTTCCCGGGCGCCAAGATCGGCGTGCTGGGCCTGAACGGCTCGGGCAAGTCGAGCCTGCTGCGCATCATGGCGGGCGTCGACAAGGAGTACGAGGGCGAGGCCGTGCCGATGCCGGGCTTGAAGATCGGCTTCCTGCCCCAGGAGCCCGAGCTCGACCCCGCGAAGACCGTCCGCGAGTCGGTCGAGGAGGGGATGAGCGAGGTCCTCGGCGCGCAGAAGCGCCTGGACGAGGTCTACGCGGCCTACGCGGAGGAGGGCGCGGACTTCGACGCGCTCGCCGCCGAGCAGGCGAGGCTCGAGGCGATCATCGCGACCGCGGGCGCCGACGCGGGCGTGCAGATGGAGATCGCCGCGGACGCGCTGCGGCTCCCGCCGTGGGACGCGAAGATCGCGAACCTCTCGGGCGGCGAAAAGCGCCGCGTCGCGCTGTGCCGGCTGCTGCTGTCGAAGCCCGACATGCTGCTGCTCGACGAGCCGACCAACCACCTCGACGCCGAGAGCGTCGAGTGGCTCGAGCAGTTCCTGCAGAAGTTCCCGGGCACCGTGATCGCGGTGACGCACGACCGCTACTTCCTCGACAACGCCGCCGAGTGGATCCTCGAGCTCGACCGCGGCCACGGGATCCCGTGGAAGGGCAACTACAGCTCGTGGCTCGAGCAGAAGGAGGCGCGCCTCGAGACCGAGGCGAAGCAGGAGGAGGCGCGCATCAAGACGATGAAGCGCGAGCTCGAGTGGGTGCGCAAGGGCGCGAAGGGCCGCCAGGCGAAGAACAAGGCGCGCATCCAGCGCTACGAGGAGCTCGCCTCGTACGAGCACCAGAAGCGCAACGAGACCAACGAGATCTTCATCCCGGTCGGCGAGCGTCTCGGGGGGCAGGTCATCGAGTTCGACAACGTCACGAAGTCGTTCGGCGACCGCGTGCTGATCGACGACCTGTCGTTCAAGATCCCGGCCGGCGCGATCGTCGGCATCATCGGGCCGAACGGCGCGGGCAAGTCGACGCTGTTCCGGATGATCATGGGCCAGGAGAAGCCCGACAGCGGCGCGATCACGATCGGCCACACGGTGCAGCTCGGCATGGTCGACCAGTCGCGCGGCGCGCTGCCGAACGACAAGACCGCGTGGGAGGCGATCTCGGGCGGGCTCGACATCCTGACGATCGGCCGCTTCGAGATCCCGTCGCGCGCGTACCTCGGGCGGTTCAACTTCAAGGGGCCCGACCAGCAGAAGAACGTGGGGCAGCTCTCGGGCGGCGAGCGCGGGCGGCTGCACCTCGCGAAGACGCTGCTCACCGGCGCCAACGTGCTCCTGCTCGACGAGCCGTCGAACGACCTCGACGTCGAGACGCTGCGCGCGCTCGAGGACGCGCTCGCCGAGTTCCCGGGCACCGTGCTCGTGATCTCGCACGACCGCTGGTTCCTCGACCGGATCGCCACGCACATCCTCGCGGCGGAGGACGACTCGAAGTGGACGTTCGTCGAGGGCAATTACCGCGACTACGAGGACGACAAGCGCAAGCGGCTGGGCGAGGACGGCGCGAGGCCGCACCGGCCGCGCTACAAGCCGCTGATGGCCTAGACCCCCGGGGAGCGCGGACCGACCCGCGTTCCGGGGGGTTGATCCGGGCGGGCGGCGTCCCGATCATGACGACATGAACCTTCGTCTCCCCACCCGCATCGCCCGCGGGGTCCCGACCTCCGACGGCGCCGGCGTCCGGCTCACGCGCCTCATGGGCGGCGACCCGCGCATGCCGTCGGTCGACCCGTTCCTGATGCTCGACTACTTCGACAGCCCGAACGCGAGCGACTACCTCGCCGGCTTCCCGCCGCACCCGCACCGGGGCTTCGAGACGGTCACCTACATGCTGAACGGCCGCATGCGGCACAAGGACAACCACGGCCACGAAGGGGTGATCGAGACCGGCGGCGTCCAGTGGATGACCGCCGGGCGCGGCATCGTCCACTCGGAGATGCCCGAGCAGACCTCGGGGCTGATGCGCGGCTTCCAGCTGTGGGTCAACCTGCCGGCCAAGCTCAAGATGCAGCCGCCTGCGTACCAGGAGCATCCGGCCGCGTCGATGCCCGTCGAGGCGCGCGACGGCGGCGTCGCGGTCAAGGTGATCGCGGGCGCGACCTCGCGCGGCACGAAGGGCCCGGTGACGGTCGAGCCGACCGAGGCGCGCTACTTCGACTTGACGCTGCCCGACGGCGCGGCGTTCGAGGAGACGCTGCCGCGCGAGCACGCCGGCTTCGTCGTCGTGCACGACGGAGCGATCGCGTTTCCGGACGGCCGCACGGTCGACGCGCTCGGCCTGGCCGAGCTCGGCGCGGGCGACGCGGTGCGCTTCGCCGCGAAGGGCGGCCCGGCCCGCGTGCTGCTCGTCGCCGGCAAGCCGATCGGCGAGCCGGTCGCCTGGCACGGGCCGTTCGTGATGAACACGCGTGACGAGCTCGTCCAGGCGTTCGAGGACTACCAGGCCGGGCGGTTCTGAGCCTCGCGCTCGGGAGCGTTCGACTCCCCGCGGAAGTCGACGAGCATGCCGACCCCGCCGCCGATCATCGCGCCGGACACCGGATGGCCGGCGAGCGTGCCGACGCCCGCACCGATCATCGTTCCCGCCACGGTGGCGCAGCCGGACAGCGCGAAGAGCACCGCGAGCGCGGCGGTGGCGAGCAGAGGTCGTTTCATCGAGTCGTCTCCGGAGAGAGGCGTGCGGCGTAGCGCGGGTCGCGCATCCCGGCACCTTAACGTCCGGCGAGGCCTCGCGGCCGACAGGCGCGCGCCTGCGCCGCGCCGCCCCGCGGCGGAGGCCGCCCCGTGACGATCCTCCTCTGGAGCGTCGCGGCGGTGCTGATCGTCGTCGGCCTGGTCGGCACCGTGCTGCCCGCGATCCCCGGCAGCACGCTCGTGTTCGCCGGCATCGCGTTCGGCGCGTGGATCGACGGCTTCGCCCGCATCCCCGTCTGGGTCGTCGTCGTCGCGGGCCTCCTCGCGGCGGCGACGTGGGTCGTCGACCTGGTCGCCGGAGCCGCGGGCGCGAAGCGCGTCGGGGCGAGCCCGTGGGCGATCGCGGGCGCGGCGCTCGGCACGATCGCCGGCGTCTTCACGGGATTCGTGGGCCTCCTGTTCCTGCCGCTCGCCGGCGCCGCGATCGGCGAGTTCCTCGCGGAGCGCGACGTGCTCCGCGCCGGCAAGGTCGGCGTCGCGACCTGGCTCGGGCTCGTGATCGGCACCGCCCTCAAGGTCGCGATCACGTTCGCGATGCTGGGGATCGCGGCCGCCGCGCTCGTCCTCGGCTGACCGGCCCCGGGCGCGCGAACATTCCGATTGCGGCGCGCGCGCGCCGCGTGCATGCTTCGCCGCGGCGGTCCGCGCTTCGCGGATGGCGTGATCCCCCACGGAGGCGAGGCCATGTCCGGGATGCAGATGTTCCTCGTGGGTTTCGGCGGCCTGTTCTTCGTCGGGGGCGTCCTGATGGCGATCCAGCGCATCCGGACCGTCGTGTCCGGCGCGAGCGCGCAGGGCACGGTCGTCGGCCAGAAGACGAGCACGTCGATGCAGAAGTCCGGGAAGTCGGTGACGCTCTATGCGCCGATCGTGGAATTCGTGCACGACGGCAGGAAGGTGAAGATCACGTCGTCGCTGGCAACGACCAGCGCGATGCCGCACGGCTCGAAGGTGCGCGTGGTCTACCTGCCGGGCGATCCCGAGGGCACGGCCGAGATCGGCACCGGCGTGCGGATGTGGGGCTTCCCCGTCCTGGCGATCGTCGTGGGAGGATTCATCGCGCTGTTCGGGGCCGCGATGGGCAGGTAGCACGCGCCCGTCTGCGGCCCCGCCGCACCCGCGCTGCGCTATCCGAGCCTGCGCTTCAGGATCGCGTTGACCTGCGCCGGGTTCGCTTTGCCCTTCGACGCGGCCATCGCCTTGCCGACGAGCGCGTTGAACGCCTTCTCCTTGCCGGCGCGGAACTCGGCGACGATGGCCGGGTTCGCCGCGATCACGTCGTCGACGAGCTTCTCGATCGCGCCCTCGTCGGAGATCTGCTTCAGGCCCCGCGCCGCGATGATCGCGTCCGCCGCGCCGTCCCCCGCCGCTTCGCCCGCCCACATCGCGTCGAACACGTCCTTCGCGATCTTCCCCGAGATCGTCCCGTCGGCGATCCGCGCGAGGAGCCCCGCGAGCGCGGCGGGCTTCACCGGCGCGTGCGCGATATCGATCTCGGCGCGGTTCAGCGCCGCGGACACCTCGCCCAGCATCCAGTTCGCGACGGTCTTGGGCTCGGCGCCGCCGGCGCGCACCGCGTCCTCGAAGTAGGTCGCGATCTCGCGGCTCGCGGTGAGCATCGCCGCGTCGTACGCCGGCAGTCCGAATCGCGACTCGAAGCGCGCCTTCATCCCCTCGGGCAGCTCGGGCATCGCCGCCTTCACGCGCTCGATCCACGCGCGGTCGATCGCGAGCGGCGGAAGGTCGGGGTCCGGGAAGTACCGGTAGTCCTGCGCGTCTTCCTTGCTGCGCATCGAGCGCGTCTCGTCGCGGTCCGGATCCCAGAGCCGCGTCTCCTGGACGACCGTGCCGCCGTCCTCGATCAGCGCGATCTGGCGGCGCACCTCGTGGTCGATCGCCTGCTGCAGGAAGCGGAAGCTGTTGAGGTTCTTGATCTCGCAGCGGGTGCCGAGCGGGGCGCCCGCGCGCCGCACCGACACGTTCGCGTCGCAGCGGAAGCTGCCCTCCTGCATGTTGCCGTCGCAGATGCCGATCCACCGCACCAGGCCGTGCAGCTTCTTGGCGTAGGCGACCGCCTCGTCCGAGCTCCTGAGGTCGGGCTCGGTCACGATCTCGAGCAGCGGCGTGCCGGCGCGATTCAGGTCGATGCCGGTCATGCCGTGGAAGTCCTCGTGCAGGCTCTTGCCCGCGTCCTCCTCGAGGTGCGCGCGCGTGAGCCGCACGCGGATCGCGCCGCGGGTCGGCGACACGATGTCGATGCCGCCGCCCTGCACGACCGGGATCTCGTACTGCGAGATCTGGTAGCCCTTCGGCAGGTCCGGGTAGAAGTAGTTCTTGCGCGCGAACACGCTCTTCGGCGCGATCGTCCCGCCGACCGCGAGCCCGAACCGGATCGCGCGCTCGACCGCCCCCCGGTTCAGCACCGGCAGCACGCCGGGCAGCGCGATGTCGACGGCGGACGCCTGCGTGTTCGGCGCCGCGCCGAACGCGGTCGACGCGCCCGAGAAGGCCTTCGACGCGGTCGACAGCTGCGCGTGCGTCTCCAGCCCGATGACGACCTCCCATGGGGTCAGAGCCGCAATTCGCGAGGCACTCATGTCGACGTCGAACGGTTCCGGTTC
This sequence comes from Burkholderiales bacterium, assembly GCA_046347845.1. Taxonomy (GTDB): domain Bacteria; phylum Pseudomonadota; class Gammaproteobacteria; order Burkholderiales; family Casimicrobiaceae; genus VBCG01. The sequence goes on along the minus strand of JAXMFH010000002.1, from coordinate 157,957 downwards.
GCGAATTACGGCTCTGACCCCATGGGCGGCCGCCGCGCGTGCCAGTCGGTCGCCTGCTGGAACCGGTGCGCGACGTTCAGGATCGCGGCCTCGGCGAAGTAGTCGCCCTGCACTTGCAGGCCGATCGGGAGGCCCGACTTCGTGAAGCCGCAGGGGATCGAGATCGCCGGCGCGCCGGTCAGGTTCGCCGCGATCGTGAAGATGTCGTTCAGGTACATCTGCACCGGGTCGTCGGTCTTGGCGCCGAAGCGGAACGCGGGCGAGGGCGCGGTCGGCCCCATGATCACCTCGCACGCGCGGAACGCGCGCGCGAAGTCGTTCGCGATCAGCCGGCGCACCTTCTGCGCCTTCAGGTAGTAGGCGTCGTAGTAGCCGTGCGACAGCACGTAGGTGCCGACCAGGATCCGGCGCTTCACCTCGGCGCCGAAGCCCTCGGCGCGCGTGCGCCGGTACATGTCGGCGAGGTCGTCGTAGCGCGCCGCGCGGTGCCCGTAGCGCACGCCGTCGAAGCGCGACAGGTTCGACGACGCCTCCGCCGGTGCGATCACGTAGTAGACCGGCACCGAGAGCTTCACCGCGGGCAACGCGACGTCGACCGTGGTCGCGCCGAGCTTGCGGAACTCGGCGAGCGCGGCGTCGATCGCGGCGGCGACCTCGGGATCGTTGCCCGGGCCGAAGTACTCGGCGGGCAGGCCGATGCGCAGGCCCTCGAGCGGCTTCGCGGCGGCCTTGGCGCGGAGCGTCCGCGTGTAGTCCTCCGCCGGGCGGTCGAGCGAGGTCGAGTCGCGCGCGTCGTGGCCGGCCATCGCGTTCAGCATCAGCGCGCAGTCCTCGGCCGTCTGCGCGAACGGCCCCGGCGTGTCGAGGCTCGAGGCGAACGCGATCAGGCCGTAGCGCGACGAGACGCCGTAGGTGGGCTTCAGTCCGCAGATGCCGGTGAGCGACGCCGGCTGGCGGATCGAGCCGCCGGTGTCGGTGCCGGTCGCGCCGGGCACGAGTCGCGCGGCGACCGCTGCGGCCGATCCGCCCGAGCTGCCACCCGGCACGCAGGCGGTGTTCCACGGGTTCCTCACCGGCCCGAAGTACGAGGTCTCGTTCGACGAGCCCATCGCGAACTCGTCCATGTTCGTCTTGCCGACGAGCACGGTGCCCGCGCGCTTCAGCCCCTCGACGACGTGCGCGTCGTAGGGCGCCACGAAATTCGCGAGCATCCGCGAGCCGCAGGTCGTCTTCAGCCCCGCGGTCATCAGCACGTCCTTGTGCGCGATCGGGACCCCCGCGAGCGGACCGGCCGTCCCCTTCGCCCGGGCCTCGTCGGCAGCGCGGGCCTGGGCGAGCGCGCCCTCGGCATCCACGGTCACGAACGCGTTGAGCGCCGGGTCGAGGCGGGCGATCCGGTCGAGCGTGTCGCGCGCGAGCTCGACGGCCGAGACCTCGCGGGCGGCGAGGCGGGCGGCGAGGCCCGCGATCGTCCCAGGATGGGTCACTGAGCGACCTCCCCCGGGCTTGCCGCTGACGCGGCTTCGCGCACCCCCTCCTCAAGGAGGGGGCGAGCGCCTTCGGGCGGCCGTGCGGCGCTCATCGACGAACCTCCCCCAGGCTCGCTGCTGGCGCAGCTTCGCGCACCCCCTCCTCAAGGAGGGGGCGAGCGCCTTCGGGCGGCCGTGCGGCGCTCATTCCACCACCCGGGGCACCAGATAGAGGCCGTCCTCGACCGCCGGCGCGACCTTCTGGTACTCGGCGTGGCGGTCGGTCTCGGTGACGCGGTCCTCGCGGAGCGGCAGCACCACGTCCTGCGCGTGCGACATCGGTTCGACGCCGGTCGTGTCGATCGCGTTCAGCTCGCCGATCATCGTGAAGATCGACTCGAGCTTCGCGTGGACCTCGGCGACCTCGTTCGCGTCGACGTCGATGCGGGCGAGGTGGGCGATGCGCCGGACGTCGTCGAGCGAGAGGGTCATCGGGGGGCGAAGGCGAAGTGTCGGACGGCGCCGGACGGTGGCCGGCACCCCCGGGCGCCGGGGCGGCCGGGGCGCCGGAAAACCGCGCCTTTTCAGTGCGGTAGCCCGGATGGCTAGAGTATCATAGCCGGCCTATCAGGGCAGCCGCGGCCCCCCGATCCCCGGGGCCTCCGTTCTTCGGCGCCCGCGCGACGAGCGCCCGCTTCATGTTCGAGTTCTTCAAAGGCTATTTCTCCACCGACCTCGCGATCGACCTCGGCACCGCGAACACGCTCATCTACGTGCGCGGCCGCGGCATCGTGCTCGACGAGCCCTCGGTGGTGGCGATCCGCCAGGAAGGCGGTCCCAACGGCAAGAAGGTGATCCAGGAGGTCGGCCTCGCGGCGAAGCAGATGCTCGGCCGCACGCCGGGCAACATCACCGCGATCCGCCCGATGAAGGACGGCGTCATCGCCGACTTCACGGTGACCGAGCAGATGCTGAAGCAGTTCATCAAGAAGGTGCTCGACTCGCGCCTGTTCAGCCCGTCGCCGAGGATCATCATCTGCGTGCCCTGCGGCTCGACGCAGGTCGAGCGGCGCGCGATCCGCGAGTCGGCGCTCGGCGCCGGCGCGTCGAAGGTCTACCTGATCGAGGAGCCGATGGCCGCCGCGATCGGCGCGGACCTGCCGATCTCGGACGCGACCGGATCGATGGTCGTCGACATCGGCGGCGGCACGACCGAGGTCGGCGTGATCTCGCTGGGCGGCATGGTGTACTCGGGCAGCGTGCGCGTGGGCGGCGACAAGTTCGACGAGGCGATCGTCAACTACATCCGCCGCAACTACGGGATGCTGATCGGCGAGACGACGGCCGAGCAGATCAAGAAGACGATCGGCAGCGCGTTCCCGGGCTCCGAGGTGCGCGAGATGGAAGTGAAGGGACGCAACCTCGCCGAGGGCATCCCGCGCAGCTTCACCGTGTCCTCCAACGAGATCCTCGAGGCGCTGACCGACCCGTTGAACAGCATCGTGTCGGCGGTGAAGAGCGCGCTCGAGCGCACGCCGCCCGAGCTCGGCGCCGACATCGCGGAGCGCGGGATGGCGCTCACCGGCGGCGGGGCGCTCCTGCGCGACCTCGACCGGCTGCTGATGGAGGAGACCGGGCTCCCCGTGATCGTCGCCGAGGACCCGCTCACCTGCGTGGTGCGCGGCTGCGGCAAGGCGCTCGAGAACATGGACAAGCTGCAGACGATCTTCACGTCGGACTGACATGGGGTCAGAGCCGTAATTCGGGGAGGGCGGCGATTGAGCGAGTCGAGCGGACGCAGTCTCCCCGAATTACGGCTCTGACCCCAACTCATGCGCCCGATCCCCGCCGAGCCGCCGCCGTTCTTCCGCCGCGGCCCCTCGCCGCTCGCGCGCCTGACGTTCTTCGCGCTCGCATCGATCGTGCTGCTGTTCGCCGACGCGCGCTTCCGCTACCTCGAGGATCTGCGGCACGCCGCCGGCTCGATCCTGTTCCCGCTGCAGCGACTCGTGCACATGCCCGTCGAGGCCGCCGAGAGCGTCGCCGGCTATTTCGCGTCGAAGCGCGACCTCGAGCGCGAGAACGAGCGTCTCAAGTCCGAGCTGGTGGCGCTCGCGCCGGCCGCGCAGGGCTTCGCGCCGCTGCGCGACGAGAACGCCCGGCTGAAGGCGCTCGTCGACCTCAAGTCTCGCCACGCGGAGGGCGCGACGATCGTGCAGGTGCTCTACACGGGCCGCGATCCGTTCGCGCAGAAGGTGTTCGTCGGCCGCGGCAGCGAGGCGGGGCTCGTCGCGGGCAGCGCGGTGATCGACGAGCACGGCGTCGTCGGGCAGCTGACGCGCGTCCACCCGACGATGTCGGAGCTCACGCTCGTCACCGACAAGGACCACGCGGTGCCGGTCAAGGTCGAGCGGAGCGGCGTGCGCAGCGTGCTCTACGGTGCGGGCACCGGCCGCCCGCCCGAGCTCCGCTTCGTTCCGCCGTCGGCGGACATCCGCGCCGGCGACCGGCTCGTCACCTCGGGGCTCGACGGCACCTATCCTCCGGGGCTCGCGGTCGCGCAGGTGACGCGCGTCGAGCGCGAGACCGGGCAGATGTTCGCGCGGATCGAATGCGCGCCGCTCGGCGGCGTCGACCGCAGCGAGACGCTGCTCGTGCTCGCGCCGCCGGAGGCGCTGCCGCCGCGGCCCGAGGAGCCGGCGGAGGCGGACACCGCGCGCAAGGGAGGCCGCGCGAAGGCGCGGCGCGGCGGATGAGCGCAGTCACGATCGCCGTCGGCGCCCGCGCTGCCGCCGAATGTCGGGCGCGGGATCTCCGGAGAGCCCCGTCGTGACGATCGCCGCTCGCGTGCCCTCGTTCGCGCCAGCGCGGCCCGAGGAGATCCTGAAGCCGGCGAAGCCGTGGTTCGTCGTGCTGACGCTCGCGATCGCGCTCGTCGCCAACACGCTGCCGGCGTCCGGCGTGGCGCTCGCGCTCAAGCCGGACTTCGTGGCGCTCACGCTGCTCTTCTGGTGCATCCAGGCGCCGCGCTACGTCGGCGTCGGCGTGTCCTGGACGCTGGGCCTCGTGATGGACGTCGTCGACGCGACGCTGTTCGGCCAGCACGCGCTCGCCTACGCGGTGCTCGCCTACGCCGCCGAGTATTTCCGGCGCCGCGTGCTGCGCTTCCCGCTGTGGCAGCAGGCGGTGCAGGTGGCGGCGCTGCTCGCCGCGTGCGCGCTGCTCGTGCTGGCGGTCCGCGTGATCGGCGGTGCGCCGATGCCGCGCTGGACCTACGCCGTTCCGCCGGTCGTCGGCGCGCTCCTGTGGCCGGCGCTCACGGTCGTGCTCCAGTGGCCGCAGCGGCCCGCCCGATCGTCGTCGACGCTCTGACGCCGCCCCGATGATCCGCCGCAGGCTGTTCTCGAAACGGCGCCGCACGGGCGACCTCGGCGCGTTCGGCGCTTCCGACATCAGGAACCCGGAGCGCGAGCTCGAGCGGTTCCGCCGCAGGCTCGCGATCGCGGGCGGCGCGGTGCTCGTCGCGTTCGCGGCGCTCGTCGGCAGGTTCGCCTACCTGCAGGTCGCCCAGCACAGCCACTTCCGGACGCTCGCCGAGACGAACCGCATCGCGATCGTCCCGATCGCGCCCAACCGCGGCGTGATCACCGATCGCAACGGGGTCGTGCTCGCGCAGAGCTACTCGGCCTACACGCTCGAGATCCAGCCCTCGCGCGTGCGCGACCTCGAGGCGACGATCGACGCGCTCGCCGGCATCGTCGACATCGCGCCGCGCGACCGCAGGCGCTTCCGCAAGCTGATGGAGGAATCGAAGAACTTCGAGAGCCTGCCGATCCGCACGAAGCTCACCGACGACGAGGTCGCGCGCTTCGCGGCCAACCGCTACCGGTTTCCCGGGGTCGAGATCAAGGCGCGCCTGTTCCGCAACTATCCGTTCGGCGAGGTCGCCTCGCACGTGATCGGCTACATCGGACGAATCACCGAGCGCGACCTCGCGCGCATCGCGGCGTGGGACGAGAGCGCCGACTACAAGGGGACCGACACGATCGGCAAGGTCGGCGTCGAGCTCACCTACGAGCGCGAGCTCCACGGGACGACCGGCGTCGAGGAGGTCGAGGTCGACGCGGCCGGCCGTGCGGTGCGAACGCTGTCGCGCACACCGCCGGTCTCGGGCAACAACCTGCGCCTGTCGATCGACATCAACCTGCAGGCGGCCGCCGAGGCGGCGTTCGGCGACCGGCGCGGCGCGCTGGTCGCGATCGAGCCCTCGACCGGCGACGTGCTCGCGTTCGTGTCGAAGCCGGGCTACGACCCGAACCTGTTCGTCGACGGCATCGACGCGGCTTCGTGGCAGGAGCTGAACGAGTCGCCGGACAAGCCGCTGCTCAACCGGCCGCTGCGCGGCGCGTACCCGCCGGGCTCGACGATCAAGCCGTTCCTAGCGCTCGGCGCGCTCGCGTCGGGCAAGCGGACGCCGACGCAGACGTTCGCGGACCCCGGCTACTTCACGCTCGCGGGCGGCGCGCACCGGTTCCGCGACGACAAGAAGGGCGGCCACGGCATGGTGGACATGACGAAGGCGATCGTCGTGTCCTGCGACACCTACTTCTACCTGCTCGCGAACGAGACCGACATCGACGACAGCTGGCGGTTCATGTCGTCGCTGGGCTTCGGGCACCCGACCGGCATCGACATCGAGGGCGAGCTACCCGGCGTGCTGCCGTCGCGCGAGTGGAAGCGGCAGCGCTTCGCGGGCGCGCAGTACCGCGAGGAGCACCGCAAGTGGTACCTCGGCGACTCGATCTCGGCGGGCATCGGCCAGGGCTACACGGCGTTCACGCCGATCCAGCTCGCGCACGCGACCGCGACGATCGCGAACGACGGCGTCGCCTTCCGACCGCACCTCGTCCAGCGGATCGAGGACGTCCGCACCGGCGAGTCGCGCGTGATCGAGCGCGAGCCCGCGTACCGTCTCGCCGTGAAGCCGGAGCACCTGGCCGTGATCCGCAATGCGCTCGTGCAGGTCAACAGGGAGGGCACGAGCGCGGCGGCCTTCAGGGACGCCGCCTACGTCTCGGGCGGCAAGACCGGCACCGCGCAGGTGTTCTCGCTGAAGGGCGAGGAGTACAAGGCGCACCGCGTCGACGAGCGGCTGCGCGACCACGCGTGGTACATCGCGTACGCGCCCGCCGACAAGCCCTCGATCGCGCTCGCGGTCCTCGTCGAGAACGGCGGCTTCGGCGCGCAGGCGGCCGCGCCGATCGCCCGGCAGGTGCTCGACTACTACCTGCTCGGGCTCAAGGCGGCCGGCCCCGCGCCTTTCCACGAGGGACCCGCGCCCGACGCCGAGGACACGAGCGACTGAGATGGCCACCGTGCGCATCGGCGACGTCCTCGCGCGCCTCTGGGAGGTGCTGGTCCGCCGCATCGACCGGCCGCTGTTCGCGATCGTGATGGCGATCGTGGGCGTCGGCTTCGTGACGCTGTTCTCGGCCGCCGACCAGAGCCTAGCGCGGCTCGGCAACCAGGCGGTGAGCCTGGGCGTGGCGCTCTCCGCGATGTGGGTGATCGCCAACGTGCCGCCGCAGACGCTCTCGCGCGTGGCGCTGCCGCTCTACGCGGCCGGCGTCGTGATGCTCGTCGGCGTCGCGCTGTTCGGCGTCGTCGTGAACGGATCGCGGCGCTGGCTCGACCTCGGCGTCGTGCGCTTCCAGCCCTCCGAGCTCATGAAGATCGCGCTGCCGCTGATGCTCGCGTGGTACTTCCAGAAGCGCGAGGGCCGCATCACCTGGGCGGACTTCGTGCTGGCGGCCCTGCTGATCGCCGTGCCCGCGTGGCTCGTGAAGCGGCAGCCCGACCTCGGCACCGGCCTGTTGCTCACCGCGTCCGGCTTCTACGTGCTGTTCCTCGCCGGTCTCTCGTGGAAGGTGATCGTGGGGCTGGCGGCGATCGGCGCCGCGGCGGGTCCGTACCTGTGGACGCACCTGCACGACTACCAGCGCCAGCGCATCCTCACGTTCCTCGACCCGTCGACCGACCCGCTGGGCGCCGGCTACCACACGACGCAGGCCTCGATCGCGATCGGCTCGGGCGGGGTCGTCGGCAAGGGGTGGCTGAACGGCACGCAGGCGCACCTCGACTTCCTGCCCGAGAAGCACACCGACTTCATCTTCGCGGTGTTCGGCGAGGAGTTCGGCCTGATCGGCAACGTGCTGCTCGTCGTGCTCTACGTCGTGCTGATCGCGCGCGCGATGATGATCGCGTCCAACGCCTCGACGCTGTTCGCGCGGCTCATCGCCGGCGCGGTGACCCTGATGCTGTTCACCTACGCGTTCGTCAACATGGGGATGGTGAGCGGCGTCCTGCCGGTGGTCGGCGTGCCGCTGCCGTTCGTGTCGTACGGCGGCACCGCGATGGTGTCGCTGTTCATCGGGATCGGGATCCTGATGAGCGTGCAGGCGCACCGGAAGCTCGTGACGACCTGAAGCGCGCCGAGCCTGCGCAGTGTGTCGGCCTTCAGCCCGGCGCCTTCGTCCCCGTCTCTGGAAACACCGGCCCCGCGAGCCCGGCTGCCGACCGCCCGCGCGAGTCCTTGACCGCGCGGAGCGCGTTCACCATCTCGAGCGCGGTGCGGTCGCAGGGCGGCAGCTCGACGTCCGACGTGGCGAGGGGGGTCACGCGCTCGCCGAAGCGGATCAGGTGCGAGCACCAGGTGAGCCCGGCGCCGAACGCGGGCGTCAGGATCAGCGCGCCGGGCTTCACGCGGCCTTCCTCGATCGCGTCGACGAGGGCGACGGGCACCGTCGCGGCGGACATGTTGCCGTACTTGTGCACGGTGACGAACACGCGCTCCATCGGGATGCCGGCGCGCTTCGCGACGAACTCGATGATCCGCAGGTTCGCCTGGTGCGGCACCACGAGGTCGATGTCGCCGGCACTGACGCCCGCCTTCGCGAGCACGTGCGCGGACGCCTCGCTCATGCCGTGCACGGCGCGCTTGAAGATCTCCTGCCCGTCGAAGTCCCACAGCGTGTCGCCGAACGTGACGCCGCGGTTGCCGTAGGTGGTGCCGTGGCCCCGCACGCGCAGGATGCCGCGCGCATCCGCGTAGCAGCCGAGCTTGTCCGCCACGATGCCCTCGTCGCGGTCGGTCGCCTGCAGCACGACGGCGGCGCAGCCGTCGCCGAACAGCACCGCGACGTTGCGGTTCTCCCAGTCCATGAACGGCGAGATCGTCTCGACGCCGACGACGAGCGCGTTGCGCACGGTGCCCGCGCGAATGAGGCCGGCCGCCGAAGAGAGCCCGTAGAGAAAGCTCGTGCACGCGGTGTTGACGTCCATCGCCGCCGCACCCCATGCGCCGAGCCGGTATTGCAGCCCCGACGCCGTGTTGGGCACGTACTCCTCGCCCGAGCAGCTGCCGTAGACGACGAGGTCGAGGTCCTTCGCGTCGAGCCCCGCGCACGCGAGCGCGCGCGAGGCCGCCACGCGGGCGAGCTCGCTGCCCAGCACGTGGGTGACGCGCCGCTCGCGGATGCCGGTCCGCTGCGTGATCCACGCGTCGTCGGTCTCGAGGAACGTCGCGAGATCGTCGTTGCTGAGCACGGCCGGCGGCATGCACTTGCCCCAGCCCGTGATGGCGGCATTCCTCATCGTCTCCCCCCGGCGGGACCGCCTTCGCCGCGGCATCCCGCCGCGCGCCGTTGCGGCCCTCGCGGCGCCATTCTACGGGGCGCCGCGGGCGCCCGCCTCACCGCTCGCGGCGTCGCGCGCGCGATCCCTTGCGCTTCGCTTTCGGCTTCGGCGGGGCGGAAGCCGGTCGACGGCTCGCACCTGACCCGGTGGACGCGGACTCGCGCGGCGCCGCGGGGGCGCCGCGCTGGTCGCCGATGACGCCCTTGAGCGGGCACACCTTGAAGATCGGGCACTTGCGGCAGCCCACGGCGATCGCGATCGGACACAGCGTGACGGCCATGGCGGCCTCCTTCGAACCTGGGCGCGGGTCGTGCCGCGGGAGGGGCGATCATCGTGCGAATCGCGCCCCGCGACAAGCGCGCCGTGGCGAGGTCAGCGCCGCCGGCGCCGCCACCGCAGGACCGCGATCGCGTAGATCGCCGCGTTCAGCACGACGACGAACGCTCCGAGCCAGGCCTGCACGCCCGGCGTGAGCCCGACCGGATAGAGGATCGGCATCACGTAGTGCTCGACGAACCCGCCCGGGTAGCCGGCCTCGCCCGCGCGCCGCCGCAGCGCGTTCTCGAGCGGCGTGAGCGGGCAGATCGTCGCGGTCAGCTCGACCCACGCGGCCCACAGCGCGGCGGGCAGGTGGACGTAGGCCCAGCCGGGGCGCCGCCACGCGAGGAGGCCGCCCAGGCACGCGAACACCACGAAGGCCGCGTGCAGCGCGACGACCGCATCGGCGGCGAGCCGATCGATCATGCGCGGCCGCGCACGCGCTTCCCTCAGGCCCCGAGCAGCGCCGCGGACGCGAACTGCGCGAGGCGGCGCTCGACCGCCGCCTGCGGCGCGGCGGCTTCAGCCGCGGGAATGGCGTCGCGCGCGGCGGTGGCGATCTCGGCAGCCGACCGCGTCCCGTCGCACAGCGGCAGCAGCGCGCGCGCGCATTCGTCCGCGAGCCTCACGCTGACGTGCCTCAGGTTGGTCACGAGCGGCCCGCGGGAGGCCTGCCACCGCGCCAGCGCGCTCGCTCTCGGCTTCGCCGAAGGGCGCGTCGCGAGCGCGATCGGATCGACGTAGGGATCCGCCAGGCCGGTCGTCCAGGCGCCGAGGACCCGCGCGGGCGCGGCCTCCGCGGCGACGCCGCTCGAGACGAGCGCGTCGACGAGTTCGCCGCCGGGGACGGATGCGGGGAACCGGCTCGCGAGCAGGTCGCCGACCGGGTCGGCGGCCGCGCCACCCGCCAGGCGGTGGCGCATGTAGGCCATCGTCGCGGCGAAATGGAGCTTCGCGACCGCGCGCGGGTCGCGCTGTCCCACCTGCCCGACGCCGCGGTGGACGAGCAGCGTCTGCCTCATCTGGCGCACGTGCACGAAGTCGAGCATCTGCTCGCGCGCGACCGGATCGCGCGCGGCCAGGCGTTCGCGCAGCGCGGCGCCCGCGCCGCCGTAGCTGCGGGCGCCGGGGTCGACGTCCGCGACGGCGGCGAGGCCGTGGCGCGCCGCGTGGCCGACGAACCGCGCGTAGTAGACGGGCTCGTTCACGGGAGCGAGGTCGTCGTGGAAGATGCCGCCGTCGTCGCGCTCGGCCTCGCGCGCGAAGTTCTCCGCGACCGCTGCGGCGGGCCCGCCCTGCGCGCGCCAGGTCTCGGCCAGGAGCGCGATGAACTCGCGCGCCCGGGCGACGCGCTCGGCGGGGTCCGCCGTCGCGCGCACGTGGAACTGCATCGCGTCCCAGCCGATGCGGCGGAGCCAGCCGCCGGGCAGCAGGTTGTAGTTGACGTAGGCGACGCCGCCCGGCGCGAGGTGCAGCGCGATCGCCCGGAACATCGCGTCGCGCACGTCGGGCGGCACCCACGAGTAGAAGCCGTGGGCGACGACGACGTCGAACCGGCCGACCCGCGCGGGGATCTCGCGGACGTCGGCCTCGAGCAGCGTCACGTTCGGGATGCGCGCGCCCTCGGCCATCGCGCGGGCGCTCGCGTTGAGACGCGCCGACCGGTCGACGCCGACGAACCGGCCGCGAGGATACGAGGCCGCCATGGGCAGCAGGTTCGAGCCGTCGCCGCTGCCGATCTCGAGCACCGAGACGAGCTCGCGGTGGGGCGGCGTCACGCCGTGGAGCTGCGCGACCGCCAGGAGCCGGTTCGGGTGCGTCTCGTGGAACGGCCGCCCGACGTAGGCGATCGCCTCGTAGGCGTGGCGGACCTGCTCGTGGATCGTCTCGGCCATCGGGACCGCGATTCTATCGGAGACCCTTGCGCGGACGCTTCGCGCCGGTTGCGCGGCGCTCTGCCCGCGCGACCCGCTCCGCCCACCACGGCTCGAGCGCGTCGGCGAGCGACGAGGGCAGCCGAGTCCCCGACGCGCGCACGGCCCAGCGGAAGCGGCGCCACGGCGGCGCCTCCAGTTCGTCGAAGCCGATGAGCGGCGCTTCGTAGAGGTGGTCGAGCCTCAGCATCACGTAGCGCGCCGGCACGCCGGCCGCCTTCTTCGCTTCGATCCAGTGCGGACCCTCGGCCGGTGCGGTCATCACGACGCCCGAGCCGACGAGACCCTTGGGCGGCACGCCCAGCCGCACGAGGAACGCGCGGCTGCCCGGCTCGATGTGCCGGAAGCGGCCGCACGACCACTCGGTGTCGAAGTGGCCGCGCCGCGCGAGCGTGCGGAGGTCGGCGGCGAGCGTCGGCCAGTTCCAGATCGCGGGATTGAAGGCGAAGAGATGAGTGCTCAAGAGAAAGCCTCCCCCAGGCTTGCCGCCGACGCGGCTTCGCGCACCCCCTTCCCAAAGGAGTGGCAAGCGCCTCGGGGCGGCCCTTCGGCGCTCGGCAACAACGCCTCCCCCAGGCTCGCCGCTGACGCGGCTTCGCGCACCCCCTCCGAAAGGAGGGGGCGAGCGCCTCGGGGCGGCCCGTCGGCGCTCGTTCCGAACACCTCGGTCGACCGGGTTCGCGCCCGGCACCGCGAGCCGGTATGCTACGCCCCCGATGGGATCGCCCGACGTCACCGCGATCGCACGGCGCGCGGCCGTGGCGGCCTCGGTCGCGATGCTGGCGATGCTCGTCGCGTCGTGCGGAACCGCACCGCCGACGCGCGAGCGCGCCGCGGCGCCTGCCACGCCGTCGTCGAAGTACTACGCCGACGACGGCCCCCCCGCGAATCCTCCCGACGGCCTGGACGCGGTCCCCGACGCGGTCCCGCGCGCCGAGCCGCTGCACCGGTTCGCGAACCGCCCCTACGTCGTGCTCGGGCGCGAGTACGTGCCGGCGACCTCGCTCGGTCCCTACCGCGAGCAGGGCGTCGCGTCCTGGTACGGGCGCAAGTTCCACGGCCAGCGCACGTCGATCGGCGAGGTCTACGACATGTACGCGATGACGGCCGCGCACCCGACGCTGCCGCTGCCCTCGTACGCGCGCGTCACGAACGTCGCGACCGGCAAGTCGGTGGTCGTGCGCGTGAACGACCGCGGCCCGTTCCTGCACGGGCGCGTCATCGACCTGTCGTACGCCGCCGCGTACCGCCTGGGCATCGCGCAGCGCGGCAGCGGCGAGGTGATCGTCGAGTCGGTGCTGCCCGGCGCGACGACGTTCACGACGGCATCGGCCGCCCCCGCGACCGCACCGGCGCCGGCCGCGACCGGCACCGTGACGACGCCGATCGCGGCGCCGCCGGTGATCGTCGCGAGCGCCGCGCCCGTGCCGGCCGTGTCGCCCTCGCCCGTCGTCGCGCCGCCGGTGCCCGCGGCCGAGGGCGTCCCCGCGCGGTCGGAGCCCGCGGTCCAGCCGTCCAACGGCGGCTTCGTCGTGCAGCTCGGTGCGTTCGCGAGCGAGCCGAACGCGAGGTCGTTCCTCGCGCACGTGCAAGGCCAGCTCGCGTCGGCGGCGGTCGAGCCGCGCATCCGTCAGGCGGGCGGCCTCTACCGCGTCTATGTCGGACCCTATCCGACACGCGACGACGCGCGGAAGACCGCCGACCGGCTCGAGAACGCGTTCGGCATGGCGACCGCGGTCGCGCCGCACTGATTTCCCTCACGTTGAACCCGAATCGACGCCCACGGTCGTTATAATCACGGCTCCGGGGCGCGTGGGGAGGACGTCGCCGCCGGGGCACCACGCCGCCCTCGACCCCACGCCGATGACCTTTCCGCCCCGCCGCGCGTTCCTCGCCCTCCTCGCCGCCGTCCTCGCGCTCGCCGCCGCGCCCGCGCGCGCGCAGCTCACGATCGAGATCGTCGGCGGCGCCGGCACCGCGATCCCGATCGCCGTCGTCCCGTTCGAGGGCGAGTCGGCGTTCCCGCTCGGCATCTCGGGCATCGTCGCCGCGGACCTCGAGCGTTCGGGGCTGTTCCGCCCGGTCGACACCGGCGGCATCGTGCCGCGTCCGGCGCGTGCCGAGGACGTGCGGATCGACGTCTGGCGCTCGCGCGGCGCGGACGCGGTCACGGTGGGCTCGATGCGGCCGCTCGGGGACGGGCGCGTGGACGTCCGGTACGCGCTCGTCGACGCCGTGCGCGGCGGCACGCTCGCCTCGACGCAGTACACGGTGACGCCGGCGCAGTTCCGCGCGACCGCGCACAGGATCGCCGACGAGATCTACGCGAAGCTCACCGGCGAGCCGGGCGTCTTCTCGACGCGCATCGCCTACGTCGCCAAGCAGGGACCGCGCTACCAGCTCGTCGTCGCGGACGCCGACGGCGCCGACCCGCAGACGATCGTGAGCACCGACGAGCCGCTGCTGTCGCCGCGCTGGTCGCCGGACGGCACGCGGATCGCGTACGTCTCGCTCGAGCAGAAGAAGCCGGTCGTCTACGTGCAGCAGCTCTCGACCGGCGGGCGCAAGGCGGTGGCCGCGTTCCGCGGCAGCAACAGCGCGCCCGCGTGGTCGCCCGACGGCCGGACGCTCGCGGTGACGCTCTCGCGCGACGGCGGCTCGCAGCTCTACCTGATGAACGCGGACGGCACCGGCGTGCGGCGCCTGATGAGCTCGCCGGGCGTCGATACCGAGGCGTGGTTCGCCCCAGACGGAAAGTCGATCCTGTTCACGTCGGACCGCGGCGGCAGCCCGCAGATCTACCGCGTCGGCGTCGACGGCGGCGCGGTCGAGCGCATCACGTTCGACGGCAGCTACAACGTCTCGCCGCGCCCGACGCCCGACGGCAAGGGCATGGTCTACGTGCGCCGCGACGGCGGCCGCTACCAGATCGCGATCATGGACTTCGCGACGCGCCAGACGCAGGTGCTCACGCCCGGCCCGCTCGACGAGTCGCCCAGCATCGCGCCCAACGGCCGCCTCGTGCTCTACGCGAACGAGACCGGGGGGCGTGGTATCTTGAACGCGGTGTCCGCCGACGGGCGCGTGAAGCAGCGCATCGTCGCGCCGGCCACCGACGTGCGCGAACCCGCGTGGGGCCCGCTGCCCCGCTGACGCCCATCCCCCGGACCCGCGTTCCGCCCGTCCGCAACTCCCAGGAGGACACCATGCACAGAATCGTCATCGCCGCCGCGCTCGCCGCGCTGCTCGCCGCCTGCCAGAGCACGCCGACGTCGCAGGAGGCCGCCCCGGTCGAGGACCGCGCGGCGACCACCGCCGGCGCCGGCACGACCGGAGCGAGCACGAGCGGCGCCGGCACGTCGGGCGTCGCGGGCACGTCCGCGGGAGCGTCGAGGACGACGGCCGCCGGCGCCAATCCCCTCAAGGACCCGGCGAACGTGCTCTCGAAGCGCAGCATCTACTTCGACTTCGACAGCTTCGTCGTCAAGGACGAGTACAAGCCGCTCGTCGAGGCGCACGGGCGCTACCTCGCCGGCAACCGCAACGCGCGCATGACGATCCAGGGCAACACCGACGAGCGCGGCTCGCGCGAGTACAACATCGCGCTCGGCCAGAAGCGCGCGGACGCCGTCAAGCGGATGATGATGCTGATGGGCGCGCAGGAGTCGCAGATCGAGACGGTGAGCTTCGGCAAGGAGAAGCCGAAGAACCCGGGCCACGACGAGGCGGCGTGGGCCGAGAACCGCCGCGACGACATCCTCTACGCCGGCGAATGATCCGCGCCCGCGCACGCCTGCCGGGCCCGCGCGCGGTCGCGCTCGCGCTCCTCGTCGCCTCCGGCGCCGCGCAGGCGGCGCTGTTCGACGACGAGGAGGCGCGCAAGCGGATCGCCGAGACGAACGTGCGCCTGACGCAGGTGCAGAAGCAGCTCGAGGACCGGATCGCCGCGCTCGAGCAGCAGCTGAAGGCGCAGGGGCTCGTCGAGATGTTCGGCGCGGTCGAGCAGCTGAAGGCCGACCTCGCGCGGATGCGCGGCCAGATCGAGGTGCTGACCCACGAGCTCGCCGAGGCGCAGAAGCGGCAGCGCGACCTCTACGTCGACCTCGACTCGCGGATGCGCAAGCTCGAGACGGCGGGCGCGCAGCCGCCGGCCGCTGCGGCGCCCGCCGGGGCCGCGGCAGGGCTGCCGCCCGCGACACCGTCGGCGGCAGGCGGGCAGGTTGCGCCGGGCGCCGCGACACCCGCCGTCGCCGCGAACGCGGGCGCTGCGCCGCCCGCGGCGGTCCCCGCCGCCGATCCGGCCGCCGAGCAGCGCGAGTACGACGCGGCGCTCGAGCAATTCAAGCGCGCCGACTACCCGGGCGCGATCGCGTCGTTCGGCGCGTTCGTCAAGGCGCGCCCGAAGAGCCCGCTCGCGCCTTCCGCGCAGTACTGGATCGGCAACGCGCAGTTCGCGCGCCGCGACTATCGCGCCGCGATCGCTGCGCAGCGCCAGCTCGTCCAGCAGTATCCGGACAGCGCGAAGGTGCCCGACGCGATGCTCAACATCGCCTCCGCGCAGGGGGAGCTCAACGAGAACGCGGCGGCGCGCCGCACGCTCGAGGAGCTGATCGCGAAGTACCCGGCGTCCGAGGCGGCGGCGAAGGCGAAGCAGCGGCTGGGAGTCAGGTGACAGGAGTCGGTTGGCAGTTGGCAGTGCGCCTGAACTGACTCGACCGCTCCAGCCGCGCTCGATGCGCGGCCTCCAGAAACGCGGCCGCGACGGTCAACTGCCAACGGCCAACTGGCAACTGACTCCTGATGCCCGGATTCGCCCGCCGCGTCGTCGCCTGGCAGCGCTCGCACGGCCGCCACGACCTGCCGTGGCAGCGCACGCGCGATGCGTACCGGATCTGGGTCGCCGAGATCATGCTGCAGCAGACGCAGGTGGCGACGGTGATCCCGTACTACGCGCGCTTCCTCGCCGCGTTCCCCGACGTGCGCGCGCTCGCGGGCGCCGGCGAGGACGAGGTCCTCGCGCGGTGGAGCGGCCTGGGCTACTACCGGCGCGCGCGCCACATGCACGCCGCCGCGCGCGAGGTCGTCGCGCGCCACGCCGGCGCGTTCCCGCGCGACGCGGCGACGCTCGCGACGCTGCCCGGCATCGGGCCCTCGACCGCCGCCGCGATCGCGGCGTTCGCGTCCGGCGAGCGCGGCGCGATCCTCGACGGCAACGTGAAGCGCGTGCTCGCGCGCCATCGGGGCGTGGAAGGCGATCCGGGCACCCCCGCGGTCGAGGCGAAGCTCCGGGCGATCGCGCGGCGGCTCGTCCCGCGCGAGGGCGTCGAGGCTTACACGCAGGGGATGATGGACCTCGGCGCGACGCTGTGCACGCCCACGAAGCCGCGCTGCGGCGAGTGTCCGGTCGCGCGCGATTGCGTGGCCCGCCGCGAAGGGCGCACCGCCGCGTTGCCGGGCCGGCGCGCGCGCCGCCCGCTTCCGCGTCGCGAGGTGCAGCTCCTCTGGATCGAGCGCGCGGGCGAGGTGCTGCTCGAGCGGAGGCCCTCGACCGGCGTCTGGGGAAGGCTGTGGAGCCTGCCCGAGGCCGACGCCGGCGCGGACCCGGTCGCTGCGCTCGTCGAGCGCCACGGTGTCCGCGCGCGGCTCGTCGAGCGGCTCGCGCCGGTCGAGCACGCGTTCACGCACTACGCGCTCACGATGCACCCGGTGCGGCTCGTCGCGACGCGCAAGCGCGGCGAGGCGCCGGCCGATTGCCGCTGGGCCGCGCGCGCGGAGCTCGCCGGCCTCGCGCTGCCGGCGCCGATCCGCAGCCTGCTCACGTCGTGAGGTGAAAGGCGGTCCGCGCGCGTCGCCGCTTCACCGCGCGACGCCCGCCGCCCAGGGCCGCAGCTCGGACGGGAGCCGGGCGTCCGCGTCGGCATACGCCTGCCGGAACGCGCGCAGCTCGCGTGCGGCGCCTTCCGGATCGTTCGCTGCGAGGAGGCGCCGGATCTCCGCGACGAACGCTTCCGGCAACTTGACCGCCGCGCCCTGGGCGGCCGCCGGCGCTGCGGCGGCCCGCTCGCGCATCGCTTCGGATCCGGCGGGAGCCGCCTCGAGCTTCGCCATCGCGGGGGCGCGCGCCGGCGCGGGCGGTCGCGCGGCGACGTCCGCCGCGGACTCGGTGCTGCTTCGCGCGGAAGGCGCCGCGACGCCTGCTGCGGCGGGCGGCGCCGCAGAGGGAGCGGGGGCGGGCGCCGCTGCGACGATCGGCGGCGGGGAAGCGACGAAGCCCGCGGTCGACTCGGTCGTGCGGGGGGGCGCGACGTCGCTCTCGGTGCGCTTCGACGTCGCCGCGAGCGTCGTGTCCCTCGCGGCCGGAGGCGCGGGAGCTGCCTCGGCGGCGGCCTTCTGCTCGATGCGCGTGTCGGCGCGTTGCGGCGCGGGCGCTTCGGCGGCCGGCGGGGACACGATCGCGGCGGACGAGGGCGCGCGCCCGGCGGCGGGTGCAGGTGGCGCCGGCGGCGCAACCGCGGGCACGGACTCGGACGGCTGCGCGCTCGCCGGGGCCGCCATCGGCTCGGACGGCGCCGCCGGCGTTGCCGAAGCGGCCTTGCGCGCGGCCGTCGCGGCGTCGCTCACGACCGTGGGCTCGCCGGCCTCGTGCGGCAGGCTCTGGATCACGCCGATCGCGATCGCGCCGATCGTCGCCGCGGCCGCGAGCGGCATCCACCAGCGCCACGGCTCGCGCGCTTCCGCGACCGCCGGCTTGCCCTGCGGCTTCGCGCCGACCGCGCGGCGCGCCGCGGCGCGGATCGCGTCGTCGATCGCGGCGGGCGGCGTCTCGCGCGAGCGCTCGCGCCACGCGCGCTCGACCGCGTCGTCGCGGAGGTCGTCGCGCCCGTTCGTCATGCGAGGTCTCCGAGCGCCGCGCGCAGCTTCGCGTACGCGTAGCGCACGCGGCTCTTGACCGTCTCCTCGCCCGCGCCGGTCAGCGCGGCGATCTCGGCGAGCGCGAGCCCCGACTCGACGTGCAGCAGGAACGCGTCGCGCTGCGCGGGCGGGAGCGCGGCGAGCGCGGCGTCGATGCGCTCGCGCGTCGCGCGCGACTCGACGCGCGTCTCGGGCTCGTCGACGCGCGAGCCGGGGATCGCGTCCACGAGCGCGCCCGTCTCGTCGTCGCCGTCGTCGTCGAGCGAATCGACGCGCGCGCGGCCCGACGAGCGCCAGTGGTCGACGAGCCGGTGGTGCGCGAGCGTGTAGATCCACGTCGCGAACTTCGCGGTCGGGGCGTAGGTCGCGCGTGCGCGGATCGCGTTCATCCAGACGTCCTGGAACAGCTCGTCGGCCAGCCCCGCGTTGCCGACGTGGCGCAGCAGGTAGCGGTAGACGCCGCCGCGGTGGCGCGCGTAGAGCCGGTCGAACGCCGCGGCGTCCCCGGCGGCATAGGCGAGCATCAGCGCCTCGTCGGCCGCTTCCGCGGGGGTGTCGGGCTCGCGCGGAGCAGCGGCCATGGCCCGCCCAGTATGCGGGCGGGCGGCTCGCGCGGCAACGCGAGGGACGAGCATCGCGAACGTCGGCTATCGCGGATCGGGCACGAAGCCGGGCCAGCCGGGGAACGGCGAGGGCCGGCGCTCGGCGTAGCGCGGTCCGGGGACGATGCCGCGCGCGACGAGCGTCTCGCGGCGGTCGTAGCGGATCGCGACGACGGCCTCGGGCGACGTCGTCGCCCGGTCGAACCCGACGCGCTGCGCGTACGAGGTCTCGGTGCGGCCGTGGCCGGTGCCCAGGCGCGCGTCGTACGACTTCTTCGCCTCCGACGATCCGAGGCTCTCGGCCGCCGCGTCGCGCTCGCGGCCGACGGCGCCCGCCGCGGCGCTCTCCTGCGCGGGCGCGGGCGCGCCCGCCGGCGCCGACGCGTCGCTGCGTTCCGCGCGCTGCGCGGCGATCTTCGGCTGCGGCGCGTAGCTCACCGGCACCCGCTCGCGGAACACGGCGACGCCGATGACGCCCAGGTCGCCCGGGCGCCCGGTGCGCGCGGCGTAGCTGTCGGCGACGTTCGTGAAGTAGAACGCCGCGGTGTTCGCGAGGCTCTTGCGCCAGCCGGCGATCTCGACGTAGCCGTAGGGCTCCAGCACGTACCCGCTCTGGTCGGGCGCGGCCGTCTCGCCGGTGATCGCGTTGACGCCGTCGACCGAGGGCACGGCGAGGATGCGCGCGCCGGTCTGGTTGCGGATGCGGATCGCGTACTCGTGGCCCGGCGTCCCGACGATCCAGCGCTCGCCGCCGGCGAGGTAGACCGGCAGCAGCGTGTTGTCGGTGCGGTCGAGGACCTCGACGGTCGCGAGGTGCGTCGATACGACGGGGCCCGGCGAGTGCGCGCACGCGGCGAGCGGCACGGCGAGGAAGGCTGCGAGCGCGAGCGCGCGCAGCGGGCGGCGGCCCCCGGCGCGGCGATCGCGCGGGGCGGGGGCGGTGCTGGCAACGACGGAGTCCATCGCGTTTCTCCCGGCTTCGGGGCCGGCGGCGCCGGCCCACGACCCGGTGAACGGACGCCCGCGCCGGACGGGGTTACCGGCCCGGCCGCCGCGGGACCGCGTGCCATAATCGGCGGCAGGTTCCCTCCCGCCGCCCCCGACGCCATGAAAGAGGCCGCCCAGCTCGCCCCGCTCGTCACCGGGCTCGCGTTCGCGCTCGCGTTCGTGTTCGGCTACGTCGCGAACCGCGTGAGCTTCTGCACGATGGGCGCGATCGCCGACGCCGCGAACTTCGGCGACTGGCGGCGGATGCGCATGTGGCTGCTCGCGATCGCGGTGGCGATCGGCGGCGCCGCCGTCCTCCAGGCCGCCGGGCTCGTCGACCTCTCGAAGTCGATCTACCTGGGCGGGCAGGTGCCGTGGGTGTCGCACCTCGTCGGCGGCGCCTTCTTCGGCTTCGGCATGACGCTCGCGTCGGGCTGCGGCAGCAAGACGCTGATCCGCATCGGCGGCGGCAACCTGAAGTCGCTGATCGTGCTGATCGTGATGGGGATCGCCGCGTACATGACGCTCAAGGGGCTGTTCGGCGCGTGGCGCGCGGCCGGGCTCGACCCGTGGCGGTTCGACGTCGCGGCGCTGGGCAGCAGGACGTCCGACCTGCCGTCGATCGCCGCCGCGGTGGGACTCGGCGCGAACGCGCGCTGGCTCGTGCCCGCGCTCGCAGCGCTCGCGGTCGCGGCGTTCGTGTTCGGGAACCGCGATTTCCGCGCGACGCGCGAGATGATCGTCGGCGGCGTGGTCGTCGGCGCCGTCGTCGTGGCCGGCTGGTACGTGTCCGGCCACGTGGGCTACCTCGCCGAGGATCCGGCCACGCTCGAGGAGAAGTTCGTCGCGACGAACTCGGGGCGCGCCGAGTCGTTCTCGTTCGTGGCGCCGGCCGCCTACCTGCTCGAGCTCCTGATGATGTGGACCGACACCACGCGCGTGCTCACGTTCGGGATCGCGGCCGCGCTCGGGATGATCGCGGGGTCGGCCGCGTACGCGCTCGTGTCGCGGACGTTCCGCTGGGAGAGCTTCGCGAGCGCCGAGGACCTCGCGAACCACCTGGTCGGCGCGACGATGATGGGCTTCGGGGGCGTCACCGCGCTCGGCTGCACGATCGGGCAGGGGATCACCGGCGTCTCGACGCTGGCGGTCGGCTCGATCCTCACGCTGTTGGCGATCGTGGGCGGCTCGGTCCTCGCGATCCGCTACCAGACCTGGCGGCTCGAGCGCATGGCCTGACCGGCCGGCGGTTGTCGGCGCGCGGGCCCGTCCCCACGTTGAAGGCACGATGATCGTCTTCGACCTCCAGTGCGCGGAAGGCCACGGCTTCGAGGGCTGGTTCGACTCGGGCGAGGCGTTCGAGCGCCAGCTCGCCTCGGACCTCGTCCGCTGCCCCGTGTGCGACGTCGCCTCGGTGACCCGCGTGCCCTCGGCGCGCGTCGCGGTGCCGAAGGGCGGCGAGGCCACGCCGCCCGCGCTGCCGGAAACCGTGGCGGGCCTGCCGCCCGAGCTGCTCGCGAAGCTTCGCGAGGCGGTCCGGTCCGCGGAGAACGTCGGCCGGCGCTTCCCGGAAGAAGCGCGCAGGATCCACTACGAGGAAGTCCCGCGCCGGGCGATCCGGGGCGAGGCGACGCCGGACGAGGCGCGCGAGCTCATCGAGGAAGGCGTCGACTTCGCGCCGATCCCGCCCCTGCTCACGCGCGAAGATCACTGAGCGGCGAAGCTGGCGCAGGCGGCCCCGGGGTGTGAAAATCCCGGCGAACTGGCACGGCCACCCGGATTCGGCTAAAATCCCCGGTTTCCCGCGGGCCGTTAGCTCAGCTTGGTAGAGCAGCGGACTTTTAATCCGTTGGTCGCTGGTTCGAATCCAGCACGGCCTACCAGGCCTTCCCGGTCGGCCGCGCCGTCGAACCGGACGGGCCGGGGTGCCGCGGGCGCGGTAGAATTCCCTTTCTTTCGGCGGGCCGTTAGCTCAGCTGGTAGAGCAGCGGACTCTTAATCCGTTGGTCGTAGGTTCGAATCCTACACGGCCTACCAACCCGCCTTCTTGGCGCGGCGCCGTTTTCCGACGGCATGCGCACGCCCGCGCTCGCGGTATCCCTGCCAGCCCAGGTTGCCGAAGCCGGCTGCTCGTCGACCTCCCGTTGCGGGATCGACGCGCAGCGCTTCGCGTTCGCGGCCGTCGCGCATTCCTCTCGGGCACGCGCCCGGCGAACGCGCCGATCCGCGGCCGGGGCGCCGGCGCGTGTCAGCGCGTCGCGATCAGGCCGCCGGCCTGCAGCCGTCCGACCACGTCGTTGGCGAACGCAGGCACGCCCTGCGAGAGCGAGAGCGCCGAGTACGTGGGCGGGTTGTAGGTCCAGACGGCGCGAGCGGTCGCGACGTCGAACAGCGTGGTGAAGATCGTGGCCGCCTGGTAATTGTCCGACACGAGGCCGGGCTGGTACCAGCCGACGTACAGGTTCGGGCCGGCCTGCGCGACCGAGCCGGTCGAATACGCGAGCGTCGATTCGGTCTGGACGTCCGACATCCGGACGAGCAGCGCGCCGTCCGCGCCGGACCGCGCGACCGCCGCGCGCATCGTGGCTTCGTCGGGCACGCGGTCGGTCGGGACGTACTGCCAGCCCGGCACCGCGACGACGCCCGCGCTCTGCAGCGCCGCGACCATCGCGTCCTCGAAGCCCCGCTGGTCGACGAGGCTCTGCGCGCTCAGGCCGACGACGAAGACCTTCCGGAAGGGCGGGCTGTCGAACGCCGGATCGCGCCAGGTCGTGACGTTGGTCGGCGCCGGCGCGGCGGCGCAGGCGGCGAGGAGGGCGCAGGCGAGGATCGCTGCGGCTTTTCGCAGCACGGACGGGATCGGCAAGGGTGTTCTCCGGAAAAAGGGGTCGTCGACGGGTGCCGCGCCGGCAGCGGCGCTAGCGCCGCGGAAGCAGCCCGAGCACGCACGCGACGCCCGGGTCGCCCGGGCTGCCTTCGAGGTCGGTCACCACGGCGAGCGTCCATTGGTCGGCGCTGATCTGGCCGCCGTACAGGCGCGAGGTCGCGTCGAGGAAGATCGTCGCGCGATCGGTCGCGTTCATGCCGAGCAGCGAGCCCACCTCGTAGCGCCCGATCGTCTGGTAGTTGCAGGCCACCGCGACCTTCGCCGCCCACTCGTCGAACGCGCTGCTCGGCCGGACGGCATCCGGGGCGCACGCGCAGAGCGCCATCGAGGACGCGAGCGCGAGAGCGAAACGCGACGGGGCGAGGCGCGGACTCATGAGATCGGGGAGGGGCGCTCGATTTCGGCGATTCGCGAAAGGCGGGTTGTCGACGACGTCGGTCAGCGGCTGCCCGGCGCCTGCGCCTGCCGGAGGCCGCCGCTCGCGACGCCTCCGGTCATCGCGTCCGCCCGGTCGATCCACGCGCCGCCCATCGCCTTGTAGAGGTTCGCCACCGAGCCCGCGGCGCTCGCGCGCAGCGTGGCGAGCGTGAGCTCGGCGGGGAACAGCGACTGCTCCGCCTGCAGCACGGTCGAGTACGGCGAATAGCCGCCGTCGTACTGGAGCCTTGCGAGCCGCGAGTAGTCCCTGAGCGCCCGCACGAGCCGCTCCTGCGCGGCGACCTGCTCGAGGAGCATCTGCCGCGCGACGAGCGCGTTGGACACGTCGGCGAACGCGGCCTGGATCGTCTGCTCGTAGCCGAAGAGCGCGGCCTGCTGCGTCGCCTCGGCCTGCGCGACCTGGCCGCTGACGAGCCCTGCCGTGAAGATGGGCCCGACGATCGACCCGGCGAAGCTCCACGTGTTCGCGGGGCCCTTGAAGAGGTTCGAGAGGTCGCTGCTCGCGGCGCCGAGCGCGCCGGTGAGCGAGATCGTCGGGAAGTAGAGCGCCTTCGCGGCGCCGATCTGGGCGTTGGCCGCGACGAGCTGCGCCTCCGCCTGCATGACGTCGGGCCGGCGCTCGAGCAGTTGCGAGGGCAGCCCGGCGGGCACGGGCGGGGACGCGAGCTCCGCCACGGTCTTCCCGCGGGGGATCGGCCCGGGGTTGCTTCCGACGAGCACCGAGATCGCGTTCTCGAGCTGCGCGATCTGCTGCTCGATCGCCGGGATCTGCGCGGACGCCGTCTCGTACTGCGACTGCGCCTGCGCGACGTTCATCTGCGAGACCTGCCCGTACTCGAACTGGTAGCGGAAGATCTGCAGCGACTCCCCGTAGACCTGCTGCGTCTTCTTCGCGACCTCGAGCGCCTCGTCGAGCCCGCGCAGCTGCAGGTAGCTCGACGCGACGTTCGCGACCAGCGACAGGATCGCGCCCCGCCGCGCCTGCTCGGTCCCGAGGAGGTTGGCCTGCGCGGCCTCGGTCTGCCGGCGGATGCGCCCCCACAGGTCGATCTCCCAGCTCGCCGTGAACGAGCCCTGGTAGAGGGTCCGCGGATTGCCGGCGTAGCCGGAGACGGGCGATCCGCCCGATTCGCTGAAGCGCGCGCGCTCGGCGGAGGCGCCGTAGCCGACCTGCGGGAACATCGGCGCGCGCGCCTGCGTGACGATGGCCGCGGCCGCCTCGACGTTCGCGGCCGCGATCTTCACGTTCCGGTTCGCCTCGAGCGCCTGCGCGATCAGCCGGTCGAGCACCGGGTCGCCGTACTGCTTCCACCACTCGGCGTCCGCGGTCTCCGCGACGTGCGCGGCCTCGAAGCGGAATGCCGCCGGAGCGTCGACCGGCGGGCGGACGTAGTCGGGGCCGACGGTGCAGCCGGCGAGACCGAGCGCGACGAGCGCGAGCGCGAGACGGGTCCGGTGCATGTCAGTCGCCCGGGTGGCTGCCCGGCGCGGCCGGCGGCGCGGCGCCTTCCCCGGCGGCGGGCTTCGCGTCGCGTCCGGGGCCGAACAGCTTCGCGCTCGCGGTCTGGAGCAGCCAGTAGAACATCGGGATGAAGAAGATCGCGACCAGCGTCGCGACGAGCGTGCCGCCGATCACGCCGGTGCCGATCGAGTGGCGGCTGTTCGCCGACGCGCCGGTCGCGATCGCGAGCGGCAGCGTCCCCAGCACGAAGGCGAACGACGTCATGATGATCGGCCGCAGCCGCAGGCGGCCGGACTCGACCGCCGCCTCGTAGAGCGACTTGCCCTCCTTGCGATTGAGCTCGACGGCGAACTCGACGATCAGGATCGCGTTCTTGGCGGCGAGCCCGACCAGCGTGAGCAGGCCGATCTGGAAATAGAGGTCGTTGGGAATCCCGCGCAGCGCGATCGCGAGCAGCGCGCCGACGATCGCGAAGGGCACGGCCATCATCACCGAGACCGGCAGCGACCAGCTCTCGTACTGCGCGGCGAGGATCAGGAAGACGAAGAGCAGGCCGAACAGGAAGGCGATCGCCGAGGTCGAGCCGGAGCCCACTTCCTCGCGCGCCTCGCCCGACCACTCGTAGCCGTATCCCGGCGGCAGCGCCTCCTCGATGACCTCGCGGATCGCCTGCAGCGCGGCGCCCGAGCTGACGCCCGCGGCGGGCGCGCCGTTGACCGCGATCGCCGGGTAGTTGTTGAACCGGGTCACGAGGTCGGGCCCGACGACGTAGCGCGTCGTCACGAGCGCCGACAGCGGGACCATCTCGCCGCTCCGGTTCTTCACGTAGAAGCGGCCGATGTCCTCGGGCGTCATGCGCGCGGAGGGCTCGGCCTGGAGCACGACCTGGTAGAGGCGCGAGTCCTTGGGGAACTGGCCGACGTAGAGCGACCCGAACATCGTCTGCAGCGTGCTGTACGCGTCCTGGATCGGCACGCCGAGCGCCTCGGCCTTCTCGCGGTCGACGTCCGCGAGCATCTGCTGCCCGCTCGCGCGGATCGTCGTGTTGACGCCGGCGAGCTCCTTCCGCTCGCGGGACTTCGCGACGATGCGCTCGACGACCTCCGACAGCTGGCCGAAGTCGCCGCTGCCCTTCTGCTCGATCCAGACCTGGAACCCCGCGGTGACGCCGAGGCCCGGGATGGCGGGAGGATTGACGGGGACGACGAGGCCGCCCTGGATGCCAGCGGTCTCGCGGTGCGCGTGCGCGATCACGTCGTCGGCCGAGAGCCCGGCGCCCTTGCGCTCCTCGTAGTCCTTGAGCGAGACGAAGAGCACGCCGAAGTTCGTCTTGTTCTGCGAGTCGATCAGGCTGTAGCCGTCGACCTGCGACACGTTCGCGACCGCCGGGTGCTTGCGGATGAGCGACGCCGCGACCGCGCCGACGTCGTGCGTGCGGTCGAGGCTCGCCGAGTCCGGCAGGAAGTACGCGGTGAAGATGTAGCCCTGGTCCTCCTGCGGGACGAACCCGGTCGGCAGCGCCTTGAACAGCAGGACGCAGCCCGCGATCACGGCGGCGAACGCGGCGAGCGAGAGCACCCAGTGGCGGAGCGCCCACTCGACGCCCGCGACGTAGCCGTCGGTCGCCTTCTCGAGCACGTCGTCGAACGCCTTGAAGAAGCCCTTCTGCTCGCCGTGCTTCGCCTTGATGAGCAGCGCGGCGAGCGCGGGCGACAGCGTCAGCGCGGCGATGCCGGAGAACAGCACGGAGATCGCGATCGTGATCGCGAACTGCTTGTACAGCGCGCCGGTGATGCCGCTCAGGAAGGCGACCGGGATGAAGACGGCGTTGAGCACGAGGACGACCGCGACGACCGGCCCGCCCACCTCCTGCATCGCCTTCTTCGCCGCCGCGTTCGCGGTGAGCCCGAACTGCGCCATGTTGCGCTCGGTGTTCTCGACCACGACGATCGCGTCGTCGACGACCAGCCCGATCGCGAGGATCATGCCGAACAGCGTCAGCATGTTGATCGAGAAGCCGAGCAGCAGCATCCCGCACAGCGCGCCGAGGATGGACACGGGCACCGCGAGCGTCGGGATGACGGTCAGCCGCAGGCTGTGCAGGAACACGAACACGACCAGCACGACCAGGAGCACCGCCTCGAAGAAGGTCCGCACGACCTCGTCGATCGACGCCTGCACGAACTTCGTCGTGTCGAGCGCGATCTCGTACTTGAAGCCCTCGGGGAAGGACTTCGACATCTCGGCGAGCGTCGCGCGGATGCTCTTCGAGACCGCGATCGCGTTGGCGCCCGGCTGCTGGTAGACGGCGATCAGCGTCGCCGGCTTGCCCTCGTAGCCGGTGCGCAGCGAGTAGCTCTGCGCGCCGAGCGTCGTGTAGCCGACGTCCTTGACCCGCACGAGCGCCGCGTCCTGGTTCTCGGACCGCAGGATCATGTTGTCGAACTGCTCGGCCCGCGTGATCGTCGACGTCGTGACCGGGAACGTCTGCTTGACCGGGTAGGGCGTCGGCGGCGCGCCGATCCGGCCGACCGCGAACTGCTCGTTCTGGTTCTTGACGGCGTTGGCGACGTCCGTGGTCGAGATGCCGAGCTGCGCCATCCGGTCCGGCTTGAGCCAGATGCGCATCGCGTACTCGGGCACGCCGAAGATCGACGCCTGGTTGGCGCCCGGGATCCGGTTGATCGTCGAGAGGACCTGCGTGTTCGTGTAGTTCGAGATGAAGTCGGCGTCGAGGCGGTCGTCCGGCGAGTAGAACGCGAGCACCATCAGGAACGTGTTCGTCTTCTGCTGCACGTTGACGCCCTGCGCCTGCACCGCCTGGGGCAGCTGCGCCATCGCCTGGTTCACGCGGTTCTGGACGTCGACCTGCGCGAGCTTGGGGTCGGTGTCGATCGTGAAGTAGACGGTGAGCGTGTAGTTGCCGGTCGACGAGCTCGTCGACGACATGTAGATCATGTTGGTCGCGCCGTTGACCTGCTGCTCGATCGGCGCGCCGACGTTCTGGGCGACGAGCGTGCCGTTCGCGCCCGGGTAGGTGGCGCTCACCTGGATCTGGATCGGCGTGATCTGCGGGTACTGGGCGATCGGGAGCTGCGACATCGCGACCAGGCCCGCGATCGAGATCACGAGCGCGAGCACGATCGAGAAGATCGGCCGGTCGATGAAGAAGTTCGACATCATCGGGACTTGCCCGCCGGTTGCGCGCGGCCCGCTTCGCCGGCCGGGCCGGAAGCCTGCTGAGGCTTCGCCGCGCTGGCCTTCACCGGTACGCCGGGGGCGAGGCGGACCATGCCGTCCACGACGACCACGTCGCCGGCCTTGAGGCCGCGATCGATGAACCACGCGTCGCCGTACCAGCTGCCGACCTCGACGGGACGCATCTCGGCCTTGCTGTCCTTGTCGACGACGACGACGAAGTGCCCCTTCGCGCCCTGCAGCACGGCCTGCTGCGGGACGGTGACCGCGTTCGGCCGGACCGCGCCGCTCACGCGGACGCGGACGAACTGGCCGGGGCGGAGCTCGGACCTCGCGTTGGGGATCGTCGCGCGGAGGAGATACGTGCCGGTCTTCTGGTTGAAGTCGGCGTTGGTGAACGTGATGCGCCCCTTGCCGGGGAACAGCGACCCGTCGGCGAGGACCACCTCGACCACGTAGTCCTCGCGCGGCGGCAGGCGCAGCCGCCCGGCCGCGTTGTCCGCGCGGAGCTTCAGGAGGTCGTTCTCGGAGATCGCGAAGTTGACGTAGATCGGGTCGACCTGCTCGACGTAGGTGAGCAGGCTGTTCTCGGCGGAGACGTACGCGCCGTCCTGCACCTTGGCGAAGCTCGACAGCCCGGTGACCGGCGAGACGATGCGCGTGTAGCCGAGGTTGAGCTTCGCCTGGTCGACGTTCGCCCGCGCCGCGTCGACCGCCGCCTGCGCCGCCTGCTCGGAGCCGGTCGCGTCGTCCAGGTCCTTCTTGCTCAGCGCGTTCAGCGCCACGAGCGGCCGCACCCGGGCCAGGTTGTCCTTCGCCGTCTGCAGCCGGGCCTCCTGCTGCGCGAGCGCCGCCTTGGCCGCGTCCAGCGAGGCCTCGAAGGGCTTCGGATCCTGGACGAACATGAGCTGCCCGGCGCTGACGAGGCTGCCTTCCGTGTACGCGCGCTTCTCCAGGAACCCCGCGACGCGGGCGACGATCTGGACCTGCCGCGAGCTCTGCGTCTGCCCGACGTACTCGAAGCTCACGGGCACGTCGCGGGGGGCGACGGTCTCGACGGTGACCTCCACCGGGCCGGCGGCCTTCGGCGGGGGCGCTTCCTTGCTGCAGCCCGGCAGGAGCGACATCACGCCGAGCAGGGCGAGAACAGGTAGGGGGGCCGTTAACCGTGGCACGATCGGACCTTTTGACGCCCGGCAAGCGAGGCAATCCGCGGCAGCGGCGGGGCGATCGCCGTCATCGCGCACGTATTCTCGGGGGCCGGCCGGGACCGCGATCGACTTTTCTGGCCATAGCGTGCGGTCGGCCCGCCGGCACCGTCGGCGGAAAGTGTCGATGCGCTCGCGCGTCATGGCGGCGCGCGCGGTGGCCGGGTCACCGGGGTGCCGGGGGGCGACGAGCGGCTTTCGGGGCGGCGTTCGTGGCGAGATGTGTCCATTCGGGCGCGCGCGGATCGTGGAAGATGAGCGGCGAAACGTGCACGATGGACGGGGGACGTCCTCCCGCCCGCCGGGCGCGCCGCGCCGTCGATGACCACCGACCAGACCCGATCGGGGAGAAACCCTCCGTCGCCCGGACGCGTGCTGGGCCCGCCGTCGGCGGCGCTCAGCCGCCTGCTGCCGCCGGGCGTGCAGCGCGTTGGGCCGCTGAGCGTCGTGCCGGGTCTCCTGCGCGAGCTCGGCGTCCGCCCGGCCGTCGTGCTGCGCCGGGCGGGGCTCGCGCCCGAGGCGCTCGCCGACCGTGACGGCCGCCTGCCTTATGCGAGCATCGGCAGGATGCTCGATGCGTGCGTGCACGCGACACGCTGCGAGCACTTCGGACTGCTGGCCGGGGCACGCTGGCAACTCGAGCACATCGGCCTCCCCGGCGAGATCGCCGGCAGCTGCGCGACGGTCGGCCAGGCGCTGGACCTCTACGCCGCGCACCAGTGGCTGAACTCGTCGGGCGGCGTCGCCTTCCTCGGCCGCGAGCGCGGCATCACGACGTTCGGCTACGCGGTCTTCGAGCCGGGGATGCACGAGGGCGTCGAGCCGATCTACGACATGGTGCTCGCGATCGGCGTCCGGATGCTGCGCGAACTGAGCGGGCGCGAGGACTGGACGCCGACCGAGGTCGCGCTCTCGCGCAGGCGCCCCCGCGACGCGCGCGTCTACCGGCAGTTCTTCAGGGCGCCGGTGCGCTTCGACGCCGAGTCGTCGGCCCTGTACTTCCCCTCGGCCTTCGAGGCGACGCGCGTCCCGGGCGAGGACGAGGTTCGCCGGCGCTTCCTGGAAGGCAAGCTCGCCGCGATGGGGCGCGAGGAGATGCTGCCGAAGCTCCACCGGATGGTCCGCGTCGCGATGGTCTTCGGCCTCACCTCGGGCGACGACGTCGCCTCGGCGATGGCGCTCTCCCGGCGCACGTTCAATCGCCGGATCGCGGATTGCGGGACGACCTATCACGAGGTGCAGGAGTCCGTCCGGTCCGAGGTCGCCCGGCAGCTCCTGCTGGACACCGGCCTGTCGGTCGGCGACATCGCGCTCGCGCTGGGCTACGGGGAGCCGAGCACCTTCATCCGGGCTTTCCGGCGCTGGACGAAGCACACGCCCGCCGCATGGCGACAGGAAGCCGCCGCCGCGCGCGCCTGAGTCCCGGACGACCGGCGGGAGCGGCGGACGAACGGCGGAACGACCCGATCCTCCGGTCCGTGCCGGCGGATCTTTTCACGACGGAGCATGAAAGGAGCTCGACCATGACGTACAGGCAAGGATGGTTGGCCGCCGCGCTGTCCGCGGCGGTTCTGGCCGGCGGATCCGCGTACGCGCAGTCCTCGCCCCCGCCCGGCCGGGGAGCCTCGCAAGAGCAGGCGCGCCAGGCGGAATCCACGGCGATGCCGCAGATGACCGCCGCGCAGACCGCGCAATATCGCGCCGAGTACCAGGCGGCGAAGGCGAAGTGGGCGAGCCTGTCGCCCGCCGAGCAGGCGTCGATCGTCGCCGCTGCGCGCAGCAAGAGGATCGCCGAGCTCAGCGCGATGGAACGCGTGGGGCAGAACAACGACATGCAGCGCGAGACGCAGGCGCAGTCGGCGGAGCTCAAGGCGCAGCACGAGGCGGCCCGGCAGGCGTGGGCGAAGCTCACGCCCGAGCAGAAGAAGGCGGCGACGCGAGCCGCGTGGCAGAAGAAGCGCGACGAGCTGAGCGCCATGGAGCGCGTCGGGCAGAACGACGACACCTACCTGCTGCCGGAATCGGCGGTTCTGCGGTAGCGTGGCGTCGGCGCGCGGTGCCGCCGCCCGGGCGGTCCGCGCGCGCCTGCTTCACCGCAGGGGCGCCGGCGAGTCCGCCGGCCGGTTCGCCCGCGGAGGGTAGGTGATCCCCGATCCGGTCGCCGCCCCGGTCCGGCTGCGTGCCCGCCCGACGAACGGCCGGCGCCGTTCGTCGCAGGGGCATATCGCTTGCTTCGACGGCAGAGGACGCCGTCCAAGCTCGTCATGGCCACCCCCCGTTCCACGCCTCTCCGCCTTCGTGGCGGGCGTCCGCGCGCGCCTGCCGGGGAGTGCCGCGGCGCGGCGCGCGCCTGCCGTGCGGCGTCGCTCGCGCGCGGCATGGCGCGCGTCGAGGTGACGTTCGCGCTGATCGCCTTGGCCGCCCTCGTCGCGGTGACGCTCCCTTCGTTCGCCAACCTCATCCTCGCGCAGCGTCTGCGGACGACCGCCGCCGAGCTCGTGTCGTCGCTCGAGCTCGCGCGAAACGAGGCGATCCGTCGCAACGACGTCGTGACCGTCCGGCCGATGGCCGAGCGCTGGACGGCCGGCTGGGTGGTCGCGACGGCGCACGGCGATTCGATCGACCGGCGCCATGCCGCCGGCGATCGCGTCGCCGTCGTTCGCGCCCCGGCCTCGATCGCGTTCGGACCGGACGGCGTGCCGGTGCCCGGCGGCGCCCGCATCGAGTTGGCCGACGCCGAACGCACGATCGGCATCGCGCCGCATTGCGTCATCGTCGATTCGGCCGGCAGGCCGCGCCTCGAGGCGCGCGCCTGCGAGTGAGTCGTCCGCGCAGGCCGTCGCGCCGGAGCGCGGGCGACAGGGGCCGGCGACGGCCGGAGGGTGTCGGACCGCCGGCTGACCCGCGGGCGCCGGCGGCGGCGCAGACCTTGCGGGTCCGGCTTCAGCCGGAGGGCTTCCGCACGAGCAATGGCCCCGCGACGTTGACGACCAGGCCCGCGAACACGAGCGCGACGCCCAGCGCCTGCACCGGCGCGAGCCGCTCGCCCAGGAAGATCGCCGCCGACGCGAGCCCCGACACCGGGATCAGCAGCGCGAACGGCGAGATCAGCGGCGTCGGATACGTGTGCAGCAGGCGGTTCCACGCGGCGTACGCGAAGAGCGTGGCGCCCCACGCGAGGAACCCGACGCACGCCCACGAGAGCGCGGACGCCGAGGTCACGGCCCGCCACGCTTCCGCGCCGCCCTCGAACGCGTAGGAGGCTGCCGCGAGCGGCAGCGGCGGGACGAGGCTCGACCAGACGACGAGCGAGAACGCGTCGACGTCGTGGTCGGCGCCCGCCCGCTTCGCGACCAGGTTGCCCACGGCCCACGCGAACGCCGAGGCGATCACGAGCAGGAACCCGGCGAGCGTCGTCCCCGCCCCGCCGGCGATCTTGAACGCCCCGAGCACCGCGATGCCGCCGGCCGCGACGATCGCGCCGAGCGCGTTCCAGCGGTGGAACCGGTCGCCCGCGAGCGCGACCGCGAGACCGATCGTGAAGAACACCTGCGTCTGGATCACGAGCGACGACAGGCCCGCCGCCATGCCGAGCTTCATGCCCAGGAAGAGCAGCCCGAACTGGAACACGCCGATCGCGAGCCCGTAGGCGACGACGCCACGCCAGGGCATGTCCGGACGGCGCACGAACAGGAACGCGGGCAGCGCGGCGAACAGGAAGCGCAGCGCCGCGAGCGCGAACGGCGGGATCTCGTCGAGCGCCAGTCGGATCGGGACGAACGCGAATCCCCAGACGGCCGCCACCGCGAGCGTGAGGACGAGGTGGGCGGGAGCGATGCGCTGCGTCACGGGACGGGCGGGCGATGGTGCGGTGCGGCAAGACGCGGAACGGCCGTTCCGAATCGCATCGGCCGTGGAATTTGCGTTTCACCGGCGGCGGGCGGACAATCGCGATCCTACCGCAGCTCCGCCGTCGTCCTCCGCCCCCCGATGCGCAACGCCACGACCTTCCCCGAGGGCCGCGACTTCGACGTGCTGTGCCTCGGGCGCTTCGCCGTCGACTTCTACGCGCAGCAGATCGGCGCGCGGCTCGAGGACGTCGCGAGCTTCGCGAAGTACCTCGGCGGCTCGTCGGCGAACACCGCGTTCGGGTGCGCGCGGCTGGGCTTGAGGACCGGGATGATCTCGCGCGTCGGCGACGATCACCTCGGCCGCTTCCTCGTCGAGACGATCGCGCGCGAGGGCTGCGACGTAAGCCACGTGAGCGTGGACCCCGCGCGGCTGACCGGCGGCGTCGTGCTCGGCATCAAGGACCGCGACACCTTCCCGCTCGTCTTCCTGCGCGAGAACTGCGCGGACATGGCGGTGACCGAGGACGACGTCGCCGAGGACTACCTCGCGCGGAGCCGGGCGCTGCTCGTCACCGGCACGCACTTCTCGACGCCGCACGTCGACCGCGTGAGCCACGCGGCGCTCGAGCGCGCGCGCCGCCACGGCGTGCGCACGGTGCTCGACATCGACTACCGGCCGGTGCTCTGGGGGCTCACGAAGTCGCGCGGCGACGGCGAGACGCGCTACATCCGCTCGGACACCGTCACCGCGCACCTGCAGCGGATCCTGCCCCGGTTCGACCTCGTGATCGGGACGACCGAGGAGTACGCGATCGCGGGCGGCAGCACGGACCTCGTCGAGGCGCTCCGCGCGATCCGCCGCCTGACGCCCGCGACGCTCGTCGTCAAGCGCGGGCCGCTCGGCTGCGCGGTGATCGACGGGCCGGTCCCCGGATCGCTCGACGAGGCGTTCCAGGGGCGCGGCGTCGAGGTCGAGGTGCTGAACGTGCTGGGCGCGGGCGACGCGTTCTCGGCCGGCTTCCTGTCGGGATGGGTGCGCGGCGAGGACTACGAGGCCTGCACGCGCTACGCGAACGCGTGCGGCGCGCTCGTCGTCTCGCGCCACGGCTGCGCGCCGGCCATGCCCACGCGCGCCGAGCTCGACTACTTCCTCGCGCACGCGGCGTCGATCCCGCGTCCGGACCGCGACGCGACGCTCGCGCGGCTCCACCGCGTCACGGCGCCGCGGACGCGCCGCGACGAGCTGCTCGTGTTCGCGTTCGACCACCGCAACCCGTTCTTCGAGCTGGCGCAGGACGCGCAGGCCGACGAGGGTCGGCTCCCGAAGCTCAAGCGCCTGTGCGTGGAGGCGGTCGCGGAGACCGAGCGCGAGCGCGGGCTCGCGGGCCGCGTCGGCATCCTGTGCGACGACCGCTACGGCCAGGACGCGCTCAACGCGGCGACCGGGCGCGGCTGGTGGATCGGGCGGCCGGTCGAGCTGCCCGGCTCGAACCCGGTCGTGTTCGACCACGGCCGCTCGGTCGGCACGACGCTCGTCGGCTGGCCGCTCGAGCACGTCGTCAAGTGCCTCGTCCGCTACCACCCGGACGACGCGATCGACCGGCGGCTCGAGAACGAGGCGCAGATCGCGACGCTGTGCGAGGCGGTGGCCGCGAGCGGCCACGAGCTCATGCTCGAGATCATCCCGCCCGCCGGGCTGCCGCGCTCGCCCGACACCGTGCTGCGCGCGCTCAAGCGGCTCTACAACCTCGGGTTCACGCCCGAGTGGTGGAAGCTCGAGCCGATGAGCGCCGACGAGTGGCGCGCGGTCGACGCGCTCGTCGCCGAGCGCGACCCGTACTGCCGCGGCGTGCTGATCCTCGGCCAGAGCGCGGAGGTGGACTCGCTGGCGCAGGGCTTCCGCGATGCGGCGGGCAGCCGGACTTGCCGCGGGTTCGCCGTCGGCCGCACGATCTTCCAGGCCCCGGCCCGCGCGTGGCTGGCCGGCGAGATCGACGACGAAGCGTTCAAGGCGCGCGTGCGCGCGACGTTCGAGCGGCTGATCGACGCGTGGCGCGAAGCGCGCGCAGGCAACACCGGGGTCAGATTCAAATCCGACCCCGGTGTCGAAAGGGGGGCGCGATGAGCGGAACGGTCCGCCTCACGGCCGCGCAGGCGCTGGTGCGCTGGCTCGCGGCGCAGCGCGTCGAGGGCGGCGCGCGCCTGTTCGGCGGCGTCTGGGCGATCTTCGGCCACGGCAACGTCGCCGGCATCGGCGAGGCGCTCCACGCGCATCGCGCCGAGCTCCCGACCTACCGCGCGCACAACGAGCAGGCGATGGCGCACGCGGCGATCGCGTACGCGAAGGCGCACATGCGCCGCCGGATGATGGCGTGCACGACCTCGATCGGGCCGGGCGCGACGAACATGGTGACGGCTGCCGCGCTCGCGCACGTGAACCGGCTGCCGGTGCTGTTCCTGCCGGGCGACGTCTTCGTCTCGCGCACGCCCGATCCGGTGCTGCAGCAGGTCGAGGCCTTCCACGACGGCGGCATCTCGGCGAACGACTGCTTCCGTCCGGTGTCGCGCTACTTCGACCGGATCGTGCATCCCGGGCAGCTGCTGACCGCGCTCCCGCGCGCGCTCCACGTGCTGACCGACGCGGCGCTCTGCGGGCCGGTGACGCTCGCGATGCCGCAGGACGTGCAGACGATGGCCTGCGACTGGCCCGAGGCGTTCTTCGAGCCGCCGGTCGTGCGCTTCGGTGCTCCCGCCCCGATCGACGAGGAGCTCGCGGAAGCGGCGGCCGCGCTGTGGCGCTCGCGCAGGCCGCTCGTCGTCGCGGGGGGCGGGACGCTCTACGGGCTCGCGACCGATGCGTTGAAGCGCTTCGCGGAGACGCACGGCGTGCCGGTCGCCGAGACGCAGGGCGGCAAGGGCTCGCTGGCGTGGGACCACCCGCTGCAGCTGGGGGCGATCGGCGTGACCGGCTCGCCCGCCGCGAACGCGCTCGCGAAGGACGCCGACTGCGTGCTCGCGGTCGGTACGCGGCTGCAGGACTTCACGACCGGCTCGCACTCGCTGTTCCCGCAGGCGAAGCTCGTGTCGCTCAACGTCAACGGCTTCGACGCGCTCAAGTGGCACGGCGCGATGCTGCGCGCCGACGCGAGGCGCGGTCTGGAGGCGCTGTCGGGAGCGCTCTCGGGGTGGCGCGCCGACGACGCGTGGCGCGCGCGCGCCGCGAACGAGGGCGCGCGCTGGCGGGCCGACCTCGCGCGAGTCACCGGCGTGCGCGACGCCGCGCTGCCCTGCGACGGCGAGGTGGTGGGCGCGGTGCAGCGCTCGGCCGCCGACTCGCCGCGCGGCGACGTCGTCGTCTGCGCAGCCGGCACGCTGCCGGGCGAGCTGCACAAGCTGTGGCGCACGTCGGCGCCGGGCGGCTACCACGTCGAGTACGGCTATTCGTGCATGGGCTACGAGATCGCCGGCGGCATCGGGGTCAAGATGGCGCGGCCCGACCGCGAGATCGTCGTCATGGTCGGGGACGGCAGCTACCTGATGATGAACTCCGAGATCGCGACTTCGCTGATGCTCGGCGTGAAGCTGACGATCGTCGTGCTCGACAACCGCGGCTTCGGCTGCATCCACCGGCTGCAGCAGGCCTGCGGCGGGGCGCCGTTCAACAACCTGCTGGCCGATTGCCTGCAGGGGCCCGACGGTCCTCCGGCGATCGACTTCGCCGCGCACGCACGCTCGCTCGGCGCCCAGGCGGAGAACGTGAAGACGATCCCGGAGCTCGAGGCGGCGCTCGCTCGCGCGCGCGCGTCGAAGCGCACGTACGTCGTCTGCATCGAGACCGACCCGCGCCGGACGATCGACGAAGGCGGCTGGTGGTGGGAGGTCGCGGTGCCGGAGGTCTCGGCGCGGCCCGAGGTGCGCGCGGCGCGCGCGAAGTACGAGGAAGCCCGGCGGAAGCAGCGGCCATGACGCGCGGACTCGACGTGCGGATCGGCATCAATCCGATCTCCTGGAGCAACGACGACCTGCCCTCGCTCGGCGGCGAGACGCCGCTCGAGACCGCGCTCTCCGAAGGCAAGGCGATCGGCTACGAGGGCTTCGAGCTCGGGAACAAGTTCCCGCGCGAGCCGGCGGCGCTGAAGGCGGTGCTGGCCCGTCACGGACTCGCCTGCGTCTCGGGCTGGTACTCGGGCCGCCTCGCGCGGCGCCCGGTCGCCGAGGAGATCGACGCGGTCGGACCGCACCTCGACCTGCTCGCGAAGAACGGCTCGACCGTGATGGTCTACGGCGAGGTCGCCGACAGCATCCAGGGGGCGGGCGCGCCGCTCTACCAGCGGCCGCGCTTCGTGAAGCCCGAGCAGTGGTCCGAGTACGGCGAGCGGCTCACCGCGTTCGGCCGGCACCTGCTGAGGCACGGCGTGCGCCTCGCCTACCACCACCACATGGGCGCCTACGTCGAGACGCCCGCCGACGTCGACCGGCTGATGGAGGTGACCGGCGACGAAGTCGGCCTCCTGTTCGACAGCGGCCACATGACGTTCGCGGGCGGCGACCCGGTCGCGATGCTCGCGAGGCACGTCGAGCGCGTCTGCCACGTCCACTGCAAGGACGTCCGGCCCTACGTGATCCGGCTCGCGCGCAACCGGAACTGGAGCTTCCTCCAGTCGGTGATCAACGGCGCGTTCACGGTGCCCGGCGACGGCGCGATCGACTTCCCGGCCTTGCTCGGCATCCTGCACGACCACGGCTACCGCGGCTGGCTCGTCGTCGAGGCCGAGCAGGAT
Organism: Burkholderiales bacterium; assembly: GCA_046347845.1. Taxonomy (GTDB): domain Bacteria; phylum Pseudomonadota; class Gammaproteobacteria; order Burkholderiales; family Casimicrobiaceae; genus VBCG01. The sequence goes on along the minus strand of JAXMFH010000002.1, from coordinate 120,215 downwards.
CCGGCGGTCGCGCCGAGCTACGAGTACGCGGAGAAGGGCTACCGGACGCTGCGCGGCATCGTCGACGCGCTCGTGTCGCATCCGCCGCGGGAGCACGCGCGATGAGCCTCCTGGTCAAGGCCGCGAAGGCCGGCCCGACGATCGTCGACGTGACGCCCGCGTCGGCGGGCTGGCGGTATGTCGGCTTCCGGGCGCACCGCCTGTTGGCCGGCGAGCGCGTCGCGGTCGCGATGCCGGGGCGCGAGCTCTGCCTCGTCGTGCTCTCGGGCCGCGTCGACGTGCGTGCGCCCGCCGGCGAGTGGCCCGACCTGGGCGGTCGCGAGAGCGTGTTCGACGACCGCCCGCCGTGGGCCCTCTACCTGCCCGACGGCGCGGGCGTCGAGGTGACGGCCCGGACGGCCTCCGAGGTCGGCGTGGCGAGCGCGCCGGGCGGCGGCCGGCTGCCGGCGCGCGTGATCGACCCCGCGACGATGAAGCGCTCGGTGCGCGGCACGGGCTCCAACACGCGCTACGTCACCGACATCCTCCCCGAGACCGAGCCCGCCGAGCACCTGCTCGTCGTCGAGGTGCGCACGCCGTCCGGCCACTCGTCGTCGTACCCGCCGCACAAGCACGACACCGACGCGGCGCCGCAGGAGACGCAGCTCGAGGAGACCTACTACCACCGGCTGAACCCGGGGCAGGGCTTCGCGTTCCAGCGCGTCTACACCGACGACCGCTCGCTCGACGAGTCGCTCGCCGTCGAGGACCGCGACGTCGTGATGGTGCCGCGCGGCTACCACCCGGTCGTCGTGCCGCACGGCTACGAGTCCTACTACCTCAACGTGATGGCGGGCCCGGCGCGGAAGTGGCACTTCCGCAACGACCCGGCCCACGAATGGATGCTGAAGCGGTGACGCGCGCGAGGAACGCGCGCCCCGCGCAGCCGCGAGCGCCGGCGGCGGGATCGCAGGTCGACCGGCTGCTCGCGCGCGTCGCGGCGAGCTACGACGAGCTGCCGCGGCAGCTGAAGAGCGTCGCGCGCTACGTCGAGCAGCACCGCGCGCGCGTCATGGTGGACCGGATCGGCGACGTCGCCCGCGAGTGCGCCGTCCAGCCCTCGGCCGTCGTCCGCTTCGCGCAACGCTTCGGCTACCCCGGGTTCACCGCGCTGCAGGCCGTGTTCCGCGAGGACTACACGCGCGAGGCCGCGGCGGCGACGACCTACCAGCAGCGGATCCGGCGGCTGGTGACGAGCAAGCGCCGGGCGCTGACGCCGGTGGCGGTGGCGCGCGAGTTCGTCGCGGCGAGCACGGCCGGCCTCCAGGAGCTCACGCGCGACTTCGACGACGCGGCGCTGTCGTCCGCGATCGCGCTGCTCGCCCGCGCCGAGCACATCTACGTCGTCGGCGTGCGGCGCTCCTACGCGGTCGCCGCCTACATGGCCTACGCGCTCCGGCACATCGACAAGCGCGTGCAGCTCGTCGACGGGGTCGGCGGCATGGCGCACGAGCAGATGCGCTCGATCGGCCGCGACGACGTGGTCGTCGCGATCAGCTTCACTCCCTACGGCCGGGAGACGCTCGCGTGCGTCCGCCACGCGCAGAAGCGCGGCGCGAAGGCGGTCGTGATGACCGACAGCCGCCTCGCGCCGCTCGCGCGCGGGGCGAGCGCGCTCCTGGTCGTGCGCGAGGGCGGCGCGTTCGCGTTCCGCTCGCTCACCAACGCGCTGTGCCTCGCGCAGGCGCTGTTCGTCGCGCTCGCCTATCGGCTCGAGCTCGACGTCGAGGAAACGACCCATCGCGGAGACTACGATGACTAGACGACCCCCCAGGCTCGCGCCAACGACGCGCTCGCAGCCCCCCGAGGAGGCGCAATGAGCGCCCCGGGACGGCCCGACGGCGCTCAGGCGGCGATCTTCGGCGCGGGACGGATCGGCAAGATCCACGCCGGCAACCTGGTGCGCCAACCCGGCGTGCGGCTCAGGTACGTCGTCGACCCCGACGCGGCGGCCGCGCAGGCGCTCGCGGCGCAGCACGGCGCGACGGTCGGCACCGTCGAAGGGGTGTTCGCCGACGCGTCGATCCGTGCGGTCGTGATCGCGTCGTCGACCGACACGCACGCCGAGCTGATCGAGCGGGCGGCGGCGGCGAGGAAGGCGATCTTCTGCGAGAAGCCGGTCGACCTCTCCTACGACCGGGCGCTCCGCTGCGCGCGCACGGTGCGCGAGGCCGGCGTGCCCTGCCTGATCGGCTTCCAGCGCCGCTACGACCCGACGTTCGCGGCGGTGCGGGCGCGGATGGACGCGGGCGAGATCGGCGACCCCGAGATGCTCGTCGTGACGAGCCGCGATCCCGGTGCGCCGCCGGTCGAGTACCTGAAGCGCTCGGGCGGCATCTTCAAGGACATGCTGATCCACGACTTCGACATCTTCCGCTGGATCCTCGCGGACGAGGCGGAGAGCGTCTACGCCACCGGCAGCTGCCTCACCGACCCGGCCGTGGCGAGCGTGGGCGACGTCGACGCGACCGCCGTGACGATCCGGACGAAGAAGGGGCGGCTCGCGCAGATCAACACGATCCGCCGCGCGGCCTACGGCTACGACCAGCGCTTCGAGGTGATCGGCCCGAAGGGCATGCTGCAGGCCGGCAACCACCGGCCGACCGAGGTCGTGGCGTCGACGGCGGCCGCCGTCAGCGCGGACAAGCCCGAGCACTTCTTCCTCGAGCGCTACCGGGCGGCGTACGCGATCGAGATGGCGCACTTCTTCGACGCGATCGCGACCGGCAGGCCGATCCGCACGACGATCGACGACGGCGTGAAGGCGCTCGAGCTCGCCGAGGCCGCGACGATCTCGTGGCGCGAGAAGCGCATCGTGACGCTCTAGGAGGTCCGCATGGGGGGTGGCTCGGTGAAGATCGGTGTCGTCGGACTGGGCCGGCTCGGCAAGCGCCACGCGGCGAACCTCGCGCTCCGGGTGCCGGGCGCCGAGCTCGTCGCGGCGTGCAGCCCGGCCGCCGAGGAGCGCGAGTGGGCGCGCGCGACGCTGGGCGTCGCGCACCTCTACCCGGACTACGCGGGACTGCTCGCGCATCCCGGGCTCGACGCCGTGTTCCTCGTGACGCCGAACACCGTGCACCCGGAGCAGATCGTCGCGGGCCTTCGCGCCGGAAAGCACGTGTTCTGCGAGAAGCCGCTGTCGCTCGACCTCGCCGAATGCCTCGCCGTCGAGGCCGAGGCCGCGAAGCATCCGCGGCTCAAGGTGATGATCGGCTACGTGCGCCGATTCGACGCGAGCTACCAGGACGCGCACGCGAAGATCGTGGCCGGCGCGATCGGCCGGCCGTTCATCGTGCGCTCGCAGACGACCGACATGAACGACCCGTCGGGGTTCTTCGTGCGCTTCGCGCCGAAGTCCGGCGGCATCTTCCTCGACATGAGCGTGCACGACATCGACGCGGCGCGATGGCTCCTCGGCGCGCCGAAGCCGAAGCGCGTGTTCTCCGTCGGCACGATCGCCGTGCACGAAGGGCTCGCCGAGTGCGGCGACGTGGACAACGGCATCGCGGTCTGCGAGTTCGAGGGCGGCGCGATGGCGACGATCTACGCGTCGCGGACGATGGCGCACGGCCACGAGACGACCACCGAAGTCGTCGGGACGGCAGGGCGGCTCTTCGTCGGGCGCGACGGGCGGCTCAACCAGGTCGAGATCGCCGACGCGCACGGCATCCGGACCGAGACGACGCCGACGTTCTGGGAGCGCTTCGAGGACGCGTTCCTGCGCGAGACCGTGCACTTCGTCGACTGCGTGCGCCACGACCGCCCGCCGGGGCTCACGCTGCACGACGCGACCGAGGCGACGCGCATCGGCATCGCGCTGCGCGCCTCGCTCGTCGAGCGACGGGCGGTGGACGTCTAGCCGGATGCGAAGCGGCGGCGCCCGGTACGCGGGAGACGCAGCCGCCGCGGGTCCGGCGCGCCGCGAGCCGTTGGGTTAAGCTGGCCGCCGCAGGCGGCCGCAGGCAGCAGGAAGACCGACCAAGGAGGAGACCATGAAGGTGCTGAACTGGCTTCGCGCAATCGTTCCGGCGCTGGCGCTCGCCACGCCGCTGTCGGCCCTCGCCCAGGGCGAAGTGGTCGTCTACTGCACGGTGCAGGAGGAGTGGTGCCGCCCGATGGTGGCCGCCTTCGAGAAGGCGACCGGCATCAAGGTGCTGATGACGCGCAAGAGCTCCGGCGAGTTCTACGCGCAGATCAAGGCCGAGGCGGCGAACCCGCGCGGCGACATCTGGTGGGGCGGGACCGGCGACCCGCACCTGCAGGCGGCCGAGGAAGGGCTCACCGAGCCCTACAAGTCCCCGCGGATGACCGAGCTGCAGGACTGGGCGGTGCGCCAGTGGGAGGCGTCGAAGGGCCGCACGGTCGGCGTCTACGCGGGGGCCCTCGGCTACAGCTACAACGCGCCGCAGCTCGCGAAGAAGGGCATCCCCGAGCCCAAGTGCTGGGCGGACCTGACCAAGCCGGCGTTCAAGGACGAGGTGCAGGTCGCGAACCCGAACTCGTCGGGCACGTCGTACACGATGCTCGCGACGTTCGTGCAGCTGTGGGGCGAGGACAAGGCGTTCGACTTCCTGAAGGCGCTCCACAAGAACATCAACCAGTACACGAAGTCCGGCGCCGCGCCCGCGCGCGCCGCCGCCACCGGCGAGAGCCTGGTCGGCATCACGTTCCAGCACGACGCGGTCGTCCAGAAGGTCAACGGCGCGCCGGTGACGATCGTCTCGCCGTGCGAAGGCACCGGCTACGAGATCGGCAGCATGAGCATCATCAAGGGCGCCAAGAACATGGAGAACGCGAAGAAGTGGTACGACTGGGCGCTCTCTCCGGAGGCGCAGAACGTCGGCCCGAACGCGAAGGTGTCCTACCAGGTGCCGTCGAACAAGAACGCGTCGGCGCCCCCGGGATCGCCCAAGCTCTCGGAGATCAAGCTCATCAACTACGACTTCGCGAAGTACGGTTCCTCGGCCGAGCGCACGCGCCTCCTGAAGCGCTGGGACACCGAGGTGTCGACGCTGCCCAAGTAGCGGAGCGGCTCGAGTGGCGCTCGCCGCGCTCGCGGCGCCGGTGTTCGCCCCGGTGTCGCGCGACCGCGCGACGCCGGCGGTGGCCGGCGCCGCGCTGGTCGCGCTGGCGGTGCTGCCCTGGGCGCAGGACGGCGGCGCGTCGGCGCTCTGGCGCGCGATCGGTGGCGCCGTCGCGCTCTGGCCGCTCGTCGCGGGCGCGGCCGCGGCGTTCGTCCTCTCGTGGCGCGGGAACGACCGTGCCACCGCGTACGTGTCGGGGGCATCGGTGCTGTGGGCGTTCGCGGCGGGTTTCGCCGCGGGACCCCGGGGACCGTCGTTCGGCGTCGGCGCGGGTCTCGCGCTCCTCGCGCTGACGGTCTGCTTCGCGCGCGCGATCGCGCGCCGGGGCGCGTTCAAGGGCGATCCGACCGTCGCGACGATCGTCGTCACGATCGCGGCCCTGCTCGCGATCTTCATCTTCTTCCCGGTCGGCAAGGTCCTCGCGGCGGCGCTGTTCGACGCGAAGGGGGGCTTCGCGCCCGGCCTCGCCGTCGAGCGCCTGCTGCACGAGGACATCTGGGGGCTGGCCTGCTTCGGCGGGAGCACGCACTGCGGCGTCGCGATCAACTCGGCGATCCTCGCGACCGTGGTCGGCCTGGGCTCGACGCTCGTCGGCCTCGTCCTCGCGCTCGTCGTGCAGCGCGGGGGCCGCCGCTACGCGGGCATCACGAAGGTCATGTCGATCCTGCCGATCGTCACGCCGCCGTTCGTGATCGCGCTCGCGCTCGTCGTGCTCTTCGGCCGGACCGGGCTCGTGACCGGCTGGCTCGACAACTGGTTCGGCATCGGGCGCTCGCGCTGGCTCTACGGGCTGCCGGGCGTCTCGATCGCCCAGCTGCTCACGTTCTCGCCCATCGCGTTCATGCTGCTGCACGGCGCGCTGGGCGCGATAAGCCCGGCGCTAGAGGAGGCCGCGCAGACGCTCCGCGCCTCGCGCTGGCGCGTGTTCCGCACCGTGACCTGGCCGCTCCTGCGCCCCGCGCTCGCCAACGCGTTCCTGCTGGGCTTCGTCGAGAGCCTCGCGGACTTCGGCAACCCGATCGTGCTCGCCGGCAACTACGAGGTGCTGTCGACGAAGATCTTCTTCGCGATCGCCGGCGCCCAGCACGACCCGGGTCGCGCGGCCGCGCTCGCGGTCGTCCTGCTGGGTCTCACGATGGTCGCGTTCTGGCTCCAGCAGCGCTGGATCGGCAAGCTCTCGTACGTGACGGTCACCGGCAAGGGCGACAGCGGGCTGCACGCGCAGCTGCCGCGCCCGCTGTGGCTCGCGTGCTTCGCCTCGGGCGTGCTGTGGATCGGCTTCACGATCGTCTGCTACGCGGTCATCCTCACGGGCGGCTTCGTCAAGGACATCGGCCGCGGCGACATGACGGTCACGCTGCACCACCTGTCGCAGGGCTTCGGCATCGACCTCTCCTCGCCCGCCACGATCTTCAGCGGATCCGCCTGGGACAGCCTGTTCACGACGCTCGAGGTCGCGGCGATCGCGGCGCCGCTCACCGCGATCGTGGGCCTGCTGTCCGCCTACGTGATCACGCGCCACCGCTTCGCCGGCCGCAGGAGCTTCGAGTTCCTGACGATGGTGAGCTTCGCGATCCCCGGCACCGTGATCGGCGTCTCGTACATCGTCGCGTTCAACGTCGCGCCGCTCGAGCTGACCGGGGGCATGGCGATCCTCGTGCTGTGCTTCGTGTTCCGCAACATGCCGGTCGGCGTGCGCGCCGGCGTGGCGGCGCTCGCGCAGATCGACCGCACGCTCGACGAGGCGTCGTCGACGCTGCGCGCGTCGACGGTCCGAACGCTGTTCAAGGTCGTGGTGCCGCTCCTGCGGCCCGCGATCCTGGCGACGCTGGTGTTCAGCTTCACGCACGCGATGACGGCCGTGTCGGCGGTGATCTTCCTCGCGACGGCCAAGTACAACCTCGCCACCGTCTACATCATCAATCGCGTCGAGGCGGGCGAGTATCCGCTCGCGATCGCGTACTCGTCGGTCCTGATCTTCCTGATGCTGGCGGTGCTGCTCGCCGTGCAGGCGGCGGTCGGCGAGACGCGCCTGGGCCGCCGCGCCGCGCCGGTGCTCGCGACCGGCGGTTAGCCACGAAGGGTCCCCGAGAGATGAACGGCAACGCAGGCGGCGTCGTCTTCGAGAACGTGACCAAGCGCTACGGCGGCGTCACGGCGGTCGATCGCGTGTCGTTCCGCGTGGAGCAGGGCGACCTCGTGACGCTGCTCGGCCCCTCGGGGTGCGGCAAGACGACGACGCTCCGGATGGTGGCGGGGCTCGAGCCGGTGACGGAGGGGCGCGTGCTGATCGAAGGCACCGACGTGACGCTGCGCGCGGCGAACGAGCGCGACGTCTCGATGGTGTTCCAGTCCTACGCGCTGTTCCCGCACATGACCGTGCTCGAGAACGTCTGCTACGGGCCGCTCTCGATGAGGATGGATCGCGCGAAGGCGCGCGAGATCGCGGCGGCGAAGCTCGCGATGCTCGGCCTCTCCGGCCTCGAGAGCCGGCTCCCCTCGGAGCTCTCGGGCGGCCAGCAGCAGCGCGTCGCGGTCGCCCGCTCGCTCGTGCTCGAGCCGAAGGTGCTGCTGTTCGACGAGCCGCTGTCGAACCTCGATGCGAAGCTCAGGCGCCGCGTGCGGCAGGAGATCCGCGAGCTGCAGCAGCAGCTCGCGCTGACCGTCCTGTACGTGACGCACGACCAGGAGGAGGCGCTCGCGGTCTCCGACCACATCATCGTGATGGACGGCGGGAGGATCGCGCAGCAGGGCACGCCGCGCGAGCTCTACGAGCAGCCGGCGAGCCGGTTCCTCGCCGACTTCATCGGCGACGCCAACCTGGTCGACGGCGAGCTCGCGCGCGGGGCGTCGGGCGCGACGTTCACCGCGGGCGGTGTGTCCGCGCCGGTGCGTGCGGACGGCGTGGCCGCGGGCCCGGCGACGCTCGCGGTGCGCCCGCACCGGCTGAAGCTGGTCGAGGCCGGCCGCGGGGCGGTCCCCGGCCGGTGCAAGCGCGCCGCGTACCTCGGCAGCCGCGCCGAGTACGTCGTCGACACGCCCTGGGGCGAGCTGCTCGTGTTCGACGCCGAGGCGTCGGCGCTGCGCGGCCGCGACGAGGCGGTCGGAATCGACTTCGAGCCGGGCGCGGTGATCATGATTCCGCGCGCCTGAGCGTCCGGCTGGGGCCGCACCGGGCCCGACCTCGACCCGCGTGCCGCCTCACTTCGCCGCCGCGAGCGGCGGGAAGTCCTCGGGGGTGAGCGTCTCGCGCTCGAGCAGGAGCTTCGCGCCCTCGTCGAGCGTCGCCCGCCGCTCGGCGAGGATCGCGAGCGCGCGCCGGAACGCCTCGTCGACGAGGCTCCGCACCGCCAGGTCGATCTCGCGGGCGGTCTCCTCCGAATAGTCCTTCTCGCGCACGCCGATCGGCTGGTCGCCGAGGAAGCCGGTCGACCGGCTCTCGAGCACGGCCTGCCCGAGCGCCTCGGTCATGCCGAAGCGCGTGACGATCTGGCGCGCGATGTCGGTGACCTTCGCGAGGTCGTCCGCCGCGCCGGTCGAGACCTCGCCGAACACCGTCTGCTCGGCGGCGCGCCCGGCGAGCAGCACGGCCATCCGGTTCTTGAGCTCGCGCGCGGTGATCAGGAAGCGGTCGTCGGTCGGCCGCTGCATCGTGTAGCCGAGCGCGCCGATCGAGCGCGGGATGATCGACACCTTGTGCACCGGGTCGCTGCCCGGCAGGCTCGCGGCGACCAGCGCGTGCCCCATCTCGTGGTACGCGACGACCTCGCGCTCGTGCGGCTGCAGCAGGCGGCCCTTGCGCTCGGCGCCCGCGACGATGCGCTCGACGGCGGCCGTGAAGTCGTCGACCGAGATCGCCTCGGCGCCGCGGCGCGTCGCGACGATCGCCGCCTCGTTCACGAGGTTCGCGAGGTCGGCCCCGGTGAAGCCGGGCGTGATGCCCGCGATGTCGTCGAGCGACACGCCGCCGGCGAGCTTCACGCGCTTCGCGTGGACCGCGAGGATCGCCGCGCGGCCGTGCCGGTCGGGGCGGTCGAGCACGACCTGGCGGTCGAAGCGGCCGGCGCGCAGCAGCGCCGGGTCGAGCACCTCCGGGCGGTTGGTCGCGCCGAGCAGCACGACGCCCTCGCGCGGATCGAAGCCGTCCAGCTCGGCGAGCAGCTGGTTGAGCGTCTGCTCCTTCTCGTCGTGCCCCCCGAAGCCGCCCACGCCGCGCGCCTTGCCCAGCGCGTCGATCTCGTCGATGAAGATGATGCACGGCGCCGCCTTGCGCGCCTGCTCGAACAGGTCGCGCACGCGCGCGGCGCCGACGCCGACGAACAGCTCGACGAACTCGGATCCCGAGATCGAGAAGAACGGCACGCCGGCCTCGCCGGCCACCGCCTTCGCGACCAGCGTCTTGCCGGTGCCCGGCGGGCCGACGAGCAGGATGCCCTTCGGAATGCGCGCGCCCAGCCGCCCGTAGCGCTCCTTGTCCTTCAGGAACGAGACGATCTCGCGGAGCTCCGCCTTCGCCTCGTCGACGCCGGCCACGTCGTCGAAGGTCACGCCGGTGTCGCGCTGGACGAGCACGCGCGCCTTCGACTTCCCGACGTTCACGAGGCCGCCCAGCCCCTGCTTCTCGGCGATGCGGCGGAACACGAGCATCCACAGGCCGAAGAACACGAGCACCGGCAGGATCCACGACAGGAGATTGGTGAAGAACGTCTCCTGCACGGCGCCGGTGAACGTCGCGCCCTTCGCCTTGAGCTCGGCGGCGAGCGCCGGGTCGACGCGGTTGGTGACGAAGTGCGTCTTGCCGTCGACCGGGTCCTTGAAGCGGCCGACGATCTGGTCCTGCCGGACCGTGAGGTCGACGACCCGCCCCTCGTCGAGCAGCGTCAGGAACTGGCTGTAGGGGATCGCCTCGACCGTGCGGCTCGCCGTCCACCAGTTCTGGAACATGACGAGCAGCAGGAAGGCCGCGAGGAAGTACCAGAGGTTCCACTGGCGCTGCTTGTCCATGGCTCGCGTTCCGTCGTCGGCGCTCGCCGGAAGGATCGCGCCGCGGCGGGAAGGTTGCAAGCGCCCGGCAGGATCGTTTGCCGGGCCGCGCCCGCTCGTGCTATGATCCGCCCGAGCGATATTTCAAGCAGTGCTGTTGCCGGTTCGACATCCGCGGTTCCGCGGGTGTTCCTTGCTTCCCCACCGTCTTGATCTCTTCGCCCCTCGTCAAGGGGCCAACCCCCTTTTCACATTCGTTCAAGGAAGGATCGAGACATGGCAACAGGCACCGTGAAGTGGTTCAACGACGCGAAGGGCTTCGGATTCGTGACGCCGGAAGACGGCGGCAAGGATCTGTTCGCCCACTTCTCCGCGATCCAGGGTTCCGGGTTCAAGACCCTGACCGAAGGCCAGCGCGTCAGCTTCGACGTCGTCTCCGGCCCGAAGGGGCTGCAGGCGGCGAACATCCGCGCGGCGGAGTGATCCCGGCGGGCGGCGCGGCGCGATCGCCCCGCCGTCCGCAGCGTCGGAGGAGCCCGGCCCGCGCCGGGCTTTTTCGTTTCGATTTCGATTCCCTCGAAGGAAGCCGATGGCCAAGGAAGCGCTGCTGGAGATGAACGGCGTCGTGTCGGAAGTGCTGCCCGACGCGCGCTACAACGTCACGCTGGACAACGGGCACAAGCTCGTCGCCTACAGCGCGGGCAAGATGCGCAAGCACCACATCCGCATCATCGCGGGCGACAAGGTCTCGCTCGAGCTCTCGCCCTACGACCTCAGCAAGGGCCGGATCACGTTCCGCCACCTCGAGGGCCGCACGCCCCCGGCGACGCCGCGCCCGCGGCGCTGACCGGCGCATCGACGCCGGGCGGCCGGGGTCACGGCCGCTTCGCGAAATCCCCGGCGTAGAACGTCGCGAGGCCGGCCGGCCGCACGTACTTGCGCAGCGCCGCGTTCGCCTGCTCGACCGTGACCGAGGTGATCGCGCGGTCGAGGTCGGCGGAGAACGCCCAGGTGCGCCCGAGGAACGCCTGCGAGACGAGCGCGCCCGCGACGGCCGCATCCTGCGCCCGCGCGCTCTTGCGCTCCTCGAGGAGCGCTCGCTTCGCGTTCTCGACCTCTTCCTCCGTGTACCCCTTCTCGAGCGCCTGCGCGATCTCGGCGGCGACCGCGGCGCGGACCTTCTCCAGGTTCTGCGGCGCGTAGATCGCGTAGACGCCGAACGTCGAGTTCTCGTCGAGCCGGCCCTCGTCGAGCCAGGTGCCCACGCCGTACGAGAGCCCGAGCTTCGTGCGCACGACCGAGAACATCCGCGACTCGGTGGCGCCGCCCAGGATCCGCTCGGCGACCAGCAGCGCCGGGTAGTCGGGCGACCGGTCCCACAGCGGGATCGTCATGCCGCCGACGAGCACGGCGTTGGCCTTGTCCGGCGTCTCGATCGTGCGCACGACCGGCGCCGTGGCGCGGAACGGGTCGGCGACGCGCGCATACGGCGCCGGGCTCGTCCACGAGCCGAAGAGCTCCTCGGCGAGCCTGCGCGCCTCGGCCGGGTCGAAGTCGCCGACGATCGCGAGCTCGGCGTTCGAGGCGCCGTAGAACTTCGCGTGGAACGCCCTGACGTCGTCGAGCTTCGCGGCGCGCAGCCTCGCGATCGACTCCTCGAACGTCGGCGTCTCGCGCACGTCGCCGGCCGGCCAGGGCTTCAGGTGCCGGTTGAACTCGCGCCCGGCGATCGCCTGCGGGTCGGTGCGCGCCTTCTCGATCGACGCGAGGTTCGCGCGCACGAGCTTGTCGAACTCGCCGGCGTCGAACGCGGGCGCCTTCATCGCCTCGGCCACGAGCTTCAGCACGCCGCCCAGGTTCGCGCGGACGGTCTCGCCCGACGCGGAGGCCTGCGTCGAGCCACCCGACAGCGAGACCTTCGCCTTCAGCGCGTCGAGCGCGTCCTCGAACTGCTGGCGCGTCCGCTCGCGCGTGCCGAGGTCGAGCATCGAGCCCGCGAGCGAGCCGATCGGCGCGGTGTCCTTGAGCGCCTCCTCGGTGCCGAAGCGCAGCCGCAGCGAGAAGCGCACGACCTCGCCGCGCGTCTTCTTCGGCATCAGCGCGAGCGTCATCCCGTTCGCGAGCTTCAGGCGCTCGGTCCGCGCTTCCAGGTTGGCGGGCGTCGGGTCGAAGGCCTCGCCCGCGGCCACGGCCTCGTCGCCCTTGTAGCCGGCGACGAGCGCGGGGACGTCGACCGCCGCGACGGCCGGCGCGCGGTCGGGCTTCGCATCGGGGACGAACGTGCCCACCGTCATGTTCGAGGGCTTCAGCCACTCGGCGGCGACGCGCGTGACGTCGGCGGGCGCGAGCTTGCGCCAGCGGTCGCGGTGCAGGAAGAAGAGGCGCCAGTCGCCGAGCGCGATCCACTCGGAGAGCTGGACGCCGAACGCCTGCGGGTCGTTCACGGTCTGGTCGAACGCCTTGAGGAACTTGGCGCGCACGCGGTCGAGCTCCTCCTGCGTGATCGGCCGGTCCTTCACGCCGAACAGCGTCGCGAGCATCGCGTCGCGCGCCGGCTCGACCGGCTCGCCGAGGGCGACCTGCGCGAAGAAGATCGCCGGGCCCGGGTCGTGGGTGGCGAAGCTCCAGTTCTGCACCGAGGTCGCCTTGCGCGTCTCGACGAGCGCCTGGTAGAGGCGGCCCGCGGGCTCGACCGTCATGATCTCGCCCAGCGCCTCCATCGCCGCGTAGTCGGGGTGCGCGCCCGGCATCACGTGGAACAGCGCGCCGACGTACTGCGCACCCGCGGTCCGCCGCACCTCGACGGTGCGCTCGCCGTCGGCGACCGGCTCCGCCGTGTAGAGGCGCGGCAGCGCGCGCGTCGGCTTCGGGATGGCGCCGAACTCGCGGGCGATGATCTCGAGCGTGACCCCGGGGTCGAACTTGCCGGCGACGACCAGCACCGCGTTGTCGGGCTGGTAGTAGGTGCGGTAGAACGCCTGCAGGCGGCCGATGTCGACGTTCTCGATGTCCGAGCGCGCGCCGATCGTCGAGCGGCCGTAGGCGTGCCAGTCGTAGGACGCGGCCTGCATCTTCTGCCACAGCACCATCAGCGGGTTGTTCTCGCCGTTCTCGAACTCGTTGCGCACGACCGTCATCTCGGAGTCGAGCGAGGACTTGCGGATGAACGCCCGCGTCATCCGCTCGGCCTCGATCCTGAGCGCGAACGCGAGGTTCTCGCCGGAGGCCGGGAACGTCTCGAAGTAGTTGGTGCGGTCGTAGAACGTCGTGCCGTTCATCTCCATGCCGCGCTTGCCGAACTCCTTCCAGAGGTTCTCGGCCGACGGCGAGCCCTGGAACATCAGGTGCTCGAGCAGGTGCGCCATGCCGGTCTCGCCGTAGCCCTCGTGGCGCGAGCCGACCTTGTAGGTGACGTTGACGGTCGTCGTCGGCTTGCTGTCGTCCGGGTAGAGCAGCACCTCGAGCCCGTTGTCGAGGAAGTACTGCGTGACGCCCTCGACGGCGACGCCGGCCTTCACGTTCGGCGGCAGCTGGGCGAGCGCGAGCGCGGGCAGGAAAGCGGCGGCGAGGACGAGGCGGGCGAGGAGCGTGCGGAGCATGGAGGCGGGGGTCGGGACGGGGCGGGCAGTATAGACCGGGCGCCGCCGGGAATCGTTCACCGGCGGGCGACGGAAGGGCGGTCGGGCGGACCGGACGGCGCCGGGCGCGACGCAGCGTCCCCGGGCGTGCCTACGGCGAGGGGGGCCGGGCGGGCAGCGGCGCCGGCGCGCGGGCCGGCAGCCCGAGCACCGCGACCGCGGCGCACGCGGCGATCACGGCGAGCAGCGCGAGCAGGAAGTCGAATCCGCTCGCCTTGACGACGGGTCCGAGCAGCCACACGGCGAGCGCGCTGATGCCGAAGGCGATCGCGAGCCGCACGCCCGCGACGCGCGAGCGCATCCGGTCGTCGACGTAGCGCACGATCAGCGCGTCGGTGAAAGGGATCGCGCCGAACACGAACGCCATGAACGCGAGCGCCAGCGCGTAGAGCGCCCAGCCGTCCGCGCGCGCGGCGAGCACGAACAGCGGCACCTGCATCGCGACGATGCCGAGGTAGAGACGCTTCAGCGGATAGCGGTCGATGAGGCGCCCGACGACGACCTGCGCCAGCGAGGCGATCGCGTAGACCGAGGCCAGCAGCACGCCGAGCGTCGCCGGGTCGCGCGTGACGGCGGCGAGGCGCTCGCGCAGGAGCTCGCCGTTGCCGTTGGTCGTGAAGTTGAAGATCAGGCTGCCGCAGGTCGACGTGAGCGTCAGCACGACGAGCACGCGCGCGAGCACGGAAGGCGGCAGGTCGAGCTGCCTCGGCGCGCGCTTCGACGGCGGCGACGATTCCCGGGGCGCGACGAGCGCGAACGCGGCGCCGCACGCGATCGACGCGAGGCCCGGCACGACGAACGCGGTGCGCCAGCCGAAGTACTTGACGAGGAAGCCGGTCGACAGCGCGGCGAGCGCGATGCCGAGGTTGCCGGCGAGCCCGTTGACGCCGATGACGCGCCCGGGCCGCTCCGCGCCCTGCACGAGCATCGGGATGCCCACCGGGTGGTAGATCGCGGCGAACGCGCCGAGCACGGTGAGCGCCGCGGCGAGCTGCCAGGGCGACTGCGTCGTCGCCACCAGGAGCGACGAGGCGCCGATGCCGAAGAAGAACACGAGCATCATCGCCCGCCGCCCCCAGAGGTCGCCCAGGCGCCCCGCGGGCAGCGAGCCCAGGCCGAACAGCACGAACGCGCCGGCCGCGTACGGCATCAGGTCCTCCCAGCGCCCGACGCCGAAGTCCGCCGCGATCGCGCCGACCGCCGTCGCGAAGACGAGCAGCATCAGGTGGTCGATCGCGTGCGCGACGTTCAGCAGGAGCGCGGCCGCTCCGGTCTGGGTCGCGGGGGCGGCGTGCGCGGATTCGGCCCGCGGCGTCGCAGCGATGGTCGGGGGAGGGGGAGGCACGATGTCGAGGCCACGCCGGCGCAACGATCTACTTTACCGCGGGTCGCGGACCGCCGGACTCTCGCGGCCGTCGGGCGGACGCCGGCCCGAAAGGGGGCCGGCTCGTGCGGGATCCGGCCGGCGGCACTGCGCCGGGCGAGGGCGTCGCCCGGCGCGATCTTGACGTTTACGTAAACGTAATCTAGGCTGGGTCCCGCGGGGGCGCCCCCGCGGGACCCCGGAGCGCCCGGCCGCCGGCGCGTCGCGCCTGTCCGGACGCTCCGGTAAGCTTGCCCGCTCGACCCGCGCGGCCCGCCGCCCCCCGGCGCCCGCGCCCGCCCTCACGAGGTTGCCGATGACCGACCTGTCGATCGCCCAGAAGCCGCTCGTCTACAAGGCGGCGAACAAGGTGCGGTTCGTGACCGCCGCGTCGCTGTTCGACGGCCACGACGCGTCGATCAACATCATGCGTCGGATCCTGCAGGCGTCGGGCTGCGAGGTGATCCACCTCGGCCACAACCGCTCGGTCGAGGAGATCGTCGACTGCGCGCTGCAGGAGGACGCGCACGGCATCGCGATCTCGTCCTACCAGGGCGGGCACGTCGAGTTCTTCAGGTACATGATCGACCTGCTGCGCGAGCGCGGCGCGGGCCACGTCAAGGTATTTGGCGGCGGCGGCGGCGTGATCGTGCCCGACGAGATCCGCGAGCTGCACGACTACGGCGTCGCGCGCATCTTCTCGCCCGAGGACGGGCAGAAGCTCGGCCTGCAGGGCATGATCAACGAGCTCGTCGCCGCGTGCGACGTCGACCTCGCGAAGACGCTGCCCGGCTCGATCGACGGGCTCGCGTCGCCGGACCGCTTCGTGCGCACGCGCACGCTCGCCCGATTCATCTCGGGACTGGAAGCGGGCACGGTGCCCGCGAAGACGCGCGAGGCGATCCTCGCGGCGGCGGCGAAGTCGAAGGCGCCGGTGCTCGGCATCACCGGCACCGGCGGCGCGGGCAAGAGCTCGCTCACCGACGAGCTGATCCGCCGCATCCGGCTCGACCAGGAGGACCGGCTCAAGATCGCGGTCGTGTCGATCGACCCGTCGCGGCGCAAGTCGGGCGGGGCGCTCCTCGGCGACCGCATCCGGATGAACGCGATCGGCCCGATCGGCAAGCACGCGCCCGTCTACATGCGCTCGCTCGCGACCCGCGAAGCCGGCAGCGAGATCAGCCTCGCGCTGCCCGACGTGATCGCCGCGTGCAAGGCGGCGGCGTTCGACCTCGTCGTCGTCGAGACCTCGGGGATCGGGCAGGGCGACGCCGCGATCGTCCCGCACGTCGACCTCTCGCTCTACGTGATGACGCCCGAGTTCGGCGCCGCCTCGCAGCTCGAGAAGATCGACATGCTCGACTTCGCGGACTTCGTCGCGATCAACAAGTTCGACCGCAAGGGCGCGGCCGACGCGCTCCGCGACGTCCGAAAGCAGGTCCAGCGCAACCGCGAGCGCTTCAAGGAGCCGCCCGAGGCGATGCCGGTGTTCGGGACGATCGCCTCGCGTTTCAACGACGACGGCGTGACCGCGCTGTGGCAGGCGATCGCACCGAAGCTCGCCGAGAAGGGGCTGAGGCTCGCGCCGTCGAAGCTCGAGCCGGTCGCGACCCGCGCCTCGTCCGGCCAGAACACGATCGTGCCGCCCGCCCGCACGCGCTACCTCGCGGAGATCTCCGAGACCTGCCGCCACTACCGGCGCTGGGCCGAGGCGCAGGCGAAGGTCGCGCGCGAGCGGCAGCAGCTCAAGGCCGCGCGCGCGATGATCGACGAGATGGCGGGCTACGAGAAGCCGCTCCTGAAGAGCGGGCACGTCGCCGACTCCGAAGCGGCCACCCAGCTCGACGGCGCGATCCACACCGCCGACACCGCGCTCGACGCGCTGATCGACGAGCGCGAGCGCGCGCTCGACGGCCGCGCGAAGAAGCTCCTCGAGATGTGGCCGGCGACGAAGCGGGCGTACTCGGGCGACGAGTACGTCGTGAAGATCCGCGACCGCGAGATCCGCACCGCGCTCACGCACACGTCGCTCTCCGGCACGAAGATCCCGAAGGTCGCGCTGCCGCGCTACGAGGACGAGGGCGAGATCCTGCGCTGGCAGCTCCTCGAGAACGTGCCGGGCAGCTTCCCGTTCACCGCCGGCGTGTTCGCGTTCAAGCGCGAGAACGAGGACCCGACGCGGATGTTCGCGGGCGAGGGCGACGCGTTCCGGACCAACAGGCGCTTCCACCTGCTCGCCGACGGCATGCCGGCGAAGCGCCTGTCGACCGCGTTCGACTCGGTGACGCTCTACGGCAACGACCCGGACCGCCGCCCGGACATCTACGGCAAGGTCGGCAACTCGGGCGTGTCGATCGCGACGCTCGACGACATCAAGGTGCTCTACTCGGGCTTCGACCTGTGCGCGCCGAACACGTCGGTGTCGATGACGATCAACGGCCCCGCGCCGACGATCCTCGCGATGTTCCTGAACGCCGCGATCGACCAGCAGCTCGACAAGTTCCGCGCCGACAACAAGCGCGAGCCGACCGACGACGAGGCCGAGAAGATCCGCGAGTGGACGCTGTGCACGGTGCGCGGCACCGTCCAGGCCGACATCCTGAAGGAGGACCAGGGGCAGAACACCTGCATCTTCTCGACCGAGTTCAGCTTGAAGGTGATGGGCGACATCCAGGAGTACTTCGTCCACCACGACGTGCGCAACTTCTACTCGGTGTCGATCTCCGGCTACCACATCGCCGAGGCCGGCGCCAACCCGATCAGCCAGCTCGCGTTCACGCTGTCGAACGGCTTCACGTTCGTCGAGGCCTACCTCGCGCGCGGCATGCACATCGACGACTTCGCGCCGAACCTGTCCTTCTTCTTCAGCAACGGCATGGACCCCGAGTACTCGGTGCTCGGCCGCGTCGCGCGGCGCATCTGGTCGGTCGCGATGCGCGAGAAGTACGGCGCGAACGAGCGCAGCCAGAAGCTCAAGTACCACTGCCAGACCTCGGGCCGCAGCCTGCACGCGCAGGAGATCGCGTTCAACGACATCCGGACGACGCTGCAGGCGCTGATCGCGACCTACGACAACGCGAACTCGCTGCACACGAACGCCTACGACGAGGCGATCACGACGCCGACCGAGGAGAGCGTGCGCCGCGCGATGGCGATCCAGCTCGTGATCAACCGCGAATGGGGACTGGCGAAGAACGAGAACCCGAACCAGGGCAGCTTCATCGTCGACGAGCTCACCGACCTGGTCGAGGAAGCCGTGCTGAAGGAGTTCGAGGCGTTGAGCGAGCGCGGCGGCGTGCTCGGCGCGATGGAGACCGGCTACCAGCGCGGCAAGATCCAGGAGGAGAGCCTCTACTACGAGCACCGCAAGCACGACGGCAGCTACCCGATCATCGGCGTCAACACCTTCCGCAACCCGCACGGCGACCCGACGCCGCAGAAGCTCGAGCTCGCGCGCTCGACGACCGACGAGAAGGAGTCGCAGCTGAAGCGGCTGGCCGACTTCCACGCGCGCCACGCGAACGAGGCCCCCGCCGCGCTCGCCAGGCTCAAGGAATCGGTGATTCAGAACCGCAACGTGTTCGCCGAGCTGATGAGCGCGGTGCGTGTGTGCAGCCTGGGGCAGATCACAAGCGCGCTGTTCGAGGTGGGGGGGCAGTACCGCAGGAGCATGTAGCGAAGGACTCAGAGATAATCCATGCAGCGGTGTGTCGCAGCCCGGGAATTCCCTATGTGGACAATTCTAGGCTCGCTGCTCTACGGCGTATGAGAGCGTCTCCTCCGCGAACCCCAAAGTACTGGTGGGTTAATCAGAACCAGACCTTCGTGCACGAGGTTCGGGGCGGCTATATGTGGTCCCCGAAGACCAATGCGAACGGCGGCAGGAATCCCTTTTATGAGAGTATGCGCCTGGTCCAGCCGGGAGACGTCATATTTTCGTTCTGCGACACATTCATCAAGGCCATCGGCGTCGCGGTGAGTACCGCGGAATCGGCGCCGAAACCTACCGAGTTTGGCAGAACCGGCGCCTATTGGGCCGACGAAGGCTGGTTCGTTGAGGTCGAGTTCAGGGAACTCGTCACGCGGATACGTCCTCGGGAGCATATGACTTTGCTTGAACCAACGCTCCCGCAGCGGTACGCGCCCATTCGCAGGGACGGTGCGGGAAATCAAGGCGTCTATCTCACTGAAGTACCCGATGCAATGGCGGCGCGACTGCTGCAATTGATGGGTCCAGAAGCTGAATTGGCCCTCCGGGCACTTGAAGTCTACGGACGGGAGAGCACGGAGGACGCCGCGGAAGAAGCCCTGACTCGCGCTCGCAAGGACATCCCGGAAACCGAGATCCTGCAGCTGATCAAGGCACGGCGCGGACATGGAATCTACAAGTCACGTGTCGAGTTGATCGAACGAAGGTGCCGGGTGACAGGAGTCGAGCGGCCACAGCACCTTGTTGCCAGTCATATCAAACCATGGAGGTTGTCGGACGACGGGGAAAAGCTGGATGGGAACAATGGTTTGTTGCTTTCCCCGCATGTCGATCATCTCTTTGATCGACTGTACATAAGCTTTACAGGTGATGGCCAAATTTTGAGGTCGCCGAGCTTGGCTCCGGAAGTGTTGACGAGATGGGGAATTGACGCACAGCGCAACGTTGGAACCTTTAGCTACGAGCAGCGCATCTACCTCGAATTCCACCGTGATGAATTGTTTGCGAAACAGGCAACGGCGCAGGCGGGATCCCATTCATGAAACCGTGACCACCGTTGGACTGGGGCCTAGTGATCTCGGGGCTAGGCAAGCATAAGGATGGCATTCAGCCGATCGCAGACCTCCTGCAATACCTCCGGCGTCACCGCCCCCCATGGATGCCGCCGCGCCCGGCGCTTGCGCCAATCGAACGACTTCGGCTGGTCGGCGAGGATGTAGCTGGCCTGCGTCGGATCGCGCGGGTTGGCCACCGCGAACGGGTTGTGCGCCCGCCGGCGGGTCATCGCGCACCCGATCACGAGCCCCGTCTTCTCGTTGAAAGCGCGCGGCGAGAGCACGAGGAACGGCTGCGAGCCGGCCATCTCGCGGCCGGCCTGCGGCGAGTGCTCGATCCAGATCATCTCGCCGCGGTCCGGCGCCCACGGAATCGAGCGCCTCGCTGCGCCCCCGGCGCGGGGCGGCTTTGGCGCCCGGCTCACGGCACCTCGCGGCCTCGCGGTGCGCCGTAGTCGACTTCCTCGTGGCGGTCGCCGGGACGCATGAGGGCGAGGAGCTCGTCCAGCGTCGGCTTGCGCCGGGCGGGCTCGATCACGATGCGGCCGGCCTCGGCGATGATGGTCACCTCCGATTCGGGCGCGATGTCGGCCTGCTCCAGGATCTCGCGCGGAATGCGGACGCCGTGACTGTTACCCCAGGCGGTGACGCGGGACATGAGCGATTGCCGGCGGCCGGATATCCCAAGTATATCCCAACCCCCGCGACGAATGTCGATGACGACGTGCCGCGACTTCGGTCCGGAGAACGAGCGAGCCCGATCGTCCGTTCGATCGATTGCGCGTTCCGGGGCGCGTCGGGCACGCTGGGCCTACCCGTGTCGCCGAGCCCGTCGTGGACTGGGACAACGATTTCCGGAAGGCGCACGTCGACCGGACGAAGATCGTCGACTACCTGCTGGATGCGGCGACGCCGAGGGGCGCCGCCAAGTCCCGGTTCTTCCGGTCGATCGGATTCGCTTCCTCGCGTTGGGAAGTGCTGGCGGCCGCCCTGCGAACACAGGCTCGCGGCGCGCAATGGCGGGAGGTATCGACGCCTTGGGGGCTCAAGGTGATCGCCGTGGGTCCCCTTGACGCTCCGAACGGGCGGCGCTACAAGATCACGACCGCCTGGATCGTCGGGGCGAGTCGAACGCGACTCGTCACCGCCTATCCGCAGCCGGGCTCCAGACCATGATCCGCGAACACGACGTCGTCGTGCTGACCCGAGCCGTTCCCGAGGCGCGCCTCGAGGCAGGCGACGTGGGCGTGGTCGTGCACGTCTACCGCGACGGCGCCGCTTTCGAAGTCGAGTTCACGCGGATCGACGGGGACACCGTGGCCATCGAAACGCTCCCCGCCGGCTCGATTCGCGCAGCGACCCGGAGCGACATGCCGCACGTGCGCCATCGGGCCGCCTGACCGGCGGCGGTCACGCGGTCCGAAGCCCGTCGATCCGCCGGATCCCCGCCCGGCTTCGCCTGCCACGCCGCGCCTGCATCAGATGACCCCGATCGCCGGCATCTCCTCGATGGCCACCCGCCAGGTGCTGGCCGACCTGGTCGCGATGTACGAGCGCGAGACCGGCGCGAAGGTCGCGATCGAGTCGGTCGGCGGCGTCGACGCGGCGAAGCGCGTGCGTGCGGGCGAGCGCTTCGACGTCGTGATCCTCGCGTCGAACGTCATCGACCAGTTGATCGCGGAGAGGCACGCGCTGCCGGGCAGCCGCGTCGACCTCGTGCGCTCGGGCGTGGCGATCGCCGTGCGCGCGGGCGCGCCGCATCCGGACATCGGCTCCGAGAACGCCGTCCGCGAGGCGGTGAGCCGCGCGCGCAGCCTGAGCTACTCGACCGGGCCCTCCGGCGACTACCTCGCGAAAGTGTTCGAGCGCTGGGGCGTCGCGGACCAGGTCGCGGGTCGCCTCGTGAAGCCCGCGCCCGGCATCCCGGTGGGCAAGCTGGTCGCGGAAGGCAGCGTCGAGCTCGGCTTCCAGCAGCTCTCCGAGCTCATGTTCCTGCCCGGCATCGCCGTCGTGGGTCCGCTGCCGCCGGCGATCCAGCACGTCACGACGTTCTCGGCCGCCGTGTGCGCGACGTGCTCGCGTCCCGACGACGCGCGCCGCCTGCTCGCGTACCTGGGGTCCTCGAAGACCGTCGAGACGAAGCGGCGGAACGGGATGGAGCCGGCCTGAGGGTCGGACCCTCGTTTCGGTTTCCGCCTGCGCGGCATCCCGTCCAATGGGGGGGAGATGAGGGTCAGACCCTCAGCCGTCCTCGCGCCCGTGGCAGTGCTTGTACTTGCGCCCGCTCCCGCAGGGGCAGGGATCGTTGCGGCCGACCTTCGGTAGCGCACGCTCGATCGGGCGGCGCGGCCGCGTGACGTCGGCGATCTCCATCATGCCGAGGACCATCTGCTCGATCGCGTCGTCGAGGTCCTCGAGCGGCAGCTCGCGGTCGATCTCCGCGCGTTCGCGCTCGATCCGCCGCGCCGTGACGCTGTCGTCCCCGGGGACGGGCCGCAGGTGGCGCGTGACGTTGACGAGCGCGGCGTCCACGTCGTCGTCGTCGCCGTAGCGGTCGAGGAGCGCCGGGAACGCGTCGAGCGCTTCCATGAAGCCCGCCGCCCACGGCCACAGCGGCAGGAACTCGTCGCCGGGCTGCGCGGGCGGCGCCCCGTCGTCGTTCGCCTCGAAGACGATCGGGTCGAACGGCTCGCGTGCGGCGATGTGTGCGGCGAGATTGTTGTAGTGCCGCATCACGAGGTCGAGGACGCGTCGCGCGTGCTCGACGTCGCCCGGGATCATCGGCTCGCCTTCCCGTGCGTCGAACACGAGCGGCAGCCAATCGGACGGCATCACCGCGTCCGGCTGCAGCAGCACGCCGACGAGGAAGCCGTCGAGCATCGAGACGTCGAGCGGCTGCCGATCGTCCGGCAGCGCGGCGAGCG
This sequence comes from Burkholderiales bacterium, assembly GCA_046347845.1. GTDB lineage: Bacteria > Pseudomonadota > Gammaproteobacteria > Burkholderiales > Casimicrobiaceae > VBCG01. The sequence goes on along the minus strand of JAXMFH010000002.1, from coordinate 97,420 downwards.
CCTCGTCGAGCTCGCCGATCTCGCGTTCGGAGAGCGGCGACGAGGCGGGAGAGGACGTCATGGGAGGAGCGCGGCGGGCATCGGGATCGTCATCGCGGCGGGGCGCCGCGGCGCTGCGGCCCGGCCGCGCGAGTGTCGCCGGACTCGCGCGGCGCCGCAAGTCGTCGGCATTAGCCCGCCGCCGCGCACGCCGCGGCGCGGGCGAGCAGGAGCTCCCGCTCGCGCTCGTTGCGGGTGAGCGCGGCCGCGCGCTCGAATTCCCGCCGCGCCTCGTCGCGGCGCCCGAGCTTCGCGAGCAGGTCGCCGCGCACGCTCGGCAGCAGGTGGTAGTCCGCGAGGCGCGGATCGTCGGCGAGCGCGTCGACGATCTCGAGCCCGGCCGCGGGGCCGAACGCCATCGCGACCGCGACCGCGCGGTTGAGCTCGACGACCGGCGAGGGCGCGAGCTCGGCGAGCCCGTCGTAGAGCGCCGCGATGCGCGGCCAGTCGGTCGCGTCGGCCGTGGCGGCGCGCGCGTGGCAGGCCGCGATCGCCGCCTGCACCGCGTAGGGACCGAGGCCGCCGGCCGGTGCGCCGGTCGCCTCCGCTCGCGCGAGCGCCGCGAGCCCCCGGCCGATCAGCAGGCGGTCCCAGCGCGAGCGGTCCTGGTCGAGCAGCAGGACCGGCTCGCCGCGCGGGCCGACGCGCGCGCGGATGCGCGAGGCCTGGATCTCCATCAGCGCGACGAGGCCGTGGACCTCGGATTCGGCGGGCATCCGCTCGGCGAGGATGCGGCCCAGCCGCAGCGCTTCCTCGCACAGCGCCGGGCGCACCCAGTCCTCGCCGGCGGTCGCCGAGTAGCCCTCGTTGAACACCAGGTAGATCACCTCGAGCACCGACGAGAGGCGCTCGGCGAGCTCGGCGGCGGCGGGCACCTCGAACGGGACGCGCGCCTCGGCGAGCGTGCGCTTCGCGCGGACGATGCGCTGCGCGATCGTGGGCTCGGGCACGAGGAACGCGCGCGCGATCTCGCCGGTCGCGAGGCCGCCCAGCAGGCGCAGCGTCAGCGCCACGCGCGCCTCGCGCGAGAGCACCGGGTGGCACGCGACGAAGACGAGCCGGAGCGTGTCGTCGCCGATCGGGTCGTCGAGCGCCGCGTCGATCGCGGACCCGAGGTCCGGCGCGGCGTCCTTGAGCTGCTCCTCGATCTCCCACGCGAGCTCGTGCGCCTTGCGCTCGTGCAGCGCCCTGCGGCGGATCGCGTCGATCGCGCGGTGCTTCGCGGTCGCGGTCAGCCACGCGGCCGGTCTCTCGGGCACGCCCTCGCGCGGCCACTGCTCGAGCGCCGCGACGAGCGCGTCCTGCGCGAGCTCCTCGGCGAGCCCGACGTCGCGCAGGACGCGCGCGAGCCCCCCGATGATCCTCGCGGACTCCATCCGCCAGACCGCCTCGACGGTGCGGTGGACCGGCGACGCGGTGCCCGGGGGATCCGCGCTCACATGAAGCAGGGGCCGAACTCGCGCACCTCGACGGTCGCCCACTGCGCGGCCGGCACCTCGGCCGCGATCGCGACCGCCTCCTCCTTCGTCACGCCGTCGAGGATGAAGTAGCCGCCGATCATCTCCTTCGACTCGGAGAAAGGGCCGTCGAGGAACGTGCGCCTGCCGTCGCGAACGGCGACGCGCACGCCCTCGGCATCGGTCCTGAGCGACTGGCTCGCCCGAAGCACGCCGCGGGCCTTCAGCGCTTCGGAGAAGTCGAGCATGCGCTGGTAGAGCGCGCGCCCCTCGTCCTCGGTGCGCGCGGCGCGCTGGCCGTGCGGCTCCAGGATCAGCAGCAGGTAGGGCATGCGGCGACGCTCACTGCGGGAACAGCCCGATCATCCAGCCGACGCCGTAGCGGTCGGTCAGCATGCCGAAGCACGGCGACCAGAACGTCTTGCCGAGCGGCATCTCGATTTCCCCGCCGTCCGCGAGCGCGTCGAACGCACGCTTCGCCGTCGCCTCGTCGGGGACCGCGTAGGTGAGCGAGAACCCCGCGAACGCGGGCTTGCCCGCGCAGTGGCCGTCCGAGGCCATCACGACCGCGTCGCCGATCCGGAGCGACGCGTGCATGATCTTCCGCTCCGATCCCGGCGGCAGCATGCCCTCGGGGACCGGGTCGGGACTCTCGGCGTAGCGCATCATCATCTCGACCTTCGCGCCGAGCGCGCGCTCGTAGAAACCGATCGCTTCCTCGCAGCGACCGTCGAAGAACAGGTAGGGCTGGATCGGCATCGCGTCTCTCCTGGTTCGCGGGAACGGGGGCGCGGCCGGTCAGCGGCCGCCGGCCTTCGCCTGGCGCTCGATCTCGGCGCGCTGCCGGTCCTCCTGCGCGCGGAGCTCGGGCGTGTAGTCGGCGCCGAAGTCGTCGGCCTCGAAGAGCGGCCGGATCTCGATCTCGCAGTCGACCGGGAACGGGTTCGGGCAGCGCTTCACCCACTCGACCGCCTCCTCGATCGACTTCACCTGCCACAGCCAGAAGCCGGCGACGAGCTCCTTGGTCTCGGCGAAGGGCCCGTCGATCACCGTCCGCTTCGCGCCCGAGAACCGCACGCGCTTGCCCTTCGAGGTCGGGTGCAGCCCCTCGCCCGCGAGCATGACGCCTGCCTTCACCAACTGGTCGTTGAAGCGGCCCATCTCGGTCAGGAGCCGCTCGTCGGGCATGACGCCCGCCTCGGACTCCTTCGTCGCCTTGACCATCACCATCACTCGCATCGCCGCTGCTCCTTCGGGTCGGGAATAGGGGGCCCGTCGACCCGCGGGCGGCTTGCCGCGCGGATCCGGGCTCCTTTCCTACGTCGAACGAGGGGCCCGCGGATCGACACGCCGGCGGGACGGGCGGGGTCGCCGCCGGAAAGACTAACGCCCGCGCGCGTCGGGTGCCACGGGGAAGGATGCCCCGCCCGGGAGGAGGGAATTGCGGGCGCAGGCGCGAACGAGGAGGGGCCGGCGGGATTCAGGGGGGAAAGCCCGGCCGGCCCCGGGGGAAGTCAGCGCGGGTAGTCCCGCATCCAGGCGCCGTCGGCGACCGCGTCGACGCTGGCCCGGCTCACGCCGATGTCCATGAGGTCGCGGTCGCTCATGCTCGCGAGCGCGTCGCGATCCAGCGAGGCGCGCCGGCGCAGCGCGAGCCACGCGTCGAGCTTCACGGCGGCGGCGTGCAGCGCCTCGGCGCCGGCGACGGCGGCCAGGGCGATCCGGGGCAGGGCGCCCTGCGAGGGCGGGCGTACGGTCAGGGTGCTCATCTTCGTCTCCGTCAGGGTTCGGTTCGTCGAATTCGGGGCTTCAGGCGCGGGGGGCACCGCCGCGCGCGGCGATCGCGCGCCCGCCACGCGGGGCGCCGTCGTTGCACTCGGCCGTCGCGACCTCGTGCGTGCGCCGGCCGACGACCTCGACGGTCGGCAGGCGGACGACGACCGTGGCCGTGCCGGCCGAGGGGCGTGCGGGGTCGGCGGCGGCCTCGGCGGCCGGATGGCCCGCCACCGGCTGCAGCGCGATCGCGACCGCGAGGCCGGCCGCCGCGAGGGTCACGGGTCCGAGCAGTTCGTCGACGTGGGGCATGGCGTCCTCCGCTGGCTGGGGGTGTGGCGACGCTGGTAAGGCTAAGGCTCCAGGCCTCCCGAGGGAATCGCAATGTTTCGACCATCTTGGTAAGCTAGGTCGACCAGACGCCTTGCGCGCGAGAGCCCCCGATGCCCCGTCCGCCCCGCCTGCCGCTGTCGAACGTCACCGCGTTCCGCGCGGTCGCCGAGAAGCAGAACCTGCGCGCCGCCGCCGAGTCGCTGCATCTCACGCACAGCGCGGTGAGCCAGCAGATCCGCGGGCTCGAGGAGCAGCTCGGCTTCGCGCTGTTCGATCGGCGCGGGCGGCGCGTCGTGCTCAATTCCGCGGGGCAGGCGCTGCTGCGCAGCGTGCAGTCGGCGCTCGCGACGCTCGACGACGGCGTGCAGGCGGCGGCCGCGGCGGCCGGCGGCGAGGTGCAGCGGCTGCGCGTGACGGTGCTGCCGTCGTTCGCGAACCGTTGGCTGCTGCCGCGCATCGGCCGTTGGCGCGAGCGCCATCCCGCGCTCGCGCTCGAGATCGAGACGTCGATGCACGTCGTCGACCTCAACCGCGAGGGCTTCCACGCGGCGGTGCGCCAGGGCATCGGGCCCTGGGCGGGGCTCGCGTCGGAGCGACTGTTCGAACAGCCCTCGTTCATCCTCGTCGGCTCGGCCTCCGCCGCGCGCCGGCTCGAGGGCGCGCAGCCCGAGGCGTTCGCGCGCGAGCCGCTCATCGGCGACAACGACCTGTGGGAGCTGTGGTTCGCGGCGGCCGGCGTGCGCGCGAAGGTGCGGACGGTCGCGACGTTCAACGACGCGGGGCTCATGCTGCAGGCGGTCGAGCAGAACCTCGGGCTCGCGCTCGCGCGCGAGATCCACGCCGCCGACGCGCTCGTCGACGGCCGGCTCGTGCGCCTCTCGCCGATCACGGTCGCGCACGCGGACGCGCAGCCCTACCACCTCGTCTACCCGCCGGCGCTGCGCGACTGGCCGCCGCTCGACGCGTTCCGCCGCTGGCTGCGCGACGAGCTCGACCTCTCGCTGGAGGCGCTCAAGCGGGCGACCGGTGCGCAGGCATCGAAGCAGCGCAAGGCGGGCCGCGCAAGTCGCGCGACGCGCAGGGCCGGAGGCTGACGCCTTGCATGCCACCGGCGAACGTCCGGCCCGCGGTCGCTCGCTCCTGGCCGCGGCCGTCGTCGCGATGGCCGCGATCGCGGCGGCCTGGCTCGGCTACGAGCTCTACCGGCTGATCGCCAAGCCCGCGTCGATCGGTCCGATCGCGGTCCATCCCGGCGGGATCGACCTGAAACTGCCGCACCTGATGGTCGACGACTGGTTCGCCGGCCGGCCGGTCTACACCGGGCCGCGCGAAGGACAGCACCCGCATCCTCCCGCGAGCATGGCGATCCTGTGGCCCGTGTACGGCGGACCCTCGATCGCGCGAGCGACGGCGGTCTACCTGCTCCTGACGCTCGCCTCGCTCGCGTGGATCGTCGTCGTCGCGGTGCGCGAGAGCCGTGCCGTGACCCCGCTCGAACGCGCACTCGTGGCGCTCGTTCCGCTGGCGACGTATCCGGCGGGCGCGACGATCGGCAACGGGCAGACGACCGTCTACGCGCTGGCGGCCGCGCTCGCCGCACTGCTGCTGTTGCGCGACCGGCCGCCCGGCCGGGGCCGCGATCTCGCGGTGGCCGCGCTCTTCCTCGTCGCCATGGGGAAGCCGAGCCTGTGCGCGCCGTTCGTGCTGCTCGCGCTGCTCCTGCCCGGCGGGGCGAGGCCGGTCGCGCTGCTCGTCGCGGCCTACGTCGCGCTCACGCTGTTCGCCGCCTCGTTTCAGCCGTTGAGCCTGCGCGATCAGTTCGGCTACTTTCTCGCGCAGGCCTCCCGCGTCGGCGCGCTGAACGGCCAGACCGACCTGCACGCGCTGGTCGCGTGGCTCGGCGTCCCCTCGGCGATGGCCGCCGCCTCGGCGGGGGCGCTCGTGCTGCTCGCGTGGTGGCTGTGCCGGCACCGGCACGCCGACTTCTGGCTGCTGGCCGGCGTCACCGCGATCGCGGCGCGCTTCTGGACCTATCACCGCTGGTACGACGACCTGCTCCTCGTCCTGCCGCTCGTGGCGCTGTTCCGGATCGCGAAGACGGACGCCGGCGGGCAGGGCCGCGTCGCCGGCGCGCTGTTCGCACTGACGCTCGCCTTCCTGCTCGCGCCCGGCGGCCTCTATCTGCTGCCGCCTCCCTGGGTCCATGCGTACGTGGGCGTCCAGGCGTTCCTCTGGCTCGCGTGTGCCGGATGCCTCGCGATGGCGGCGCGACGCGATCCCCGAGCCGCCGGTCGGCCGCCGGGCGCGATCGCTCCAACGGCATGAGGGCCGGCCTCGCGCGCGCCTTGCCTCGGGGGAGGCCACCGGGATAGGCTTGCCGCGGCTGCCGGCACGCTCGCTTCCGCGCGGTGTGCGAGGGAAGCACGGCCACGGAGGAAGCATGAAGCGCGCGCTGCCGCTCGTCCTGGCGTTCCTGTCGCTGCCCGCGTGGGCGACGACCTACTACTTCGCAAGCGGCGTCTACACGACGCGCTACGCCCACCAGACCTGCGGCACCGGCACCTGCGCGGACTACCCCGCCGGCGCGCGGGTCACCGGCTCGTTCACGACCGCGGCGCCGCTGGCCGCGAACCAGCCGTCCACCGAGATCACCGGCAGCGTGACGGCCTACAGCTTCTCGGACGGCGTCCACACGTACGCGAACGCCGACGCCGACGCCCGGATCGTCGCGTTCTCGATCGCGACCGACGCGTCGGGCAAGCCGTCCGCCGCGACGATCCAGCTCCAGCGGTGGCAGGCGGCCGCGCCGCACAACGCGGGCAACGACCGCCTCGACATCCTGTTCGTGGGCGCGCCGACCGGCGCCGGCACCAACGTCACGTGCAGCGCTTTCGGCGCGAGCCCGGCGAACGGCGTCGCGGACGTCTGCACGTCGTACAGCGGGTCGACCGACACGAGCCAGGCGATCACGTCGCTCGCGGGCGCGTGGTCGGTGGACGTGCCGATCGTCGTGCCTTCGCCGACGCCGACGACCTACTACGTGGCGAGCGGCCCGTATACGACGCGCTTCCCGCACACCACCTGCGGGACCGGAACCTGCGCCGACTATCCGCTCGGCGGGCGCGTCGCCGGCTCGTTCACGACCGCCGACGCGCTGCCCGCGAACCTCGCGGCGATCGACGTGTCGGGGCTCGTGACCGCGTACAGCTTCTCCGACGGCGTGAACACCTACGCGAGCGGCGACGCGAACGCGCGCATCGCGGCGTTCCAGGTCGCGACCGACGCGGGCGGCCTGCCGTCGATGCAACCCGTGATCCTGCAGCGGTGGCAGGCGCCCGCGCCGCACAACGCGGGCAACGCGCGCCTGAACCTGATGCAATTCGCCGGGAATGCGGGCGCGGGAACCAACGCGACCTGCGCGTCGTTCGGGACGAGCCCGGCGGGAGCCGCCGACGCGTGCCTCTCGTACTCCGGATCGTCGGACACCTCGCAGGCGTTCTCGGTCCTGCCCACGCGCACCGCGATCGGCGCGCCGCTGCCGCTCTCGCTCACGCCGGCGACCTACGCGTACACGGGCACGACCTACACGACGATCGCCAACCACACGACCTGCGGGACCGGCGCCTGCGCCGACTACGCCTCGAGCATGCGCGTCACCGGGACGTTCACGCTGGCCGACCGGCTGCCGCCGAACTTCGGGCCGGCCGACTTCAGCGGGCTCGTGAGCGCCTACAGCTTCTCCGATGGCGTCCACACGATCGCGAGTTCGTCGCCGCTCGCGCGGATCGTCCAGTTCGCGCTGCAGACCGACGCGGGCGGCGTGCCGGTGTCCTCGCAGATCGGGCTCGAGCAGTGGCAGGGGGCGCCGCCGCATCCCGCAGGCAGCCGGGTCGACATGATCGGCGTCTCGGCGTCCGGGTCTTCGGCCGGCATCAACGTCGACTGCACGACCGACGGCGCGTCGTCACCGGGCACGGGGACACCCGACAGCTGTCTCAATCCCGCGACCGTGACCGATACGAGCTTCGCACTGGCGGAAGGCGGCGGCTGGGCTGCCGTCCCCGCCGCGTCGAGCGCCGCGGCCACGCCCGTGCCTGCGCTCGCGCGCGAAGGATGGGCGCTGCTGGCGATCGCGCTGCTCGCGCTGGCGGCCGTCGCGCTGCGGAGGCGCAGCGCGGCCTGAGCGGATCGTCCGGCGTCCGTGCGCGGCGCGCTATGCTAGCGGGGTGAGCGCCGCCGCCGACCTCGACCGCGTCCTGGTCAGCTGCCTGATGCCGGCGCTGCCCGCCCCGGGGCGCTTCGACGCGTTCCGGCGCAGCGTCGCCGACTACTGCCGGCAGACCCATCCGCGGCGCGAGCTCGTCGTCGTGCTCGATCGCGGCGACCCGGCCGCGCGCGAGGCCGTGCTCGCACACGTCGCGTCGCTCGCTCGCGACGACGTCCGCGTCGTCGAGCCGGCGGAGAAGCTGACGCTGGGCGCGCTGCGCAACGTCAGCGTCGCCCGTTCGCGCGGCGAGGTCCTGTGCCACTGGGACGACGACGACTGGTTCCACCCGGATCGCGTCCGCGCCGAGCTCGCGGAGCTCTCGCGTACCGGCGCCCAGGCGCTCGTGCTCGAGGACGTGCTCCTCTATTCCCCGGCGGAACGAACGCTCCACTGGACGAACTGGCGCGCGACCGAGCCGAAGGGGCTGCCGGGCACGCTGATGTTCCGGCGCGCTGCCGCCGCACGCTATCCGGAGTCCGGCCCCGAGCGCGCGCGCGGCGAGGACACGGCGGCGATCCGGGACCTCCAGGCGCGGGGCGGCTACCGGGCGATGGCCGGCGCGGCGCACCTGTACGTCTACGTGAGCCACGACACGAACACCTCGGGCGCCGCGCACCTCGCGATGCTCGCGCAGGAGCTCGCCATCTCCCGGGCCCTCCTCGCACGCCGCGAAGCCGAGCTGCGCGAGCGCCTGCGCGCCTTCGACTTCGGTCCCGGCGCGGTGACGGTGTGCGGCTACAACGGCGTCGCGTTCACGATCGAGGGCACGGCGGCCGGCGGCAGGAAGGCGCCGGGCGGATCGTCGCCGCGACGGGTGACGATGAGGTCCCGATAGACGAGCGCACCGGTCGCGCTGTCGAACGTCGCGGACTCGACGCCGTCGCCGGCGATGCGCGCGACGACGTGCCAGGTGCGCGGAAAGCGCACGCTCGGCGCCAGGCTGAACACGCGCGGCAGCACCTGCGTCTTCATGCGGTAATCGAGCCGGCCGACGAAGTAGTCGCGCCACGCGCGGTCGCGCCCGCGCATCGAGAGGTCGGCGACGATCGTGTCGATCGGCATCCAGCCGCGCTCCTCGTCCCACACCTCGAGCCAGTAGTGGCCGGTGGCCGTCGCCGGCGTGATCAGGTTGCCCGCGACGAGCCTGGCTGGAATGCCCCGCGAGCGGCACATCGCCACGACGAGCGCGGAGCCCAAATGGCAGTCGAACCAGCGCGAGTCGAGCACCCAGTCGGTCGGCGCGGCGGGGTCGAGCTCGTCGTAGTGGACCGCGCCGCAGGTCAGGCGCTCGACGAGGAAGTCGTTGAAGCGGCGGGCGGTCGCGAACGGATCGCGCTCGCCCGCGGCGAGCTCGTCCGCGAGCGCCCGGATGCGCGGGGTCACCTTGACGACGCCCTCGACGGGCCGCGTGTAGAGCTCGCGCTCCGACGCGGAGAGCGGCCCGGGCGCCGCGTCGCGGCCGGACGGATCGGAGACGAACGTCGTCCGCACGGCGAGCGTGACGGTCGGCGCGTCGGGCGCCGTGACGCGCACGTCGAGCCTTCCCGTCGAGGCGACCGGCTCGGCGTCGATGCCGGGCGGAGCGACGAGCTCGTGGCGCAGGCCCGAGAGCGTTGCGTCCTCGATCGGGAGCGGCATTCGCAGGAGCGTGCGCGCGCCGCGCGCCGCGCGCGCGAGGACGAACTCGCGCGAATGCGTCACCGAGAACCGCTCGGGCGGCAGCGTGTCGGGGGGTGGCGGAGTGTCGCGCGAGGCGACCCGCCGGTGGAACGCGAGGACGATCGCGCGTCCCTGCGGGACGAAGCGCTCCGCGTAGAACGGGTCGGGCGAGCGGCGGTGGAAGTTGTTCACTTCCGCCGGATCGAATCGTCGCTCGCCGGTCTTCGACCGCGCGTAGCCGAGCCCCAGGCCGATCCAGCGCTCCAGCGTCGAGGCGGCCTCGCGGCGCGCATCGTCGAACCTTCCGCTCCGCGCCTCGATCGCCCAACCCTGCAGCACCAGCATCTCGACGATGTCGGCCTCGGCCACGACGCGGTAGCGGGCGGCGGGACGGATGCCGAGCGGTGGCGGGTCGAACACCGCGGCATGCTAACCTACCGCGCCCCGCCCTCCCTCGGGAACGCCGCGTCTCCCGATCGCCCCGTGCTGCTCGCGTTCTCGCTGCCTCGCGTCAACCCCCACATGTCGTCCGCCGTCGTGTCGGCGATCCACGCGAAGGAGGGAGACGCGCTCGCCGCCGGCTCGAAGCTCGCGGACCTGACCGTCGACCTGACGGCGATCGCCGCGCAGGACTGCCCGCCGATCTCGCATTTCCGCGTCGTGCTGCGCGAGCGCGCGTGGCTGCGGCGGCTCCTCGTCGCGCGCGGCGACGAAGTGGTCGTCGGGGCGCCGCTCGCGTGGTTCTCCACCGACCCCGACGAGCCGCTGGACGCGGCGCCCGCCCGCGAGGTGCGCATCACGATCGCGGGCATCCTGATGCCGCCGCGGTCGCCGGGCGACGTCGTCGCGTGAGCGCCCTGCGTCCGCCCCCCGAGGGCGTCGGGCTCCTCCTCGGGGAGCGTCGGCGCGAAGGCGCGTCGGCGGCAAGGCCGGGGGAGGCCGTTCATTGAGCCTCGTCCCGTTGCGGCTCGGCCCGCTCGGCGCGCCCGGCTACCGCGTGCTGCGCTCCGGCGTGCGCTGGCTGCGCGAGGAGGGGCACGCGTGCCGCCCGGGCGAGATCGTCGCGTGCTGCAACCTTCGCATCGTGCCGGCCGACCCGAGGACCGGTGCGTGGCCCATGGGCGAGGAGGTGCGCGACTTCCAGGTCGCGTTCGCCACGCCCGTGGGCGGACGCCTCCAGCGTGCCGCCAACCTCTCTCGCGGCGGGTTCCTCGACCGGCTCGCGGACCACATCGCGTGGACGCCCGACCAGGTCATCGGCCACGTGCAATGCCGGCCCAGCGAGCGGCCGCCGGGCGCCGACGCGCACGGCGAGACGGTCGGCCTGATGTTCGCGGCGGGACGCCGCGTGACCGAGGTCGCCGAGGACCGGTCGGGCTTCCTCACCGGGTGGCACGATCGCCTTCGCGCCTGGTGGGGCGAAGGCGACACCGTCGGCACGCTCCTGGGGTACGGCGTCTGCGAGCAGCTCGGCGTGTTCCGCGGCGAATCGATCGCGTTCGCCGACTGGTACCGCACCTCCGCGGGTCCCGCGCAGGTCGTCTATGTCCCCGACCACGTGCTGGTTCCGTCCGTGGCCGTCCTCGCCGGTCAATGCGGGCGGAGCGCCGCGGAGGCCGAAGCGATCCGCGCCGACGCGGCGCGATCGCTCGCTCTCGGGTCCGTGACGCCGGCGCCGGCCGACTGGATCTTCGCCGGCGCGCTCATCGGGGCGCTGCTGCGCTCGCCGCTCACCGAATCCTGCGACCTGCTGATGCGCGACGGACTGCGGCGGACCGCGGGCCCCGACGCGGTCGTCCTGTCGCTCAATGCCGAGTCGACCGCGATCCTGCGGCACCGGCGCCTGGGCTATGCGCTCCAGTGCCACAACTACCGGATGGCGGCGGACGCGGGGCCGGCGGTGCGCGCATGGCTCGAGCGGGACTTCGAGGTCGTGCCCCGGACCCTCGGCGACATCGCCGACGACTACCGCAGGCTGATCGGCCCGGCGGGACCGCGCGCGCGGACCGCGTTCCTCGTGATGAACGCGATGTCGACGTCGGGATTCGAAACCCTGCACACGTACGCGCCGTTCGACGCGCCGCTCGGCAACGCGCTGGGCACGATCCGCGCCAAGGAGCTCAACCTGATGCTGCACGACCTCGCGCGCGAGGGCGGCGTGTCGATCGTCGACAACGACGCCATCGCCGCGGACATGGGCTCGGCGCACCTGCCGGACGGCGTGCACAACAGCGGCGCGCTGCAGGCGGAGCTGCGCGGCGAGATCCTGCGCATCCTGCGCGCGCGGGGCGTGCCCGGGTTCGCGTGAAGGTCCGCGACGGCCGGGCCCTCGCTTTCCCGCGAACGGGCGTCTGACCCTCGTTCCCCGTCAGGGGCGGCGCCGCGACGAAGGGGTCGGGGAGGAAACGAGCGCCCGCCCTCGTCAGGTGAGCTCGAAGTCGACCTCGTACGTATCGAGCGCGTCCGTCGACGCGGGCAGCGGCTCGTCCGCGTCGTCGCCCACGAGCGCGAGCGCGTTTCCGGGCTTCTCCCAGGCGCCCGCCTCGCACAGGATCCTTCTCAGCACCGCGGGTCGTCCGGCGCGCACCTCGACGACCGCCTTGTGGGTCTCCAGCTCGACGACGAGCGCGCCCTGCGCGAACGCCGTGCCCTCGCCGCCGTGCCACATCAGCACGCGCAGTTCCTCGACGTCCTCGATCGGGCCGGGGACGGACAGCTTGCGGATCATGCGTTGGCGCCTTTCGTGAGTCGCGGTCAGGGCCGGAGCAGGCCGCGCACCGCGTCGACGACCCTGTCGGCGCCCGGGACGCAGGCCGCCTCGAGGATCGGGTTGGACGACACCGGCGCCGGCAGGGCGCCGACGCGCGCGACGCGCATCGTACCCACCTTCTCGCGCACGCGGAACGCCACCTCGGCGCCGATGCCGCAGGCGAGCTGGCCTTCCTCGAGCGTCAGGAGCGCGCCGGTGCGCGCCGCCGACTCGCACACCGTATCGGCGTCGAGCGGCGCGAGCGTCCGCAGGTCGACGATCTCGCACGAGACGCCGTCCGCGGCGAGCCGGTCGGCAGCCGCGTCCGCGACGCGGCACATGTACGAGTGAGTCGCGATCGTGACGTCGGCGCCGCGCCGGCGGATCGTCGCGCGGCCGATAGGCACCGGCGAGGCGTCGGCGGGCAGCTCGCCCGCGGTCGGGAACAGCCGCTTGTGGTCGACGTACACGACCGGCCCGTCCTCGCGCAGCGCCGCGTGCATGAGCCCCCACGCGTCGGCCGGCGTCGACGGCGCGACGACCTTGAGGCCGGGGACGCCGACGAGCCAGGACTCGAGGCACTGCGAGTGCGCGACGCCCTGGCCCTTCGCGCCCGCGGTCGTCTTGACGACGACCGGCGCAGCGAGCTGCCCGCCGGTCTTGTAGCGGACCTTCGCGCCGTAGTTGACGAGCGGATCGAGGCCGAGCATCAGGAAGTCCATGTACGTGATGCTGACGACCGGCCGCAGGCCGGCAGCCGCGGCGCCCACGCCGAGGCCCACCATCGCCGCCTCGGCGACCGGCGTGTCGCGCACGCGAGCGGCGCCGAACGCGGCGTGCAGGCCCGCGAACTCGCGGTACGGCCCGCCGTAGCGCCCGACGTCCTGGCCCAGCACGACGATGCGCGGATCGCGCGCCATCGCCTCGGAGAGCGCGCGCGCGATCGCCTCGGCGAAGAAGACCTTCGCGGCGCGCGGAGGCGTGTCAGTCGACATCGCGCAGCGCGTCCGCGGCGTCGGGGAACGGGGCCGCCTCGGCGCAGCGGAGGGCCGCCGCCACCGTGTCGGCCACCTCGCGCTCGATCCGCTCCCGCGCCTTCGTCTCCAGCGCGCCCGCGGCCTCGAGCCGCGCCGCGTGCCGCCGGATCGGGCAGCGGTCGCGGATTGCCGCCATCTCGGCAGCGGGGCGCGTCTCGCGCGTCGCGGTCGAGTGCGTGGCGAATCGCTCGGACACGCACTCGAGGAACGCGGGTCCCGCGCCGGAACGGACGTGCGCCGCGAGCGCGAGCGCCGCGTCGCGCACCGCGACGACGTCCATCCCGTCGACCGTGACGCCGGGTATCCGGAACGGCGCCGCGAGATCGGAGAGGCGCCCGGGCGCGAGCGCCTCCGAGCGCGGCGTCGAGACCGACCAGCCGTTGTCGTCGCACACCAGCAGCAGCGGAAGCTTCCAGATCGCGGCGACGTTCATCGTCTCGTGGAGCGCGCCTTCGCCGCAGGCGCCGTCGCCGAAGACGCACGCGACGATGCCGGGCCGCCGCTCGAGCTGGTGCGCGAGCGCGACGCCCGCCGCGATCGTGAGGTTGCCCCCGACGACCGCGTGCGCCCCGAAGAAGCCGGCGGCCGGCTGCGCGAGGTGCCCCCGGCCGCCCTTGCCGCCGCAGGGGCCGGACGCGCGGCCGAGGAGCTCGGCCATCACCGCGCCCGGTTCGAGGCCGCGCGCGAGCGCCGGGCCGATCGAGCGTCCGCTCGACAGCAGCGCGTCCTCCGGCCGCAGCGCGGCGCAGAGCCCGACCGCCACGGCCTCCTCGCCGGACGACAGGAGCTGGAAGCCGTGGTCGGGGCGGCGCATCAGCGCCTCCTCGAACGCGCGGATCAGCATCATCGGGCGCAGCAGCGCGATCGCGTCCGTCATGAGGCGTGGCGGTGCAGGCGGCGCCGGACGAGTCGGTGGACCTCCCACAGCGGTCCCTGGTGCGCCTGGGCGCGCTGCAGGACCTCCGGCTCCGCCACCGCGTCGAGCGGCCCGTCGAGCATCGCGCCGACGATCGTCCACCCGGCGACCTCGGCGGCGTAGGGCCCGCCGAGGCGGTAGTCGGTCGCGAGCGGGCGCGCACCCAGGTGCGCGAGCACGCGGTCGAGGTCGGCGACCGACGCGCCGGTGTCGTGCGAGAGCTCCGCGGCGGCGAGGTCGAGGCGGCGGATGCGCTCGCGCGTTGCCGCGGCGCCCTCCGGCGCGGCGCCCGCGCCCGGCGCCACGTGGCGGAAGATCGTGCAGACGATCGCGGGAATGCCGCGCCCCGCGAGCGCTTCGAGCGCCGCGCGCCAGCGCGCCTGCGTCGTCGCGATCGTCTCGCCGGTGCGCTCGAGCTCGGGCAGGAGCGACGCGACCGCGACCGTCGGCGGCCCGGCGGTCGCGAGCGCCGCGACGCCGTCGCAGCGCCGCACCTCGATGCTCCAGGGCGCGCCGGTCGCGGCGCCCAGGCATTCGGCGAGCTGGCCCGCCGCCGCATCGATCGCCGGCCGCTCGGATTCGGCGACGGCGGCGTCGAGCACGATCTTCCCTGGCGCGGTCACGTCGAGGCGGCCCCTTCCGCCGACCGGCGCGGCGCGAACGGCGCGCCCGGGAGGTCGGGAAGGCCGCCGATCAGCCTGCGCACCGCGTCGTAGTCGACGTTCCGCCCGCCGCGGGCCGCCTCCTCGAGCTCGGGCAGCGAGTGGATGCGCGCCTCGGGCGGAATGCGATGCGCGGCCCCGAGGCACGCCCACAGGACCGGCAGCAGCTTCACCTCGGGCAGCGGATGCGCGCGCCAGAACGCGAGCTCCCAGCCGGTCTCGACGAGCGGGTCGCGCCAGCCGGTCCGGTGGGTCATGTGGTAGGTGCGCGCGCCCTCGGCGAACGCCATCCTCGCGCCGCGCAGGGTGAGCCGCAGCGCGAGCTCGCGGTGCTCGTTGACGTCGATCGCCTCGTCGAACCCGCCCGCGGCGAGGAACAGGTCCCGGCGCACCGACTGGTTGGCGCCGCTCGCGGCCGCCCACAGCACCGTGCAGCCGGGATGGCGGCGCAGCGCGTCGATCTCGATTTCCTGGAGCCGGCGCGGACCCGCTCCCGGATAGATGCCCGGCTCCGCGCGCCGGGCGAGCTCCTCGAAGCGCTCGAGCACCTGCTCGCGCGTGATCCGCGACCGGTCGAGCTCGTCGCGCGGCATGCGCGCGACGCGCTCCTCCTCGCCCGGGCGCGGCGCACCCGTCTCCGGGTCGAGCAGGAAGCGCGTGCCGCGGAAGTGGAAGTTCTCGCCGCGCGCGACGCGGGGAAAGCCGTCGCGCGCGGCCCCCTGCGCCGCGAGGTGCCGCTCGACCCAGTCGGGCGCGGCGAGCATGTCGCCGTCGAGGAACAGCAGGATCTCGCCGCTCGCCGCCCGCGCGCCCGCGTTCGCCGCCGCGCTGCGGCCCCGCGCCGCGGCGTGGTCGACGCGCGTGATCGACAGCGTTCGCGCCGCCTCCGCGATCACCTCGGGGGTCGCGTCCGACGAGCCGTCGTTCACGACGACGATCTCCGCGCGGACCCTCTGGCGCGAGAGCGACGCCAGCGTGAGGCGCAGCCGCGGCGCCTCGTCCTTCGTCCGAACGACGACCGAGGCCTTCATCGCCGGAACACGCCGAGGTCGTCCATCACGCGCACCGCCTCCTCGGCGACGAGTCGGCAGCCCTCGGCGTTGAGGTGCAGCGCGTCGAGCTTGAGCCGGTCGGCGCCGCCCCGCGCGACCACCGCGTCGACGTCGACGATCGAGATGCCGGTGCGGTACGAGAGATCGACGAGCGCGACGTTGAACCGCCGGATGCGCGCGGCCAGCGTCTCCTCGAGGCCGGCGTAGCAGTGCACCGAGTCGCCGGGCACGACCGACGACAGGTTGTAGACGAGGATCGGCGCCTCCGAGCGCGCGCGCAGGCGCTCGGCGATCGCGGCCAGCCCGCGCATCGACGCCTCGGGATCGAGCATGCGGCCCGGCTCGAACTCGTCGCGGAGCCATTGCCGGTCGGGGGCGGCCCAGCCTTCCCAGCCGTAGGCGAGCAGCGGGAAGCCTTCGCGACGGTGGCGGAACAGGTAGGTCGTGACGTCGGGCTGGATCGACAGCACGCAGGCGTCCGCCGGCGTCTCGAAGATCGCCCGGCTGAACTGCGATTCGAGCGGATAGGGACCGAGGGCGAGCCGGCGTCCCGCGAGGGCGGGGGGAACCCGGCCGTCGACCTCGAGCAGCGCGTCGGATCGCGACCAGGTCTCGTGGCGCACGCGGGCCACGGTGCCGGGGAGGCGCTCGCGCAGGACCTCGTTGATCCCGTTCCAGACCACGGCGCCGCCCACGCGCAGCGAGTGCAGCGTGTCGTGCACGTCGAGATTGCCCTTCGCGAAGATCGTGACCCGGCCGGGCGCCATGCGTGCGTCGTCGGCTCCGGCGTCCGGCGCGGTCCTCCAGGGGGCCGCGTCCGCTCCGGCGCGAGCCGCGATTCTAAGCGAGACCGGCGGCCGGCGCCCCCGGCCGATCGCCGGGCGTGGACAACGGCCCGCCCCGGGGCGAGAGTTCGCCCGATGGGATCGCCGCCCGATCGCCGCGAGCCGTCCCCGCAGCGCCCGCTCCCCACGCGGCTCGCGGGCTCGGCGCGGCTCGCCGCCGGGCTCCTCGTCCAGGCGCGTTTCCCGTTCCGCTCGGCCGAGGCGATCCGCCGCGCGCAGTCGCGCCGCGTGCGGGCGATGATCGCGCACGCGTGGCGCACGGTGCCGTTCTATCGCGACGCGATGCGGCGGCTCGGATGGACGCCCGACGACTTCCGGTCGGCCGACGACCTCGCGCGGCTGCCGGTCGTCGAGCGCTCCGACCTGCAGCGCGACCCGGAACGATTCCGGTCCGGCGTCTTCGCGGAGAGCGAGCTCGTCGTCCTGCGCAGCGGGGGCCGCACGGGCGAGCCGGTCGCCGTCGCGCACGACCTTCGCGCCGTGATCGCGAACGCGGCCCACGGCGAGCGCGACCGGTCGGTGTGGGCGGGGCGGCTCGTGCCGCGCACCGGCTATCGCGAGGCGGTCATCGGCCTCGTCGAAGGCGCCGACGCGACGGTGCAGCGGTTCCTGCGCCGCGGCCTCGTGCTGCCCGCGAAGGCGGACGTCGAGCGACGCTACTTCTCGGGCGTCGATCCGATGCCCTCGACGATCGACGCGCTCAACGCCTTCCGGCCGCACGTCGTCCACGGCTACGGGTCGATGCTGGAGTTCCTGTTCTCGCACGTCGCGTCGACCGGGACGCCGCTCGCGCGTCCGGCCGTCGTGACCTTCAGCTCCGACGAGCTCGGCGACGCGACGCGGACCTACGTCGAGCGCGAGCTGGGCGTTCCCGTGTTCGGAACCTACGAGGCGATCGAAGCGTTCAAGATCGGGTTCGAGTGCGAACGGCGCTCGGGCTACCACCTCAACGTCGACCTCTATCCGCTGCGCGTGGACGCGGGCGGCGACGTGATCGTCTCGAACCTCGTCAACCGGGCGACCGTGATCCTCAACTACCGGATCGGGGACATGGCGACGCTCTCGCCGGAGCGGTGCCCGTGCGGCCGCAACCTGCCGCTGATGGCGCGGCTCGACGGGCGCCGCGACGGCGTGCTCCTGCGCGCCGACGGCACGCCGCTGCTGCCGATGGCGGTGGCGCTGATCCTCGCGAGAACCGAGGACGTGAGGCAGTTCCAGGTGCACGAAATCGAGCGCCTGCGGCTCGTCGTACGCATCGTCGCGGGTCCGCGGTGCGACCGTCCGGCCGCCGCGACGCACGTCGCCGCGGCGCTCGGCCGCGCGCTCGGGCCCGGGGCCGAGGTGCGCGTCGACTTCGTCGACCGCATCGAGCCCACGCCCGGCGGCAAGGTGCAGAGGATCCGTCCCTACGCGGGCGGGCGCTGAGGCAACCCGCCGCGACGGCTCGCTACGCGGGTTGCGGCCCCGGCCGCCCCGACTCGACGACGAACCTCGCTGCCGTGCGGATCGTCGCGTTCGGGTCGTCGACGTCGCTCACGACGCGCAGCGACGCCTCGACGCGCGAGGCGTCGAGCTTCAGCGCGACGTAGCCGCGCTCGTCGGCGCGGCCGTACTTGACGTGCGGGTTGAGCGGCAGCGCCGCCGCGACGCGGCTCTGCGGCAGCCCGGCGCTCGTGATCGACGTGCCGCAGAACTCGCTCGCGATCACCGCGTCCGGAGGATCGTCGACGCGGCGCTTGAGGTCGCAGACGTAGTTGCAGTGCACGTCGCCGGACAGCACGACCGGGTTCGCGGCCTTGCGCTCGACGATCGCGTCGAGCAGGCGGTCGCGCGCGGCCGGGTAGCCCGCCCAGCCGTCGGTCCAGTAGCGGCCTTCCTTCGTCCAGGTGAAAGGCGCCATCAGCGTCTGCTGCGCGATCAGGTTCCAGCGCACGTCGCGCTGCGCGAGGCCGTCCTCGAGCCAGCGCTCCTGCGCGCGGCCGAGCAGCGTGCGGTCGGGCAGCAGGAGCTCGGGGCAGTCGGCGCGGTTCACCGTCGTCGAGCCCGCGCGCCCGGGTGGTGGGCAGGCGTGCCAGTCGCGGTACTGCCGGTCGTCGAGCACGTGGAAGCGCGCGAGCGCGCCCCAGTCGTAGCGGTCGTAGACGCGGAGGTCCGGTCCGTACGGCCGCGTCGCGGGCGGCAGCGGCATGTGCTCCCACCACGCGCGGTACGCGGCGGCGCGGCGCGCGAGGAAGTCCGGTGCGAGGTCCTCTCCGCGGTCGCGCGCGTAGTCGTTCTGCACCTCGTGGTCGTCCCAGGTGAGGATCCACGGGGCGGTCGCGTGGATGCGCCGCAAGTCGGGATCGGACTTGACCTGCGCGTAGCGCGCGCGGTACTCGTCGAGCGTCTTCGCGGCGCCGGTGCCCGAGTGCGTTCGCACGCGACCGCGGCGCGGCGCGCTCTCGTAGACGTAGTCGCCGAGGAACACGACGAGGTCGGGGGATTCGTCGGCCAGGTGCCGCCACGCGGCGTAGTAGCCGTCGTCGTAGCGCTGGCACGACGCGATCGCGAACGACAGGGGCTCGTCGCGGCCGGGGGCGGGCGCGGTGCGCGTGCGGCCCGTCGCGCTGCGCTCGCCGCCGGCGGTGAACCGGTACCAGTACCAGCGCGACGGCGCGAGGCCGCGCACCTCCACGTGCACGCTGTGGGCGACGTCGGCATCGATGGTCTCGGTGCCGCTACGCACGACGTCGCGGAACCCCTCGTCGGCGGCCAGCTCCCAGCGAACCGTCTCGCGAGCCCCCGGCTCCGCGTCCGGCGCGATCCGCGTCCACAGCACGACGCCGTCCGGGCGCGGGCAGCCGGACGCGACGCCCAGCGCGAACGGGTCGCTCTTCCATGGGCGGAGCTGCGAGCACGCGACGAAGCCGGGCGCGACGCCGGCGGCGAGCGCGAGGGCGAGGAAGCCGCGGCGGCGCGGGTCGGCGGGCGACGCGACGTTGCCGGGTCCGGCGGACCCGCTAGCGGACACGCGTCGCGGACCCGGTGATCTGCACGCCGTTGTCGAGCGTGCCCGTGAACGTGAGGCGGCCCTCGTCGGCGCGGCCGCCAATCTCGGCTCGCACCGGTTTGCCGCGCACCCCGAAGCCTTCGAGCAGCGCGACCACCGCGCCCTGCGAGGAGACCTGGCCGCGCAGGGTGCTGGGCCGGCCCCCGCCGTAGCTGCCGACCCAGCTCGCGTCGATCCGATGCTCGGCCACCGTGAGATCGAGCGACCAGCACTGCGGGCCTTTCTCCGACCCGGGCTGCTGCCAGCACGCCCGTCCGCGGTAGAGCCCGTCGTTCGCGTACGCGGGCTTCGCCGGCGCCGCCGCGGTCGTCGCCGGCACGGCGGGGGCCGCGGAGGGCGCGGGCAGCGCCGCCGTCGCGGCCTTGCGCTCGTCCGCGGCCTTGGAAGACGGTGCCGCCGCGACGCGCGCCGCGGCCTCGCGCTTCTTCGCCTCGACGGCCTCGCGCTGCGCGGCCTCGAGCTCGGCCTTGAGCCTCGCCTCCCGCTCCGAGGCGACGCGCGCCGCGGCCTCCTCCTCGGCCTTGCGGCGCGCGGCTTCGGCGGCCGCGAGCGCTTCGGCGGCCTTCGTCGCCTCCGCGGCGCGCGCGGCCTCGGCGGCCTTCGTCTCGCGATCCTGGACGTACCACCAGCCGGCGGCCGCCGCGATCGCCACCGCGGCGACGACGGCGGCGATCGCCCCGACCGGACGCGATCGCGGCTCCGCGGGCGCGGCCGGGGTCGACGGCTGCGACGCCGGCGTCGCCGGCGCGTGCGCGGCCTCGCCGGCGTCCTCGCCGATCGAGAACACGCGCACCGGCTGCGAGATGTTCTTGAACGTGCGCTCGCCCATCGCGTGGAACCCGAGCGAGAGCTTGTTGCGGATCTGGTCGTAGACGCTGCCCGACACGCACACGCCGCCGGGCTCCGCCGCCGTCTGGATGCGGGCGGCGACGTTCACGCCGTCGCCGAGCAGGTCGGTCCCCTGCACGATCACGTCGCCCAGGTTGATGCCGATGCGGAACTGCATCCGCTCGTCGGGCGCGAGGTGGTCGTTGCGCGTGCGCAGCGCCGACTGGATCTCGGTCGCGCAGCGCACCGCCTCGACGGCGCTCGGGAACTCGGCGAGCACCGCGTCGCCGGCGGTGTTGAAGATGCGGCCCCGGTGCTGGGCGAGCATCGCGTCGAAGACCTCGCGATGGCCGCGGAAGACGCGCAGCGTGCGCTCCTCGTTCGCCTCCATCATCCGGCTGTAGCCGACGATGTCGGCCATCAGGATCGTCGCGAGACGTCGCTCGAACGGCTCGCCGCCCGGTTTCGCGGGTGTTTCGGCAGGCATCGACCTCCCCCTCGATGGTCGGGCGCCGGCGGTCGACACGGCGCGGGGACGATCTTGCCACGGCGCCGGACCGGCGACGATCCCCGGCCGACGGAGCCCCCGCTCGCGGAGGTTGTGCGTGCGCGCGCCCGGCCGGTACGATCTTCCTGCTCCCCTACCGCGCCGAACGTCCATGGCCGCGCGCGCCGCCCTAGCCCTCGCCGTGGCGGCCGCCGCGGCCCTCCCGATGCTGACCGGCTGTCGCGCCCTCCAGAACGCGCTGCTGTTCTACCCGCAGCCGCCGGCCGCGGTCGTCCCCGCGCCGCCGGCCGGCTGGCGCGCCGAAGCGATCGCGCTCGAACGGCCCGACGGCGTCACGGTGCGCGGATGGCTCGTGCTGCCCGAGCGCTCGCCCGCAGGCGCCGTCGTCTACACCGGGGGCAACGCCGAGGAGGTCTCGTGGCTCGTCGGCTGCGCCGATCGCTTCGGCGGCCGTGCGGTCGCGCTCGTCAACTACCGCGGCTTCGGCGAGAGCGGCGGCAAGCCGTCCGAGGAGGCGCTCGTCGGCGACGCGGTCGCGCTCTTCGACGCGCTGGCCGCGCGGCCCGACGTCGAGCCGGGACGCATCGCCGCGATGGGACGCAGCCTCGGCGCAGGCATCGCGGTTCGGCTCGCGGCGACGCGGCCGGTCGACCGGGTCGTGCTCGTGTCGCCCTACGACAGCATCGAGGCGGTCGGCGCGCACCATTTCCCGGCGCCGCTCGTGCGCGCGCTGATCGCGGATCGCTACGACGCGAGCGCACA
The DNA here is from genome assembly GCA_046347845.1 of Burkholderiales bacterium. Taxonomy (GTDB): domain Bacteria; phylum Pseudomonadota; class Gammaproteobacteria; order Burkholderiales; family Casimicrobiaceae; genus VBCG01. The sequence goes on along the minus strand of JAXMFH010000002.1, from coordinate 75,484 downwards.
CGCTCCCTCGCTCGCGATGCCCATGCTCGCGGTCGTCGCCGCGAGCGACGAGATCATCCCGGCCGAGCGCTCGCGCAGCCTCCACGACGCCTGGGGCGGACCGAAGCGGTGGCTCGAGCTTCCGCGCGCCGGCCACAACGACCTGCAGGATCGCGCCGCGTACTGGCGCGAGATCGGCGCGTTCCTCGCGGCGCCCTGAGGCGCCGCTCCGCGAATTTTCGGCGCGGGCGTGCGGATTCGTCCGCAGCGCCGGCGGTGCGCCGGTGCGAAGCTTCGTTGCAACGGAAGGCGCCCCGTGCGCGAACGACGATGCCGACGATGACGCTTCGTTCCTCCCTGACACCGCCCGGCGACCGGGCGTACCGCCTCGCGCGCGCCGCCGCGCTCCTCGCGAAGGGAGCGATCGCCGTCGTCGCGGTCGCCGGCCTCGCCCTGTTCGTCGCCGCGCCGATGTTCGTCGGCATGAGCTGGCCGCCGGGGGCGACCGAGCTCCTGCCCGCGAAGCAGGCGCTGTCGTCGGTGTCCGCCGGCGCCCGGCCGGCCGAGCCGCTCCCTGCCCGCGGGGCGGGACGCTAGCTTCGGGGCTGCGCGAGCATCCGGGCGAGCTCGCCGCTCGCGATCAGCTTCTCGAGGTCGTCCGCGCCGCCTACGAGAACGCCGTTCACGAACACCATCGGAAACGTGGGCCAGCCGGTCCACATCTTGAGCGCGAGACGGCGCCGCCAGGAGCCGAGGTAGCTGCCGTAGCCGAGGTACTCGTACGGCACGCCGGCGCGGTCGAGCGCGCGGCGCGCGCGCTTCGGGAACGGGTTCTGCCCCATGCCGACGACGACGACCGCGTTCCGGTCGACGGCCTGGCGCACCTCGCGCACGACGCTCTCGTGGTAGTGCGCGACGCGCTCGCGGATCGCGGGGTGGACGTGCGCTTCGTCGAGGAGGCTTCGGGGCATCGCGCGCTCGCAGGGCTTCGATACGGCAAGCGTACCGCATCGGGCTTCCTGCAGCGCCCGAGGGGCGTCGCGACGTGCGGGGGCCGGAACCCTAGCGCATGCCCAGGACGCGGTCGAGCGACAGCGGCCCCGCGCCGCGGGCGATCACGACGAGCATGAGCCCCGCCCACGACAGGTGCGTGGGCCACGCGTCCGGGTAGACGAAGACCTGGATCACCGCGGTCATGCCGAGGAGCGCCAGCGCGGAGAGCCGCGAGGCGAGCCCGAGCACGAGGAGCAACGGGAACAGGTGCTCCGACCACGCCGCCAGGTGCGCCGCGAGCTCGGGCGGCACGACCGGCAGCCGGTACTCGCTGCGGAACAGCTCGATCGCCGACGGCGTCACGGTGAGGAAGCCTTCGACCTTCGTGCGGCCCGACTGCAGGAAGATCGCGGCGATCGCGATCCGCGCGACGAGCGCGAGCGCGCCGTCGCCGATCAGCGCGCCGGCGCGGTCGGCGAGGCGGTTCCAGGCCTCGCGAACGCGCGCCGTGGTCGTGGGGAGCGATGCGTCGATCGTCGGGGCGGGCATCATCGGGGCACCTCGCTGGTCGCGGAAGGCGTGGCGCTCGCGCGGGCCGCGACGACGAGCCGGGCGAACGCGCCTGCGCCGAGCAGTTCGGCCATCAGTCGCTCGAGATCGGCATTCCTGTCGGCCTCGAGCGCGCGCACCGCGGCGTCGCCGAGCGGGAGGTCCGCCGCGCAAGCGTCGAGGAACGCGCAGTGCGCGGGACCGGCCTCGATCCAGCGGACCGTGTCGCGCGGGCGCGTGACGAGCACGCCTTCGCCGCGCCAGGCGACGTCGGAGAGATCGTCGCTCGCGGGGCCCCGGTTGCGCGTCCACAGCGCGTGGATCGGGTGCTCGTCCGACCACAGCCACCGGGCCGCCGCGTGCGGCTCGAGCGTCGCGGCCGCCAGCCGCTCGGGCGGCAGTGCGGCGATCGACGCGGGATCGACGACCGGATCGTCGCGCGCGACGTGGGCTTCGGTCCACATCCGATCGAGGCGCGCGACGGCAGGCAGCCACGGGAGCCCGTCGGCGGGGCGAAAGCCCGCGAGGAAACGGTCGAAGCCGTCCCCGTAACCGGCGAGGCAGGGGTCGCGCGGGGGATGCGCGCGCACGTACACGGTCGCCGCCGCGCGCAACCATTCGTCGCCGACCAGCCGCGCGACGGCCGGGTGGTTCGCGACGATCGCGTCGACGAGCCCGCCGTGCACGGTGTTCCGGTAGACGGCGAACGCGCGCTGGCCGGCGAGCGCCGCGATCTCCGGGGGCGCGTCGCGCGTGGCCGTGCCGAGGTCCTCGGCGAGCAGCGCCGCCGCGAAGGCGTCCTGGAAGCCCGCGAGCGAGATCACGCGGCCAGTTCCAGCGCGAGCCCGCTCGCGCGCGCGAGCACGTCGTGCGCCCGCGCCCGCTCGGCGTCGAGCACGTCGTACGCGGGGAGGTTGCCGTCGCGCTCGACGAGCGTCGGGCGCGCGCCGATGCGCATGACGAGCCGCTCGTAGAGCGCCCACACGGCGGGCGCGACCGGCGCGTCGTGCGTGTCCACGAGCAGCGCCTCGCCGAGCGCCGGGTCCGCGGCATGGCCCGCGAGGTGGATCTCGGCGACCGCGCCGGCGGGGAACGCGTCGACGATCGCCTCCGCGTCGAGGCCGACGTTGCGCGCGCTCACGTAGACGTTGTTCACGTCGACGAGCAGCCGGCAGCCGGTGCGCGCGACGAGCTCGGCGAGGAATCCGATCTCGTCCATCTCGTGACCGTCGATCGCGAGGTAGTGCGACGGATTCTCGATCGCGATCGGGCGCTTCAACGCGTCCTGCACGATCGAGACGTTCGCCGCGATGCGATCGAGCGCCTCGCGCGTACGCGGGAAAGGCAGGAGGTCCGGCACGTAGACGCCGCGCCACGCCGACCACGCGAGGTGCTCGGAGACGAGCGCGGGCTCGACGCGCGCAGCGAGCGCGGCGAGGCGCGCGAGCCGGAGCGGGTCGGGCGGCGCGTCGGCCGCGAGCGAGAGCGACACCGAGTGCAGCGACAGCGGATGGCGCTCGCGCACCGCGGCGAGCCACGCGAGGCGGGGCCCGCCGTCGACGCAGTAGTTCTCCGGGTGCACCTCGAACCATCGCGCGTCCGCCGGCGACGCGAGCGCGTCGGCGTAGTGCGCCGGCTTGAGCGAGAGCCCGGCCAAGAGCGCGATGGCCATCGGTGCATGCCCGCGGGCGTCAGGCCTTGACCGGCGCGAGCGAGCCCATGCCCTTCGGGGTCTTGATCGACGTGCAGGTGCCCTTCGGGACGAACTTCCAGGCATTGCCCTGGTAGTCGACCTTCGAGGTGCCGGCGCAGGTCGTGCCGGGCCCGGCGGCGCAGTCGTTCTTGCCGGCCATCGAGACGCCGTAGCACTTCTCCATCGCGGGCTCGGCCTTGGCTTGTTCCTTCTTGCTGTCCATCGACTGGGCGAGCGCGGCGCCCGAGGCGAGCGCGGCGAGGGCGAGGACGGCGGCGGCAGTGGCGGTGCGGGCTTGCATGGTGGACTCCTTGGCGGTGAGGGGGCGGCCGCCGGATCCTCGTCCGAGGCTCTCCGTGCGGTCCGGCCGTTAGTTCGGCGCCGATCGGTCGACGGTTACACCGCCGGACTTACAAACGACGCACAATGCGGCGACGCGCGGTCGGCGGCCCGCCCGGTCGCTGTAACCGGCGGGAGCGGAATCGCGAACTAGGGGAGAGGTTCGTTGAATGGCATCGAGGAACGCCTGCGCGGACCGTGGCTCGCGGCGCAGCGCGGCGACACGTCCGCGTACGAGGGCTGCCTGCGCGAGCTCGCCGCGATGCTCCGCGGCTACTACCGCCGCCGGCTCGCCGCGCTGCCCGACGAAGTCGAGGACCTGGTCCAGGAGACGCTGATCGCCGTGCACAACCAGCGCCACACCTACGATCCGAGCCAGCCGCTGACCGCGTGGGTGCACGCGATCGCGAAGTACAAGTACGTCGACCTCGTACGCCGGCGCGCGGGCCGCGACGCGCTCAACGAGCCGCTCGACGACGACCTCGAGGCGTTCGCCGCGTCCGACCACGACGCGGCGGACGCGAAGCGCGACCTGCGCAAGCTGCTCGCGACGCTTCCCGACCGTCACCGGCGGCCGATCGAGCTCGTCAAGATCGAGGGGCTGTCCGTGGCCGAGGCGGCCGCGCGGGCCGGCATGTCCGAGTCGGCGGTCAAGGTCGGCGTGCACCGGGGCCTGAAGGCGCTCGCCGAGCTGATCCGGAGGCACCCGTGAGGACCGACGAGCTCATCCGCGCGCTCGCGGCCGGCGCGGGACCGGTCGAGCCGCGGGCGGCGTCCTGGCGCTACGCGGCGGCGCTCGCGATCGGCGCGCTCGGCGCGCTCGTCGTCGTCGTCGGGGCGCTCGGCGTCAACAACGACCTCCCGTCGCTCGTACGGCTCCCGATGTTCTGGGTGCGCGCGGCGTTCGCGGCGAGCGTCGCGGGCACCGCGCTCGTCGCGCTCGCGCGGCTCGCGCGTCCCGGCGTGCCGCTCGGCCGCGCTTCGGTCGCGATGGTCGCCCCGATGCTCGCGATGTGGGCGCTGGGCGCGATCGTGCTGGTGCTGGCCGAGCCGATGATGCGGGCGATGCTGGTGCTGGGCTCGACCTGGAAGACCTGCCCGCTCAACATCACGCTCGCGTCGATTCCCGCGCTCGTCGCGCTCCTGTGGGCGATCCGCGGGCTCGCGCCGACGCGCCCGGTCATGACCGGCGCGACCGCGGGGCGGCTCGCCGGAGGCGTGGGCGCGCTCGTCTACACGCTGCACTGCCCCGAGCTCGAGGCGCCGTTCCTCGGCGTCTGGTACGTGATCGGGATGGCGATCCCGGCGGCGATCGGCGCGCTCCTGGGGCCGAAGCTGCTGCGCTGGTGATGCCGCGGGACCCTTGCCAACGGCCGCCGGCCGGGGGCACAGTCGCGCGATGGCCGACCTGACGGGCCCTGCCGCGCCGCCCCCCGAGCCCGCCCCCGCCCGGCGGCCCGGCAGCGACCGGACCAAGGTGCTCGACATCGGCGCCGGGGACAGCGAGGCGCCGGCGAACGCGATCCCGAACATCATCGCGGATCTCGTCGAGACCGAGACCTGGCGCAACGCCGCGACCGTGCTGATGGGCGCGCTCCTGATCGGGCTGGGCTACTGGGCCTACCAGGGGCTGCACCAGGCGATCGGCGACAACCGCGTGCGCAGCCTCGAGCGGCTGCTCGGCACGATCGTCGCGGCGGTCGACGTGTGGGTCGGCGACCACCGCGCGGAAACGGCCCGGCTCGCGCGCGAGCGCGACGTCGTGACGCCGGCGCTCAGGCTCGCCGCCGCGTCCCCGACGCCCGCGACCGCGGCGGTCGCCTGCTTCTCCGCGGAGGCCGACGAGCTCCTGCGGCAGGTCCGGGCGAACACCGCGATGTCGCAGGCGGCGACGGTCCGCCTCCTCGACCGCAGCGGGATGGTGATCGTCGCGGAGGACCGCGAGCTCTGCGGCCGCCGGCTGCGCTCGCCGGTGTTCCGCCAGAAGCTCGACCTCGCGTTCGACGGCAAGCTGCAGTTCGTGCGCCCGTACCCGGATCCCGAGCTCCAGCGCGAGGACAAGGAGGGCGCGCGCCGTCCGCTCCTGTGGCTGCTCGCGCCGGTGCGCGGTCCGGAGGGGGGCGCGGCCGCCGTCCTCGCGATGGGCGTGTACGCGGACCGCGAGTTCGCGCGCCTGTTCGCGCCCGCGAACGTCGTCGGCCAGGTCGACGCGTACGCGTTCGGCGAGGACGGACTCATGCTGACGCCGAGCCGCTACGGCGAGACGCTCGCCTCCGCCGGCGAGATTCCGGACGAGAGTGCCGCCGACCGGGCGTTCACCCTGCACGTCCGCGATCCGGGCGGCAACCTCGGTGCCGGCCACCGCTCGCGCCTCGAGCCGGCCGCGCGGCCGCTGACCGAGCCGGCCGCGCTCGCGATCGCGGCGCGCGGCAAGACGGCCGACGCCGAGCGCTCGGGCACGATCAGCGAGCCCTACCGCGACTACACGGGCGTCGAGACGGTCGGCGCGTGGCGCTGGCTTCCGGCCTACGACGTTGGGGTGATCGTCGAGATTCCGGCGAAGGAGGCGTTCGCGCCGCTGCGCTACCTGCTGATCACGTTCTCGGTGATCGGCGGCTTCACCGTGCTCACGCTGCTCGCCGCGCTGTACTCGGCGCTCTCGCTGTCGCGCCTCAGGCGCCAGTTCGGGCGCCTGCAGCGCCTGGGCGCGTACACGCTCGAGAGGCAGATCAGCGAAGGCGGCATGGCGACGATCTGGCTCGCGCGGCACGCGCTCCTCAAGCGGCCGACCGCGATCAAGGTGCTGAAGAAGCGCATCGCGACCGACGAGTTCGTCCACCGCTTCGAGCGCGAGGTGCAGCTCGCGAGCCAGCTCATGCACCCGAACACGGTCGAGATCTACGACTTCGGGCGCACGCGCGAAGGACAGCCGTACTACGTGATGGAGTACCTCGAGGGCATGACGCTCTCCGAGCTCGTGGCCGAGTCCGGCGCGCTTCCGCCCGGGCGCGCGGTCCACGTGCTGCGGCAGGTCGCCGCGGCGCTGCGCGAGGCGCACCTGCGCGGGCTCGTCCACCGCGACGTGAAGCCCGACAACGTGATGCTGTGCCGCCGCGGCGAGGACGACGTCGTGAAGCTCCTCGACTTCGGCCTCGTCAAGAGCCTCGAGCGCGAGCAGACGCGCGACATCACGAAGCAGCTCCGCGTGCTGGGCACGCCGCGCTACATGGCGCCCGAGCGCATCCTCAACCCGTCCGACGCCGACGCGCGCTCCGACATCTACGCCTGGGGCGCGGTCGCGTACTTCCTGCTCACCGGCAAGCCGCTCTTCGACGACGGCGACGACCTCGAGCTCGCGAACCAGGCGCTGCACCGGCCGGCGCCGCGCGCGTCGGAGAGCGAGCCGTCGGTGCCCGAGGCGCTCGACGCGCTCGTCGCGGCGTGCCTCGAAAAGGACCGCGCGCGCCGCCCGCAGACCGCCGACGCGGTGATCGAGGCGCTCGACCGCATCGCGAGCCGGCTCGCGTGGACGCCGGCGGACGCCTCCGCGTGGTGGGCGGCGCACCGCGAGCAGCGCAGGATCGCCGCGGCCGCGGTCGAGGCGGCGCGCGCGACGGCCGCGCACTGACCGCCGGATTGTCCGGCGGGCGCCTCAGCGCGCGCCGGCGCGCTCGAGAATCGCGACCATCCCGCCGTACCCGCGCGAGCGCGCGAGCGCGAGCGGCGTCGTGCCCGACCGGTCGGCGAGGTTCACGTTCGCACCGGCCTCCACGAGCGCCTTCAACGTCGCGACGTGGCGCGGCCCGCCGTCGCCCAGGACGATCGACTCGATCAGCGCGGTCCAGCCCAGGTTGTTGACGTGGTCGAGCGGCGCGCCGGCGCGGATCAGCGTGCGCACCACGCCGTCGTGACCGAGGTGCGCGGCGGCGATCAGCGCGGTGCCGTCGTAGCGGCTCGTCACGTTGCGCGGGCTGCAGCCCAGCGCGAGCGCGACCTCGAGCGTGGGCACGTCGTCCGCCACCGCGGCGACCGTGACGATGTCGTAGCGGTCGTTCTCGAGCGCATTCGGGTCCGCGCCGGCCGCGACGAGCGCGCGCATCGCGTCGTGCCGTCGCGCGAACGCGGCCACGATGAGCGGGGTGCGCCCGCGGCCGTCCCGGGCGTCCACCGGGGCGCCGGCGGCGACCTGCGAGCGGATCGCGGCCGGGTCGCCCGACTGCGCGGCAGCGAAGAGCCCGGTGTAGCCGGCGATCTCGGAGGCCGAAGGCGGCACCTGCGCCTGCGCCGCGAGGGCGAGCGCGAGCGGTACCGCGGCCACGCATCGGGCGACCGCAGGGACGAAGGGGAAGAGGCGCGCCGCGATCATGCGCCGCATTGTGGCACGGCTCGCGCACCGCCCGGCGCGCGAGGGCGAAGCCCGCTGCGCTAGACTGCGCGGCGCGTGCCGGCGCGACGTCGACCGCGCCGATCCCCCCGAGTCCGCGACCTTGCCCTCCGGCGTCAAGTTCCTGTCGTTCGTCGAGCCCACCGGCTACGGGATGGCCGCGCTCGCGTACGTGAGGGCGCTCGTCAACGCGGGCGTGCCGGTGCGCTGGGTGCCGCTGCGCCACGGGACGCACCGACCCGAGCCGCTCCCGCCCGGCCAGGGGCCGCGGCTCGCGCTGCTCGCGACCGACGACGAGTCGCTCGCCGACCTGCCCGCGCTCCTCGCCGCGACGTCGCGGCCCATCGCGTACGACACGGTCGTCGCGCACGCGGTCCCCGAGCACTGGCCGACGCTGTTCGAGCGGGACCGGCGCAACGTCGGCTACACGGTCTGGGAGACCGACCGGCTGCCCGCGCACTGGCGCACGCTGCTCGATCGCGCCGACCGCGTGCTCGTGCCCTGCGAGATGAACCGCGAGACGTTCGTCGCGGCCGGCGTGCGCGCTCCGGTGCGCGTCGTGCCGCACGTCCGCCGGCACGCGTGGAACGGGTTCGCGCCCGACGAGGTCGCGGCGGCGCGCGCACGGTTCGGCCTCGCCGACGCGCGGTTCGTGTTCTACACGATCAACGCGTGGGACCCGCGCAAGGCGCTCGGCGCGCTCTTGCGCACGTTCGTGCACGCGTTCCGCGACGACGAGGGCGTCGCGCTGGTGGTGAAGACCGGGCCGCTGGGCTTCGGCGCGCCGCCGCTGTACCCGCGCACCTCGACGCTCGAGCTCGCGCAGGCGGCGGTCGACGACGCGACCGACGAGCTCGATCGCGACGCGCCGCCGATCTCGATGCTGCCCAACGAGTTCACCGGCCGCGGGATCGACCTCGTGCACGAGCTGGGCGACGCCTACGTCTCGCTGCCGCACGGCGAGGGCTGGGCGCTCGGCATGTTCGACGCCGCCGCGCGCGGGACGCCGGTGATCGCGACCGGCTGGGGCGGCCACCTCGACTACCTCGGCGCCGGGTGGCCCGGCGCGGTCCCGTACCGGATGGAACGCGCACCGGTGTGGCCGCCGGAGCTGCCGTCGTTCTGGCCGTCGCAGCGCTGGGCCGCGCCCGACCTCGACGCGGCGGTCGCGGCGATGCGCGCGATCGTGGCGGATCCGGCGCCGCACCGCGCGGCCGCGGCGGCGATCGCCGAGCGCATCGCGAACCGCTACGCCGAGCCAGTCGTGGCGCGCGAGTTCCTGGCGGCGCTCGAATGAGGCCCCGCCGCGAGTTCCACTTCGTGTTCGGCCTGCGCCCGCAGTCCGAGCCGTTCCACCTCGTGCACTTCCTCGCGCTCGAGTCGTGCCGCCTCACCCAGTCGCCCGACGCGATCCACCTGCACTGCCGGCACCGGCCGTGGGGGCCCTGGTGGGACCGGATCGCGCCGCACCTCGCGATCCACGGCGTCGGCGCCGCGCCGAGCGGGTTCGATCCGTCGCGCTACGGGCAGACCGGCGAGGGCCGCTACATCGCGGCGCAGGGCTACGACTACGCGCACGAGGCCGACTTCCTGCGGCTCGAGATCCTGCGCGAGGGCGGCGGCGCGTACGCCGACATCGACACGCTGTTCGTCGAGCGCTACCCCGACGCCTGGTTCGGGCACGACTGCGTGCTCGGCGAGGAGCCGCCGGTCGCCGGGTCCGACGGCGTGCTGCGCCCGTCGCTGTGCAATGCGGTGATCCTCGCTCGGCCGCGATCGGGCTTCGTCGCGCGCTGGCTCGACGAGGCGCGCGCCTCGTTCGACGGGACCTGGAACCGCCACTCGTGCGCGGCGGCCGCCCGCCTGTGGAGCGACGCGCCGGAGGAGCTCCACGTGCTCCCGCAGCGCGCGTTCTACCGGCACGGGCCGAACCGGGCGGGGCTCGCCGCGCTGTTCGAGCAGCGCGACGACCGTCTCGCCGGCGTCGCGAGCCTGCACCTGTGGGCGCACCTCTGGTGGGACGAGCGGCGCATCGACTTCACGCGCTTCCACGCGGGCCTCGTCACGCCCGAGTGGATCGCGCGCGGCGAGGCGACGGTCGCGGCGGTTGCGCGGCCTTACCTGGGATAGGACACGCCGTTCCAGCCCGCGCCGTGCGCGGGCCGGGCGCGTCGGTATCCGGATCGGATCACCGGGGCTCGGGCTCGATCCTGATCTCCCCAGCGCCGCACGGCACGACGAGCGCGGGCAACGGGGGCGAGTACTCGGCGAGCCGGCGCCTGAGCACGGGTTCGCGGGCGAGCAGCCGCGCATCGGGCAGGTGCTTGGCGGCCGCGATCGCGAGGTGGTGCGGCTCGGGCCACGCGTTGGCGCCGTGCCACGTGTAGACGTAGGACCAGCCCGCGTCGCGCACGCGCGCGATCCTCGCGCCCGACGCCGCGATCGCGAGGCACAGCGCGGTGTCCTCGCCCCGGCGCGAGGCCGGATACGCCGGCATCCGGTCGCGGCGCCCCATCAGCGTTCCCTGCACGAAGTCGAGCGGATACGCGTCGACGCTCCAGTCCTCCCAATAGAGCGTGCGCTGCCCGGGGAACCAGTGGAGCTGCTCGGTGAGGAACGCGAACGCCGCACCTTCGCGCTCGAGCGCCTCCGCCTGTCGGGCCAGCCGCTCGGGATGGTGGCGGTCGTCGTCGTCCCACTGCACGACGAGCTCGCCGCGCGCGAGCGCGACGCTGCGGTTGCGGAGCTCGCCCAGCGATCGCCCCGGCTCGGCGCGGTCGACGGTCGCGGTGAGACCTTCGCGCTCCGCCAGCGCGCGCACCGCCGCGTCGAACGCCGCGTCGCCGTCGTGGACGACGACGAGCTCGCGCTCCGCGTGCGTCTGGCGCGCGAGGTCGCCGAACGCGAGCGCGAGCCGCGCGAGCGCGCCCGGCCGCGTGACGGTGAGCGCGCTGATCAGCACGGCGCGGCTGCGTGCGGGAGGCGCTCGCGGGTTAAGATGGCGATCGTCATCGGAAGGGCGGCGCGACGGAGGCCTGGCGTTGCAACCGTGCTGCATTGTCACCTATCGGGGCGCGCCCGGGTCGGAGGGGCGCGCGAACCTCGACGCGGTCCTCGCGTGGCTCGCCCGGTCGCCGGACCACGAGACGATCGTCGTCGAGCAGGACACGCACCCGCGGCTCGCCCCGCCGCTGCCCCATCCGGGCGCGCGCGTCGTGTTCGCGTACAACGCGGGACCGTTCAACCGAGCGTGGGGCCTCAACGTGGGCGCGCAACTGTCGGCGGCGTCGGTGCTGGCGTTCGGCGAGACGGACGTCGTCGTGCCCGGCGGGCTCGGCGCCGCGCTGTCCGCCTGCGCGCGCCTGACGGCGCTCGTGAAGCCCTATCGACGGATCCGCGACCTCTCGTCCGACGAGACCGCGGCGGTGCGCGAACGCGGCGCGAACGCGGTCGATCCCGCCGGCGCGGGGCGCGAGGGGAGCGACGTGCTGTGCGGCGGCTGGTTCGCGATCCGGCGCGCCGCGTTCGACGCGCTGGGCGGGTTCGACGAACGCTTCGGCGACGGCGGCGGCGAGGACGAGGCGATGACGATCGCGGTCGAGCGGACGCGGCGCTCGGCCTGCGAGCTCGACGGCGGCCCCGCGCTGCGGCTGGTCTCGTCGCGTCCGCACGCGACGGCGCAGGAGGGCGCGCGCTTCGCCGCGAGCCGGGCGCTCCTCGCCGACTACGATCGCTGCGACGACGACGCGCTCGCGCGCATCGCCGCCGTGGGGCGGCAGACGCGCGGCCGGCGCGACAAGTACCGGCCCCCGGCATGACGACCGACGCCTCCGGCCTGATGGTCGCGACGCCCGCGCCGGGCGGGCTCCTGCACGCCGACCACGTCGCGACGCTCCTGGGCCTCGTGCGGGCCGGCGTCGCGCTGTCGCACGTCACCGCGAGCGGCGAGCGCGACGCCTCTCGGGCGCGCAACGCGATGCTCTCGGCGTTCCACGCCCGTCGCGGCGCCGGGCACCTGCTGTTCCTCGACGCCGACGTCGGCATCGCACCGGGCGACGTGATCCGGATGCTCGGGCACGGACGCGACGTCGTCGCCGCGGCGGTCCCGCTCGAGACGCCGGGACCCGGCGGCGACCCGCGGTACGACGTCGGGCGCACGGTCGGCGAGGACGGCCCCTTGACGCTCCACGAGCACGCCGGCGCGTCCGCGCTCCTGCTCGCGCGGCACGCCGTCGACGCGCTCGTCGAGGACGCGCGGGCGGCGGGCCTCGCCTATGGGTCGTCGACGGTCCTCGAGGGCGATCCGGGGACGCGCATCGACTACGACGTGTTCCGCGCCGGGGCGGCCGACGGCGAGTACGTGGGCGGCGAGGCGCACGCCTGCGCGACCCTCCGGCGGCTCGGGTTCGCGATCCACGTCGACCCGGCCGTCGTCGTGCGCCGCCACCGGATCGCGGCCTTCTAGGGGAACCTGGCCGGGGCCGGGCGATCTATGGGAAAGGCGTGCGTGCAGGGGTCCGCGACGTCGCGCAGGCGGCGAGCCCCGGGGAGGTAGACCGATGAGCGATACCGAGGAGTGGGCATTTCCGCCCGAGTTCCAGCCCGACGCGTCGACCGCGCGGTTCGACCTCGACCGGGCGCTCTCGGCCGTCGTCGCGCTGGAGGCCGAGATCCCGGCCGACGCGTTCACGGCGAAGCTCCTCGGCACCGAGCGCGGCGGCAGCGCCGTCGTGATCCGCGAGGACGGCCTCGCGCTGACGATCGGCTACCTCGTCACCGAGGCGGTGAACGTGCGGTTGAGGACGCGCGACGGCGTCACGGTCGACGCGCACCCGATCGCGGTCGACTTCCCCAGCGGCTTCGGGCTCGTGCAGCCGCTCGCGCCGCTCCCCGTCGCCCCGCTGCCGCGTGGCAAGGCGTCCGCGCTCGGCGCGGGCGATCCGGTCACGGCGATCTCGCACGGCGGGCGGCAGCACGCGCTGGCGGCGCGCGTGGTGGCGAAGACCGAGTTCGCCGGCTACTGGGAATACCTGCTCGACGAGGCGCTCTTCACCGCGCCGCTGCACCCGGCCTGGAGCGGCGCCGCGCTCGTCGACGCGCGCGGCCGGCTCGTCGGCATCGGCTCGCTGTTCGTCCAGCAGGTGATCGACGGCGAGGCGACGCGGGGCAACATGTTCGTGCCGGTCGACGTGCTGGAACCCGTGCTGCCCGACCTCCTCGCGCACGGTCGCCGCGCCGGGCCGCCGCGCCCCTGGCTCGGCGTCTACCTGCACGACGAGGACGGCCGCGTCGTCGTGCAGGACGTGGCGCCGCAGGGCCCCGCCCAGGCGGCAGGGCTCGCGCCCGGCGACCAGATCGCGGCGATCGCGGACCTGCCGGTCGTCCAGGTCGCCCACGCGTGGCGCGTGCTGTGGCGCCAGGGCGCCGCGGGCGTCGAGGTGCCGCTCACCGTCGTCCGCGACGGCATCGCGCGTCGCGTGAAAGTCGTCACGGCGGACCGTGACGCTTTGCTCAGGAAGCCGCGGCTCCAGTAGCCGCCAGCGGAGAGATCGGATTGGACCCGAGGATCATCGCGCTCTACGACGAGTACACGCACGCGCCGCTGCCGCGGCGCACGTTCCTCGAGCGGCTGGCCGTCCTGGCCGGCGGCTCGGCGGCCGCCTATGCGCTGCTGCCGCTGCTCGAGAACAATTACGCGCGGGCGGCGGTCATCGCGCCCGACGACGCGCGCCTCTCCGCCGGTCACGTGGCGATCCCGCTGCCGGGCGGCACGATGCGCGCCTACGTCGCGACGCCGCGCGACGGTCCCGCGAAGCGCGCCGGCGTGATCGTGATCCACGAGAACCGGGGCCTGAACGCGCACATCGAGGACGTGACGCGGCGCGTGGCGCTCGCCGGATACACCGCGGTCGGCGTCGACATGCTGAGCGCGCAGGGCGGGACGCCGCCCGACCAGGACCGCGCGCGCGCGATGTTCGCGAAGATCGACGCGAAGTCGGCGGTCGCCGACCTGGTCGCGCTCGTCGACTGGCTCCGCGCGAGGCCGGACGCGAACGGCCGCGTCGGGGCGATCGGCTTCTGCTGGGGCGGCGGCATGGTGAACCTGCTCGCGGTCGCGTCGCCCGCGCTCACCGCCGCCGTGCCGTTCTACGGCGTCGCGCCGCCCACCGCGGACGTGCCGAAGATCCGCGCGACGCTGCTCATGCATTACGCCGGCAACGACCCCCGCATCAACGCCGGGGCGCCGGCCTACGAGGCCGCGCTCGAGGCCGCGGGCGTGCCGTACACCGCCTACGTGTACGAGGGCGTCGAGCACGCGTTCCACAACGACACCGCCGGCGTGCGCTACAACGAGGCCGCGGCGAAGCTCGCGTGGTCGCGGACGCTCGCGTTCCTGCAGGCGATGCTCGACTGACCTCGCGCCGGGGCACTTCGCGCACGCATCCCGGCGCAGGCGCGCGCAGCCCCTACGCGCCGCCTTCCATCTCGACGAACCGCCGGAAGATGTCGCTCTCGGTGATGATGCCGACGAGCGCGCCGCCGTCGACGACCGGCAGGCCGCCGACGCGATGCGCGAGCATGAGGCGCGCCGCCTCGCGCAGCGTCATGCCGGGGGCGGCCGTGACGACCTTCGTCGCCATGAACTCGGAGACGTCGACGCCCGCGCGCGGGTAGCGCGTCGCGGCGAGCAGGAGGTCCCGCTCGGCGACGATGCCGGCGAGCCGGCCGTCCCGGTCGACGACGGGGAGCCGCCGCAGCCGCTTCTGCTGCATGAGCTCGAGCGCCTTCGTGTACTCGGTGTCGCGGGGGATCGTGACGGCGGGGGACGACATGCGTTCGCGGACGAGCATCGCGTTTCTCCTCGGGGATGGCCCCACGATGCCCGCGGCGCGGCGACCGCGCCTTGACCGCGGACAACGTCGGCGCACGAAGCCCGTCCCGACCGCGGGACGCGGGCGCGTCAGCAGCGGTCGTAGTGCAGCCAGCCGTCGGTGCGGCCGCGCGGGCCCGCGATGCGCTCGAGGCGGCCGCAGGAGACGATCGGCGGCGCCTCGCGCGCCGGGTAGAACACCGGATTGCCCGCCCCCGCGAGCGGCGGCTCGGTGACGGCGACCGAGGTCGCCTGCGGTCGCGCCTTCGAGGCCGTGTCGACCGTGCAGTTCCACGCCTTGCCGTCGTTCGCGATCAGTCGGACGGCCACGAGCGATTTGTCGGCGCTCCAGGCCTTCGCGACCTCGCGCACCGCGACGCCGCTCTCGTTGACGCAGCGGGCGATCGCGCCCGCGTACGCCGGATAGCCGCGCGACCAGTCGCCCTCGGGTTTCGCGGCGAACGCGGCGAGCGGCGCCTTCGCCGCGTCGTAGCCGCTCCTCACCGTGCAGCATCCGGTGAGCGCCTCGCCCGGGCGCGTCGACAGGATCGCGCGCCACTCGCGCGGCGGTCCCTCCTTCATCGTCGAGCTGCACGACTCCTCGCGCAGCGTCGCGACCAGCGTCTCGGCGGGCAGGCGCGTCGAGTTGCCGCGCCAGACGAGCGCCTTGGGCGCGAGGAACGGGATCGCCAGGAGCTCGCCGCGGAACTCGACGGTCTGGCGGGCCTTCCCGCCCGGCCGGTGCAGGTCGCCGGTCGTGCGGTTCGCGTCGAACCCCCAGAACGGCTCCTCGCCGACGCAGCTCACCTGCTGCGGGATCACGGCCTGCGGCGCGGGCTGCGCCCGGACGGCCGGCGACGCCGGCATCAGGGCGACGGCGACGGCGAACAAGGAGACTCGGCGTGCCTGCATGGGACCTCGTGCGCCAAGTTTAGCGCGATGCGAGGCGGCGGGAGCCCGGGGGCGGCGCCGTCCGCGCCCGCGCCTCACCTCGGCATCGCGTCCGCGAGCGCCGCGGGTTCCCAGCCGCCGCCCAGCGCCTTCGCGAACGACACGATCGCGAGCTGGGTGTCGCGCGCGGCCGCGATGCGCAGGGTCTCGGCCGCGAGCAGCTGGCGCTGCGCGTCGAGCACCTCGAGGAACGACGTGCGCCCCGCGTCGTAGCGGAGGTTCGCGACCTCGAGCGCCGAGGCGAGCTGGTCGCGCCGCGCCGACTCGGCGGCGAGGATCTCGCGCGCGGTGCGGTGGACGACGAGCGCGTCGTGGACTTCGCGGAACGCCGCCTGGACCGTCTGCCGGTAGCCGACGAGCGCCTGGTCGCGCGCGGCCTCGGAGGCCTGGACGTTCGCCTCGATCGCCTTGAGGCCGAACAGCGGCTGCAAGAGGGACGCGCCGAAGCGCCAGATCGACGCGGGCGAGGTGAACAGGTCGGCCAGCGCCGCCGATTCGGAGCCGTAGGCGGCCGTGAGCGAGATCGACGGGTAGTACGCGGCGCGCGCCTGCTGGATCCGCAGCTCGGTCGCGGCGAGCAGCGCCTCCGCGCGCCGGATGTCGGGGCGCCGCTCCATCAGGCCCGACGGGAGGCCCGGCGGCAGCTCGGGCACCGAGAGGATCGGGCGCGACGGGTCCGCGCGCGCGACGACCGGCGCCCACACCTCGCGCGGCGAGCGGCCCGCGAGCGTGGCGAGCGCGCCCTCGAGGAGGCCGATGCCCTGGCGGGCGCGCGCGAGGTCCGCGACGACCGCCGAGCGCTCGGCCTGCGCCTGCTTCAGGTCGTACTCGCCGATGATCCCGCCGTCGAACCGGTCGCGCTGCAGCTGCACCGTCTCCTCGCGCGTCTTCAGCGTGTCCTCGAGCAGGCGGAGCTCCGCGTCGGCGGCGCGCAGCCTGAAGTACGCGATCGCCACGTCGGCCGCCACCGCCGCGCGCACCGACTCGCGGAAGTAGCGCGACGCCGCGAGCTCGTTGCGCGCGGCGAGCGAGCCGCTGCGGTACCTGCCCCACAGGTCGAGCTCGTAGCCGAGCTCGAGGCTCACCGAGAAGTCGTTGCTGATGAGCGGCGAGCCCTCGGGCAGCGGCTGCGAGCCGACGCCGCTGATGCGCGACCGCGACGCGCCGACGGCGAGGTTGCCGTACGGGTACAGGTACGACTGCGCGAGCAGCACCTGCGCGCGCGCGAGCTCGATGCGCGCGAACGCGGAGGCGACGTCGAGGTTGTTCGCGAGCGCCTCGTCGACGAGCGCCGCGAGCGCCGGGTCGTCGAACGCGAGCCACCAGCGCTCGAGCAGCGCGAGCTGCGCGTCGGTCGGCGCCTGCGCGACCGGAAGGTCGACCTCGGGAGGCTTCGGCTGCGTCACCGCGCAGCCGGCGGCGAGCGCGGCGAGCGCGAGCGCCGCGGCGGAGCGCAGCAGGGGCAGGGCGCGGCTAGTCATGATCGACTCGCGGTTCGGGGAACGGCGGATGGCCCGGCGTCTGCGTGGCCGGGCGCGCGTGCACGGCGCGCGTGTGCTCGATCTCGTGCAGGAGCTCGTCGTGCGACCGGTGCTCGGAGAGCCGCCGCTCGAAGATCACCTTGAAGAACAGCGGCACGAAGAAGATCGCGAGGAACGTCGCCGCGAGCATGCCGCCCATCACGCCGGTGCCCACGGACTGGCGCGCGCCGGCGCCCGCGCCGGTCGAGATCGCGAGCGGCAGCACGCCGAGGATGAACGCGAGCGAGGTCATCAGGATCGGGCGGAAGCGCAGGCGCGCCGCCTCGATCGCGGCCGCCGAGGCCGACATGCCCTCCTCGTGCTTCAGCACCGCGTACTCGACGATCAGGATCGCGTTCTTCGCGGCGAGGCCGAGCAGCGTCACGAGGCCGATCTGGAAGTACACGTCGTTGGTCATGCCGCGCAGCCACACGGCGGCGAGCGCGCCGAACGTCCCGAACGGCAGCGCCAGCAGCACCGAGAGCGGCAGCGACCAGCGCTCGTACTGCGCCGACAGGATCAGGAACACCATGATCACGGCGAGCGCCAGCGCGAAGGTCGAGGCGCCGCCCGAGCGCTTCTCCTGGTAGCTCGTGCCGCCCCAGTCGAAGCTGAAGTCGGGCGGCAGCACCTCGGCGGCGATCTGCTCGACGCGGGCGATCGCCTGGCCCGACGACACGCCGGGCGCCGCCTGGCCGAGGATCTTGACCGCGGGGAGGTTGTTGAAGCGGTCGAGCGAATCGGGACCCGACGAGAACCGCACCTCGGCGAGCGAGCTGATCGGCACCATCGAGCCGTCGCGGGAGCGCACGTAGACGCCGCCGATGTCGTCGGGGCGCCGGCGGAACTGCGGCTCGGCGCTCATCAGCACCTGCCAGGTCCGGCCGTACTTGTTGAAGTCGTTCACGTAGTAGGTGCCGAGCGTGCCCGCGAGCGCGCCGTAGAGGTCCTCGAGCGCGACGCCGAGCTTCTTCGCCTTCTCGCGGTCGACGTCGACGCGGACCTGCGGGACCGTCGCGCGCCACAGCGTCTGCGCGCCGGCGAGCATCGGGTCGGCGTTCGCGCGGCCGAGGAACGCGTAGGTGACCTCCTGCAGCCGCTTCGCGCCGCCTTCGCCGCGGTTCTGGAGGTAGAACTCGTAGCCGCCGGCGGTGCCCAGCCCGAAGATCGCGGGCGGGTTGAACGCGAGGACCAGCGCCTCCTTGATGCCCATCGTGCGGCCGAACAGCTCGCCCACGAGCTGCGGCGCGGTCACCTTCCGCTGGTCCCACGGGACCTGGGTGACGAAGATCGTCGCGGCGTTGTTGCGAAAGCCGCCGCCGATGAGGTCGAAGCCGGCGAACGAGACGACGTCGAGGTTCGCCGGGTTCGCGCGGATCGCGGCCTCGACCTCGCGCACGACCTTGTCGGTGCGCTCGAGCGACGCGCCGTCGGGCAGGATCACCGCCGAGATGTAGAAGCCCTGGTCCTCGTCGGGCACGAGGCTGCCCGGCGTGAACCGCCACAGCCCCGCCGTGATCGCGACCATGCCGACGAACAGGATCGCGCCGAGCGCGCCGCGGCGGATCATCCAGACCACGCCGTCGGTGTAGCGGTGCGTCACGCGCGCGAAGAACCGGTTGAACGACTGGAAGAAGCGCCCGGGCGGCCGGTGCGAGTGCGAGAGCATCAGCACGCACAGCGCCGGCGAGAGCGTGAGCGCGACCAGGCCCGAGATCACCACCGAGATCGAGATCGTGACGGCGAACTGCCGGTAGAGCTCGCCGGTGAGCCCGCCCAGGAACGCGATCGGGACGAACACCGCGGTGAGCGTCAGCACGATCGCGATGATCGGCCCGGTGACCTCGCGCATCGCCTTCACCGCCGCGTCGCGCGGCGGCAGCCGGTCCTCGCGCATGATGCGCTCGACGTTCTCGAGCACGACGATCGCGTCGTCGACGACGATGCCGATCGCGAGCACCATGCCGAACAGCGTCAGCGTGTTGATCGAGTAGCCGAGCACGTGCAGACCCGCGAACGTGCCGATCAGCGAGACCGGCACCGCGAGGAACGGGATCACGGCCGCGCGCCAGCTCTGCAGGAACAGGTACACGACGAGGAACACGAGCAGCATCGCCTCGCCCAGCGTCTTCAGCACCTCGCGGATCGAGACCTCGACGAAGCGCGTCGTGTCGTACGGGACCGCCCAGGCGAGCCCTTCCGGGAAGCGCTTCGCGAGCTCGCCGACGCGCGAAGTGACGGTCTTCGCGACCTCGAGCGCGTTCGCGCCGGGCGCGAGGAAGACGCCGACCAGCGTCGCCGCCTTGCCGTTGTAGCGCCCGACGAAGTCGTAGTCCTTGCTGCCGAGCTCGACGCGCGCGACGTCGGCCAGGCGGACCGTCGAGCCGTCCGGGTTCGCGCGGACGATGATCGCGCCGAACTCCTTCGCGTCGGCGAGCCGTCCCTGCGTCGTGACCGTGTAGACGAGGTCCTGCTTCGGGCCGATCGGCGCGGCGCCGACCTTGCCGGCCGCGAACTGCGCGTTCTGCTCGTTGATCGCGGCGGCGACGTCGGTCGGCGTGAGCCTGAGCTGCGCGAGCCGGTCGGGCTTGAGCCAGATCCGCATCGCGTAGTCCTTCGCGCCGAAGATCTGCACGTTCGTCGTGCCCGGCAGGCGCTTCAGCTCGTCGAGCACGTTGAGCGTGACGTAGTTCGAGATGAACAGGTCGTCGTGCGCGCCGTCGGGCGCGTAGAACGCCAGCACCTGCAGGAACGACGAGCTGCCGCGCTCGACCGTCACGCCCTGCCGCCGGACCTCGAGCGGCAGCCGCGACTCGACCTGCTTGACGCGGTTGCTGACGTTGACCGTCGCGTCGTCGATGCTCGTGCCGATCTCGAAGGTCACCTGGATCTGCACGAGCCCGTTCGACGACGAGTTCGAGCCCATGTAGATCATGCCCGGCACGCCGTTGATCGCGTTCTCGAGCGGCGCCGCGACCGTCTGCTCCACGACCTCGGCGGAGGCGCCCGGGTAGATGGCCTGCACGGTGACGACCGGCGGCGCGATCTCCGGGTACTGGGCGATCGGCAGCACGCGCATCGCGGCGAGCCCCGCGAGCACGAGGAAGACCGAGATGACCGCCGCGAAGATCGGGCGGTCGATGAAGAAGCGCGAGAACATGGCCGCTCCCGCGCGTCAGGGCTTCGCCGGCGCGGCCGGCTTCGCGTCGTCCTTCGCGCCGGCCTGCGCGGGCGCGGCGGGCGGTGCGCCGGCGGCGGCCGGCGTTCCCGGCGCGCCGGGCGGCGGTCCCAGCACGATCGGCGAGCCCGGCGCGAGGAGCCGCGCCATGCCGTCGACGATCACGCGGTCGCCCGCGGCGAGCCCGGTCTCGACGATCCAGAGGTTCGCGCCGTCCGCCTCGACCCAGGGCCCCACGGTGACCGGGCGCGGCAGCGCGACGTCCCTGCCGTCCTTGTCCTTGCCCGGCACGTAGACGAACTTGCCCTGCGGGCCGTCGAGGACCGCCGCCTGCGGCACGGCGATCGCGTCGCGTCGCACGGCGCCCCTGAGCTGCACGCGCACGAACTGGCCCGGCTTGAGCGCGAGGTCGCGGTTCGGGAGCTCCGCGCGCATCTCGTAGGAGCCGGTCGCCGGGTTCACGCGCGTGTCCGCGAACGTGATGCGCCCGGGGCGCGGGAACACGGTGCCGTCCGCGAGCTTCACGGTCACCTCGTAGCCGTTGTCCTTCGGCAGCACGAGGCGGCCCGCCGCGACGGAGGCGTCGATCGCGAGCCGCTCGTTCTCCGACACGTTGAACGGCACCCAGATCGGGTCGACCTGCGAGATCACCGTGAGCAGCGTCTCGTTCGCCGTGACGAGGCTGCCCTCGGACTTCATCGCGCGGCTGGAGAGCCCGGCGACCGGCGCGGTGACGCGCGTGTAGCCCAGGTTGAGCTCGACCTCCGCGAGCTTCGCCTGCGCGGCCTTGAGCGAGGCGCGCGCGAGGTCGGCCGCCGACATCGCGTCGTCCGCCTCCTTCTGCCCGACCGCCCGCCGCTCGGCGAGCGGCTTGAGCCGCGCCGCCTCGCGCTCGGCCTGCGCGAGCTGCGCCTCCGCCCGCGCCACCTCCGCCCGCGCGGCCGCCGCCTGCGCCTCGAGCGGCTTCGGGTCGATCGTGAACAGCGGCTGGCCCGCCTTCACCGCCGAGCCTTCGACGTAGAGCTTGGCCTCGAGGATGCCGGTGACGCGGGCGCGGACCTCGACGTCCTTCGAGCCGGTGGTCTGGCCGACGTACTCCCACGAGACCGGGAGGGTGCGCGGCTGGACCGCGACGGCCGACACCGGCGCCGGCGGGAAGCCGCCGTGCCCGCCGCCGGGCTGGCCCTGGCCACACGCGGTCAGGAGGCCCGCGAGCGCGAGCGCGCCGGCGAGGCGGAGCGCGGAGTTCGTGGGGGAGGCGGGGATCGCAGCGGGCATGGCGCGGGTTCCGTTCCGGAGGAGGTTGTTGTGCTTGTTGTTGCGTCGCAGCTTGACCGGGCCGGCCAACTTACATACATTCATGCATGTTTGCAAGCCCGATTCAGCCGGAATTTGACCGCCGATGGCACGACGAACCCGCGAAGACGCCGCCGCCACCCGTGAGCAGCTGCTCGACGCCGCCGAGCGCGTCTTCCGGGACCGCGGCGTGACCCGGACCTCGCTCGCCGAGGTCGCGGCCGAGGCGGGCGTGACGCGCGGCGCCGTCTACTGGCACTTCCGCGACAAGGCCGACCTGTTCACCGCGATGTGCCAGCGCGCCACGAGCCCGCTCGACACGCTGGCCGAGCGGGCGAGCGAGGCGAACGGTGGCTCGCCCCTCGCCGCGCTGCGCGCGCTGTGCGTCGACGCGCTCGAGCATCTCTCGGGCGATGCGCGCGCGCAGGCCGTCTTCGAGATCATGTTCCACCGCAGCGAGCTCGCCGGCGAGCTCGCGGGCGTCGGCGAGCGGCACGACCGTGACTGCGCCCACGCGCGCACGCGCGTCGAATCGATGATCGCCAGGGCGGTCGCGGCCGGCGAGTTGCCGCGCGACACCGACGTGCCGCTCGCCGCGCAGGCGCTCTACGCTTACCTGACCGGGCTCATGCACCAGTGGACGCGGGACCCGTCGTGCTGCGACCTCCGCGCTGCCGCGCCCGCGCTCGTCGACACGTTCCTCGCGGGGCTCGCCGCGCGCCCGCCGCGCGTGCGCGCGTCCGCCGCCATGGCGCCCGACCGCCTGGGCGTGGCGGGCTGAAAGGTCCCGCGGAGGCCGGCCCGCGGGCGCGGGCGCGACGCGCGGCATAATCGGGGCTTTCGCTACGCGGGAGAGTCTCGATGAGCACGATCAGGACGGTCGGCGTGATCGGCGCCGGCACGATGGGCAACGGCATCGCGCAGGCCTGCGCGGCGGTGGGCGTCGAGGCGGTGATGGTCGACGTCTCGGAGGCCGCGCTCGAGAAGGGCCGTGCCACGATCGCGGGCAGCCTCGACCGGCTCGTCAAGAAGGAGAAGCTCACGCAGGCGCAGCGCGACGCCGCGCTCGCGCACGTGCGCGCGACGACGCGCTACCACGACCTCGGGGAGGCCGACCTGATCGTCGAGGCGGCCACCGAGAACCCGGCGGTCAAGGTCGAGATCCTGAGGAAGGTCGACGAGATCGCGCGCGACGGCGCGATCGTCGCGTCGAACACCTCGTCGATCTCGATCACGCAGCTCGCGGCGGTCACGAAGCGCGGCGACCGCTTCATCGGCATGCACTTCTTCAACCCGGTGCCGATGATGGCGCTCGTCGAGCTGATCCGCGGGCTGCAGACCTCGGACGCGACGGTCGCGGCGGCCGAAGGCTTCGCGAAGCGGCTCGGCAAGACGCCGATCGTCGTCCGCAACAGTCCCGGCTTCGTCGTCAACCGTATCCTGTGCCCGATGATCAACGAGGCGATCTTCGCGCTGCAGGAAGGGCTCGCGAGCGCGCAGGCGATCGACGACGGCATGAAGCTCGGCTGCAATCACCCGATCGGCCCGCTCGCGCTCGCCGACATGATCGGTCTCGACGTGATGCTCGCGGTGATGGAGGTGTTCTACCGCGACTTCGCCGACCCGAAGTACCGGCCGGCCCCGCTGCTGCGCGAGATGGTCGCGGCCGGCTGGCTCGGCCGCAAGTCGGGCCGGGGCTTCTACGACTATCCGGCGAAGTGAATCCGCCGCCTCGTGCGGTGGCATCGATGGTAAGTAAGCGCACGCTCTCGCGAGGCGTGGCGACGGCCGGACCCTCGCCGCGTCGCTGCCGACCCGTCCTCGGGCGATGAGCCTCGCGGGGTCCGGCGCGGTCGCGATCTGGCACGACATCGCGCCCGAGGGGCGCGAGGCGTTCTACGCGTGGCACGGGACCGAGCACATGCCCGAGCGCGCCGCGATCCCCGGCTTCCTGCGCGGTCGGCGCTACGTCGCGATCGCGGGCGCGCCCGAGTTCTTCAACCTCTACGAGACGGCGACGACCGCCGTGCTGTCGGGCCGCGACTACCTCGATCGCCTCGACCACCCGACGCCGTGGACGGTCGAGACGGTCCGGCACTTCAGGGGCGTCGCGCGCTCGCTGTGCGAGGTCGCCCACTCGCGCGGCGCCGGGGAGGGCGGACTGATCGCGACGGTCCGCTACGACGTCCCCGACGCGTCGGCGGCCGCCCACCGGGCCGCGATGGCGACGGCGCTCGACGCACTGGCGCAGGCGCCGGGCGTCGCGGGCGCCCACCTGCTCGTCGCCGACGAGGCGGCGAGCGCGATCGAGACCGCCGAGAAGCGGGCGCGAGGCACCGCGACCGCGGTCCCGCGCTGGGTCGTGCTGGTCGAAGGCTGGGGCGACGCCGTCCCTTTCGAGGCGCAGGCACGCGCGTTCGCCGCCGGGGCGGCGTTTCGCGGAGCGTCGTCGCCTCCCGACCTCGCGATCTACCGCCTCCAGAACGAGCGCGCCGCGGCGCGCTGATCGCCGGCCGGCGTCAATCGAGCGGGGCGGCGAGCGCGACCGCGACCTCGCCCACGCCCTCGATCGCCGCGCGCACCCGGCACGGCCGCTCGATCGGACGCGGAGGCGTCATCGTGCCGGTCGTCACGACCTGGCCCGCCCGCAGGCCGCCCAGCCGGTCGCACTGCGCGTTCGCCCACGCGACGAGCGGCGCGTACGGATCGCCCTGCGGATGGCCGCCGACCGCGTCGTGCACGCGCTCGTCGTCGACGTGGAGGGTCACCCGGCACGCCTCGAGGTCGAGCGAGGCGAACGCGCGCGTCGCGCTTCCGCACGCGTAGCCGGCGTTCCCCTGCAGGTCCGCGACGAAGCGCGGGAACGGCGTGCCTTCGGCCGGCAGGCCGCCGCGCGCCGCGATCAGCTCCGCGCCCGCGAGCGCGACGTCGATCGCGTCGACGACCTCGCCGCGCGTGTAGGGACGGTCGGGACGCGGCGGAAGGTCGCGCGCGAGCCTGAACGCGATCTCGATCTCGAGGAGCGCGGGGCGGCCGCGCGGCAGCGCGAGCGTGCCGCCCGAGGGCACGACCACGCCCGCGACGAGCGGCGCCGCGGCGGGCTGCCGGTCGGGTCCGAAGCCCACCTTCCAGCCCGCGACCCGCTCGCCCAGCGCGATCACGACGCCGGCCTGCGCCGCGTACCCCTCCGCGAGCGTGACGTTGAGCGCGTCGAGCTCGTCCGCCGGCGCGAGGCGGGCTCCGCGATGCGCGGACGAGAGCGCGTGGACGAGCGTTTCGATCGAGGTGGGCATCGGCGGCATCCGTCGGGGGGGCGGCGCGCGATTGTAGCTGCCGGGAACGCCCGCGCCGCGCGATCCCGGCCGACGCGCGCGCCCGGCTATTCCCCGTAGGTGCGCAGCCGCGCGAGGTCGAGCACCGTCACGCCGCCGTACTCGACGCGGAGGAGACCGTCGCCCTCGAGCCGCTTGAGCGCCTGGTTCACGCGCTGCCTCGACAGCCCGACGAGCTGCCCGAGCTCCTCCTGCGAGACCGGCAGCGAGGCGCCGATCCCCGGGTAGAGCACCGGGTTGAAGAGCCCGGCGATCGAGCGCGCGAGGCGCGCCTCGGGGCCGCGCAGCCGGTCGTGCTCGATCATCGCGATGAACTGGCCCAGGCGCTCGTTCAGCTGGACGATCAGGAACCGGTTGAACGCGAAGTTCGTGTCGAGGAGCCGCGCGAAGGTCGCGCGCGGCATGTAGGCGATCTGCGATTCGCGCAGCGCTACGATGTCGTAGCGGCGCGGCTCGTCCTTGAGCAGCGACCCCTCGCCGAACCATCCGCCGGTCCCGATGCCGGTGAAGCTCGTGGGCTTCCCTTCGACCGACACGTTCGCCATCTTGACGAGCCCGTCGACGACGCCGGTCCAGTGGTCGACCGCCTCGCCCTTCCGGCACACGAGGCCGCCCGCGGGGCAGCTCCGCACGACGGTTTCCGCGACCACGCGGTCGAAGTCGGCGGGCGGGAGCGCGCGCGCCCACGCGCTGGCGGCGAGCATGCGGCGGAAGGCGGGCGTGGACATGGGGCGGGGCGGGCGGGAGTCGGGCGGGGCGGCGACCCCGGAGGCGACGCGGCGGAATGTCGGGCCGGCGACAGCCGCGGCCGGAACGGCCGGCGTAACGTTCGAGGTCCCGCCCGACGGATTCTACGCGGGCGGACGGCACGTCCCGCTGGGACGGGGTCGTGCGCGCCGCCTGGCCGCCGGCCCCCCCGGAACCTGAGATAAGATGGACGGCCCGGCCGCGCGTATCGTCCCGGCCGGGGAAGGATCGCAGGGCGACCGCCCCGAAGAGGCGGCGCCGGGTCGGGACCGCCCGGTCTCGCGCTTCGAGGAGGAGTCATGGAGCAGGCGCTCGACACGCTTCCGCGCCGTCTGCTGCACAACGCGACGGCGCGGCCGGGCCATCCGGCCACGCGCGAGAAGGACCTCGGCATCTGGCAGACCTGGACGTGGGCCGAGGTCGTCGCCGAGGTGCGCGCGATCGCGTGCGGGCTCGCGTCGATCGGGTTCAAGCGGGGCGACCACCTCGCGATCATCGGCGACAACCGGCCGCGCCTCTACTGGGCGATGGCGGCGGCGCAGTGCCTGGGCGGCGTCCCGGTGCCGATGTACCAGGACGCGCCCGCCAACGAGTTCGTCTACGTGCTGAACGACGCGGCGATCCGCTACGCGATCGTCGAGGACCAGGAGCAGGTCGACAAGATGCTCGAGGCGCGGCCGCAGGTGCCCACGCTCGCGCACGTGATCTACGACGACCCGCGGGGCCTGCGCAACTACGCCGGGGACGGCTACGAGGGCGTCGCGAGCTACGACTCGCTCGTCGAGGCCGGCCGCCGCCACGACGAGGAACACGAGGGCTTCTTCGACGCCGAGGTCGCGAAGGGCCGGCCGGACGACGTGTCGGTGATGCTCTACACGTCCGGCACGACCGGCAAGCCGAAGGGGGTGCGGCAGAGCCACCGCGCGTTCATCACCGCGGCCGAGGGCGGCATCGTCTTCGACCGGCTCACCGCCGACGACAGCGTGCTCTCGTACCTGCCGATGGCCTGGGTCGGCGACCACCTGTTCAGCTACGCGCAGTGGCTGGTCGCCGGCTTCACGATCAACTGCCCGGAGTCCGGCGACACGGTGATGACCGACCTGCGCGAGATCGGGCCGACCTACTACTTCGCGCCGCCGCGGATCTTCGAGAACCTGCTCACGCAGGTGATGATCCGGATGGAGGACGCGGGAGCGATCAAGCGCTGGATGTTCCACCGCGCGATGGCGGTCGCGAAGCGCTGCGGCGCCGAGATCCTCGACGGCAAGCCGGTTTCCCTGCTCGACCGCGTGCGCTACACGCTGGGCGACTGGCTCGTCTACGGCCCGCTGCGCAACGTGCTCGGCATGAGCCGCATCCGCGTCGCGTACACGGCGGGCGCGGCGATCGGCCCGGACCTCTTCCGCTTCTACCGGTCGATCGGCATCAACCTGAAGCAGCTCTACGGATCGACCGAGACCTGCGCGTACGTGTGCCTGCAGCCGGACGGGGGCGTCAAGCTCGACACCGTCGGCCCGCCCGCGCCGCACGTCGAGGTGAAGATCGGCGAGAACAGCGAGGTGCTCGTCCGCGGGCCGATGCTGCTCACCGAGTACTACAACCGTCCGGACGCGACCGCCGAGTCGATCGACCCGGACGGCTACTTCCGGACCGGCGACGCCGGGATCTTCGACGCGGACGGCCACCTGCGCATCATCGACCGGTCGAAGGACGTCGGGCACCTCGCCGGCGGCGCGATGTTCGCGCCGAACTACATCGAGAACAAGCTCAAGTTCTTCCCGCACGTCAAGGAGGCGGTCGCGTTCGGCCACGGCCGCGACAAGGTGTGCGCGTTCATCAACATCGACATCGGCTCGGTCGGCAACTGGGCCGAGCGCCGCGGGCTCGCGTACTCGGGCTACGTGGACCTGGCCGGCAAGCCCGAGGTGATCGAGCTCGTCCGCGAGTGCGTCGAGCAGGTCAACGCGGAGCTCGCCACCGAGCCGGGGCTCGCGGAGTCGCAGGTCCACCGCTTCATCGTGCTGCACAAGGAGCTCGACCCGGACGACGACGAGCTCACGCGCACGCGCAAGGTCCGGCGCGGCTTCGTCGCGGACAAGTACAAGGTGCTGATCGACGCGCTCTACGAGGGGCGCGAGGTCCAGCACATCGAGACGCAGGTGAAGTTCGAGGACGGCCGGACCGGCAAGGTCGCCGCCGACCTCAGGATCGTCGACGCGAAGACGTTCCCCGCCGCGACGAGGAAGGCGGCATGACGCGGGCGCGGCGCGCCCGGAGGGCGGCACGATGACGAGCGCGGGCCGCCGCATCGGCGACGTGATCCTGAGGCTCGAGCACATCTCGCTGGCGTTCGGCGGGGTGAAGGCGCTGACCGACATCAGCTTCGACGTGCGCGAGCACGAGGTGCGGGCGATCATCGGGCCGAACGGGGCGGGCAAGAGCTCGATGCTGAACGTGATCAACGGCGTCTACCGGCCGCAGCAGGGGACGATCACGTTCCGGGGCGAGGTGCGGCGCGACATGAACACGCACGAGGCGGCGATGCACGGGATCGCGCGCACGTTCCAGAACATCGCGCTGTTCAAGGGCATGACGGTGCTGGACAACATCATGACCGGGCGCAACCTGCGGATGCGGGCGAGCTTCGTCGAGCAGGCGATCTGGCTGGGGCGGGCGCGGCGGGAGGAGCTCGAGAACCGGCGCAAGGTGGAGGAGATCATCGACTTCCTGGAGATCCAGCACATCCGGAAGACGCCGGTGGGGCGGCTGCCGTACGGCCTGCAGAAGCGGGTGGAGCTGGCGCGAGCGCTGGCGGCGGAGCCGACGATGCTGCTGCTCGACGAGCCGATGGCGGGGATGAACGTCGAGGAGAAGCAGGACATGTGCCGTTTCGTGCTGGACGTGAACGAGCAGTACGGGACGACGATCGTGCTGATCGAGCACGACATGGGCGTGGTGATGGACATCTCGGACCGGGTCGTGGTGCTCGACTACGGGAAGAAGATCGGGGACGGGCCGCCCGACGAGATCCGGGCCAACCAGGCGGTCATCGACGCCTACCTCGGCGTCGCACACTAGGGCAGCGGCCATGTCGTTCTTCATCGAAGTCCTGATCGGCGGCCTCCTGTCGGGCGTCATGTACTCGCTCGTCGCGCTCGGCTTCGTGCTGATCTACAAGGCGTCGGGCGTGTTCAACTTCGCGCAGGGCGCGATGGTGTTCTTCGCCGCGCTGACCTTCGTGGGCGTGATGGAGGAGGGGCTGTCGCCCTGGCTCGCGCTGCCGGTCACGCTCGTGGTCATGGTCGTGCTGGGGCTCGTCACCGAGCGGTTCGTGCTGCGCCCGCTGGTCAACCAGCCGCAGATCACGCTGTTCATGGCGACGATCGGCCTCGCGTTCCTCGTCGAGGGGCTCGCGCAGATGGCCTGGGGCGCGAACGTGCGCGGGCTCGACATCGGATTGCAGGACGAGCCGATCGAGTGGGTGTCGGACCGGTTCGGCATGAGCATCTCGAAGTTCGACCTGGCCGCCGCGGGCGTCGCGGCGATCCTGGTGACCTCGCTCGCGCTGTTCTTCAGCCGCACGCGCATCGGCCGCGCGCTGCGCGCGGTGGCGGACGACCACCAGGCGGCGCTCGCCGTCGGCATCCCGCTCCAGCAGATCTGGGGGATCGTCTGGGGCGTCGCCGGGTTCGTCGCGCTGGTCGCGGGGCTCCTGTGGGGGGCGCGCAACGGCGTCCAGTTCGCGCTGACCTTCGTCGCGCTCAAGGCGCTCCCGGTGCTGATCCTGGGCGGCTTCGAGTCGATCCCCGGGGCGATCGTCGGCGGGCTGATCATCGGCGCCTCCGAGAAGCTCGCCGAGGTCTACCTCGGGCCCTCGGTGGGCGGCGGCATCGAGGGGTGGTTCCCCTACGTGCTCGCGCTCGTGTTCCTGCTGGTGCGGCCGGAAGGCCTCTTCGGCGAGAAGATCATCCGCCGCATCTGACCCGGAAGGCCCCCGCGAGCCATGTTCTACCGCGAAGCAGGCCAGTTCAAGTCGAGCTACGTCGAGGACTCGGCGATCTTCCCGCTGCGGCAGGACCGCATCGGGATCGCGGCGATCCTCGTCGTCGCGTTCGCCGTCGTCCCGTTCGTCGCGTCCCAGTACGTGTTCTCGGCGATCCTGATCCCGTTCCTGATCCTGTCGCTCGCGGCGATCGGCCTCAACATCCTGACCGGCTACTGCGGGCAGCTCTCGCTCGGCACCGCGGCGTTCATGGCCGTGGGCGCGTTCGCCTCGTACAACTTCATGCTGCGGATCCCCGGCATGCCGATCCTGCTCGCGTTCGTCGGCGGCGGGCTCATGGCGGCGCTGGTCGGGATCCTGTTCGGCCTGCCGAGCCTGCGCATCCGCGGCTTCTACCTCGCGGTCGCGACGCTCGCGGCGCAGTTCTTCATCCTCTGGTGCCTGTCGAAGGTGGGCTGGTTCTCGAACTACAGCTCGTCGGGCGTCATCACGGCGCAGCAGATCGAGATCCTCGGCTATTCCTTCGAGACGGCGGCGTCGAAGTACCTGCTCGTGCTGACGATCGTCTGCGTGATGGCGCTCGCGGCGAAGAACCTCGCGCGGAGCAACGTCGGCCGCTCGTGGATGGCGGTGCGCGACATGGACGTGGCGGCCGAGGTCATCGGCATCCGGCTGATGCCGACCAAGCTCCTCGCGTTCGCGATCAGCTCGTTCTACTGCGGCGTGGCGGGCGCGCTGTTCGCGTACGCCTACCTCGGCACCGTCGAGCCGGAGGCGTACAACCTCGACCTGTCCTTCCGGATCCTGTTCATGATCATCATCGGCGGCGTCGGCACGATCCTGGGATCGTTCCTCGGCAGCGCGTTCATCGCGCTGCTGCCGATCTTCCTCAACGTGTTCGTCGCTTTCCTGGAGTCCACCGTCCACCTCAACGTGTCGAAGAGCCTGACCTCGAACCTCGAGCTGATGGTGTTCGGCGGGCTCATCATCTTTTTCCTGATCGTCGAGCCGCACGGGCTGGCCCGGCTCTGGCAGATCGCCAAGGAGAAGCTGCGGCTGTGGCCGTTCCCGCACTGACGGCGCGCCGCTCCCTGTCACCGCATGCAGCACGAACCATCGCCTTCGTCCGGAGACGATTTGCAAGGAGGAGAACCATGAAAGCGAAAGTGACCTCGGCCCTGTTGGGCCTCGCCCTGCTCGGCGCCGCTTCGGCCGCGTCGGCGCAGAACGAGCAGTTCATCCCGATCCTGTCCTACCGCGTGGGCCCCTACGCGGCCGGCGGCTCGGGGTACTTCGGCGGCGCGATCGACTACTTCAGCCTGATCAACGCGACCGGCGGCATCAACGGCGTCAAGCTCCTGTGGGAGGAGTGCGAGACCGAGTACAACGCCTCGCGCGGCGTCGAGTGCTACGAGCGGCTCAAGAAGAAGAACGGCGGCGCCTCGACCGTCGAGCCGCTGTCGACGGGCATCGCCTACGGCCTGCTCGACCGCGTCGCGCAGGACAGGATCCCGATGACCACGTTCGGGTACGGCAGCGCGAACGCCGCCGACGGGCGCGTGTTCAACTGGGTGTTCCCGGTCGGCACGACCTACTGGAACCAGGCCGCGGCGATGATCGCCTACCTCGGCCAGAAGGAGGGCGGGCTCGACAAGCTCAAGGGCAAGAAGATCGTCCACCTCTACCACGACTCGGCGTTCGGCAAGGAGCCGATCCCGGTGCTCGACGCGCTCGCGGCGAAGCACGGCTTCGAGCTCATCAAGATCGCCGTCGCGCACCCGGGCAACACGCAGGAGTCGCAGTGGCTGCAGATCCGTCAGGCGAAGCCCGACTACGTGATCCTGTGGGGCTGGGGCGTGATGAACCCGACGGCGCTCAAGGCCGCGGCGAAGGTCGGCTTCCCGCGCACCAAGATGGTCGGCGTCTGGTGGGCGGGCTCCGAGGAGGACGTGATCCCCGCCGGCGACGCCTCGAAGGGCTACATCACGGCCGCGTTCTCGGCGCCCGGCACCGGCTTCCCGGTGATGCAGGACATCCAGAAGAAGGTCTACGGGGCCGGCAAGGGCAACCTCGAGGACACCTCGCGCATCGGCTCGATCTACCACACGCGCGGCGTGAGCTACGGGATCATCATCGTCGAGGCGATCCGCAAGGCGCAGGAGAAGTACGGCAAGGGCAAGGTGATGACGCCCGAGCAGGTGCGCTGGGGCCTCGAGAACCTGAACCTCACCGAGGCGCGGATCAAGGAGCTCGGCGCCGGCGGCATGTTCCCGCCGATCAAGACGAGCTGCCTCGATCACGAGGGCTCGGGGATGGTCCGGTTCCAGCAGTGGGACGGCAAGGGCTTCAAGCCGCTGACGCCGTTCATGGCCGGCGACAAGGACCTCGTGCGCAAGATGGTCGACGAGAGCGCCGCCAAGTACGCGGCCGAGAAGAAGATCACGCCGCGCGACTGCTCGAAGGAGATGTGATCGCCGCGAGCGCGTGACCCGTCCCTCTCCCGCGACACGCGGGAGAGGGCTGGGGCGAGGGCGGGTGCGCCCTCCTCGCCCCAGCCTTCTCCTCCCGGGGCCCTTCCCGGGGCGGAGGCGAGGAAGCCACGAGCGCCCCGCCGCGCCCGACGACGCCATGTCCACGACGACCGCCCACGCCCCCGCCGCCGCCCCTGCGCGGTACCTCTCGGTCAACAACATCGAGGTGATCTACGACCACGTGATCCTCGTGCTCAAGGGCGTGTCGCTCGAGGTGCCCGAGGGGTCGGTGGTCGCGCTGCTCGGCGCGAACGGCGCGGGCAAGAGCACGACGCTGAAGGCGATCTCGAACCTGCTCGCCGCCGAGCGCGGCGAGGTGACGAAGGGCACGATCGAGTTCAAGGGCAAGCGCGTCGACCGGCTCACCGTCAACGAGCTCGTGCGGATGGGCGTGTGCCAGGTGATGGAGGGCCGCCACTGCTTCCAGCACCTGACGGTCGAGGAGAACCTGCTGACCGGCGCGTTCACGCGCAACGTGTCGCGCGGCGAGCTGGCCGAGGCGCTCGAGCGGGTCTACCACTATTTCCCGCGCCTCAAGCAGCGGCGCGCGAGCCAGTCGGGCTACACGTCGGGCGGCGAGCAGCAGATGACGGCGATCGGGCGCGCGCTGATGGCGAAGCCGACGATGATCCTGCTCGACGAGCCGTCGATGGGGCTCGCGCCGCAGATCGTCGAGGAGATCTTCGAGATCGTGCGCGACCTGAACGCGAAGGAGCGCGTGTCGTTCCTGCTCGCCGAGCAGAACACGATGGTCGCGCTGCGCTACGCGAACTACGGCTACATCCTCGAGAACGGCCGCGTCGTGATGGACGGCGACGCGAAGGGCCTCGCGAGCAACGAGGACGTCAAGGAGTTCTACCTCGGCCTCTCGTCGGCGGGCCGCAGGAGCTTCCGCGACGTCAAGCACTACCGCCGGCGCAAGCGCTGGCTCGCCTGACACGGGCGATCGCCGATGGGCGATGGGCGATCGAACGCCGCGCCGCGCCGTCGCCGGCCGGCAGCGGTGCCCGCCGCCTCAACGTGCCGCGGCGCGCAGCGAAGCCCGGGGCGCGTCCGCGAACCGTCGCCCGTCGCCCATTCCACGTCACCTGCCCTCCCATGACCGACCACTACGACGCCCTGGAAACGCGCGACCCCGAGGCGCGCGAGCGCGCGATCCTCGAGCGGCTGCCGAAGCAGATCGCGCACGCGAAGGCGCACGCGGGCGCCTTCGCCCGCCTGCTCGCCCAAGTCGATCCCGCAGCGGTGACGAGCCGCGAGGCGCTCGCGCGGCTGCCGGTCACGCGCAAGTCCGAGCTCGCCGAGATCCAGAAGTCGTCGCGGCCGTTCGGCGGGCTCGCGGCCTCGGGCTGGGGCGGCGGGCGGCCGGGCGTGAAGCGCGTGTTCGCGTCGCCCGGACCGATCTACGAGCCCGAGGGAGGCGCGCCGGACTACTGGCGGCTCGCGCGCGCGCTCCACGCCGCGGGATTCCGCGCGGGCGATCTCGTGCACAACACGTTCGCCTACCACTTCACGCCGGCGGGCTCGATGCTCGAGACCGGCGCGCACGCGCTGGGCTGCACGGTGTTCCCGGCGGGCACCGGCCAGACCGAGCAGCAGGTGCAGGCGATGGCGGACTTGAGGCCGGACGGCTACGTCGGGACGCCGTCGTTCCTGCGCATCCTGCTCGAGAAGGCGGACGAGGCGGGCACGCCGATCACGAGCCTCAGGAAGGCGCTGGTGTCGGGCGAGGCGTTCCCGCCGAGCCTGCGCGACGCGCTCGCCGCGCGCGGCGTCGCGGCCTACCAGGTCTACGCGACCGCGGACGTGGGCAGCATCGCGTACGAGACGCCCTCGCGCGAGGGGCTCGTCGTCGACGAGGGCGTGCTCGTCGAGATCGTGCGGCCGGGCACCGGCGATCCCGTGGCGCCCGGCGAGGTCGGCGAGGTCGTCGTGACCGTGCTCGCGAACGCCGACTACCCGCTGATCCGCTTCGGGACCGGCGACCTGTCCGCGTTCCTGCCCGGCGTCTCGCCCTGCGGACGCACGAACGCCCGCATCAGGGGCTGGATGGGGCGCGCGGACCAGACGACCAAGATCAAGGGCATGTTCGTCCACCCGTCGCAGGTCGCGACGATCGCGCGGCGGCACCCGGAGATCGCGAAGGCGCGGCTCGTCGTCGACAATCCCGAGATGCAGGACCGGATGACGCTGCACGTCGAGGTCGCGCCGAACGCCTCGTCGCACGCGGAGGCGATCGTCGCGTCGATCCGCGAGGTGACCAAGCTCCGCGGCGAGGTCGCGTTCCACGCGCCGGGCGAGTTGCCGAACGACGGCAAGGTGATCGACGACCTGCGCAAGTACAGCTGACGCCGCGCCGCGGCGGCCGGACCGGGCGCCCCGGGCTCGGGCCGTGGGCGCGCCCCGGCCCGAGGGCGGCACCCGCGTCGTGCGCCGCCCGCGCGCGTGCTACGATCGGCGCCACCCCCTCCCCGGACCCGACCGATGTCGACGTCGTCCGCGCCGCCGATCCCGCAGGACCCGTTCGCCCCGCTGCACGAGGCGACGCTCCGCGCGATCGCCGAGACCGGCGTCGTGCGCACGTTCCCGAAGAACACGGTGCTGATCCACGAGGGCGACACCGGCGACGCGCTCTACATCGTGCTGTCCGGCCGCGTGAAGGTGTACGCGAGCAACGCCCAGGGCCGCGAGTTCGCGATCGCGTTCCACGGCACCGGCGAGTACGTGGGCGAGATGGCGCTCGACGGCGGCGTGCGCTCGGCGTCGGTCGTGACGGTCGAGCCGACCGTCTGCGCGGTCGTCCACCGCGAGCAGTTCCAGGAGTTCATCCTGAAGAACCCCGAGTTCGCGCTGCACCTGATCGAGAAGCTGATCCGGCGCGTGCGCGCGACGACCGAGGACGTGAAGAGCCTCGCCCTCACCGACGTCTACGGCCGGCTCGTGCGCCTCCTGAACGCGCTCGCGGTGCCGGCGGGCGACGGCACGTCGGTCGTCCCCGAGAAGCTCACGCAGCAGGCGATCGCCGAGCGCGTCGGCGCGTCGCGCGACATGATCGGCAAGCTGTTCAAGGACCTCGTCGCGGGCGGCTACCTCGCGATCGAGGACCGCACGATCACGATCCTGAAGAAGCTGCCGACGGGCTGGTGAAGCCGACCCGTCGTCTCGCGTTGTGCGCTGCGTTGGCGTTCGCAGCGACGGCAGGCGCGGCGCCGGTCTACGTCGCGATCCCCTTGGGCTCGATCGGGCATTTCGGCGGGTTCGCCGCCGGCATGAATGATCTCGGCCACGTCGTCGGGTACTACTACGACGCCGGAGGGACCGAACACGCGTTTGTCCACGACGGCGCATTTCGGTCGCTCGGCCTCCCCGAAGACGTTCGCAGTTACGCGACCGCCATCAACGCGAACGGCACGATCATCGGGAACAGGATCGTCGACGGAACAAGACTCGGGTTCGCTTGGAGGGCAGGGAAGTTCACCGATCTCGGAGCAACCGCAAACGGCCGCCGGGATGTCCGCGACATCAACGCGTCGGGATGGATTACGGGCGCCGCCGTCTACCCGAATGGTATCCCGTACGCCTACATCGACGACGGAACGCTCTTCGACCTCGGGGTCGATCGCGACGCCGGTTCGGAGGGCAATGCGATCAACGACGCTGGCATGGTCACCGGCGCCATGACCTTTGCCAGCTACACTGATCAGCCGCCACGGCTGCGGGCGTTTCTGTACTCGGGTCTTCGCGCGAAGGAGCTGGGGACGCTGGGAGGCAACTTCAGCGCGGGAATCGGTCTTAACGCGGGAGGAGATGTCGTCGGTTGGTCGAGCACGGGCACCGATGAACTGCCGCGTGCGTTTCTGTACGACGGGATGACCATGATGCCGATCGGTCCGCCGGCATACATCAGTCTCGCGCGAAGCATCAACGACGGCCGCGAAGCCGTCGGCTCCTATAGCTCGACGAGGAGCGAGGTCTTGTGGCGCTCCTTCTACCAAAATGCCGCCGAGGGCGTTTCGCATGACCTCGACGGGCTCCTGCGCCCACCGATGCCGGGTTCGCAGATGTCCAGCGTCTACACGATCAATCAGCGGGGACAGATCTCGGGGACCGCGTGCAGCGAGGCGCTGTCGTGCTTTCCGGTGCGCCTGGATCCCGTCGCAATCCCCGCGGAGTCCCCTTCGGCAGTGCGCGTGACCGCGATCGAGTACTACCACGCCGGCTTCGATCACTACTTCCTGTCGATCGATCCCGCGGAAATCGCGGCGCTCGACCGCGGCGCGTTCAGCGGCTGGGTCCGGACGGGGGAGTCGTTCGAGCTCTACGGCGAGCCGGTTGTCGGCGCGGCGCCGATGTGCCGGTTCTTCAGCGCGTCATTCGCGCCCAAGAGCTCCCACTTCTTCACCGCGGCCCTTGCCGAATGTCTGGACGTCCTCGCGAATCCGAACTGGGAGTTCGAAGGCGTACGAATGTTCGCACTTGCGCCGGACGCCTCCGGAGTCTGCCCGACAGGAAGCGCGCCAGTCTATCGGCTCTACAACGATGGGCAGGGCGGCGCACCTGCCCATCGATTCACGATTCGCCGGTCGATCCAGTCGGAACTGGTCGCTCGAGGATGGATTCGCGAGGGAGTCGGAGTTGACGGCGTGGGCTATTGCACGGCCATGGCCGCATTCTGATTTCGACCGAATTCTCTGCGCGCAAGCGATCGCCGGAAAGCTGCGATACCGGTATGCGACACCTCATTAGTCGCTGTGCGCTTTGTCGTCTACCGCGCCGAAGTGGCCCGAGGTCGTTCGTCACTGCAGCGTCGGCGGCCTTCAGCGGTCGAGCCCGCCGAACCCGACGTACTTGACCTCGACGTACTCGTCGATCCCGTACTTCGAGCCCTCGCGCCCGAGCCCCGACTGCTTGACGCCGCCGAAGGGCGCGACCTCGGTCGTGATGAGGCCGGTGTTGACGCCGACCATCCCGTACTCGAGCGCCTCGGCGACGCGCCAGACGCGCCCGAGGTCGCGCGCGTAGAAGTACGACGCGAGCCCGTACTCGGTCCGGTTCGCGAGCTCGATCACCTCGGCCTCGGTCGAGAACGCGATGAGCGGCGCGACCGGGCCGAACGTCTCCTCGCGGAAGATCTTCGCGTCGGGCGTGACGCCGGTCAGCACCGTCGGCTCGAAGAACGTCCCGCCCAGCGAGTGCCGCCTGCCGCCGGCCGCGACGCCGGCGCCGTGCGCCTTCGCGTCGGCGATGTGCTCCTCGACCTTCGCGACCGCCTCCGCGTTGATGAGCGGGCCCTGCGCCACGCCGGGCTCGGTGCCCGGGCCGACCTTGAGCGCGCGCACGCGCTCGGCGAGCTTCGCGGCGAACGCGTCGTAGACCTTCTCGTGCACGAAGAAGCGGTTCGCGCACACGCAGGTCTGCCCCGAGTTCCGGTACTTCGACACGATCGCGCCGTCGGCCGCCGCGTCGAGGTCCGCGTCGTCGAACACGATGAACGGCGCGTTGCCGCCGAGCTCGAGCGAGATCTTCTTGACCGTCGGCGCGACCTGCTTCATGAGCAGGCGCCCGACCTCGGTCGAGCCGGTGAACGAGAGCTTGCGCACCGTCGGGTTCGCGCACATCTCGGCCCCGATCGCCGGTGCGTCGCCGGTGATCACGTTGACCACGCCCGGCGGGAAGCCCGC
Source organism: Burkholderiales bacterium (assembly GCA_046347845.1). Classification (GTDB taxonomy): domain Bacteria; phylum Pseudomonadota; class Gammaproteobacteria; order Burkholderiales; family Casimicrobiaceae; genus VBCG01. Next base: position 37,437 of record JAXMFH010000002.1, on the reverse strand, counting down.
GCGGTGCGCGAGCTCGGCGAGCGCGAGCGCCGAGTACGGCGTCGCCTCGGCCGGCTTGATGACGACCGTGCAGCCGGCCGCGATCGCCGGCGCGACCTTGCGCGTGATCATCGAGCACGGGAAGTTCCACGGCGTGATCGCCGCGCAGACGCCGACCGGCTGCTTCAGCACGACGAGACGGCGGTCGCCCGCGATCGTCGGGATCACGTCGCCGTAGACGCGCTTCGCCTCCTCGGCGAACCACTCCAGGTACGCCGCGCCGATCGTCACCTCGCCCTTCGACTCGGCGAGCGGCTTGCCCTGCTCGGTCGTGAGGATCATCGCGAGGTCGTCGACGTTCGCGAGCATCAGCTCGTACCACTTGCGCAGGATCGCGCCGCGCTCCCTGGCGGTCTTCGCGGCCCACGCCGGGAACGCGCGCGCCGCGGCCTCGATCGCGCGGCGCGTCTCGGCGCCGCCCATCATGGGCGCGGCGCCGATCCGGCGGCCGGTCGCGGGGTTCACGACGTCCATCGTGCGCCCGCCCTCGGCGTCGGACCAGCGTCCGTCGACGTAGCACTGCTGACGGAGCAGCGACGGGTCCTTCAGCGCGGGGGTCGTGCGTTCGGCGTGGTCGGGAGCCATGGCGGTCGTCCGGGAGGCGAAAGGGAGAATGGTAAACCCGCCGGCGCGGGGGCGTTGCGCGGCCCGCTCAGCTCCAGCGGACGAGGCCGGTCCACGCGGTGACGAGCACGACGCCCCCGAACGCGATCCGGTACCACGCGAACGGCACGAAGTCGTGCCGGCTCACGTAGCGGATCAGCCAGCGGATGCAGGCGAACGCGGAGACGAACGCCGCGGCGAAGCCGACGCCGAACGCCGGCAGGTCGGCGGCGGAAAGCGCGTCGCGGCCGTGCCACAGCGAATACGCGCCCGCGGCGACGAGCGTCGGCACCGCGAGGAAGAACGAGAACTCGGTCGCCGCCTTGCGCGACAGTCCGAACAGCATCCCGCCGATGATCGTCGCGCCGGAGCGCGACGTGCCGGGGATGAGCGCGAACGCCTGGGCCACGCCGACCTTGAGCGCGTCGAGCGGCGTCATCTGGTCGACGTCGTCGACGCGCACGCTCGTCGGCCGCAGCCGCTGGCGCCGCTCGGCCCACAGGATCACGAGCGCGCCCGCGACGAACGCGATCGCCACCGGCACCGGCGCGAACAGCGCCGCCTTGATCCGGGACGCGAACAGGTAGCCGAGCAGCGCGGCGGGCGCGAATCCGATCGCGAGATTGAGCGCGAACCGCCGCGCCGCGGGGTCGTGACCCAGGCCGGCGATCGCGCGACCGAACCGCGCCCGGTACTCCCAGACCACCGACAGCATCGCGCCCGACTGGATCGCGATCTCGAACGCCTTCGCCGCGTCGCCGGACGTGCCGAGCAGCGAGCCGACCACGATCAGGTGGCCGGTCGACGACACCGGCAGGAACTCGGTCAGCCCCTCGACGATGCCGAGCAGCAGGGCGTGAGCGAGCGGGAGCGGTTCCAAGGGCGGGGCGTGGGCGCGACGCGCGAGCCGCGTGGGCGCGCCGCGATTGTCGCACGCGGCGCGCGCCCCCCGCGCGCGGCGTCAGCGTCCCTTGCGCTGCAGGATCTCCAGCGCGCGGCTCACGACGTCGTCGCTGTCGCCTGGCACCGAGCCTTTCGGGGTCATCTGGTTCACCACATCGGGCAGCGCCGAGGCCACCTGGTCGGCGGCCTGGCCGCGCGACATGCCGAGCTGCTGAGCGATCCGGTCGATCTCGCCCGACCCCAGCACCTTCGACAGGACGTCGCCGCCGATCGGGGAGTTCTCGCCGGTCGACACCCAGGAGTCGGCCTCCCTGCCGTAGCCCGCCTGCTGGAACTGCTGCAGCAGGCCGCCCAGGCCGCCGTTCCGCTGCAGCAGCTGCATCAGCACGGCGATCAGCGCCGCGCCCCCCGCTGCGCCCGCGCCCATGCCGCCCGTCGAGCCGCCGCCGCCCCCGGCGAGTCCGCCCAGGATCGACTCGAGCCCGCCCATCCCCGGCGCCGGCGGCGCGCCCGCGCCCGGCCGCCCCCGGTCGTCCGCGGTGCCCGGCGCCATCGCGCCGCCCAGCACTTCCTTCAGCAATCCGTCGAGCAGTCCCATCGGAGGCCTCCTTGGTGGTTCGCGGTCAGACCTGGCGCTCGCGCGTGTATTCCTCGGGCACCGGGTAGCCGGCCGCGCCCAGCGTCTCCCGGATCGCGAGGTTGGTGTCGAAGTACACCTGCCAGTAGTGGTCGTTGTGCGTGAACGGCCGCACGGCGAGCTGCGTGCCGCGCTCGTTGAAGCCGAGGATCTCGACCTGCGGGGCCGGATCCTTCGCGACGTTCGCGATCGCCGGCAGCGCCTCCTTGAGCCGCCGGATCGCGTCGCGCGGATCGACCGTGTGGTCGAGCTGCGCGGTGAGGTCGACGCGCCGGGTCGGGTTGGTCGTGTAGTTGCGGATCGTGCCGCCCATCACCTTCGCGTTGCCCACGTACGTCTGCACGTTGTCGGGCGTGTCGATCGCCGTCGTGAAGAGCCCGATCGCGCGCACCGTGCCGGTCACCTCCCCCGCCTCGACGAAGTCGCCGACCTTGAACGGCCGCAGCACCAGGATGAACGCGCCGGCGGCGAAGTTCGAGAGGAGCCCGCCCCACGCGGCGCCGATCGCGATGCCCAGCGCGGCGATGAGCGCGGCGAACGACGTCGTCTCGACGCCGAAGTAGCCGAGGATGCCGATCACCAGCAGCACGTTCAGCGCGACGCTGATCGTGTTGCCGATGTAGCGGATGACCGTCGGCTCGATCTTCTGCCGCTCGAGCGCCGAGGTGACGAGCGCGCTCACGATGCCGATGAGCCAGCGGCCGACGATGTAGATCGCGATCGCGCCGAGCACCTTGAGCGCGAACGCGAAGACGATCGGCTTCGAGGTCTCGTAGAACGACTGGAGATCGATCATGAAGAGGTTCCGGGGGTCAGAGGGGGCCGACGGGCGCCGGCGAGCCGGTCATTGTGCTCGCGCGGCGGCGCCCGGCGCAACGCGACAGGCGCGAACGCGCCTAACGGCCCGTCCGAAGCGCGGCCAGCGCGTCCTCGAGGCGGGCGACGCGCGCCTCGAGAGCCGCGACGCGGTCCTCGTCGCCGCAGGTGAGTCCCGGCGCGACCGCGCGCGGCTCGCCGTCGGTCGGCGGGGCCGGTTCGCCGCTCAGCAGGTGCGTCCACCGGTTCTCGCGGGCGCCGGCCGCGCGCGGCAGCTCGGCGACGAGCGCTCCGGCGGACCTCGCCGCGAGTTCCGCAAGGTAGGCCTCGAGCGACGAGATGTCCGCGAACCGGTGCAGGCGCTCGCAGTTGATCCGGAGCTCGCCGGGCGTCTGGGGCCCCCGCAGCATCAGCGTCGCGACGATCGCCGCCGACTCGGTCGGGATCCCCAGCACGCGTGGCAGGTTGTGCGCGTAGCGCATGACGCGCCCGCCCGACGACTCGACGACGAGCGAGAGCGGCCTGAGCTCGTCGAGCGCCCGCTGCACGTCGGCCTCGGCGAGCTCCATCGGGGGCGAGCGGCTCGTCTTCTGGTTGCAGCCGGCGACGAGCGCGTTGAGCGACAGCGGGTAGGCGTCCGGCACCGTGCGCTCCTTCTCGACGAGCACGCCGAGCACGCGGGCCTCGATCGGCGTGAGGGGGCGCAGGGCGGTCGGCATCGGCAGGCGTCGATCAACGGGGGCGGTGCGGCAGTGTAGCGCGCGTGGGCGGCGCCCCGAACCGGGGTGGTATCTTGCAGGATCCCAGGCGAGGACGGGAGACCCCGATGGCCCGAGAGAGCGACGTGACCAACATGGCGGTGTTCTGCGACTTCGAGAACGTCGCGCTCGGCGTGCGCGACGCCAACTACGAGAAGTTCGACATCCAGAAGGTGCTCGAGCGGCTGCTGCTCAAGGGCTCGATCGTCGTCAAGAAGGCGTACTGCGACTGGGAGCGCTACAAGGCGTTCAAGGCGCCGATGCACGAGGCGAGCTTCGAGCTGATCGAGATCCCGCACGTGCGCCAGTCCGGCAAGAACTCGGCCGACATCCGGATGGTCGTCGACGCGCTCGACCTCTGCTACACGAAGGCGCACGTCGACACGTTCGTGATCATCAGCGGCGACTCGGACTTCTCGCCGCTCGTCTCGAAGCTGCGCGAGAACGCGAAGACCGTGATCGGCGTCGGCGTCAAGAACTCGACCTCCGACCTGCTGATCGCGAACTGCGACGAGTTCATCTACTACGACGACCTCGTGCGCGAGCAGAAGAAGCGCGCGGCGAAGAGGACGGCCGCGAAGCCCTCGTCTTCGAAGGAACCGAAGGGGCCGAAGAGCAGGCCGGCCGGCAAGGTGGCAGCGACAGCGGGTGGTCCCGAGGCCACGGTGGCGGTGACCGCCAACGATGTGCCGGGAGTTGCGGCAGATTCGCTCGACCGTAGGACGATGCGTGCCAACCCAAACTTGCCAAAGTTGGACCTCGCCGACCCGAATCTCACGGGGGCTGCGATGTTGGCGTGGCGGGCGTTGCCGGAGGTCAACGCGGCGCTCCGGCGACAGGAGGCCATCGAGATTGTCGTTGGTACGGTGGAGGCGCTCGCCGAAGAGCGAGGCAGCGACAAGGTCTACGGCTCGATGGTCAAGCAGGCGCTGAAGCGCGTGCGGCCGGGGTTCGCCGAGTCCTACTACGGGTTCCGCTCGTTCAACGCGATGCTCGAGGCGGCGCGCGACGCGGGGGCGCTCGCGCTCGAGCGCGACGAGAAATCCGGGGGCTACGTCGTGCGGCTGGCGGCCACCGACGACTGACGCCGGCCGGCTTGGGATGCCCTGGTCGGCGCCGGATGCCCGTCACCGGGGTCAGATTTGAATCTGACCCCGGTTCGATTTCCCCATTGAATTCGGGGTCTTCGGCCGCACATCGGTCGGGATCGCCGAGGGACCCCGGAGGGATCCCGCGAGCGGGGAGCACCGGCTGGCCGTCCGAACACGGCCCCGGGACGTAGAACGCCCTCGAGGTGCGTCATGCGCGATGTCCGTCCGGCCGCCGTGGCCGGCATGTTCTACCCTGGCTCGCCGGCCGAGCTGGCCGCGACCGTGCGCGGGTGCCTCTCCGAGGCGCGCCGCCCCGCGGAGGCGTGCGCCGGCGTCCCGAAGGCACTGATCGTTCCCCACGCCGGCTACGTCTACTCGGGCCCGATCGCGGCGGGCGCCTACGCGCGCCTGGCCGCGCTGAGCGGCACGATCCGCCGCGTCGTCCTCCTCGGCCCCACCCACCGCGTGGCGGTGCGCGGGCTCGCGCTGCCCTCGGTGCGCGCGTTCGCGACGCCGCTGGGCGAGGTCGAGGTCGACCGCGAGGCGGTCGCCGCGGTCACCGGGATGCCGCAGGTCGTCGTGAGCGACGCGGCGCACGCGCTCGAGCACTCGCTCGAGGTGCAGCTGCCGTTCCTGCAGGCGGTGCTCGACGGTTTCCGGATCGTGCCGTTCGCGGTCGGGGCGGCGTCGCCGGACGAGGTTGCCCAGGTGCTCGACCGCCTGTGGGGCGGACCGGAGACGCTCGTCGTCGTGAGCTCCGACCTCTCGCACTACCACCGGTACGCGGAAGCGCGCGCGATCGACCGCGCGAGCGCCGAGCGGATCCTCGCGCTCGACGGGACGCTCGACCACGAGGAGGCCTGCGGCGCGACGCCGATCAACGGGCTGCTCCTGTGCGCGCGCCGCCGGGGACTCGCGCCCGCCCTCGTCGACCTGCGCAACTCGGGCGACACCGCCGGGGACCGCTCGCGCGTCGTCGGCTACGCGTCCTTCCTGTTCACGGAGGGGGTGAGCGACGCCGCGCCCGCGGCGAGCCGGGGGGAGGTTGCTCCATGAGCGCCGCACGGCCGCCCGAAGGCGCTCGCCCCCTCCTTCAGGAGGGGGTGCGCGACGCCGCGCCAGCGGCGAGCCTGGGGGAGGTTTCCCCATGACCGACCGGCACCTCGGGGCCGCGCTGATCCTCGCCGCACGCGGCGCGATCGAAGGCGCGTTCGGACGGATCGACGCACGCGTGCGCCGGCACGCCGCGCTCGAGGAGCCCGGCGCGACGTTCGTGACGCTCGAGCAGGACGGGGAGCTGCGCGGTTGCATCGGCAGCCTGGTCGCGCACCGCAAGCTCGCGGTCGACGTGCGCGAGAACGCGCTCGCCGCCGCGTTTCGCGACCCGCGCTTCGCGCCGCTCACCTCCCGCGAGCTCGAGGCGACCACGGTCGAGGTGTCGCTGCTCGCGCCGCCCGCGGCCTTCGAGGTCGCGGGCGAGGACGACCTGCTCTCGCGCCTCGAGCCGGGCGTCGACGGGATCGTGATCGAGCTCGGGGCCCGGCGCGCGACGTTCCTGCCCCAGGTGTGGGAGTCGCTGCCCGACCCGCGCGACTTCGTGGGCGCGCTCAAGCGCAAGGCCGGCCTGCCGGCGGATTTCTGGAGCCCCGAGGTCCGGGTCTCCCGCTACACGGTGGCCCGGTGGCACGAGGCCGAATTCGACGGGGAACTCGCGACAGACGAGGCGAAGCGATGAGCGATCACGCGAGCGCGAATCATCCGGGACGCTGGTGGCACCGGCTCGACGACGGGCGCATCCAGTGCGACCTGTGCCCGCGCGACTGCCGGCTGCACGAGGGCCAGCGCGGGGCCTGCTTCGTGCGCCAGCGCGAAGGCGACGCGATGGTGCTCACCACCTACGGGCGCTCGTCGGGCTTCTGCATCGACCCGGTCGAAAAGAAGCCGCTCAACCACTTCTATCCGGGCTCGTCGATCCTCTCGTTCGGGACCGCCGGCTGCAACCTCGCCTGCAAGTTCTGCCAGAACTGGGACATCAGCAAGTCGCGCGAGATGGACACGCTGATGGACGCGGCGTCGCCCGAGGCGATCGCGAAGGCGGCGAAGCGCACCGGCGCGCGCAGCGTCGCGTTCACCTACAACGATCCGGTCATCTTCGCCGAGTACGCGATGGACACCGCGGACGCGTGCCGCGAGCTCGGGATCGCGACGGTGGCGGTGACGGCGGGCTACATCGGCACGGAGGCGCGGCGCGAATTCTTCGCGAAGATGGACGCCGCGAACGTCGACCTGAAGGGGTTCACCGACGAGTTCTACGTCAAGCTGTGCGGCGCGCACCTCAATCCGGTGCTCGACACGCTCGTCTACCTGAAGCACGGGACGAGCTGCTGGTTCGAGCTCACGACGCTCCTGATTCCCGGAAAGAACGATTCGCCCGCCGAGATCGAGGCGATGAGCCGGTGGATCGTGCGGGAGCTGGGGCCCGACGTCCCGCTGCACCTCACGGCGTTCCATCCGGACTACAAGATGACCGACCTCGCGGCGACGCCGGCGGCGACGCTCAGGCGCTCGCGCGAGATCGCGCTGGCGCAGGGCATCCGCCACGTCTACACCGGCAACGTGCACGACCGCACCGGCGGCACCACGTTCTGCCCGGGCTGCGCGAAGCCGCTCATCGTCCGCGACTGGCACGAGATCCTCGATTACGGGCTTACGCCCGAGGGGAACTGCCGTCACTGCGGCACCGCCGTCCCCGGCCGGTTCGAGCGGTTCGACGGCGCCTTCGGCGCGCGCCGGATCCCGATCCGGATGATCGCGGCTGCGTAGGCTGCCCCGTCGCCCCTGCCGCCCGGGTCTCGCCCCTGGCGGTACGTCGCGAGCCCCGAGTCCCATGCGGGGCCGCGACCTCGGCCGCACCCCGAGACAACGGGGTGCCACGCCAGGCCATTGGATATCAGGGGCTTCCTTGGCGGAGGCGCCAGGCATTAGCGTGGCCGAATCTATTCGCCTTTGCTGAACGACCGTTAGGGGCGACGGCCGCCGGTAAAATAGGCGGAGCCCTGTCTTGCCGGGAGCACCGCAGCGCCGGCCAGGTTCCGATGGTCAAGATGTTGACTTTTCGGCGAATTATTCGGATGATTTCATTCAGAATCGATTCATGGCTCTCTGACTAGCTCGACGCGATGCTCGACGAGGACATGCTCGTTGCCGAGTTGCAGCGCTCGCCGCTCGCCGGCGCCGAGACGTTGATCCGCGCCGTCGGCATCGGCTCCCAGGCGACCTTCTCGCGGCTGGTGACCCGGGCCGGCGACCGGATCGTCGCGGTCGGCCGGGCGCGCGCCCGGCGCTACGCCGCGGCGCGGGAGATCGCCGGTCTGGGTCGGGCGGTTCCGGTCTACCGGATCGACGCAGCCGGCGCGATGGACCGCATCGCGGTCCTGAAGCCCTACGCGCCGGCCGGGATGTTCGTCGACGACCCTGCGACGCTGCCGCGCTGGATGCGCGGCGCCCGCGGCAACGGGACCTGCGACAGGTGGCCGGTCTTCCTGCGCGACGCGCGCCCGGAGGGGTTCCTCGGCCTGGCGTTCGCGGCGCGTCACGCGGCGGACCTCGAGCTTCCGGCCGACCCGGCGCGATGGTCGGACGACGACACGCTCGCCGCCCTCGCGCAAGGCGGAACCGACGTCGCGGGGGACCTCGTCGTCGGCGACGAGGCGGCGAAGCGCGTCTACGAGGCGTGGGCGCAGGGCGCGGGGGCGATCGATCCGGACGACCGGCCGCGCGCGTACGCCGACCTCGCCCGCCGGGCGATCGAGGGCATCGCGCCGGGCGCGGTCGTCGGCGGCGACCAGCCGAAGTTCGGTGCGACCGTGAACGACCGCGGCGCGGTCCGCTCCGTGCTCGTCAAGTTCTCGCCGTCCGAGTATTCGGCGCCGGCGCGCCGCTGGTGCGACCTCCTCGTCTGCGAGCACCTCGCGGCCGAGCACCTGCGCCGGCAGGGCATCGCGGCGGTGGAGTCCGGAATCGTCGAGGGCGGAGCGCGCGTGTTCCTCGAGACGACGCGGTTCGATCGCGCCGGCGGGCGCGGACGGCGCGCGGTCGTGACGCTGGCCGCGATGAGCGCGGAATACCTGGGCGCCTCGCCGCCCGACGGCGGGTGGTCGGGCGCCGTCGAGCGGCTCGAGCGGGATCGCTGGCTCGAACGCGGCGTCGCGGAGCAGGTGCGGGTCGTCGAGACGTTCGGCCGCTTCATCGCGAACGCCGGCATGGACGCGTCGAATCTCGCGTTCCTGCCGCGCGACGACGGACGCCTCGGCCTCGCGCCGGTCTACGACATGCTGCCGGCGAGCTACGCGCCGGTCGCGGGGGAAGTGCCCGGGCGCGCGTTCACCGTTCCGCTACCCGACCCCGGCCACGCCGACGCGTGGCTCGCGGCCGGCCGGATCGCGTCGGCGTACTGGCATTCGGTCTCGCGCGACGAACGCATCTCTCCGCCGTTCCAGGCGATCGCGTCGGCGAACGCGGCGGCGGTCGAGGACGCGCTGGCGCGGTTCCCCCGGAGCGGAGGACGCGCCGGGCCGCACGAGGCTCGGGCCTGAACCCCGCGGCAGGTTCGCGACACCCGCGCCCCTCACCGCGGGTCCGGTGCCGGCCCGGCGAACCACCGTCTGCCGGCCGCGTCGCGGCTGTGCGCCCGTCGGGCCGAAGCCCGACCCGCCGCGCTACTTGCGCCCGTAGGTCGCCGTGAAGCTCGCCTTGCCGAGCTTGTTCGCGTTGATCATGAAGCCGACCATCGCCGCGGGGCTGTCGGCCGCGAGATCGAGCTTGTCGGTCTTGAGCGCGTAAACCGTGAACACGTAGCGGTGCGGCTTGTCGCCCTGCGGCGGGCAGGGGCCGCCCCAGCCGGGCTTGCCGAAATCCGTGCGCGACTCGACGGTCCCCGGCGGCAGCTTCGAGCCCGAGCCGTCGCCCGCGCCGGCGGGGAGCGACGTCGTCGACGCCGGAAGGTTGAACACGACCCAGTGCCACCAGCCGCTGCCGGTGGGCGCGTCGGGGTCGTAGACGGTGACCGCGAAGCTCTTCGTGCCCGCCGGTGCGTTCTTCCACGCGAGTGCCGGCGACACGTTGCCGCCGCTGCAGCCGAATCCGTTGAACACGTGCTTGTCGGCGACGCGCGCGCCGTGCTTCACGTCCGGGCTCGTCAGCGTGAACGGTCCCGCCGCGAGGGCGGCCGCGCTCGCCGCCAACAGCACCACCATTGCGAACGCCTGCCTCATCGTCGTCTCCCGTGTCGAAGGGGGCAGGTGCGCCGGCCTGCGGGCCGCGTACCCGACCCAGGATCACCCCTCGTCCGGGCATCCCCGGACGAGGGCTACGCCGAAGGGATCAGGTACGCGGGCCGGCGGGCCGCGTACCCGACCCCGAGTCACCCCTCGTCCGGGCATTCCCGGACGAGGGCGGATGAAACTAATCGACTTTCGCGCCGCTCTCGCGGATCACCTTGCCCCAGAGCTCGATCTCGCTCTTCACGAACGCGCCGAACTGCTCGGGCGTGTCGCCCACGGGTTCCGCGCCTTCGCTCGCGAGCCGCTCCGCGACCGCCGGGTCCTTGAGTGCCCTGACCGCATCGCGGTTGATCTTCGCGACGATCTCCTTCGGCGTCGCGGCGGGCGCGAAGAGCCCGTACCACTGGACCGCGGAGAACCCCGGGTAGCCGGACTCCGCGATCGTCGGCACGTCGGGCAGGATCGCGAGGCGCTTCGGCGAGGCCACCGCGAGCGGGCGCAGCTTGCCCGACTTGATGTGCGGCATCAGCGGCAGCGCGCCGGTGATCATCACGCCGATCTGGCCGCCGAGGAGGTCGGCGACCGCCGGCCCGGTGCCCTTGTACGGGACGTGCTGCATCTGGACGCCGGTGCGCATCCTGAAGTACTCGGTCGCGAGGTGCGCGGCGCTCCCGTTGCCGCCCGAGCCGTAGTCGAGCTTGCCCGGGTTCGCCTTCGCGTACGCAACGAGCTCGCCGAGCGTCTTCGCCTGCACCGCGGGGCCCACGACCAGCACGTTGGGCACCATCGCGACGAGCGTGATCGGCGCGAAGTCGTTCACCGGGTCGTAGGGCAGCTGCTTGTAGAGCGCGGGGTTCGCGGCGAACGTGCCGATGTGGCCCATCACGATCGTGTGGCCGTCCGGCGGCGACTTCGCGACGAGCTCGACCCCGACGTTGCCGCCCGCTCCCGGCTTGTTCTCGATCACGACCGGCTGGCCCCAGGCCTGGGCGAGCCTCTCGCCGATCGCGCGCGCCAGGATGTCGGTGCTGCCGCCCGGCGTGAACGGCACGACGATGCGCACCGGCTTCGACGGGAACGCGTCGGCGGGGCCCGCGGCGCGCGCGGTCGGCGCGGCGGCCGCGAGGGCGATCGCCGTCGCGGCGCCCACGAAGGCGCGCCGGCCCCGCGACGGAGGAGCGTCGTTCACGTTGCGCATTTCCGGCCCTCCTCAAGCCTTGCTGTAGATCTCGGCGCCCTTCCGCACGAATTCGACCGCCTTCGCCTCCATCCCCTTCGCGAGCGCCTCGCCCTCGGAGAGGCCCTGCTTCGCGGCGTAGTCGCGCACGTCCTGCGTGATCTTCATCGAGCAGAAGTGCGGCCCGCACATCGAGCAGAAGTGCGCGAGCTTCGCCCCGTGCTGCGGCAGCGTCTCGTCGTGGAACTCGCGCGCCTTGTCCGGATCGAGCCCGAGGTTGAACTGGTCCTCCCAGCGGAACTCGAAGCGCGCCTTCGAGAGCGCGTTGTCGCGGATCTGCGCCCCGGGATGCCCCTTCGCGAGGTCGGCCGCGTGCGCGGCGATCTTGTAGGTGACGATGCCGTCCTTCACGTCGTTCTTGTTCGGGAGCCCCAGGTGCTCCTTCGGCGTCACGTAGCAGAGCATCGCGGTCCCGTACCAGCCGATCATCGCGGCGCCGATGCCGCTCGTGATGTGGTCGTAGCCGGGCGCGATGTCGGTCGTGAGCGGGCCCAGCGTGTAGAACGGCGCCTCGCCGCACAGCCGGAGCTGCTCGTCCATGTTGTGCTTGATCAGGTGCATCGGCACGTGGCCCGGCCCCTCGATCATCGTCTGCACGTCGTGCTTCCACGCGATCTTCGTGAGCTCGCCCAGCGTCGCGAGCTCGGCCATCTGCGCCTCGTCGTTCGCGTCGTGGCCGGAGCCGGGCCGCAGCCCGTCGCCGAGCGAGAACGCGACGTCGTAGGCGGCCATGATCTCGCAGATCTCCTCGAAGTGCGTGTAGAGGAAGCTCTCGCGGTGGTGCGCGAGGCACCACTTCGCCATGATCGACCCGCCGCGCGAGACGATGCCGGTGAGCCGCTTCGCCGTCATCGGCACGTAGCGCAGGAGCACGCCCGCGTGGATCGTGAAGTAGTCGACGCCCTGCTCGGCCTGCTCGATCAGCGTGTCGCGGTAGATCTCCCAGGTGAGCTCCTCGGCCTTTCCGTCGACCTTCTCGAGCGCCTGGTAGATCGGCACCGTGCCGATCGGCACCGGCGCGTTGCGCACGATCCACTCGCGCGTCTCGTGGATGTTCTTCCCCGTCGACAGGTCCATCACCGTGTCGCCGCCCCAGCGGATCGCCCAGGTCATCTTCTCGACCTCCTCGCCGATCGACGACGACACGGCCGAGTTGCCGATGTTCGCGTTGATCTTCACGAGGAAGTTGCGGCCGATGATCATCGGCTCGCTCTCCGGGTGGTTGACGTTGCACGGGATGATCGCCCGGCCGCGCGCGACCTCGTCTCGCACGAACTCGGGCGTGACGACCGGCGGGATCGACGCGCCGAAGCTCTGGCCCGCGTGCTGGCGCGCGACGGCGGCCGGCAGCGTCGCGAGCATCTGCTCGCGCCGGCCGTTCTCGCGGATCGCGACGAATTCCATCTCGGGCGTCACGATGCCGCGGCGCGCGTAGTGCATCTGGCTGACGTTCGCGCCCGGCTTCGCGCGGCGCGGCCTGCGGTGGAGGTCGAAGCGCATCCCGGCGAGCGCGGGGTCCGCGAGCCGCGCGCGGCCGTAGGCCGACGTGGGCCCGTCGAGCTCGACGGTGTCGCCGCGCTCCTCGATCCAGCGGGCGCGCAGCGGCGCGAGACCCTTGCGGATGTCGATGCGCGCATCCGGGTCCGTGTAGGGGCCCGACGTGTCGTAGACGACGATCGGCGGGTTCTTCTCGGCGCCGAACGAGGCCGGCGTGTCCGACTGCGAGATCTCGCGCATCGGCACGCGGAGGTCGGGCCGCGAGCCCTGCACGTGGATCTTGCGCGAGGCGGGCAGCGGCGCCACGGCGGCGGCGTCGACGTGCGCGTCGCGGGCGTAGAACTGGTCGTTGGCGTTCATCACGGCTCCTCGCGGGTCCGCCGGCGGGCGGGAGGAGCGGGGCCCCGGGTACCGGGCCACGCTTCCCTACGCCGGCATTACCCGGATCAGGTTCATGAGGGTCTGTCTCACCCGCACGCTCCGCGGCCCGAGGCGGCGGAGGGCAGGACCCCTAGCGCAAGCGGCGACGATACGCCGTTCCGCGGTGCCGGACAACTCACGCCGGGCGCAAAGTGACAGAATCGCCGGGACCGGGACGCCGAGGCGCGGCGTCCGTCCGAGCCCGGAGGCGGCATGGCCGAGAACGCGCCAGCTTGCAGCGAGTGCGGAGCCGAGCTCCCGCCTCGGGCGCGCTACTGCCCGCAGTGCGGCGCGCGCGTCGCCGACGCGCCGGCGCCGGCCGCCGCGGCCGCCTCGGGGGAGCGCCGCCCGGTCGCGGTGCTGTTCGCCGATCTCGCGGGCTTCACGCGCCTGACCTCCGAGGCCGACGCCGAGGAGGTTCACCGCCTCCTCGGACGCTACTTCGAGATCGTCGACGGCATCGTCGTCCGCGCGGGCGGCACCGTCGACAAGCACATCGGCGACGCGACGATGGCGGTGTTCGGCGCGCCGGTCGCGCACGGCAACGACGTCGAGCGCGCGGTGCGGGCGGCCTGCGAGATCCACGACGCGATGGCCGCGCTCTCCGACGAGGTCGGCCGGAAGCTCGCGACGCACGTCGGCATCGCGAGCGGCGAGGTCGTCGCGGCGTCGACCGGCAGCGCGGTGCGCGCCGACTACACGGTCACCGGCGACGCCGTGAATCTCGCCTCGCGCCTCGAGGAGCTCGCGGGCGCGGGCGAGACGATCGTGTCCGACGACGTCCGCGCGGCGCTCGGGACCCGCCTCGACGCCGAGTCACGCGGAACGGTGGCGGTGAGGGGGTTCGCGCGCGAGATGCCCGTGTGGCGCGTGCGCGGCCTCCGCGAGCCGGCCGCGGCGCGCCAGCGCCTCGTCGGGCGGGCGCAGGAGCGCGCGAGGTTCGGGAGGCTGCTCGCCTCGATGCGCGACGAAGGCCGGGGCGGTGCGCTGCTGCTGCGCGGCGATCCGGGCCTCGGGAAGACGCGGCTCGCCGAGGAGCTCGTGCGCGCGGCGTCGGAGGCCGGATGCGCGGTGCACCAGGCGTCGATCGTGGACTTCGGCGCCGCGCAGGGACGCGACGCGGTGGCCGCGCTCGCGCGGTCGCTCGTCGGCGTCGCGCCCGACGTCGCGGGCGGCGCCGCGCGCGCCGCGCTCGACCGCGCGGTCGCCGACGGGCGGGTGGCCGGCGAGCACGAGCCTCTGATGGCGGACCTGACCGGCGCGCCGCAGCGCGAAGGCAGCCGGTTCGCCGCGATGGATCCGGCGACGCGGGCGCGCGGTCGCATCGAGGCGCTGGTCGAGACCGCGGTGCGTGCCGCGGACCGGGCGCCCGCCGTGCTCGTCGTCGAGGACGTCCACTGGTCGGCGCCCCCCGTCCTCGAGGCGCTCGGCTCGATCGCCGAGCGGACGCGCGAGCACCCGCTGGCGCTGGTCGTCACGTCGCGGCGCGACGGCGACCCGATCTCGGGCGCGTGGCCGGAGGACCGCTGCGAGCGTCTCGACCTCGAGCCGCTGTCGACCGACGAGGCGCTCGAGCTCGCGCGGGTCCTCGTCGAGGCGCAGCCCGAAATGGCGCGGCGCTGCGTCGAGCGGGCGCAGGGCAATCCGCTGTTCCTGTCCCAGCTCCTCCAGAGCGGCGCGAACGGCGCGGCGCTGCCGGCGACGATCGCGAACGTCGTGCTCGCACGGCTCGACCGGCTGCCGCCCGACGCGAAGGCGGCGCTGCAGGCGGCGGCGGTGATCGGCGTGCGTTTCGACCCGTCGCTCGTCGCCGCGCTGACCGGGCGTGCGGCCGGGTTCGACGAGGCGATCGCGCGCTCGCTCGTGCATGCCTCGGGCGCGCCGGGCGAGCTCATGTTCGCGCACGCGCTCATCCGCGACGGCGCCTACGCGTCGCTCCTGCACAGCGCGCGGCGCGAGCTGCACCGGCGCGCCGCGGCCTGGTTCGACGGGCGCGACCCGGCGCTCCGTGCCGCCCACCTCGACCGGGCCGAAGATCCTGCCGCGGCGGAGGCGCACCTGCAGGCCGCCCGCGCGGCGGCCGTCGCGTTGCGCCACGAGGCCGCGCTCGCGCTCGCGCGCCGCGGCGCGGAGCTCGAGGCGCCGCGCGCGATCCGCCACGCGCTCGCGACGCTCGAGGGCGAGCTCGCGCGCGAGCTCGGCGACGCGCCGGCCTCGGTCGCCGCCCACGAGCGCGCGCTCGCGCTCGCGGCCGACGATGCCGGGCGCTGCGAGGCGCACGTCGGCATCGCGGCGGCGCACCGCCTGACGAGCGCGGTGGAGCCGGGGCTCGCCGCGCTCGACGCCGCCGAGCCGATCGCGGTGCGCCTCGGCGCGACGCGCTCGCTCGCCCGCATCGCCTACCTGCGCGGCAGCCTCGACTTCGTGCGCGGCGACGCGGAGGCGTGCGCGCGCGACCACGCGCGGGCGCTCGGCTACGCGCGCGAGGCGGGGGACGAGGCCTGCGAGGCGCAGGCGCTGTCCGGCCTCGCCGACGTGCACTACGCGCAGGGCCGGATGTTCACCGCGCACGACGCGTTCGCGCGCTGCGTCGAGCTGTGCGACCGCCGCGGCGACGTGCGCGCCTCCCTCACCAACCGCTGCATGGTCGGCATCACCGGCATGTACCTGGGCCGGTTCGGCGTGAGCCTCGAGGCGATCGACGAGGCGCGCGCGGCGGCCCGGGAGGTCGGCCACCGCGTCGGCGAGGTGATGGCGGACGAGTGCGCCGCGATGGTGCTG
This sequence comes from Burkholderiales bacterium, assembly GCA_046347845.1. GTDB lineage: Bacteria > Pseudomonadota > Gammaproteobacteria > Burkholderiales > Casimicrobiaceae > VBCG01. The sequence continues at coordinate 21,373 of JAXMFH010000002.1, read as the reverse complement.
GCGGGGGCGGGGCGGTTCCACGAGGCGCGCGCGCCCGCCGAGCGCAGCCTCGCGCTCGCGCGCCGCATCGCGTCGCGACGGTTCGCGGCGATCGACCTCGTGATCCTCGCCTACGCGGCGCACCACGCCGGCGACCGGCCGCAGGCGCGCGAGCTCCTCGACGAGGCGTGGGCGATGTGCGTCGAGATCGGCGAGGGCTTCGGCGGCCCCGTCGCGCTGGGCGCCCGGGCGCTGATGGCGGCGAGCGATGGCGAGCGCCGCGACGCGATCGCGCGCGGCGAGCGGATGCTCGACGCCGGCTCGCTCTCGCACAACCACCTGTGGTTCCGCCGCGACGCGATCGACGCGTCGATCGCCGCGCGCGAGTGGGACGAGGCGCTGCGCCACGCCGCGGCGCTGGAGCGCTACGCGGCGGCCGAGCCGCTGCCGTGGTCCGAGTTCTTCGTGGCGCGCGCCCGGGTGCTCGCGGACGCCGGGCGCGGCCGCCGCGACCTGCCGACGTTGCGTGCGCTGCGCGACCGCGGCGCGGCGCTGCAACTCTCCGGCGGGCTCCCCGCGCTCGACGAGGCGATCGCGTCCGCGTCGCGTTGATCCGCGTCATCGGGGCGCGAAGGGGCGCGTCGGTACAATCGCTTCCGATCCCGATCACGAGCCCCGGAGCGAAGCGATGCACGTCGGTACCCTGGAGCAGTTCCTCGAGCGCGTCCGCGCGCGCGATCCGCAGCAACCCGAGTTCCACCAGGCGGTGCGCGAAGTGATGGAGAGCGTGTGGCCGTTCGTCGAGGCGCACCCCGAGTACGCGGACGACGGCCTGCTCGACCGCATCGTCGAGCCCGAGCGGGTGATCCAGTTCCGCGTCGCCTGGATCGACGACGCGGGCGCGGTGCACGTGAACCGCGCCTGGCGCGTCCAGCACTCGAGCGCGATCGGCCCCTACAAAGGCGGAATGCGCTTCCACCCGTCGGTCAACCTGTCGATCCTCAAGTTCCTGGGCTTCGAGCAGACGTTCAAGAACGCGCTGACGACGCTGCCGATGGGCGGCGGCAAGGGCGGATCGGACTTCGACCCCAAGGGGCGCAGCGACAACGAGGTGATGCGCTTCTGCCAGGCGCTGATGCTCGAGCTCCACCGCCACCTCGGCCCCGACACCGACGTGCCCGCGGGCGACATCGGCGTGGGCGCGCGCGAGGTGGGCTACATGGCGGGGATGCACAAGAAGCTCGCCAACGACGCCTCCTGCGTGTTCACCGGCAAGGGACTCGCGTTCGGCGGGAGCCTGATCCGCCCCGAGGCGACCGGCTACGGGCTCGTCTACTTCGTCGAGGAGATGCTGCACCGGCGGCACATGTCGTTCGAGGGCATGCACGTCGCGGTGTCGGGCGCCGGCAACGTCGCGCAGTTCGCGATCGAGAAGGCGATGTCGCTCGGCGCGAAGGTCGTGACCGTCTCGGACTCGGGCGGCACCGCGTACGACCCCGAGGGCTTCACCGGCGAGAAGCTCGCGACGCTGATCGAGGTGCGCGGGCGGGGCGACGGGCGCGTGGCCGACTACGCCCGCCGCGTCGGCGTCGCGTACGAGGCCGGCAAGCGGCCCTGGCACCTGCCGGTCGACATCGCGCTGCCCTGCGCGACGCAGAACGAGCTCGACGGCGACGACGCGAAGCGGCTCGTCGCGAACGGGGTCGCCTGCATCGCCGAGGGCGCGAACATGCCGTGCACGCCGGAGGCGGTCGAGGTCTTCGAGCACGCCGACGTGCTCTACGCGCCCGGCAAGGCGAGCAACGCGGGCGGCGTCGCGACCTCCGGCCTCGAGATGACGCAGAACGCGCAGCGGCTCGCGTGGTCGCGCCCCGAGGTGGACGCGCACCTCAAGTCGATCATGGTCGCGATCCACCGCTCCTGCGTGCGCCACGGCGAGCGCGGCGGCCGCGTGGACTACGTGGACGGGGCGAACGTCGCGGGCTTCGTCAAGGTCGCCGACGCGATGATCGCGCAGGGCGTGGTCTAGCGCGCCCCGCCCCCGCTAGCCGCCGCGGCGGTCGGGGATCGAGGGGTTCCGCGCGACGAGCATCAGCACGCCGATCACGATCAGGAGGATCGGCACGAGGAGACTCCAGCGCCAGTGGTAGCGGTCGTGGAGCCACCAGGCGACGCCCAGCGAGATCAGCGTCGGCCCGAGCACGACCGAGCTCTTCGTGATGCCGTCCATCGCGAGGATCAGGACGCCGCCCGCGATGAGCCCGATCGACGTGATCGCGTCGAAGTCGGGGAACCAGCCGAAGTACCAGACCAGGCCGAGGACGCCGAGGACGATCAGCGTGACGGGGAGGGCGGCGTTGCGCATCGGACGGACTCCTTCGGGCCGGGGGACGGACGCGCCAGCTCAGCGGGGCTCGCGCCAGAGCGCGTGGAAATGGTGGACCGGCCCGTGGCCGTGTCCGACGTCGAGGCGGTCGGCGGCCGCGAGCGCGCCGGCGAGATAGTCCTTGGCGCGCCGGATCGCGACGGGCGCGTCGGGCGACTGCGGCAGCAGCGCCGCGATCGCGGCGGAAAGCGTGCAGCCGGTGCCGTGCGTGTTCTTCGTGTCGACGCGCGGGAGCGCGAGCTCGATCATGCGGTCGCCGTCGGTCGCGAGGTCGACCGCGTCGCCGTGCGAGAGGTGGCCGCCCTTCAGCACGACCCACCGCGATCCGGCGTGCGTCATCCGCTCGCGCAGCCGCTCGGCGGCGCGTCGCATTTCGCGGAGGTTTTCCGGCGCACGCTCGCCGAGCATGACGCCCGCCTCGGGAAGGTTGGGCGTGAGCACCGTCGCGCAGGGCAGGAGCGCCTCGAGGAGCGCGCCGACCGCCGCCTTCTCGAGCAGCGCGTCGCCGCTCTTCGCGATCATCACCGGATCGAGCACGACGTGCGCGGGCTTCCAGTGCGCGAGCCGGTCCGCGACCTCGCGGATCACCGGCGCCTGGCCGACCATCCCGATCTTCGCCGCGTCGATGCGGACGTCGGCGAACAGCGTGTCGATCTGCTCGCGCACGAACGCCGCCGGCACCGCGTGGATGCCGGTGACCGCGCGCGTGTTCTGCGCGGTGAGCGCCGCGATCACCGCGCATGCGTAGGCGGAGAGCGCGCTGATCGCCTTCACGTCGGCGAGCACGCCCGCGCCGCCGGACGGATCGACGCCGGCGATCGTGAGCACGTTGGGAATCGTCGGCGCGGCGGCCATCGTTCGGTCGGCTCGGGATCGGGATGCGCGCAGTCTAGCAACCGGCCCGCCGCCGGTCCGGGGACCGCTCACGGAGGGTCGCGGCCGCGCGCCCGTTTGCTCGTGGGCAGGGGAGGGGCCCGGGTGTAGAATCCGGCCCGCGCGGGTGTAGCTCAATGGTAGAGCAGAGGCTTCCCAAGCCTACGACGAGGGTTCGATTCCCTTCACCCGCTCCACCCGCCGGCCTCGCCTGCCCGCGCCCGATCGGCCTCGACCCCGCACCGGCGGTTCCCGCGGCAACGTCCCGATGTCCGCCCCGATCCTCGCCGCGCTGGGCGCGATCGTGCTGTGGGGCGCGCTCGCCGCGCTAGGCGCTTCGCTGTCGCACGTCCCGCCGTTCCTGCTGACCGGGCTCGCGCTCGCGATCGGAAGCGTCCCGGGACTCGCGCGCGTGCGCGACTGGAAAGTTCCCGCGGCGACGCTCGCGCTCGGCGTCGCGGGGCTCTTCGGCTTCCACTTCCTGCTGTTCATGGCGCTGCGCCTCGCGCCGCCGGTCGAGGCGAACCTCGTCAACTATCTCTGGCCGCTGCTGATCGTGGTGCTGACGCCGGTGCTCCTGCCCGGCTGGCGCCTCGAGCGCCGTCACGCGATCGCCGCCGCCGTCGGGTTCGCCGGCGCCGCGATCGCGATCGGCGCATCGCCCGCGTCGATCGATGCCCGCTCGGCGACGGGCTTCGCGCTCGCCGCGGGCTCGGCGGTCACCTGGGCCGTCTATTCGCTCGCGGTCCGGCGCGTTCCGTCGTTCTCGTCGTGGGCGATCGGCGGCTTCGCCGCGGCCTCGGGCGCGCTCGCGCTCGCGTGCCACGCGCTCATCGAGCCGCGCGCGGCGCTCGCTCCGGGCGACTGGGTGCGCATCGCGCTGCTGGGCCTGGGGCCGATGGGCGCCGCGTTCTACCTGTGGGACCACGCGATGAAGCGCGGCGATCCCCGCGTCGTCGGGACGCTCGCCTACGCGACGCCGGTGCTGTCGACCGCGCTGCTCGCGTTCTCGACCGGCCGGGCGTGGTCGTGGACGCTTCCGCTCGCGACGCTGCTCGTCGCGGGCGCCGCCGCGCTCGCGCTGCGTCCGGGTCGCCGCGGACGCTGATCGGGACGCCCCGCTACGGGCGGATGTAGGCCCAGCCCTGCTGCTGCCGCTGCATCAGCTCGGTCACGCCTGCGGGAACGTAGCCGATCCCCGCGAGCATGTCGTCCTTCGTGAGCTTCTGGTTGGTCATCGTGTTCTCGCACGCGACGACCTTGACGCCCGCGGCCAGCGCGTCGCGCACGCGGTTCCCGACGACCGACTCCGCCTTCAGCATGCCGATGCCGGGACCATAGGCGACGATCTCGATCGCGACGTTGCCCGCGCCGAGGTCGGACTGCACGTTCTTCGCGTTGTTGAGCGCCAGATTCCACTTCCCCGGATCCGCGTCGCTGACCTGCATCACGAGCTTGTTGGCGGGCGTCGCGGCCTGCGCCCGGGCCGCCGGGGCGGCGGCCACGCACAGCGCGAGAGCGGCGACGAGCGAGGCGGCGAAGGCGGCGAGCTTCATCGAGATTCCTCGGGGGCGGAATGGCAGGGTAGCCATTATGCGCCGGGGGCGCCTCGGCGCAAGCGCGGAGTCCCGGTCGCCCGCCGCTGCCCGCCCCGCGCCGCGATCCAGTAAGATCGGACGCGTTCCGGCCGGCGCAAGGCGCCGCGCCGCCTCCCGCGATGGTCCCCCTCCCGACCCCCGCGCCGCCCGGCGCCGCCCTGCCCCGGCCCGCGGCCGGCACTCCCCGACGGCGCGCCGGGCGATGACCGCGCACGCGCACGTTCCGGTCCGGGCCGTGCTGCTGATCTGCGCGGCGACGCTGTGCTTCGCGGCGCTCGACACGGTGGTCAAAGTGCTGTCGGCGCGCTACCCGGTGCCGTTCCTGGTCTGGGCGCGCTGGACGATCCAGGCGCTGGCGATCGTCGCGTGGCTCGCGCCGAGGCGCGGCCTCTCGTTCGTGCGGACGCGGCACCCGCGCCGCAACCTCGTGCGCGGCGCGGTGCTGATCGGATCGTCGATCTGCTTCGTGTACGCGCTGCGCGACCTGCCGCTCGCGAACGTCACCGCGCTCAACTACTCGACGCCGATGATGGTCGTCGTGCTGGCGGTCGTCGTGCTGGGCGAGCGGCTCACGCCGCCGCGCGTCGCATTCGTGCTGGCGGGCGTCGTCGGCATGCTGCTGATCGTGCGACCCGGCACCGACGTCTTCCGCGGCGCCTCGCTCCTCGCGCTCGCGTCGGCGGCCTTCTACGCGACGTTCCAGATCATGACGAGGCGGATGGCGGACGAGGACCCGGGCGTGCTGCTGTTCTACCCGGCGCTCGTGGGCTCGGTCGCGATGAGCGTCGCGCTCGCCTTCTCGCTCGAGGCGATCGTCGCGATGCCGTGGACGCACGTCGCCGTGCTCGTCGTCGGCGGGATGGTCGGGACGTTCGGCCACCTGCTCCTGATCCTCGCGTTCCAGCACGGGCCCGCTTCGGCGCTCACGCCGTTCACGTACGTGCACCTCGTCTGGGCGACGCTGATCGGCTGGCTCGCGTTCGGGACCTTCCCCGACGGCTACGCGCTCGCCGGCATGGCGATCATCGCGGGGAGCGGCCTCACGATCACGCTGCACGAGCGGCGGCGCGCGCAGTCCGCGGCGGCGCCCACGGACCCGCTCGCCGGCGATTGACGTAGAATCGTCCGCCGGTCCGCGCCGCGCTCGCGCGGCCCGTGTTGCCGGCCTCCTCCGTCCACGGACCTTCCCATGATCGCAAAGCAGCGCATCGGCATCGTCGGCGTCGGGCTGATGGGCCACGGCATCGCGAAGAACCTCGTCGAGAAGGGCTTCCCGCTGGCGGTGCGCGGCCACCGCAACCGCGCGCCGGTCGACGACCTCGTGAAGCGCGGGGCGACGGAGGTGAAGACGAACGCCGACCTCGCGCGCGCGTCCGACATCGTGATCCTGTGCGTGACCGGCGCACCGCAGGTCGAGGAGGTGATCTTCGGCCCCGACGGCGTCGCGGGCGCCGCGCGGCCCGGGATGATCGTCGTCGACACGTCGACGAGCGAGCCCGCGACGACGACGAGGATGCGCGAGGCGCTCGCGAAGGCCGACGTGCGCTTCGTCGATGCCCCGCTCGCGCGCACGCCGGTCGAGGCCGAGCAGGGGCGCCTCAACACGATGGTCGGCGCCGACGACGCGACGTTCGCCGAGCTCAAGCCCGTGTTCGCCGCCTACTGCGAGAACATCGTCCACGCCGGTCCCGCGGGACACGGCATCGTGCTGAAGCTCATCAACAACTTCATCGCGCAGGCGATCTGCACCGCGACCGCCGAGGCCTGCGCGGCCGCCGCGAAGTCGGGGCTGTCGATCCGGAAGCTGCACGAGGTGATCTCGGCGGGCGCCGTCAACTCGGGCCTGTTCCAGATGATCGTGGGCCGGATGCTCGAGGGCGGCGATCTCTCGGGCCTCAAGTTCACGATCGCGAACGCGACCAAGGACCTCCGCTACTACACGCACTTCACCGAGGGGATGATGATCCCCTCGGTGGTCGGCGAGGCCGTGCACCAGAGCCTGGTCACGGCGAACGCGCTGGGCTTCGGCGAGAAGTTCGTCCCGTCGCTCGTCGAGGCGCAGGAGAGGCTCGCGGGCGTCAAGATCGTCCCGCGCGCATGACGAGAACCGGGGTCAGATTCAAATCTGACCCCGGACTGCATGACGACGCCAGCCGCCTACCTCGACTTCGCCTACCGCACCGCGCTCGCCGCGGGCGAGGTGACGCTGCCGCACTTCCGCGTGCCGATCGCGGTCGCCGACAAGGGAGGGGGCGGCTACGATCCGGTGACGGCCGCCGACCGCGACGCCGAGGCGGTGATCCGTGCGGCGATCGCGAAGGCTTTCCCCGACCACGGGATCCGCGGCGAGGAGCACGGCTTCGAGCCGGGGCGCTCGCGCCACACCTGGGTGATCGACCCGATCGACGGCACGCGCAGCTTCATCACCGGGCAGCTCCACTGGGGGATGCTCGTCGCGCTGAACGACGGGGAGCGCGTCGTCTGCGGGCTCGCGCACCAGCCGTACGTCGGCGAGACGTTCCTCGCGGTCGCGGGCGAGCCGTCGCGCTGGCGGCGCGGCGACGAGGAGCGCGTGCTCGCGACGCGGCGCTGCCCGTCGGTCGACGAGGCGATCGTCGCGTGCACGTCGCCCGACATGTTCGGGACGGCGGGCGCGCTCGCGGCGTTCGAGCGCGTGCGCGCGCGGGCGAAGCTCACGCGCTTCGGCGGCGACTGCTACGCCTACTGCCTGCTCGCGATGGGCCTGATCGACGTCGTGATCGAGTCGTCGCTCAAGGCCTGGGACGTGCAGGCGCTGATCCCGATCGTCGAGGGTGCGGGCGGGACGCTGACCACCTGGGACGGCTCGCGCTGCGACGAGGGCGGCGACGTCCTCGCCTGCGGCGACCCGTCGCTCGCGCCGAAGGTGCGCGCGCTCCTCGCGGGACGCTGAGCGCGCGATGCGATTCCTGGTCCTCGGCGGCACGCGGTTCCTCGGCCGGCACCTCGTGGACGCCGCGGTCGAGCGCGGCCACACGGTCACGACGTTCACGCGGGGCAAGTCGCGCACGCACGAGCACGCGGCCGTCCTGCCGCTCGGCGGCGACCGCGACCCGGAGAAGGCGCCGGGACTCGCCGCGCTCGCGTCCGGCACCTGGGACGCGGCGTTCGACCTGTCGGGCTACGTGCCGCGGATCGTCGACGCGTCCTGCGAGCTCCTCGCGCCGCGCGTGCGCCGCTACCTGTTCGTCTCGTCGCTCTCGGTCTACGCGGACACGAGCCGGCCGGGCATGACCGAGGACGCCCCGCGCGCGAAGCTCGAGGACCCGCGGACCGAGGACGTCGCCGCGCATTACGGCGCGCTGAAGGCCGCCTGCGAGGAACGCGTCACCGCGCACTACGGCCCCCGCGCGACGGTCGTGCGGCCCGGCCTCATCGTCGGCCCGCACGACCCGACCGACCGCTTCGCCTACTGGGTCGCGCGCTTCACGCAGCCGCACGTGCTGGGCGAGCGCGACGAGGAGGCCGCGGTGCCCGCGCCGCGCGGGCGGGCGATCCAGATGATCGACGCGCGCGACCTCGCGCACTGGATGGTCTCGCTGGCCGAGCGCGACGTGGCGGGCACCTACAACGCCGTGAGCCCGCCCGGCCGCTTCACGATGGAAGGGCTCGTCGACGCGCTGCTCCAGTGCGCCGCGCGCGACGGCGTGGGGCCGACGCCGGTGTGGATCGAGCCCGACGTGCTCGGGAAGTCCGGCGTCGAGCCGTGGACCGAGCTTCCGCTGTGGCTGCCCGAGGAGCCGGCGTTCGAAGGGTTCTTCTCGGTGGACGAGTCGCGCGCCCGGGAGACCGGGCTCGTCGCCCGTCCGCTGGTCGAGACGATCGCCGACACCGCCGCGTGGCTCGGCGGCAAGTGGCGTCCCGAAGCGTGGCAGCGCGTGCTGTCGGTCGAGCGCGAGCGGCGGCTCGTCGCGCTGCAGCTCGACCGGGGGTGATCGGCCGCGCGTACTGGGCGGCGGTCACGGCCTGGCACGCCAGGCGCGAAGGCGGGCTGCCCTGGTGGCCGGAATCTCGGCTCGCCGCGATCCAGGACCGGCGCGCGCGCGCGATCGTCGCGCACGCCTGCGCGACGGTGCCGCACTACCGGGAAGCGATGGACGCGCGCGGCTTGCGCCCGTCCGACGTCGCGACCGCCGCGGACCTCGCGAAGCTACCGCTCGTCCACGGCGCGGAGCTGGCCGCGGCGCCCGACCGGTTTCTCTCGACGGGTTACGCGGGCCGCGACACGCTCGAGCTCTCGACCACCGGCACGACCGGCCACTACAAGCGCATCCGTCACGATCCGAACGCGGTCTTCGCCGCGCTCGCGGCCGGGGGCCGATTGCGCTCGGTGATCGCGTCGGTCCAGGCGGCGAGCGGGAGGCCGCGCGGCGGCGTGGCGCAGCTCGTGATCGCGCCGACTTCCGGCACCAATGCGCTGATCCGGGACTACCACCGCGCACACCTGCCGCCGTGGCTCACCCGCCGCCACCGGCAGGCCTTCCTGTCGCTCGACCGCCCGTTCGCCGAGCTGGTCGCGTCGATCAACGCGCTCGAGCCCGACACGATCGTCTCGTTCGGCCGCTTCGCCGGCTACCTCTACCGCCGCGCGCTGGAATCCGGCGTCGCGATCCACGCGCCGCGTCTCCTCTGGTACGGCGGCGACGCGATGCCGGCGGCCGACCGGCGCCTGATCGAGGAACGGCTGGGCGTTCCCGTGGTGTCGTCCTACCAGAGCTGCGAGTTCCTGCGCATCGCGTTCCAGTGCGAGCGGCGCGAGGGCTTCCACGTGTGCACCGACCAGGTCGCGCTGCGCGTCGTCGACGGCGAGGGCCGCGACCTGCCGCCGGGGGCGCCAGGCGAGGCCGTGGTCTCGAACCTGGTCAACCGCGCGACCGTGCTCCTCAACGTCCGGCTCGGCGACCGCGTGACGATGGCCGCCGGGCGCTGCGCGTGCGGCCGGACGCTGCCGCTCGTCTCGGCGCTCGACGGGCGCGTCGAGGATCTCCTCGTGCGCGCCGACGGCGAGCGCGTGCACGAGTCGGTCGTGCTGCCGCGCCTCTACGAGGTGCCGGGGCTCTCCAACGTCGCGATCGTCCAGCGCGCGGGCACGCGCGTCGAGGCGAAGCTCGTCGTCGCGCCCGGCGCCGACGTTGCGGCCGCCGTCGAGGGCTTGCGGAGCGCGATCGCCGGGCTCGTCGGTCATCCCGCGGGGCTCGAGGTCGCGATCGGCGTCGTCGACCACATCCCGGCCGGGCCGGGCGGCAAGTTCCGCGCCGTGACCTGCGAGACGGCCGCGTAGCGGACGTCAGCGAGCGGCGGTCACCATGATCTCGACGAGGAGCTCCGGGCGGAACAGCGCGGCCTGCACGCACGCGCGCGCCGGCGGACGCTCGCGGTCGACCCACGCGTTCCAGGCGGCGTTGTGGCGCTCGAACAGCGCCATGTCCGCGAGCCACACCTGCGCCGTCAGGATCCTCGACTTGTCCGTGCCGGCGGCGGCGAGCAGCCGGTCGATCCGCTCGAGGACCTGGCGCGTCTGCGACTCGACGTCGCCGACCGGATCCGAGGTGACGCCGCACAGGTAGACGGTATCGCCGCGCACCACGGCCTTGCTGATGACCGGCAATCCGCCGTCGGGCGGCACGATGCCCAGGTGCTGGATCGTCATGGCGGCCCCTTCCTCGAAGGCGTCCCGGGCGCGCTGACAGGCGCTAGTCGCCGAACAGGCGCTTCAGGTTCGCGAGCCCGGCCTCGTAGAACGTGCGGATCCGCTCGCGCGCCTCGTCGTCGGTCCGGCCGGGCGCCGCGCGGAACCGCGCGTGGAACTCGAACGCGCAGCGGTCCTTGCCGCGCGGAACGACCCGGAAATGGCCGACGTAGTCGACGAACGGCGCCGTCGTTCCGCCGACGATCGCGTAAGCGTATTCGTGCGCGGCGGCGTCGAAGTAGACGAGCCGTTCGTGCAGCTCGCGTCGGCCGCCGGTCCCGCCGACGTTGACGACGATGCGGCCCACGCCGCCGGCCGCGGGCTCGAGCACGCTCGACTCGACCCAGGGGTGCCAGTCGGGCAGCCCGTTGAAATTGCCGGTCACCTGCCAGACCTTCGCGGCCGGGCTGCCCAGGTCCACCGACAGCCGGATCTCCTGCATGGCCGGCGCGACGCGCTTCAGCGACCGGCGAGCGCGCCGCGCCACTCGTGCACCGGCGGCAGCCCGCCCAGCGCCACGACGACGACGTAGAGCGCGGCGACGGCCGCGATGGCGATGGCGACGCCTCGCAGCCACGCGCGCGACGCGCGCGGCCGATCCGGGGACCCGGTCGCGAGCACCCACGCGGGCGCGGGAGACAGCAGGAAGCACGCGAGCGCCGGGACGAACGCGCCGCGCAGCGCGAGCGCGACCGCGACGACGGTCGCGCAGAGCGCCCACAACCGAAGCAGAGGATGCATCGCCATGTCTCGCCCCTTTCCCGGAAGCCGCCACGCGGCGCGTCAGCCGTGCGCGATCGGCTTGTCGGTGTACAGGTAGTCCTTGAGCTCCTTCGAGAACGTCGGGTCGCGCCGGCGGATCCACTCGAGCACCATCGCCGCGTGCTCCTTCTCCTCGTCGCGGTTGTGCGCGAGGATCGCCTTGAGCTCGGGATCCCGGCAGGCGTCGGCGCGCTGGTTGTACCAGTCGACCGCCTCCAGTTCCTCCATCAGCGACACGATCGCGCGGTGCATGTCGCGCGTCTCGTCCGACAGTTCCTCGACGGGTTCGTGATAGCCGACGCTCGACATGCGGGTTCCTTCCTTTCTCGACGTTGGGCGGGGAGAGCCTCCATCATAGACGCAAGGCGGCGCCGGCCGGTTCGACCCGGCGCGCGGAGCGCGTCCGGCGCCGCGGGCCGCCGGCGGCCCCGGCGGGCAGGGCCGGATGCGCCCCCCGCGCCGCCGTGAACCGAGCCTGCGCCGCCCCGCCCAGGATCGTTGCTTGGCCTCGCCGCGCAGGACCCATTCGGCGGGCGGCGGCCGCGAACGGCGAGGTTGTCGGAAAATGCGGAGGCCGCGGCGAGAAATGCCGATCCGCGCCGGCCGGCCTGGACTAACCTTGCGGGTTGCGCGGGCGCGCGCTCGGCGCGTGCCGTTCCGCGTCGGCCGGAAGGCCGGCGGGCGTACGCGCCCCCCAACCCGCTCGGAGAACGCCCTTGAACCCGACAAAGTCCCTGCTCGCCCTGATCGCAGCGCTCGCCGCCGCGGGCTGCTCGCAGACGCCGGTCATCGATTCGCTGCAGCCGGACGCGATTCACACGGCTCAAAGGCGCGGCGCCTTCGAGCTCAACTGTCCCGGCGCGACGGCCGAGGTGCTGAGCCGCGAGATCATCCAGAGCCCGATCATGAATCCGCGCTTCGCGCCGCCCGAGCGCGCCGAGTACACGATCGGCGTGTCGGGGTGCGGCCAGCGCACGACCTACCTGGTGATCTGCGCCGACGGCGGCAACGGATGCGTGGCCGGAGGATCGCGGCCGATCACCCGCTGATCCGCCCGGCGCGACGGCACGCGCGCTGCGCGGCCGGAAACGTCGATCGCGCGGTCTGGCGCACGAACCCATGCTGAACGCGGAGCCTCCGCCGCCGAGCCGCTCGGAGGGGCGGAGCCCGCCACCCACGAGGAGAAGTCGATGCTGAAGCGCATGTCGTCGTACACGGTCGTCGCAATGCTGGCGTTCGCGCTGGCGGCGGGCCAGGCGTCCGCCCAGAAGCCGGGCGAGATGGAGATCCGCCAGGGCGTGATCGAGCAGATCACGACGACGCAGATCCAGAGCAATCACCACCGCGGCATCGGCGCGGTCGTCGGCGGGCTCGGTGGCCTGGGCATCGGCAGCCTGATCGGCGGCGGCACCGGGCGCGACGTGGCGATGGTCATCGGGGCGCTGGGCGGCGCGCTGGCCGGCAACGAGATCCAGAAGAAGCACGACCAGCCGCAGCAGGCGCAGCAGATCATCGTGCGCGTCAAGAGCGGCGTGCTCGTCTCGGTGACGCAGCCGGTCGACCCGAACCTGCGGCAGGGGCAGCGCGTCTACATCGAAGGCTCGGGCGAGGGCGCGCGCGTCGTTCCGCAATAGCGGCAATCGGTGGAGAGGGGCGGCCGCGCGCATGCGCGCGGCCGTAGCGCATCGCTCACGGGCCTCCCACGATCTCCCCGTTCTCGCGGCCCCGGAGCGCGCATCCGGAATAGCCGGACTCGGCGAGGAGTTGCACGGCGACCTGCTTGCCGGTCTTGGCGAGCACGCCTTCGATCTCGTCCCTCGCGCGATCGGGATACGCGAACCAGTCGTCGACGTCGCGGAAGGACTTCATCGTGCACGAGGTCGTTCCCTGGTTGAGCGTCCGGCCGGTGCCCGCGGCGGCCGTGTGCCAGTCCACGACGATCAGGTAGGCCTGCTTGCCGGTCAGGCACTCCATGCCCACGACCAGCTTGTCGAGCGCGACGACGGCGCCAGGGGGCACCGCGCCGGCCTGGGGGGCGGCGCCGGCAGCGGGGCACTCGGCGCGCGGTGCATTCAGCGCCGCTTCGAGCGATCGTTTCAGGTGTCCCGCATCGGCGGCGCGGAGGATGCGCTGGAAGTCCGCATCGGCGGTCGGATGCGCGGCGGCCGCTGCGGCGCACATCGCGCCCACCACCGCGCCGATCGGCGCATAGACGATCGCGCCGACGCCGGCGCCGATGATCGCGCCCTGCAATGCGCCTCCGGCGGCCCCGGTCGCCGCGCCTCCCGGATTCGAGAGCGGGTGCGGCCGGAATTCCGCCGCGCCGAACCTCTCGTCGACCTCGACGCGGCACAAAAGCTTCCGGTCGTCGGGCGCGAGCATCCAGTTCGCGCAGCCGGCGAGCACGCTCGCCACCCCCAGGGCTGCCACCGCGCGGCTCCATCGTGCCATGAGGCTCCTCCCCGGCCATCCGCGGGGATCAGTCTGGCAGGCGCCGCCCGCCGGCGCCTTGTCCGCCGTCAAGCCGTCGCGGCGGGCGACCGTCATCCTGCCCTATCCTTGCACCCGGATCGTCGCCGCCCCGCGGCCGGGCGGCGGGGTTCCCGTGACGTGAAGGGAATGGCATCGGTGATCGGCGTTCGTGCGCACAGCTGGGACAGGACGATCTTCGGCAACGTGATCGGCGGCGAGTACGGGCCGATCGACTTCGCCGGCAAGACCGTCGTCGACGTCGGCGCGCACATCGGGTCGTTCTCGATCCTCGCCGCGACGAGCGGCGCGCGAAGGATCCTCGCCTACGAGGCGGGGGCCGAGAACTTCGGGCTCCTCGCCCGGAACTGCGCCGCGCTGCCGGCCGTCGAGTGCCACTACGCGGCGGTCTGGCGGTCGGACGTGCGCGAGCCGGAGCTCGAATGGCGCGAGGCCGCGAACCGCGAGAACACCGGCGGCGGAACGGTGCTCGACTGCGAGTCGATCGCGGGCGAGCCGGCCCCGGCGGGCCCCGGCGCCAAGGTCGCAACGGTGGCGCTCGACGCGATCATCGCGCGCGCCGGAACCGTCGACCTGCTCAAGATCGACGCCGAGGGGAGCGAGTACCCGATCCTGTTCACCAGCCGCCGGCTCGGCCGCGTGGGCGTCATCGTCGGCGAATATCACGAAGTGATCGGACTGCGCGGGCGGAGCCCGGGCGAGGGCCTGCCCGGGTGGAACGTCGACCGCCTGGGCGAGCACCTCGAGCGCGCGGGCTTCCGCGTCACCGTCCGGCGCAAGGGTCCGCTCGGGTTCTTCCGCGCGGAGCGGGGGCCGTAGCGGTTCCGATCGCTTCGTTCGCGCGGGCGGCGCGACGGGTGGCGGCGGGGAAGCGCAACGCGGGGGCATGGGAGCGCCGTCGCCGCGCTCCTCTCGGCATCCGCGCTGCGCGATGCGGGATCGACCGGGCTATACTGAACCGGCCGCGCCGCGCGGCTTCGGGCGGGAGCGCGCGCCCGGCCGCATGCCTCGCCGGGAATCCCCGCGGCGTCCGTGTCCGTCCGGCGCCGACGGCGGGCGGCGCGCCGACGACATGTCCATCCCGAGAACCCTACGAGCAGCGAGGTCGACGGTGCGCAGGCGCTGCGCCGCGCTGCTCGCGCTCGTCGCGCTCTGCGCGGCGGCGCCGCCGATGCGCGCGGCGGCCGGACCTTTTCCGGACCGGCCCATCCGCGTTCTCGCCGGCGAGGCCGGCGCGCAGTCCGACACGATGGCGCGCGTGCTCGCGCCGGTCCTCGCCGCGACGCTCGGTCAGCCGGTCGTCGTCGAGAACCGTTCCGGCGCGGGCGGCACGATCGCCGCGCTGCGCACCGTGCAGTCGCGGCCGGACGGCTACACGCTGCTGCTGGGCGGCGCGAACAACGTCGTGCTCGGGCCGCTCGTGCGCCGCGATCTCGCGTACGACCCGTCGCGGGACCTGGTACCGCTGGGCGGCGTCGGGCGCGCGCCCTACGGCGTCGCCGTGGCGAAGCACGTCGACGCAGCGGATCTCGCGGGATTCGTCGCCTACGCGCGGGCACGGCCGGGCGAGCTCGCGTTCGGCTCGAGCGGCGTCGGCAGCTCGTCGCACGCCGCGCTCGCGCTGCTCGCCTCCCGCGCCGGGCTCTCGCTGCTGCACGTTCCCTACCGCGGCTCGCCGCTCGCGCTCAACGATCTGGTCGCCGGGCGCATCGACGTGTTCGCGTGCGACCTGTCGCTGCTGCTGCCCTACGCGAGGAACGGCGCCGTGCGCATCGTCGCGGTGGCCGGCGCCCGGCGCGCGGCGGACGCGCCTTCGGTGCCGACGGTCGCCGAACAGGGCTTTCCCGGCTACGCGGTCGATCCCTGGTACGCGCTCTACGCGCCGGCGGGCACGCCGCCCGAGGCGGTCGACGCGCTGACGCGCGCGCTGGCCGGCGCGATGCGCGACCCGGCGGTGCTGCGGGAGATCGCGGCGCAGGGCTACGAGCCGCTGCCGCTCGACCCGGACGAGATGCGCTCGCTCGCCCGGGCGGACACGCTTCGCTTCGAGGCGGTGCTCGACGAAGCGGCCGCGCGCGGCGGATCCGCCGGCCGCGCTTCGCGACGATGAGCCGCGTGCGCCTCCTGTTCCTGTCCGGCGGGAGCCTCGTCGGGCGCAACGTGCTCGCGACGCTCGCCGGCCGGCGGGAGAGCCTGGCGCTGATCGCGATGTCGAGCGTCGCCGACGAGCCCGGGCTCTTCGAGTTCGACGCGGCCTACCTCGCTCCGCGCACGCTCGCGGACCCGGACGCATACGAGCGCCGGCTGCTCGAGGTGATCGAGCGGGAGGCGCCGGACCTGGTCGTTCCCGGCCGCGACGACGACGTGCTGTTCCTCGCCGCCCTGCGCGAGCGGCGGCCCGACCTCGCGCCGCGCCTGCTGGTGGGCAGCCTCGCGACCGCCGAGGCCGCCTCCGACAAGTGGCTGGGCCACGAGTTCTGCCGGCGCCACGGCATCCCGTTCGCCGATTCGCTGGTGCGCGGCGCCGGCCGCACGCCGGCCGAGTTCGTGCGCGACTGCGGGTGGCCGCTCGTCGCGAAGCCCCGGCGCGGATTCTCGTCCCGCGACGTGCTGCTCCTGACCGGCGAGCGGCAGCTCGACCGCGCGCTCGACCGCGGCGACTACGTCGTGCAGGAGTTCCTGGGCGACCCGAAGCGCGTCGCCGACCACCTCGCGAAGGTCGAGCGCGAGGGCATCCCGCTCACGCACTCGTTCCAGGGTCACAAGCACTCGATCCAGGTCTGCATCGCGCCCGACGGCGCGATCGTCCATGTCGTGTGCACGCAGAACTGGCGGCCGTTGCCCACGACGAAGGAAGTGATTCCCGACCCCGATCAGGATGCGCACGCGCTGGGCGCGCGCTGCGCCGAGGCGTTCTCCGAGGCAGGGTGGCGCGGGCCGCTCAACGTCCAGTGCCAGCGCGCCGCGGGCGGCGAGCTGCGGATCCACGAGTTCAACGGACGCTTCACCGGCGCCACCGCCGACCGGTGGCTGCTCGGCTTCGACGAGGTCGGCGCGACGATCGCGGCGTTCACCGGACACGTCCTGCCCGCGGGCGCGGCGCCGCTCCCGCCCGCGACCAAGGCGTTCGAGGGGCTCGCGAGCCGCGCCGTCGATCCGCTGCGCGTCGCCGCGCTCGTTCGCGACGGCGTCTGGCGCGCCCCCCGCTGATGCGATCCCCCGCCTCGCGCCTGTTCATCGGCGGTGCCGACGAGGCGGCGCCGGGCTCGCAGCGGGTGGGCGAGGATGGCGCCGCGGACGTCCGGCATCGCATCGGCGACGACCTTCCGCTCCCGGACCGCGCCGTCGACGCGATCGCGTGCGGCGCGTCCGTCGCCTCGAGCGTCCCTTCGCTCCGCGTGCCGCTGCTGCTCGAATGCCGGCGCGTGCTGCGGGCGGGGGGGCGACTCTCCATCGCCGTGCCCGAAGGTGCCGCGGGCGAATGGCGGCGGCTGCTGCGGCTCGCGGGCTTCGCGGAGACAGCGGCCGCAGGCGCCGGTCGCGCCGGTCTCGAGGCGGTCAAGCGCGAGCGCGCGATGTCCGACGCGCCG
Organism: Burkholderiales bacterium; assembly: GCA_046347845.1. Classification (GTDB taxonomy): domain Bacteria; phylum Pseudomonadota; class Gammaproteobacteria; order Burkholderiales; family Casimicrobiaceae; genus VBCG01. The sequence goes on along the minus strand of JAXMFH010000002.1, from coordinate 3,967 downwards.
CTCGTTTCGGTCCTCATCCCCGCGTTCCACCCGCGATTCTTCGCCGAAGCGCTGGACAGTGCGCTCGCGCAGACCTGGCGACCGCTCGAGATCGTCGTCGGCGACGACTCGCCCGGACCCGAGATCGAGGCGATCGCGCGGTCGCGCGACGGCGCGGTGCCGATCCGCTACGAGCGGAACCCGGCGCGGCTGCGCACGCGGCGCAACAGCGTCGGATGCTTCGAGCGCGCGCAGGGCGAGTTCGTCAAGTTCCTGCACGACGACGACCTGCTCGCGCCGGCGTGCGTCGAGACGCTGCTCGGGGCCTTCCGGGCCTCTCCCGACGTCACGCTCGCGACGTCGGTGCGCACGCTCGTCGACGAGGAGGGCCGGCCGTTTCCCGACCAGCCGTCGAACCGGCCGATCCTCGACGGAACGCGGCTCGTCGCCGGCCACTCGCTCGCGAATGCGATGATCGGCGCGGGGCTCAACGTGGTCGGGGAGCCCAGCACCGTGCTCTTCCGGCGGGACGACCTCGCCGACCAGGCGCCCGGCTACTTCCGGTTCGACGAGGTCGAGGGGCACGGCATCTTCGACATGGTGACCTGGTCGGCGCTCCTGATGCGAGGCGACGCCGTGGTCTTCGGCGAACCGCTGAGCCGTACCCGCGTCCACCCCCATCACGACCGCGCACCGGACCTCGGCGAACGCACGGTCGCGAGCCTGCGCGGCCTGCAGGACGCGTGGCTCGCGCTCGGCGTGTTCGACCGGATCCCGCCCGACCTGGTCGTCACGAAGCGCTGGCCGCTGCGGGATGGAGATGCATGGCGGCTCGAGCGCGTACGGACGTTCGCGCCGCAGGACGCCACGCCGCAGGCCCGGCTCGCGGAATGGCGGAAGGAGCGCGCCGCGTCGCCTGCGATCGCGGGCGCGGCGCGCACGCGATAGCATTCCGGCTTTCGCCATCGCCGCCCGTCATGAAACCCGCCCGGCACCCCACCGCGCTGCGTACCGCGCAGCTCCTTCGCGATGCAGGCCTCGCGTCGCAGGTCGTCGAGTTCGAGCAGCCGACGCGCACGAGCGCCGAAGCGGCCACGGCGATCGGCTGCTCGGTCGCCGAGATCGCCAAGTCGATCGTCTTCCGCGGCAAGACGAGCGGCCTCGCGGTCGTCGTCGTCGCGAGCGGCGACAACCGCGTGAGCGAGAAGAAGGTCGCCGCGAAGGTCGACGAGCCGCTCCAGCGCGCCGACGCCGAGTTCGTGCGCGCCGCGACCGGCTACGCGATCGGCGGCGTCGCGCCGATCGGCCACGCGCAGCCGGTCAAGCTCCTGCTCGACGAGGACCTGCGGCGCTTCTCGACCCTGTGGGCGGCCGGCGGCACGCCCTACTCGGTGTTCCCGGTGACGCCCGACGATCTCGCGCGGCTGACCGGCGCCGGGTGGTCGGACGTCAAGGAGTAGGCGCTCCCGCCGGTCAGGGCCGGCAGCAGCCCGGCGCGCAGCAGGGGGACGACGCGGGCTTCGTCGCGCGGACGAACGCGCTCACGATCCTGCCGTCGACCTCCTTCGCGATCGCGTCGGCGTCGACGCCCTCGCCCGCGAGGAACGCCTTCGCGTCGTCGACGTCGTAGACGCGCGTGACCTCGACGTCGACGTTCGCGAATCCCGCGTTCGCGAGCCTGCTCCGGTACTCGTCCTCGGACAGCGCGCCGGCGATGCAGCCGACCCACAGCTCCATGCTCCTGCGGATCGCCGCGGGCACCTCGCCGCGCACGACGACGTCGGAGACCGCGAGCCGGCCGCCGGGCTTCAGCACGCGGAACGCCTCCTTCAGCACGCGGTCCTTGTCGCCGGACAGGTTGATCACGCAGTTCGAGATGATCACGTCGACCGAGGCGTCGGGCAGCGGGATCGCCTCGATCTCGCCCTTGAGGAACTCGACGTTCGAGAGGCCGCTGCGGCGCCTGTTCTCCTCGGCCAGCGCGAGCATCTCGTCGGTCATGTCGAGGCCGTAGGCCTTCCCGGCCGGCCCCACGCGCCGCGCGGAGAGCAGCACGTCGATGCCGCCGCCGGATCCCAGGTCGAGCACGGTCTCGCCGGGCTTGAGCTCCGCGAGCGCGGTCGGGTTGCCGCAGCCGAGCGAGGCCTCGAGCGCCTCACCAGGCACCTCGCCCGCCTGGCCGGCGTCGTACAGGTTCGACGTGATCGGATCGCAGCAGGACGACGCGGCGGGCGCCGCGCCGCAGCAGCTCGAGCCGCCGGAGCGCGCGCGCTTGGCGGCCTCGCCGTACTTGCGGCGGACGATGTCCTTGAGATCGGTGTTCGCGTTCATCGCGGATTCCTTTCGAACGAAGCGGCGCGCGAGCGGCGCGGCCGAGGGTTCACGGACAGAGGTCGGGAGCGCGGACGCTCGCGGCCTCCGGAGCGCCGAAATACCTGCGCTGCAGGCGGAGGGCCGCGCTCACCAGCAGGATCAGCACCGGCACTTCGACCAGCGGGCCGATCACGGCGGCGAACGCCTCGCCCGAGTCGAGGCCGAACACCGCGATCGCCACCGCGATCGCGAGCTCGAAGTTGTTGCTGGCGGCGGTGAACGAGAGCGTCGTCGTCTTCGAGTAATCGGCGCCGACGCGGCGGCCCATCCAGAAGGAGACGGCGAACATCAGCACGAAGTAGGCGACGAGCGGGAGCGCGATGCGAACGACGTCGACCGGGATGCGCACGATCGCCTCGCCCTTGAGCGAGAACATCACGAAGATCGTGAAGAGCAGCGCGACGAGCGTGAGCGGCGCGATCCGCGGCACGAAGCGCTCGTGGTACCAGGCCTTGCCCTTCGCCCGGACGAGCGCGAGTCGCGTGAGCGCCCCCGCGAGGAAGGGGATGCCCAGGTACACGAACACGCTCCGCGCGATCTCGCCGATCGTGACCTCGACGCGGAACGACGCCAGTCCGAGCCAGCCGGGCAGCACCGTGATGAACGCCCACGCGTAGAGCGGAAAGAAGAGCACCTGGAAGATCGAGTTGAGCGCGACCAGCCCGGCGCAGTACTCGGTGTCGCCCTTCGCGAGCTCGTTCCAGACGATCACCATCGCGATGCAGCGCGCGAGCCCGATCAGGATCAGCCCCGCCATGTAGTGCGGGTGGTCGTGCAGGAAGACGACCGCGAGCACGAACATCAGGGCCGGCCCGATCAGCCAGTTCTGGACGAGCGAGAGCGCGAGCACGCGCCGGTTGCGGAACACGTCCGGGAGGTCCTCGTAGCGGACCTTCGCGAGCGGCGGGACCATCATCAGGACGAGGCCGATCGCGATCGGGAGGTTCGTCGTTCCGCTCTGGAAGCGCCCCCAGAACCCGCCGATCCCCGGAAACAGGTGGCCCGCGGCGACGCCCGCCGCCATCGCGAGGAAGATCCAGACCGTCAGGTAGCGGTCGAGGAAGCCCAGCCGTCGGGCGAGCGAGGCCATCGTGCGCGCCTGTCGTCAGCGTGTGCGTCGATCGCCTGCCGGCGCGCGCGTCGTGCCGGCGCTCACGCGGAGGCCGCGTCGGCGGGCGACTTGCCGAGCTCGTCGAGCCGGCGCTTCAGGCTCATCCGGTCGAGCTTGTCGAGCGGCAGGCTCGCGAACACCCGGATGCGCGCCCGGAGCGTCCGGGCGGCGTCGCGAAACGCCGTGCGCTTCCCGTCGTCGCTGCCTTCGACGGCGGCGGGGTCCGGAACGCCCCAGTGCGCGGTCATCGGCTGGCCCGGCCACACCGGGCAGACCTCGCCGGCGGCGTTGTCGCAGACGGTGAACACGAAGTCGAGTTTCGGCGCGCCCTCGCGCGCGAACTCGTCCCAGCTCTTGCTGCGCAGCCCCTCGACCGGAAGGCGGTTCGCGCGCAGATACTCGATCGCGAACGGGTTCACCCGCCCCGTGGGCTGCGACCCCGCGCTGTGCGCGACGAAACGGTCGCCGCCGACCTCGCGCAGGATCGCCTCGGCGAGGATGCTG
>JAXMFH010000019.1:0-10462 GCA_046347845.1 Burkholderiales bacterium | reverse complement strand
ATCATGCACGTGCTGGGCGTGCGCCGCGAGCTCGTCGAGCGGCACCCGTGGCTCCCCGCGTCGCTCCTGAAGGCGTTCGAGGCGTCGAAGAGGGTCGCGCTCGAGCGGCTCTCCGACACGTCGGCCACCAAGGTGACGCTGCCGTTCGTCGAGGAGCAGCTCAAGGCCGCGCGCGAGCTCCTGGGGGAGGACTACTGGTCGTACGGCGTCGGGCCGAACCGGCACGTCGTCGAGGCGTTCCTGCGCCACCACCACGCGCAGGGCCTCTCGTCGCGGCTCGTGACCGTCGACGAGATGTTCCCGCCGTCGACGTTCGAGGTCGCGCGGATCTGAACCCGCCTTGACGGCGACCCACTACGGCTACGCGCTGGCGGGCGCGGCGCTCCTGCTGTTCTCGGTGAGCGTGATGCTGACGCGCGCGGCGACGCAGCGCGTCGAGCTGTCGACCGGCGTCCTCGTCGCGCTCCTCGTCAACGTGCTGGTCGGCGGGGTCCTGTTCGCCGCCGACCTGCTGTTCCGGGCGAATGCCTTCGCGCCCGAGCCCCGCGCTCTGCTGCTGTTCTTCGCCGCGGGCGTGTTCACCTCGTTCCTCGGCCGGTGGTTCTTCTACTCGACGGTCGTGCGCCTCGGCCCTGCGCGCGCCAGCACCTACCACGTGTCGAGCCCGCTGTTCACGGCCGTGCTCGGATGGATGTTCGCCGGCGAGGTCCTGTCGCCGGCCGCCGTCGCCGCGATGGTCGCGACGACGTTCGGGCTCTGGCTGGTCGGCACGGCGCGCCGCCGGGGCGCGTCCGCCGAGCGCGGCGAACGGGTCGCGCGCTCGGGCGTCGCGTTGGGACTCGGCAGCGCGCTCGGCTACGCGATCGGCAACGTGCTGCGAGGGGTCGCGATCGACCGCTGGCACGAGCCGCTCGCGGGCGCGCTCGCCGGCGCGGTGGCGGGCTTCGCGCTGCAACTCGCGTTCGCGACGTGGTCCGGCGGGGCGCTCGAGGCGCTGCGCCGCGCCGACCGCCGCGGCCTCGCGTACTACGCGGGGACCGGCGCGACCACGATCCTGGCTCAGTCCCTCACGATCGCGGCGATGGCCTACGCGCCGGTCGCGATCGTCGCGCTGATCACGCTGTGCACGCCGCTCCTCGTGTTCCCGGCGAGCTACCTTATCCTGCGAAACGAGGAGGGCATCACCGGCCGCACGCTCGCCGGCGCGGCGCTCGCCTTCGCCGGGATCGTCGCGATCGTGCTGCGCTGACCGGGCGGCCGGCGGACGCGCCGGCGGGAGTACCATTCGCGCTCCATCCCCGCGAGGACCCCGTTGAGCGCGAAGACGAACGCCGAGGCCGGCTCGGCCCGATACGGCAGCGGCAGGGCGGTCCGCCGCGTCGAGGACGACGCCCTGCTGACCGGGCGCGGCCAGTTCACCGACGACTTCTCTCTTCCTGGCCAGGCGGTGCTGCACGTGCTGCGCTCGCCGCATCCGCACGCGCGCATCGCGTCGATCGACGCGAAGGCCGCTTCCTCGATGCCGGGCGTGGTCGCGATCCTGACCAGCGAGGATCTCGTCCGCGCGGGCGTGAAGCCGCTCGTGTCGTCGGCGGACTTCCGGCGGGCCGACGGCTCGCCGACCGCGGCGCCGCCGCGTCACGCGCTGGCGGTCGGCGAGGTCCGTTACGTCGGCGAAGCCGTCGCGGCGATCGTCGCGGAGACGCCCCACCAGGCCCGCGACGCCGCCGAGGCGATCGACGTCCGCTACGAGCCGCTGCCCTCGGTGGCCGACGCGAGCGCGGCCGTCGCGCCCGGCGCGCCGCTCGTGTGGCCCGCCGCGACCGGCAACCTCGCGTGCGAGATGCGGCACGGCGACGCGAAGAAGGCCGCCGACGCGTTCGCGCGCGCCGCGCACCGGGTGAGCCTCGACCTCGTCAACCAGCGCGTGATCGCCGCGACGATCGAGCCGCGCGCGACGCTCGCGAGCTTCGACGCCGCGACCGGCCGCCTCGCGATCCGCACGAGCTGCCAGACGCCGACCGGCTACCGCGACGCGCTCGCGGGCGAAGTGCTGGGCCTTCCGCCCGAGTCGGTGCGCGTCGTCGTCGGCGATGTCGGCGGCGGCTTCGGCATGAAGACCTCGCTCTACCCGGAGGACGTGCTCACCGCCCACTGCGCGCGGACGCTGCGCCGCCCGGTCAAGTGGTGCGCCGAGCGCCTGGACGACTTCCTCGCGGCGTCGCACGGCCGGGACGTGACCGCGCGCGCCGAGCTCGCGCTCGACGGAGAGGGCCGCGTGCTCGCGCTGCGCGTCGACTCGCTCGCGAACCTCGGCGCCTACGCGACGCCCGCCGGCGTCGAGATCCAGCTCCTGGTCGGCCCCTGGGTGTCGACGTCGATCTACGACATCCCGGTGATCGACGTGCGCATTCGCGGCGTGCTCACCAGCACCGCGCCCACCGGCCCGTACCGTGGCGCCGGGCGACCCGAGGCGATCTACTTCATCGAGCGGCTGATGGACGCGGCCGCGCGGAAGACCGGCATCGACGGCGCGGAGCTGCGCCGCCGCAACATGATCCGGCCCGCGCAGATGCCCTACCGAAACCCGATGTCGAAGACCTACGACACCGGGCAGTTCGCGAAGGTGATGGACGAGGGGATCGCGCTCTCCGATCCGCAGGGCTTCGAGGCGCGCGCGGCCGAGTCGAAGCGGCACGGGAAGCTGCGCGGCCGCGGCATGGCGACGTTCCTCGAGTGGACCGGCGCCGACGTGTTCACCGAGCGCGTGACCGTGACCGTGGGCCCGGGCGCGGACGGCGGGGGCGAGATCGAGATCTTCTCGGCGACGCAGGCGATGGGGCAGGGGCTCGCCACCACGTATGCGCAGCTCGCGGTCGACGTGTTCGGCGTGCCGCTCGAGCGGGTCCGCATCGTGCAGGGCGACACCGACCGCGGGACCGGCTTCGGCAGCGCCGGATCGCGGTCGCTCTTCGTCGGCGGCTCGGCCGTGCACGTGGCTGCGAACGAGACCGTCGACGAGGCGCGCAAGCTCGCGGCGCACGAGCTCGAGGCGGCGCCCGGCGACATCGAGTATCGCGAAGGCCGGTTCCGGATCGCCGGGACCGACCGCGCGATCGGGCTCTTCGAGCTCGCGGGGCGGCAGCCGGGCCGTCGCATCGTGGTGGACTCGACGAGCACCGTCGACGACGCGACCTGGCCGAACGGCTGCCACGTCTGCGAGGTCGAGGTCGACCCGGACACCGGCGCGGTCGTCGTCGACCGCTACTGGTCGGTCAACGACGTCGGCCGCGTCGTCAATCCGATGATCGTCGTCGGCCAGCTCGAGGGCGGCGCGGTGCAGGGGATCGGGCAGGCGCTGTGCGAGCAGTTCGTGCACGATCCGCAGTCGGGCCAGCCGCTCACCGGCACGTTCATGGACTACGCGCTGCCGCGCGCGAGCCTCGTGCGCCGCTTCGAGATGGCGATGGACGAGTCGACACCCTGCCGCAACAACCTGCTCGGCGTGAAGGGCGTCGGCGAGCTCGGCACGATCGGCGCGACGCCGACCGTCGTCAACGCGGTGATCGACGCGCTCGTGCGCGCGGGCGTGCCGGCCGCGCGCGCCGAGGCGCTGCCGATGCCGCTCACGCCGGAGCGCGTGTGGCGGGCGCTGCAGAGCTAGCCGGGCTCCCGCAGGTGCCGGCGCGGCAGCCGATGCGCCGCGGCCGGGCCGGAGCACGGCCCGCAACGATCAGTCGATCACTTCGTCGGCACTGACGAGCACGGACTGCGGGATGTGGATGCCCTGGGCGCGCGCGGTCCGCTGGTTGACGACCATCTTGACGAACGTCGGGCGCTCGACCGGCAGGTCCCCGGGCTTCGCGCCCTGCGCGATGCGCTGCACGTAGTTCGCCGCGCGCGCGAAGAGCGCCGTCGAGTCGGCGCCGTACGACAGGAGCCCGCCCGCGTCCGGGTACTCGCGCCGCGCGTAGATCGCGGGGAGCCGCCGCTGCGCGGCGAACGCGACGATCCGCCCGCGATGGGGCAGCAGCGCCTGCGTGAGGGCGACCATCAGTCCATCGAACCGGCCGCCGGCGATCGCGTCGAACGAGCGTTCCAGCGCGCCCGGCGCGATCCCGTCGAAGACCTGCACGTCGACGCCGAGCGAGCTCGCGCGGAGCCGGATCTGCTCGAAGACCAGCATCTCGCCGCCGTTGCCGGTGTCGGTCAGGTAGGCGCCACGCTTGAGCCCGGGCACGAGCTCGCGCAGCAACTCGATCCACTTGCCGCCGATCTCCGCCTGCATCGGCGAGAACCCGGTGACGTTGCCGCCGGGCCGGCCGAGGTTCGCGACGAGCCCGGAGCCGACGGGATCCGCCGGTCCCACGAACACGACCGGGATCGTTGCCGTCGCTTTCTTCGCGGCGACCGCCGCGGGCGTCGAGACGGCGACGACGACGTCGGGATTCCACGCGACGAGCTCGGCCGCGAGGCCGGGAAGCCTCGACGGATCGCCGTTCGCGTGGCGCGACTCGACCGCGAGATTCCTGCCTTCGACGTAGCCCAGCTCGGCGAGGCGTCCGAAGAAGAGCTTCCAGCTCGGAGCGCGCGCCGCCTCGGTCGCCTCGGACAGGATCGCGAGACGCAGCGTGCGATCGGCGGACTGCGCGGAGGCGAGGCGCGGAGCGGCGACGAGCGCCGCTCCGCCCAGCACGAGCCGCCGGCGGTCCCGCCTCACGGGCGCCGCGTCAGCCCTCGTACTTGAACGAGAGCTGCACGCGCGCGCGGAACGCGACGACCTTGCCGCCCTCGACCTTCATGTCGAGCTTCTGCACCTCGGCGACCCGCAGGTCGCGCAGCGACTTGCTCGCCATCGCCACCGCGGACTTCGCCGCGTCCTCCCACGACGTCGTGCTCGTGCCGATCACGTCGATGACGCGGTAAACGCCGTCGCTTGCACCCTTCTTCGCCATGGCTCCTCCTCGGGGGTTGTCGGGACACTCGAAACGGCGGGAGAGGGCGGGACCCGGGAGGCCCCGGCCCCTTCCGCTGTCCGGTCGATCATACGCCGCGTCCTGCGGGCCTGCGGAGGCCGGAAGGGCGTGCCGCGGTGCAGCAGAAGCGGTGGCCGGCCACCGCAGCGAACCGGCTCCGGCGGCCGCGCCGGACACGCTCCGACAGGGCGCCGGCGCGGCGGCCGACGGCGCGGACGCGCCCGGCGACGCAGACTGGGCCATGGCGCCCGGCGCCCTGCACCGGAGGCACCGGCGCGAACGCGAACGGAGGTCGACGATGACGACGACGACGACGGCGATTCGGCGCTGCACCGCGCTCGCGCTGGCCGCGACGCTGGCCGGCTGCGCGTCCTACCAGAGCCTTCCGGCGTCGGACAAGGGCATGCTGATCGGCGCGGGCACGGGCGCGGCGATCGGCGCGGTCGCGGCGGGCCCGGTCGGCGCGGTGGTCGGCGCCGGCGTCGGCGGCTACACGGGCAAGGTCGGGACCGAGGACCGGAAGTGACGGGCCGCGTTCACCTCACCGCGCTTCCGCAGCGGCCTCCGTCGCGCGCGTCCGCCGCGCGGCGAGCGGCCGGGCCTCGCTCCCCCGCACCTCGAACGTCACCGTCGACATCGCGCGCCCGTCCGCATCCTCGAGCGCGAGCACGTGCCGGCCGGGCGCCGGCGCCCACAGCACGCGCGCGCCGCGCTCGTCGATGACCTCGTCGTCGAGCTTCCAGCGCAGGCCGCTCGCGGCGGGCGAGGCGACGAACGCGACGCGCTGGTGCGCGGCCGGGATGTCGGGATCGAGCGCGATGATCGTGTCGGGCGCCGGATAGCGGATGCGCGGGAAAGCCGTGCCCGCGTCGTCGCCCTCGTCCGCGCGCCGCGCCGCCGCGCGGATCGTCGCGGTCTCGGTGCCGCGCACGAACCACTCGCGCCGCTCGCTCTCGACCGGCGGGTCGAACGCGACGGTCTCGCGAACGACGCCCGACGGCGCGCGCGGCGCGTCGGATGGAAGGTCGCGGTGGAGCCGGTGCACGAGCTCGCGCCAGATCGGCGCCGCGCCGGTCACGCCGGACACGTCGTGCATCGGCGCGCCCGAGAAGTTGCCGACCCACACGCCGACCGTGTAGCGCGACGTGAAGCCGACGCACCAGTTGTCGCGCATGTCCTTGCTCGTGCCGGTCTTGACCGCGCTCCAGACGCGTGTCGCGAGCGGGTTCTCGAGCCCGAACGTCGTCGCGCGAGCGCCGCGGTCGGCGAGGATGTCGGCGACCACGAAGCTCGCCGCTGCGCCGAACACGCGCCGCGACTCCGCCGGATCGTCGCCGACCGGCCGCCGCATCGGCGCGCCCGCGCCAGCGGCGACGACGCGCGTGCGGCTCCAGAGGCCGCCGTTCGCGAGCGCGCGGTAAGCGTTGGCCAGCGCGAGCAGCGTCACGTCGGCGCCGCCCAGCGCGAGCGAGGCGCCGTACCAGTCGTCCGGCTGCGTCAGCGTGTCGAAGCCCAGCTCGCGCAGCGCGCCGTGGAAGCGGTCGAGCCCGACCAGGTCGAGCGTGCGCACGGCCGGCACGTTGAGCGAGCTCGCGAGCGCGGTGCGCACGCTCACCGCGCCGTGGAAGCCGCGGTCGTAGTTCTGCGGCGCGTAGACGCCGCGCGCGGTCGCGATCGCGAGCGGGCTGTCGTCGACGATCGACGCGGCGGTCAGGAGCTTCCGGTCGAGCGCGAGCGCGTAGAGGAAGGGCTTGAGCGTCGACCCGGCCTGCCGCGGCGCGACGACGCCGTCGACCTCGCGCGCGTCCGACGAGCCGGCGCTCCCGACCCACGCCAGCACGTCGCCGGTCGCGTTGTCGAGCACGACGATCGCGCCGTCGCCCACGCCGCGCGACGAGAGCTCCGCGAGATGATCGGCGAGCGTCGCGACCGCGTACGCCTGCAGCTCCGCGTCGAGCGTCGTCGTCAGGCGCTCGCCGGGCGTCTTCAGCAGCTTTGCCGCGAGGTGCGGCGCGAGGTTCCAGCGCGGCGGCATCCGGTAGGCGCCGGCGAGCGCCATCGTCGCGGTCGCGCGGATCGCCTCGCAGTCGGCGCCCGGCGTCACCGCGTTCGCGACCGCGCAGGCGCGCTGCGCGACGAGCGAGGGCTTCGCCCCCGGCTGGCGCAGCAGCGCGACGAGGATCGCCGACTCGCGCGCATCGAGGCCCTCGGGCGCCTTGGCGAAGAGTCCCTGCGCGGCCGCGCGCAGGCCCTTCAGCTCGCCGCGGTACGACGACAGGTTCAGGTATGCCTCGAGGATCTCGCTCTTCGTCCATGCCCGCTCGATCTCGAGCGCCGCCCCGGCCTGATCCCACTTCTGCGCGAGCGTGCGCGCGTCGCCTCCCTTCGGCCTGAGCGCCGGGTCGACGAGCCCCGCGAGCTGCATCGTGATCGTCGAGCCGCCGCGCGGGCGCCGCCCGTCGACGATCCGCCAGACGCTGTCCCAGGCCGCGGCCGCGAGCCCGGTCCAGTCGACGCCGCCGTGCTCCCAGAAGCGCTGATCCTCGGCCGCGACGAGCGCGGCGCTCATCGCGGGCGAGACTTCGCCGAGCGTCACCCAGTCGAGCCGGCGCACCTTCGCGTCGACGCGCGTGCCCGAGAGCGGCGCGCCGTGGCGGTCGAGCAGCACGGCGTCGGAGGATACGTAGCTCGCCTTCACGTCGGCGAAGACGGGCGGCGAGGCTTGCGCGGCGAGCGGAACGATCGCGAGGACCGCGGCGAAGATCGCCGCGGCGATCCCCTGCCGCGCGGGGATTGCGGGGGTCAGATCCTCGGCATCGAGGGTCTGACCCCGATTTACGGGTCGCGGGAAACGGGAGTCGGATCCTCGGTATCGAAGGTCTGACCCCCATTTCCGGGGCGAACCGATCGGCGGGAAGAGCGGGGTCAGATCCTCGGCAACGAGGGTCTGACCCCGGTTTCCGGGGTGCGCCGGACGGCGGAGCGCAAGGCGGCTCACGGCGCCACCGTCCACGCCGCGTTCGGCGCCTCGCCGAACATCTCGGGCGCGTACATCGCCTCGACGCGCGTCGCCGGCATCGCGAAGGTGCCCGGATTGTCGAGCCGCACCGTGTACTCGACGACGAACCGACCTTTCGGCACGTAGCGGAAGTACGCGCGGTACGCGCTCGCGGTCCGCTCCTCGAACGCGGGCCACACGGCGCCGACGCGCCGCTCGCCCTGCGTCGCGATGCGCGAATCGCCGCCCAGCCCCGACCCGAGCGCCGTCGCCCCCGCCGGCAGCGGATCGTCGACGACCACCCACGCCATGTCGGCCTGCGCCTCGACCTCGAGCCGCACGCGCGCGACGTCGCCGCGCTGCCAGGCGTCCTTCGCCTGCTGACGCACCGGCGTCACGGTTCGCGTCACGCGGTAGCCGGACGAGAGCGCGCTCGCCAGCGGGATCGCCGCGACGCTCTGCACCGTCACCCACGGCGCGCCGGCGCCCTCGTGCGCGAGCGCGAGCTCGCCCCGGCCCTCCGGCCACGCGAGCCGCTGCGCGAACGTCCTCGCGCCGTCGTCGCCCTTCCACGCGTGCGCGAACTTCGCCTCGCCGAGCGTCGCGGTCGTCGTCCCGGCGACCGGCGTCGCCTCGAACCGCGCCGCGTATTTCGCGAGCGCGAGCGTGCCCCACGCGTTCGCCACCGTCGTGTTCCAGCGGCCGCGTTGCATCCGCCCGAGCGTCCCGCGCACGAGCCGCGGCACGTCGTCCTTCCACGCCGGCGCGCCGAGCATCGCGATCAGCAGCTTGTTCGCGTTCGAGTCCGCCGACACCATCAGCCACCAGAGCGCGTCGGTCTTCTCGGTCGAGAAGCCCATCGTCGTGCCCTGGAAGTCGAGCCGCGAGCGCAGCACCTGCTCGGCCGCCTTCATCCGCTCGTCGTGGCGCGGCAGCTTCGGCTGGCGCTCGAGCACGAGGTACCAGTCGATCACCGCCGAGGTCGGCCACAGGTTCGGCTCGATCGCGATGCTGTCGAGCCACTTCGGGTTGAGCGGCTCGCTGCGCCGCGACAGCGCCTCGAGCGCCGCGACCTTGCGGATCGAGAGGTCGGCGGTCGGCAGCGCCGAGCCGCGGACCACGCGCCCCTCGACGAACGCGACGAGCGCCTGCTCCATCCGCTGCCGCTCGCGGTCCGGAATCGCGAAGCCCGCCTCGTGCGCGACCGACAGCACGTACGCGGTGAGCGCGTCGTCGCCGTCGCGCATCACCGTCCAGTAGCGGACGAAGCCGTCGCGGTCGAGGTAGTCGGGCAGCGCGGCCATCAGCGCGTTCCAGCGCGCCGCGTCGCGCAGGCCGATCGCCACCGACGCGCGCTGCTCGAAGCAGCTGTACGGGTAGCGCTGCAGGAAGTCGCGCACGCCGGGCAGCTCGCCCGCGAGCGACGCCTGCATCTGCACGGCGACGCCGCCGCGGCCGGGAATCGCGTCGGCGGGACGCTCGACCGGAATCGCGGCGGGCGCGGTCACCTGCCGGATCGTCGCCTGGTAGACGCGGTCGGGCACCGCCGCCTCGACGCGCTGCGACACCTTGATCGAGTCGCGGGCGCTGCCGTCCTTCGCGGCGACGTCGACCTGCCACGCGATCGACGTCGCATTGACCGGCGCCGCCACGTCGAAGCCCGCCTCGCGCGCCTCGCCCGCCGCGAGCGAGAGCGTGCGCGGCTCGAGCCCTTCGAGCGCTTTGCCCGCAGCGGTCGCCTTAGCCTCGACCGCGAGCTCGAGCGGCCGCTGCGACGCGTTGCGCACGGTGAACGTCGCGCGGTACTTGTCGCCCTCGCGCACGAGCTGCGGCAGCCCGGAGAGCAGCATCAGGTCCTGCGTCGAGCGGATCGTCGCCTCGCCGGTGCCGAACAGCGCCGCGCCCGACGACGCGACCGCGACGATCCGGAACGCGGTCAGCGAATCGTTGAGCGGCACCTCGACCGTCGCGTTGCCGGCGTCGTCGAGCGGCACGCGCGCCTTCCACACGAGCAGCGTGTCGAAGAGCTCGCGCGACGAGCTGCGCCCGCCGCCGCCCCCGGGGGCGACCGCCTTGCGGCCGAAGTGCCGCTTGCCGATCACCTGCATCTGCGCGGTCGACGTCTCGACCTCGTCGCCGCGGCGGACCATCATCGCGTCGAGCAGCTTCCACGAGTCGTTGCGCCACAGCTCGAGCAGCCCCTCGTCGACCGCGGCGAGCGCGACCTCGCTTCCCTTCGGCGGCGCGCTGCCGTCGGGACGGCGCACCGCGATCGCCACCGACGCCTTGTCCCGCACCTTGAACGCCTGCCGCTCGGGCGTCACCTTGACGGCCAGCTCGTGCGCCGCCCAGCCGACCTTCACCTCGGCGAGCCCCATCCGGAACGACGGCTTCGCGAGGTCGACCATCGCGGTCGGCGCGGGCTCGGCGATCCGCCCGCGCACGAGCAGCGCCGACACGAACACGTTCGGCGCGTAGCCGCCCTTGA
>JAXMFH010000018.1:0-31273 GCA_046347845.1 Burkholderiales bacterium | reverse complement strand
TCGACGTGCAGTGCCTCGCGCTCGACGTCGTGCGCTCGCTCGACGGGCACGTGTTCTGCAACCGCGAGAAGGCGCGCTGGTGGACGGCGCCGGCGCGCGAGGGCGGATGCGCGATCGACGCGTTCGACGGCGCGCCGGCGGCGTACCTCGACGGCGACCGACCGAAGCTCGAGTTCATGACCGACGATTTCTCCGGGCGGCTGTCCGAGCGCACCGGCGAGATCCACACGGTGTGCGTCGGGCGGCCATTCGGCATCGATTACCTCGCCGCCGCGCGGCGCGGCATCCACGTCCACCTGTACGGCAACGCCTACGACGACGTGTGGCGCACGGTCGCGCGCGACTTGTCGCTCGCGCACGCGGAGCGCGAGGCGCCGCTCGTCTCGCGCTACGTGCACGTGCACCGGCCGCTGCAGCCGACCGGCGGAAGCTGGGACGAGGTGCGCCGCGCGAAGTCGGCGTGGGTGCGCGAGTTCTCGCGCTACGACGCGGGCTGGTCGTACGTCGGGCGGCCGCTCCCCTGGGAGCCGCTCGACGACCGCGCGGCGATTCCGAGCAGGGTGTCGACCTGCCTGCTCGCCGGGCTGCCGGTCGTCGCCGACGTGCGCCCCGGCTGCTACCGTTACGACGAGCTCGTGCGGCTGGGCGTCAACGTCGATCTCGTCGACTACGACGACCTGCGCGCGCGCCTCGAGCGCGAGGTCGCGACGCGCGAGCGCAGCGCGAACGCGGTGCGCGCCCGGGCGGGCTATTCGTTCGATGCGTCGATCGATCCGCTCCTCGCGGCGATCGCCGAGGCGCGCGAGGGCTATTTCGCGCGGCCGCATCGCGAGCGTGCGCGCGGCGCGGCCGAAAGCCGCCGGATCGTCCACTTCGCGCCGAGTCCGGATCGGCGCGCGCTCGCCGCCGGACTCGTCCGGCGATTCCTCCGGCCGTCGCCCACGCCCGGCGCGCTGCCGCGCAGCCGCGTGGCCGACCTCGCGGACCTCGGCCGGGAAGCCTGGCGCAAGGTCGTGGCCGTCCGCCGCGCCCGCGCGCTCGCGGCGCGGTTCGCGCCCGCCGTCGAGCCGACGCCGCCTGCTCCGCCGCGCGATCCGTCGGAAGGGATGCGATGAGCCGGGCGGCATCGGCGGATGGCCCGGAGGCAGCCGCCCGATGACGGTCACGGTGATCGAGCGCTTCGCCGATCCGTCGCGGCGCTGCGACGACGCGCACCTGCGCCTCGCGTCCGGCCCGGTCGAGGTCGTCGACCTGCCCGATCCGCTGCGCGCGCCCGCGACGTTCCTGCGCGAGGTTCCCCGTGCGATCGCCGAGTGGGTCGCCGTGCCCGCGTCGCTGCGCGAGCGCGCCTCGCTCGCGTGCGCGGCCGCGCGCACCGGGGGCGCGCGGCTCGGGGCGCTGCTCCGCGCGCCGGGACTGCTCCGGCGCGTGCGCGAAGGCGGGATCGGCGCGATCGCCTGCTACTCGGCGAAGGACTTCCCGCTCGCGACGCTCCTCGCGCACCAGGCCGGCTCGCCAGCGCGCGAGCTGCTCGCGCAAGGCACCCGCTACTTCGGCGAATTCGCGTTCGAGCTGCTCGCGGTCGTCCCCTACGCGTACTGGCTGCACCGCCAGGGCCGGCTCGCGTTCACCGAGTCGACGGCGGACACGCGCTGCCTCTACTGGTTCTCGCCCGACCATCGCGAGCGCCCGGTCGACCGGCGCTACGTGCCGATCACCGAGTACCCGTCGGGCGTGCCCGGCCGCCTTCGCTACGACCGCACCGCGTTTCCCGAGGCGCTCGACACGAGCCGCTGGGCGCCGCCGCCGTACCGCGAGGTCTACCGGGACGAGCGCTTCCGCTTCGAGCGCCCGACCTGCGTCGTCTGCAACAAGGCGACCGGCGAGCACTACCTTTGGCACCGGTCGAAGACGAACCACCTGCCGAACGACGTGCTGCTCGACCTCGTCGGGCGGCTGCGGACACGCTACCAGGTCGTCTACAACCGGCCGCGCGCGGCGGACATCGTGAACGACCACCAGCCGATCCACGAGCCCGGCGACCTCGAGGCGGTGAAGGAAGCGTACCCGGACGTCCTGACGATCCAGGAGCTGCACGAGAAGCACCCGGAGCTCGGCTACAACGAGCTGCAGCTGCGGCTCTACGCGGGCTGCGAGCGCTTCGTGTCGGTGCTGGGCGGGAGCTCCTACCTCGCGAGCTGGTTCGGCGGCGTCAACGTCGTCTACGCGAAGCGCGGCTGGGAGGTCGCGTGCGGCGCCTACGATCGCTGGTTCGACCGCTTCTCGGGGGCGCGCGTCGTCGCGGCGTCGACGCTCGACGAGCTCCTGCGGACCGTCGAGCGCGAGATGCTCTGACGCCAGCGACACGTTCCGGGAGGACGTCCCGGCGACCGACGGGCCGCCCCGAGGTCGCCGCGCCCCCTTGGGGGGAGGCGTGCGCAGCACGCTTCGGGGGGAGAGTCCTAGTTCCCCCAGTCGCCGCGCACGGCGCGCAGGATCTCGACGCGGCGCGCCGGGCCGCTCGCGAGGTAGTCGTCGAGCGACGCGGCGAGCCGTTGCACCATCGAGAGCGTGCTGTCCATCGTCGTGTACTTGTAGAGGCCGAGCCGCCCGAGCGGGACCACGCTCGGGAGCCGCGCCGCGTCGCCGAGGTAGCGCAGGAAGCGCTCGTCCTCCCACCAGACCGGGTACATGCTCACGCGGTCGTCGACGATCTCGCGCAGCAGCACCGTCGGGCCGGGGCGATCCTCCATGCGCGGGCCGTGGTGGATCACGCCGAAATCGGTCGTGCGACACACCGGCGTCTCGGCCCACGGCGTGTAGACCCACGCGAACGGGATCCCGTCGGGCGCGGCGCCGAGCGGCGGCTCGTCCGACGGCTCGACGTGCTCGACCTCGACGCGGTAGCCGCGCCACTCGAGTCTGCCGTACCGGTGGTCGAGCAGCGCGTCGATCGGCGCGGTCGTGACGACGAGGTCGGCGCGGAACGCGCCCGCCCCCGTGACGACGCTCGCGCCGCGCGCGTCCGCGTCGATGCGCTCGACCGCGACGCCGTAGCGCACGTCGATCCCGTCGAGCATCCGGTCGAACAGCGGATTGAAGCCGCCCCGCGGATAGTAGTGCGCGGCCTCGCTCGGCAGCCGCCAGGCGCCCTGCTCCGCGATCCTCTCGAGCCGGCGGAGCTTGCCCCACGACGCGGGCATCTCGTCGAGGCGGCGCCCCCAGAACTTGCGGTTGAACCCTTCGAACGCGAGCGCGGTCAACGTCGGCCCGACCGACGTCTCGAGGTAGTCGCGCAAGTCGCGCTCACCCGGCGGCGTGCCGCGTTCCCGGATCGCCGCCAGCTCCTCCTCGATCGCCGCGCCGCAGGGCAACCGCTTCAGGCTCACGCGGTCGACCGGAAACGGCACGACCGGGTAGTCGGGACGAAGGCGCGTGCCCTGGTAGACGTCGCGCTCCTCGAGGTCGAGGTAGCGCCGCAGGAACGGAAGGATCTCGGGCGTGCCGCGGAAGACGCTCACCACGCGCGGCCCGTACTCGTAGGCCGCGCCTTCGGGCGTTTGCAGCGTGCGCAGCATGCCGCCCGGCACGCGCTCGCGCTCGAGCACGGTCACCTCGGCGGACAGCGATTCGCGCAGCAGCAGCGCCGCGCAGCAGCCGGCGAAGCCGGCGCCGATCACCAGAACCCTCATCGGCGCGACTTTACGCGACGCGCCGGCGCAGCGTAAACGCCTGCGGCCACGCGGGTTTATCATCGCGGACACCCGAGCCCGGTTCGAAAGCGACCCGAAGCATGAGCAGCGCGAGCCCCGAGGGGCCCGCCTCCACGTCCGATCCTCCCGCCCCCGCGGCGGGCGCCGGCCTCGCGCGCGTGGGCCTCTACGTCCCGCGCGTCCTGCAGCAGCACCTCGTCGACGACCCGGAGTCGCCGGCCTGGATCGCCGAGGGCACCGCGGCGTTCGCCGACATCTCGGGGTTCACGAAGCTCTCCGAGCAGCTCGCATCGAAGGGGCGCGAGGGCGCCGAGCAGATCACCGAGGTGATCGGGAAGAGCTTCGCGTCGATCCTGCACGTCGCGTACGACGCGGGCGCGAGCCTGCTCAAGTTCGGCGGCGACGCGCTGCTCCTGTGGTTCGAGGGCGAGCGCCACCTCGTGCGCGCGTGCCAGGCGACGCTGAAGATGCGCGAGGCGCTCGACGTCGTCGGGCGCATCTCGCTGCCCGGCGCCGAGGTGACGCTGCAGATGTCGCAGGGCGTGCACTCGGGGCCGTTCCATTTCTTCGCGGTCGGTGCCTCGCACGTCGAGTTCCTGCCGACCGGGCCGGGCTGGACACGGCTCGTCGCGATGGAGACCGAGGCTACGGCGGGCGAGATCCTGCTGTCGCGGGAAGCCGCGCGCGGGCTGCCGGAGTCGTGCCTCGGCGCCGAGAAGGGCCCGGGCGTCCTGCTCGCGACGATGCCGGGCGAGCCCGAGACGGTGCCGCACAAGCCGCGCCCTGGCATTCCCGCCGAGGCGCTCGCGCGCTGCCTGCCGGCCGCCGTGCGCGCGCACGTCGTCTCCGGCGGCGGGTCGTCCGAGCACCGGCCCGTCACGGTCGCGTTCCTGCGCTACGAGGGCACCGACGAGATGCTCGCGTCTCAGGGCCCGCAGGCGACGGCCGACGCGCTGCACCGGCTCGTCACCGCAGTGGAGGCGGCCGCGGAGGCGCAGGACGTCGCGCTGCTCGCCTCGGACCTCGACGCGAACGGCGGCAAGCTGATCCTGACGGCGGGCGCGCCGAAGGTCACCGGCGACGACGAGGAGCGGATGCTGCTCGCGGTGCGCCGGATCCTCGACGCCGACCTGCCGCTCACCGTGCGCATCGGCGTCAACCGCGGCGCGGTGTTCGCCGGCGACATCGGCCCCGAGTACCGGCGCACCTACACGGTGATGGGCGACGCGGTGAACCTCGCGGCGCGCATCATGGCGAAGGCCGAGCCCGACGCGATCCTCGCGACCGCCGACGTGATCGACCGCTCGAACACGCTGTTCGAGACCGAGGAGCGCGGGCCGTTCACGCTCAAGGGCAAGGCCGAGCCGGTCAAGGCGTGGACGATCGGCCGCGCCAGGGGATCGCGCGCGCGGGCCGTCGCCGACACGCGCCTGCCGCTCACCGGCCGCAACGCCGAGCTCGGCGTCGTCCGCAAGGCGCTCGGATCCGTGCGCACCGGTGCGGGCCAACTGCTGGAGATCGTCGGCGACTCGGGCATCGGGAAGACGCGGCTCCTCGAGGCGATGCGCGACGCCGCGATGGGCTACCGGAAGCTCCGCGCCGCGTGCGAGGCGTATACGTCGACGACGCCGTACGCGGTGTGGCACGAGCTCCTGCGTGGCGTGCTCGAGGCCGGACGTGACGACGAGACCGCCGTCGTCGAAGGCAGGCTGCGCGACGCCGTCGCGTCGAAGGCGCCGGAGCTCGAGCCGTGGCTCGCGCTGCTGGGCGCGGCGCTCGACGTCGAGATCGCGCCCTCGCCCGAGGTCGAGATGCTCGCCGCCGAGAACCGGCGCGCGAAGCTCAACGAGACGGTCGGCGCGTTCCTCGCCGCCGCGCTTCCCGGCCCGGCCGTCGTCGAGATCGACGACGCGCACCACATGGACGAGGCGTCGGTCGACCTGCTCGGCCACCTCGCCGGGCAGCTTCCCGGGCGCAAGTGGCTGTTCGGCGTCGCGCGCCGGCCGGGCACGACCGGCTACGTCGCGCCCGAATCGCCCTCGGTCACGCGCATCGAGCTGAAGCCGCTCGCGCAGGCCGACGCGCTGCGCATGGCCGAGCTCGCGACCAAGGACCATCCGCTGCCGCCGCACGTGATGCAGGTCGTCGCGCAGCGGTCGGGCGGCAACCCGCAGTTCCTGCGCGACCTCCTGCGCTCGGCGACCGACACGGGCGGCGTCGCCGCGCTGCCGGATTCGGCGGAAGCCGCCGCCGGCGCGCGCATCGACGCGCTCTCGCCCGAGGACCGGTCGATCGTGCGCCGCGCGTCGGTGTTCGGCCTCTCGTTCCACCCGAGGATGCTCGCGTGGTTCGACGATCCCGAGGACGGGCCGCCGCCCACCGACGACGCCTGGGCGCGCCTATCCGACCTGTTCGACGACGACGGCAACGGCTACCTGCGCTTCCGCCAGTCGCTCCTGCGCGACACCGCCTACCAGGGCCTGCCGTTCAAGCAGCGGCGGCGCCTGCACGCGACGGTCGCCACTCACGTCGAGCAGGAGATGGACGACCCGGACGAGGTCGCCGGCATCCTGTCGCTGCACTACTTCGTCGCCGGCGAGAGCGAGCCCGCGTGGCGCTACGCGCGGATCGCCGCGCGGCGCGCCGAGGACGTCTACGCGTTTGTCGAGGCGGCGGGACTCTACGCACGCGCCCTCGAAGCGGCGCGAACCATCGCGAACCTCGTCCCCTCGGAGGCGGTGTCGCTCCAGGAAGCCTTGGCCGACGCATGGTACCGCGCGGGCGTGTACCGGAAGGCGTCGGAGGCGTACTCGGAAGCCCGGAACATGGCCGCGGGCGACCGCCTCGCCGAGGCGAGACTCCTGCTCAAGCATTCGTGGCTCGAGGAGAAGCTCGGCAACTATCCCGAGGCGCTCAAGCTCACCGAGCGAGCCCGCGAGACCGTCGCCGGCCTGCAGGGCCTCGCGGTCGACCGGCTGATCGCGAGCACGAGCGCATGCTACGCGACGCTGTTGCAGGCACAGGGCCGCTCGGACGAGGCGGTCGAGTGGGCCGGGCGGGCGGCGCGCGAGGCCGAGGACGTCGATGACCCGGAACAGCTGGGAGCTGCGTATTTCGTGTTGGGATGGGCGCGAGGAGCGCAAGGCAAGGACGGGGCCGAGGCGCTGATGCTCCAGGCCATCGAGGCGTTCCGTCGATCGGGCAATCGCGTGCGCCAGGCGATCACGCTGTCCAACGTCGGTGGGGTCTGCTACTGGGAGGGCCGCTGGGACGACGCGATGTCGTACTACGAGCGCGGCCGCGAGGAGTCGACGAAGGTGGGCAACGTCGTCGATGCGGCGACCGCCAGCATGAACATCGCCGAGATCCTGACCGACCGCGGCGAGCACGCAGAAGCCGAGGCGATGCTCCAGAAGACGCTGCCGGTGTGGAAATCGTCCGAGTACCGGTACTTCCTCGGCGCCTGCCACTGGATGCTGGGCCGCGTGTCGCTGCGCGCCAACCGGATCGACGAGGCGCTCGCCCGTTTCGCCGAGGCGCGCAAGGTCCTGACCGAGGTGGGCGCCGAGGTCGAGGTGCACGACGTCGACGCGCGCGTCGCCGAGTGCCGGACGCTCAAGGGCGATGCGGAGGGCGCGCTCGCGCTCGCCGACGAGGTACTCGGCCGCACCGAGTCCGCCGCCGCGGTCGAGCGGCTGAAGCCCCAGCTCAATCGCGTGCGCGGCTATGCGATGCTGCTGCAGTTCGACCCGCTGGGCGCGCGCGAGGCGTTCGAGGCGAGCCTCGCAATCGCACGCGAGCGCAACGACCGCTACGAGATCGCCCTGACGCTCAACGCGCTGACCGAGCTCGACCGCCTCGAAGGCGTCGAGCCGCCGCAGGAGATGGTCGACGAGAGCCGGGCGATCCTCGCGGCGTTCAAGGTGCGGGCGCTGCCGCCGGTGCCGGCGATCGAAGCGTAGACGCGTGCCTTCGCCGGGCTGACGCCCGACCCGCGGGAACGGGTGGGTCGGACTGAAGTCCGACACCTTTCACTGTGGGTCGGACTTCGGTCTGACGGGTTCGGCGCATCGAAGCCAAGAGCGTCAGGCTGAAGCCCGACCCGCAGCGCGTGCGATCTCGGGGGCCGGACTTCCGTCCGACGCGTCTCGCCGCATTGAGAGGCCGCGCCACCGAACGCCACGCCGGAAAAAGAAAGGCGGCCCGAAGGCCGCCTTTTTCTGCTGCCGGCTACACCGATGTCGTCAACCTCCCCGGCCGAACACCGGGTCCTTGCCGACGATCGAGACCGTCGTCGCCTGCAGGCAGCGCGGCTGCCATCCCGGCGGAGCACCCGGAGGCGCGGCCGGCGGTGTTCCGGTGCAGTACTCGGGATCGCCCGACGGCACGACCGCCCAGGTCTCCGCGACCAGGCACGCCGACTCGCCCGCCGGCACCGACGCGTGGACGACGAGGCTGTCCAGGCAGCTCGGTGCGGACTTCCATGCGGCCGGATAGCTCGTCGGATCGCCCGGGCACGGGAATACCGTGCACACCTTCGTCTGCCGGGTCGGCAGCCCCGTCGCCGCGTCGCCCCACTCGCTGCGGAACGTGGTCACCACCCCGACGACCGGGTTCGGCGCCTGGTTCGTGTCCCACGTGATGCTGAAGAATCCCGGGGGCACCTTGTTGCCGAGCGGATCCGTCTGCGTGGTCGTATTCGCGACCGGAATGTTGTTGTAGACGGCGTAGTTGATCAGCGTGCAGCCGCCGCTCTTGTCGTCGCCGTAGCCGCGCATCCCGGCCACGTAGGCGATGTCGCCCGGTCCCGTCGCCCCGCCCTCGGACGCGTCGAACGACCCCGTGCCAGCCGGGACCGTCATCAGCAGGTTGAGCGCGTCGAACGTCGTCGGCGTGCAGCCGAGGACGCCGTCGAACACCGTCAGCGTCAGCTTCGACGAATAGAAGTCCGTCGAGCCGATCGTCGTCTTGGCCTTGATCGAGCAGGTCGTCGCCGTCGCGTCGGCGTTGAGCTTCACGCTGAGCGTCGCGACGCCTGCCACCGCCGCCAGGCTCGGATCGCCGACGACCGAGCAGCCGGTCCCGTCGACGACGACGGTCACGTTCCCGGTGAACGTCGTGATCGTCGAACCGCTGTCGTCGTTGTAGAGCTTGATCGTGACGCTAAACGGCTCGTTCGGCACGATGCTCGACGGCGGCGCCACGAACCCGAGCACGCAATTGCCCTTGACCGTCGTGCTCTTCTCGCCGCCCGTCAACGTCCAGCCGGCGGCAACACTCGACGTCCAGGGACCGCCCGCGCCACTCGCATCGCACGGGGCCGAGGCCGTGATGTCGACCGTTCCCGGCGCTCCGCCCGGAACAATCGGGAATCCGGACGGCGCGTACGCCGACGCGGCGACGCCCGCGGGTGGCGTCAGCGTGATCGCGTTCAGGCTGCCCGACGAGCTGGACGGGTTCGTCACCGTCGCGGTCAGCGACTTGTTGACGTCGCCCTTGTAGAGCGGCCCCGGCGACAATGTGTAGCTGTACGTGCAGCCCGCCGACACGACCGTGACCGGATTCGCGTTCTGCTGCTGGAACTCGGTGCTGGGTTGCGACGGCGAGCCGGTGAACGCGCGGCCTGACCAGGTGATCTGTCCGTTCGAGCAACTGTTGCCCGCGAGCGTCACCGTCAGCGTTACGGTAAGCGTCTGGCCCTTTTTCACGGGCGAGAGGCCCGTCAGGTAGTAGTAGCCGTCGCCCGTCACCAATGGCGTACCGGGCCCGCCTGGCGACGCCGATGCGGCAGTGATCGTCAGCGCCACGCCGCCGGCCGCGGTCCCCTTGATGCCGATCGAGTTGAACGACGAGTTGCCGTTCTCGACGTTCTTGAACGTCACCTGGACGCTGGTCGTCGTCGTGCCCACCGACGCCGGCGCACCGAGCGTGAAGTACTTGACGTTCTGCGCGAGCGCCTGCCCCGCGAGCGTGCCGACGGCGATCGACGCGACGAGCGCGAGCCACTTGCGGATGGTGTTCATCTCGAATCCCCCGATGTCCGTTGAAGCCGTCCTGTCTGCGGCCTCCCGGGATCCTCGGTTCGCGCGCCTTCGCGCGCCACCGAAGAAACCGACCCGAAGGCGCGGATTATTCGCGCGTACCAGGCCGAATGCAAACGATTGCGAATCGAGTTCCGGACTCGTGCGCTGACATCGCGCGTCAGCGTGTCACAACTTTCGGCCGCCCCCGGCGGGCGAATGGGATGCAAGCGGAGAAATGCAATATCAGAACAACGAGTTATCTCGCGCAACCTCGAACACGGGGCACGACGATCGGGCGCATTCGTCCGGATCGGCGATGACGCTGTCATCCACAGCCGCGCGCTCGTCGCCCGGCGCCATCCGCCCGACGGTCGGCCCGCGTCAATCCGAATGGATGTGCGCGCGCTTCACGATGTCGCTCCAGATCGCCTGCTCGCGCGCGATGAACGCGGCGAACTCGGAGGGCGGCCCGCCGCCGGCGACCGCGCCGTCGCCGGCGAAGCGCTCGGTCACGGCGGGCGAGCGCAGCGCCTTCGCCGACTCCTCCTGCAGCCGCTTCACGAGCGCGGGCGGCGTGCCGGCCGGCACGAGGATCCCGTACCACTGCGACGTCTCGAAGTCCTTGTAGCCCATCTCGGCCACCGTCGGCACGTCGGGCATCTGCGCGACCCGCTGCGGCGTGCCGACCGCGATCGCGCGGAGCTTCCCGCTCTTGATGTAGGGCGCCAGCGCGGGCAGCCCCGCCGACGACGCCTGCGTGCGGCCCGCGAGCAGGTCGGTGAGCTGCGGCCCCGTCCCCTTGTACGGGATGTGCGCGATGTCCATGCCGGTGACGAGCTTCAGGTACTCCATCGCCAGGTGGCCCGCGCTCGCGTTGCCGGCCGAGCCGTAGTTGAGCTTGCCCGGGTTCTTCTTCACGTACGCGACGAACTCGGTGAAGTCCTTCGCCGGCACGTCCGGGTGGATCACGAAGACGTTCGGCACCTTCGCGAGCAGCGTGACCGGCAGGAAATCCCGGTTCACGTCGTAGGGCTGGCTCGCGAGCATCGTCGGGTTGACCGCGAGCGTCCCGACGTGCCCGAGGATCAACGTGTAGCCGTCGGGCGGCGACTTCGCGACGTCGGCCATCGCGACGGTGCCGGCGCCGCCCGGCTTGTTCTCGACGTAGACGGTCTGCCCGAGCTGCTTCGTGAGCTCGGCGGCGACCGCGCGCGCGACGATCTCGGACGTTCCGCCCGGCGCGAACGGGACGACGAAGCGGATCGGCTTGGTCGGCCAGTCCGACTGCGCGTAGGCCTGGGGGCCGGAGAGCGCCGCCGCGGCGGCGAGCGCCGGGCCGATCAGGCGGCGGAGGAGGACGAGCGTCGCGTTCATGCCGGGGGTCCTTCGCGGGTCGTGGCGCGGAGTCAGAACTGGTAGCGCCGCAGCCCGCCGTCGACGGGGATCACGGTGCCGGTGATGTAGCTCGCGCGAGGCGAGGCGAGGAAGCAGACGAGGTTCGCGAGGTCCTCGGGCTCGCCGTAGCGGCCCGCGGGAATCTCGTTCTCGGCCTGCCACTGCCGGTACTCGGGCGAGTAGTTGCGCAGGATCTGCTCCGAGTGGATGCGGCCCGGCGCGATCGAGTTCACGGTGATCCCGTGCCGGCCGACCATCCGCGAGAGCCCCTTCGCCCAGCTGTGGATGCCGGCCTTCGCGCAGAACGCGCCGTTCACGTGCTCGGGCTCGCTCTTCCCGGTGATGTTGACGATGCGGCCGAAGCCGCGCGCGATCATGCCGTCGATCAGCGCGTCGGCGAGCTGGCGCGGCCGGTGGAAGTTGAGCGTCATCGCCTCCTGCCAGCGGTCCTCGCTCACGTGCAGGTCGGTGAAGCTGCGCGAGCCGCCGGCGTTGTTGACGAGGATGTCGACGTGGCCCAGCCCCTTCGTCGCCGCCGCGGCCAGCGTCGCCGCCGCGTCCTCCGCGTAGAGGTCTGAGACGATCACGACCGGGCGCCGGCCTCCCTTCCCGACGATGGCCTCGGCGACCTCCTCGAGCAGGTTCGCGCGCCGCGCCGCGATCGCGAGGCTCGCGCCCTCCTCCGCCAGCGCGAGCGCGATGCCGCGTCCGATGCCGGTGCTCGCGCCGGTGACCAGCGCCGTCCTCCCCTTCAACTGCAGATCCATCGCTCCCGCTCCGAAAGTTCGATCGTGACGGCCAGCCCCGCCGCCGGTCCGGGCTGCCGCCGGAACGCCGGCCGCGCGCTCAGGGCCTCCGCGCCCCGGACGCCGGACGCCGCCGCCGCCCCGAGCGCCACTCCTGCGGACCCAGGCCGGTCCACCGCTTGAACGCCCGCGTGAACGAGCTCGCGTCCGTATAGCCCAGCGTCACCGCGATCTGGTTCGCGGGCTTGCCCGTGCTCTCGAGGAGCTGGCAGGCGAGCTCGCGGCGCGCCTCCTCCCTGAGCTCAAGGAAGCTCGTCCCGCGCCCGGCGAGGCGGCGATTGAGCGTCCGGCCGTGCAACCCGGCGAGCCGCGCGGCGGCCTCCAGCGAGCAGTCGGGCGTCAACACCAGCGTGCGCAGGATGCGCCGCAGCTGCGTGACCAGGTCGTCGCCCGCGAGCCGCTCGAGCTCGCTCACGCGGTCCGTCATCATCCGGTGGAGCAGGGGATCGGCGCCGGGCAGCGGACGGTCGAGCCAACGCGACGCGAAGACCAGCGAGGAGGATTCGGCGTCGAATCGGATGCGGGCGCCGAAGAGCTCGCGGTACGGAGCCACGTCCTTCGGGCGGCGGAACGCGAAGTGCGTCTCCTGCGGTCGCCAGTCCGCGCCGCACAGCCCGCGCATGATGTTCAGCCCGATCGCGATCGCCGTGGCCAGGACCTGCTCGCGGCACGGGACGTCGTGCTGGAGGATCGTGTAGCCGACGCTCGCGTAGGAGCCGCCGGTGTCGAGGCTCACCACGGCGCCGCTGTCGTGCACGTGCAGGTGGCGGAACAGCGCCTCGAGCGCCGCCCGAACGCTCGGCGCGCTCTGCATCAGGAAGCCGACCGCGCCGAGCGCGGACATCCCCGCTCGCCGGCCGACGAGCAGCCCGAAGTGCTCGCACCGGGTGCGCTCGACGCAGCGGCAATAGATCTCGCCCGCGGTCGCGAACGGCAGGATGTTCTCGGGATCGGCGAAATAGTCGGTGCCGATGCCGAATTCGGTCAGCACGCTGTCAGGGTCGATGCGGAAGCCGCGCAGCACCTCCGGGATCGCCATCAGCGGGCCGACCCGGACGAGCCCGGTGCTCGTGATGCCGACCTTGCCCAGGGCCTGGGTCCTGGTGTCCAAAGGGGGTACGGTCGCTGACGGCCGTCGAATCGGGTGTCGCGAATTGTCCAGAGCCTGTCCCAATCGGTCAAGCGCCCGCGGGCGCAAGCGCCGACAATTCCTCCATCGCGGCGCAGCATGGCCCCTCATGTGCGTGAGGGGTCGGCGCGCGCCGCCACGTCCCGTTCGCACCGCCCCATCCCCGACAGGAGAGTCCGAATGAAGCGAAGACTGACCCTCGCCGCGGCCGCCGTCGCCGCCGCGACCGCGTGGCTGCCCGCCACGGCCTCGGCCCAAACGAGCGAGAAGTGGGAGTTCCTGGCGAGCCTCTACGGCTGGTTCCCGACGATCGGCGGCAAGACCGGCTTCCCCGAGCGGAACGGCGGCACGAGCGCGAGCGTCGACGCGGACACGATCCTCGAGAACCTCAAGTTCGTGTTCATGGGCACGCTCGCGGCGCAGAAGGGGCGCTGGGGCGCGTTCACCGACGTCATCTACATGGACGTCGGCAACACGAAGTCCGGCACGCGCGACTTCACCGTCGGCGGCATCGGCCTTCCCGCCGACGCGAGCGCCAGCGTCCGCTACGACCTCACCGGCTGGGGCTGGACGACCGCCGGCTACTACAACATCGCCTCCGATCCCTCGTTCACGTTCGACGTGCTGGGCGGCGCGCGCCTGCTCGACATCGAGCAGAAGATCGGCTGGCAGCTCTCCGGCAACCTCGGCGGCATCCCGACCAACGGCCACCAGGGCAACTCCGACGCCAACCTGTCGAACTGGGACGCGATCGTCGGCGTGAAGGGGCGCTTCATGTTCGGCGAGGGGAAGCGCTGGTACGTCCCCTACTACGTCGACGTGGGCACCGGCGAATCCGACCTGACCTGGCAGGCGATGTCGGGGCTCGGCTACCGGTTCAGCTGGGGCGAGCTCTTCGCCACGTGGCGCTACCTCGACTACAACTTCAAGTCGGGCGACGAGATCGAGGACCTGCACTTCAACGGGCCCGCGATCGGCGTGAACTTCCGCTGGTAGGCGTACGCGAGAACGGCAAGTCGACAAGAAGAGCGGGCCGCCGCCGCGCGCGGCGGCCCGCGACAACAAGACGGGGCCGCGCGCGACGACGATTCGGGGTGGGACGATGATCAGGTCGACGAGGGTTCTCGGCATCGCGGCGCTCGCCGCATTCACGGCGTTCGGCGCCGACGCGCAGCAGATCTACGGGACGCCGGGATCAGCGTCCGCTACGATGTCGCTGAGCGGCGAGCAGCTCCCGCCGCCGGACATGAAATTCGGGGGCACGATCAAGGAGGGCGCGCTTCAGTCGAAATACTGGTGGCCGCCGCGCGTGGTGCCGCCGAAGGGCGCGCCCAACGTGTTGCTGATCATCACCGACGACGCGGGATTCGGCGTGCCGAGCACGTTCGGAGGCGTGATCCCGACGCCGACGATGGACCGGCTCGCGAACGAAGGCCTGCGCTACAACCGCGTGTTCTCGACCGCGCTCTGCTCGCCCACGCGCGCGGCGCTCATCACCGGCCGCAACCACCACTCGGCCGGCTTCGGCGTCATCTCCGAGCAGTCGACCGGCTTCCCCGGCTACAACAGCATCATCGCGAGGGACAAGGCGACGATCGGCCGGATGCTGAAGGACAACGGCTACGCGACCGCGTGGTTCGGCAAGGACCACAACGTGCCCGCCTTCGCGGCGAGCCAGGTCGGGCCGTTCGACCAGTGGCCGGTCGGGATGGGCTTCGAGTACTTCTACGGGTTCATCGGCGGCGATGCGAACCAGTGGCAGCCCAACCTGTTCCGCAACACGACGCAGATCTATCCGTTCGAGGGCAAGGCGCCGGGCACGTGGAACCTCGTCACCGCGATGGCCGACGACGCCATCGACTACGTGAACCGGATGAACCAGATCGACCCGTCCAAGCCGATCTTCGTCAAGTACGCGCCCGGCGCCACGCACGCGCCGCACCACCCGACGAAGGAGTGGGTCGACAGGATCGCGGCGATGCGCCTGTTCGACGACGGCTACGAGAAGGTGCGCGAGCGCATCTTCGAGAACCAGAAGAAGCTCGGCGTGATCCCGAAGGACACGACGCTCGCCCCGTGGCCGAAGGACCACCTCAAGCCGTGGGACCAGCTCACCGCGGACGAGAAGAAGCTCTTCGTCCGGCAGGTCGACATCTTCGCGGCCTACGTCGCCTACAGCGACTACGAGATCGGCCGCGTCGTCAAGGCATTCGAGGACATCGGCCGCCTCGACAACACGCTCGTCATCTACATCAACGGCGACAACGGAACGTCGGCCGAGGGCGGGCCGCTCGGCACGCCGAACGAGGTCGCGTTCTTCAACGGGCTCAACCAGCTTCCCGCGGAAGTCCAGATGAAGTTCTACGACGCCTGGGGCACCGAGGCGACGTACAACCACATGTCGGCGGGCTGGTCGTGGGCGTTCGACACGCCGTTCGACTGGTTCAAGCAGAACGCGTCGCGGCTGGGCGGCATCAACCAGAACATGGTCGTGTCGTGGCCGGCGCGGATCAAGGACAAGGGAGGCCTGCGCGAGCAGTTCGTCCACGTGATCGACGTCGTGCCGACGATCCTCGACGCGGCGAACATGAAGGCGCCGCGGACGGTGGACGGCATCAGGCAGGCGCCGATCGAGGGCACGAGCTTCCTCTACACGTTCGACGCGAAGAACGCGAAGTCGCCCACGCGCCACAAGACGCAGTACTTCGAGATGATGGGCCAGTACGCGCTCTACGACGACGGCTGGTTCCTCTCGACGAAGGTCAATCGCGCCCCCTGGGAAGCGTTCGGGCCGGCGAATCCGGACCCGCTCAACAACCAGGTGCTCGAGCTCTACGACCTCAGGACGGACTTCAGCCAGACAACCGACCTCGCGGCGAAGCATCCGGACAAGGTCAAGGCGATGAAGGCGAAGTTCGTCGCCGAGGCGAGGAAGCATCAGGTCTTCCCGATGGACGCCTCGGTCGGCGCGCGGATCGTGGCGCCTCGCCCCAACATCACGGCCGGTCGCACCGAGTTCGCCTACACGCGGCCGATGACCGGGCTGCCGCAGGGCGACTCGCCGAACATCCTGAACGCGTCGTACACGTTCACCGCCGACATCGACGTGCCGCAGGGCGGCGCGGAGGGCATGATCGTGACTTCGGGCGGCCGCTTCGCCGGCTACGGCTTCTACCTGCTCAAGGGCAAGCCCGTGTGGCTGTGGAACCTGGTCGACCTCGAGCGCCTGAAGTGGGAAGGCGCCGACGCGCTGACCCCCGGCCGGCACACCGTCGAGTTCGACTTCAAGTACGAGGGCATCGGCGCGGGAACACTGGCGTTCAACGACTTCAGCGGGCTGGGCCGTCCCGGCACCGGAACGCTGAAGGTCGACGGCAAGGAGGTCGCCACGAAGCGGATGGAGAAGACGCTGCCGATGATCCTGCAGTGGGACGAGGCGTTCGACGTCGGTTCCGACACGCTGACCGGCGTCAACGACGCCGACTACCGTCCGCCGTTCCCGCTCACCGCGAAGCTCAACAAGCTCACGATCAAGGTCGACCGCCCGCAGCTCTCGCCCGCCGACATCAAGCGGCTCGAGGCGGCCATGCAGGCCGCGGCGAAGGCGCGCGAATAGAAAGCAAGCACCGCATGCGCCGGGGCCCCGGCCCCGGCGCGGCCGGCGCGTGCGCGCGCCGCGATCTCACCCACCACTGAGCCCCCGATGAAGAAGAGCCCTTGGATTGTCCTGGCGGTGGCCGGCGCCGCCTATGCCGTCGTCGCTTACGCGCAGTACCCGATCATGGACGCCGTCGCCAACAAGGTGATCCAGAAGTACCAGACCGCCACCTGCGAGGAGCTGTGGGCGAAGAAGGGCCAGCACGGTCCCGAGGAGCAGCGCGTGATCGGATTCCTCAAGAGCGACCCGCAGATGCGCAAGGCGTTCTTCGACAAGATCTCCGGGCCGGTCGTCAACAAGATGTTCGATTGCGGGATGGTGCCCTGAGGACGCCGTGCCGCACCGCCCGAAGCAGGAGCAGACAATGAAGCGCACGAAGTCGGCCGGCCGCGCGCTGGCGCTGGTCGCGGGCGTCGCGCTGGCGACCAGCGTGCTCGCGCAGGCACCTGCGCCCGACGGTAAGGCGGCGGTGCCCGCCAAGCCGGCCAAAGCCGCCGCGCCGGCGAAGAAGGCGCCCCCGGCGGCGAAGGCCGCTCCGGTGCCCGAGTTCAAGCTCGTGCTCGAGCCGCGCGCGATGGAACTCCTCAAGGCGACGAGCGCGAGGCTCGCGGCGGCGAGGACGATGTCGTTCACGGCCGTCGCGAGCTACGAGTATCCGAGCCGGCTCGGGCCGCCGATCGTCTACACGGTGCGCTACGACGTCGCGATGCAGCGGCCCGACAAGCTGCGCGTGGTCGTGCCGGGAGACGGGCCCGCCTCCGAGTTCTATTTCGACGGCAGCACGATGATGGCGTACGCGCCCGCGGAGAACCTCGTCGCGGTCGCCGACGCGCCGGGCACGATCGACACCGCGCTCAAGCAGGCGTACCAGACGGCGGCGATCTACTACCCTTTCACCGACCTCGTCGTCGCCGACCCGTACGCCGCGCTGACCGACGGCGCGAGGCTCGCGTTCGTGGTCGGGCCGTCGGGCCACGTCGGCGGCACGAAGACCGACATGGTCGTATGGGCGAGCGACGACGTGTTCCTGCAGATCTGGATCGGCGCCGACGACAAGCTCCCGCGCCGCGTGCGCGCGATCTTCCGCGAGGACCCGATGGCGCTGCGGCACGAGGTCGAGTTCTCGAACTGGCAGCTCGACGCGCCGATCGCGGCGGACGCGTTCGCATCCGCGAAGGCGCAGGGCGCGCAGCGGATGGCGTTCGCCAATCCCGCGCCGTCCGCGCCGGCGGGCGTGAAGCCGATCGTCAAGGACGTCGCCGGCGCGCCGGCGAAGGCGAAGTGAAGGGGAGCGCGCGATGAGATCGATCGTCACGGGCCTCGCGGCGCTCGCCGCCGCGGCCGTCGCCGTGTGGACGCCGCCTGCGGCCGGCTGGAGCTCGGCGAACCGCTACGGCGGCAGCACGTCGCACAGCTACGGGTCCACGAGCCACGAGAACCGCTGGGGCGGCAGCACCGAGCACGTCGCGGGCGAAGGCACCGAGCATTCGAACGTGTACGGCGGGAGCACCGCGCACGCCTACGGCGGCGGGACCGAGCACACGAACATGTACGGCGGCAGCACGTACGGCGCGTACGGTGCGGGGGTCGCGCACACCTACCCGTCGGGCGCCACCGCGTACCGCCCGCCGGGCGCGGTGCCTCCGCCCCCCGTTCCGGTCTACCCGGCCTACCATCCGCCGGTCGCCGTGCCCTATTACGCGCCCGGCTGCTACGGCTGCGCCGCCGCGGCGGGCGCGGTCGCGGGCGTCGCCGTCGGCGCCGCGGTCGCCTCGGCGAACACGGCCGCCGCAACGTCGAACGCTTACGCGGCGGGCGTCGCCGCGGGCAGCGCGAACACGGCGGCCGCGACGACGAGTGCGTACAACGCGGGCGTGGCCGCGGGAGCTTCCGGCGCCGCTCCTGCACCGGCGGCGGCGCCGGCGGGCGGCACCTACGTGATGGGCGTCGCCTACGCGAGCCTTCCGGCCGGCTGCATCTCGCCGAACGTGCACGGCACGACCTACTTCCTGTGCGGCAACACGTGGTTCCAGCCGTCGTACGGCGCGAACGGCGTGTTCTACCGCGTCGTGCCGACGCCTTGATCGGCCGGGTCCGGCGGCGCGCGGCAGGCCGTTGCGAAGGCCTGCCGGCGGCGAACCTGCGAGGGATTCCCCGATGACTTCTCTCGCCGTCACGACGGTCGTCACGACCGTCGTGCTGGCGGGCGCGGCGCTCGGCGCGTGGGCGCGCACCCGGCTGCCGCCGCATCACCTCGACGAGGCGACGCGCGACGTCGTCAACGTCGGCGTCGGCTTCCTCTCGACGCTGGCGGCGCTGGTCCTCGGCCTGATCGTCGCATCGGCGAAGACGGCGTTCGACACGCGCGCGGACGAGATCCACTCGGTCGCCGCCAAGGTCGCCCTGCTCGCCGGAGACCTACGCGACCTCGGTCCGGCGGGAAGCGTCGCGCTGGCGGAACTGCGCGAGGGCGTGACCGAGCGCCTCGACGCGCTCTGGGGCCCGGAAGGCGCGAGGCCGGTTTCGCCGGGCCGGTGGCCGCACACGATCGAAGGGATCCGCGCGTCGCTGCGCGCGATCGTGCCGGCCGACGACGCGCAGCGCGAGGCCCGGACGAAGGCGCTGCGCCTGCTCGACGAGCTCGAGCAGATCCGCTCGGTCGCCGCCGTCTACGCGGGCAGCGCGGTCACGGCGCCCCTGCTCGTGCTGCTGGTCGCCTGGATGTTCGTGATCGCCGTGGCGATCAACGTGTTCGCGCCGCGCAACGGAACCGTCGTCACGTTCAACGTGCTGTGCGCGCTCTCGTCGGCCAGCGCGATCTTCCTGATCCTGGAGATGGACCAGCCGTTCGGCGGGCTCATCCACGTCTCCGACGCGCCGCTGCGGGCCGCGCTCGCGCAGCTCGCCCGCTGAGCCCCGACCCGGTCATCGGTCTCGCCGCCCGCACCGGGACGATCTGAAGTACGATCTTCGCGATGGAACCGGGCCGGTCCGCAATGCAACGCCGGCCGAGAGGCTGGCTCCTCGGGTTCGCCGCCCTGCTGCTGGTCGGCGGCTGCGCGACGCGTCCCGTGAATCCGCCGATCGCGCAGGCGGACCCCGCGTCGGGCTACCGCTACTCGACTCGCGCGCCGTACCGGGCGGACCACGAGAACCTCCTGATCCTCGCGTTCTCGGGCGGCGGCACGCGCGCGGCGGCGTTCTCGTATGGCGTGCTCGAGGCGCTGCGCGACATCGAGATCGTCGGCCCCCGCGGCAACCGCGAGCGGCTGCTCGACGCCGTGGACATCGTCACCGGCGTCTCGGGCGGCAGCTTCACCGCGCTCGCTTACGCGCTCTACGGCGACAAGCTGTTCGCCGACTACCCCGAGCGCTTCCTCAAGCGCGACGTCGAGGGCGAGCTCCTGCGGCGCCTGCTTTCGCCGGGCAACTGGCCGTCGCTCAATTCGACCGGCTGGGGACGCTCCGAGCTCGCCGCGCAGTACTACGACGAGATCCTGTTCGACGGCGCCACGTTCGGCGACCTCGACCGCGGGAAGGGGCCGCTGGCCGTCGTGACCGCCACCGACATCTCGACCGGTGCGCGACTCGCGTTCGTGCAACCGCCCTTCGACATCCTGTGCTCCGACGTGGGCAAGGTGAAGCTCTCGCGAGCGGCCGCGGCGTCGTCCGCGGTCCCGGTCGTGCTGTCGCCGGTCACGATGAACAACTACGGCGGGACCTGCGGGTTCGCGCTCCCGAAGTCGCTCGAGCTGCTGACCGACCGCGAGAACCCGCCCCGCCCCGCGGCGCGCGCGATGCAGCACCTCGTGGCGCTCCAGTCCTACCAGGACAGCGTCCGCCGCCCGTACATCCACCTCGTCGACGGCGGCATCTCGGACAACCTCGGCATGCGCGGCGTGCTCGAGGTGCTCGAGGAGATCGAGGCGCTGCACGCGCTGGGCCAGCCGACGCCGCTCGACCACGTGCGCCGCATCGTCGTCGTGGTCGTCAACTCGCTCTCGACGCCGAGCACGGGCTGGGACCGGTCCGAGGCGGCGCCGGGGCCGCTCGACGTGCTGCTCAAGGCGACCGGCGTGCCTATCGACCACCATTCGTTCGAAGCCGTCGAATTGCTGAAGGACATGCAGCACCGCTGGGCGACGATGCGCCGGGTGGCGGCCTCGCCCGCCTACACGCCGGGCAAGGACCCGGGGACGGATCGTGCGATCCGCGTTCCGCGGGCCGACATCCACGTGATCGACGTGTCGTTCCCGCGCCTCGCCGACCAGGCGGAAGTCGAGTTCCTGAACAGCCTGCCGACCACGTTCGCGCTCCCCGCCGACGCGGTCGACCGGCTGCGGGCCGCGGCCGGCCAGATCCTGCGGACCTCGCCCGATTTCCAGCGCCTGCTGAAGGAGGCCGGCGCGCGCGTCGTGTCCGACGGCGCGCCGCCGGCAGGGACCGGCGCCGCCCGCTGACGCGCTACGGCTTCGGCGCCGCCGGCACGAGGCCGTGCCGCTGCATCATCGCGACGAGCTTCGCGCGGTCGGGCGGCCCGCCCGCATTGACGATCGCCGCCGCCTCGCGGAAGTACGCCGCCCCGATGTCGGGCGTGTTGATCACGAGCGCGCGCTTCGGTCGCGTGCGGGTTCGAGAACCCGTGGACGACGCCGCGCGGCGTCGCCATCGCGTCGCCGGGCCCAAGGTCGCGGGTCTCGTCGCCGACCGTGTAGCGCAGCGTCCCCTCGAGCACGTAGACGAGCTCCTCGTTGCCCGAGTGGCTGTGCGGCGGCGGCACGTTCGACCCCGGCGGCACCGTGAGCTCGAAGCATCCCATCCGGCAGGTGTCGGTCGCCTCCTGCACGTAGCGGATCTCGAGTTGCCCGACCCGGATGACCTCCGCGGCCGCTGGCGTTTCCGTGGCGCTCATGGCAGACTCCACGTGTAAAAACGTTGTACGGCATACCGTATAGGATCTTTACGTCCATGTCAACCACCCGCCCGCGCGCCCCGAAGCGGGTCCCGGCGATCACGCCGATGATCGGCGTCCTGCTCCGGTTCCCGCACGAGATCGTCCTCGCCCGCATGCTCGCGGCGCTGGCCGACGCCGGCCTCGAGCTCACGCCGACCGAACTGGGCGTGTTCCTGTACCCGGGGCCGGACGGCCGGCGGCCCTCGGAGCTCGCGCGCCAGTGCAACGCGACCCGGCAGGCCATGAACTACGTGCTCGCGAGCCTGGAGGAGCGCGGCTACGTCGAGCGGCGCGCCGGAGCGGGAGGGGCGCAGCGCGTCGTGCGGCTCACCGGGCGCGGGTGGGAGGCGCTGGCGGTGATCCGCCGATCGGTGAGGGAGGTCGAGAAGGAATGGTCGGCGCGCCTCGGCGCGCGGCGCTTCGAGGCGCTCCGCGAGACGCTGCGCGACCTCTCGGTATCGCTCGGAAAGCTCCCCGCGCCCGCCGCGGCGCCCGCCTCGCGCCGCGGCGCGGCCGCCTGACCGCCCCGGCCGCCGACCGTTTGCGCGATCGCGCGGTCGCCGTCATGCTCCGGCATGCGCCGGCGCGCCCCGGCCCCACGGCCGGGCGGCCGTCGCCCGGCGCTTGCCCGGGATCAACGTCCGGGCGCACGGACGGCGGCAGACTGGCGCGGGGCCGGTGGGCGGCGCCAAGGAGACGTTCGCGATGCAAGACGAGAAAGCCCGCGGGGGCGGGCGCCCGGTCGGCCGGCTGGCCCCGGAGCGGCTGCTCCGCCGCTGCACGCTCGACGGGCTCCCGTTCGAGACCACCGAGACGCTGCGCGACGGCGACGAGGTCGTCGGGCAGCGGCGCGCGATCGACGCGATCCGCTTCGGCATCGGGATCGCGGCCGAGGGCTACAACCTCTACGCGATGGGCGCGGAGGGCCTCGGGCGGCGCACGCTCGCCCGGCGCTTCCTCGACGAGGCCGCCGCGAAGCGCCCGGCCCCGTCGGACTGGTGCTACGTGTTCAACTTCCGCGTGCCGCACCGGCCGATCGCGATCGCGCTCCCGCCGGGCCGCGGCGCCGCGTTCAAGCGCGACATGGCGCGCCTGGTCGAGGACCTCCGCTCCGGCATCCCGGCGGCGTTCGAGGCGGACGAGTACCGGACCCACAAGCAGGAGATCGAGAACGAGCTCTCCGAGCGCCAGGAGCAGGCGATCCAGGCGGTCGGCGACCACGCGAAGGCGCAGAAGATCGGCCTGCTGCGCACGCCGCGCGGCTTCGCGTTCGCGCCGCTCTCCGGCGACGAGGTGATGCAGCCCGAGGCGTTCGCGAAGCTCCCCGAGAAGGAGCGGACCCGGATCGAGTCCGCCATCGAGGCGCTGCAGGAGGAGCTCGAGCGGGTGATCGAGTCGATGCCGAAGTGGCGCCGCGAGGCGCAGCACAAGCTGCGCGAGCTCGACCGCGAGGTGACGCGCGCCGCGACCGTGAGCCTGATCGAGGAGGCCCGCGCCGCGTACAAGGACATCCCGGCGATCGTCACCTACCTGGACGAGGTGCGCGAGGACGTCCTCAACAACGCCCAGGTGTTCCAGCAGTCGAAGGAAGGCGAGTCCGGCGGGCTGCTCGGCCTGTTCGCGGCCCGGGCCGACTCCGGCGACGCCCCGTTGCGCCGCTACGCGGTGAACCTGCTGATCGACCACTCGGCCACCGACCACGCCCCGATCGTCGACGAGGACAACCCGACGCACGACAACCTGGTCGGCCGGATCGAGCACGTGCCGCAGCTGGGGGCGCTCGTGACGGACTTCACGCAGATCAAGGCCGGCGCGCTGCACCGCGCGAACGGCGGCTACCTGATCGTCGACGCGCTGAAGCTCCTCACGCAGCCGCTCGCGTGGGAGGCGCTGAAGCGGGCGCTCCGCTCGCGCGAGGTGCACACCGAGGCGCTCGGCCAGGCGCTCGGGCTCATCAGCACGCAGGCGCTGGAGCCCTCCCCGATCCCGCTCGACGTGAAGGTCGTGCTGGTCGGCCAGGCGCGGCTCTACTACCTGCTGCACGCGTACGACCCCGAGTTCGGCAAGCTCTTCAAGGTCGCGGCCGACTTCGAGGACGACGTCGACCGCACGCCGGAGGCCGAGGCGCTCTACGCGCGCCTGATCGCGACGATCGCGCGCGACCGCTCGCTGCTGCCGCTCGACCGCGGGGCGGTCGGCCGCGTGATCGAGCACGCGTCGCGCGCGAGCGGCAGCGCCGAGCGGCTCTCGGTCGACATGGGCGCCCTCGTCGAGGTGCTCGTCGAGGCGAACTACCAGGCCGCACGGAACGGGCGCGCCGCGACGACGGCGGACGACGTGCAGGCGGCGCTGGACGCGAAGCTCGACCGCGCGAACCGCGTGCCGACGCGCGTCCGCGACGAGATGCTGCGGGGCCGGCTGCTCGTCGCGACCGAGGGGGCGCGCGTCGGGCAGGTCAACGGGCTGTCGGTCGTCGACCTGGGAGGCGTGCTGTTCGGGCTGCCGACCCGGATCACCGCGCGCGTGCGGCTGGGCGGCGGCAACGTCGTCGACATCGAGCGCGAGTCGGAGCTCGGAGGGCCGATCCACTCGAAGGGCGTGATGATCCTCACCGGCTACCTCGCCGCGCACTACGCGCCGAAGCGCCCGATGTCGCTCGCCGCGACGCTCGTGTTCGAGCAGTCGTACGGGATGGTCGAGGGCGACAGCGCGTCGTCCACCGAGCTCTACGCGCTGCTCTCCGCGCTCGCCGACGTGCCGGTCTCCAACGCGCTCGCGATCACCGGCTCGGTCAACCAGCACGGCGACGTGCAGGCGATCGGCGGCGTCAACGAGAAGATCGAGGGCTACTTCGACCTGTGCCGGCTGCGCGGCCTCGACGGCCGGCAGGGCGTGATCATCCCGTCGGCCAACGCGTCGCAGCTGATGCTGCGCCAGGACGTCGTCGACGCCGTGGCCGCCGGGAAGTTCGCGATCCACGCGGTCGAGACGATCGACCAGGGGCTCGAGGTCCTGACCGGCCGGCCCGCCGGCGAGCGCGACCGCCTGGGCCGGTTCCCCGACGGGACGCTCAACGCGCGAATCGAGGAGCGGCTCGCCGACTTCGCCGAGCGCGCGCGCGCGTTCGGCGCGCAGGCGCCGCGGCCGCAGCCCAGGGAGAACGGCAAGTGAGCCTGCGCCGCATCGTCGTCCCGCTCGACGGCTCGAGCGAGGCGACGCTCGAGCGGATGATCGACCTCGCCCGCGAGCTCGAGGCCGAGCTCGTCGGGCTGTTCGTCGAGGACACCGAGCTCCTCGACGTCGCGGCGCTTCCGTTCGGCGAGGTGGGCTTCCCGAGCGCGGCACGCCGCGCGCTCGACGTCGGCACGATGGAGCGCAGCCTGCGCGCGCAGGCGCGGCGCATCGAGCGCGAGCTCGGGTCGCGGCTGCGGGGCCGCAGCGTCAAGTGGACGTTCGAGGTCGTCCGCGGGCGGTTCGGGTCCGCGATCACGTCCTGCGTGGCCGAGGACGACATCGTCGTCGTGCCGGCGGTCCGCGCGGCGGGTCGGGCTCCGCGAGCCCGGGAGCGCGCGTCCGGCGCCGTCCGCGCGGCGCAGGGATCGTGGCTGCTGGTGAGCGATCCGCAGCGCGACGGCGACCGGGTCGCGATCCTCCCGCCGGCCAACGCCGCGATCGGGACCGTGGCGCGCGTCGTCGCGGCGCTGGCGCCCCACTATGGCCGATCGGCGCTCTTCGTCGTCGATGCCGCGCTGGCGCAGCGCGACAAGGCGGGGCTCGAGGACGCCGAGGCGATGCTGGCCCGCGAAGCCATCCGTGTGCGCTTCCGCGAGCTCAGCGACGTGACGGCCGGCGCGCTCGCGCGGCTCGTCTCGAACGGCCCGCCCGGCGTCGTCGTCGTGCTCGTGAGCTCGGCCGAGGCGCGCGAGGCGCTGGTCGCGTAGGTTCCCCCTCGCCCGCCTCGACCACGACGCGGCGCGCCGACCGCTTCGCGCAGCGAACCCGATGGACCGGGACGAAGAGCGCCGCTACGAGAAGCTGAGCCCGTTCGAGCTCAAGAACAGGCTCGTCGAGCTCGCCAAGCATCGGGGCGAGCGCACGATGCTGAACGCCGGGCGCGGCAACCCGAACTGGGTCGCGCTCGCGCCGCGCGCCGCGTACTTCCGGCTGGGCGCGTTCGCGCTGGCCGAGGTGCGGGGCGTCGCACTCGCTCCCGATTTCGGCGGGCTGCCGAGGAAGCGCGGGATCGCGGGACGGCTGCGTGCATTCCTGGCGTCGGGTCCGCGCACCGAGGGCGACGTCCTGCTCGAGCGCGGCGTCGACTACGCGCGAGAGGCGCTCGGCCTCGATCCCGATCGGCTCGTGGGCGAATGGGTGGACGGCGTGCTCGGCGACCACTACCCGCTGCCGGTCCGGATGCTCGCGCACGCCGAGGCGATCGTGCGCACGCATCTCGTCGCCGAGCTGTTCGGCGGCGACGCGGCGGCCGGCGACGTCGACCTGTTCGCCGTCGAAGGCGCGAGCGCCGGCATCACGTACGTCTTCCAGTCGCTCGTGCACTCGCGGCTCCTCGCGCCGGGCGACGCGATCGCGCTGGGCGTGCCGATCTTCACGCCCTACCTCGAGGTGCCCCGCCTTCCCGAGTACCGCTTCGAGATCGTCGAGATCGCGCAGGACGAGGCGAACGGCTGGCGCTATCCGCCCGCCGAGATCGACAAGCTCGCCGATCGGCGCGTCAAGGCGTTCCTCGCGGTCAACCCGTCGAACCCGACGGCAGTGGCGATCGACGCGGAGGTCGCCGAGCGCATCGGCCGGATCGCCCGCGAGCGGCCCGACCTGATCGTCATCACCGACGACGTCTACGCGCCGTTCGTCGACGGCTTCCGGTCGCTCGCCGCCGTCGCCCCGCGCAACACGATCGTGATCTACTCGTTCTCGAAGTTCTGGGGCGCGACCGGCCTGCGCCTGGGGGTCGTCGGGCTCCACCGGTCGAACGCGCTCGACGAGCGGATCGCCACGGCATCGGGCGACGCGCTCGCCGGCGCATGCGCGCGCTACGGCGGCCTTTGCACCGCGCCGGAGGCCATGAAGCTCGTCGACCGGATGGTCGCCGACAGCCGCGCGATCGGGCTCAACCACACGGCGGGGCTCTCGACGCCGCAGCAGGTCCAGATGACCCTGTTCGCGCTCGACGCGCTGCTCGACCAGGGAGGGGACCGCAAGCGCGCCGCCCGCGCGATCGTGCGCTCCCGGTTCGAGAGCCTCTACCGGGGCATCGGGCTCGCGCCTCCGGTCGATCCTCTCCTCACGAGCTACTACGCGACGATCGACATCCCGGCGCTCGCGCGCGAGCGGTACGGTCCCGCGTTCGCCGAGGGGCTGCTGGCCGGTTTCGAGCCGATCGACTTCGTCGTGCGCCTGGCCGAAGAGCGCGGCATCGTGCTGCTCGACGGCGGCGGCTTCGACGCGCCGCGGATGTCGGTGCGCGTGTCGCTGGCGAACCTGCCCGACGAGGCGTACGAGCCCATCGGTCACGCGATCGCCGGACTGCTCGACGACTACCACGCACGCTGGCAACGTAGAAGCAGCGGATCGACGACGTGATCGCGTTCTGAAGCCGCCGCTGCAGGAGGATCGAGATGGGCGTCTACCGCGACTACGTCCTGCCGTGGCTGTGCGGCAAGACCATGAGCAACCGCCGGCTGCGGCCCTACCGCAACCGCGTCGTCGGCGAGGCGGCCGGGCGCGTGCTCGAGGTCGGCGTCGGCGCCGGCCAGAACCTTCCGCTCTACGGTGCGCGCGTGAGCGGCGTCATCGCGCTCGAGCCCGCGCCGAAGCTGGTCGCGATGGCGCGGCGGCGGGCGCGCGGCGCCACCGTCCCGGTAACCTTCCTCGAAGCCTCGTCGGAGGCGATTCCGGTCGAGGACCGCAGCGTCGACACGGTCGTCACGACGTGGACGCTGTGCACGATTCCCGACGCGGCGCTGGCGCTGCGCGAGATGCGCCGCGTGCTGCGTCCCGGGGGGCGGCTGCTGTTCGTCGAGCACGGGCTCGCGCCGGACGCCGTCGTGCGCCGCTGTCAGGTCCTGCTCACCCCGCTGTGGAGCGCCGTGACCGGCGGCTGCCACCTCGACCGCCCGGTCCCGGGGCTGATCGAAGCCGCGGGCTTCCGCGTCGAACGCCTGGATGCGGCGTACATGCGCGGCCCGAACCCGCTGACCTGGATGTATGAAGGCAGCGCGCGGCCGGGCTAGCCGGCGCTCACGAGCACGATCCCCGCGACCACCAGCACGATGCCGAGCGTCTCCCGTCCCGACACCCGCTCGGCGAAGAAACGCCGCGACACGAGGTAGCTGTAGAGCACCTCGACCAGGCCGACGATGCGCACGTCGACCGCGCTCCGCATCGCGAACGCGGTCAGCCAACCCATCGACGCGAGCGCGCCGGCCGCGCCCGCGAGGAGCGACACGCGCCACTCGACGATCACCTTCGCGAGTCGCGCGCGATCGCGCGCCGCGAGGTAGCCGCCCAGCAGGACCGTCTGCAGCGCCTGCGCCCACGCGAGCGCGCAGATCCCCGCGATCCACGGCAGCGGATGCGCGAGCGCCACCGCCGCGCCGCGGTAGCCGACCGCGGAGAGCGCGAAGCACGCGCCGGAGGCGAGGCCCAGCGCCGCGGCGGGCGAGATCCACGATCCGGGGCCGGCGCCGCGCATCGCTCCCGGCTCGACGGAGAGCAGCACGACGCCGGCGCTCGCCAGCGCGATCGCCGCGACGACCGCGAGCGTCAGCGGCTCGGCGAGCAGCGCCACCGAGAACACGCCGATCTGCAGGATCTCGGTCTTCGAATAGGCGACGGCGACGACGAACGATCGCGACTCCATCGCGCCGATCAGGAACGCGGTGGCCACGAGCTGCGCGACCGCGCCCAGCGCCACCCAGGCGAGGAACGGCGCCGTTACGTCCGGCAGCGGGACGCTCGATGCCGTTAGCGCCACGGGCAGCGCGGCGAGCGTGAACGGCAGCCCGTAGAGGAAGCGGACGAGCGTCGCCGCGAGCGTCCCCGCCGAGTTGACGAGGCTGCGCTGCGCGGCGTTGCGGACCGTCTGCGCGCCGGCGGCGGCGAGAACGATCGGGATCCAGATCCAGCCGGCGTAGCTCACCGCGGGCGCCCCTCGCGCGATGCGCACGGCGTCCCGGCCGGCGAGCCCCGTCGGGCCCGTGTCATTCGATCACTTCGTCGACCGACTCGAGGAACGTGCGCGGGACCTTGAGCCCCAGGCGCCGCGCGGTCTTGAGGTTGAGGACGAGCTCGTAGCGCGTCGACAGCATGACCGGCATCTCGGCGGGCTTCGCGCCCTTGAGGATCTGCCCGACGTAGCCGCCCGCCTGCTGGTACATCCAGCGGATGTTCGGGCCGTAGCTCATCAGGAGCCCCGCTGCCGCGAGCGGGCGCGTGAACGAGGCGGCCGGCAGCCCGTGCCGCTCCGCGAGCGCGGCGATCTGCTCGCGGCGATCGAGCAGCACGGGATCGGTCGCCGAGATCAGCGCGTCGATCTTCGCGCGTGCGAACTCCGCGAAGGCGGCGTCGATCTCGGCGGCGCCGCGGGCGTTCTGCACGACCGTCTGCAGGCCCAGCCGGTTCGCGCCGGCCTGCGAATCCGCGAGCTCGGCCGCGACGTTCGGGTTGTCGGGGTTCATCAGCAGGCCGATGCGCGTCGCGCCCGGCACCAGGTCGCGCAGGAGCTGCACGCGCTTCGCGCCGAGCTGGTTCGGCACGAACGCGATGCCGGTGATGTTGCCGCCCGGCCGGTTGTAGCTCGCCACCAGCCCGAAGCGGACCGGGTCGCCACCGATCGTGAAGACCGCCGGGATCGTAGTGGTCGCGCCCTTCACGGCGCGGGCCGACGCGACGTCGCCGGTCGCCGCGATCGCGACCACGCCTTTCTTCACCAGCTCGGCCGCGAGCGCCGGGAGCGCGTTGTAATCGCCGTTCGCCCAACGCTCCTCGATGCGGACGTTCCGCCCCTCGACGAAGCCGGCCTCGGCGAGCCCCTGGCGGAACGAATCGGCATTGAAGCGGTAAGTCGCGGCCGAGGCGCTGTTGAGGAAGCCCACGAGCGGCGCGTCCGACGTCTGCGCGCGCGCCGCTCGCGGAAGCGCCGTCGCCGCCGCGCATCCGAGCACCGAGATGAAGTCGCGCCGCCTCATGCGTCCCTCCCCCGCTTAGCCACCGTCGAAGCGCGGGGAAGCGTAGCACGGCACCACGCCGGGCGGCCGACGCCATCGGGTCGTTCGTGGTCGTCGTGGGACGGGGAATGCCGGCCCGCCACTGCCGGCCGCCGCGTCGCCCCGGGGCAAGGCTTCCCGC
Source organism: Burkholderiales bacterium (assembly GCA_046347845.1). Classification (GTDB taxonomy): domain Bacteria; phylum Pseudomonadota; class Gammaproteobacteria; order Burkholderiales; family Casimicrobiaceae; genus VBCG01. The sequence continues at coordinate 1,228 of JAXMFH010000018.1, read as the reverse complement.
GGACTAGGTCGGCGCGGAGGCAGCCGCCCGCCGGGTGCCGCGCCGCGCTTCGTACGCAGCGACCGCCGCCTGCAACGTGAAGAACATGCGCTCGCGTCCCAAGGTGGCGCCGAGCGGGGACCGGTTCACCACCTCGAGCGCCGCGGGGTTGAGCGCGGCGAGCCAGAGCTCGATGCCCTGCTGCGCCAGCTTCTGCTCGGCGCCGATCAGCGCGCGCAACGCCGTGTATTCGAAGTCCGGGATGCCGCTGCACTCGAATACGACGACCACGGGTTCGGCGGCCTGTACCAGGCGGCGGAGGTTCTCCGCCACGGAGGGGACGCTCGCGAACGTCATGCGCCCTTCCGTACGCAGGACGAGGAGCCCCGGAATCGTCTCGTCCTCCGGGTGCGCGCCCGTGATCGGACGGAACACCTCGGTGCCGGGCTTGCGCGCCATCGCGTAGACCATCGGCCGGCTGGACTGGTAGAAGAGCGTCAGGATCGAGATCACCACCGCCACCGCGATGCCCTGAAGCGTGCCCAGCACGACGACGCCGGCGAACGCCGCGAGCGCCCACACGAACTCGGTGCGGCGGATGCGCAGGATCGCGCGGAAGCCCGCGGGATTGAGCAGCGAGAGCGTGGTCGCCACCACGACCGCGGCCAGCGTCGCCTGGGGCAGCAGGGCGATGAGCGGCGAGAGGACCACCAGCGTCGCCAGCACCACGCCGGCCGTCACCAGCTCCGAGGCCTGGGTGCGCGCGCCCGCGGCCGAGTTGACCGCGGTCTGCGACGTGCCGCCCCCCGCCGGCAGCGAGTGGAAGAGGCTCCCCGCGACGTTCGCCGCGCCCAGTGCGAGCAGCTCGCGTCCGGGCACGGGGGCCGGGTCGTCGTCGCGCGCGAAGGCGCGCCCGGCCGCGATGGTCTCGGTGAACGACATCAGCGCGATGCCCAGGGCGCCCGGCCACAGCTCGCGCACGAGCGACAGGTCGGGCAGCGCCGGCGCGGGTATCCCCGACGTGATGTGCCCGGTCAGCGCAATGCCCCTGCGCTGCAGGTCGAACAGCGCCGCGCTCGCGATGCTGGCGGCGACCACGACCAGTGCCGCCGGTGCGCGCGGCACGTAGCGGGGAAGGAGGAACAGCAGCGCGAACGTCGCCGCGGAGAACAGCAGCGTGGGCACGTGCGTGTCCGGCAGATGCTCGACGATGCCGGCGATGTTGCGGAAGAACTCGCTCATCGGGACG
>JAXMFH010000017.1:0-31288 GCA_046347845.1 Burkholderiales bacterium | reverse complement strand
AGCCTGGGGGAGGTCGCCCGATGAACTCGATCGTCGCCGCCGCGCGGCGCCTCGTCGTCAAGGTCGGCTCGAGCCTCGTCACCAACGAGGGGCGCGGCCTCGATCACGCGGCGGTCGCGCGCTGGGCCGCCGAGATCTCGGCGCTGCGTCGCGAGGGGCGCGAGGTCGTGCTGGTGTCGTCGGGGGCGATCGCCGAGGGGATGCAGCGGCTCGGCTGGGCCGCGCGGCCGAAGGCGATCCACGAGCTGCAGGCGGCGGCCGCCGTGGGCCAGATGGGCCTCGTGCAGGCCTACGAGGCGGCGTTCGCCGGGTACGGCCTGCACACCGCGCAGATTCTGCTGACGCACGACGACCTCGCCGACCGCCGGCGCTACCTGAACGCGCGCAGCACGCTGCGCACGCTGATCGCGCTCTCCGTCATCCCGATCATCAACGAGAACGACACGGTGACGACCGACGAGATCCGCGTCGGCGACAACGACACGCTGGGCGCGCTCGTCACCAACCTGATCGAGGCCGACGTGCTCGTGCTGCTCACCGACCAGCAGGGCCTCTACACCGCCGACCCGCGGCGCGATTCGCAGGCGACCCTGGTGCGGACCGCGCGGGCCGGCGATCCCGCGCTCGAGGCGATGGCCGGCGGCGCGGGGAGCGAGATCGGCCGCGGCGGCATGCTGACGAAGGTGCTCGCGGCGAAGCGCGCGGCGCGCTCCGGCGCGTCGACCGTCATCGCGTGCGGGCGCGAGCCCGACGTTCTCACCCGTCTCGCCGCCGGCGAAGCGGTCGGGACCGCGCTCGTGGCCGAGGCGCAGACGCTCGCCGCGCGCAAGCAGTGGCTCGCCGACCACGTGCAGCTCGCCGGACGGCTCGTCCTCGACGCCGGCGCGGTTCGCGCGCTCTCACGCGAGGGCAAGAGCCTGCTGCCGATCGGCGTCGTCGCGGTCGAGGGCAGCTTCGAGCGCGGCGAGGTCGTCGGATGCTTCGCGCCGGACGGCCGCGAGGTCGCGCGCGGCCTCGTCAATTACGGCGCCGCCGACGCCGCGCGCATCCTGCGCCAGCCCTCGTCGCAGATCGAGGCGATCCTGGGCTGGGTCGACGAGCCCGAGCTCATCCACCGCGACAACCTGGTGCTGCTGGGCTGACGGCGCGCCACGGTGCCGCGCGTCACAACGCGGCGCCCGTCGCGTCGAACATCCCCTCGAACAGGATCGAGCTCAGGTAGCGCTCTCCCGAGTCCGGCAGGATCGCGACGATCGTCTTGCCGGCGTTCTCGGGGCGCTTCGCGAGCCGGACCGCGACCGCGGCCGCCGCGCCGCAGGAAATGCCGGACAGGATGCCTTCCTCGCGCGTGAGGCGCCGCGCGTACTCGACCGCTTCCTCGTTGGTGACCTGCTCGACGGCGTCGACGAGCGCGAGGTCCATCACGCCGGGGACGAAGCCCGCACCGATGCCCTGGATCTTGTGCGGTCCGGGCTTGAGCGGCTCGCCCGCGCGGGCCTGGGTGAGCACCGGGCTCGCGGCCGGCTCGACGGCCACCGCCCGGATCGGCTTGCCGCGCGTCCGCTTGAGGTAGCGCGCGACGCCGGTGATCGTGCCGCCGGTGCCCACGCCGGAGACGAGGATGTCGATCGCCCCGCCGGTGTCCTCCCAGATCTCGGGGCCCGTCGTGCGCTCGTGGATCGCGGGATTCGCCGGGTTCTCGAACTGCTGCAGCAGCACGTAGCGCCCGGGATCGGACGCGCGGATCTCCTCGGCCTTCGCGATCGCGCCGGCCATGCCGCGCGCGCCCTCAGTGAGCACGAGCCTGGCGCCGTACGCGACGAGCAGCTTGCGACGCTCGACGCTCATCGTCTCGGGCATCGTGAGCGTGAGCGGGATCCCGCGCGCCGCCGCGACGAACGCGAGCGCGATGCCCGTGTTGCCGCTCGTCGGCTCGACGAGCGCCTTGCCGGCGCCGAGGAGGCCCTTCTGCTCGGCGTCCCAGATCATCGCCGCGCCGATCCGGCACTTGACCGAGTAGGCGGGGTTGCGGCCTTCGATCTTGGCGAGCACGGTCGCCTTCGCGCCGTCGAGGACGCGGTTGAGCCGGACGAGCGGCGTGCGGCCGATCGAGAGCGAGTTGTTGGAATAGATCATCGTGTGAGAGGTCATCGGGGGCTCCGGAGCGGTGCCGCGCGAGTCGGCCCGCGATGCGCCGAGGCGGCGCGGAAGGCCCCGCCCCGGCCGCGGATCGGGCGGAGCGGAGACCGAGCGAAGGATAGCCCCGGCCGCCTCGCGCCGCCAAAGCACCCGGTGTCATGAGCTTATGCCCGCGGCGTCCGCGCGGGAATCGACACCCGCACGGCGCTCGCCTACACTTTCGCGCCAGTCGCAGTCCGCGGCTTCCATTTCCACCGGGGAGGGACGATGGCGCTCGTCGACCGCATCAAGGGCATCCTGCTCGAGCCGAAGTCCGCGTGGACGGCGATCGCGGCCGAACCGGCGACCACGCAGTCGATCTACACGGGATGGATCCTGATCCTGGCGGCGATCGGGCCGATCGCCTCGCTCGTCGGGTTCTCGGACCTGGGCTTCGGCTGGGCGCTCCGCCTCGCGATCGGGAGCTACGTCATCGCCCTCGTGATCACGTTCGTGCTCGCGATGATCGTCGACGTGCTCGCGCCGTCGTTCGGCGGCCAGAAGGACTTCGTCGCGGCGCTCAAGCTGACCGCCTACAGCTACACGGCGGCGTGGCTCGCGGGCATCGCGAACCTGCTCGGGACCTTCGGCGGGCTGATCGTGCTGCTGGCGTCGATCTACGCCTGGTACACGTTCTTCCTCGGCGCGCCGGTGCTGCGCAAGTGCAGCGCGGACAAGGCGATCCCGTTCACGCTGATCGTCGTGCTCTGCGGCATCGCCCTCGGCGTCGTGGCCGGCATGGCCCTTTCGGGCGCCGGGATGGCGCCGGGGATGATGCGACGCGCGATGTGATCCCGGGCGGACCGGCGCCGCGCGCGGCTAGCCGCCGTCGACCGGCTCGGCGTAGCCGGGCGGCATCGCCGGGTGCTGAACGCCGAAAAGGCGCTCCCGGCGGGTCTGCGGGCGCGAGTGCAGGAAGCGCTCGAGCTCGACGAGCGCGCGCCGGTAGACCTCGCGCTTGAACTCGATGACGTTCTCGAGGGGAATCCAGTAGTCGTGCCACCGCCACGCGTCGAACTCCGGGTGGTCGGTCGCCCGGAGCGACACGTCGGTGTCGCGCCCGACCAGGCGCAGCAGGTACCAGATCTGCTTCTGGCCGCGGTAGCTCCCGCGCCATTCGCGCTTGATCCAGTGCTGAGGAACGTCGTAACGCAGCCAGTCTCGCGTGCGGCCGAGAACACGGACGTGCTGGGGCAGCAGGCCGACCTCCTCGCGCAGCTCCCGGTACATCGCCGCTTCGGGCGTCTCACCGGTGTTGATGCCCCCTTGGGGGAATTGCCACGAGTGCTCTCGGATCCGCTTGCCCCAGAAGACCTGGTTCCTGCCGTTGGCGATGACGATGGCGACGTTCGGGCGATAGCCGTCGCGATCCAGCATCGCGTGATGCCTCGAATCAAAGGGTTGCCGCGATTCTGGCACGAACGCGCTGGCGTGAAAAGCCGGCCGCCGCGACGTCAGCGCGCGACGGGCGGCGCGCCGATCGTGAACAGCTGGACGCCCCGCGGGTCGCCCGTGAGGACCTCGATCTCCCAGTTCGCCTCGCCCGCGGGCACCCTCGCCGCGCGTGAATCGGCGCGCCAGACCGGCGAGGCGTCGGCGCCGTCGCGCGCGAAGCGAACGAGCGTCAACGGGCAGCTCGCCTCGAGCGCGTTCGACAGGACCAGCGTCCCTTCGGCCTGCGTGGTGAAGCGGTAGACGACGCTCGAGGGCGCCCCGCAGGCCTTCCGCCAGGGATACGAGTCCCCGGGCGCGACCGGCAGCGGATCCCGCGGCGCGATCACGGCGTCGGCGCGACCGAGCGCGAAAGCCCCCATCGGCTCGACCGCCGCCCCGGCCGGGACGAGGTCGGCCGCGACGAGGTAGAGCGGCGTCCCCCGGACACCGGTCCCGCCGAGCTCGACGCGGCTCGCGGCGCCGCAGGCGAGCCGCCCCGGCACGTTGCGCAGCAGGTCGACGACGCTCGCGAGCTCGCCCAGCGCCCGCACGTCGCCGGCTTCGCACAGCCTGCGCCCGATCCGGTCGAGCGCCGCGGACGGAAGCGCCGGAAGCGCCGCGTGGCCGCGCGGAATCGCGCCGGACAGGTCCGCCGACGCCGACAGCACCGCCGGGACCCGCACCTCGCCGCGCAACGCGCGGAGGATCCACGCCCCCGACGTCGCGACGAGGACGCCCAGCGCGAGCGCGACCGGGAGCGCTCGCGCCGCGGGGCGGCGCGCGGTGCCCGCGGGCAACGAGCAACTCGCCGCGGCGAGCCACGCCGCCAGCGGAGGCAGCGCCGCGTAGAGCATGTAGAAGCGCGTCGTCCCCCGCACCGCCACGGCGACCGCGACGGTGAGCGCGAACGCGGCGAGTGCGGCGAGGACCGGCGTACGCCACGGGCTCGCCCGGCCGGCGATCGCGCGAGCCGTCCCGATCAGGGCAAGCGCGTAGAGCGTCGCGAGCGCGAGACGGAAGCCGACCGGCGCGCCGGCGCTTCCCGACAGCGCCGTGCCCGCCACGGCGTCGGGAACGCGCCACGCCACGTTCGCCAGAGCGCGCGCGACGCGGGTCGCCGAGACTCGTCCCACGTCGGAGGAGACGTCCGACGCGAATCGGCCGAGCGCCGAGGCGCTGGCGGATGCGTCGAGCGCGAGCGGCGCGAACGGCGCCAGGAACGCGACGACGCCGAGCAGCAGGACGCCCGGCCTCCACCGCCCCTCGCTCCGCACCGCCCGCGCGGCCGCGGCGGCCGGCAGCAGGAGCACCGGGAGCGTCGTCGGGTGCGCGTGCAGCGCGAGACTCGCGGCGAGCATCGACGCGACCCACCAGCGCGGCGACGCGAGCGTCCACGCGCGGCGCGCGCAGAGCGCGACCGCGAGCATCGCGGTCGGCACGAGCGAGGGGTGGGCGATCCAGAGCCCCTCGATCGTCGCCAGTCCCGGCAGCGCCAGGAACACGGCGAACGCGAGGCCGAACGCGCGCCCGGCCGCCTTGGCGCCCAGGCGGTACGCGAGCGGGTACTGCAGTGCCGACAGGAGCGCGACGAACGCGATCGCCGCGGCGACCGAGCGGGTGAGCGCGAGCGGCAGCGCGAGCAGCCAGTACCACACGGGGCCGAGGTGGAGCGTCCACGCCAGCACCGGCCCCTGCACCGGCCACGCCGATCCCTCGACGAGGCGCGTCGCCTCGTCGAGGTCGCGCGCGAAGTCGCCCTCGACGAACGTGAGCAGGAACGGCGCCGCGTGCAGCGCGGCGAGCAGCGCGACGAGGGCCCACGCGAGGCGCGGGCCCGGGGCCTCGCGATCCCCTTCGGCCGCGATGGTCGCGAATCGTCGCATGCCGAAAGAATGCCACGTGGCCGCCGCGCCCGCCCCCCGGGGACGCGGCCGCGAGGCACGCAAGCGTCCCGAAGCGCGAAAATCGTCGCATCGCGGCGCGCGACGCGCCTAGAATGGGCGCGAGCGCGGGTCCCGCCCGGGACCTTGCGCCCGACCGGCGCGAGCCGGGGAAAGTCGAGGAGAGCGCGGGACCGCGCGATGCGCGGCCGCCGGATCGGGAGAGCGTCGCGATGAGGAGCACGAACCACGGTCGAGCCGGTCACCGCCCCGCGCGGGTCCCGCCCGGCTCGTCCGGCGCCGCCCGGCGCGCGATCATCTCGGGCGACGCGCCGGCCTTGGCCCTCCTGCCGCCCTGGTCGCTGGCGGCGGACGCGTTCGACGGCGCGTGCACGCGCTGCGGGAAGTGCGTCGACGCGTGCCCGACGCACGTGGTGAAGCTCGCGTCGCACGTCGTGCGCGTGGACTTCGCCGACGGCGAGTGCACGTTCTGCGGCGCGTGCGTCGACGCCTGCCCCGCCCCCGCGTTCGACGTCGCCGCACGCGCCGCGGGGGCGCGCCCGTGGACGCACGTCGCGCGGGTCGACGCGACCTGCCTCGCGCGCCTGGGCGTCGAGTGCGACAGCTGCGGCGACGCGTGCGAGCCGCACGCGATCCGCTTCCGGCCGCGCCCCGGCGCGACGGTGCCCGAGCCCCGCATCGACCCCCAGCTCTGCAACGGATGCGGCGCGTGCGTGCGCGTGTGCCCGGCCAGCGCCATCGACGTCCGGCCCCGCCCGCCCGACGGCACGCACGCCTGAACGCCGTCCGGCACGCGCCGCCGATGTCCCGCGGGCGCGCGCTATGATGCGGCTCCGCTCGCCCGTCCGATGCCCGCGATGCTCGCCGACCTCGATCCCGCACGGGCGCTGCCGCGCGACGCTGCGCGTGCCACGCTGATCGGCCGCGCGTGGCTGCCCGCTGTCGCGGGTCCCGCGCCCGTCGCCGTGCGCGACGGCGCGGTCTACGACCTCTCGCGCATCGCGCCGACGTTGAGCGAGCTCCTGAACCGCCCGGATCCGGCGGCCACGGTCCGCGACGCGCGCGCCCTCGAGCGCGTCGGCGCGGCGGCCGATCTCCTCGCCAACAGCGACGAGGCGTCGCGCGACGCGTCGAGGCCCTGGCTCGTCGCGCCCAACGACCTGCAGGCGATCAAGGCCGCCGGCGTGACGTTCGTGTCGAGCATGCTCGAGCGCGTGATCGAGGAGCAGGCACGCGGCGACCCCGCGAAGGCCGAGCGCGTGCGCCGCGCGATCGTCGCGATCATCGGCGACGACCTCGCGTCGGTGCGGCCCGGCTCGCCCGAGGCCGCTCGGCTCAAGGACGCGCTGATCGCGCAGGGCGCGTGGTCGCAGTACCTCGAGGTCGGCATCGGCCCGGACGCCGAGATCTTCACGAAGGCGCAGCCGATGTCGGCGGTCGGCACCGGCGCGGACATCGGCATCCATCCGAAGTCCGCGTGGAACAATCCGGAGCCCGAGATCGTGCTCGCCGTCGCCGCCGACGGGCGCGTCGTCGGCGCGACGCTCGGCAACGACGTGAACCTGCGCGACTTCGAGGGGCGCAGCGCGCTCCTCCTGGGCAAGGCGAAGGACAACACCGGGTCGTGCGCGATCGGCCCGTTCATCCGGCTGTTCGACGCGCACTATTCGATCGACGACGTGCGCCGCGCCGACCTCGCGCTCCGCGTCGAGGGGCCCGAGGGCTACGTGCTCGAGGGGTCGAGCTCGATGGCGAAGATCAGCCGCGACCCGCTCGATCTCGCCGGTCAGGCGATCGGCGCGAACCACCAGTATCCCGACGGCTTCGTGCTCTTCCTCGGCACGATGTTCGCGCCGGTGGACGACCGCCACGGTCCCGGCCAGGGTTTCACGCACGCGGTCGGCGACGTCGTGACCGTGTCGACGCCCACGCTGGGCGCGCTCGTCAACCGCGTGCGCACGAGCGACTCGGTCGCGCGGTGGACGATGGGCGCCGGGGCGCTGATGCGCAATCTCGCCTCGCGCGGGTTGCTCTAGCACCGCAGGCTCGCGAGGCCGGCCCGGAACCGGCATGTCGCCCGCGAGCGGGAGATCGTCGGGCGGAAGCCGGACACGCGGTCGGCTCCTCGCGGGTCGGCTTCGGGCCGGCGGGCTTCTCGGAGCGCGTCGTGCGAGGGCGTCGGGTTTCGCCGGGGCGCCGGTTGCGAAGGCGCCGCGAGGCCCTTCCGCCACGCGATTAGAATAGGCGGGTCCCCACCGACTCCGACCGAACGCCATGGCCGATACCGCGAGCCCCTCCCGCACGAGCGTCCGCAACGTCCCGCCGTTCCGCGCCGACCACGTCGGCAGCTTCCTGCGCCCGCGGGCGCTGCTCGACGCCCGCGAGAAGTTCGCGAAGCGCGAGATCGACGCAGCGGCGCTCCGCGGCGCCGAGGATGCGGCGATCCGCGACATCGTCCGGTTCCAGGAGGACCTGGGCCTGCGCGGCATCACCGACGGCGAGTTCCGCCGCACCTATTTTCACATCGACTTCCTGACCCAGCTCGACGGCGTCGAGACCAAGGGCGGCATCGCGATCAGCTTCCACAGCAACGCGGGCAGCGTCGACTTCGCGCCGCCGGTGATGCAGGTGACCGGCAAGGTGCGCCACGCGCGGCCGATCCAGCGTCGCGACTTCGAGTTCCTGAAGACGCAGACCTCCCGCACGCCGAAGGTGACGATCCCGTCGCCGACGATGCTGCACTTCCGCGGCGGTCGCGCGGCGATCAGCCAGGACGCATACCCGGCGATGGAGGACTTCTTCGACGACGTCGCCCGAGCCTACCGCGACGAGATCGCGGACCTCGCGGCCGCGGGCTGCACCTACCTCCAGCTCGACGACACGAACCTCGCCTACCTGTGCGACACGAAGATGCGCGAGGGCGCGAAGGCGCGAGGCGACGACCCCGACGAGCTGCCCCGGCGCTACGCCAGGCTCATCAACGCGGCGATCGCGGAGCGGCCCGCGTCGATGACCGTCTGCGTGCACCTGTGCCGCGGGAACTTCAAGAGCGCCTGGGCGGCCGAGGGCGGCTACGAGCCGGTCGCGAGGATCCTGTTCAACGAGCTCGACGTCGACGGCTACTTCCTCGAGTACGACGACGCGCGCTCGGGCGACTTCGCGCCGCTGCGCCACGTGCCGAAAGGCAAGGTCGTCGTGCTGGGGCTCGTCAGCACGAAGCTCGACCGGATGGAGACGAAGGACGAGCTCAGGCGCCGCATCGACGACGCCGCCAAGTTCATGCCGCTCGAGCAGATGTGCCTGTCGCCGCAGTGCGGGTTCTCGTCGACCGTGCACGGCAACGAGATCGCGGTCGCGACGCAGGCCGCGAAGCTCAGGCTCTGCGTCGAGACCGCGCGCGACGTCTGGGGCGGCGTCTGACGCACACCGGGGTCAGATTCAAATCTGACCCCGGTGTACGCGGTGCCGGAAGGGGGAACGATGTCGGAAGCATGCGAGCTGTCGATCGGCCTCGTCGGCTACGGCGAGGTCGGCAAGATCCTGACCGCCGCGCTCGTCGAGCGCAAGGTCGCGTGGGTCGGCGCGTGGGACGTTCTCTTCGCCGACGCGTCGGCCGGCCAGGCGATGAAGGCGCACGCCGCGCGCGCGGGGGTCGAGGCCGTCGGCTCGATGGCGGCGCTCACCGCGCGCGCCGACGTCATCGTCTCGGCGGTGACCGCGTCGCAGGCCTGGTCGGTGGCCGACGAGGCCGCGCGGACGATCCGCCGCGGCACCTGGTTCATGGACCTCAATTCGTGCTCGCCGGGCACGAAGCAGCGCTCGTCGCAGCGCATCGACGGCGCCGGCGGCCGCTACGTCGAGTCCGCCGTGATGACCACGGTGCCGCAGTACGGGATCCGCGTCCCGATGCTGCTGGGCGGCCGGGAGGCCTCCGCGCTCAAGACGCTGCTCGAGCCGCTCGGCTTCTCGATGGAGGTCGAGGCCGACCGCGTCGGCGTCGCGTCGGCGATCAAGATGTGCCGCAGCGTGATGATCAAGGGCCTCGAGTCGCTGCTCGTCGAGAGCCTCGTGTCGGCGCGCGCGTACGGCGTCGAGGACCGCGTGCTCGCCTCGCTGCACGAGACCTTTCCCGAGCTCGACTGGGAGAAGGTCGCCTCGTACATGGTGAGCCGGACCGCGCTGCACGGAAAGCGCCGCGCCGAGGAGATGCGCGAGGTCGCGGTCACCGTGCGCGAGACCGGGCTCGAGCCGTGGATGGCCTCCGCGACCGCCGAGCGGCAGGACTGGATGGCGAAGCAGAAGGAGCCCGCCGGGCTCGCGCAGGTGGCGAAGGACGCGAACTGGCGCGAGTACGCGGACCGGCTGATCGCGGCGATCGAGCCGCGGCGGAAGTCGGCGGCGGACTAGCACCCGTCTCGCGGTCCGGCACGCGCGCCCGCGCCGTTCGCGGGCGCTAACCGGGCGCCGAGGCCTCCGGCCCCACGCCCCAGGGCGGCGGCGCGATCGCGACGAGCCGCCGGAAGAGCTCGCGGAACGCCTTCGTCGCCGGCACGCCGACGACCGGGTCGCTGTTCGACGCGAACGCCGCGTCGATGGCCGCCCAATCCTCGTCGGTCAGCGCCTTCGCCGCGAGCGGGAGCACCTCGTCCTCCTCCCGGCGCATGTGGCGCCAGTGGAAGTGCGCGTAGCGCTCGACGCCCTCGACGAGCGCCTCGAGGGCGGCGGGGTCCTCGCGGAAGCGCTCCCACTTCGCCTTGAGCTCGGCGAAGCGCTCGCGGCCGATCTCGTGCTCGGCCTCCAGCGCATCGAGCACGAGCCCCGCGTCGGGCCGCCGGGTCCTAAGCCGCGCGAAGAGGAAGTGGTCCTCCTTCGGGTGGTGCAGCTTCTCAGGAAAGGTCTCGATGTAGTGGAACATCGCGCCGATCAGCCCCTGGTCGGCGGCCATGCGGCCGGCCTGGACCTCGGCGAGCACGTGGCGGAGTCCCTCGATGACCGCGGTGATGGCGCGGTGCTCGTCCTGGATGATCGCGATCGCCTTCATGGGGGCTCCGGAGTCAGGAGACGGAGACGAGGCGGTGGAGCCTGTCCGGGTCGGCGAGGAGCGCCTCGCTCGCCGAGCGGTGCACGACGCGGCCGCGCTCGAGCACGACCGCCTGGCGCGTCAGCGCGAGCGCGAGCTTCGCGTGCTGCTCGACGACGATGACCGCCATGCCGCCCTCGGCGACGAGCTCGCGGATCACGTTCATCAGCTCCTGCACGATGATCGGCGCGAGCCCTTCCATCGGCTCGTCGAGCAGAAGCAGGCTCGGGTTCACCATGAGCGCGCGCGCGATCGCGAGCATCTGCTGCTCGCCGCCCGACAGCTGGTTGCCGAAGTTGGCGCGGCGCTCCTCGAGGCGCGGAAATAGCTCGTAGACCCTCTTCACGTTCCAGCGGCCGGGGCGCGCGACGGCCGTCAGGTGCTCCTCGACGGTGAGCGAGGGGAACATGAATCGCTCTTGCGGCACCCAGCCCAGCCCCGCCTGGCTGCGACGGTGCGTGGGCAGCGCGGCCAGGTCGGCCCCGCGCCAGCGGAGCCTGCCGCCGCGCAGGCGCGTGAGGCCCATCAGCGTGACGAGCAGCGTCGTCTTGCCCACGCCGTTGCGCCCGAGCAGCGCGAGGCTGTCGCCCTCGTCCAGCGCGAGCGAGACGTCGTCGAGGACGACGCCCTCGCCGTAGCCGGCGGTGACGTTCTCGACGGCGAGGAGCTCAGGCATGCTGTGCCTCGCCCAGGTACACCTCGCGCACGCGCGGGTCGGCCGCGATCTCCGCCGGCGCGCCCTCGGTGAGCACGCGCCCGCCGACCAGCACCGTGATGCGCTCGGCGAAGCGGAAGACGAGCTCCATGTCGTGCTCGATGAAGAGGATCGTGACGTCCCGCGGCAGGCCGGCGATCACCGAGAACAGCTCGGCGCTCTCGCCGGCCGGGATGCCCGCCGCGGGCTCGTCGAGCAGCAGGATGCGCGGCTTCGTCGCGAGCGCGAGCGCGATCTCGACGAGACGCTGCTTGCCGTAGGGCAGGTTGCGCGTCAGCGTGTCGGCCTCGGTCCCGAGCCGCAGCATCTCGAGCAGTGCGCGGGCTTCGTCGGCCTCGTCGCGCCGGCTCTCGACGGTCCGGTGCCAGACGCCGGCGCTTCCCCTGCGCTCGCACACGGCGAGCACGACCGATTCGAGCACCGTGAGCCCGGCGAACAGCGTGTTGATCTGGAAGGTCCGCGTCATGCCGCGCTTGACGCGCTGGTGCTGCGGGAGCGTCGTGATGCGCTCGTCGCCGAGGAACACGTCGCCCGACGTGGGCGGGAGCGCGCCGGTCAGCAGGTTGATCAGCGTCGTCTTCCCGGCGCCGTTGGGGCCGATCAACGCGTGGCGTGCGCCGTGCGGGAACGCGAGCGTGACGTCGCTGTTCGCCTTGAACGCGCCGAAGTGCTTCGAGAGCCCCTCCGTTCGCAGGGCGATCGTCATCGGACCGTCCCCCGGGCTGGCCGCTTCGCGGCGTCGCGCCGCCCCTCCCGGAGGAGGGGCCGCCGCGCCCTCGGGGCGGTCCGGCGGGCGCGGCTCATCGCTTGCCTCCGAAGCGATCGCGCAGGCCCTCGAGCGCGCCCAGGATGCCGCCCCGCCCGTAGAGCACGACGACGACGAGCAGCAGCCCCAGCCAGAACTGCCAGTAGATCGGATTGAGGTCGGACAGCCAGTGATGCGCGACCATGAACACCGCCGCGCCCACGAGCCCGCCGTAGAGGCGGCCGGCGCCGCCCAGCACGAGCATGATCATCAGGTCGGCCGAGCGCGGGAAGCCGAAGACGTCGAGACCCACGAACTGCGTCGTCTGCGCGAGCAGTCCGCCGGCCACGCCCGCCATGGCCGCGCTGACCGTGTAGGCGGCGACCAGGCGGGTCGCGACGGGCGCTCCGATGGCCGGCATCCGCCTCACGTTCTCGCGGATGCCGCGCAGGCCCAGGCCGAACGGCGAGCTCACGAGGCGCCGCGCGAACGCGAACAGCAGGAACGTCACGACCAGACTGTAGACGTACGCGGTGCTGCCCGCGAGGTCGAACGAGAACAGGCCGAGGACCTTCCACATCGCGATCCCCGACAGGCCGTCCGCGCCGCCGGTGATCGACGGCAGCTGGTTCGCACCCTCGAAGAGCATGAGGCCGATGCCGAGCGTCACCATGAGCCGCGCGAGGTCGGAGCCGCGCACGACCAGGAAGCTCGTCGCGTAGCCCAGGATCGCGCCTGCGGCTCCCGCCACGAGGAGTCCCGACAGCGGCTCGCCCCAGCCGCGGGCCGCGAGGATCCCGGCCGCGTACGCGCCGATGCCGAAGTACGCTGCGTGGCCCAGCGACACGATGCCCGCGTAGCCCAGGATCAGGTCGAGCGAGACCGCGAACAGGCCCGTGATCAGCACGAGGTTCCCGAGCACGCGGTGCTGCGGAAAGATGAAGAACGCCGCGACGACGACGAGCCAGAAGGCGATCTCGAGCCTGCGCCAGCGGTCGCCGGGCAGGCGCGGCGCGGCGGCGACGCCCGCCGTCGCGCTCATGCGCGCCGCCCGTAGAGGCCGGCCGGGAACAGGATCATCAGCAGCACCATCAGGAAGTAGATGATGAACGAGCCGACCTGCGGCACGTAGTATTTGCCGGCGACGTCGCAGACCCCGAGGATCATCGCGGCGACGAGGCCGCCCTTGATCGTTCCGGCGCCGCCGATCGCGACGACGAGCAGGAAGTACACCATGTACTTGAACGGGAACGTCGGATCGAGGCCCAGTACGTCGATGCCGAGCCCGCCGCCCAGGCCCGCGAGCCCCGAGCCGAGCGCGAAGGTCACGCCGAAGACGCGGTTGACGTTGATCCCGAGCCCCGCCGACGCCACCGCGTTGTCGACCGACGCCCGGACCTGCGCGCCGAAGCGCGTCTTCACGAGCAGGAGGTGCAGCGCGACCGTGATCACCGCCACGACCGCGATCAGGAAGATCCGGTAGGCACCGAGCCCCAGCCCCAGCACCTCGACCTGCCCGCGCAGGAAGTCCGGCAAGCGCACCGGCTGCTGCGAGGGGCCGAAGAAGTAGGTGGTCGCCGCGACGGCCATGAACACGAGCCCGATCGTGAACATCACCTGGTCGAGGTGGGGCGCCTTGTAGAGCCGCTGGTAGAGCGTCCGCTCGAGCACGATGCCGGCGGCGGCCGCGACGACGAACGCCGCCGGCAGCGTGGCGAGGAACGGCACGCCCGCCCGCGTCATCAGCATGACGCAGGCGTAGCCGCCCAGCATCGCGAACGCGCCGTGCGCGAGGTTGACGAAGTTCATCAGGCCCATCGTCACCGACAGGCCGATGCTGATGACGAACAGCAGGCTCCCGTAGGCGATGCCGTCGAACAGCACCCCGACGAGGTTGCCGATCATCGCGGGACCCCGTCGCGCCGCGCGGGGCGGCCGGCCGGCCGCCCCGTGGCCGCCCCGCGTTCCGCACAGGGCGCGCGCGCAGCGCGCTTCGGGGGGATCACCCGGACGAGCGACGGGCCGCCCCGAGCTCGTCCAGCCCCCGACGGCCTCCGGGGGACGGGCCGCAGCGCGAACGGCGGCGTGTCGGCCGCCGCGGGGATCGCAGGCGCGCGTCGTCGATCCCCGCGACGCGGGGCCCCTCGCCGACGCAGCGACCCCGCTGGGGGGGCGGCGCGCGTAGCGCGCTTCGGGGGGATCACACTAGCCCGCCGGACCGACGTTCTCGACCTTGTCGAACTCGATGTTCCACGGCTTCCCGTTGACCATCTTCACTTCGCGCAGGTAGATGGTCTGCACGACGTCGCGCGTCGCCGGGTCGATCGACATCGGTCCCCGCGGGCTCGTCCACTTCATGCCCTTCATCGCCTCGACGAGCTGGTCGCCGTTTCCGGTCCCGTTGGTCTTCTTCATCGACTCGTAGATCACGTGCATGCCGTCGTAGCCGCCGACCGAGTGGAAGTTCGGGCGCATGCCGTTGTTCGCCTTCATCATGGCGTCGACGTAGGCGCGGTTCTCGGGCGACTCGTGCGCCGCGGAATAGTGGAACGAGGTGATCACGCCGACCGCCGGGGCGCCCATGCTCTCGAGCAGGTCGTCGTCGACGACGTCGCCGGGGCCGATCATCCGCATGCCGGCCTGCTTCAGCCCCCGCTCGTCGAACTGCTTCATCACCGCGAGGCCCTCGCCGGACGGCACGAACACGAACAGCGCGTCGGCCTTCGAGTCCTTCGCGCGCTGCAGGAACGGGCCGTAGTCCGGGTTGCGCAGCGGCGTGCGCACGGACTCGACGATCTCGCCGCCGGCCTCCTTGTAGCGCGTGATGAAGGTCTTCTCGGAGTCGAGTCCCGGCGCGTAGTCGGTCACGAGCGTGAACACGCGCTTGATCCCGTTCTTGTAGGCCCAGCCGGCGATCGGCGACGTCGTCTGGGGCAGCGTGAAGCCGGTCCGCACGATGTAGGGCGACCGCTGCGGGATCACCTGGGTTCCGGCGGCCATCACGATCATCGGCGTCTTCGCCTCGGTGGCCACCGGCGCGGCGGCGAACGCGAGCGGCGTCAGGCCGAAGCCGGCGAGGAACGTCACCTTGTCCTGCACGACCATTTCCTGCGCGATGCGCTTGGTCGTCTCGGGCGCGAGGCCGGTGTCGTCCTTCAGGATCAGTTCGACCTTGCGACCGGCGACCGTGTCGCCGTTCTTCGCCATGTACAGGCGGCAGGCGGCGGCGATCTGCCGTCCGGTCGACGCGAACGGTCCGGTCATCGGCAGGATGAGCCCGATCTTGACCGGATCGGCCGCGTAGGCGTAGCGCGGCAGCGCGCCGAGCGCGGCGGCGCCGGCGATGCCCTGCAGGACCTTGCGGCGGGTCGGGTGAATGCGGTCTTTCATGGTGGCCTCCTCGGGTTGGACGGGTCGAATCCTACGTCATGCGCGCTTGGCGGGGTGACGACGGCGAAGAACGGTCGGGCGGCGAACGCGGGCGCGGTCAGGCGCCACGGGCCTCCGCCTCGATCAGCGAGGCGAGCAGCCGGCGCCCCTGGGTCGGGCCGGCGTCCGCCTTGACGGCGATGCTGAACTGCGGCTCGGCGACGTCGCCGATGTTGCGCTGCTGCGACTCGAGCATCTCCTTGTCCTCGTCGAACGTCCGGCCGACGTTCGTGCGCAGGAACTCGGTCACGCCCGGCTCGTCGAGGCGGAAGTTCCGCGCGAACGCCCAGAAATAATGGGTGGACGCCGCGGTCTCGGGCGTCATCAGGTTGATCACGCGCCCCTCGACGCGATTCGAGCCGGGCGGAGCGTCGAGCGGCTGGACGCCGACGTCGATCACGACGTAGCCCGGCGGCTGGTAGACGGTGCGCTGCCAGCGGTCGATCCGGTCGCTCGCCCTGAGGCGGCCGAGGAACTGGTAGAAGGGCGGCGGCGTGCAGCCCGGCATCTCCTTGTCGATCCGCACCGAGCGCTCGTCGACCCTGATCGCGATCGGCGTCTCGGCGACCGCCTCGTGGCCGATCGTGCGGGTGTGCACGTAGGTCTCGTGCGAGAGGTCGAGCAGGTTGTCGTTCAGCAGCCGGTAGTTCGCCTCGATCCGGTGGTAGCCCTCGCTCGCGACCCAGGCGGGATCGTCGAGCCAGTGCACGTCGGGAACGAGCGAGGCGTCGGCGCGCTCCGGATCCCCCATCCAGACCCAGACGAGCCGGTAGCGCTCGACGACCGGGTACGCGCGGACGCGCGCCTTCGCCGGGATCCTGTCCTGGCCGGGGATCTGCACGCAGGCGCCCGTCGTGTCGAAGCACAGGCCGTGGTAACCGCAACGCAGCACGTCCCCGATCAGCGCGCCCTTCGAGAGCGGCGCGAACCGGTGCGGGCACCTGTCCTCGAGCGCCACCGGAGCGCCGTCGGTCGCGCGATAGATCACGAGGGCCTCGTCGCAGACGCGGCGCGCGAGGAGCTGCCCGCCGATCACCTCGCGGGTGAACGCCGCCGCCTGCCAGCAGTTCTTCATCCACATGACGCGTCTCCCCTCCCGTCCCGCCGGCCGCTCACAGGTCGAGCACCAGCCGCGCGCTCTTCGCGCGCGAGACGCAGACCGTCATCCGGTCGTTCGCGCGCTTCTCCGCCTCGGTGAAGAAGATGTCGCGATGGTCGGGCTCGCCCTCGAGCACGCCGGTGACGCAGGTGCCGCACACGCCCTGCTCGCAGGAGGTCTCGACCGCGACGCCGTGCTCCGCGAGCACCTCGATGATCGACCGGCCCTCCGGGATCGTGAACTCGCCGCCGTGGCGCGCGAGCTTCACGACGAAGCTCTCGCGCGGGCCCGCCAGCGACGCCGGGTCCGCCGCAAAGTGCTCCACGTGCACCGCGTCGGGCGGCCAGGTCGGGGCGGCGATCGTCTCGACGACGTCCATGAACGGCTTCGGGCCGCACAGGTAGAGGTGCGCGCCCTCGGCCCGCAGCCACAGGAGCTTGCGCAGGTACGCTCGCACCTGCTCGGGCTCCAGGGCGTAGTGGAACGTCACGCGCCCGGCGTACCCGGGGCCCGACAGCAGGCCGTGGAACGCGGTGTGCGCGATCGAACGGCTGAAGTAGACGAGCTGGAACGAGGCGCCTGCCGCGAGCAGGTGGCGCGCCATCGCGAGGATCGGCGTGATGCCGATGCCGCCCGCGACGAGCAGGTGGTGACTCGCGCCGGCCGCGAGCGCGAAGTTGTTGCGTGGCGCGCCGATGCGCAGCGTCGTGCCCTCGTTCACGCGCTCGTGCATCGCGACCGACCCGCCGCGCGAGGCGGGCTCGCGCTTGACGGCGATCAGGTAGCGGTCGGATTCGCGCGGATCGCCGCACAGCGAATATTGCCGCACGATCCCCGGCGCGACGTGAACGTCGACGTGCGAGCCCGGCGCGTAGGACGGGAGCGATCCGCCGTCCGCCGCGCGGAGCTCGAACGAGCGCACGTCGATCGCCTCGTCGTGCACGCGCGCGACCCGTACCGTCAGCTCGCCCATGCGCCCTCCTCCGCCACATCCGCAGGAACGCGCAGCCACGCATCGAGCGCCGCCGCGACCGCCACCGGCCGCTCCATCGGCGCCATGTGGCCGCAGTCGTCGAACGCCACGAGCCGGCTGCCGGACACGAGCCCCGCGATCTCCTCGTGCTGCGCGAGCGGGCTCCAGGCGTCCTGGCGCCCGCACGCCACCAGCGTGGGGACCCGGATCGAGCGCAGCAGCCCGGTGACGTCGGGGCGTGCGAGCAGCGCCTCGATCTGGCCGGCATAGCGGTCCGGCGTCTGGCGCCCGATCATGTCGAGGATCGCGTCGACGAGCGCGGCGTCGGCGAGCCGCGCCGGATGCACCATGCCGCGCAGCCATTCGCGGCCCATCGCACGCATCCCCTGTTCGCGCGCGAGCCCGAGCAGCGCGTATCGACGCGCGCGCTCGTCGTCGCCAGCGCTGCCGTCAGGACGGCCGCGGTAGCCGGTGTCGAGGAGCGCGAGGCGCGTCACCCGCTCCGGTGCTCGACGCAGCACCTCGAGGGCGACGCGGCCGCCCATCGAGTGGCCGGCGATCGCGAAGCGTGCGGGCGCCGCCGCCAGCGCGACCTCGGCCATCGCCGCGAGGCTCGATTCGGCCGAGTAGTCGGGAACGCGGCAGTCGACGCCCTCCCCGAGCAGCGCCGCCGCCGGCATCCACGAGGCGCGGTCGCACAGCAGCCCCGGCAGGAGCAGGAGCGTCGGCCGGTCGGTCGCTCGGTCGGTCATCGGGCGGGAGCGAAGGCCGCTCGGCTCAGGCGGCGCGTCGGGCCGCGGCGTTCACGGCGCGCGCGGTCTTCGTGCCGAGGCGCGGGAACACGCGCCGTGCGTTGCCTTCGAAGATCCTGTGCCGGTCGGCTTCCGACAGCGACTTCAGCTGGTCGACGTAACGCCGCGTGTCGTCGTAGTGGTGGCCGGTGTCGGGGTCGATGCCGCGAACGGCGCCCACCATCTCGGACGCGAACAGGATGTTGTCGACCGGGATCACCTTCGTCAGGAGCTCGATGCCCGGATAGTGGTAGACGCAGGTGTCGAAGAACACGTTGTTCAGCACGAGCTCCCTGAGCGGCGGCCGCTTCATGTCCTGCGCGAGGCCCTTGTAGCGCCCCCAGTGATAGGGCACCGCGCCGCCGCCGTGCGGAATGATGAACTTCAGCGTCGGGAAATCGCGGAACAGGTCGGAGGTCAGGAACTGCATGAACGCCGTCGTGTCCGCGTTGATGTAGTGCGCGCCCGTGGCGTGGAAGCACGGATTGCACGACGTGCTCACGTGCACCATCGCCGGCACGTCGAGCTCGACCATCTTCTCGTAGAGCGGGTACCACCAGCGGTCGGTGAGCGGCGGCTCCTTCCAGTGGCCGCCCGACGGGTCCGGGTTCAGGTTGCAGCCGATGAAGCCCAGCTCGTCCACGCAGCGTTCGAGCTCGGGGATGCAGCTCTCGGGCCGCACGCCCGGCGACTGCGGCAGCTGGCAGACGCCCACGAAGTTGTCGGGGTAGAGCTGGCAGACGCGGTGGACGAGGTCGTTGCACAGCATCGACCACTCGCGGCTCGTCGACTCGTCGCCCACGTGGTGCGCCATGAAGCTCGCGCGCGGCGAGAAGATCGTGAGGTCGGTGCCCCGCTCGCGCTGCATCCTGAGCTGCGCGTTCTCGAGGCTCTCGCGGATCTGGTCGTCGCGGATCGAGAGCTCGGAGCGCTTCGGCGCCTTCGACGGATCGCCCAGCGCGGCGATCTGGCGCTTGCGCCACGCCTCGAGCTCCGGGGGGGCGGTCGTGTAGTGGCCGTGGCAGTCGATGATCATCGGTCGTCGTCCCTCGCTCTTCGCGCTCCCGCGCGCGCCCGCATCCGGCGCGGGCGGCGCGCGGCGTCGCGCGCACCGCCCGCGCGGATCACGCGGCGCGCGCGATCGCGGCCTCGTCGTTCTGCAGCGCGAGCACCGCGCCCGCGGTGTTGGAGATCGGCACGTGGTAGTGCGAGTGCACCTTCGTCACGTGCCCCGGCAGCGCGGCCCGTGCGGCGATCCACGCCATCAGCTCGGTGCCCTGCGCCCCGGCCTCGCGGACGAGGTCGAGCGCCGAGTAGCGCGTGAGCTTCTGCGGGTCGCCCACCAGCGCGTCCAGGCACATCAGGTCGAACGGCTTGTTGATGAAGCCGGCGCGCTCGCCGTCGAGCTGGTGCGAGAGGCCGCCGGTGCCCATCACGAGCACGCGCGCGTCCTCGCCCCACGAGCGGATCGCGCGGCCGACCGACTCGCCCAGCTTGTAGCTGCGCTTCGGCGACGGCAGCGGGTGCTGCACGTGGTTCATCGTGATCGGCACGACCCGGACCGGCCAGTCGCCGCCGCCCGGCCACATCAGCGCCAGCGGGAGCGTCAGCGCGTGGTCGACCTTCATCTCCTGGCAGGTCGTGACGTCGAACTCGTCGGCGACGAGCGCCTCGATGATGTGCCACGAGAGCGCCGGGTCGCCCAGGACCGGCTTCACGGTCGGGATGCCCCAGCCCTCGTCGGCGTTCCGGTACTCCGGCGCCGCACCGACCGCGAACGTCGGCATCTTGTCGAGGAAGAAGTTGAGGCCGTGGTCCTGGTAGAAGACGACGGCGACGTCCGGCTTCACGCGGCCGAGCCACGCGCGCACCGGCGGGTAGCCGTCGAAGAACGGCTTCCAGTACGGGTCGTTCTCGCGGTGCTTCGCGATCGCGTTCCCGATGGCCGGGACGTGCGACGTCATCACGCTGCCTACGATCGTGGCCATCGCTACCTCCCCGCCTCGACGAGCATCGCCTTGAAGGCCTCCTTGCTCATCCCGGTCTGCTGGGCGCCGACGTCCTGGACGTCGAGCCCGAAGATCCCCGCGAACTTCGCGAGGTAGTAGATGTTGCCGCCCGCCGCGATCAGCTGCAGCACGTTCCGGCTCGCGACCGCCCGGCGCTGCTCGTCGGAGAGGCCGAACTTGCGGCAGTAGGCGTCCTCGTCCGCCTTGAACGCCGCGCGGTTCTCCGCCGAGTTGAACGAGTAGCACATCGCGTTCAACGCGTAGCCCTTCTGCGCCATCGTGCCGTCGAAGATCGGTGTGCCCGGTATTCCGTAATCCCGCTGCTTGCCGCCCATCGTCGTCTCCTGCCGATATTCCGGTCCGTCGCGGTGCCGGGGGCCTCGTGCCCCCTTCCGCCCCATGCCTCGTGCCACCGAAGTCGATCGGCCGGGAGGGCGCCTCTTGCCCGGGCGCCCGTCCCTCGTGCCGCGACCGGGAGCGAGTCTCGCCCTCCCGCCCCCGGCGCGCATTGCTGTCGGTCAATCCCCCTGCGCGCCTCTCCGCCTCCGGCTCACGGCTGCGCGGCGAGCTGCCGCTCGAGGCGGTCCAGCGTCCGGTAGCAGGGCAGCACCTGCGCGACGCTCGCATTGGGCTCGCGCCCCTCGCGGATCGCCGCCACGAACTCGCGGTCCTGCAGCTCGATCCCGTTCATCGACACGTCGACCTTCGACACGTCGATCCGGTTGTCCTTCCCGTCGAAGAGGTCGTCGTAGCGCGCGATGTAGGTGCCGGTGTCGCCGATGTAGCGGAAGAACGTGCCGAGCGGCCCGTCGTTGTTGAACGAGAGCGACAGCGTGCAGATCGCGCCGCTCGACGCCTTGAGCTGGATCGACATGTCCATCGCGATGCCGAGCGCCGGGTGCATCGGCCCCTGCACCGCGTGCGCGGTCACGATCTCGCCGCCGGCCTGGTACGCGAACAGGTCGACCGTGTGCGCCGCGTGGTGCCACAGCAGGTGGTCGGTCCACGAGCGGGGCTGCCCCAGCGCGTTGATGTTCGTGCGGCGGAAGAAATAGGTCTGCACGTCCATCTGCTGGATGCGGAACTCGCCGGCGAGGATGCGCCGGCGCACCCACTGGTGGCTCGGGTTGAAGCGGCGCGTGTGGCCGACCATCGCGACCTTGCCCGAGGCCTTCTGCGCGGCGGCCACGGCCTCGGCGTCCGCGAGCGAGTCCGCGAGCGGGATCTCGACCTGCACGTGCCTGCCCGCCTTCAGGCACGCGATCGCCTGGCTCGCGTGCATCTGCGTCGGCGTCGCGAGGATCACCGCATCGACGTCGGGCCGTGCGAGGCTCTCCGCGAGGTCGGTGGCGACGTGGCCGACGCCGAAGCGCTTCGCGACCTCCTCGGTCGCCTCGCGCGTGCGCCCGACGAGCGAGGTGACCTTCACGCCGTCGATCTTCGCGAGGGCTTCGAGGTGCTTGACGCCGAAGGCGCCGGCGCCGGCGAGGCAGATCTTCATGTCGGTGCCTCAGGGATTCTCGAGGATGATGTGCCCCACCGCGGTGTTCGACGCGGGCACGTGGTAGAAGCGGTAGACCTCGCGCGCGTTGCGCGCGAGCGCGCCGCGCATGATCAGCCACATGACGAGCTCGATGCCTTCCGAGCCCGCCTCGCGCACGTAGTCGACGTGCGGCATCCTCGCGAGCGCGTCGGGATCCCTCGTGAGGCCGTCGAGGAACGCGGCGTCGAACTCGCGGTTGATGAGCCCCGCGCGCGGACTCTGCAGCTGGTGCGACATGCCGCCCGTGCCCCAGACCATCACCTCCAGGTCCTGGTCGAACGACTCGACCGCCTTGCGGATCGCGCGCCCGAGGTTGTAGCAGCGGTTCCCGGTCGGCGGCGGGTACTGGACGACGTTCACCGCCAGCGGGATCACCTTGCACGGCCACGCCGCCGGCTGCCCGAACATCAGCGACAGCGGCACGGTGAGCCCGTGGTCGACGTCCATCCGGTTGACGATCGTCATGTCGAACTCGTCGAGGATCGTCGACTGGGCGATGTGCCAGGCGAGCTCGGGATGGCCCTGCACGACGGGCACCGGCCGCGGTCCCCAGCCCTCGTCGGCGGGCGCGAACGACTCCGCGCAGCCGATCGCGAAGGTCGGGATCATCTCGAGCGAGAACGCGGAGGCGTGGTCGTTGTAGACGAGCACGACGACGTCGGGCATGTGCCCGGCGATCCAGCGCTTCGAGAACTCGTAGCCGGCGAACACCGGCTTCCAGTAGGGCTCGCCGGTCTTGCCGAGGTCGATCGCGGCGCCCACCGCCGGGATGTGCGAGGTCGTGACGCCTGCGGTGATCCGTGCCATCGCCTACCGGTCCTTGTCCGCGATGCTGCGGTTGCCGCGCGCGGGACGGCCGCCGGCGAGCATCATCGCCCTGTACTGCTCCTCGGGCATCCCGGTCATCTTCGAGGCCAGGTTCTGGAACGAGAACCCGTCGGTGGCGCCGATCTTCGCGAGGAAGTAGATGTTGCCGCCCAGCGCGATCATCCGGTTGTAGTCGCGGTCGAGCACCGCCTGGCGCTGCTCCTCGGACATCGGCCACTTCGCGAGGTAGCCGCGCTCGTCGGCCTTGAACGCTGCGCGATTCTCCGGCTTCATCAGCGACATGCAGAACTGGTTCAGGTGGTAGCCCAGGCGCGACTGCGTCGCGTCGAACACGACGGTGCCCGGGATGTCCTTGAACGCCTCGTTGTAGCCTTTCATGCGCTCAGTCCTTCCAGTAGAGCCGCATCGGGTTGTCGACGAGCAGGCGCCGCTGCGCCTCGGCCGTGGTCGCGATCCGCGGCACGAAGTCGACGAGCGCCCCGTCGTCGGGCATGTGCGACTTCATGTTCGGGTGCGGCCAGTCGGTGCCCCAAAGCACGCGGTCGGGAAACGCCTCGACGAGCCGCTTCGCGAACGGCACGACGTCGTCGTAGCCGGGCGGGCCCGACGTCGACAGGCGCTCGGGGCAGCTCACCTTCGACCAGACGTTGCGGTGCTCGCGCATGAGTTTCACGAAGCGCTCGAACTCGGGGCCGTCGACCGGCTTGCCGACGTCGGGCCGGCCCATGTGGTCGACGACGACGGTGGTCGGCAGCGACGTGAAGAAATCCCACAGCTCGGGCAGGTCCTGCGCCTCGAAGTAGACGACGACGTGCCAGCCGAGCGGCGCGATCCGGTTCGCGATCTCGAAGAGCACCTCGCGGGGCGTGAAATCGACGAGCCGCCGCACGAAGTTGAAGCGCGTTCCTCGCACGCCCGCCGCGTGCATGGCCTTCAGTTCCGCGTCGGTGACGTCGCGGCCCACCGACGCGACGCCGCGCGCCTTGCCGTTCGAGTGCACGAGCGCGTCGACGAGCGCGCGGTTGTCGTGGCCGTGGCAGGTCGCCTGCACGATCACGTTGCGCTCGAAGCCCAGGTAGTCGCGCAGCGCGAAGAGCTTCTCCTTCGGCGCGTCGCAGGGCGTGTACTTGCGCTCCGGCGCGTACGGGAAGGCGCTCGCCGGCCCGAACACGTGGCAGTGCGCGTCGACGGCCCCCGGCGGCGGCCGGAAGCGCGGCTTCGACGGGTTCGGGTGGAACGGGAGGTAGTCGGCGTCCATGTCCGCGACCGCGCCACCGGGGTCGGATTTTAATCTGACCCCGGTGGCGCGGGGTTCAGTCGACGTACTTGAGGCCGGCCTTCGCGAGCGGCTCGCGCATGCCGTAGAGGTCGAGGCCGAGCTCGCCGGCGGCCAGCCGCGCGCGCTTCGATTCCTCGTTCTTCTCGCGCGCCTCGGCGGCGTCGGCGACCGCGGCGGCCCGCTCGCGCGGCACGACGACCACGCCGTCGTCGTCGGCGACGACCACGTCGCCGGGATTCACGAGCATGCCGGCGCAGACGACCGGCACGTTCACCGAGCCGACCGTCGCCTTGACGGTCCCGCGCGCGTTGATCGCGCGCGACCAGACCGGGAACTTCATCTCGGCGAGGGTGCGCGCGTCGCGCGCGCCGGCGTCGATCACGAGACCGCGGCCGCCGCGCGCCCGGTAGGAAGTCGCGAGCAGGTCGCCGAACATGCCGTCGTCGTTGTCGGTCGTCACCGCGACGACGACGACGTCGCCGGGCCGGATCATCTCGGCCGCGACGTGCAGCATCCAGTTGTCGCCCGGCTGCGCGAGCACCGTGACCGCGGTGCCCGCCACCGCCGCCCCGGGCCACACCGGGCGCAGGTAGGGCTTCATGAGCCCCGTGCGGCCCTGCGCCTCGTGGACCGTCGCCACGCCCGCGCGCCCGAGCCGCTCGACCGCCGCCGCATCCGCGCGGGCGATGCTGCGCACCGCCACGCCGGTCTTGCCGAATTCGCCCATGCTCTCCTCCTCCGGGACCGCGTCCGAGCGCCGCTCGTAGCCTTCCCGCCTCCTGAACGAAGTCTGCGCCGCCCGCTGGATGAATGAAAGCGCTATTGCTACACTAGCAGATATGCCGATTCGGCATGGATCAAGCGGATTCGCGGATGGACCTCAAGCAGCTCGAGTACTTCGTCGCGGTCGTCGACCTGGGCGGCTTCTCGCGCGCCGCCCGGCTCCTCGACGTCGCCCAGCCGGCGATCAGCCGGCAGGTGCGCGCGCTCGAGGTCGAGCTCCGCCAGAACCTGCTGCTGCGCAACGGTCGGGGGGCGGTGCCGACCGAAGCCGGCAAGCGCCTGCTGGAGCACGCCCGCAGCATCCTGCAGCAGGTCGAGCGCGCGCGTCGCGAGATCGACGAGGACAAGGGGGCGCCGGTCGGCCACGTCGCGATCGGGCTCCCGCCGACGCTCGCGCTCGCCCTGACGGCGCCGATCGTGCGCGAATTCCGCCGCCGCTACCCGAAGGCGACGGTGAGCATCGTCGAAGGCCTGTCGGTCAACATCCTCGAGTGGGTCGTCGTCGGGCGCGCGGACGTCGGCATCCTCTACAACCCGGTCTCCTCGCCCGCGGTCGAGCTCACGCCGCTGCTCGACGAAGAGCTGTGCCTGATCGGGCCGCGCGCCGGGGCGCGCAAGGCCGGGCCGGTGCGCCTGCGCGAGCTGCCCGACTATCCGCTGATCATTCCGAGCCGGCCGCACGCGATCCGCACGCTCGTCGAGGACCGGCTCGCCACGATGGGCCTGCGCCCCCACGTCGCGCTCGAGATCGACGCGATCGGCGCGATCCTCGAGCTCGTCGCCGAGGGACAGGGCTACGCGGTGCTCTCGCCGCGCGCGCTGCAGTCGTCCGACGTCGGCCGCAAGCTCGTCGCGCGGCCGATCGCGCATCCGTCGCTCCGAAGCTCGCTCGCGATGGCGGTCTCGGCGCAGCGTCCCGCGCGTCCGGTCCAGACGGCCGCAGCGGAGCTCATGCGCGAGATGCTCGCGCGGCCGGCGGCGGTGCCGGGTCGGGCGGTGGCGTCCGCCGCCTGAACGAGCGCGGCGCTAGCCTCCGGGCGCGACCGCGTACACCTCGACCGCGTTCGCCTTGCCCTTGAGCAGGACGGCGCCCAGCGCCTCGGCCGGCACGTCGGCGGGGAGGCTGGCGCGCGTCGCGGCGTCGACGAGGATCGGGCGGCCCGCCACCTTCGTGTGCGCCTCGAGCCGCGCGGCCAGGTTGACGGTGTCGCCGATGCACGTGTAGGTCGCCCGCGCCGACGTCCCGGCGTAGCCGGCCACCACCTCGCCGGTCGCGATGCCGATCCCGATCGCGATCGGCGGCTTCCCTGCGGCCTCGCGCTCGCGGCCGTACAGCGCGACCAGCTCGATCATCTCCCGCGCCGCCCCGACCGCGCGCACCTCGTGGCCGGCCAGCGCGACCGGCGCGCCGAAGACCGCCATCAGGCCGTCGCCCATCATCTGCGTGACGACGCCGCCGTGGCCGCCGATCGCGTCGAACATCAGCGTGTACCACGTGTTCAGGAGATCGATCGTCTCCTCGGGCGACTGCGACTCGGCGATCGTCGTGAAGCCGCGGATGTCGCAGAACAGCACCGTCGCGCGCACGCGCTTGCCGCCCAGCGCGAAGCCCGTGCTCTGAAGCTCGTCGGCCACCTCGGGCGTCGCGAAGCGCCGCACGAGCTCCTTCTGCTCGTCGCGCAGCCGCTTCTTCTCGAGGCAGGCGTCGATCCGCGCCTTCAGCAGCACCGGGTTCACCGGCTTGGCGAGGTAGTCCTCGGCGCCGAGCTCGATCGAGCGCACGACGTTGGCGACGCCCTCGTGCGAGGACGTGACGATGACCGGCGTGTCGCGCAGCCGCGCGTCGGCGACGAGCGCCTCGAGCACCTGGAAGCCGTCCATCTCGGGCATCTCGATGTCGAGCAGCACGAGGTCGACGCGCTCGTGCCTGAGCCTCTCGAGGGCGAGGCGCCCGTTCTCGGCGCTCGCGACGCGGTGCCCCTGCTGCTCGAGGCTGCGCGCCAGCAGGAGCCGGTTGACCTTGTTGTCGTCGACGACGAGCAGGTGCGCGGCTTCGCCGGATCGCTCACGCATGGCAGAGCGCCTTCAGGGCCGCGGCGACCCGTGCGTACTCGGCTTCCAGCGCGTCGAGGGGCGCGTCGCCCGCGGCTGACGCGCGCTCGAGGCCGCCGGTCTCGAGGTCGCGCGCCATCGCCGCGAGCGCCGCCGCGCCGAACGTGCGGGCGTTCGACTTGAGCGAGTGCGCGTTGCGGCGGAACGCGTCGGCGTCCCCGGCCCGCCGCGCGCGCCGCATCTCCGCCAGCATGCCGGGCGCCTCCTCGACGAAGGTCCGCACGAGCTCGACGACGAACTCGGCGCCGGTGGTGTCCCTGAGCGCGTCGAAGGTCGCGCGATCGATCGTCGGTTCGCTCATCATCGATCCTTGCGGGCCGGCACCTGGTTCAGCGCCTCGACGAGGCGCTCGACGCGGATCGGCTTGGTCAGGTAGTCGTCCATGCCGGCGTCGAGGCACATCTCGCGGTCGCCCTGCATCGCGTTCGCCGTCATCGCGATGATCCGCGGGCGCTCGCCCGGCGGCCAGCGCGACGTGATCCGGCGCGACGCCTCCAGCCCGTCCATCTCGGGCATCTGGACGTCCATCAGCACGACGTCGTAGGCCTGCCGCCCGACCGACTCGACCGCCTCGAGGCCGTTCGACGCGAGGTCCGCCCGGTACCCCATCTGCTGGAGCAGCCGCATCGCGAGCTTCTGGTTCACGACGTTGTCCTCGGCGAGCAGGATGCGGAGCGGATGGCGCTCGGCCTGGCCCGCGTCGATCTGCGGCTTGACGGCCTCCCGCCCGGCGCGCGGCGCCGCGTCGCGGGCGAAGAGCCCGACCAGCGTGTCGAACAGCGCGGACTGGCGGATCGGCTTCGCGAGCCACGCATCGAACAGCCCCTGCTCGTCGCCGGCCTCGCGGCGGCCGAGCGAGCTGAACAGCACCAGCGGCAGCGACGGCGTCCGCGCGCGGATCTCGCGCGCGAGCGCCACGCCGTCCATCTCCGGCATGTGCATGTCGAGGATCGCGAGGTCGAAGCGCTCGCCGTCGGCGAGCCAGCGCAGCGCCTCCCGCGGCGATTCGGTCGCCCGCGCGGTCATGCCCCACTTGGCGGTCTGCAGCGTCAGGACGCGGCGGTTGGTCGCGTTGTCGTCGACGACGAGCGCCCGCCGACCCTCCAACTCCGGCTGCACGCCGACGAAGTCGCGCCTGCGCGCCGGCGGCAGCTCGGCGACCGGCGCGCGGACCGTGAAGTGGAACGTCGAGCCCCTGCCGACGCCCTCGCTCGTCGCCCACATGCGCCCGCCCATCAGCTCGGCCAGCCGCCGGCTGATCGCGAGGCCGAGCCCCGTACCGCCGTACTTGCGCGTCGTCGACGAGTCGGCCTGCGAGAACGACTGGAACAGGCGCCCCATCGCCTCCTCGGTGAGCCCGATGCCGGTGTCCCGCACCGAGAACGTGAGCTCGACGATCCCCGGGTCCGCCGGCGCCGCGCTCACGGTCAGCACCACCTCGCCGGACTCGGTGAACTTGACCGCGTTCGCGAGCAGGTTGAGCAGGACCTGGCGCAGCCGCGTGACGTCGCCCCGGATCGCCGGCGGCACGTCGCCCTCGAACACGTACGCGGTGTCGAGGTGCTTCTCGATCGCGCGCGTCGTGACGAGATCGAGCGCCGACTCCACGCACTCGCGCAGGTCGAACGGCTGCGACTCGATCTCCATCCGGCCGGCCTCGATCTTCGAGAAGTCGAGGATGTCGTTGATGATCGTGAGCAGCGCGTCGCCCGACTCGCGGATCGTCGACGCGTAGTCGCGCTGCTCGGCGTCGAGCTTCGTGTCGAGCAGCAGCCCGGACATGCCGATCACCGCGTTCATCGGCGTGCGGATCTCGTGGCTCATCGTCGCCAGGAACGAGCTCTTCGCCTCGTTCGCCGCCTCCGCCGCCGCACGGGCCTCCTGCGCCTGCCTGAACAGCCGCGCGTTCTGGATCGCGATCACCGCCTGGTCGGCGAAGGTCTGCGCGAGCGCCACTTCCTGCTCGTCGAACGTGCCGCCGGTCCCGCGCAGGATCGCGATGCAGCCGATCGCCCTCCCGTCCCGCAGCAGCGGCACGAACAGGCAGGACTTGTACCCCAGCGCGATCGCGAGGTCGCGCATGCGGGGGAAGCGCGCGGTCGCCTCCTCGGTGTCTCCGACGTTGACGACGCGCGCGTCGAGGATCGCGGTCCCCGCGCCGCTCCCGCGGTCCAGCGGCCACGGCGCGAGGACGCCGGGGCCGCGGCGGTCGCCCCTGTCGTCCGAGTACGCGACCGCCTCCAGCATCTCGCCCTTCGGGAACGCCAGCGCGACCGCCTTGCCGGCGAACAGCCGCTGGCACGCGTCGACGATCGCGTCGAACACCGGCTGCGTGTCGGTGACCGACCCGCTGATGACGCGCAGGATCTCCGCGGTCGCGGTCTGACGCTCGAGCGCGACCTTCGTCTCGTTGAACAGCCGCGCGTTCTCGATCGCGATCACCGCCTGCCGCGCGAACGTCTGCAAGAGCTCCACCTCCTTCGCGGCGAACTCGCCGACGGCGCCGCGCGCGACGGTGATCGCGCCGATGACCTGGTCTTCGCGCCACATCGGGACCGCGAGCACGCTGCGGTAGCCTGCGACCCGCGCGATGTGCTTGGTCCTGTAGACGGCGTCGTCCTCCTCCAGCACGTCGCCGATGTTGACGACCGCGCCGTCGCGCACCGCGCGGGCCGACGCGGAGCCGCCGCCCGGGGCCATCGGGAACGCGCGCGCCGTGGCCTCGACCCCCTCGGTGTTGAGCGAGTGGACGCTCGCCTTGTGCAACAGCCTGCCGTCGAAGCGGAACACCCACCCGTAGTCCGCGCCCGTGAGGCGGGTCGCGCGCTCCGCGATCGCGTCGAACACCGGCTGGACGTCGGTCGGCGACTCGCTGATCACCTTGAGGACCTCGGCGGTCGCCGTCTGGCGCTCGAGCGCCTGCCGCGTCTCGTCGAACAGGCGCGCGTTGTGCAGCGCGACCGTGGCCTGGCGCGAGAGGCCCACGAGGAACTCGAGCTCGCGCTGGTCGAACGGCAGGCCGCCGTTTCGCCAGACCGCCATTGCACCCTCGGCTGCTCCTTCCTCGCCGAGCGGCACGACCATCAGGCGCTCGTCCGAGTGTTCCGCGGTGCCCGCGATCGGCACGCCCCGCGGGTCGGCATTCGTGTCGTTGATGAACTCGGGCCGGCCGCTCTCGATCAGGCTGCCGATGATGCCGACGCCCCTCGCGACGACGGTCTCCCGGATCGCGTCGGCGCCGTCGCCGAGCGCGACGATCGCCCGGCAGGTCGTCGACCCCGGCTCGGGCAGGAAGATCGCGCTGTTCTCGCCCTGCAGCAGGTCCTTCGCGTGATTGGCGATGCGATCCATCACCGTGGCGAGGTCGAGCGAGCTCGACAGGTCGCGCCCGACGTCGAAGAGCGCGGACGCCTCGCGCGCCCGGCGCTGCGTCTCCTCGAGCAGGCGGGCGTTCTCGAGCGCGACGCCCATCGACGCCGCGATCGTCGTCAGCAGGTGCACCTCCGTCTCGCCGAACGCGTGCTCGCGCTCGAAGCTCTCGATCGAGATCGCGCCGATCAGGCGCTCGCCCACCATCACCGGCGCGAACACGCACGACAGGCTCGCGTCAGTGCCCGGCACCGTCGTGATGCCGATGGCGTCCATCGCGGCACGGTCGTCCAGCACGACCGGCCGGCCGGTCTGCAGCGCCCGGTTGATGGGCTTGTCGGCAACGTAGGGGGATGTCAGCCCCGTCAGCCGCTCGCCGTGCTCGTACACGTAGAGCCCGTGCACGATCTCGGTCTTCTCGTCCCGCCAGTGGATCGCGAGGTCGCCGGTGCCGAACAGCTGCCGGAGCTGGTCGCCCACGACGTCGACGATCGCCTGGAACTTGAGGTCGCGGGCCATCCCCTGCTGGATGCCGCTGATCACCGCGAGCTCGGCGTTCCGGCGCTCGGTCTCCTTGAGCAGCCGCTGCGTCTCGTCGAACAGGCGCGCGTTCTCGAGCGCCACCCCCATGCTCGCGGCGATCGTGGTGAGGAGCCGCACCTCGGACTCGCCGAACGCGTATTCGCGCTCGTGGTTCTCGATGATCAGCCGGCCGACGACGCGGTCGCGCGCCACGATCGGCGCGACGACGATCGAGTGCGCCTGGTCGGTGCCCGGCGCCGTCGTCGATCCGGCCGCGTCCTGCTCCGTGCGCGTGTTGAACACCGCTGGGCGGCGCGTCTCCAGCACCGTCCACCACGCCGGAGACGGACGGCGCGGGACGCCCTCGAACCGCGTGAGGCGCTTCCCGTGCTCGCACTCGTAGAGCGGCGTCATCAGCTCGGAGACGGGATCCCACCAGCCGATCGCGAGGTCGCCGGTGCGGAACACCTCGCGCAGCTTGTCGCCGACCATGTCGAC
>JAXMFH010000016.1:0-67618 GCA_046347845.1 Burkholderiales bacterium | reverse complement strand
AAGCCTTCGCGCGCGAGCGCGATCTCGCGCGGCATCTTCGCGGGAAGGTCGCCGGCGGCGAGGCGCAGCCTGCGGATCGCCGGCGCGATGTCGGCCGCCGCGTCGGGAAGGCCGGGCACGTCCGAGAGCGTCGTGCGCGCGGCGACCTCGGCGTCGCGGGCGAGCTCGGCGAGCTGGCCCGCCGTCGTCTGCTCGCCGAAGAACGTCGTCGCGGTGTCGGGGAGCTGGTGCGCTTCGTCGAGGATCACCGTGTTGCAGGCGGGCAGCAGCTCCGCGAGCCCCTCGTCGCGCAGCATCACGTCGGCGAAGAACAGGTGGTGGTTGACGACGACGACGTCGGCCTCGAGCGCGTCCTTGCGCGCCTGCATCACGTGGCACTCGCGGAAGTGCGCGCAGTTCGATCCGAGGCAGTTGTCGCGCGTCGACGTGACCAGCGGCCAGATCGTCGCGTTCTCGGGCACGTCGCCCAGCTCGGCGCGGTCGCCGCGCGTCGTCGCGTGCGCCCACGCCGAGATCTTCGTCAGGTGGCGGGCGTCGTCGCGCGACGGCAGCCGGCCCTCGCGCGACGTGCGCTCGAGGTGGTGCAGGCAAAGGTAGTTGGCGCGGCCCTTGAGCAGCGCAATCGTCGCGGGCGAGCGGAGCGCGTCGCGCACGAGCGGCAGGTCGCGCTCGTAGAGCTGGTCCTGCAGCGTCTTCGTGCCGGTCGAGACGATCACCTTGCCGCCGTAGAGGAGCGCGGGCACGAGGTAGCTGAACGTCTTGCCGGTGCCGGTGCCGGCCTCGGCGACGAGCCGCCCCTGCGCGCGGATCGCGTGCGCGACCGCCTGCGCCATCGCGATCTGCTGTGGCCGCTCGCGGTAGCCGGGGAGCCGCCGCGCGAGCGGTCCGCCGGCGGCGAACGCGGCCGCCACTTCGGCGTCGTCCTCGGGCGTGTCGGCGGTCGGGTTGACGGCGGGGATCGGCATGGCGAGGCCCCCGCCCGCATCGAGGCGGCGCGGACCCCGGGGTCGGGCGTTACTTCGGCGCGGCGCTGGCGGCGACCGCCTTCGCCCTGGGCGGGGCGGGCAGCGGCTTCACGTGCGCGCGCACGGTCTCGACGATGAGGCGGATGCCGTCGATGCGCTCCTCGAAGTCGATGTAGGGCGTCACCGTGCGCGTCAGGTACTCGTCGGCCGATTCGCCGGTGCGCCACTTGAGGTCGGCGAGCGCGAACTGCCACGCCTCGTTGAGGCTCTTGAGGCCGTCGACCGCCTGCTTCGAGATCGACGCTTCCCTGAGGGCGGCGTGATAGGGCTTCACCATGTTGCCGCGCTGCTTCTCGATGCAGTAGTCGCTCTTGGCCTGGTTGACGCCTTCCTGCGCCTTCTCGTAGCCCCACTCGATGATCTCGATCGACTTGACGTGCCGGCACATCGTGTAGAGGTGGCGCACGGCGTCGAAGTAGCAGTCGAGCGGCGGGCCGCCGTCCGCGTTCGGGCAGACGTAGTTGTAGGCGGGGCCGGGATTGCCGCCGATCACGCGCTGCGCGCCCGCGGGCATCGAGGCGAGCGCGGCGAGCGAGGCGAGGGCGGCGAGGACGGTGCGGATCGGCAGGCGCATGACGGGGCTCCGCTCGGGCGGGATCGGCGCATCCTACGCCGCGCGCCCGGGCCTCTCAAGTCGGCCGCGCGGACGATGGCAGGCGTCGGATCGAGGGCCGGACCCTCGGATCGGGCGGCCCGTCGGGGACGACGGGCCGGATCGAGGGTCTGACCCTCGATTCGCGGGAGCGAGGGTCCGACCCTCGTTTCGCTCGCTTCCCGGCGGTCAGATCGTGACGCCGCCGGACACCTCGATCACGGCGCCGTTGATGTACGAGGCCTCGTCGGAGGCGAGCCACGCGTAGGTGTTCGCGATCTCCTCGGGCTTGCCCAGCCGCCCGAGCGG
Source organism: Burkholderiales bacterium (assembly GCA_046347845.1). Lineage (GTDB taxonomy): Bacteria > Pseudomonadota > Gammaproteobacteria > Burkholderiales > Casimicrobiaceae > VBCG01. The sequence goes on along the minus strand of JAXMFH010000016.1, from coordinate 65,692 downwards.
AACCTTCTCCTCCATCATGCGGACGACCTTCTCCGGCATCGACGAGAGGATCGGCGTGCTGATGAAGCCCGGGCAGATCGCGTTGGCGCGGATGCCCTTGCGCCCGAGCTCGCGCGCCCAGGTCTTGACCATCCCGATGACGCCGAACTTGGTCGCCGCGTAGTTGGTCTGGCCGAAGTTGCCGTAGAGGCCGACGATCGACGACGCGTTGAGGATGCAGCCCGAGTTCTGCTCGAGCATGATGTCGACGACCGCCTTGGTGACGTTGTAGACGCCCTTCAGGTTCACGTCGATCACGCGCTCGAACTGCTCGTCGGTCATCTTGCGGAACTGCGCGTCCTGCACGATGCCCGCGTTGTTGACGAGCGTGTCGATCCGGCCCCAGGCGCCCATCACGCCCTCGACCATCTTCGCGATCGACGCCTTGTCGGTCACGTCGATGATGAAGCCGAGCGCCTCGCCGCCGTTCGCGAGGATGGTCTCGACGGTCAGGTCGACGGCGGAGCGGTTGATGTCGCACACCGCGACCCGCGAGCCTTCGCGGGCGAACTTGAACGCGGTCGCCTGGCCGATGCCCTGGCCGGCGCCCGTGATGATCGCGACCTTGTCCTTGAGACGCATGCGATACCCCCCGCGAAGCTCGCGGCCGCGGCGCCCGGCGGGCGCCTGTCGGCCAAACTTGTGTAATCTACCCGTAATTGATGCGCCGCACAAGGTCCGGGCCGTTCGGATGGGCGCTCGGATCGTCAAAGTAATCGTTGTAAAAACAATAACTTATTGGTGCATGGCGCGCGGCGTCCGGCCGGCAGCCACAGGCCCTGTCGGCGGCCTTTCCGCAGGCGCGCAACGCGGGACGCGCGGGTGCCGGCCGGTAGGGTGCCGCGCCCGGATCAGTCCGCCGGCGCCCAGTGCTCGATCACCAGCTCGAGCGCCTCGGCCCCCTGCCAGCGGTTGACCTCCGGCCGGAACACCGCGTGGATGCGGGGAGGGAGCGGGTCGACGTGCCGGAACAGGATCGCCTCGAACGTCTCGCCGTCGTGGGCGAGCGCGAGCCGCGAGTGCTTCTGGCCGACGACGCGCTGGCAGGCGACGCGAAACGGCGCGTCGAAGCGCGGCGGCGGGAACCCCGGCCCCCAGACCGTCTCGGCGAGGCGACGCGCGAGGTCGATCGAGAGCTCGCCGCGCGCGAGCTCGCCGTCGGTCTCGCAGCGCTGCTCGAGGTCGTCCGGCGTGAGCGCCTCGCTCGCGACGGCTTCGAACGCTTCGGCGAACCGGTGGAAGTCGCGGGCGCGAAGCGACAGGCCCGCCGCGTAGGCGTGCCCGCCGAAGCGCAGGATCGATCCCGGCTCGCGCTTCGAGACAAGGTCGAGCGCGTCGCGCAGGTGGAAGCCGGCGATCGACCGGCCCGAGCCGCGCAGCTCGCCCTCGCCGCCCGGCGCGAACACGATCACCGGGCGGTGCACGCGGTCCTTGAGTCGCGACGCGACGATGCCGACCACCCCCTGGTGCCAGCTCTCGCGGTGCACGCACACCGACGCGCGGCCCTCGACGCTCCCCGCGAGCGCGTCGAGGTCGGCGAGCGCCTCCTCCTCGATCGTCGCCTCGATCGCGCGCCGCTCGCGGTTCATCCGGTCGAGCTCGCCGGCGAGCGTCCGCGCCTCGCGCTCGTCGTCCGCGAGCAGGCAGCGGATGCCGAGCGACATGTCCGCGAGCCGGCCCGCGGCGTTGACGCGCGGCCCCGCGACGAAGCCCAGGTCGGACGCGGTCGCGGCGCCGGTCTCGCGGCCGGCCACCGCGAAGAGGGCGGCGACGCCCGCGTGCGCGCGTCCCGCGCGGATGCGCTTCAGCCCCTGGTCGACGAGGATGCGGTTCGTGCGGTCGAGCCGCACGACGTCGGCGACGGTGCCCAGCGCGACCAGGTCGAGCAGCGATGCGAGGTTGGGGAGCGAGCCCTCGTCGCGTCCGCGCGACCGCAGCAGCGCGCGGGTCGCGGCCAGCACGTAGAACATCACGCCGACGCCCGCGACGTGCTTCGACGGGAACGGGCAGCCGGGCTGGTTCGGGTTGACGATCAGCGCGGGGGCGGGCAGGCGGTCGCCCGGCAGGTGGTGGTCGGTCACGAGCACGTCGACGCCGTGCGCCGCGGCGGCCGCGACGCCGTCGACGCTCGCGATGCCGTTGTCGACGGTGACGATCAGCCGCGGCGCCTGCGCCAGCGCGAGCGCGACGATCTCCGGTGTCAGGCCGTAGCCGTGCTCGAAGCGGTTGGGCACGAGGAAGCGCACGTCGGCGCCCATCGCAGAGAGCGCGCGCACGCCGATCGCGCAGGCGGTCGCGCCGTCCGCGTCGTAGTCGGCCACGATCACGATGCGCTCGCGCGCGTCGATGGCGCGGACGAGGCGCTCGGCCGCCGCGTCGGCGCCGAGCATCCGCGAGGGCGGCGGGAGTCCGGCGAGCGACAGGTCGAGTTCGCCGGCGTCGCGCACGCCGCGCGCGGCGTACAGGCGCGCGAGCACCGGGTCGACGCCCGACGCCGCGAGCGCCGCCGCGGCCTCCGGGACCGCGCGGCGCACGATCGCCGGGGTCATCGCCCGGGCACCGAGAAGCGTCGCGGCACGAGGACCGCGGCGAGGCGCGCGACCGCGGAAGGACGGCGGGCGTGCCAGGTCGCGGCCGAGCGACGGCCCGTCACGATCGCGACCGACGCGAGGCGCCCGCGGGCGAGCCAGGCGACGGCGGGGGCGAGCCACCGGCGGTCGATCTCCTCGATGAAGGCGCCGGTGGAAGGGAGCACGACGACGACGTGCATCGCGGGCCGCGTCGCCGGCACCGATTCGACCGCCGCCTCGAACGATCCCGGCAGTCCCATCGCTTCGCCGCCGGCGGCGAGCGCGAGGCCGCGCACCAGGTCGCCCGCGCGGCCGGCCGGCGCGTGGGCGCGGAACGGCGCGACCAGCCCCGCGTCGGCGAGCGCGCCGCCGCCCCAGAACCAGAGCCCGTTGACCGGCGCGAGGCCGACGCGCTCGCGCGCCCGGTTGACCGGATGCGCGTGCAGCAGCATCTGGATCTCGGTCGACCAGCGCTGCCAGGTCCGCGCGTCGCGGCCGGTCGGCAGGTGCGACGACATCATCTCGCCCAGCGCGGCGTCGAACGGGGCGGTGGCGAGGTCGGGGCGGGTCGCCGCGGTGACGAACCACGCGTCCGGCCGCGGCGCCGCGAACCGCAGGCCGTCGTCGGCGAAGTGCGCGTTGAGCGCTTCGACGATCGCGCCGGCGTCGTCGGCCGGGAGATCGTCGACGCGGCTGCCGATCGCGACGTCCTCGCGGCCGGCGACCAGGTGCACGGGCTCCGCGGCGAGCACGTAGGCGCCCCGGGTGTCGACGCCGGCGCCCAGCGCCGCGAACGGCGCCTCCGGCACGTCGTGCGCAGGATCGGGCGCGGACGCGCCGAGCGACGCGAACACGGCGGCGGCGAGGCCGCGCGGCTCGATGCGCGGTCGCGACCACGCGGCGAGGCGCGCGAGCGGGCGCGAGGCGGCCAGCGCCGATCGGTCGAGCGACGCGAGGCCGGGGACGACGAACGTGAAGCGCATCGGGCGGAGGAAGGCCGGCGGCGAGGGCGCGCGGCGCGTGCGGGGAACCGCGAACGTGAAGGGCAGTCTAGCATGCGATAATCGCGCCCCCGCATCGTCGATGCGGCCGAAGCACCGACCGCCTTGTCCCCCTACGAACTCGCCGTCGGCCTGCGCTACACGCGCGCCCGCAAGGGCTCCGGCCGCAACGCGTTCATCTCGTTCATCGCGCTGATGTCGATGGCGGGCATCGCGCTCGGCGTCGCGGCGCTCATCGTCGTGCTGTCGGTGATGAACGGCTTCCAGCAGGAGCTGCGCAACCGGATCCTGTCGGTCGCCTCGCACATCGAGGTGCGCGGGATGCCCTCGCTCGCGGACTGGGAGTCGGTCGCGCGGCAGGCGCTCGCGAACCCGCGCGTCAAGGCCGCGGCGCCCTACGTGGCCGGCCAGGCGATGCTGTCGGCGGGCGACGTGAACCGCGGTGTCATCGTGCGCGGCATCGACCCCGCGCGCGAGGACGAGGTCGCCGACATCGGCCGGCACATGCGGCGCGGCTCGCTCGCGGACCTGAAGCCCGGCGAGTTCGGCATCGTGCTCGGCGCCGAGGTCGCGCGGGCGCTCGGCGTGACGGTCGGCGACACGGTCGTCGCGATCACGCCGCAGGGCACGGTGACGCCGGCCGGCACGCTGCCGCGCATCAAGAGCTTCCGGGTCGTCGGGGTCTTCGAGATCGGGATGTACGAGTTCGACAGCGGGCTCGCGCTCGTGTCGATCGCGGACGCGCAGAAGCTGTGGCGCGTCGACGGCGTCTCGGGCGTGCGCCTGAAGCTCGACGACCTGTTCGCCGCGCCCGCGGTCGTGCGCGAGCTCGCGCGCACCGTCGTCGCCAGCGCCGAGCTGCGCGACTGGACGCAGAGCCACGCGAACTTCTTCCGCGCCGTGCAGATCGAGAAGCGCGTGATGTTCATCATCCTGACGCTGATCGTCGCGGTCGCCGCGTTCAACATCGTGTCGGCGCAGGTGATGCTCGTGACCGACAAGCAGGCCGACATCGCGATCCTGCGCACGCTCGGCGCGTCGCCGGGCTCGATCCTCGCGATCTTCGTGATCCAGGGCGCGCTGATCGGCGTGATCGGCACGCTGATCGGCGTCGCCGGCGGCGTCCTGCTCGCCCTCAACGTCGAGACCGTCGTGCCGTGGATCGAGCGCACCTTCGGCGTCGCGTTCCTCGACAAGAGCATCTACTACATCAGCGACCTGCCCTCGGACCTCCAGCGCGGCGACGTGGTGACGATCGCGGTGATCGCGCTCGCGCTCGCGCTCGTCGCGACGCTCTACCCGAGCTGGCGGGCCGCGCGCGTCAACCCCGCCCAGGCGCTCCGCTATGAGTGACGCGCGCGAGGGGGGCGGAGCGCCTCCCGTGCTCTCCTGCCGCGGGCTCGCGAAGACCTACACGGGCGGCCCGCAGGACGTCGTCGTGCTGACCGGCGTCGACCTCGACGTGCGCGCGGGCGAGCGCATCGCGATCGTCGGCGCGTCCGGCTCGGGCAAGAGCACGCTGCTGCACCTGCTGGGCGGGCTCGACGCGCCGACGGCCGGGGACGTCACGGTGGAAGGCCGGCCGTTCGCGTCGCTCGCGGAAGGCGAGCGCGGGCGCGTGCGCAACCGCGCGCTGGGCTTCATCTACCAGTTCCACCACCTGCTGCCCGAGTTCACCGCGGTCGAGAACGTCGCGATGCCGCTCTCGATCCGGCGCGTGCCGGCCGCCGAGGCGCGCGCGAAGGCGGCGGCGATGCTCGGGCGCGTCGGCCTCGATCACCGGCTCGAGCACGTGCCCGGCGAGCTCTCGGGCGGCGAGCGCCAGCGCGTGGCGCTCGCGCGCGCGCTCGTGACCGAGCCGCGCTGCGTGCTCGCCGACGAGCCGACCGGCAACCTCGATCGCCGCACCGCCGAGCAGGTGTTCGGGCTGATGCTCGAGCTCAACCGCGCCGTGGGCACCGCGCTCGTCATCGTCACGCACGATCCCGAGCTCGCGGCGCGCACGGATCGAACGCTGCATCTGGTCGACGGGGCGTTGAAGGGGTGAGGGGAAGATCGGAGATGGGAGATCGGAGATAGGAGATAGGAGATAGGAGATAGGAGATAGGAGATAGGAGATAGGGCCGTCGCACCCTCGGGGCCGTTCTATCTCCGATCTCCCAACTCCGCGTTGCGGGGTCTCAGCCGCCCACCGCCCCCAACGGCTCGGGCGTCCCCACGAGCCCCGCCTGCCGCACGAGCCGCGCGATCGCGGCGCGCTCGGCGTCGTCGACCGGCAGCTGCGGCTCGCGCACCGTCGCGAGCGGGAAGAGGCCCTGCAGCTTCAGCACCTCCTTCATGCGGGGCCGGTAGTCCCGGATCGGGGCGCGCCAGCAGTGGCGCGCGAGCGGCCCCAGGCGCGCCCAGATCGCGTGCGCGCGAGCGTAATCCCGCCGGACGACCGCCGCGTGCATCTCCACGAGCTCGGCGGTCGCGGTGCCGGCGAAGCCGATCAGCGCGCCGTCGCAGCCCAGGATCATCGCCTCGAGGATGAACGTGTCGCTGCCGGTGAGGACGCCGAGCTTGCGCGGCAGGGCGCGCGCCGCTTCGATCGTCTCGACCGTCTTCGTCGTGTCGAACGACGCCTCCTTGAGCCCGACGATCTCGGGGATCGCGGCGAGCCGCGCGAGCGTGTCGGGCGGGAAGTCGGGCCCCCACGCGACCGGGAACTGGAACGCGAACATCGGCAGCCCGACGCCGTCCGCGATCGCCCGGTGGTAGCGCTCGATCATCTCGCCGGGCACGGGCTTGCCGAGGAACGCCGGGAACGGCGGGAAGATCGCGAGGGCCTCGGCGCCCGCCTGCGCCAGCTCGCGGCCCCAGCGGACCGCGTCGCGCGTCGACCCGGCGATGAGCCCCGACACGAGCGGGCACGCGCCGCCGATCGCGCGCTTCGACGCGGCGAGCACGGCCAGCTGCTCGTCGCGTTCGAGCGACGGGCCCTCGCTCGCGTCCATGTTCATCGCGATGGCCGCGGGCCGCTGCTTCGCGATCCACGCGAGGTAGGGCGCGAGCGCGTCGAAGTCGATCGACTGGTCCGCGTGCATCGGCAGGAACGGCGCGGCGACGATGCCGCGCGCGAGGTCAGATCCCATGTCCGGACTCCGTTTCGTGGCGATTCGCCGGGCGCAACCCCGGAGAGCGGGCCCGACCCCGGGTCATGGCTCGCCTCCGGTCCGTCCCGCGCCGTGCAGCACGCCGCGCGCGAGGAAGATGTCGGTGATCGCCTGCGCGATCTCGGCGAACTCGCGCGACCGGCGCGCCTCGAGCCCGCGCGGGCGCGGCATCCGCACGTCGATCACGCGCTCGATGCGGCCCGGCCGCGGGCTCATCACCACGACGCGGTCGGCGAGGAGCACCGCCTCGTCGATCGAGTGCGTGATGAAGAGCACGGTCTTGCGCGAGGCGATCCACAGCGCCTCGAGGTCGAGGCGCATCTGCTCGCGCGTGAGCGCGTCGAGCGCGCCGAACGGCTCGTCCATCAGGAGGAGCGGCGCGTCGTGGATGAGCGCGCGCGCGATCGAGACCCGCTGGCGCATGCCGCCCGAGAGCTCGTGCGGATACCGGTCGGTGAAGTCCCGCAGCCCCACCTGCTCGAGGAGCTTCCGCGCGCGGTCCCGGTAGGCGCGCGTGTCGAGACCGCGCAACTCGACCTGCACGAGCACGTTGTCGAGCGCGTTGCGCCAGTCGAGCAGCACCGGGCTCTGGAACACGATGCCGATCTCGGTCTGCGGCCGGTCGACGATCCGGCCGGCGACGCGGACCTCGCCCGCGGTCGCGAGGTGGAGCCCCGCGACCAGGCGCAGGAGCGTGCTCTTGCCGCAGCCGGACGGACCGACGATCGCGAGGAACTCGCCCTCGCGGATCGCGAGGTCGACCGCTTCGAGCGCGTGCGTCTCGCGGCCGTGGCGCCGGTAGGTCTTCGCGACGCCGGCGAGCTCGACGTAGGGACGTCCCGCGCCTGGCTCCGTGGCCGGCGCGCCGTCCCGCGCCTTCTCGCCGTCGTAGGCGACGCGCAGCGTCACGCGACGCTCCGGGGCGAGGGCCGGGCGGTCGACGCGAGACGACGGACGCGAGGCGCGTCGCGCGGCGGGCGCGCCGTCGCGCGCCTCACGGCACGAACTCGTTGGTGTGGAACGCGGTCCACGGCTGGTCGGTCTTGAGGTCGCGGTAGGCTTTGAGGATCGTCAGCGTCTGGTCCCAGTCGGCCTGCGCGCCCCAGCCGATGCGGCCCTTCGAGGCCTTCGAGTCGAGCAGCTCGAAGTCGACCAGCATCTGGTCGAGCGTCGACTGCCGGTTGAGGTCGGGCTTCGCCTTGAGCGCCGCGTCCACGGCTGCGCCGGGATTCTTCTTCGCCTCCTCCCACGACCGGACCGACGCGCGGACGAACCGCCTGACGAGGTCCGGGTTCGACTTGACGAGGTCGGTCTTCGCGACGATGGTCATGCCGACGATGTTCGCGCCCCAGTCGGCGTAGCGCATCGCCGCGGGCTGGAAGCCGCGCTGCTTGATCAGGAAGTACTGGTCGTCGGCGCCGCCGAGGAGCGCGTCGGCGCGCTTCTCGAGCACGGTGACGACCTTCGCCGGCGGGTCGACCTGCACCATCGAGATCTTCGCGCAGTCGACGTTGTTCGCCTTGCAGACCGCCTGCAGCAGCGCGCCGAGCGGGTCGCCCGGCGAGACCGCGACGCGCCTGCCCTCGAGGTCCTTCGGCGTCTTCAGGTTCGACTCGGCGAGCGAGACGACGGAGAAGCCGGTCGAGTTGAGCAGCGACATCACCGACTTGATCTCGGCGCCCTTCGCGGCCGCCGTGACGACCGACGACGAGTCGGCCATGCCGAACGTGTCGGACCCCGCCGCGACGACCTGCACCGTGTTGGCGGAGCCGCGTCCCTCGTTGATCGTGAGGTCGATGCCCTCGGCGGCGAAGAAGCCGCGCTCCTTGCCGTAGTAGAACGGCACGTGCAGGCCGCCGAGGTACCAGTTGAGGCGCAGCGACACCGGCGTCGGCGCCTGCGCGAGCGACGGCGCGGCGGCGGCGAAGAGGAGGGCGGCGAGCCCGGCGGTGAACGAGCGACTGCGTGTCATCGTTTGCCTCCTTCGTCCAGGAACCGGCGCCCGCACGGGCGCCGGGCGTTCAAAGCGTCGCGTCGGTCGCGGCCTGCTGCTGCGACACGTGCCACGGGATCGCCAGCCGCTCGATCATCTCGACCGCGTAGTAGACGGCGAGCCCGATCAGCGACAGGAGCACGATCGTCGCGAACACCATCGGCGTCTCGAGCTGGCCGTTGTACTGCAGCAGCAGGTAGCCGAGCCCGCGGTCGGACGCCACGAACTCGGCGACGACCGCGGCCGTGGCGGCGAGCGCCGCGCCGACCTTGAGCCCGGTGAAGACGTGCGGCAGCGCCTGCGGCAGCCGGATCTTGAGGAACAGCTTGAAGCCGCCGGCGCCCGTCGTCCGCGCGAAGTCCATCACGTCCCGGTCCGCGCTCTTGAAGCCCGCGATCGACGAGACGACGATCGGGAAGAACGAGAGCAGGAACACGAGCAGGAGCTTGGGCGCGAAGCCGAACCCGAACCAGATGATGAACAGCGGCGCGATCGCGATCTTCGGGACGATCTGCAGGAACACGATGACCGGGTAGACCGCGTGCTCCATGAAGCGCGACCACGCGATCCACAGCGCGAGCGGGATGCTGACGGCGACGGCGAGCGCGTAGCCCGCGAGGATCTCCTTCGTCGTCACCCACGCGCCGCCCATCACCACGTCGTGGCGCTTCCAGAACTCGGTCCACACCTTCGACGGCGGCGGCAGCAGGTATTCCTTGACGCCGGTCGCGCGCACGCCGATCTCCCAGACCAGGATCAGCGCGACGAAGACCGCGAACGCCGAGCTGCGGCGCCTGAGCCACGCCCCGACCGCCGCCGCGCGCGTCGGGCCGGTCACCGCGGCTCCCCGGGCGCGGTCGACGCGTCGAGGTCGACCGTCGCGTACTCGGCCGGGGCGTTGATCTCGAGCACCTCGAGGTCGTCGCTCCGCGCGATCACGTCGTGCGGGACGCCGGCGGGCTGCGACAGCCCCTCGCCCGCGGCGAGCCGCACGTCGCCCTCGACGCCGGCGAACCGGAACACGAGCCAGCCGCGCAGCACGTAGACGAAGTGCGCATCCATGTCGTGCCAGTGCCATCCGGTGGGCGCCGGCAGCGGCGCGATCGCGCGGATGTGCTTCGCGCCGATCCGGCCGCCGGTCGCGGCGGCGAGGCCGAGGTCGCGATACTCGACGTCCGCGCGCAGGCCCTCGCGCTTCCACCCGCTCTCCGGGGAGGGCGAGCGCGCGAACGCGGAGAGCGCCTGCGCCAGCGCGAGCGGGCCGTCGTAGCGCGGTGTCGCGGCGGTCATCGCCGGCCTCCCGTCACGCGGCGCGCGGCGCACGCCGGGCCGCGCGCCGCATCGGCCACAGGTCGGCGATCTCCCGCGCGCTCGCCTGCGCCATGCGCGCGAGCTCCGCCCGGCGCGCGGCGCCCATGCGCGCGAGCGGACCCGCGACGCTGACCGTCGCGAACGCGTCGGCATCGGGACCGTCGCGCGGCCGCACCGCGACGGCGACGGCGGCGACGCCGGGCTCGCCTTCCTCGACCGCCTCGCCCCAGCCGCGGCGGCGCGTCGCGCGCAGCTCGCGCTTGAGCGCGGCGACCGTGGTCAGTGCCCGCGGCCCGAGCCCGCGCGATCCCAGGCGGTCCTCGTGCGCCACGAGCGCGATCGCGCGCTCCTCGGGCAGCGTCGCGAGCCACGCCTTGCCGGTCGCGGTCGCGTGCAGGATCACGCCGCGCCCCGCGTCGGCGTCGTAGCGCAGCCCGGTCGACGCGCCCTGCGCCTTCGCGACCCAGGTCAGCGCGTCGCCCTCGACGAGCGCGAGGCGCGCGAGCTCGCCCGTGCGCGACGCGAGCGCGTCGAGCGCGGGCTGCGCGAGATCGGGCCAGCCGGTGCCCGCGAGGTAGCGGAAGCCGAGCGCGGGCAGCTTGAGCGTCAGCGAATAGTGGCCGCTCGCGGCGTCCTGGCGCACGAAGCCGCGCGAGGCGAGCAGCGCGAGGAACCGGTGGGCCGCGCTCTTCGGCAGCGCGAGCCGCGCCGCGACGGCGGCGAGCGGCAGGCCGTCCGGCTCGTCGGCGAGCAGCTCGAGGAGATCGAGGCAGCGCTGGGCGGGCGAGTAGATCACGGAAGGCGCATTGTGGAACGCCGTTCCGCTTTTAGCGCCGCGCCGCCGGGGGCGTCAATCTGCGGCGCAGCATCGCGCCGGGCCGCGCGGAGGCGCGGCCGCGGCGCGCCCGCGTCAGTTGACGGTGAAGCTCGTCGTGGCGGTCGCCGTCGAGCCGTTCGCGGCCGCGGTGGTCGTCACCGTGTAGGTGCCGCGCGAGCTCGACGACGAGATCGCGTAGGCGGTCGAGACGACGCCGTTGGACGCGGTCGTTCCGCGGAGCGTCGACGTCCTGCCGTACGGGTCGCGGACGGCTACGCTGACCGAAGCGCCCGCGACCGGCGAGCCGCCCGCCGTCACCTTCGTGGCGATCGTGGCGCTGATCGAGCCCCAGCGCGGCCGCGAGTACCCTGCGCGGTCGGTGGAGACCGCGGCCGCGATCGCGGACGGCGGCGGAGGCGCGGTCGGCGGAGGCGCGGACGCCGCCGACTCGACCGCGACGGTGCCGGACGCGGACGAGGCCAGTGTCGTCGCGCTGACGTTGGCCGCCTTCATCGTCACCGGATAGAAGCCGGCGGGAGCGCCCGCGGACGTCGTCACGACGACCGTCGCGACCGACGTGCCGCCGGGCGCGACGCTCGGCGTGCGGGCGTTGGTCGCGCCCCAGCCGGCGGGCACCGCGGCGCTCACGTCGTAGTTGGTGGGCGAGCAGCCGCACGAGTCCTGGTTCTGCGTCGTCACCGTGTAGCTCACCGACGCGCCGGCCGACGTCCACGCCGTTTCGCCGGGCGCGATCGCGACCTTGGGGGCCGCGCGCGTGCAGCTCGCGGGCGGGAACGTGACGCTCACGCGCGCGCCGGTGGCGCCTGCCGACACGGTGGCGATCTTGACGCCCGACTGCGGATCGGTGAAGGACTTCCCGGCGACGAGCGCGGCGTCGTTCCACGAGGTCGTGCCGGGCGTCATGTCGAGCAGGTAGCTCGAGTCGGCGAGCCCGTCGGTCACCTTGCGGACGAGGACGCCGCCGAGCACGTTGCCGTTGCCCGACAGGAAGGCGTCGTAGCCTTTCGCCTGCCGCGCCTCGACGTAGAACCACTCGGTCGGCACGCCGCACGCGGTGACCCGCGGGATCTTGAGCGCGCGCGGCGCGCCGTTGCGCGCGTCCTCGAGCGGCGCGATGTCGAACGTGGCGGTCCCCGCGACGGGAGCGACGGTGGTGAGCGGCGGCGACGCGCCGTCGTTGAGCCAGCCCAGCCGCTCCTTCTGGGCGGCGTTGTAGTGGCCGCCCGAGTTGCTGCCCATCAGGTCGAACACGTCGCCGTACTCGGACGCGCTGCAGCCGCTCGCGGCGACGGCCGCCGAGCCGCAGTCGAGCGAGTGCGAGTGGAAGAGGCCGAGGTTGTGGCCCATCTCGTGGCCGACCACCTTGACCGAGAAGCCGTACTTCGTGTGGATCCACGCCTGCGACGGCGAGCCGCCGACCGTGCCCATCCCCCACCAGCTGCAGGCGTTCGACGGGAACACGTAGACGAGGCGCGCGTAGTTCGAGAGCACGTAGCCGGCGGACGCCGCGGCGGCCTTCGCCTGCGTCGCGATCGCGGAAACGTCGCAGGCGAGCGACGAGGCGGCGATCGTGAACCAGCCGGCGACGTCGCCCTCGACCGTCGTCTGCTGGTAGGACGCCTCGTAGTCGAACGCGCTCGTCGCGCCGAACATCACGTTGCGCGCGTAGTCGAGGCTGTAGGGCTGCGAAGGCGCGTTGCCGAAGTTGACGAGGATCGCGAGCGTCCGCTGCGGCCCCTTCGTGTTCGCCACGACCTCGATCGCCTTGTCCATCAGCACCCGCGGCCGGTCGGCGACGACGATCGCCGACGCCACGCGCACGCCGCGGACGCTCACGATCGACCCGGTCGACACGTCGGGCGCGGCGCCGGCGAAGTGGAGCGAGTAGCGCCCCTTGCTCGTGTTCAGGTAGTGCAGGTAGTGGTCGTCGGCGCCGTCCACGTGGTCCACGTGGAGCACCTCGATCTCGCCCGTTTCGTCGGCGGCCTCCTCGACGTAGTCCCGGGCCTCGGCGGGGAGGCTTTCGCGTGCCCCGGCGGGCAGCGCGACCCGGAGCACCTCGGCGGGATCGGCGTCGACGAGGTCGAGCAGTTCCTGCTGCCGCTGCCGCGCGACGGCGGCGAGGGGGGCGAGCGCTTCGGCCTTGTCGACCGCGGACTTGGCGCGCGCGTGGGCGGTGCGCCGCGCGAGCAGCTCGACGGTCAGGTCGCGGGCCGCGCTGGCCTGAGCCGCCGGCCGCGACCGGACCTCGGGCCGGGCATCGGCCTGGCGGACGACGCCGTGCCCCTGCGCGGACAGGATGCCGCCCGAGAGGAGGCAGGCGAGAACGAAGCGGAGGGCGATTTTCATCGTGGGCTCCTCAGTCCCCGGGCGACGGATCTCGGCAGCGCGCTGCCGGCGGCCCCCTCGGGGCGCTCCTGGCGCGGGACGCTTCCGACGATGTCGATCGGGCGCATATGTAGACGACAATAGCGCGCGCAAGTAGCAAGTTAAGTCAGTCGACACCGGTCGAGCGGTGTCGATGTTCGAGGCGGAAACTGGCGCGCGCCCTCGCCTGGCGGCCCCCCCTTTCGGGCCGACGGCGCAGGTCGGTACTGCACAACGCGTGCCTGAATAGGCGAGTCGCGGGATTCGGGCGGACGACCGGCGATACGCCGGCGCGCCCGCGCCGGCGGCGCCGAATCAGGGAATGCGCTTACGCCGGTGGAGTGTCATGCGGCGACGTACGCCAGACATCGTGGATACCTACAAATAAAAAAGACTTAAAAACAAATGTTTGCGAGCTCATCGGCGGACGTTATATGCCAAAGGAATTTTGTTCGCGGATCGAGGTGTCACAGCATTAATGTGGCCTACAATACGCGTACGTGCAGCCACGAGCGTGGCTACCGTTCCCGGAGACGCAGCGGCGATTGCCCGGCCCGAGGATCTGGCGGGTGACGCGACGAGGGACGAGGACCGACGCACCGCGTCGCCCGTCGAGGAACCGGGGCCGACGGCGTCGGCGAGGGGGCGGGGGGGCCGAGCCGCCCGGGTCAGGCTGCTTCCGGGCTGCCGGAAGGGCTCAGTACTCGATCGCGATCGGATCGAGCGAGCGCCACAGGTACCAGGTGGCGGCGCTGCGCCAGGGGCGCCACCGCTCGCCCAGCTCGCGCAGGTCGGCCGCGTCCATCGCGTCGCCGCGCCGGTAGTGCAGCGCGGCGGCCTTCCGGAGGCCGAGGTCGTCGACGGGCAGGACGTCGGGCCGGAGCTCGTGGAACATCAGGAACATCTCGGCCGTCCAGCGTCCGATGCCGCGGACGTCGACGAGCGCGGCGACGAGCGCCTCGTCGTCGAGCCGCCGCCAGCCGCGCGGGTCGAGCCGCCCCGTGACGAAGTGGCCGGCGAGGTCCTGGAGGTAGGCGGCCTTCCGCTCGGAGAAGCCGGCCGCCCGCAGCTCCCGCCCGGACAGCGCCGCCACTCGGACCGGGTCGAGTCGCGGAAACGCCCGCGCCGCCTGGTCGGGCGCGGCCGAGGCGACGAGCCGCCGCCAGATCGCGTCGGCGGCCTTGACCGAGATCTGCTGGCCGGTGATCGCCCGTGCGAGCGCCGTGAACGCGTCGCTGCGGCGCTTCAGGCTCGCCCCCGGGTGCGCACGGACGAGCCGTCGCATCACGCGGTCACGGCGGGCGAGGTCCGCCGCGGCCTCGTCCCACCAGCGCGGCTTCAACGCGCGAGCCCCCGCTCCCGCGCGCGCCTGCGCCACATCGCGACGACGTGGCAGCGCCACACGAGGCGCACCGCGACGAACCCGATCGTCGCCAGCGTGAACGCGAGCAGCACGATGCCGAGCGCGAGCGGCTTGCCGAGCTCGGCCATCCACGCGGCGAGCGCGGGAACGTAGCTGCCGATCCCCGAGAACGAGGGCGGCATCGCGGCGACCGCGTGCGGCGCGTCGGGGAAGAACAGGCGCCCGTACTCGTACGCCACGACGTAGAGCGGCACGATCGTGAGCGGATTCGTGTAGAGCGTCGTGATCGCCGCGAGCGGGAAGTTCGCCCGCCACAGGAGCGACAGGCCGATCGCGCCCGCCACCTGGATCGGCCCCGGGATCAGGCCGCACAGCAGGCCCACCGCCACGCCGCGCGCGGTCGACCGGCGGTTCAGGTGCCAGAGGTCGGGGTCCGACAGCGCCGGGACGTAGCGGACCACCCACGGGTGGCGGGTGATCGTCTGGACCGTGGGCTTGAGCCTCTCGATCCACTCGCGCAGGGTCTTTCGCAGCATCGGATGTCGAAAATGGTACTATGCGCGGCTTTTTTCCACGGGACCTCCCGCTCGACCTCCATGCGCCGCCGGTCCGTCACGCTCGCCGGGTGGTTCGCCGCCCTCCTGGCGCTCGCTGCGACGCTGCCGGCGGCGGTCGCGGCGGATCCCTCGAAGGTCTACCGGATCGCGTTCCCGGTCGCCGAGACCAGCTTCGATCCGGCGCGCGTCTCCGACCTCTATTCCAACACGGTCAACGAGGCGATCTTCGAGCGCCTGCTGACCTACGACTACCTCGCGCGGCCGTCGAAGCTCGTGCCGATGGTCGCCGAGGCCATGCCCACGGTGACCGACGGGGGCAGGACCTACACGTTCAAGCTCCGCAAGGGCATCTACTACACGCCCGATCCCGCGTTCAAGGGCGCGAAGCGCGAGCTGGTCGCCGGCGACTTCGCCTACGCCATCAAGCGGCACGCCGACCCGAAGAACCGATCGCCGTGGGCGTTCATGGTCGAGGGCCACGTCGCCGGGCTCGATGCGCTGATCGAGCAGGCGAAGAAGACCGGCAAGTTCGACTACGACGCGAAGATCCCCGGCCTCGAGACGCCGGACCCGTACACGCTCGTCATCCGCCTCGTCTCTCCGGACTACCTGTTCAACTACACGGTGGCGCACGTGCCGTTCGGGGCGATGGCGCGCGAGGTCGTCGACTTCTACGGCGCCGAGGAGGTCGGCGCCCATCCGGTCGGCACCGGGCCGTACGTGCTGAAGGAGTGGAAGCGCGCCTCCCGCATCGTGCTCGAGGCGAATCCCGGCTACCGCGGCTTCACCTGGGACTTCGCGCCGTCGGAGGACGAGTGGGACCAGCAGCTCGTCCGCGACATGCGGGGCAAAGCGATGCCGCAGATCGGGCGCGTCGAGATCTCGATCATCGAGGAGGACCAGTCGCGGTGGCTCGCCTTCGGCGGCAAGGAGCTCGACGTCCTCGCGCTGCCGGGGACGTTCCGGCCGCAGGCGATCGGCGCGGACGGCGGCCTCCTGCCGCGCTGGTCCGGCGAGGGCGTGAAGCTCTACAAGGCGATCGACCCGGACATCACCTACACGATCTTCAATTTCCGCGATCCGGTGATCGGCGGGTTCGAGCCGGCGAAGCTCGCGCTGCGCCGGGCGATCATCATGGCGTACAACGTGCGCGAGGAGATCGAGGTCGTGCGCAAGGGGCAGGCGGTGCACGCCCAGATGCCGATCCCGTTCGGCGTGGTCGGCCACGACCCCTCGTACCGCACGGTCAACCAGTACGACCCCGACCTCGCGAACAAGCTCCTCGACCGGTTCGGCTACCGGAAGGGCCCCGACGGATGGCGGCGCCTGCCCGACGGCAAGCCCCTCGTGATCCGCCAGGCGACGCAGACCTCCCAGATCGACCGCACGTTCAACGAGCTGTGGAAGAAGGCGGCGGACGCGATCCACGTGAGGATGGAGTTCGACGCGGGCAAGTTCGCCGACAACCTCAAGCAGGCGAAGGCCTGCCGGCTCATGATGTGGGGCGCGGCCTGGACCGCCGACTATCCCGACGGCGAGAACTTCATGCAGCTGCTCTACGGCCCGAACACCGGCCAGAGCAACAACGGCTGCTACGAGTCGAAGTCGTTCGACGCGCTCTACGAGAAGATGCGCGCGATGCCGATCGACGCGCCCGGGCGCAACCGCCTGTTCCTCGAGATGACGCGCCAGATGGACGTCGACGGCGCCTGGGCGATGCACGTGTCGCGCGAGCGCAACCAGATGATCCGCCCGTGGGTGCTGGGCTACAAGAAGCACCCGATCCTGCACGGCGAGTGGCTCTACATGGACCTCGCCCCCCGCTCATGACGCAGCGCCCGTTGCGCGGCGCTCGCCGCGCGCTCGCCGTCCTCGTCGCCTTCTGGGGGCTCGCCGCGCCGGCGGTCGCCGTGCCGGACATGAACAAGGTGATCCGCGAGGTCTTTCCGGTCGCCGAGACCGGCTTCGACCCCGCCGCCGTGCACGACCTCTACTCGGGCACGGTGGTGCAGGGCATCTTCGAGACGCTCTACACGTACGACTACCTGGCGCGCCCGTCGAAGGTCGTGCCGCTCGCGGCCGAGGCGATGCCGCAGGTCGGGGACCAGGGCAGGACCTGGACGATCCGGATCCGGAAGGGCATCCGGTTCGCCGACGACCCGGTGTTCGGCGGCAAGCCGCGCGAGCTCACGGCCGAGGACTTCGTGTACTCGATCAAGCGGCTGATGGATCCGAGGATCCGCTCGCCGTGGGCGTTCCTCGTCGAGGGCAAGCTCGTGGGCCTGGACGAGGTCGCCGCGCAGGCGAAGAATGCCGGCCGGTTCGACTACGATCGCAAGGTGCCGGGCATCGAGGCGGTCGACCGCTACACGATCCGGTTCCGGCTCAACGCCACCGACTACAACCTGCCGTACATCCTCGCGCACGAGCCGACGTCCGCCGTCGCGCGCGAGGTGATCGAGAAGTACGCGGAGAGCGACGGGCGCGCGCAGGCGAACCCGGTCGGCACCGGCCCCTACCGGCTCGTGAAGTGGGTGCGCAGCTCGAAGATCTTCCTCGAGGCGAACCCGAACTACCGGGGCTTCACGTGGGACTTCGCGCCGGCCGACGCGGCCGACGCCGCGCTGGTGCGCGAGATGAAGGGCAAGCGGATGCCGCAGATCGGCCGCGTCGAGATCTCGATCATCGAGGAGGACCAGGCGCGGCTCCTCGCGTTCCAGAGCGACGAGATCGACCTGATGAACATGGAGGGCCCGCTCGCGCCGAAGGTGCTCGACGGCGCGACGCTCAAGCCCGAGCTGCGGGCGAAAGGGATCAAGCTGTCGCGCATCGTCGACCCCGAGCTCTCGTACACGTACTGGAACATGACCGACCCGGTGGTCGGGGGGCTCTCGAAGGAGAAGATCGCGCTGCGCCGCGCGATGGCGATGAGCTACAGCGTCGACGACGAGATCCGCGTGATCCGCAACGGCCAGGCGATCGAGGCGCGCTACCCGATCCCGCCCGGCGTCGTCGGCCACGACCCGGCGTGGAAGAGCGCCATCGCGTACGACCCGGCGGGCGCCAACGCGCTGCTCGACAAGTTCGGGTACAAGCGCGGTCCCGACGGATGGCGTACGCTGCCGGACGGCAAGCCGCTCGTCGTGCGCCTGTCGTCGCGCCCGGACACGCTGGGGCGCCAGCAGGACGAGCTCTGGAAGAAGTCGCTCGACGCGATCGGCGTGCGCATGGAGGTGCACAAGGACAAGTTCCCCGAGCTCCTCAAGGCGGAGAAGCAGTGCAAGCTGCAGATGCGCGTCGCGTCGTGGATCGCCGATTATCCGGACGGCGACAACTTCATGCAGCTCCTGTACGGGCCGAACACCTACCAGAGCAACAACGCGTGCGCGCGGATCCCGGAGTTCGACAGGCTCTACGAGCGCACGCAGTCGATGCCCCCGGGGCCCGAGCGCGACAGGCTCTACCAGGAGATGACCCGGGTGATCGAGGCGTACGCGCCGTGGCGGCTCATGATCAGCCGCTACCGCAACATGCTGGTGCAGCCGCGCGTGCTGGGGTACAAGCGTCATCCGATCCTGCACGCGCACTGGCAGTACCTCGACGTGGCGCCGCCGGGACCGAACAAGTAGGAGGAGGGAGCAGGAAAGGCGCGCGGGCCGCCGGGGATCCCGGCGGACCCGCCCGCGACAAAGCGATGCCGCGCCCGCCGCGCCCGGCCCAGAAGGCCTGCACGCGCGGCGGGCGACGGTCGGGCGACGACGAAAGGGCGAGGCGCGCGCCGCGCGCCGCGCCCGAAGGCAACGGTCCGGACGCCGCGAGATCCGCGGGCTCCGGGGAGGATCGACGATGACGGCGTACATCATCCGGCGCCTGTGGCAGATGGTCCCGACGCTCGCGGGCGTCGTGCTGCTGGTGTTCTTCCTGTTCAACTGGGTGGGCGGCGACCCTGCCTACGTGCTCGCCGGGAAGATCAGCAACCAGGAGCAGATCGACAACATCCGGCGCCAGCTCGGCGTCGACCAGCCGTACTGGGTCCAGCTCTGGATCTTCGTCAAGCAGATCCTCACCGGCGACTTCGGGGCGTCCTGGAGCACGAACGAGAAGATCTCGTCGATCATCTTCACGCGGCTGCCGCCGTCGTTCACGGTGCTCGTCCCGCTGACGATCCTCGACGCGCTGGTCTCGATCGGGCTCGCGCTCGCGGTCGCGTACGTGCGCGGCTCGCTCACCGACCGGACCGTGATGATCGTCTGCACGGTCGGCCTGTCGATCTCGATCCTGGTCTACATCATCGTGTTCCAGTACGTGTTCGCGTACAAGCTCGGGTGGTTCCCGGTCCAGGGCTGGGGCGACTCGTTCGTCGAGAACCTGTTCCGCTACGCTTCGCTGCCGATCCTGATCGGCCTCGCCGTCAGCATCGCGCCGAGCCTGAGGCTCTACCGGACCTTCATCCTCGACGAGATCAACCAGGATTACGTGCGCACCGCGCGGGCGAAGGGCCTGTCCGAGAACCGCATCATGTGGGTGCACGTGCTGCGCAACGCCTCGATCCCGATCATCACGACGATCATGGCGTCGCTCCCGGGACTCCTGATCGGCGCGTTCCTGATCGAGCGGTTCTTCTCGATCCCGGGCATCGGCCGGGAGGTGATCCTCGCGGTCGAGCGCAGCGACTTCCCGGTGATCAAGGCGATCACCGTCTACGTCGCGGTCGCGACGATGGTCTTCAACCTGCTCGCCGACCTGATGTACAAGGCCGTCGATCCGCGGGTCCAGCTCAAGTAGGGGGACGACATGGCCACGCCCGGAGCCGTCCTCCCGCGCGCCGCCGACGGCCGGCGCGAGATTCCGCACACCGTCTCACCCGGCCTATGGACGCTCGCCTGGCGCCGGCTGCGCGCCGACCGCGTCGGCATGGTCTCGCTGGCGATCGTCCTCGCGTTCGTCGTGCTGATGGTCCTGTCGGCCACCGGCCTGGTCGCGAAGGACTGGGCGCGCGAGGTCGGCGTCAACTACGCGCCGCCGAGCTTCCTCGGCGCGGACGTCGAGGCGGGAGCGCCGGCGGTGCCGGCCGCGCCCGAGACCGCGTCGCCGGGCGCCGAGGTCCCCTCGTCGATCGTCGACCCGCTCGCCGACGTGATCGCCGAGCTGAAGGGCGCGAAGCCGGCCGCGCCCTCCGCGCCCGCGGCACCGGCCGAGGGCAGGAGCGTCGACCCGCTCGCCGACGTGATGGCCGACATCCGCGCGTCGAAGGGCGGCGGCGCCGCCGAGCCCGCGGCCGCGGAGGCGCGCAGCGCGACGCTGCCCTTCGGCGGCGACAAGTGGGGCCGCGACATCATCGCGAAGACGGTCAAGGGCTCCGAGACCTCGATCTTCGTCGGCATCATGTCGGCGATCGTCGCCACGGCGCTCGGCACGCTGTTCGGCGCGGTCGCCGGCTACTACGGACGCTGGGTCGACGACGCGTTCAACTGGTTCTACTCGGTGTTCAACTCGATTCCCTACCTGCTGCTGATCCTGGCGGTCGCGGCCGTGCTGCAGCAGAAGGGCATGCTCACGATCATCCTGATCCTCGGGCTCACCGGCTGGACCGGCGTGTTCCGGCTGATCCGCGCCGAGTACCTGAAGCACAAGTCGCGCGAGTACGTGCAGGCGGCCGACGCGATCGGCGCGTCGAACGCGCGCCGGATGTTCGTGCACATCTTCCCGAACGTCTCGCACGTCGTGCTCGTGCAGCTCTCGATCCTGACCGTCGGCTTCATCAAGGCCGAGGTGATCCTGTCCTTCCTGGGCTTCGGCGTGCCGGTCGACGTCGTGTCCTGGGGCTCGATGCTGAACGAGGCGCAGAACGAGCTGATCCTCGGCAAGTGGTGGCAGCTCGTCGCCGCCACCGTCGCGATGGCCACGCTCGTGACCGCGTTCTCGCTGTTCACCGACGCGCTGCGCGACGCGCTCGATCCGAAGCTCAAGGGGCACCGATGAGCCGCCCGGCGAGGGGCCCCGCGCCCGGCGCGGGGATCGACGGCAAGGCGATTCGGTGCGGAGGCCGCCGCGCGACGGCCCCTGCCACGCAAACGGCCCATCGAGGCCGACTGAAGGGGCACTGACATGGCGGCCGACCTCCAACCCGCGGCGGGCGACCCGCTCGTCCAGGTCCGCGACCTGCGCGTCAAGTTCCGGCTGGGCGGCGACGCGACGTTCGAGGCCGTCAGGGGCGTCTCGTTCGACATCCCGGTCGACAGCACCGTCGCGCTCGTCGGCGAGTCCGGCTCCGGCAAGAGCGTGACCGCGCTCGCGATCCTGGGCCTGCTGCCGCCCGAGAACTCGATCGTCGATCCGGGAAGCCGGATCCTGTTCGGCGGGCGCAACCTCGTCGGGCTCCCGATGCGCGCGCTGCGCGACCTGCGCGGCGCCGACATCTCGATGATCTTCCAGGAGCCGATGACCTCGCTGAACCCGGTGTTCACCGTCGGCTACCAGCTCGGCGAGGTGCTCCAGCTGCACCGCGGGCTGTCGAAGGCGGCGGCGCGCAGGCGCGCGGTCGAGCTCCTCGACGAGGTCGGCATCCCCGAGCCGCAGCGGCGCGTCGACGCCTATCCGTCGCAGATGTCGGGCGGACAGCAGCAGCGCGTGATGATCGCGATGGCGATCGCATGCGAGCCGAAGCTCCTGATCGCCGACGAGCCGACGACCGCGCTCGACGTCACGATCCAGAAGCAGATCCTCGACCTGATCGCCGAACTCAAGCGCCGGCACCGGATGAGCGTGCTGTTCATCACGCACGACCTCGCGGTCGTCGGCGAGATCGCCGACCACGTCGTCGTGATGCGCAGCGGCGAGATCCGCGAGCAGGGGACGGCGAAGGCGGTGTTCGAGGCGCCGCAGGACGCGTACACGAAGGCGCTGCTCAAGTGCCGCCCGGAGCTCGAGCACCGGCCGATGCGCCTGCCGGTCATCGACGACTACATGAGCGGGAGCGGGCCGCAGCACACGGAGGAGCGCGCGCGGGGGACCTCGCCGTCCGACCCGGTGATCCTCGACGTGAAGCACCTGGGCAAGAGCTTCCACGTGCGCGAGGGGCTCTTCGGCAAGCGCGAGTTCAAGGCGGTCTCCGACGTGTCGTTCCGGCTGCGGCGGGGCAAGACGCTCGGGCTCGTCGGCGAGTCGGGCTCGGGCAAGACGACGGTGGGGCTCACGCTGATGCGGCTGCACGAGCCGACCGCGGGCGAGGCGCTGTTCGAGGGGCGCGACATCCTGTCGATGTCGGAGCGCGAGTTCATGCCCTACAAGCGGCGCATCCAGATCATCTTCCAGAACCCCTACGCGTCGCTCAACCCGCGCTTCACGGTCGGCCAGATCCTGACCGAGCCGCTCGCGATCCACGGCATCGGCGCGAGCGCGCAGGAACGCACCGACCAGGTGTTCGAGCTGCTCGCGAAGGTGGGGCTTCCCGACGTCTCGTTCTACAAGTACCCGCACGAGTTCTCGGGCGGCCAGCGCCAGCGCATCGCGATCGCGCGCTGCCTCACGCTCAAGCCCGACATCCTGATCTGCGACGAGTCGGTCTCGGCGCTCGACGTCTCGGTGCAGGCGCAGGTGCTGAACCTGCTGCAGGACCTGCAGGACGAGTTCGGGCTGTCGTACCTGTTCATCTCGCACGACCTCGCGGTCGTCAAGTACATCTCCGACGAGGTGATGGTGATGAACGAGGGGAAGCTGGTCGAGCTCGCGGACGCGGACGCGATCTACCGGCACCCGCGCGAGGCGTACACGCAGCGCCTCCTGTCCGCCATCCCGAAGGGCTGGCACGGGGAGCACGCCGCCGGGCGCACAGGGGTCTGACCCCGGTTTCATCGGGGTCTGACCCCGGTCTTGCCTGGATCAGAGCGTGAACGCGAGCTCGCGCACGAGCGCGCCCGGCACGCGCGTGCTCGCGAGCTGGCGCGACCGGTAGGTGTCGGGCGCGAGCAGGAGCTCGGTCTCGCGCGTGAGCGCCTCCAGGTTCGCGCCCAGCATCCGGTAGATCGTGTCGTCGAAGCGCAGCACGTCGACGGGCGCGACGATGCGGCCGCGCTCGACGCGGAACGTCGCGAAGCGCGTCATGCCGGTGATCCGGCAGGCCGGGCGGTCCGAATAGTTCGTGTACCAGAGGTTGCCGATCCACAGGCCGTCGTCGAGCGCGGCCAGCGCGTCCTCGGCCGGGAGGTCGCCGCCGGCCATCGCCAGCGCCTCGGGCATCTCGTCGCCGTTCGCGCCGTTCGCCGGAATCGAGAACTCGCGCGCGGTGCGCGGCGAGGTGAGCGCGCCGACGAGCTCGCCCTCGCGCACGAGCGGTACGCGAGCCGGGCGGGAGAAGCCTTCCGCCTGGAAGCCCGGCGCGACGCCGCCGGCCGTATCCTCGTCGATCGTCACGCGCGGATCGAGCCGCTCGCCGGCGCGCATCCGCGTGAGCGGGCTCTGGCGCGTCTCGAGGGCTCGCGCCGAGAACCCGCCCCAGCCGAGAATCGACGCGATCTCGTCGACCGCCGACGGCGCGAGGAACGCGCGATAGCGGCCGGGCGCGAGCGATACCGCGGGGCGCGCGACGAGCGCGAGCCGCTCGCGCGCCGCGGCCATCCGCGACGCCCATTCGCCGGGATCCCACGCGAAACCCGCGTAGGCGCTCTTCACCGCCTTGTCGGCGCGGTCGTAGAGGCTCCACTGCAGGTTGAACGTCTCGGCCGAATGCCAGTTGCGCTGGCCCTCGGCGTTCGCGAAGCCGCGCCAGACCGGCCCGGCCGCGTAGAGGCCGACGAGGTCGAGACCGTGGGCCGCGGCGAGCACCTCGTCGACGACCGCCTCCGCTGGCGGCAGCGAGCCCGCGCGCGACACGCGCGTGCTCTCGACGCGTTCGGGCAGCAGGAGGTGCGGATCGTCGGCGAGATCGGGCAGCGCGTCGCGCAGGCCCGCGATCGCGCCGGCGATCGCGTCGCGGTCGGCCTCACCGTCGCCCGACATCGCGAGCGCGTGCTCCGCGTGGCGGATCCCGCGCACCAGCCGGATCGAGAGCTCGTTCTGCGCGACGCTCCCCGCCTGGCGGACCTTGCCGCGGTTCAGCCGCGCGAAGTCGGTCTGTTCGCCGGCGCAGGTCGCGGTGTACCGCTCGCCGGGCGCGAGCGCCCGCTCGATCGCGGCGACCCAGTCGGCGAAGCGCTCTTCCGCGGACGCGGAGGCGTCGTTGCTTTGGTCGGCCTTCATCGCCCGGCGCCTCCTTGGTCCCGTGTCGCGTCACGGCCCCCCCGCGCGTCGGCGCCCCGGAATCGTGATGCGCGTCGATCCCCACGGGCTCCGCCCGCGGGGCCCCACGCCGAGCGCCTCACGATTCCCCGCCGAACACGTCGACGCCGGTGAAGACGCACGCGGGCGACGCGTGCCCCACCGGGATGATCTGCGAGGGCTCGCCCTTGCCGCAGTACGGCGTGCCGAGCACCCGCAGCGTCGACGCGTCGCCGACCGCGGCCAGGCTGCGCCAGAACGACGCCGAGACGCCGCGGTAGTTCGGGTTCTTCACGACGCCCTTCAGCCGGCCGTCCTCGATCAGCACGCCGCGCTCGCAGCCGAACTGGAACTTGTTGCGCGAGTCGTCGATCGACCACGACGCGTTGGTCTGCATGTAGACGCCGCGGCCGATGCGCGCCACGAGCTCGTCGAACGTCGCGTCCCCGGGCTCGAGATTGAGATTCGCCATGCGGTCGATCGGCGGGCGGTTCCAGTTGTCGGC
Source organism: Burkholderiales bacterium (assembly GCA_046347845.1). Lineage (GTDB taxonomy): Bacteria > Pseudomonadota > Gammaproteobacteria > Burkholderiales > Casimicrobiaceae > VBCG01. The sequence goes on along the minus strand of JAXMFH010000016.1, from coordinate 40,738 downwards.
GCGCGCGTTCGCGACGCCGGGCAGCCCCGCGCGCGCCTGCGAGACCGCGCCGCCGAGCGGGCGCTCGAGGATGCCGCGCCGGATCAGGAAGGCGCGCTCGGCGCGCGTGCCTTCGTCGTCGTAGCCGTAGCTCGCGAGCTCCTCGGGCCGCGTCGGGTCGAACGTCACGTTCAGGAGCTCCGAGCCGTAGCGGTAATGGCCGAACATATCCGGCGTGACGAAGCTCGTGCCCGCGAAATTGCGCTCGTCGCCGAGGATCCGGTCGAGCTCGAGCGGGTGGCCGATCGACTCGTGGATCTGCAGCACCATCTGGTCGGGCGCGAGCAGCACGTCCATCGTGCCGGAAGGACAGTTCGGCGCGAGCACGAGCTCGAGCGCCTCCTCGGCGACGCGCCGGCCGGCGCCGGCGAACCCGAAGCGCGCGAGCACCTCGGGGCCGCCCTGCTGGCAGATGCCGCGGTAGCCGTTCAGCGTGCGCGTCTGCGTATCGCCGTCCGCGTGCGCCGAGACCGCGAGCCCCGGCAGCGTGATCCGGTAGCGCTGCACGACGTCGCCGCCCTCGCTCGTCACGAGCCGGTGCGTGGCGCGGCGCACCTCGACGCTCGCGGTCCAGTCGACGATGCGCGGGTCGACGGCGGCGGCCGTCGACTCCGCCATCAGGAGCTCGTACCAGTCGCGCGGGTTCGGTTCCGGATCGTCGATCGACGGGGACGCGTAATCGCCTCGCGGCGCCGGGCGCGGCAACGGCCGCGTGTCGAACAGCGCCCGGGACGCGGTCGCCCGCGCCCACTGCGCCGCGCGCTCGAGCGCGGCGGCGAGCCCGGCCGGGGACAGATCCGACGTCGCCGCGTAGCCGTAGCCCCCACCCGCGTAGACGGTCGCCATGACCCCGCGATCGAGGGATCGGGCGAGCGGGAGCGGCACGTTCTTGCGCACCGCACAAGCCGTCGTCGCCTGGTCGACGAACCTGAGCGACCAGTAGTCGGCGTCGATCGCGAGGCGCGGGAGGTCGAGGGGCATCGGGAGAGGGGAGTAGGGAGAATCGAGAATGGAAAAGGGGGAATGGAGAAGCGTACAACGGTGGGGCCGGTTCGCGGCGCGTCGGCCCCCGGGTCTGTTCCGCCGGGAGGCAGGCGGCGACCGCAGCGCGTCGCGGGATCACCCTTCTCCCTTGCTGCCCCTGCTCCCGTCTCCTCCGAGGCTCGCCAGCGCCTCGCCGGTGACGCGCGCGATGCGCCAATCGGGCATCACGGTCGCGCCCAGCCGTTCGTAGAACGCGATCGCCGGCGCGTTCCAGTCGAGCACCGACCACTCGAAGCGGCCGCAACCCCGCTCGACGGCGACGGCGGCGACCGCGCGCAGCAGGCGTCCGCCCAGGCCCTTTCCCCGGAAGGCGGGCCGCACGTAGAGGTCCTCGAGCCAGAGGCCGCGCTTCGCGAGGAACGTCGAAAACGTCGGGAAGTGGAGCGCGAAGCCCTCGACCACTCCGGCGACCTCGGCGACCAGCACTTCGGCGGCGGGCGGGTCGCCGAAGAGCGCACGCGCGAGGTCGGCGGTCGAGCCGGTGCAGAGGTGGGTCAGGCGTTCGTACTCGGCCAGCTCGCGGATGAGCGCGTGGATCGCCTCGGCGTCGCCCGGCGCGGCCGGCCGGATCGTGGCGGCGTCCATGCGCGTCAGTCGACCCGGCGGCCGAGGATCACGAGGTCGCGCTCGACGCCGTCCAGCTCGGCGACGCGGGGCAGACGGCCCCAGTGGACGAATCCCGCGAGCTCGAAAAGCGCGAGGCTCGGCGCGTTGTGGCCGAACACGAAGGCGAGCAGGGTCGAGAGGCCCAGCCGCGGCGCTTCCCCGATCGCGTGGTCGAGCAGCATGCGTGCGATCCCGCGCCCGCGCGCGGCGGGAGCCGTGTAGACGCCCAGTTCCGCGGTCCGGTGGTAGGCGGGGCGGCCGTAGAAAGACCGCACCGACAGCCAGGCTTCCGGCTCGCCGGAGGCGCCCTCGAACACCCAAAGAGGCCTGCGATCGGGCGTGAATTCGCGAAACCACGCCTCCCGCGCTGCAACACTCACGATTTCCGTGTCCGCCGTCGCCATCCGGCCCGGGATCGCCGCGTTGTAGATCGCGACGATCGCCGGCAAATCAGCGGCTTGCGCGTGCCGTATCGTCACGGTTGGCAAAATTGCAACATTTCCCCCTGCGCAGTCTATCAAACCGACGCCGCGCGTTGCCTCACCGAGTGAGCCGCGGGTACATTCGCCCTACGTGGGGCGTTGCAGGGAGTTCCGCCGGCGCCCCACACAGTCAACTCTGGGGGATCTTCCAATGGCTTTTCAGCGCAGAAAGGTTGCGGCCGCGCTCGCCTACGCGGTGGGCGTCGGTACGACGGCGACGTTGCTGACCGCAGCGCCGTCCTACGCACAGGACATGCGTGTGACCGTCACCGGCACGAACATCAAGCGGGTCGAGTCGGAAACCGCGTCGCCGGTGGTCACGATCACGTCTTCGCAGATTGAGCAGGCCGGCTATCAGACGATCAACGAGTTCCTGCAGCAGATCCCGTCGGCCGGCGCCGGTCTGGACAATCGCTTCGTCAACGGTTTCGCGCCGGGCGGCGGCAGTCTCAATCTACGCAACCTCGGCTTCAACAGCACGCTGATCCTGGTGAACGGCAAGCGGCTTCCGACCTATCCGTTCGCTCAGATCCTCGCGACCGCGCAGGGGTTCCAGGACCTGAACTCGATCCCGCTCGCGCTCGTGGACCGCATCGAAGTGCTGCTCGACGGCGCTTCCGCCATCTACGGCGCGGACGCGGTGGCGGGCGTCGTGAACGTCATCACGAAGTCCAACTTCCGCGGCCTCGAGGTTCAGGGCGGCGCCGGCACCTCGTACAAGGGGGACGGCACGACCTGGCAGGCCTCGATCACCGGCGGGTGGGGTGACCTCTCCAAGGACAAGTACAACGTCGCGATCAACGCGTCGTACATGAAGCAGGACAACGTCTGGGCCAAGGACCGGTCGTTCAACTCGACCGAGGACCTTCGCGGGCGCGGCGGCACCGACAACCGCTCCAGTTTCGGCACGCCCGGCACTCTGGTGGATACGGTCACCGGCGACCGGGTGTACGGCCCTGATTGCGGACCCTCGACGCAGATCGGCGGCTCGTCCGTGCGCGGCAACTTCTGCCGGTACGATCGTCCGCAGGAAGGCACGGATCTGCTCCCGTCGACCGAACGCTACGGATTCTACGGCACCGGGCAGTACGCGTTCTCGCCGGCCCTCACAGCCTTCGTCGAAGGCGGTTGGGCCCGCGCCAAGTACTACTCGCACGGCTTCCCGGCGCCGACGCTCGACGGGTATTCGGCCGATCCATTGAACAATCCGTCGACCGGCGTGGGCCTCATCGTTCCGGTCGGCAATCCCTACAATCCGTTCCCCAATCCGGCGGAGTTGCGGTTGCGCACGACGGACGTCGGCACGCGAGACATCGACCAGTCGTCCGATATCTGGCGCGTCGTGGCGGGCCTGAAGGGGACGGTCAAGGACTGGGACTGGGATGTGTCGTACTACTACGGCAAGATCACGACCGATCAGCAGAACCTGAACCAGGTCCTCCAGACGCAGTTCCAGCAGGCGATCAACAACGGTTCCTACAACATCATGGATCCGTCGAAGAACCCGGCGTCCCTGACCGATTCCCTGCGCTACACCGCCCCGCGCAACGGGGATTCGAAGATCCAGGACGTGTTCGGCAAGATCTCGGGCGACATCTACACGCTGCCCGCCGGACCGCTGTCGATGGCGATCGGCGGCGAGTGGCGTCGCGAGAGCCTGTCGGACGTGCCGGACTATCAGCTCGCGATCGGCAACACGATGGGGATCAGCGCGTCGCAGGCGTACGGGGATCGCGACGTGTCGTCGTTCTTCACCGAGTTCAACATCCCGATCGTCAAGACGTTCGAGGCGGATGCCGCGGTGCGCTACGACAAGTATTCGGGGAACGGCAGCTGGAGCGGATGGTCGCCGAAGCTCGGCCTGCGGTGGCAGCCGAACTCGTCGGTCCTCGTGCGCGGCACCGTGGGCCAGGCCTATCGGGCTCCTTCGCTGTTCGAGACGACCCCGGCGACCCAGACGTCGTACAGCTTCGGCCTTCAGGATCCGGTGCTCTGCCCGGTGTACGACGAGAACAACCCGAACTGCGGCTTGGACCTGAAGGTTGCGACCTCCGGCAACGCGAACCTGAAGCCGGAAAAGACCGACTTCCTGACCGCGGGCTTCATCCTGGAACCGGTGGCCGGCAACAGCGTCGGGATGACGTACTGGTATTACAAGCGCAAGGACGAGATCTCGGCGTTCACGGCGGATCAGCTCCTCGCGTACTTCCCGACCGATCCATCGATCGTGGTGAGGAACCCGGACGGTACGATCGCGCAGCTCAATAGCATCCCGATCAACCTGAACCAGACCAAGACGTCGGGTCTCGACATCAACCTGCGCGGCCGCACGGCGCCAACGCCGTACGGGACGTTCTCGGCGGATTTCACCGGGACCTACCTCTTCAAGTACGACACATCGTACACGTCGCCGACGGGCGACCAGTTCGACGGGAATTACGCGGGCACGATCTGGTACCCGCGCTTCAAGGCGAACTGGGCTCTGAACTGGAACTACGGCGCGTGGTTCGCGACGCTGTCGGGCAACTATACCCACAGCATGACCGACAACGTGTATTCCGACGGCGCCAAGATCAGCTCGTACGCACTGTGGAACCTGTCGGCCACGTACACGGGCTTCAAGGGCTGGCAGATCATGGGACAGATCCAGAACCTCTTCAACACCGATCCGCCGTTCGTGAACGAGAGCACGGCCAACACCGCGGGGTGGGACGTGCAGCTCGCCCAGCCGATGGGGACCTTCTTCTACGTTCAGGCGAAGTACAACATGGACTGGCTGAAGTAAACGCGCAGGACGGTCGAGGACCGGTGGCCGCCGCGAAGGTGCGGCGCCCCCGGTTCCGCAACGGAAGGCCCCGCTCCGGCGGGGCCTTTTTTTTGAGTCGATCAGAGTCGGGGCGGACGGCGCTCCTGGCTCTCCCCGGCGAGCGTAGCGTGGTCTGCAGTCTGTCGTCTGCTCCCCGCGCGGCAACCGCGCGTCGTCGATCCCGACGCGCGTAGCGGGTGGGGCGATCGACGAGGCGGAGCAGGGGCCCCGCGCTTGCGCGGGGATGCGACCCGAGACGAGCGCGGGGCCGGCGAGCGCGACGCCACGGATCGGCGGGCCGGTTCATTGCCGGCCCCTCGCCGACGCAGCGACGCCGGAGCGGCCTCCTTGGACGGTATTCGCGATGCGATGCGTGGAGTGTCGGCCGCCAGCGGGGATCGCAGACGTGCGCGCCGATCCCCATGGCTCCGCCATGGGGCGATCGGCGAGGCGGAGCAGGGGCCCCGCGCTTGCGCGGGGATGCGACCCGAGACGAGCGCAGGGCCGGCGAACGCGACGCAGTGAACCGGCAAGACCGCTCGAGGCCGGCCCTCGTCGCGCACGCGACTCCGGGGCGGCCTCCCTGGACGGTCGACGCGATGCGATGCGTGGAGTGTCGGCCGCCAGCGGCGTCGCAATCGCGCGTCGTCGATCCCCGCGCGCGCAGCGCGCGGGGGCCCTCGCCGACGCAGCGACCCCGCTACTTGATCAGCGGCAGCGTGGTCGCGATCTCGTAGCGGTACCCGTCCTGCAGCTTGGTCTCGATCTGCAGGTAGCGGACCGCCTTGCGGCCGGGCAGCGCCTTGACCGCGCCCGCGTAGAGCGACTTCCGCGCGCGCGCCTCGGCGTCCTCGATCTCGGTCAGCTCCTTCGCGAGCGCCTTCGCGTAGGCGTCGCTGATCGGCTTGCTCGTCATCACGGCGTCCTCGACCGCGAGCGTGTAGCGGCGGTTGTTCGCCTCGAGCTTGCGCTGGTAGGCGTCGTAGACCGGCCAGAACTTCTTCGCCTCGGCGTCGGTGAGCGCGAGCGACGAGGCGACGAGCGACTTCTTGCCCTCGGGGGTCTTCGCCTGCGCGAGCAGCGCGGCGACGTTGGTGCCATCGGCAGGGGCGCCCTGCGCGCCGGCCGTGGACGCCACGGCCGCGGCGATCGCGAAGGCGACGGCCGCAGCGAAAGTCGTTTTCATCTTGTTGTCCTCGTGGTGGATGGGGGCATGCCGCGAGCGGGTGCCGTCCCGGCCGCGGGCGAGGCCGTCTTTTAGCATTTTTCGGCGCGCTTCGCCTTCGGAGGGGCCGACGGCAGGGGCGCCGCCCGGAACGCGGGTTCCCGCGAACCATCCCGGTGGAACGCGATTTCCAGTGCCGGTATGGACATTTGCCCGCATTCGGGGCATCATTGCGCGCTTTTTGCACGCCCCGGGCCCCGCGAAGTTGCGGGGCCGATGCTTTGAGGGCGGGTCTCGCGCTGCAGTGCAGCGCGCGATCCGCCACCGCCTCCGTCGCGACGCGATCCGGGGCGGAGGGGACGGTCGCCGTCAACGGGCCGGCGACAGGGGCATGCCCGCTTTGCCTTGCGAGGTAGACGACAGTACGATTCGCCCCTTCCGGCGTCACGCCTGCCCTCGACGGCCCGACCGGCCGCGGGCGCGGCGACTGCCAGGCGACACCCTCGCCTGCGTCAACGACGTTCCGGGTTCCATCGATCCGATCGGACAACCAAGTCTGGAGACACCATGCAGAAGATGATCCGTTGGGCCGCGCTGGCCGTGGTCCTGCTCGTGGGGGCGGCCGCGGTCCTGCCCGTCGCCCAAGCCCAGGGCCAGCCCGCCGCGCCGGCGCCCGCCGCCGACGCCGCCGCGCCCGCCGCGGCCCCCGCGGCGCCCCCGGCCCCGAAGGCCGCTCCCGGCGCGCGCGCGACCGAGGTCGTCGACAACCCGTACGGTCTCGAGGCGCTCTGGCGCGGCAGCGACGTCGTCGCGAAGGCGACGCTGATCATCCTGATCATCATGTCGATGGGCACCTGGTACATCATCATCACGAAGGTGTACGAGCAGCACAGGGTCGGCGTCGCCGCGAAGAGGGCCGACAAGGAATTCTGGAACGCGCCTTCGGTGAAGGAGGGCGCGAGCCGCCTCAAGTCCGGCAGCCCGTTCCGGTTCATCGCGGAGTCCGGCCTCGAGGCCTCCGACAAGCACACCGGGATGCTCGAGAGCGTCAGCATGAACGACTGGATCACGATGTCGATCCAGCGCGCGATCGAGAACGTGCAGAGCCGCATGCAGGACGGCCTCGCGTTCCTCGCCACCGTCGGCTCGACCGCCCCGTTCGTCGGGCTGTTCGGCACGGTGTGGGGGATCTACCACGCGCTGACCGCGATCGGCATCGCGGGCCAGGCCTCGATCGACAAGGTCGCGGGGCCGGTGGGCGAGGCGCTGATCATGACGGCGATCGGCCTCGCGGTGGCGGTCCCGGCGGTGCTCGGCTACAACTGGCTCATCCGCCGCAACAAGGCCGCGATGGAGCGCGTCCGCGCGTTCGGCGCCGACCTGCACGCGGTCCTGCTCTCGGCCAAGCCCGCCTCGAGGGGCTGACGCCATGGCGATGAACGTCGGCTCGGCCGACGGGGACGAGGAAGAGGTCGTCTCGGCGATCAACACGACGCCGCTCGTCGACGTGATGCTGGTGCTCCTGATCATCTTCCTGATCACGATCCCCGTCGTCACGACCTCGATCCCGGTCAACCTGCCGAAGGAAAAGAACGAGGTCCGCGAGACCAAGCCCGAGAACATCACGCTGTCGGTGGACGTGGGCGGGCGGATCTACTGGAACGACCTGCGCATCGCGAACACCGCCGCGCTGATCGAGCGCCTGAAGAAGGTCTCGGTCCTGAACCCGCAGCCCGAGGTGCAGATCCGCGGCGACGGCGGGGCGGACTACGACGCGATCGGCCGGATCATCTACGCGTGCCAGCGCGCGGGGATCGCGAAGGTCGGCTTCATCACCGAGCCGCCGGTGCGCGGCGGCTAGCGCCGCGCCGTCCCGCGAGGAGAATGCCATGGCAATGAACGTCGGCACGGGCGGCGGCTCGGGCGAACCGGACGTCATGATCGACATCAACACCACGCCGCTGATCGACGTGATGCTGGTGCTGCTGGTCATGCTGATCATCACGCTCCCGATCCAGCTGCACTCGGTCAACCTCAACATGCCGGTCGGCAACCCGCCGCCGCCGCTCGTGAAGCCCGAGGTGCTGAAGATCGACATCGACAACCAGGGGCGGATCTGGTGGAACGGCGAGGTGCTGCCCGACCGCGCGTCGCTCGAGGAGCGCCTCACGGGCGCCTCGCAGCAGCCGGTCCAGCCCGAGCTGCACCTGCGGCCCGACAAGGCGGCCAAGTACGAGGTCGTCGCCGCGGTGCTCGCTTCCGCGCAGCGGCTCGGCCTCACCAGGATCGGCATCATCGGCAGCGAGCAGTTCATCGAGTAGTCCGCCACACGCGGACGCTTGCACGCGGGCGGCGCAGCGCCCGGGCCGGCCGCCACCCGCGGCGGGCCCGCCCCGCGACCGAGGAGTCATCGACACATGGATTACGCACGACGCCAGAGGGATCCGACGCGGCACCTGCTCGGGATCGCGTTCGTCGTCCTGCTGCACGCGCTCGTCATCTACGCGCTCGTCACCGGGCTCGCGCGGAAGGCGGTCGAGGTGATCAAGAAGCCGATCACCGCGACGATCATCGAGGAGATCAAGGCGCCCCCGCCGCCGCCGCCTCCGCCGCCGCCGAAGAAGATCGAGCAGCCGAAGGTCGAGGTGCCGGTCCAGCCCTTCGTGCCGCCGCCGGACATCCCGCCGCCGCCGCAGACGGTCGAGGCGCCCACGATCACGGCGGTGACGCCCGAGCCGCCGAAGCAGGAGTACGTGATCGCGCCGCCCCCGCCGCCGGTCGTGGCGCCGCCCGCGCCGCCGAAGCCCGCGATCCGCCGCGGGATCCAGCGGATCTCGGGCGAAGACCCGAGCTATCCGCGCGAGGCGATCCGCGCCGGCGTCGCGAAGGGCCGCGTGCTGGTCCGACTGCTGATCGACGAGAAGGGCAACGTGACCGACGTGATCATCGTGTCGGCCGATCCGCCGCGCGTGTTCGACCGCGTCGTCAAGAACGCGCTCGAAGGGTGGAAGTTCAGGCCCGAGGGGGAGAAGTACACGGGCGAGGTCGAGATCAACTTCCAGCTGAAGGACGAGTGATCGCGCGGGCGGTGCCCGCACGCAGAAACGGCCGCCTGCGGGCGGCCGTTTTGCATGGGCACCCGGGATGACGACGGCCCCGCGGCGCCGGGTTCCGTCAGTCGCGTCTCAGCACGAACGCCGCGCCGCCGAACGTCGCGGCCCCGATCGCGAGCGCGGCCGCGGCGACCGCGGGCAGCGAGATCGGCTGCGACGCGAGGATCCGGAACATCTCGCGCGCGACGTCGGTCGCGAGGCCGGGCAACGAAGCGGCGATCGCGGTGCCCGCGACGCCCCACAGGGCCCACTCGACGGGCTTGCGCCAGCGCGGCGCGGCGAGCGGGGCGGGCAGCGCGGCCATCACGCGAGACGCGAAGCCGGCGTCGTCGACGTGATCCGCGCGGTGGCGCGCGGCGTCCTCGACGAGCGCGCGCTCGAGCCAGTCGTCGTCGGCGGGCGTGGCGGCGGTCGGGTTCACGAGCGTGCGGCGATCAACGTTCATCGTTCGGGCGCCCAGGAAGCGAGCGCGGCCTTGAGCTTCTGCTTCGCGCGGTGGACGTGCGTCTTGACGGTGCCCACCGGGCAGCCGAGCACGAACGCGGCCTCCTCGTGCGACAGGTCGTTATGGTAGCACTGCACGATCGCGGCGCGCTCCGCCTCGGAGAGCACGGCCATCGCGCGCTCCAGGTCGACCTTGAGCGCGGTGCCGCGCGCGTGATCCGACGCGTGCCCGGTCTCGCCGCCCGTCGCGGCGTCGCCGCCTTCTCCGTCATCCGCGACGTCCGCGTCGGCGTCGCCGAGCAGCGTCTCCTTGCGCTTGCGGGCGTCGGCGAGCCAGCAGTTCGTGGCGATCCGGTAGAGCCAGGTCGAGAAGCGGGCCTCCTGGCGGAACGACTTGAGGTTGCGCCACGCGAGCACGAAGGTTTCCTGCGCGAGGTCGTCGGCGAGCGCGTGGTTGCCCGCGGTGAGCCTGCGCAGGCACGCGCGCACCGAGGACTGGTGCCGCCGGACGAGCTCGGCGTACGCGTGCCGGTCGTCACCGACGACTGCGCGTGCGATGAGTTCGGCATCGGTCACCTGGGCGCCGCGTGACGGGAAGGCGGCGCGCGGTCACGCCGGCGGCGGCGACGGCGGCAGCCCGGTGCGGTCGGCCTGCCGCTCCTCGAAATACCAGAGCACGATGTAGCCCAGGCCGACGAACAGCAGCACGAGCCCGAGCCCGTTCGGGCTGCCGTCGTCGAGCATCGAGTAGAACACGAGCCCGAGGCCGATCGCGCCCATCACGATCCCCTTGCGGAGGTCCGACCACGCGGCGCGCTTGCGCACCGCCTTCGCCTGCTCGTAGAGCGGCCCGGTGGGCGGTCCGGACTGGAGCGCCGACGCGCTCCCGCCCGCGACCGCGCCGAGCGCGTCGGCCGGCGGGATCACGCCCTTCTCGGCGAGCCGGATCATGGTCTCGTTCAGCATGCGCGCCTTCCGCACCTTGTACCAGATCACGAGCACGATGATGAGGAGCGGCGTCAGGAACACGAGGGCGGTCGCGAGGTAGACGAGCCCGGCGATCCAGGGCGCCTCGCGCGCCACCGCCTCGAACGAATCGAACTCGCGCGCGCCGCCGCCTGCGCCGATGCGGACCTTGCCGGTGTCGTCGTCCACCTCGATCCCGACCGTGGCGTGACCCTTCCGACGGGCTTCGGAGGGGGGCGCGGGGGTGGCCGGGGCCTCGGGGGGCTCGACGGCGGCGGGCGGGGCCGGAACGGAAGGCGGGGCGGGGGTCTTGACCGCGCCGCCTTCGTTCGCCGCGATCCGTACCTCGACGGCAGGGGCAGCGGCGGCCTCGGGGATGCCCGGCAGTGCGAGGCGGACCGCCTTGACCGGGGACGAAGCGCCTTGCGGGCCGGAGGGCGCGAGCCCCCCGGCGGCGACGAGCCCGATCAGGGCGGCGGCGACGAGGACCCAGCTCCGGTGGCGGACGAGGAAGGCGGCGAAGGCGGACATGGCGGCTCCGGGAAGCGTACTGCGCGTTGGATGCGGCGGGGAAGCCATCCGGTTTCATTCGCCGCCCGGCACCGCCGGACGGCGGGCGCGGAGCGGGTGCTATCATCGTCCGGCCCCTCGACCGGCGCGCCACGCGCGCGGACCGTCCCGATGGCCCCGCCGCGCGACCGAAAGACCTCGACCGACCGCCGTTCGACTTCCCGCCCGCTGGCGGCGCTCGCGCTCGCTGCCGGGGTTGCGATCCTGGCCGCCGCCGCGCCGGCCCGCGCGGCCGACGACCCGGTCACGCTGAACTTCACGAACGCCGACATCGAGGCGGTCGTCAAGGCCGTCTCCGAGATCACCGGCAGGAGCTTCATCGTCGACCCGAGGGTCAAGGGCACGGTCACGATTGTCTCGTCGCGGCCGGTGCCCCGGTCGCTCGTCTACCCGACGCTGCTCTCGGCGCTGCGGACGCAGGGGATCGCGGTCGTCGAGGGCGACTCGGTGTTTCGCGTCGTCCCCGAGACCGAGGCGAAGCTGCAGGGCGGGCCCGTCGAGCGCGGGGCGGTCACCGCGGGAGGCGACCGGATGGTCACGCAGGTGATCCCGCTGCGCTACGAGTCGGCGGCGCAGCTCGTCAACGTGCTGCGGCCGATGATCACGCCGTCGAACACGATCGCCGCGTACCCGGGCGCGAACGCGCTCGTCATCACCGACTACGCGGACAACCTGAAGCGCCTCGAGAAGGTGATCGCCTCGCTCGACCAGCCGCCGGGCGGCGAGCCGATGGTCGTGCCCGTGCGCTACGCGTCCGCGATCGACCTCGTCCCGACGATCACGAAGCTCCTGTCCGATCCCGCTGCGCCCGGCGCCCCGGACGCGCAGCAGCGCGTGACGGTCGTCGCCGACGCGCGCTCGAACAGCGTGCTGATCCGCGCCGACAATCCGGGCCGCGCCGCGCGCGTGCGCCAGCTCGTCGAGCAGCTCGACACGCCCGGGCGCGCCGGCGGCAACATGTTCATCGTCTACCTGAAGAACGCGGAGGCGGCGCGCGTCGCGCAGACGCTGCGCGCACTGCTCACCGGGCAGGACGCCTCGCCGGCGCCGTCCGGCGCGTTGTCGCCGCCCGCGGCGCCGCCTTCGGCGACCGCCGCCACGACGAGCTCGGCGCTGGCGAACCCGACGCCGCTGCCGTTCACGTCCGGCCCCGCGGCGTCGAGCTTCTCGGCGGGCGGCGCGACGATCTCCGCGGACACCGCCAACAACGCGCTCGTGATCATGGCGCCCGAGCCGGTCTACAACAACCTGCGCGCCGTCATCGAGAAGCTCGACGTGCGCCGCGCGCAGGTCTACGTCGAGGCGCTCATCGTCGAGGTGTCGGCCGACAAGGCGGCCGAGTTCGGCATCCAGTGGCAGGCGCTGACCGGCGTCAACAGCACGCAGACGCGCGTCGTCGGCGGGACCAACTTCGGCGCTCGGGGCGGCGGCAGCAACATCATCGACATCGCGGCGAACCTGGGCTCGGTCGGCCAGGGCCTCAACCTCGGCGTGATCCGCGGGACGATCAACATCCCCGGGCTCGGCACGATCCAGAACCTCGCGTTCCTCGCGCGCGCGCTCGAGACGCAGATCAACGCGAACATCCTGTCGACGCCGACGCTCCTCACGCTCGACAACGAGGAGGCGCGGATCGTCGTCGGGCAGAACGTCCCGTTCGTGACCGGCCAGTACGCGCAGACCGGCAGCACGACGACCGTCCAGCCGTTCCAGACGATCGAGCGCCGCGACGTCGGGCTCGTGCTCCGCGTGAAGCCGCAGATCACCGAGGGCGGCACCGTGCGGCTCGTGCTCTACCAGGAGGTCTCGCGCATCCAGGACCAGTCGAGCGCGACCGGCATCATCCTGTCGAAGCGCTCGCTCGAGTCGTCGGTCGTCGTCGACGACTCGCAGATCGTCGTGCTGGGCGGGCTGATCGAGGACCGGGTCACCGACGGGACCGACAAGGTGCCGATCGCCGGCGACGTCCCGCTCGTGGGCCAGCTGTTCCGCTACGACGCGCGCCGCCGCGAGAAGACCAACCTGATGATCTTCCTCAAGCCGACGATCGTCCGCACCGGCGCGGACGGGCGCGAGTTCACGTCCGAGCGCTACCAGTACCTGCAGAGCGAGCAGCAGCGGATGAATCCGGGCGAGCGCGCCTTCTGGAACGACCCGCTGACGCCCTCGCTGCCGCCCGAAGGGAAGATGCCGGGCCAGCCCGGCGGCGCGACGCCCGGCCCGCCGTCGCCGCCGCCGCCGGTGCCGGTGTGGACGGCGCCCGCGCCGCAGCAGCCGTTCGCGCAGCCGGACGACAAGCCGAAGTAGCGCCCGACGCGCGATGGGCTCGCCCGTCCCCGCTCCCCTCGTCCCCTACGCTTTCGCGCGCACGCACGGCGTGCTCGCCGCCGGCGAGGAGGACGGCGCGGTCGTCGTGCTCGTGCGTCCCGACGCGACCGCCGAAGGGATCGCCGAGCTGCGGCGCGTGCTGAAGCGGCCGGTCCGCACGCGCGCGGTCGACGCCGAGCGCTTCGCGGCCGCGCTCGCGCGCGCCTACGACCCGGGCACGGCGCCTTCGGCCGCCCTGGCGGTCGACGCCGCGCGCGACGCCGACCTCGCGCGCCTGATGCAGGAGCTGCCGCGCGCCGAGGACCTGCTCGAGAGCGGGGAGGCGCAGGCGCCGGTGATCCGGATGATCAACGCGCTGCTGCTGCAGGCGGTGCGCGAGCGTGCGTCCGACCTCCACTTCGAGCCCTACGAGCAGCGCGCCGTCGTGCGCTTCCGCGTCGACGGCGTCCTCGCCGACGTGCTCGAGCCGCCGCGCGCGCTGCACGCGGCGCTGGTCTCGCGCCTCAAGATCATGGCGAACCTCGACATCGCCGAGAAGCGCCTGCCGCAGGACGGGCGGCTGTCGCTCAAGCTGGGCGACCGGACCGTCGACGTGCGCGTCTCGACGCTGCCGACCGGGCCCGGCGAGCGCGTCGTGCTGCGCCTGCTCGACCGGGACGCGGCGCGCCTCGACCTGGAGGCGCTGGGCATGGCGCCCGACACGCTCGCGGCGGTCGATCGCCTGATCCGCGAGCCGCACGGCATCGTGCTCGTCACGGGGCCGACCGGCTCGGGGAAGACGACGACGCTCTACGCGGCGCTCGCGCGGCTGCCGCGCGGGAGCGTCAACATGATGACGGTCGAGGACCCGATCGAGTACGCGCTCGACGGCGTCGCGCAGACGCAGGTGAATCCCCGCGCCGACCTCACGTTCGCGCGCGCGCTCCGGGCGATCCTGCGGCAGGACCCCGACGTCGTGATGATCGGCGAGATCCGCGACCTCGAGACCGCGCAGATCGCGGTGCAGGCGTCGCTCACCGGTCACCTCGTGCTCGCGACGCTGCACACGAACGACGCGGCGAGCGCGGTCACCCGGCTCGCGGACATGGGCGTCGAGCCCTACCTGCTGTCGTCGAGCCTGCTCGGCGTGCTCGCGCAGCGGCTGGTTCGCACGCTTTGCCCGGCGTGCCGCCGCGCCGCGCCGCCGACCGACGGCGAGCGCGCGCTGCTCGCGTCGATGGGCGTGGACGCGCCGGCGCGGCTGCACGCGCCGGTCGGGTGCGAGGCGTGCAAGTCCACCGGCTACCGCGGGCGCACCGGCGTCTACGAGCTCCTGCCCGTCGACGAAGCGATGCGCAAGCTCGTGCACGACGGCGAGGGCGAGCAGGCGCTGCGCGAGGCCGCGCGGCGCGCAGGCCGGCGCAGCCTGCGCGCCGACGGCGCGCGCTGGCTCGCGGACGGGACGACCTCGCTCGCGGAGCTCGTGCGCGTCACGCGCGACCAGTGACGTGAGCCCGGGACCGTCGTTCCGCTGGGAGGCCGTCGACGCGCAGGGCCGGGCGCAGCGCGGCGTGCTCGAGGCCGGGAGCGCGCGGGCGCTGCGCGACCGGTTGCGCGCCGAGGGACTCACCCCCACGTCCGTCGAGCCGGCGGCCGGAAGGCGGCCGGCCGCGGCGAGGCTGCCGGCGCGCGAACTCGCGCTCGCGACGCGCCAGCTCGCGACGCTGACGCAGGCGGGCATGACGCTCGACGCGGCGCTCGGCGCCGCCGGCGCGCAGGCCGACGATGCGCGCACCGCGGCGCTCATGCAGGCGCTGCGCCAGCACGTGAGCGGCGGCGAGTCGCTGCCGGCCGCGCTCGATCGGTATCCGCGCACGTTCCCGGCCCTCTACCGGGGGCTCGTCGGGGCGGCGGTCGAGAGCGGCCGCCTGCCCGAGGTGCTCGGACGGCTCGCCGATTACCTGGAGGCCCGGATCGCGCTGCGCGAGCGATTCACGACCGCGCTCGTCTACCCGGCGCTGGTCGGCGTCGTCGCGCTCGCGGTGATCGCGGTGCTGCTCGTCTACGTCGTGCCGCAGGTCGTCTCCGTCTACCAGCAGAGCCGGCAGACGCTGCCGTGGCTCACGCAGGCGCTGATCGCGACCTCGTCGTTCTTCCGCGCGACGGCGTGGCTCTGGATCGCGGCCGTCGCGCTCGCCGCCATCGGCTTCGCCGTCGCGATGCGCCGGCCGCCGTTCCGCGACGCCGTGCACCGGGCGCTGCTCTCGGCCCCGGGCCTGGGGCGGCTCGTCCGGAGCCTCGACACCGCGCGCTTCGCGTCGACGCTCGCGATCCTCGTCGCGAGCGGAACGCCGCTGTTGCGCGCGCTCGATGCCGCGGGCGCCGTGATGCGGATGCGCCCGCTCGCGGAAGCGGCGGCGGCGGCGTCCGCCGGCGTTCGCGAGGGGATGCCGCTCGCTCGCGCGCTCGCCGCGACGCGGGCATTCCCTCCCGTGCTCGTGCACCTGACGGCGAGCGGCGAGGGGAGCGGGGCGCTGGCGCCGATGCTCGAGCGCGCGGCCGCCGACCTCGAGCGCGAGGCCGAGCGCCGGATCGCGTGGATCGCGGCGCTGGTGCAGCCGCTGATGATCGTCGTGATGGGCGCCATCGTGCTGGTGCTGGTGCTCGCGATCATGCTGCCGATCGTGTCGATGAACCAGCTCATTCGCTGACGGGGAGAATCGAGAATGGGGAATGGGCGGAGCGCGACGCGGAGGCGCCTGCTCGCGTGGCTGGCGTTGGCTCCGTTCGCCGGAGCGCTCGCGCAGGCGCTGCCCGACCGGTTCGACCCGCAGCGCGACGCCGCGAAGGACCTGGCGACCGCGCTGGCGCGCGCGAAGGCGGACGGAAAGCGCGTGATCGTCGACGTCGGCGGCGAATGGTGCTCGTGGTGCCACCTCCTCGACCGCTTCTTCGACGCGCACGCCGACCTCGCGGCGCTGCGCGACGGGCGCTACGTGTGGCTCAAGGTCAACGTCTCGCGCGAGAACCGCAACGAGGCGCTGCTCGCGCGCTGGCCGAAGATCGCGGGGTATCCGCACCTGTTCGTGCTCGACGCGGACGGCCGGCTCCTGCACTCGCAGGACACCGGCGTGCTCGAGCTCGGCAAAGGCTACGACGCGGCGAAGGTGCGGGCGTTCCTCGAGCGCTGGGCGAGCGCGCCCGGGGCGCGGACGTGACCGCGCGTCAGCCGGCCGCGTGCCGGGCGAGCGCCCACGCGACGTGCTCGCGCACGAGCGGGGACGGATCGTCGGCGCGCGAACGCAGCGCCGCGACGACCGCGGACGAGGCTGGCGCGTTGCCGAGGGCGACCGCGATGTTGCGCAGCCACTTCTCGTGGCCGATGCGGCGGATCGCGCTGCCGGCCATGCGCGCGTCGAAATCGTCGCGGGTCCACGCGAAGAGCAGGGCGAGCGCCGCGCCGTCGAGGCCGTGCCTGACGACCGCGAAGTCGGGGTGCGCCGCCATCCTCGCGTAGCGGTTCCAAGGACACGCGAGCTGGCAATCGTCGCAGCCGTAGATGCGGTTGCCGAGGAGCGGGCGCAGCGCCTCCGGAATCGCGCCGTCGTGCTCGATCGTCAGGTACGAGATGCAGCGCCGGGCGTCCAGCTCGTAGGGTGCGACGATCGCGCCGGTCGGGCACTCGTCGAGGCAGGCCCGGCAGCTCCCGCAGTGGGCGGTCGCGGGCGCCGTGAGCGGCAGCGGCAGGTCGGTGTAGATCTCGCCGAGGAAGAAGAGGGAGCCCGCCTCGCGCGAGAGGAGCAGCGTGTGCTTGCCGCGCCAGCCCAGGCCCGCCTTCGCGCCGAACGCGACCTCCATCACCGGCGCGCTGTCGCAGAACACGCGGTAGCCGAACGGCCCCGCGTCGGCCGCGATGCGGTCGGCCAGCGCCTGCAGGCGCGTGCGCACGTGCTTGTGGTAGTCGCGGCCGAGCGCGTAGCGCGACACGTAGGCGCGATCGGGATCGCCGAGCACCTCGCGGGCATCGCGCGCGTCCGCGGGCCAGTAATCGACGCGCGCGCTGATCACGCGGATCGCGCCGGGAACCAGCTCCGCCGGCGCGGCGCGCAGCGCCGCGTGACGCGCCATATAATCCATCGTGCCGTGACGGCCGGCGGCGATCCAGTCGGCGAGGCGCCGCGGTGCCTCGCCGAGGTCGAGGTCCGACACGCCGGTCGCGGCGAACCCGAGCTCGCGCGCCCACGCGTCGATGCGCGAGGCGAGCGCGACGACGTCGACGGCGCGAGCGCCCTGGTGGCGGTCGGGCTTCGCGTTCATGCCGCGAGCGTAGCGCATCGGCCGCGGACCGGATCCGGGATGCCCACGACCGCCACCTTCCACCTGCCCGACGCCGACGCCACCGAGCGCGCGGGGCGGGCGCTCGCGCGAGGGCTCGCCGGCGGCATGCTCGTGACGCTTTCCGGCGAGCTCGGCGCGGGGAAGACGACGCTCGCCCGCGGCGTGTTGCGGGGCCTGGGCTGGTCCGGTCCGGTCAAGAGCCCCAGCTATACACTGCTTGAACATTACCCGCTTTCGAGTTTAGACTTGTATCACTTTGATTTTTATCGGTTCGCCGATCCGCAGGAATGGGAGACGGCGGGCGCGGCGGAGTGCTTCACGCCGTCCTCGGTCGGGCTGGTCGAATGGCCCGAGCGCGTCGAGGGCCTCCTGCCGCCGGCGGACCTCGCGGTGCACCTCGCACCGGCGACCGGAGGGGACGGTCGGACACTGGAGATCGTGGCGACGACGACGGCCGGTGAACGATGCGTAGCCGAAATCCGAAAGGCGCTCCCGGCGCCCTGACCCGAGCCTCGCTGTCGCGGCGGCGCGCGCTCTCTTGGGCGCTGCTGCCGGCGGCCCAGCTCCTCGTCCCCGGCGCGTGGGCGCAGGCCGCTCGCATCGCCTCGGCGCGGCTGTGGCCCGCGCAGGAATACACGCGCCTCATCCTCGAGTCGCCCTCGCCGCTCGCCTGGCAGGTGCTCACGCTCAAGGATCCCGAGCGCGTCGTGATCGACCTCGACGGCGTCGACGTCGGCCCCGAGATCGCCGGCCTCGCGCAGCGCGTGCAGCCCGGCGATCCGCACCTCGCCGGCATCCGCTACGGCCGCAAGTCGCCGACCGTCGTGAGGCTCGTGCTCGACCTCAAGGACGAGGTCGTCGCGCAGGCGTTCGCGCTGAAGCCGGTCGCCGAGTTCGGTCACCGCCTCGTCGTCGACCTGATCCCGGTCACGCCGCCCGACCCGCTGATGGCGCTGCTCGAATCCGGGCGCGCGAAGCCCGAGCCGCCGCCCGCGACGCACGACGTCGCGGCGGGGCGGCGCGACGCGGCGCGACGCATCACGGTCGCGATCGATCCGGGCCACGGCGGCGAGGACCCCGGCGCGATCGGGCGGCGCGGCACCTACGAGAAGCACGTCGCGCTCGCGATCTCCCGCAAGCTCAAGGCGATCCTCGACGGAGACGCGACGCTGAGGCCGGTGCTCACGCGCGACGACGACTATTTCGTGCCGCTCGCGATGCGCGTCCAGAAGGCGCGTCGCGCGCAGGCGGACCTGCTGGTGTCGATCCACGCCGACGCGTTCCGCGAGCCGAAGGCGCGCGGCTCGTCGGTGTTCGCGCTCTCGGAGAACGGCGCGACCAGCGCGGCGGCTCGCTGGCTCGCGCAGAAGGAGAACGACGCCGACCTGATCGGCGGAGTCAACCTCGACGTCCGCGACCCGGTACTCGCGCGCACGCTGCTCGACCTCTCGCAGGCCGCGCAGATCAACGACAGCCTGAAGGCCGGCCGCCACGTGCTGCAGGAGCTCGCCGAGGTGAACGCGCTGCACAAGCGCGACGTCGAGCAGGCGGGCTTCGCGGTGCTGAAGGCGCCGGACGTCCCGTCGATCCTGATCGAGACCGCGTTCATCTCGAATCCCGACGAGGAGCTCAAGCTGCGCGACCCGCGCCAGCAGGCCCGCTACGCCGAGTCGATCGCCGACGGCATCAAGCGCTACTTCTCGCGCAATCCGCCGCTCGCGCGGGGGTAGCCGACCGGGCTGCGCGGCGAGGGGCCGGCGACGGACCGCCGTGCCGATGCGGGCCGTAGCGTTGGCCGGCCCTGCGCTCGGCTCGGGTCGCATCCCCGCGCGAGCGCGGGGCCCCGGCTCCGCCTCGCCGAGCGCTCCATCCGCAGGACGGGGATCGACGCGCATGAATGCGAGTGTCGGCGGCGGCCGACGCCCGATGCGCCGTATCCCGACGGCGCCGCAGGGAGGCCGCCGGGCGATTGGGCTAGAATCCGCGCGTGCTCCGCTTCTTCGTCCTGTTCCTGCTGATCCAGGCCACGCTGTTCGGGCTCGAGCTCACGCCGCCCGCGCAGCGGTGGTTCGTCGAGCCGTGGACGAACGCGCTCGCGCAGATCTCGACCGCGATCGTCACGTTCTTCGACCCCAACGTCGTCGCGGTCGGCAAGGTGATGCGCAGCACGACCAACGGGTTCGCGGTCTCGATCGAGGCGGGCTGCAACGGCGTCGAGGCAACGATCGTCCTGCTCGCCGCCATCCTCGCGTTCCCGGCGCCGTGGAAGCACAAGCTCGCGGGCCTCGCCGCCGGGATCGTCGCCGTGCAGGGTCTCAACATCCTGCGCGTGATCAGCCTGTTCTACCTGGGCCAGTGGGACTACAAGATCTTCGAGTGGGCGCACCTGTACGTCTGGCAGGCGCTCATCATGCTGGACGTGCTCGTCGTGTGGCTCGTGTGGGTGAGGACGCTGCCGCGCGCGCCGGGCGACGACCGCGCGCCTCCCGGCCCGCCCGCCGCGGCCGCGGCGTCCGCCTGACGTGAACGGTCCGGCGGTCCCGCGCCCCGAGCCGCCGCCGGCGGCGCCCGGCCGCTCCCCGCTGCCGCGCTTCATCGTCACCGTGATGGCGTGGCTGCCGCTGACCTTCGCGGTCTGGTACGTCGTCTCGCCGGCGCTGATCTTCGTCGTGAGGCTCCTCTCGTCCGCCGCCGTGCTCCCGTTCGGCGACCTCGTGAGCGCGGTCGAGCAGACCGGCTCGACGCTGCAGTTCGTCACCTCGCTCAAGCCGGGGCAGGCGGCGTCCGCCGGCGTGATCAGCGTGTCGGTCGACGGGCTGCTCTATTCGTTCGGGATGCCGATGTTCGCGGCGCTCACGCTCGCGGCGCGCGAGCCCGCGCGCTGGAAGGTGCTCGCGATCGGGCTCGCGGCGCTGCTGCCGTTCGTCGCGTTCGGCGTCGTCGCCGACTTCCTCAAGAACGTCGCGATCACGTCCGGGCCGCTCGTCGCATCGCAGACGGGCTTCTCCGCGCCGCAGCGCGAGGTGATCGCGTTCGCCTACCAGTTCGGCACGCTGATCCTGCCCACCGTCGTTCCCGCGGTGGTGTGGGTCGTCACGCACCGCGCCTTCCTCGAGCGCATGCGGCGCGCGATGCCGGGGCGTCGCTGACGACCGTCAGCGGCGGAACTTGCGCTCGAGCTCCCGCTCGCGCAGCACGCGCCGCTGCACCTTGCCGGTGGTCGTCATCGGCAGCGCGTCGACGAACTCGATCTCGCGCGGGTACTCGTAGGGCGCGAGCTTCCCGCGCACGTGCTGCCGGATGTCGTCCTCGAGCGCGGCGGACGGCGAGCGTCCGGGCGCGAGCACGACGTACGCCTTCACCACGTTGCCGCGCTCCTCGTCGGGCGAGGGCACCACCGCGGCGTTCGCGACCGCCTCGTGCCTGACGAGGCAGTTCTCGATCTCCGAGGGGCCGATCCGGTAGCCGGCGGCCTTGAACATGTCGTCGGCGCGCCCGCGGTACCAGAGGTCGCCGTCCTCGTCCATCACGGCGACGTCGCCGGTGCGGCACCAGTCGCCCGCGTACTTGGCCCGCGTGCCCTCGGGGTTGCCCGCGTACTCGAGGAAGAACACCGGGTCGGGCGTGCCGTCGGGCGCGATCCGGTGCACGGCGACCTCGCCGGCCTCGCCGCGCGGCACCTCGCGGCCCTCGTCGTCGATCACCGCGACGCGGTGGCCCGGGTACGGCCGGCCCATCGAGCCCGGCTTCGCCGGCCACAGCTCGTGCGAGTTGCCGACGATGTAGTTCATCTCGGTCTGGCCGAACATCTCGTTGATCGTCACGCCGAGCGCGTCGCGCGCCCACTCGAACACGGTCGACCCGACCGACTCGCCGGCGCTCATGATCGAGCGCAGCGGCACGTCGAAGCGCTCGCGCGGCCGCGGGCACGCCTTCATCATCATCTTGAGCGCGGTCGGGAACAGGAACGCGTTGCGGATCCCGTACTTCTCGACGAGCGCGAAGGCGCGCTCCGGGTCGAAGCGCCCGCGGTAGCCGACGATCGGCTGGCCGTGGTAGAGCGTCGGGAGGAGCGCGTCCATCAGGCCGCCGGTCCACGCCCAGTCGGCGGGCGACCAGAAGAGGTCGCCCTCGCGCGGATAGCCGTCGTGCGAGTGCGTGAAGCCGGGCAGGTTGCCGATCAGGCACGAGTGCGGCATCAGCGCGCCCTTCGGCGGGCCCGTCGTGCCGCTCGTGTAGATGACGAGCGCGGGGTCGGTGGGCTTCGTCGCGACCGCGTCGTACCGGGGCGACGCCTTCGCGAGCAGGTCGTCCCACGCGAGGACGCCGGTGTCGCGCGCGCCGGCGACGCCGATCACGTGCGCGACGCCCGGGCAGCGGTCGCGGATCGGCGCGAGGTTGGGCAGCGACTGCGGGTCGACGATCGCCGCCTTCGACGCGCTGTGGACGAGCCGGTACTCGAGCGCCTCGGGGCCGAACAGGAACGACAGCGGCACCGCGATCGCGCCCATCTGGTAGACCGCGACGTGCGCGATCGCGGTCTCCGGGCGTTGCGGCAGCATCAGCGCGACGCGGTCGCCGCGCCCGATGCCCAGCGACGAGAGCGCGTTCGACAGGCGGTTCGCGCGCTGCCGCAGGTCCCAGAACGTGTACGCGGCCGTCTCGCCCGACTCGTCCTCCCAGTAGAGCGCGAAGCGCGCGCGGTCGCGCGCCCAGCGCCTGCAGCAGGCTTCGGCGATGTTGAACGACGCGGGCACGTTCCAGCGGAACGCGCCGTGGATCTCGGCGTAGCGGTCCTTCATCGCGCCAGAGCATACCGCGGCGCCGGTCATCCGGGGGGCGCGGGGAAGGGGGCCGTGCGCGGCGCGTCGGCCGACTGCGGCGATCGCGGGCGTGCTTCGTCGAGGTCGCGCGTCGCGGCCGCGCAAGGCGGGCCCGTGGGTCGGCCTTGAGGCCGACGGGGTTCCGGGAAGGCGGGAGGCGCGGGGTCGAAGCCCGAACCGGCGCGCCGCCGACGCGCGGTTCCGTCGAGGAAGCGCGACGGGCCGCGTGCCGGCCGCTAAGCCTGCTTCAGCCCCGGCGCCACGGTCGCGGGAGACAGCACGTCGGTGTTCGCGAGGTCGAGGGGCTCGACGGCCGCCCACACCCAGTCGGGCTGCTGCTCGATCAGGCGCCCGAAGCGGATCGGCACGGTCTGGCGCGGCGTGTTGAGCCGGAACCGCCGCGCAGGCTGGTATTCGACGGCGGGAACGATCAGCGACTGCACCGCGGTCTCGCCCTCGCGCTTGCGCAGCGCGAGGAACAGTCCCGGGAACGTTCGGCCGTCGAGCGTCGAGTTCTCGCCCTCGACCGAGTAGCCGGATTCGGCGTTGCCGCGCCGCTGCTCGCAGAGCTCGACGCCGATCAGCGTGTTCGCGATCACCTGGAGGCCGATCTCCGCGCGGTCGGTGGTGAGGCGCTTCATCCTGCGCACGATGCCGAGCGTCCAGAACGCGTGTCCGTAGGGGCGGATCGCGGCGAGCGTGTTGAGCGTCACCGCGGATGCCGCGCTCATCGGCGCGACCAGCCGGAAGCCGGTCTGCGAGACGTCCTTCACCTCCCAGGGACCGCCCGACGCGCCCCAGGTCGCGAGGCGCCTGCGCGCGAGCTCGCGCCGCCGGTCGTCCTCGTTCCGCGCGTGGCCGAACACGGCGAGCTCCATCGTGCCGCCGAAGCTCTTGCCGGGATCGACGCGCGGCAGCGGATCGCGCTCCTCCTCGTGCAGGTAGCCCGCGATCTTCTGGAAGCCGACGATCGCGTCGACCATGCCCACGGCCGCCGTCCGCTCGCCGCGCCGCGCGAACGGCCGGAACTCCGGGTCGACCTGCGAGGCGAGCTTCGTGAGCAGCGCGAGCTGCTCGCTGCGCCGCGGCGTGCGGTCGGAGAGCGGCTGGTGCCGGATCTTCTGCTCGATCATCACGACGTTCTGCATCAGCATCGCGTGCAGCGGGCGCGTGTCCAGGAACAGCACGCGGCCCTCGAGCGGCGCCGGCGTGCGGCGCTTGAGCCCCTCGCGGCTGCCGAGGTCGACGTAGAACGACGACACGCTCGACGGCTCGAGCGAGAGCCGCAACGGCGCGCACCACTCGTCGAGCTCGCCGGCCACCCATTCGAGGTGTTTCGCCGTCAGGTTGCCCGCGTTCATGAGCTGCAGGACGAGGACGGTCAGGTACGCGTGCTCGATCGTCGAGGTGCGCCCGCCGTCGGCGCCGACCGCCTGGCGCTCGATCCTGCGGCTGCAGGCGAGCGAGAACAGCGAGTGCAGCTCGGTCCACTTGGCCGGGATCCACTGCTCGTAGCGGTAGAGCCGGATCTTCGCCTCGAGGCCGAGGTGGACGATCTCCCGGGCGATGATCCCGGGCAGGAGCGACTGCCATTTGCCGCTCTGTCCGTGGTCGGCGACGTCGTTCGAGAACGCCGCGTACGCGAGCAGGAACGCCTGCGACATGTCGAAGAGCGCGGACCACAGCTGGTGCTCGATGCGCGAGCTCCGGCTCGCGTGCTCGATGTACTGGGCGGTGAGCGCCTCGCGCACGGGCTGCGCGAGCGCGTCGGCGCGGAACACCGCTTCGAGCATGGCGGGCGTGCGCGTGCGGCCGCGCTCGGCGATCGCCCCCAGCGCGCTCATGAGCTCGGCGTGCGTCGCGAGCGGGTCGCCCGCGGGCTGGGCGGCGAACCAGCGCTCGGCCGATCTCGCGTCGGCGAGCGGATCCCTCGCGGTCTTGCCGAATCCGAACATGACGGCCGCGTCGGCGCCGGAGTCGCGCGTCGCGCCCCCGCGGGGCTGCCGGCGCGCCGGCACCGGCGCCTCGCTCGTGGCGCTCCTGACGGTGGGGCGGAGGGCCGATCTTCGCCCAAGGCGCCGAGAGCGGCAAGGTCGTGCCCGTTCCGGTGGCACGCATTGTGCTGTTCAGGCCGTGCACGCGCCCGGGCCGTCCGGTCGTCGCGGAAATCGCCGGATGCCCGGCATGACGCGCACCGGGCGGGTTTATCATGCCAGCTTGTGGATTACAGCCTGAACGGCTCAACTGACGCCGTTGGAACAGGATCGACGCTCATGGGCATCTTGATCAAGGCACCGAGCCGCCGGAGCGAGCCCCGGCCTTCCGCGCTCGACACCCCCGCGCCGGCGGGCGACCTCCGCGGCGCGCTCCACATCCGCGAAGTGGTCCGGACCACCGGCCTGCGCCGCGAGCAGCTCTACATGTGGCAGCGCCGCTACGGGTTCCCGTCACCGCTGCGCGACCCGTTCGGCGACCGCGTCTATCCGCCGGACCAGGTCGCGCGCCTGAAGCTCATCAAGCAGCTCCTTTCCGAAGGCTGGCGCGCGGGCGCGGTGGTGCCGCTGTCGGACACGGCGCTCAACTCGATGCTCGGCCTCGCCGTCGACGAGCCCGCGCCGCTGCCGCAGGAGATCGAGACCGCGGTCAGGCTCCTGTCGCAGCACCGCGTGGGCGAGCTGCAGAACCACCTGTCGAAGCTCCTGGTCGGCCAGGGGCTGCGGCGCTTCCTCGAGCAGACGCTGATCCCGCTCAACGAGGCGGTGCACGAGCGCGTCGTGCGCGGCGACATGCAGAACTTCCAGGAGCTCCGCTTCGCGGACCTCGCGCAGCGGCTGCTGCGCGACGTGACGCGGCTCGTCCGCCCGACGCGCGACGCGAAGCTCGTGCTGCTCGCCACGCCGCCCAACGATCCCAACCAGCTCGGCCTCGCGATCCTCGAGCTGCTGCTGTTCACCGACGGCGTCAACTGCCTGACGCTGGGCGCCGGCGTGCCGGCGCAGGAGATCGCCGGCGCCGCCGCGGCGTACAAGGTCACCGGCGTCGTGCTGCTGTTCGACCGCGGCATCTCGGGCAAGATCGCCGGCCAGGAGATCCGCGGCCTGCGGCAGGCGCTGCCCGCGTCGATGCCGCTCCTCGTGAGCGGCCGCGCCGTCAACCTGCTCGCGAAGCCGATCCAGGACGTGCGCACGGCCGTCGACTTCAGCTCGGTGATGGCCGCGATTCGCGAGCTGGGGGTGCTCCCCGCGCAGCCCGTCTCGCTGGTCGGCGTCGTCCCGCCGGAACCGCAGCGCGCGTAGAATCGGCGGGGTGACCGCCGCCCCGACCACGAACCGTCCGACGCCGCGCGCGCGCTACCGGCGCGTCGTGCTGCACCTGGTCGGCCTGGTCGCCGCCGGCGTCATCGCGTGGCTGCTGTGGCGAGGCTGGCGACAGCCGGAGCTGCTGCTCGACATCGCGAACATGCGGCTGTGCTGAACGCGGCGCGCAGGTGACGCTCGTCACGATCCGCCGGGCGGTGGGCCTCGCGGGCACGGCGCTCCTGGGCGGTGCGCTCGCGATCGCTCCGATCCTGGCCTTCGGCGGCGACATGCGCCTCGTTTCGGGCCTCGGCATCGCGGGCATCGCGCTCCTGATCGTCATGCGCCTGCTTCCGCGGCCGCCCGAGCCCGCCCCCGACGCGCCGCCCGAGGCGCGCGACGAGGCCTCGCCGCCCGCCTGACGCCCGGCGGTCCGCCACGATGATCCGGACGCTCGCGCTCGTCGCGCTCCTCGGGGGATTCGCGCTCGGCGCGCTCTCGCAACTCGCGCAAGCGCCGACGCTCCTGCCGTGGAGCTTCGGCGCCGCGGGTGCGGCAATCGCGCTGATCGTCGCCGACGTGCTGGCGGCCCGGCGCTCCGGACGCGATTCGCGACCGGAGCGCGGAGCCTTCGACCCCGACCCCGCGGTGTGGGAATCGAGCGCCGAGACGGCGGGGACGCCCGACGGCCGACCGACGGCAACGCGCGACGCAACGGACCGCCGCTGAAGGTCGTCGAACCGCGGCCTCCTGGACCGACCGACGCGATGTGATGTGTCGCGTGTCGGCCGCCTGCGGCGATCGCAAGCGCGCGTCGTCGATCCCCATCCTCCGGATGGGGCCCCTCGCCGACGCAGCGACGCCGCTACGGTTCGTTGAGGAAATCGTCGAGCGCCCGCCGGTCGCGCTTGGTCGGGCGCCCGGGGAATCGCGGCGGCGCGGCGGCCCGACGCCGGGCGAGCTCCTCCTCGCGGGCGCGAGCGCTCGCCGGATCCTCGCGGTAGAGCTTCGCCGCGTCGGTCGCGGAGCCGCGACGCTCCGCGAGCGCGACGACCTCGACCTCCCAGGCAAGGCCGCCCTTGCGCACGGTGACGCGGTCGCCCGCCCTTACGCCGCGCGAGGGCTTGACGCGCTCGCCGGCCACGCGCACGTGGCCGGTCTCGATCGCGTCGCACGCGAGCGCGCGCGTCTTGTAGAAGCGCGCGGCCCAGAGCCATTTGTCGAGCCGGACGCGCGAGTCGGCATTGTCGGGCCCGCGGTCGCGACCGATCACGTCGACGCCTCGAAGAGCGCGCGCGCCTGAGCCGGCGTGCAGACGTAGCGGCGGCCGCAGTACTCGCAGGTGACGACGACCTCTCCGCTCTCGGCGAGCGCGGCCTCGACCTCGTCGCGGCCCGCGATCCGCAGCGCCTGCTCGACGCGCGCCCGCGAGCAGCGGCACGCGAACCGCGGCTCGCGCGCCTCGAACACGCGGAGGTCGCGCGTCGCGAACAGCGCCGCGAGCGCCGCGGTCGGCCCGTCGCCCGCGACGAGATCGGCGGCCGAGGCGGCACCCGCGATCCGGGCGGCCTCGTCCCAGGCGGCCGCGTCCTCTTCGCCCGCACCGGGCAGGCGCTGGACGAGGAGGCCGGCCACGCCTCGATCGCCGGCGGTGAGCGCGAGGCGCGTCTCGAGCTGCTCGGAGGACGCGAGGTAGTGCTCGAGCAGCGTCGCGACCGAGCCCGCCTCGAGCGCGACGATGCCCTGGTAGAGCGGGCCGTCCTCGGGGTCGAGCGTGATCGCGAGGCGCGCCTGCGTCGCGTCGCCCGCGAGCTCGGCGAGCGAGGCGTCGTGCGCCAGGCGCGGGACGGCCTCGCGGTCCCACTGGGCCGTCGCGCGCAGCGAGAGCGCGTGGTCGCACTCGACCACGGCGAGCTTCACCGGCCCGGGGCCGGCGAGCTGGACGATGAGCGAGCCGCGGAACTTGAGCCCGGCGGCGAGCAGCGCCGCGGCCGCGAGGAGCTCGCCGAGCACGCGCCGGAGCGGCGGCGGGTAGTCGTGCGAGGCCAACGCCGCTCGCGCCGCCCCGTCCATGCGCACGTACGCGCCGCGGACGGCGGCGCCCTCGAGCACGAACGGCACGACCGCATCGGCCATCAGCCGCGCGTCTTCAGCGTGTAGAGCGACATCGGCAGCGCCGTGTTCTTGTCGAACGTCGCGCCGGCCTCGATGCCCGCGCGCGCCACCGCCTCGGCGGTCTTAAGCCGCGGGTAGAGGGCGTTCATCGCGCCGAGCGCGAACTCGCGGCCGGAACCGACCGCCCAGAAGCGCGTGTACTCGAACACCTCGCGCATCGAGTAGACGCCGAAGATGCCGTGCTCGTTCGCGATCAGCGCGGTGATCTGCGTCGACTCGTACGGATCGTCTTCCTCCTCCTTGGGATTCAGGAAGTGCTGGTCCTTGAGCACCGGGTGGAGCTTCCGCAGCGTGTCGAAGATCGCGAGCCGGCCAGAGAAGTCGAGGTCCTGCCGGCTCGCGAGCAGGCTCTCGAACACGAGCTGGTGCGCGGCCGAGCCGCACAGGCCGAGGTACGTGCCACGGTAGTGGACGATCTTCTCGGGGCTGCGGTCGAACGGCGCGGCGAGCTTCAGGTCGCCGAACGTCGTGAGCGAGTCGGCGGCGATGGCGATTTCGTCGTGCTTGCGCACGGCAACGAGCGTGGTCATGCGGGAGGTCCGGAAGCGGCGCCGGTCGCGGCAGGCGCCATCGTGGAACGGGGGCACGTCGCGGGCCGAACACGGGAACGCACGAGGCCCTCGGGCAAGCTCGGGCGCCGCGGCGCGAGACGGCGCCGTCGCCCGCGGCACAATTGCAATTATACCGCGAGCGCGATCCGCGGCGCCGGCAGCATCGTCACCGGTGGCAGCCGCGCGGGTGACCACGCGGCGAACGCGAGCGACCAGAACTCCGCGAGCGTCGCGGGCGCGATCGCGGGCTGCTCGAGGAACCGCCACGCCGCGACGAGAACGGGCAGCGGATCGTCGGGAAGCGCGGGCGCGCGCGTCTGCTTGGAGAGCTTCTCGCCCGCCGCGTCGACCGCGATCGGCACGTGCAGGTACGTGGGCGTCGCGCAGCCGAGCACGCGCTGCAGGTGGATCTGCCGCGGCGTCGAGGCGAGCAGGTCGGCGCCCCGGACGACGTCCGTCACGCGCTGCGCGGCGTCGTCGACGACCACCGCGAGCTGGTAGGCGGCGAGCCCGTCCGCGCGGCGGACGACGAAATCGCCGACCTCGCGTGCGAGGTCCTGACGCTGCGGGCCCTGCAGACGGTCGACGAACTCGACCACCGCTTCGTCGACGCGCAGACGGATCGAATTCTGAACGCGCGAGGCGCGGTCGGCGGGAATGCCGTCGCGGCAGGTGCCGGGATAGACGCGCTCGCCGGCGGACGAGAGGGGGGCGGACGCGAGCTCCCGCCGCGAGCACGCGCACGGATAGACCAGTCCCCGCGCGTCGAGCGCGTCGAGCGCGCGCGCATAGTGCGCGCCGCGCTCCGACTGGCGCACGATCGGACCGTCGGCGGCGAAGCCGTATCGGCCGAGCGTCGCGAGGATGTCGCGTTCGGCGCCCGGGACCGCGCGAGGCTCGTCGACGTCCTCGATCCGGACGAGCCAGCGTCCGCCCGCGGCGCGCGCGTCGCAGCAGCTCGCGAGCGCGGCGACGAGCGATCCGAAGTGGAGCGGGCCGGTCGGCGACGGGGCGAAGCGCCCGACGACGGTCGCTCGCGCCGCCGCGCTCACCGCGCGGCGGGCAGCGCGGCGGAGACGCCGATCGCGACCGGCGCCGACGACGACGCGTAGCGCTGCATCGCCGCGAGGACCGCGGTCGGGTACTCGGGGCGGCCGAGGCTGCCGTTGTAGCGGCCGAGCGCGCGGTAGAGATCGCCGCCCTCGATGTCGAGGTAGTGGCGCAGGATCACGCAGCCGTAGCGCAGGTTCGTGCGCAGGTGGAACAGGTTCTGGCCCGGACTCCCGATGAGCCGCGTCCAGAACGGCATCACCTGCATGTAGCCGCGCGCGTCGGCCACCGACACCGCGTACTTCTTGAAGCCGCTCTCGTGGTGGATCACGGCGAGCACGAGCTGCGGATCGAGCCCGGCGCGCACCGCCTCGTAGTGGACGGTGCGCAGGAGCTCGCGACGCTCCTCCTCGTCGGGGAGCCGCGAGCCGAGGCGCTTGCCCATCTCGGCGATCCACGCGCGCGCGTCGGGCCGCTCTTCCCAGTTCTGCGGAACCGGCCGGTCGGAGATCGACCGCGACAGCACGGTCGCGACCGAAGGCGCGAGCGACTCTTCGGCCTGCGCGCCGGCCAGCGCCGGGAGCGGAGCGAGCGCGGCCGCCGCGGCGAGCGCGGTCGCGAGGGCGAGGGTCGGGCGTCGAAGCACGTGCGTCGGTGTCAGAGCCTGTCCTGGAGGAACCGGTCGATTCCGTCGACGGGCACCGGGGTGGCCGCGGCGTCGCGCCGCCCCTGGTACTCGACCTTCCCGTCCTTGAGCCCCCGGTCGCCGATCGTGACCCGGTGCGGGATGCCGATCAGCTCCAGGTCAGCAAACATCACGCCAGGGCGCTCGCCCCGGTCGTCGAGGAGGACCTCGAGTCCGCGGGCCTCCCATTGGTCATGCAGGCGGTCGGCAAGTTCCCGGACCGCCGGGTTCCGGTCGTAGCCGACCGGGGCGATCGCCACCCGGAAGGGCGCCATCGCGTCGGGCCAGACGATCCCCCGCGCGTCGTGGTTCTGCTCGATGGCGGCCGCGACGACGCGCGTCACGCCGATCCCGTAGCAGCCCATCTCGATCAGGTGCGACTGGCCCTGTGCGTCGAGGTAGGTCGCGCCCATGTCGCGCGAGTAGCGGGTGCCCAGCGCGAACACGTGCCCGACCTCGATGCCGCGCAGGATCTCGAGGGCTCCCTTGCCGTCGGGCGACGGGTCGCCCGCCACCACGTTGCGCAGGTCGGCCACGCGGTCGGGCTCGCGGCAGTCGCGGCCGAAGTTGACGCCGGCGAGGTGGAAGCCCTCCTCGTTCGCGCCGCAGACGAAGTCGGCCATCGCCGCCACCGTCCGGTCGACGATCAGCGCGACGTCCTTCGGGAGACCGACCGGGCCGAGGAAGCCGGGCGGGCTTCCGATCGCGGCACGGATCTCGGCGTCGCCCGCCCAGCGGAATCCCTCGAGCTCCGGGAGCTTGCCGGCCTTGACCTCGTTCAGCGTGTGGTCGCCGCGCACGAGCAGCATGACGATGCGCGGCGGCTGGCCCTCCGTGTCGACCGCGAGCATGATGGCCTTGACGCTCCGCGCGAGCGGGACGCCGAGGAGGGCGGTCACGTCCTCGCAGGTCGTCTGCACCGGCGTCGCGACCCGGCGCATCGCCTCGGCGGGCGCGGGACGCGGCGCGGCGGGCGCGAGCGCCTCGGCCTGCTCGACGTTCGCCGCGTAGTTCGATTGCGGGCACCACGCGATCGCGTCCTCGCCCGCGTCGGCGAGCACCTGGAACTCGTGCGACGCGAACCCGCCGATCGCGCCGGTGTCCGCCTCGACGGCGCGGAACTTCAGCCCGAGCCGCGTGAAGATGCGCTCGTACGCGTCGTACATCGCCCGGTAGCTCCGCATCAGCGCGTCGCGGTCGACGTCGAACGAGTACGCGTCCTTCATCAGGAACTCGCGCCCGCGCATCACGCCGAAGCGCGGGCGGATCTCGTCGCGGAACTTGACCTGGATCTGGTAGAGGTTGAGCGGCAGCTGCCGGTAGCTCCGCACGTCCTTGCGGACGATGTCGGTGACGGGCTCCTCGTGCGTCGGGCCGAACAGGAAGTCGCGCTCGTGGCGGTCCCTGATCTTGAGGAGCTGCGGGCCGAACTTGTCCCAGCGCCCGGTCTCCTGCCAGAGCTCCGCGGGGATCACGTGCGGCAGGTAGCACTCGAGCGCGCCGGCGCGGTTCATCTCCTCGCGCACGATCTGCTCGGTCTTGCGCAGCGTGACCAGCCCGAGCGGCAGCCACGAGTAGATGCCGGAGGACAGCTTCTTGATCATCCCCGAGCGAAGCATGAGCTTCTGGCTCGTGACGTCGGCCTCGGCCGGGGCTTCCTTCAGGGTGTTCAGGTAGAACTTCGAGGCGCGCATCGTCGGGCTTTGTCGTGCAAAGCCTTGATTTTAGCGCAGTTTCGCGGCCTCCGGTCGGAGGGCCGCGATGCCGGGGCGGCCGCCCCGGCCTCCGGGGGCCGGGCGCGGACGGCGGGCCCGCGACGGCGGGCCCGGTACGGGGCGTCAGCGAACGACGATCACCGGCAGCTTGCCGTGCGTCAGCACCTTCTGCGTCTCGGAGCCGAGCAGGAGCGCCGACACGCCGCGCCGGCCGTGAGACGCCATCACGATCGCGTCGCACTTCTCCTTCTTCGCCGCGGAGAGGATCGCCTCCCAGGGGGCGGGGGCGATCATGTGGACGGTCGTGCACTCGACGCCCGCGGCCTTCGCCTTCGCGGCGACGGCGTCGAGCACCTTCGTCGCCTCCTTCGCCATCATCGCCGCGTACTCCTTCTTCGAGACCGGCTCGTAGACGACGCCGTCGGCGTACATCGGCAGCGGGTAGTCGGGCGCCGCGTAGAACGCGGTGATCTTCGCGCCGAGCGGCTTCGCGAGGCCGATCGCGTGCACGACGGCCTTCGTCGAGAGCTTCGATCCGTCGGTGGCGACGAGGAGATTCTTGTACATGGCGGACTCCTGGGGTGGGTCGGTCGATCGAGCCTACGAGCCGGCGGCGTCCGACTGCGTTGACGCAGGTCAACCGCGGGGCGCGGGCGGGTCAAGATTGTCGCCCATTATCCTTGCCGCTCCCCTCGCGCGGGAAGGAAAATCGACGGATGTCGACGCAGACGGCCGGAACCACGGGCGCCGCCGCGGGCGCCGGGGTCGCGGCGAGCGCGGCGGGGGGCGCCGCGTGCTGGCATTGCGGCGCGCCGGTGCCGCCCCGGTCGCGCTGGCGCGCGCCGATCGCGGGCGAGGAGCGCGCGTTCTGCTGCGCGGGCTGCCTCGCGGTCGCGACGACGATCGCGGGGGCCGGCCTCGATCGCTACTACCTGTCGCGCACCGCTCCGAACCCCACCGCGGCCGGCGAAGGCGAGCGCGCGGTCGCGTGGAACGCCGCGGCCGCCGCCGCCGGGCTCGTCCGCACGCTGCCGGGGGGGCTGCGCGAGGTCTCGCTGCTGCTCGACGGGCTCACCTGCGGCGCGTGCGTGTGGCTCGTCGAATCGTGGCTCGCGCGCGAGCCGGGGGTCGTCGAGGCGGGCGTCAACTTCGCGACGCGGCGCGCGCGGGTCGTCTGGCGCGACGGCGAGACGACGCTCGACCGCGTGATCGCCGCGATCGCCGCGATCGGCTACCGCGCGCACCCCTACGATCCCGCCCGCCGGGAGGCGCTCGCGCGCGCCGAGCGGCGCACGCTCATCGTCCGCACCGGCGTCGCGCTGCTCGCGATGATGCAGGTGATGATGTTCTCGGTGCCGGGCTACCTGTCCGACGAAGGCGTCGCCGCCGAGCACCAGCGGCTGCTCGACTGGGCGAGCCTCGTGATGACGATCCCGGTCGTCGCGTGGTCCGCGTGGCCGTTCTTCGCGGGCGCCTGGCGCGACCTCGCGCGGCGGCGGCTCGGCATGGACGTCCCGGTCGCGCTCGGGCTCGCGGCGGCGTTCGGCGCGAGCGCGTGGTCGACGCTCGGGCCCGGCGGCCCGGTCTACTACGACTCGGTCACGATGTTCGTCGCCCTCCTGCTCTCCGCGCGGCTGGTCGAGCTCGCCACGCGCCAGCGCGCGGGCGAGGCGATCGAGCGCGCCGCGCGCGCGCTGCCGGCGACCGCCGAGCGTTACGAGGCCTGGCCCGGCGCGAGCACCGCGACCGTCGACGCCTCGACGCTCGCCCCGGGCGACCACGTGCTCGTTCGGGCCGGCGCGACGGTGCCGGCCGACGGCGTCGTCGCCGACGGCGCGGCGCTCGTCGAGGAGGCGATGCTGACCGGCGAGAGCTGGCCGCACGCGCGGGGCACGGGCGACCGCGTGCTCGCGGGCTCGGTCACGCGCGACCGCCCCCTCGTGGTCCGCGTGACCGCGGCCGGCGAGGCGACCGAGCTCGCGGCCGTGATGCGGATGGTCGACCTCGCGGCCTCCGCCCGCCCGCGCGTCGCGCGGCTCGCCGATCGCGCGGCGGCGGTCTTCGTCGCGGGGCTGCTCGCTCTCGCCGCGGCCGTTGCGACCGCCTGGTTCGCGATCGATCCGTCGCGCGTGCTCCCGGTGAGCTTCGCGCTGCTCGTCGTCTCGTGCCCCTGCGCGCTCTCGCTCGCCACGCCGGCCGCGCTCGCGGCCGCGGCGGGCGCGCTCGGACGGCGCGGCGTCGTGCTCGCGCGCCCCGACGCGCTCGAGGCGCTCGCCCGCGTCACGCACGTCGCGTTCGACAAGACCGGCACGCTGACCGAGGGGGTCGTGCGCCTCGCCGGCATGCGCGCGTTCGGCGGCGTGGACGAGGCGGAGGCGCTCGCGATCGCGGCGGCGCTCGAGAGCCGCTCCGAGCATCCGATCGCGCGCGCGATCGTCGGCGCGGCCGGAGGCGAGGCGCGTTCGGCCGACGACGTCTCGCAGGTGCCCGGGCAGGGCGTGACCGGGACCGTCGCCGGCCGGCGCTGGCGCCTGGGGCGCATCGACTTCGTCGCGGAGGTCGCGGGGCCGGCGCCCGCGGCGCTCGGGGCGTTTGCGCAGGAGGCGGGCGGACGGGCGAGCGTGGTCGCGCTGGGCGACGAGCGCGGTTTCGTCGCGGCCTGCGCGCTCGGCGACGAGTTGCGCCCGGGGGCGCGGGCCGCCGTCGCGCGCCTCGCGGCGCTCGGCGTGTCGACGTCGGTTCTGTCGGGCGACCGCCAGGCCTCCGCCGACGCCTTCGCGGAGGCCGCCGGCATCCCGCGGGCGCGCGGCGATCTCGCGCCCGAGGCGAAGCGCGAGGCAGTGGCGGCGCTGCAGCGGGAGGGCGCGGTCGTCGCGATGGTCGGCGACGGCATCAACGACGCGCCGTCGCTCGCGCAGGCGCAGGTCTCGGCGTCGCTCGCGGGCGCCACGCCGATCGCCCAGTGGACGTCCGACGTCGTCGTGCTCGCGGGCGGCCTCGACCGGATCGCCGACGCGATCGCGCAGGCGCGGCGCACGCTCCTCGTCGTGCGCCAGAACCTCGCGTGGGCGACGGTCTACAATGCGATCGCGATCCCCGCCGCCGCGCTGGGGTGGGTGACGCCCCTGGTCGCGGCGGCCGGCATGTCGGTGTCCTCGCTCGTCGTCGTCGTCAACGCGGCGCGGCTCGCGCGCGTGCCGCGGAGCGCCGCGCCGGCCGGCGACGCCGCCGGGTCCGCGCGACCGCTGGCGCCGGCCGCGCTCCGCTGACGATGGACATCCTGCTCCTGCTGATCCCGCTGTCGCTCGTGCTGGTCGCGCTGATCGCGGGCGTGTTCGTCTGGAGCGTGCGGAGCGGCCAGTACGAGGACCTCGAAGGGCCCGCCCACCGGATCCTCGCGGACGACGACGCGGGACCGCCCGCAGGCACGAGTGCCGCCCCCTCGTCCTTGACCACGGTCAATTCCGGCAAGGCCGGGCGCACGTAACATGATGCAATGCACAAACCGGCCGGCAGAGGGGCTCCTCGTGCCCGGTCGTCGACAGGCGTGACCCACGGGGGCAGCGGCAATGGCCAGTGAAGCGACGTTCAACTACAAGGTCGTGCGCCAGTTCGCGATCATGACGGTCGTCTGGGGCATCGTCGGGATGCTGGTCGGCGTGATCATCGCCGCCCAGCTGATCTGGCCCGACCTCACCTTCGGCATCCCATGGCTGTCCTACGGGCGCCTGAGGCCGCTGCACACGAACGCGGTCATCTTCGCGTTCGGCGGCTCGGCGCTCTTCGCGACGTCCTACTACGTCGTGCAGCGGACCTGCCAGACGCGGCTCTTCTCCGACGCGCTGGCGAGCTTCACGTTCTGGGGCTGGATGGCCGTGATCGTGCTCGCGGCGATCACGCTGCCGCTCGGGATCACGTCCTCGAAGGAGTACGCGGAGCTCGAGTGGCCGATCGACGTCCTGATCACGCTCGTGTGGGTCGCCTACGCGGTCGTCTTCTTCGGGACGATCGCGAAGCGCAAGACGCCGCACATCTACGTCGCCAACTGGTTCTTCGGCGCGTACATCCTGACCATCGCGCTCCTGCACCTCGTGAACAGCGCGGCGGTGCCGGTCTCGTGGACCGGATGGAAGTCGTACTCGGCCTACGCCGGGGTCCAGGACGCGATGGTGCAGTGGTGGTACGGCCACAACGCGGTCGGCTTCTTCCTGACCGCGGGCTTCCTCGGGATGATGTACTACTTCGTGCCGAAGCAGGCCGGCCGGCCCGTGTACAGCTACCGGCTCTCGGTCGTGCACTTCTGGGCGCTGATCTTCACGTACATGTGGGCGGGCCCGCACCACCTGCACTACACGGCGCTGCCTGACTGGACGCAGTCGCTCGGGATGATCTTCTCGCTGATCCTGCTCGCGCCCTCGTGGGGCGGCATGATCAACGGCATCATGACGCTGTCGGGGGCGTGGCACAAGCTGCGCGACGACCCGATCCTCAAGTTCCTGATCGTCTCGCTCTCGTTCTACGGGATGAGCACGTTCGAGGGCCCGATGATGTCGATCAAGACGGTCAACGCGCTCTCGCACTACACCGACTGGACGGTCGGCCACGTGCACTCGGGCGCGCTGGGCTGGGTCGCGTTCATCTCGATCGGCTCGATCTACTACCTGATCCCGCGGATGTTCGGCAAGACCGAGATGTGGTCGATCCGGCTCATCACGGCGCACTTCTGGATCGCGACGATCGGCGTCGTGCTCTACATCGCCGCGATGTGGATCGCCGGCGTGATGCAGGGCCTGATGTGGCGCGCGACCAACCCCGACGGCACGCTCACCTACGCGTTCGTCGAGAGCGTGAAGGCGACCTATCCGTTCTACACGATCCGGCTCCTGGGCGGCCTCCTGTTCCTCACCGGGATGCTGATCATGGCCTACAACGTGATCCGCACGGTCTCGGGCGGGAAGGCGTACGAGGCGCCGATCCCGACCGGCGCCGCGGCGCACGCGTGAGCCCTCGGAGACTGCCATGGCCATGACCCACGAAACCATCGAAACCAAGGTCGGCTGGATGATCGTGCTGACCGTGCTCGCCGTCAGCTTCGGCGGGCTCGCCCAGATCGTGCCGCTGTTCTTCCAGAAGTCCACCACCGAGCCGGTCGCCGGTCTCAAGCCCTACACGCCGCTGCAGCTGACCGGCCGCGACATCTACGTCCGCGAAGGCTGCTACAACTGCCATTCGCAGATGGTGCGGCCGTTCCGCGCGGAGACCGAGCGCTACGGCCACTACTCGGTCGCGGGCGAGTTCGTCTACGACCGTCCGTTCCAGTGGGGCAGCAAGCGCACGGGGCCGGACCTCGCCCGCGTCGGCGGCCGCTACTCGGACGAGTGGCACCGGACGCACCTGCAGAACCCGCGCAACGTCGTGCCCGAGTCGAACATGCCGGCCTACACCTGGCTCGCCAAGACGCCGGTCGACGCGTCGAACATCGAGGCGAAGATGCGGACGCTGCGCACGCTCGGCGCGCCCTACACCGACGAGGAGATCGCGAAGGCGGGCTCCGAGCTCGCCGGCAAGACCGAGGAGGACGCGGTCGTCGCGTACCTGCAGCACCTCGGCACGGCCCTCAAGAACGCGAGGTGACGTGATGGACCTGACCGCCCTGTTCGGCAGCGCGTCGACCGTCATCTCGTTCGTCGCGTTCATCGCCATCGTGGCCTGGGCCTGGAGCAGCGGGCGCAGGCGGGCCTTCGACGACGCGGCCAACGCGCCGTTCGCGCTGCCCGACGACGCCGACGGCGTCGCCGCGCCGCGCGCGCCATCTGGGGAGCAGCAGTCATGAGCGACTTCACGTCCGGGTTCTGGAACCTCTGGGTCATCGTCATCACGCTGGGCGGCATCGCGTTCTGCGCGTGGATCCTCCTCGCGACGAGCAAGGCCCGCGCGGCGTCCGCCGCGGACGCCGGCAAGGGCGTCGAGACGACGGGCCACGTCTGGGACGAGGATCTCAGGGAGCTCAACAACCCGCTGCCGAAGTGGTGGAGCAACCTGTTCTGGATCACGATCGTCTTCGCGCTCGTCTACCTGATCCTCTATCCCGGCCTCGGCACGATGAAGGGCGTGCTCGGCTGGACCTCGGTCGGCCAGTACGAGAAGGAGCGCGGCGAGGTCGACGCGCGCGTGAAGCCGCTCTACGACAAGTTCCTCGCGATGGACGTCCCGGCGGTCGCGGCGAACGCCGAGGCCCGCGCGATGGGCGAGCGGATTTTCCTCAACAACTGCGCGCAGTGCCACGGCTCGGACGCCGGCGGCGCGCGGGGCTTCCCGAACCTCCGCGACGGCGACTGGCTCTACGGCGGCGCGCCCGAGAAGATCGTCGAGACCGTCACCGGCGGGCGCATGGGCGTGATGCCCGCGCTGGGCGCCGTGCTGGGCGAGCAGGGGACCAAGGACGTGGCGGCGTACGTGCGCTCGCTCTCGGGCCTGCCGAGCGACCCGCTGCGGGCGCAGACCGGCAAGCCGCTCTTCGAGCAGAACTGCGCGGCCTGCCACGGCGCCGACGGCAAGGGCAACCAGGCGGTCGGCGCTCCGAACCTGACCGACAGCGTCTGGCTCTTCGGCAGCTCCGAGGCGACGATCATCGAGGGCATCACGAAGGGCCGCAACGTGAACGTGTCGGAGGGGACGCTCGCGATGCCCACGTTCAAGGAAACCCTGGGGCCGGCGAAGATCCACCTGGTCGCGGCCTACGTCTGGGGGCTCTCGAACAAGCCCGCGAAGTAAGATAGCGGGTGCCGCAACTCCGGGACCGGCGCGAGGGCGCGAGCCTTCCGCCGGTCTCATCGTTCCCGCCCCACCCCTTGGACGCTCCGTCGAAGACCATCCCGATCGTGCCGGCGCCCGCGGCATCCGCGACGCCCGAGGAGGTCTCGCTCTACGAGATCTCGCGCAAGATCTACCCGCGCGCCGTGCACGGCTGGTTCGCGGGGTGGCGCTGGGCGCTCGTCTGGCTCACGCAGCTCGTGTTCTACGGGCTGCCGTGGATCACGTGGAACGACCGGCAGTCGGTGCTGTTCGACCTCGCCGCGCGCAAGTTCTACGTCTTCGGGCTCGTCTTCTGGCCGCAGGACGTCATCTACCTGACCGTCCTGCTGATCATCTCGGCGTACTCGCTGTTCCTGTTCACCGCGATCGCGGGACGGCTCTGGTGCGGCTACGCGTGCCCGCAGACCGTCTACACCGAGATCTTCCTGTGGGTCGAGCGCAGGATCGAGGGCGACCGCGTCGCCCGCATGCGCCTCGACGGGGAGCCGCTCTCCGCCCGCAAGTTCGCCAAGAAGGCGGCGAAGCACGGCGCGTGGGGGGCGATCGCCCTGTGGACCGGCATCACCTTCGTCGGCTACTTCACGCCGATCCGCGAGCTCCTGCGCGCGATCCCGTTCGCGCTCGGTCCCTGGGAGACGTTCTGGGTCCTGTTCTACGGCTTCGCGACCTACGGCAACGCGGGCTGGATGCGCGAGCAGGTCTGCAAGTACATGTGCCCGTACGCGCGCTTCCAGTCGGTCATGTTCGACCAGGACACGATGATCATCGCGTACGACACCGAGCGCGGCGAGCCCCGCGGACCGCGCTCGCGCAAGGTCGACCCGAAGGAGAAGGGCCTCGGCCACTGCGTCGACTGCGAGATCTGCGTCCAGGTGTGCCCGACGGGCATCGACATCCGCAAGGGGCTGCAGTACGAGTGCATCGGCTGCGCCGCCTGCATCGACGGGTGCAACCAGGTGATGGACAAGATGGGCTACCCGCAGGGACTCATCCGCTACGCGTCGCAGAACGCGCTCACCCGGCACTTCGGCGCGAAGGAGATGTGGAAGCACGTGCTGCGGCCGCGCACGCTGATCTACTCGGGGATCCTGCTCCTGATCGTCGTCGCCGCGGGCGTCTCGCTCGCGTTGCGCAACCCGCTCAAGGTCGACGTGCTGCGCGACCGCGGCGCGCTCGCGCGCGAGTCGCAGCCGGGGCTCATCGAGAACGTGTACCGGCTGCAGATCATGAACACGTCCGAGGCGCCGCACGCGTTCACGATCCGCGCGACCGGCGTGCCCGGGCTCGCCGTCGTCGGCGTCGAGCAGCCGGTGACGATCGCGGGGGCGGCGGTGCAGACGGTGCCGATCCGGCTGCAGGCGCCCGCGGACGCCGCCCCGCCCGGTCCGCACAAGATCGTGATCCAGGTGCAGGCCGCCGACGAGCCGTCGATGAAGCGCGACGAGCACTCGACGTTCATCCTGCCGCGCCTCTGACATTCGCGAAGACCCGATGAACCCGACCGCCGCCCCCGCGATGAACGCCGACGCCGTCACGCCCTGGTACCGCCAGCGCTGGCCCTGGCTCCTGATGCTCGGGCCCGCGATCGTCGTCGTCGCCGGCATCTCGACCGCGGTGATCGCGCTCGAGACCGACGACGGGCTCGTCGCCGACGACTACTACAAGCGCGGCCTCGGGATCAACCAGACGCTCGAGCGGGCGTCGCGCAGCGCCGCGCTCGGCCTGGCGGCGACCGTCGACGTCTCCG